>NZ_JBNHGB010000003.1:0-537338 GCF_059090825.1 Arthrobacter sp. Y3224055 | reverse complement strand
CGCGCTGATCCTCGGATAACGAACTACATGCATGCATAAAACTGCTCCCCAGGAGTCGGAACTGAATTTCTCAGTCCAACTTCCGGGGAGCAGTTCAACGCTTGTTCGGGACCGTTCCTTCAGGCGCCGCTGGCAGCGATTGCTAGGGCTTAGTCGCGGGTCAGGCGGCGGTGCGTGACCCGGTGCGGCTTGGCCGCGTCCGGGCCAAGCCGCTCGACCTTGTTCTGCTCGTAGGAGTCGAAGTTGCCCTCGAACCAGTACCAGTTCGCGGGCTCTTCCTCGGTGCCCTCGTAGGCCAGGATGTGCGTGGCCACCCGGTCCAGGAACCAGCGGTCGTGCGAGACCACCACGGCGCAGCCGGGGAATTCCAGCAGCGCGTTTTCCAGGCTGGAGAGCGTTTCGACGTCCAGGTCGTTGGTCGGCTCATCGAGCAGCAGCAAGTTGCCGCCCTGTTTCAGGGTCAGCGCCAGGTTCAGCCGGTTGCGCTCACCGCCGGAAAGCACGCCGGCCTTCTTCTGCTGGTCCGGGCCCTTGAAGCCGAACGCGGAGACGTAGGCGCGGGACGGCATTTCGACCTGGCCGACCTGGATGTGGTCGAGCCCGTCGGAGACGACCTCCCACAGGGTCTTGTTCGGGTCGATGCCGCCGCGGGACTGGTCCACGTACGAGATCTTGACGGAATCGCCGATCTTCAGCTCCCCGCCGTCCAGCGGTTCGAGTCCGACGATCGTCTTGAACAGGGTCGTCTTGCCGACGCCGTTGGGGCCGATCACGCCGACGATGCCGTTGCGCGGCAGCGAGAAGGACAGGTCCCTGATCAGCTCGCGGTCGCCGAAGCCCTTGAACAGGTCCTTGGCCTCGATGACCAGCTGGCCGAGTCGCGGACCCGGCGGGATCTGGATCTCTTCGAAGTCCAGCTTCCGGGTGCGCTCGGCCTCGGCAGCCATTTCCTCGTAGCGGGCCAGACGGGCCTTGGACTTGGTCTGGCGGCCCTTGGCGTTCGACCGGACCCAGTCCAGTTCCTCGGTCAGGCGCTTGGCCTGCTTGGCGTCCTTCTTGCCCTGGATTTCGAGCCGGGCGCGTTTCTTCTCCAGGTAGGTGGAGTAGTTGCCCTCGTACGGGTAGAGGTGGCCGCGGTCCACTTCGGCGATCCATTCGGCCACATGGTCGAGGAAGTACCGGTCGTGGGTCACGGCGAGGACGGCGCCCGGGTAGGACTTCAGGTGCTGCTCCAGCCACAGCACGCTTTCCGCGTCGAGGTGGTTGGTGGGCTCGTCGAGCAGCAGCAGGTCGGGCTTCTGCAGCAGCAGCTTGCACAGTGCCACGCGCCGCCGTTCGCCACCGGAGAGCACGGTCACGTCGGCATCGCCCGGCGGGCAGCGCAGCGCGTCCATGGCCTGCTCCAGCTGGGAGTCGATGTCCCAGGCATCCGCGGCGTCAATGGCCTCCTGCAGCTTGCCCATTTCCTCGAGCAGCGCGTCGTAGTCAGCATCCGGGCTGGCCATCTCTTCGGAAATCTCGTTGAAGCGCTGGATCTTGCCGTAGATTTCGCCGACGCCTTCCTGGACGTTGCCCAGGACGGTCTTCTCCTCGTTCAGCGGCGGCTCCTGCAGCAGGATGCCGACGGTGTAGCCGGGGCTGAGCCTGGCTTCGCCGTTGGAAGGGGTGTCCAGGCCGGCCATGATTTTGAGGATCGTGGACTTGCCCGCACCGTTGGGGCCGACGACACCGATCTTGGCGCCGGGGAAGAACGACATGCTTACGTCGTCCAGAATGACTTTGTCGCCAACGGCCTTGCGGGCCTTGGACATCGTATAAATGAATTCCGCCATGCCCTCAAGGCTAGTCGCTGCGCGCCACGATCACATATTCTGCCGCACCGCTTCCCCTGTCCCGGCGGCTCGGACACCCCGAGCAACAGATCAACTCGCCCGGGGCAGTTGCGTCTCCTCCTGCCGGTCCTCGTCGGCGTGGCCGCCGCTGCCGCCCAGGCCTGGCTCGAGGCCGAACTCTCCGTCTGTTGATTCCCCGCCGCCGGCACTGGCCAGGGCCATCGCGCGGTAGTCGGCACCGCCCTGCCCGGTCTCAGCGGCTTCGCGCGAGGCCGCTGCCGGCACAGCGATCTTGGTGAACGAGGCAGAGCCGCGGCGTAGGTCGTGGCCCACTGTGTCGGCGTCGATCTCGGGAGCGGTGCCGCGCCGCCCGTCCTCGGTTGACCACTGCCGCAGCTTGAGCTTGCCGCTGACCACCACCGGATCGCCCTTCGCCAGGCTGCGCCACAGGTTCTCCGCCAGGCCCCGGAACGCCTGGACGGTGTACCAGTTTGTCTGCCCTTTGACCCACTCGCCGGTCTCCCGGTTCAGCCAGTCCCCCGAGCAAGCCAGCCGGAACTCCGCCACGGCATCTCCGCCGTGCGTGCGCCGCTGCTGCACCTCGGTACCAACCGTCCCGCGCACCGTAATGTAGTCGCTCATGCTCTTCTCCCGTCCGCTGTAGCGCCGGCGCCCTGCCGACACCATCGAGCCTCGCGGCTCCAGCGCCTGCGGTGAAGCGGGCCACGCGGCATGTGGGACGCGGCGCCGGGCGTTGTCCTTGTGGAGGGCGGGTGTGGGCAGCGTCTCACTCAAACAACGGCCGTGCCGGGAACCGTCCGCGGGCAGGTATCGTTACCTATCCGTAATAATCTCCGACCGGATTAGGTATCAAATGGCTGACGACTCCGCTGCCGACGACAAGCCCAAGCCCTCTCTCGGACTGAGTGGCGCCCAAACTATCGCCTCGGCGCTGGCCGCGGTAACCTCCGCATTGGTGGGGTCCTTTCTCGGCGTCGCCGGAACACTGATCGGCGCCGCAGTTGGCTCCGTCGTCGCGACCGTTGGCGCCGCGCTCTATGCCCGGACGCTGAGCTCGGCCGCCACTGTGGCCATGAAAAAAATCCCCAAGGCTCGAATCGGTGCCCTGCGGGAGGTCGAAAATGTGGCCGCCAGCGCCCCGTCCGAAGCGATCGAACCGCAGCCTAAACCCGCCCGTAAGCCCATCGCCCCGATGACGTGGGTCAAGGTTGGACTGGCCAGCGCCGCGGCTTTCGCCATCGCGATGGTCAGCATCACCGCGGTGGAGCTCGGCACCAGCCAGCCGATTTCCAGCCTGGTCTCCTCGACTACGGGTATCGACCCTGCCTCAAGCGCCCACAAGACGACCCTTGGCACCCTGGGCGGAGACCAGGAGGCCACGGATCAAACGGACAAGCCGGCCAAGCAGGAAGAGGAGCCCGCGAAGACTGGAGATGGCGACGCCGACGACGCCGTGACCACGGACGATCCCTCGGTCGGCGGCAACAGCTCAACCGAGACTGAAGAGCCGGGAAGCGGCGGATCTAACGGCACCGAACAGGGCCCAACTCCTGCCCCGGAAACAAGCCAGACTGCCGAGCCTGCCCCGCAACCGAGTCAGGCACCGGAGCCGAGCCAGACACCGGCACCGGAAGACATCCCGGAACAGGGCTTGGATGGGCAGCGCGGCACGGTCGATGGTGGCGCCGACGCCGGAACCGGCAAGTAGCAAGTTCCTTCCGCGGCTGGGCGCCCGCCGGACGCCCAGCCGCGGAAGTCTGTGCGTGCCCAGGGCGCAGCCTGGGCGACGGCGACGGGGCGGAACGGGGGTTAGAACAGTACGTCCTTCTTCCCAGTGGCACTGCGTGGAAGCCCTGGGCGTCGACGGACAGCACGACCGCGGCCGCCATCGCGCCCGGCCTTGAACAAATTGCTAGACTAAGCACCGGCCGCAGTGGCGTCCACGAGAGTGGGCACACACTGGACACATTTGGAGACTCCGGAATTGGAGTGGACAAGTGAGTGAACAGTAGCCGGCCGTCTGCCTCGGTAGCTCAGCGGATAGAGCAGGAGCCTTCTAATCTCTTGGTCGCAGGTTCGATTCCTGTCCGGGGCGCAACAAGATATGCCGACTCGGCCCGCGCAACGGAGATGGGGACAACAGCACCGCGATGCACGGTTCCCGGGGGGCTTTCGGTCTGGCCTCTGCCTACTTCCGCAACGATGTTTAGGAGCACTACGTCCGGTTCCACGCCAGTGAAATCCCCGCGGCCATCGAGGAGCTCGGCCCGGACCGGCTGCGACCTGCCGCTGGGACTGGACGAGCACGGCCGCATCGCAAGGATCCTGGACCACCAGCCCGGCTTCGCACTCCCACCGCCCAGCGCTGCTTCGGCCGCGGAGCTCAATGCTTTCTGTCTGCAAACCCGGGCAGGAAGCAGCGGCGCAAGGGATAAGTCGGCCCGGGGCCACAAACCTTGGCGTTGATGGGCAAGCTGTACAAATTCGCCTTCGAACGCCTGCTAGCCGGTGAGCAGGCACCGGTTATCACCTCGAAATTCCGGGAAAACCTGCCCAACCAGCCGGCCGAAAGCCCCAAGACTAACCCCCCGCCCGCCGCCGAGTCCCGGCACCCCGGCTCCCGCCCGCCTTGCGGCGCGCCGCATGAGAGGCAGCAGCGCACAGTAACAGCGGGCTAACAGTTGTCGACTTTCATGGAAACGCAGCCTATCGCTCATCGTTTTGCTCATGCGGCTGATAACGTTTAACCTACCTTGAGCCGACGCTTCGCCTTTGCTGACCGGAGGTTGCGGCTCTCTTGACCCGGCCCGTTCGTGCCCTATTGTCCGGAGCATTCCATGCCCAGCTTCCGCAGCCCCGCAGCCTCTCCCAAACGAAACCAGCGAGCCACTGCCCGCGTCGCCAGCGCAACCGCCGTCGTGATGGCGCTGGGCCTCCTGATGGCCCCCGGCGCATCCGCACAGGCCCTGCAGCAGCCAGCACCGGACTCGCAGGCGCCGGCACCCGATGGCGCCCCGCTGCAGGCCCCCGCCGCCACCGGGCTGGGAACGGCACAGCCTTCGCCCTCCGATCCGGCGTCCGGCGACACGTCCGGCAATGAATTCCGGACGGAGGAAGAAACCCGACCTACGCCGGACCTCGAACAACCGGCCGAGGGCCCATCGCCTTCCTCCCCCGCCGTCGCCCCGGACGAACCGACGGCCCAGCCCTCCCCCGAAACCGGCGACACGACCCCGACGGAAAACGAACCGGAATCGGTCGAGGTGCCGGTCGAGGAGCTCAGCCAGGAACAACTCCTTGAGCTCCTGAAGACCCTGCAGGGCGAACACGGCGCCGACATGGGCCAAGGTCTCCAGCAGCGCCGGGAACGGGAGCGGGAACTGGAACAGCCGGAAGTGCTGGCAGAACTCGACGCTCAGCTGGAAGTCCTCGACATCGAACGCACCAGCGTTGCGGCACCCGCGGCGCTCCCCTCGTTCAGCCGCACCAGATGGAAGCCCAGCGGGGTCCAGGGCATGGACGTCAGCAGTCACCAGCCCAACGTCAACTGGAAAACCGAGTGGAACTACGGGGCGCGGTTCGCCTACGTAAAGTCAACCGAGGCCTTGAGGTACAAAAACCCGTTGTTCCCGTCGCAGTACACCGGTTCCTACAACGTCGGCATGATTCGCGGCGCATACCACTTCGCCATCCCCAACGTCTCGTCGGGCAAGGCGCAGGCGGACTACATGGTGAACAACGGCGGCGGCTGGTCCGCCGATGGAAAGACCCTGCCGCCCCTGCTGGACATCGAATACAACCCCTACCCGGAACTGGGCAACACCTGCTACGGCATGTCCCCGACGGCGATGGTCAACTGGATCAAGGACTTCTCGAACACCATCAAGGCCCGCACCGGCCGCCTCCCCGCCATCTACACCACCGCGGACTGGTGGAACAAGTGCACCGGCAACAGCACGGCCTTCAAGAACCACCCGCTACACGTCGCGCACTACACAACCGGCACCCCCTGGCTGCCGGCCGGCTGGACTTCCTACGACATTTGGCAGTACAGCTCGACGGGCCCCTACTCGGGCGACTCGAATGTGTGGCGGGGTTCCTACACCGAACTGCAAAACTTCGCCCGCAACCGGACCATCACGTGGGATCGCACCCAGCGCTACGCCGCACCGGGCGACTTGAACCGGGACGGCAACGGCGACCTGCTTTCCCGACGGACGGACGGCTCACTCTGGTTTTACCCCGGCAACGGTTCGGGCGGCTACAAGTCGCCGTCCCGAATCGGCGACGGCTGGCAAATCTACAACCTCCTAATCGGGACCGGGGACTATAACGGAGACAAGTTGAACGACCTGCTAGCCCGGCAGACCGACGGGTCGCTGTGGCTGTACAAGGGCAAGGGTAACGGCGACTTCCAGGCACGCGTGCGCATCGGCAGCAGCGGCTGGAACGGCTTCACCCACATCATCGGCCCCGGCGACCTCAACCGCGACGGCACCAACGACCTCCTGGCCCGGCGGTCCGACGGCACGGTCTGGCTCTACGCGGCCCCCGGCAACGGTAAACCCGGAAACCGCAGCCAGATCGCCAGCGGCTGGGGCAGCTATACGAAACTCGTCGCCACTCGTGACTTTACCGGCGACGGCCGAGTGGACGTTCTGGCGTCCAAGGCAGACGGAACGCTGTGGTTGCAGGCAGGAACTGGCAAGACCGGCGCCCGCACCTTCGCCGCTGCCCGGAAGATCGGTTGGGGCTGGAGGTCCTTCGCAGACATCCTCGGAGTGTGGGATAACGACCGGGACAAGAAAAACGATCTTCTAACCATCAGCCCCGATGGCTCGCTGGGCTTCTACAAAGGCACCCAGATGGTCGACTCCAAGGGCTACAACGCCAGGACGCTGGTCAGCAGCACCTGGAAGGTGTTCGACACCGTAGTCACTCCGGGCGACTTCACCGGCGACGGCCGCAGTGATTTGATCGGCCGTAAGGCGGACGGCACCCTGTGGCTGGTGCGCGGTACCGGCAAGGGAACCTTTGGCACGCCCGAACGGATCGGGCATGGCTGGCACATCTACAGCTCCATAGTCGGCGTCGGCGACTATAACCGGGACGGCAAGAACGATCTCGTGGCCCGGCAGACCAACGGAACCCTCTGGTTCTACGCCGGTACTGGCACCGTCAGCAGATCCAGCGAAGGCTATAAGCGCCGGGTGAAGATCGGCACCCGCGGGTGGAACCAGTTCGAGGCACTGGTAGGCACGGGCGACGTCAACCGCGACGGCAAGAACGACCTGCTCGGCGTCCGCCCTGACGGCTCGGCTTGGCTGTACGCCGGCCCGGGCAACGGCCAGCACGGCTCGCGCACACGTATCGCCACGGGCTGGAACTACTCGCAGATTGTCGGCGTCGGCGACTATGACGGCAATGGCACTGTCGACGTGGTGGCCACCAAAGCCGACGGCACCCTTTGGCTACGACAGGGACGCACGGCCAAGAACGCCTCGGCAGCCTGGTTCAACGCCGAGCGGCAGATTGCCAGCGGTGGATGGCAACAGTACAACCAAATCCTCGGACCCGGCGACACCACCTCCGACAAGAAGGTGGATCTCCTGGCCACGACCGGCGCGGGCGCCATGTGGCTGTACCGGGGCAACGGCATGACGAACGACGGTTTGGCCAAACGGCGCAACGTGGGGAAGCTCTAAGCTGTTCAAGTAGGTCCACCCCCCCCGTTACCCCGACGTCAGGATTCACTGTTGCCCATCGCGTCCCGCCTTCAGCCTCTCGCCGCCCGGATCCTCACCGAGGCCAACAGCGTGCTGACGGAACGCCGCGTGCGAACCCGGCTGGTCGGCGCCAACAGGGACGCCGGCAACCGGTACGACTGCGTCCTGTACTTCGCTGACGACCCGGACAGCGCCTATCAGGTCAGGCAATGGCTGGCTCCCATGGCGAAGCTGGCAGAGCGCCACCGGGTCGCGGTTCTGGTGCACCGGCCAGCCACGGCGGCGGAACTGCTCCCTGATTCCCCCCTGCCGGTGTTCCTCACCAAGGGCATCGCGGAGGTGGAGGCTTTCATCGAACGCGCCGGCGTCCGGATGGTGTTCTACGTCAATAACAACCGGGATAACTTCACGGTTCTCCGCCTGCCGGCCCAAGTGCATGTGCACCTGAGCCACGGGGAGAGCGACAAAGTGTCCATGGTCTCCAACCAGCTGAAGGCCTATGACTTCGCCTTCATCGCGGGCCCTGCCTCCCGGGAACGCATCCTCACCGCCCTTCAACGGTTTGATGAGTCCCACCTGGTGGAAGTGGGACGGCCGCAACTGGACTTCGCCGCTCCTGCCCCGCAAACCAAGAACGACGGCGGACGTCTCACCGTTCTGTACGCCCCCACCTGGGAAGGGGACCGCCCGGCCATGGCGTACGGCTCGCTGGCCAGTCATGGACGGGAGATTGTCGGCTCCCTTCTGGCTGATGCCCGCTACCGGCTGGTCTTCCGGCCGCACCCGCGGACCGGCAGCAGGCTCGCCTCCCACCGTGCCGCTCTGCACGAGATCAAAAAGATGATCGTCTCCGCGGAAAAGGAGGAGCCAGCGGGCCACCGGGTGGACACGGCTGCCGACTTTTCAGCCGCCATGGCGGAAGCGGACCTGTGCATCTGCGATATCTCTGCCATGGCCTTGGATTGGCTTCCCAGCCGGAAGCCCCTGCTCATGACGAGGCCGTCGGACCCGGGCGCCCACATCGACGCAGAGGGCGTAACCGCCAAGACCAGGCTCATTGACCAGTCCGAGGCGGCACGAACGCCGGCGCTGCTGGCCGAGGCCGCAGCAGCCGGAATCAGTCCCGACCAGCTGCAGCTGATCGCCCACCACTTCGGCGATACCACGCCGGGCGCGAGCACGGCGCGGTTCGTCAGCGCCGTGGGTACGATTCTCTCGGAACAGTCGGCGCCCTAAGACAGCAAGCGGTCCACCACGCGTCCGGCGGCGTTGCCGTCGTCGCGCGGGGCGTACTTGGCCACAAAATTCTTGAGCCTTAGCTCGCGCGCAGGGTCGCTCGATCGGCTCTCGTCTATCGCGTCGAACAGTTCGTCTTCGGTTTGCGTCACAGGCCCGGGCAGTTCGGTGTTGTAGTCCAGGTAGAAACCGCGCAGCGTGTCGCGGTAGTTTTCCAGGTCGTAGGCATAGAAGATGATGGGCCGCTGCAGGATGGCGTAGTCGAAGAAAACGGACGAATAATCAGTGATCAGTGCGTCGCTGGCCAGGTAGAGTTCCTGAATATCCGGGAACTTCGAGACGTCGTACACGCAGTCGCGGACATCTTCGGGTATGGTCACGGCGTTGTTCACCAGCACATGCATGCGCAAGAGCAACACCGTGTCTTGCCCGAAGCGTTCCTTGAAGGCATGCAACTGGAACGGCAGATCAAAGCGAAAGTGTCCCATGTCTGTCGGCTGATCGTCCCGGAACGTTGGAGCGTAGAGGACGACCCGCTTGCCGTCGGGAACTCCAAGTTTGCGGCGGAAAGCGCTAGACCGTCGCTCGACGTCTGGGCCCAGGAGAACGTCATTGCGCGGGTACCCCAGTTCTACAATCGTCCCAGTGAAGCGGAACGCGCTCCTGAAGACTTTGGTTGCATATGGACTCGGTGAAAGTAGAGTCGTCCATTGCCGAACAGCTGCGTCCACATGAGCAAGGTAGTCCGAGTCCCTGCCATGGACTGTGCCCACATCATGGGCCATTTTCTTCAGAGGTGTTCCGTGCCAGGTTTGAATGAAGACCGCATCTTTGCGGCGCCGGACGTAGTAGGGAAAATTCTGGTTGTTAACCCAATACTTCGCCTTTGCCAGGTACCAGTAGTAACCAGGAGACAGCCGTTTCACCACTTTGGTGTGAGAGTCGGGCTGCGGCAGCTTGCCTTGGTAGACCCACACCTTGCTGCGGGTGTCCCCGCGCCGCACCAGTTCTTCGTATATGTAGCGCGGGCTGTCCGAGTACTGTTTGCCAAGCCCTGACTCGAACACCATCAAGTCTTTGTCCATCGGGGTTTTTGAAACCATCGCAAACATCCGGCGCATCGTCGGGAAATAAAAGCGGCTGCGGCGGAACCTGTTGAACAACCGCTCGGCGAATTCCGGGTCGATGGCCTTCTTCCACCGTGGGTCGACGGGACGCGCTTCTGCCACTGCCTCAAAAATGCGCCTGCAGTTGTCGGTGTCCTTGAACGCCAGGAATGCCCGCGACTTGGCAGTGTCCTCGGGCAGCGGCGTGCAGCCGCGGGCGAGCGTAGCCTCTAGTTGGTCCAGCAATGCGGATCGGGCAAACGCAATCTGCCCCGGCAGTTCCTCGTCCAGGTCCAAATGGGATCCCCGCGGTCCCAAGAAACGCTCGCGGTCAAACTGGAAATAGTGGACCGGCTTCTCAAGGAAACTGAAGTCAAAGCCCACGCTCGAGTAGTCGGTAAGCAGGACCGCGCTTTCCTTCAGCAAGTACTGGACGTCGACCTCGCCTTGGGAAACGACGCGCGCCGGTGCCATGGCAAAGTGGTGTCGGAACTGCTGCATATTCGGATGCAGGCAGAAGACCACCTCTGCCCGCTGCCTATCGACAAGATCGCGCAGCCGGGGATCGTTCAGCAGCGCATCCCACTCTCGAAAGTACTCGGACTCTTCGAAGTCGTCCGGGCGATGGAGCCAGTCCCGCCAGGTAGGAAAGATCAGGATCTGGTTTCGCTGCACTGCTACATCGCCGGCGAACAAGGCGTCGAAGCGGGACAAACCGGTGACCACGACGTCCTTGGCCGGATATCCGAAGTCGCTGACGATGTACTCTTTCTCCCGCTCGGAGCTGACGAGAAACAGGTCGGTGTCGAATCCGGGTGCGTTTTTCCCGTAGTTGGGCACCATCCATTTGGTTCCCATCACCCCGTGCTGGAGAAATACCTTGACCCCGCCCACTGCTCTGCGAAAGTGCGGTAGCCACGTTGGATAGAGGAAGTCGGGATGGTGGGAGCCAATAAACCGTTCTGCCCGCAGTGCGACGTCGAAGTGTTCCTTGGATCGGTACTCCACTACGTGGTCCAGCCCCTCCAGATTGCGACGATCCGGTGACGACGGTTCGATGACGTAATAAGTGTCTATTTCGGGGTGCTCCCGGCGCATGTAGCGGAAGAAGTGCAGCCCGGTGTCTTGGGCCTTGTACGGCCGTTCGCCCACTAGCCAGACTGGCTTTTGCTGTGCTCCTCGGCCCGGCAACTGCCTCTTGTGGGACTGCCGCAGCATGAATTCGAAGGCGTCAGTGTCCAATAATTCGATGTGGAAGGAAGTGTTCTTAGCCTTGAAGGTGTAGTAGGGCGTAACCGCCAGCGTCTTGTCCCCACGCGTTTGCCAACCGGGACGGGTGAGCTTCCGGGTGACATATCTGGTGCGCCCGATGCGCGCCCGCTGCGGCTCTGTTCCGCCTGGGGTATATATAGCAAGCCACGCATCCAGGATTTCGTCGCGGGCCAGGTCCTGGCTCGAGATGGTGCCCAGATCCAAGCGGGCGCGCACCCGATACCTGCGCAGTCCGAACTTCCGGCGAGTTGCCCCAGCGTCCAGCGAGGTATTGGCGCGCGCGGAGTAGTGAGCCGCGCTCTCTCGTCCGAACAGCATCAGGTCGACTGCTTCAGCCTCACCGTGTCGGGTGACAAGAGTTGCCCGCAGGTCCAACGCGCCCCCGTTGACGCTGAGCCGGTGCACGTAGACGGCGTTGTAGGGTTTGAGCTGCCGGTTCACCGCCAACGAGACCAGGCCACTCCGGTTGACGTACGGTTCAACCGTGAACGCCTGAGTGGTGATGCTGCGCAGGGAACCAACTTCGGTGTCAGCAAAGCGCCCGAACGAAGCCCACGCCGTCATCGTCGCGTCACGGGCCAGCGCACCATCGGCCACCGCCGCCCGTAACTCTGCGAGGCGCATTCCTTCAGACGCTTCTCGAATGGAGGCTGGTCCGCCCTCATGAATGTTGGTGCTGAACCCGGGCAGATCTTTGGCGGAAGCCTCGAACTGAACAAACAGTCCCAGGGTTTCCCCCTCCTCGCGGGGATCAGTTGGAGAGGGCACCGCAGTCGCCAAATCGAACTGTGCGCTGTATCTCCGAAATTCGCTTCCGGGCTGGTCTACTGCCTCCGACAAGTCGGCCACTTTCGTCCACACGTTGCCGGAATTCCTACACCACAAGGACGTGGGCTCGATCCGGGCGGAGACCGTGAACCGCACCTGCAGAATACTGGCTCGCTGCTGAAGTTCTAGCGCTCGGAAATCTGCCCGCGCCGACGCACCGCCTCTGCCTGTAAACCGACCGACGGCAGAGACGGCCTCTCGAATGATGCCGGCTCGTGATTCCATGCGGGTTCGCTCTCGAAAGTACTAGCGACGGGAAAATATGCGTTCAGGAAACTGCGGGTCAGCGAGTCCACCTTTCGCGTATCTTTGCCGGTGCTTGCAACCTCGTTAAGGCAGAACACGTCCGCGTCTCTGCGACGCAACAACCGCAGGAGCTTCGCCTGCGCAGACGGATCGTTGATGTCACAATAGCGGTAAGACAGGTCCCCGGGAACAGCTGCACCGATGGCGAAACCATAGTAGTGAGCTAGGGACGACGTCACGGAAAGATCAGACGGATCCCTGAATCTACTCCGCTGCGTCCTCAAGAGTTCCTCCGGATGCTCCTGTTCGAGTCTGGAAAGGGTACTGACTCGTTGCGGATGGGCTGCATGTTGAAACTTGCGCTCCACGGTCCTGCCGAAGGCCGCCTCCAGCAACGCACGGTTGTTCTTCGCCGCGCTGTCCACGGGCAGCTCGTCCACCGAACGCGGCGCGTAATCCACGGTCTGTTCGGACAGGAAGAATTTGGCCAGCCCATTGCCGTGGAAGAACAGTTCCGGGGTCACCGGCCGCCCAAAAAATACGTCGTCGTTCAGGTACAGAAAGTGTTCGCTCAGTCCGTCAATGTGGTGCAGCTGGGACTCGATAGCGTGCGAGTTGAAGGTTGGTAAGGCGCTCGTTTCAGAAAAGATTTCCCGGTGATCCACCACCGTGATACGGCTGTTGGACGTGTCCAGCCACGGGGGCGTCTGACCCGCGGTCACCAAGTACACGTGATTGATCCAAGGCGCGAAGTAATCCAGCGACCTGAGCGAGTAGCGCAGTTCGTCCCGCGACGCGTAACGCGCTTCGTTTGCCGCTGTCTCATTCCTGCTCGTAGGAGCCGTCTGGGCTAGCATCTGTGCTTTGCTGCGCTGCCACTGGGGGTCATCGCCGTCCACCCATGTGTACACCGCGTCGATCGGGAAGTCGACAGAAGTCAACAACCCCTTCTCTGGCAGGCCCGCTTCGCGCGGCAAGATCTTGATGCCCAACTGATGGTCGCCCAGTTGTCGATCTTCGTGCCCCACTGCTTCAAACACTATTGAAGACGCTGGTGGGCACTTTCCTGTAACCGGCTTGTTTTCGCCATTGGCACGGATGTAAAACGGACGGGTACCGGCAGCAGAAGCGATGGCACCCAGGGCAGATGACCATTGGGCATCCGGGATGTCCACGACTGCTGGGACCCCCGCCTCGGAGCGCAGTACGCGGTAATCAATTTTGGCCCGCATCAAGGCATCAAGCACGACGGCGGCCGTGTCGTGCCGCAGGCTCTTCGCCGAAAAGCGGTCCACGTTTCGGATGCCCTCTAGTGAGGAAGAGGCCGAAGCGGGACGTGATCCCGGCAATCGACGATGAGTTGCCAACTGGAGGATGCCTTGGGGGCCAGCGCCGCTGCCGAAGGCGCGGAATACAGCTTCAACCAGGCTCTGTGGAATGGCCGCCGCGGCGCGGCCCTTGAGTCCGAGGCGCATGGGCTCCTTTCCCGCAGCAGTGTCCGCTGCTATACCACGGCCGCTGGTAGCGCCGCTCTCTGGCGCCAACGACTGCTTTAGCTTAGCAATGCGCGCCAAGTGGACCTGGATATCCATTGCGCTCGGGCGTCCGGTCGGCGAAAATGACAGCCCGATGTAATGCACATCTTGGTGCTCTTGGAACTTCAGGGAGTTGACCATCGCGCTGGCAGCAGAGCCCGATGTCAGCACTCCGCCTATCAAACCGGCGGCCGTGCGTCTGGACATCCAGGGGTTGCGGGCCCTAGCCGTAGCCCTTGTGGTTGTCTACCACTTATGGTCGGAAGGTTTAACCGGGGGGTTTGTCGGAGTCGATGTCTTCTTCGTCATTTCTGGCTTCCTCATTACCTCTCATTTGGTCAAACGGCCGCCGACGGGGTGGCACGGCCTGACGGCTTTTTGGGGCCGCAGGATTCGCCGCCTATTGCCTGCCGCTTTCGTTGTCTTGGCTGCAACGGCTGTTGCATCAAGGCTGGTAGCACCGCCTAGTCAGTGGGGTGCGATCGCTAAGGAGATCATCTCCTCGTCACTTTATGTGCAGAACTGGGTACTGGCCGGCAGTTCCGTCGACTATCTGGCGGCCGAGAACGCCCCCACTCCTATCCAGCATTTCTGGTCCTTGTCAGTCGAGGAGCAGTTCTACCTTTTCTGGCCAGTCCTCGTGTTCGCGGTCTTCTGGTTCGCGAAAAAGCGCTCGCTAGCCCCGCTGCGCCTGCTCTTGGGAGCCGTGACCGCCGTCGTGGGTCTGTCACTTTCCTTCTCCATCGCGGCTACGGCTACTGAACCGGGAAGTGCATATTTCGTCACGCCCACCCGGATGTGGGAGCTGGGCTTCGGCGGCCTGGTGGCATTGGCGGCGCCGGCTTTGGCACGGCACCTGCCCAGCGTTGCGCGGGCAGCGGTAGCGTGGTTCGGGCTTGCAGCGATTGTCTGTTCCGGTGTGCTTTACTCGGAGTCGACCCCTTTCCCTGGGTATACCGCGCTCCTGCCCGTCGCGGGGACAGGACTGGTTATCCTGGCAGCTGCCGAAGGACGGCTTTCCCCCACCGGATTTCTCCGAAACCGTCCGGTTCAGTGGCTTGGGGAAGTTTCGTACTCGATATATCTGTGGCACTGGCCATTGATCGTTCTCGTGCCCTACGTCACCGGTCACCAACTGAGCTGGTTGGACGACTTGCTGATCGTGGCTGCGACACTGGTGCTGTCGGGGCTAAGCAAGACGTTTATTGAGGACCGTTTCCGATTCCCCTCCGCCCATAAGAGCCTTGCGCCAACTTACCGATTCGCCGCTGCGGGTATCGTGTTGCTTACGGCCGTGGGCGCTGCGCAATTAGTTGAAGTCACCCAACGCACCTTCCAGGCGGAGCAACATCTCGCCGCGGTGATGAGCGATGACCATCCTTGTCTCGGTGCTTCCGCCATAGCCAACGGCTTTGACAAATGCGTCCCGGCACCCCAAGCGCCGGTCGTGCCCGAACCATCGCTGGCCAAAGAGGACAAGTCCGATGCGTATGCCGACGGGTGCTGGTCGAACCAACCCTTTACCAGCCGTCCCGTCTGCACGTATGGCGACGGGCCCACCAAGGTCGCGCTCGTCGGAAACTCGCACGCGGGTCAATGGCTTCCCGCGCTGCAGGTGCTGGCTGAACAGAATAACTGGACGATCTCCACGTATCTGGTCTCTAGGTGCAACCCCACAACGGTGCTACTGCAGTTCGATACCGAGGAAAAGACGGCGAACTGCGCCGCGTACGGCGATTGGGTGCTGGATGAAACAGCCGGGGATGCGTTCGACCTGATCGTCACTTCGGAACGTCAGTCCGTCCCGGTGCAAGGCGAATCGTGGGACAGTACCGAAAAACCCGCCGTCGATGGCTACCGGAACTACCTGTCCCGCTGGGCGGACAGCGGCGCCGACGTCGTCGTGATCAAGGACCCGCCCTTCCCCGGTAATACGATCGATTCAATCCCGGACTGCCTCGCCGAGAACACGGGCAATCCCCAGAAGTGTTCCGGATCGCCAGACGAGTGGTACTGGATGGACCCGGTGACCACGGCGGCGCTCGAACTTGACCATCCGAGGATCCAAACCCTTGACATGGACAAATACTTTTGTGCAGACGGGGAATGCCCCGCCGTCGTAGGATCCGTGGTGACCTACTTCGATTCCTCACACATCACGGCCACCTATGCCCAAACGCTCGCCCCGTATCTGGAACGCCCGATTCTGGAGGCACTGCGCGACTGACCGAGCAGACGACTAACTCTTCATAGTCACACACAGAATCGTAAACCGCCCGGGCACCCCTCTATGTCGTGTCCGAATGGTCGGGAGTAATATGTATGCGTGCATTACGAGTCGCCGGGCGCGGATCTGAGTTACTAGAACAAATCTTGAACTGTTACTTGTTCAGAGGACGTCGGTGTCGCCGCTGGCCCTGAGGTGTTCGACGGCGGACTTCACCTTCTGCGCGTGTTCCTTGGTGGTCACCAGCAGCGCGTCCGGGGTGTCGACCACGACGACGTCGTCGATGCCGATCAGCGCGATCACGCGTTTGGTGTCGGAGACCACGACGCCGGTGGCCGACTCCGCGAAGACCCTCGCCCCTTCGCCGAGGACCGTCAGCCCGGACGTTTCGCTGGCGGTATTCAACCGCCCGATCGCGGCGAAGTCGCCCACGTCGTCCCAGGAGAAGGAACCGGGGATCATCGCCACGTCCCCGGCGGCCGCCGCGGGTTCGGCCACCGCGTAGTCGATCGCCGTCTTGGGCAGGTCCGGCCAGATCCTGCGCATCACCGCGCCGCGGGCCGGAGTGTCCCAGGCCTCGGCGATCTCGGTCAGGCCGGCAAAGAGTTCGGGCTCGTTGGTTTCCAAATGCTTCAGCAGCAGGTCAACCGGCGCCACGAACATGCCGGCGTTCCAGGAATATTCCCCCGTCGCCAAATAACCGCGGGCCACCTGCTCGTCGGGTTTCTCCACGAACTCGGCCACCGCCTGCGCGGAGGGCGCCCCGGGGACCTGCAGCGCCCCGGCGGAGCGGATGTACCCGAATCCGGTGGCCGGATGCGTCGGCGTGATCCCGATCGTGACGATGTAGCCCTCGGCCGCGGTGTGCACCGCCTCGCGAACCGCCTGCTGGAAGTCCTCCACCGGGGTGATCACCTGGTCCGCGGCGAAGGAGCCCATGATGATCCGCGGGTCCCGCCGGTACAGGATCGCCGCGGCGAGACCGATCGCCGCCGCAGAGTCCTTCGGCTCCGGCTCCAGCACCAGGTTCGCATCCTGAAGCTCGGGCAGCTGCGCGCACACCGCATGCCGGTGCACCTTGCCGGTAACCACCAGGGTCCGCCCCTGGCACAGCGGCTCGAGACGGGAATAGGTGGCGCGGATCAGCGTGGACCCGGAACCGGTCAGGTCGTGCAGGAACTTCGGCGCCGCCGCGCGGGACAGCGGCCACAACCGCGTCCCGGTCCCGCCGGCCGGAATAACTGCATGAAAACGGTCCATGACCTTGGAGTGGTCGATGCCGATCGCCGTCACGATCAGCTCCTAACCAGGGCCAGGACGTGCCCGCGGAGGGTGTCGAGCAGGCCGGGGCTGGTCGCCTCGGCGTTCAGCCGCAGGAAGGGTTCGGTGTTGGAGGGGCGGAGGTTGAACCACCAGGTGCCGTCGTCGGCGATCACGGTGGTGCCGTCGAGCCGGTCCACGCTCACGCCGGTGCCCGCGTAGGCGGCCGGGCAGCCGGCGGCGGTGGTGTCGGTTCCGGCCGCGGCGGGGTCGGACGCGAGGGCGGGGGCGAAGTCGGCCAGCACTCGGGCGATCGCGGCGTCCTTGTCTTCGACCTGGGAGTTCAGTTCGCCGGTGGCGTGGTAGGGGTCGTATTCGGCGGCCAGCTTGGACAACGGCGCGTCCTGCTCGCCGAGGGCGGCGAGCACGTGCATGGCGGCGAGCATGCCGGTGTCGGCGTTGTAGAAGTCGCGGAAGTAGTAGTGCGCGGAGTGTTCGCCGCCGAACACGGCCTTCTCCTCGGCCATGTGCGCCTTGATGAACGAGTGTCCCACCCGGGTGCGGACCGGGCGTCCGCCGGCGGCGGTGATGGTTTCGGGCACGGCGCGGGAGGTGATCAGGTTGTGGATCACCGCCGGGCTTTCTTCGCCGGCGGCGCGGGCGCGGGCGATTTCGCGCCGGGCGACCAGCGCGGTGATCGCCGAGGGGGAGACCACCGCCCCGGTGTCATCGATCACGAAGCACCGGTCGGCGTCGCCGTCGAAGGCCAGGCCGAGGTCCGCCCCGTGCTCGATAACGGCGGCCTGCAGGTCCACCAGGTTTTCCGGTTCCAAGGGGTTGGCCGGGTGGTTGGGGAACGTCCCGTCCAGCTCGAAATACAGCGGCACGACCTTAAGCGGCAGCGCCGGCAGCAGGGTGTCGCCGAGCACGGCGGGGGTGGTCATCCCGGCCATGCCGTTGCCGGCGTCCACCACTACCTTCAGCGGCCGGATGCCGGCCAGGTCCACCAGGGAGCGCAGGTAGGAGGCGTAACCGGCCAGCACGTTGGTTTCGCTGATGGTCCCGGGCTCGGTGCCGTCGGGGATCCCGGTCTCGAGGTACTTCTGCGCCAGGTCGCGGATGTCGAACATGCCGGTGTCGGAGGAGACCGGCACCGCCCCGGGCTTGGCCATCTTCAGGCCGTTGTACTGCGCGGGGTTGTGGCTGGCGGTGAACACCACCCCTGCGGCGTCCAGGGACCCGCAGGCGTAGTAGAGCTCATCGGTGGAGATCAGCCCCAGCATCTGGATGTTGGCCCCGCGGCCGGCCGCGCCGTGGGCGAACGCGGCGGCGAACTCCGGCGAGGACGGGCGCATGTCGCCGCCCACCAGCACCGTCTGCCCGGCCAGGGACAACACGTCCACGAACGCGGCGCCGGTCGCCTCGACGGTCGCCGCCGTAATGGTTTCGCCCACGATCCCGCGGACGTCGTACGCCTTGAATGCAGAGTAAATGTTGGACCTCCAGCCCGATAATGCTTCTTTGCGCCGATTTGCATCAGCGTATAGATTCGTTCTCTCCGGACAAGCTCATGACGTCGGATGCTTCAAAGGGTTGAGTTGCTTCCTCGAAGCTGAGCTTACGAGACGTATCGATCATCGCCTCATAAACCCGTCGAGAGTTACCACCATCCCTGACCGGAAAAGTCTTTCTGATGCGCTCTAAGTACTCTGGTAGCGGCCCCCCGTTTTGAGCGATAACACTCACTTCGCGTGCGGCATCACTGACTGATGTGACGACCGGACCAAATCCGTCCACCTCGTAGGAGAAGTAGCCGGGTCGCTCCGTATGTCCACCACCGAAGTATTCGTCAGCATCGAACTGATAGTAGACCACGGCACCGTCCAAATATGCGATATTGAAAGCAATCGACGAATAGTCGGTGATCATTATCGCTGTTCGTGCCATAATCTCTTGCACGTCTGACTCGCCATATTTTACCGTTTCTACATACTCTGGGACGTCAAACACCTCCATGTAGGGCTGACTGTTTGGATGCGGCATGAAAGCAATTCGATATCCGAACTCCGCTGCGGTCCGCCGAAGCTGCTCCGACCGCAGCAGGTCCCGATAGCTCGACACATATTTACTCTCGACGAAAGCCGGATTATATCCCCGCGCAGCCGAACTGTCTTTGTTTGCCGCTACCAGATAATTACGCCATGTCGGCGCGATTAGGATGACGTCCGGAGTGCCTGCCGCTGCGCGTTTACGCAGCAAAGCATCGTGACGCGGCAGTCCCGTAAGACGGACTTCTTTGGAGCTGAACTTATACGGCGAGTGGTCACCTGCTATAGATTCGTACTCAGCACTAGTGGAGGTAATAAAGAGATCAGGAGACTTGCCATTTAGCCAACGGGATAAATCACCTTTGATAACACCATGCTGTAAAAACGTAAAGCGCCACTGCGGATGACCGTACTTGCGTGTGCTGATAGGTTGTACAACATACTTATCTATATGAGAAGAAGCGTAATGCACCGCCGACAACATGAGTAAACGCCACTGAAAGGAACCGTACGCTGCCAGCTTGACTCCCGCTCTCCTCAGACGATCCCAGTCAGCTGCATCCCGCCGCAAAACGTACCATGCGTTTATTTCGGGATGATTTGCAGCCAACCAGTGATACAACTCTTCAGCGCTATCGTTCGCTTCATTGTCGCGATCCATTAGCACCCAAGCGTCGCCGTACTTTGATTTGATTCTTTGCGAACGCAGAACCCAAGCAGTCCATATGTCCTTAACGTTTTTTACCCGGGTTGCTCGGCGAAACGCCCAGGCATGACCTTTTGCCCATCGCAGAAAAAAGCGAAGCTGAGAAGACTGCCTATTCCTATATCGAACGGGAACGGTGTCAGTCAGGGCAGACCTCATTGCTTCCAACTTGCTTGGAAGGAGCGAGAAATCGGGCCGATTTGTCTCATTGAAGATCATGTGCACCGGCTTCCCGTCGAGCATCAGCCTCACGGTGCCCGACGAAGAAACCCATAGTGTGCGCTCATATAAAACCGTACGACGGAAGAAGGACAATGCTTGGACTTTGGCGTGCCGCGGCTGAACTCTCATTCCGCGGATGATAATTTCTTCCTTGGGAAGTACAGAGGCATAGCGGTAGGTGAGCTTAACCAGACCCTGAGCTATGTCCAAAGGACGAACCAAAGCGCAGGGCGTAAGAAATCCTCTGTCCTTATAGCCGGCGATGAGCGCCTGACGCATCCAGGCATCAATAGGCATCGCATCGAAGGCCATAATGGACGCAGAGTCGATGTATGACAGAATATCCTTAAGGAGGTCATGGAATTCATCGAACACCGCGTCCGGTAGGCCTGCGCTTGTCGAATAGATAGAACGGTCGCTCTTGAATAGCCAAAAAACATCATAGAGAATGACATTCTGCAGCCATTGAGGAACGCTTCCTTGAATCCGCATGGCCTTCTGTAGTATGTCAAGCAGTCCATAACGCGGCACATCAGTGTACTTCCTGGCATCCCCGTGCGATGTCTGAAGTGTTGATGTTCCATCAGCTCGTCGCCTGTATATGTACTTCGCAGAAGAAACGATGCCGATCACAACGTTGCTGGAATGTAACAAATAATGTGAGACGAAGTGCGCGTCCTCAAATGTAGGACGGATGAGAGTGCCAAATTCGATGCCGTGTTCGACGAGAATAGTACGACGAAAGAATGCAGTAGTCGCCTGCATCTGTATGGAGTTTGGGAAGCCTTGGAGATCTACCAAACGGTTGCCGCCCCGAAACCGCCCCCTCAAGGGGTGGCCGTCACGGAGCTTTCCGGTATTTTCTTCAAAGTATATTGGATTTGTTGCGTAGAGCGACGCGGACAAGCCCGTATTTTCGACCATAAACCGGAAGGATTCGGCGAAGTACCTTGGATCCAACATATCATCAGGGTCGACAAAACAAACCCATTCGTTTTTTGCGACCTTCAACCCAGCGTTTCTCGCGGAAGCCTGCCCGCCGTTTTCCTGGTGGATAACCGAAACATTATCGAAGCGAGATGACCACTCTTCCGCCACCGTCCCTGTTTCATCGCTTGACCCATCGTTCACGAGTACGACGTCTAATTCCTCAAATGGAAAATCTTGCGCCTCAAGGGATTGGAAAAAATCGGGAAGAAAGCGTGCCACGTTGTACATGGCCACAACCAGAGAAAATCCTCCATGTTGCATTGTAATAACCTCTTTCGCCTTGCTTATTCGCGCGGCTTTATTCGGATTGGTAGCCCCACAAATCATACGTTGGTGGACTCGAACTGACTTGGGACCGGCAAGTAGGAAGACAAAAACTGACGTATGATAGAGTCAGTGGCTATCCTTTGGCTCTGATGCTGATCGGTGGCGCCATCGTTGATACAAAATGCATCGTAGGACCTGAACCTTGCGATTCGTTCAAGGCGCCTTAACCCCTCGCCCGTAGCTGGGTCGATGTACTCATACCGCAGCGTGCCCGGCACACCTTGGCCGCTGGCGAGCACATAGTTCAAATACAGGGACCCTGCAGCCGCTATGTCCCTGGTCGTTCGAAATGTTGCGCGCCGTGTCTCTTCGAAAAAAGCGGGGAACTTTCTTTCAATCTCTTGAAGGACGGAGACCCGTAAAGCCGCCGCCGTATGATAAAACTTCCGCGTTGCGACGACACCGAATTCTTGCTTCAAGATCTCACGGGCTCTCTTAGCAGCGGTAGATGAAGCAATCTCCCCCGGTTCCGGCTCCCTGAAGTCCACCAAAGCCCTAGACTGAAATACTTTGCTGATGCCGCTTGGGTGGAAGAAGTGCTCAGGGCTAACGGGACGGCCCAAAAACATATCGTCGTTGAGGTATAGGAAGTATTCAGATAAACCTTCAATGCGGTGAAGGTTAGCTTCAATTGCATGAGAATTAAAGTTAGGTAAACCATCATCACTTGGCCATATGGATCGATGGTCGACGACTTCTACTTGGGAATGGTTGAGGTCAAGCCAGGCAGGCGTCTGGCCTGCAGTCACTATCCATATCTTGTTAACCCACGGCGCAAACTGCTCGAGAGAACGCAGACTAAAGCGAAGTTCGTCATGATCTGCGAACCGGGCATCGTGGTGCGCTCGTTCGGTGAAAGCAGCAACATCGGCCGAGCCCGCAGCTTCCCCTTTGCTTCGCAGCCAGGCATCATCCGAACCATCAACCCATGTGTAGACAACGTCAATTTTCATTTGGGACACGGAGAGATGACGGTAGTCCGACCACGACTTTGGCACATAGTTGGTGTCAACTGCTGCAGATTCGAGTTCCGACAGAGTGGTGGACTGTTCCCGCCAGACAGGAGGATGCAGTATGCCGCTGGCGTCCCGGGACCAAAATTCGAGGTCAACTCCTTGAGCCGCGTCCGCTTGGAAGGCTGAGTCCTCGGTAGCCCGGACGAACTCCCATATCCTTACGGCTGGCCAGGAAACGGTGCCAGCCGCATCGATTCCCTTGACAACCCTACTGGGAACATTGGCAAAGGTTAGACCAGTACAATACCAGCCGCGAAACTTCGGGTTTTTACTCAGAGCGGTAAGCACTTTTTTTCGGTAGGACGCATCTATCCCGAGGGCGCTCGGCTGGTGGGGTGGCGTAGGAATCGCCCAAAACGGAATGTTCAGGTCAACGAGCAGTTCCATTAGTTTTGATCTGGAAAATTTGCGCTGTTCAGGCAGCTTCAACTCCGGATTGGTTCGAGCGACGATAGGAAGCCGTCCATACGAGTGAATTCCGTAAGCACCGCTCAGACCCTGCATGCGGGCACGAGCAGTAATGGCGCGAGCAGAAACATGGCGAGATGTCTCTACTAGTACTCGATCGGTTACCCGCTTGACAGAAGCTCTAATCATTTTTCAACTCGCACTAAAAACTGGTGGCATTGATTTTTTGTCCATGGAAAAAAGCGCTCATGTGAGTTCTCGTACAATTTGTCCGATACTGTCCAGGGTTCGCTTTAGTTCGTCAACGTGTCTCTCGTCAAAGGCGGAAAGGACTCGTTTCAGTTCAGTTGTAGAAATTCCGCTTGTACGTGGCAGGTAGACGACCTCGACCCTGTCCTCTAATTCGTCGAATCTCCCTCGCCAGTCCTCACCCATGCCGAATATATCAACTCGAAACACATCAATATCATGGCTCTTTTGATCCCAGCTTTCCTCAGGTATGGCCTCTGAGACGTACCGGATCGATCGGACGATCTCGATCCGCTGATCGAACGGAACAATCGGTTTCTTACCCTTGATGGCGTTGAACTCATCGGTGGAAACACCGACGATCAGTCTGTCGCCGAGAGCGCTTAACCGCTTCAAGATGTTTAGATGCCCAATATGGAACAGGTCGAACGTCCCATAAGTGAGAACGGTTTTACCCACGTGGCACCTCAAATCTCGTTGTAGTCTCTAGGTAGTCCAGAATCTAGCTTAGGCCAACCGCTTCCATCGTCCCTGCGATCCCAAGCATCGCGTCGCCTAAATCACAGGCCACCTTCCGGCTTTTCCCATCCTGAAGATGGTTTTCCACCTGAGTTTGCGCCGAAATTCTTGCGGCCCCCAAGGATCATGCTTCCACCCGGCCCACCAGCCGGAGAACCAGGGTTTGAGCTGGTGCGGTTGTCGGCGCGAGCGAACAACCTGTATTAGCGTCCACGAGCCCACATAAGCCCAGCTGAACGGCCAGTGCAGGTTCCGTCTGGCCAGCCAGACGCGGTTGCGGGCGTTGAGACGGAAGAATTCCTCATGTCGGCGAGGATCGATTACCGGGTGTCCGGCGCGCAGGTCCCCCGCGTACCACGTCCGGAAGCCCGCGTCCCAGACACGCCACGCAAATTCGATACCCTCGTGCGCGTACCAGAAACTGGACGGCCAGCCTCCGGTGGCTTGGAAAACGTCCCGGCGCATCGCGATGGCCATCTCCACCACGGAAAAGACATTGCTCGACGCCCGTACGTCGCCCTTACGGAGCCGAGGAACCCAGCGCTGCGGGGCAACAGGACTGGCAGGGTCCTCGATTCTGGGCTGAACCATGCCGAGGTCCGGATGCTTTCGAAAGAGCCGGACGCAGGAGAGCAGAAAGTCAGGGTCCGGCAGCCATGCATCGTCGTCGAGGAAGAAAAGGTACTCCCCTTTGACATGCGGCACGCCGGCGTTCCGCCCAGCGGGGATGCCGATGTTCTCCTCGATATGCAGCGTTTTGAAATCGGCCGGCACGTCTTCCGGATCCCAGCCATTGCCCACCACTACGACATCCAGCCTCACCCCTTGCTGCCGTTGCAACGATTCGTATCCTCGTTGCAATTCGGCGGGGCGTGTTCCCTGAGTAAGCATGACCACCCCGAAGGTCGGTTCCTGGGATCTCATGTCTTGTTGCATGCCGCTCACTTCCGCAGCCTAGGCGAGGCCATGATGGCGACGAAATGGCCGATATTTACGAACAGGACGGCGGGCACCAGGACGAAGAGCAGCCAACGCTCCCCCGTTACCTGCTGACCGGCTGCTACCGACACGATGGAGGCGGCCAGGACCAGCAAACTCATCTCCACCGAATGCAACACCCGGTGGAAGGGCAGGAACCGGGCAAGCCGACGAAGCCTGCCGACAAAGGACGTGGCGGGAACGGCTTTCGCCTCTGCCGTATCTGGGAGCTTGTCCATCCCTGCCAACGCCCGGGAGGCGTGCACCATCTCGTTTTGGGCCTTGTTAAGGACGATAAGGAACGCCAGCAGCGCACCGAGGAACAGATAGAGGTAGGCCTGCCCCGGGTCGCGGCTCAGCAGGCCCATGTCTCCCAGGCACCGCAGCCCGAGTGCGATGGGAATCAGCCCCTCGGTCGTGTAGTGGCCGATCTTGTCAAGGAAGATGCCTTTGGGGCTTTGAGTGCCGCGCCACCGCGCGACTTCCCCGTCGCTGCAGTCGAAGTACAACTGCAGTTGCGAGAAGAAGACCGCGAGCAACGGTCCCCAGATTCCCGGTACGAGCAGCGATGCGGAAATTGCCCAGCCCGACAGAATCATGAGGCCTGTGACGCCGTTCGCGGAGATCGGGGTGCGGACCAGGACGCTGGTGAGGTAGATGGAGATGTGCCGAAGATAGAGCTCGGCGGTCCAGTGCTCAGCGTTTTTTCTGCTTCGGACCTCTGGCGGCTGGGCCACGGAGCGGAGCTGCTCCAGGGTGGGGCGCGCCGGCCGCTGAACGGCCGTCACGACTTCCTCCGGCTGGTATCTACGGTTCCTGCCGCTCCGAACAGTCGTCCGCGGAGATATCCCAGCCCCCAGCTGATGTGGATTCCTGGCAGCACCGCCAGCAGCCGCAGTCGTTCGGGTCGACCAAGGTCGCCTGGCATGCTTGCGGAGGCGTACGTGACGCCCGCCCCGTAAAACGCAGGGACGGCGGCCACTGCACCCGCCAGAAGCCGCAGGCTAGCCGGCCACGTCTTGGCCGTGCCGGTGGCGAGCATGCTGGCGGAGCCAACGCCGACGCCCAACGCGGCCACCAGTACTGGCGGCAGGAAGTGCCTGACGGATTTTCCTTCCTTGTGCCGGTTAGCCAGCTCTGCCCGCCAGATGCCCGCGGCGTAGAACTGCCGGACCAGTTTTCCCCACTGCGCGCGCGGCCAATAGACGACCTTCAGCTCCGGGTCGAACCAGACCGTGTAGCCGGCTTGGCGCAGGCGCAGGCACATGTCCCAGTCTTGGCCCCGCCACAGCGTCTCCTCGAAAAATCCGACCTCGTCGAAGACCTCGCGTCGGAAGACGCCGAGATAAGCGGATTCTGCAGGGCCCTCAGGTGCCCCGCTGTGATACGCCGCCCCACCGAGTCCCAGAGGCGATACATAGGCGGCTGCGACTGCCCGCTGAAAGGGAGTCTTGCCTCGGGCGTCCATGAGCCCCCCGACATCAGCCGCACCGGTCCGCCGCAGCGTTGCCACCCCGCGCTTCGTGTAGTGAGGCTCTAGTTCCGTATGTGCGTCCACCCTGACAACGACCGGATGACTCGAAGCTTGAAGGGCAAGATTCAGTCCGGCCGGGGTACGGCCGGTGGGGCTGTTGACGCTGCGTAACCGCGGTTCCCTCGCCTGCAGGTCCGCCACGATCCGGTCAGTCTCATCCGTTGAAGGCCCCAGCGCCAGAACCACTTCCTTTGGCCCGGGGTATTCCTGGTTCAGGATGCTGCGGACCGCGTCCTCGATATGCGCCGCCTCATTGAGGACGGGCATGATGTAGGACACGCCAGGGTACTCCTCCAGCGGAGGCAGGACGGATGCCGAAGTCACTATTTCCTGGACTCCTTGTAGGCGTCCACGACTTCTCTCGGGTCGCCGTCCATTTCCAGCACGCCTTTATTGATCCAGATGACCCTGCTGCAGGTATCCAGTATCGATTTCATCGAGTGCGAGACAAGGAAAACGGTACCGGCGTTCTCGCGTATCTCACGGATGCGGGCCTCGCTCCTCTGCCGGAAGCGTTGGTCGCCAACCGCAAGTGCTTCATCCACGATGAGAATCTCGTGCTGCTTGGAGGCGGCGATGGCGAATTTCAGCCGCGCCTGCATTCCGGATGAATAGGTCCGCATGGGAAGGTCGATGAACTCTTCCAACTCGGCAAACTCGACGATGTCGTCCCGGAGCCCGTTGATTTCCTGCTTAGAGAACCCGAGCGCGAGCCCGCCCAATTGGATGTTCTTTTCCCCCGAGAGGTCCGGGATCAAGGCCGCCCCCACGCCCAGCATGTTCGGACGAGAGGAGGCATAGACGGCACCCTGCGCTGGAGGCGTCAGCCCGACGAGCGTGCGCATCAGCGTGGATTTGCCGGATCCGTTCGAGCCGATGACCCCGATGGATTCATTTTCGTAGGCGGTGAAGGAGATTCCCTTGAGCGCGTGGACTGTACGGAGCCTGCCGGCTCCCCGCTGCAGCAGCGATCGCCCGGTGCCCTTGACCGGCTTTCCGCCGGCATGGACGTAGTACTTCACATGCAGATCATCGACGACGACCACGGGTTTACGGGCGGCGCCGGCCGCATCTGTGCCCATCAACGCTTCTCCAGTCTTAGTCGACTCGGCCATACCGCTCCTCAGCTACCCAAAAGAACAAGACTCCGGCAACGAAGACCGCTACGGACCAGACGGAAAAGTAGAGCCAGTAGATCGGATCGTAGTCCATACCCGGCATGAGAACCCCTCGGGCAATGGAGAGGATTTCATGCAGCGGGTGGAAGTCGAACAGCGCGATGGCCCAAGGATGCGATGCCAGGATGCGGTCGATGGAAAACAGAACGCCGGAGGTGTAAAAGAGGATCCGGGTGACGAGCGGGAGTAACTGGGTCAGGTCCCTGACGTGGACCGTGAGTCTGGCGCCGATCAGGGCTACGCCCAGGTTGAACACCGTGAAGATTGCAACCAACGGAATGATCAGCAGCCATTCCACACTGATCGGCGCACCCAAGATCAGGATGTACACGAACATCACGGCAAGCATTGGCACGAGTGTCATCAGCTGCTGGATCACGGTGGAGACGGGCAGCGTTATCCGTGGGAAGGCCAAGGACTGCACCAGGGCGCCGTTTCCTGTGATCGATTTGGCGCCGTTGTTCATCGAGGTGGAAAAGAACTCGAAGAGGAACACGCCGATTACCACATACATCGGGAAGTTCTCCGGCCGGCTGGCCCCCTGCAAGATACCGAAGATCGCGCCGTACAGGAGAGCATTCAGTGTGGGTTTGATGAACACCCAGAGCATGCCCAGTCGGTTGCGCTGGTTCGACGCCTCGATCTTGTACCTCGCCATGGCGATGGCGAAGTCACGACGGGTCCATGCTTCCGCGAGATAGCGGAAAAGCGAAGGGCGGGCACCGACTCGGTGGAGGCGGTTCTCGCTCGCATATTCGGCAAGGCTCATGCCAGGTAGTTTCCCTTACTTACAGGTGGACGGTGGCGTCGCCACCCCTGAGGGACCGGCGGTGCACCTACCGAGTTTAGATGATTCAGCCCCGAACCGCGGATTCGCCCTCCCGGAAGAACACGCGCAGTTCAAGGCTGTGCTGGCCCGCGGTGTCCTGGACGTAGATGGCTTTCCCCCCAATTCCCTCCAGCGCTCCCGTGCCCGAGCCCGGAATGATGTGCCCGTCGCTCGCGGCGGCTTCGCCCTCCGCGAGGCCCCAGTGCTGGATCACCATCGTGCCTTCGCGGCCATCGACGGAGCCGGTGAAAACTTCGGAGGCAACGTATCCCGCTCCGGTGCTGTTGCCGGCCATCAGCAGTTCTGCGCGGCTGGTGCCTGTGATCAATCCGTCAAATACTTTGGTCACGCGGACCCGGCTCAGGTCCGAGCTTGTTCCCTCGACTTCATAGGGTTCCGGCACCCAGTCGGTGACGTCGAAGTCGGCGGCGATGATGTGTTCGGCGTCGTTCATGATGCCCTGTTTCTCCTAGATCGTTTGCCGAGCGCGTCAGAAGAGTCGCTGGTCATGCGAGTCGGCGTATTTCTTGCGGAAGAGCTTGCGGGTTTTCGGATCCAGAAACACCAGGTACAGCGCGAAGGCTACCGCCACGATGCAGGCGAGAAGCCGCGCCATGTCGAGGTCGAACTCGATGTAGGGGAAGATGTCCAGCTGGTCGGTGATCGCGTAGATCATCAGGAAGGACGTCACCGCGTAGACGGTCTGTACCTGCCAGTCGTTCCGGATCCCGGTGGCCGCAAACAGCGGCAGCAGCCACACGATGTACCAGGGCTGAATCATCGGGCCCAGCAACACCACTGCGGCCAGTGCCAGCGCGAGCCGACGAACAATCCGGTCGTAGCTGCCGCGGAACATGGTGTAGAGGACGATCAGCACGGCCACCAGCCGGCCGCCGGTGTAGACGGCGGACTGCACCATCGCGCCGTCGAGCCCCAAGCCGCCGGAGACCAGGCCCAGGAAGATCCCCAGCAGCCCGACCGGGGCGTACCAGATCATCAGGCCGGCTCCTTGCTGGCTGAGGGCCCCGACCCAGCCGAATCCCAGCCCGTTGATCATCCCCAGAATCGCCAGCAGCCCGAAGGAAATCCCGGCCGTCAGTGCCCAGTATCCGAATTTGCGCGGCCAACTGGCACCCTTGCCCGCCCACAACAGGCCGACGAACGGCAGGAAGATCAGGGTGATCGGTTTGATGCCTATCGAGAGTGTCACCAGCAAGATGCCCAGCAGTACCCGTCGGTTCGCCGCGTAGTAGAGACCGGCAAGAGCCAACCCCAGCATCAGGGCATCGTTGTGGATGCTGGCGATGAAGGTGGTCAGGAACAACGGGTTGGCGCAGGCCAGCCACAACGCCCGGTTGGGGTTGATGCCGTGCAGTTCGGCAAGTTTCGGTCCGTAGTAGACGCACATTGCGGCACCGGCGATGGCGAGGATCCGGAACATGATGATGGAGTATTCCGGGTGGCCGCCCGTGAGCCAGACGGTGAACTCCTCCATCCAGAGAAAGATCGGTCCGTAAGGCGTTGGGCTGCGTGCCCAGAGGTCGTCGGCTCCGGTCTGCAGATAGTTCTGCAGCTGGTCGTACCCGTCCACGTACGGATTAAGGTTGTTGACCATGACTTTGCCTTGGGCAATATAGGCGTAGACGTCACGGCTGAACAGCGGGATACACAGTGCCAGCGGGGTGCCCCAGGCAACGATGGCGGTCAGCGTTGCCCGCCGTGCGGACTCGCCCCAGACGGTGAACTGCTGGCCGAGCCGCAGCCAGGCCCGCACCAGGATCATGCCCCCGAGGGCGAGCAGGATCACCGAGAGGATCACACCGACCAGTTCCACCCGCAGGAAGATCAGCAGCGGCCAGCGCCGCAGCTCGGACACCGAGGCCAGCCACCCCACCCCCAGCGACCCGAGGAACATCATGATCGAGCCGATGGCGCCCTCGAGGATGCTCCGGGTAGACCGCTCCTTGACGACGCTTCCGCTGCGTGAGCTGGAAGGTTCAGTCGCGGGTCTTTGGGCAGTCATCTTCTCGGCGGTCCAATCACTCCGGGGTCAGTACACCTGGTCCGGTGCGGCGCGTGCCGCGGGGGTGGTCTGCACGCCTCGGAACGGTCAGTCGAAGGCAGCGTGGGAGGCACGCCTGCTTGAGGTGCTCTCTGCATGTTAGCACCGGGCCGGCGGCATTCCCTGCCGCTCTCCCGCGCGGCAGCGCGCCGACGCGATACATTTATCGGGTGCCAATCTCTAATGAACATATTGTCTGGATCGACTGCGAAATGACCGGACTGGACCTCGAAGCCGACGCGCTCATCGAGGTCGCAGTCCTGGTCACCGACTCGGAACTCAACATCCTGGGGGAGGGAGTCGACGTCGTCATCAAGCCCACCGCAGAGGCCCTCGCCCATATGAACGACTTCGTCCGCACCATGCACACCACCTCCAAGCTGCTGGACGAACTCCCGCACGGCATGACGATGGCCGAGGCCGAAGACAAGGTGATGGAATACATCACGGCGTGGGTTCCCGAACCCCGCAAGGCGCAGTTGGCAGGCAACTCCGTTGGCACGGACCGGACCTTCCTGGCCCGCGACATGCCCCGCGTCATTGATCACCTGCACTACCGGATCATCGACGTTTCCACGATCAAGGAACTCTCGCGCCGCTGGTTCACCCGGGCCTACTTCCAAGCGCCGGCCAAGAGCGGCGGACACCGGGCACTGGGCGACATCAAGGACTCCATCAATGAGCTCCGGTACTACCGCCAGGCCGTCTTCGTCCCCTCCCCCGGCCCGGATTCGGCCACCGCGAAGAAGATCGCCGCAAGCATCGGCGCCACGTCCGGGGACTAGGATGTTAGCTGCGCCACTTTCACTGCGGGAATCGCCTAAAGTGGCAAAAGCCAGATGAAAAGCATGTAAACTAGTCTGCGTTGCCTTACTGGTTGGAGACCGGCAGGAACCGCTGGAGCGGGGCCCGTCGGGAGGAACAAGAGGGCACGTGGTGGGTATAGCTCAGCTGGCAGAGCGCCTGGTTGTGGTCCAGGAGGTCGCGGGTTCAATCCCCGTTACTCACCCCGAAGGTCCGGCAGCAGCCGGCAGGCAGAGCCGTCCCGACGCCGGGGCGGCTCTTCGCATGTCCGGCCGCGACGGCGGCGCCCCGCGCCGACATCCTGAGCGAAGGAGAGAAATGACCGTCCGCCCCGTCACTATCACCGGCGAGCCGGTGCTGCACCGCCGGGCAGCTGAGGTCGAGAATTTCGACGACGAGCTCCGCGCGATCATCGCTGACATGTTCGAGACGATGGACGAGGCTCACGGCGTAGGACTGGCGGCTCCGCAGATCGGGGTGGGACTGCGGATCTTCACCTATGAATTCGCCAACGACGACGACGTCCCGCCTCGGGGCGTCCTGGTCAATCCCACACTGGTCCTCGGCAAGGTCTCGGGCGCGGAACCCGACCCCGACGAGGAAAACGAGGGCTGCCTGTCCGTGCCCGGGCACAGCTATCCTTTGAAGCGGGCCGAGTGGGCCCGCGTCCGGGGGTTTGACGCAGAAGGCAGCCCGGTGGATTTTGAGGCGACGGGCTGGTTCGCCCGGGTAATGCAGCACGAGTACGACCATTTGGACGGCAAGCTGTACATCGACCGGCTCAATGACCGATGGGGCAAACGCGCCCGCAAGAACATCAAGAAGGAAGGCTGGGGCGTCCCCGGCAACACGTGGCTGCCGGGAGTCGATCCGGACCCGTTCGGCCACTAGCCGTCCGCCCTGTGGGAAGCGAGATCTTGATCCTTCGAGGTCTCAAGCCCGCAGCGGCAGGATTCCGGTCAACTGTCCGTGAGACTGGATCGATGGTCCTTTTCGCAGCGATGCAGATCTTCCAGCGCGATGTCCCGAAGGCGTTTGAGTTCGTCGATGCGCTTCGACGTCACATTGCCGCGGGCGTACGCGTCGTGCGCCGCGTCCAGCAGCCGCTGGGCCTCCTTGTAATTGACCTGCGCCCGTTCCCAACGCGTCATCTCTACCATGCGGCCATTGTAGGAACGGCGTCGCCGCAAAGCCATAGCGGCGGCAGTCGCGCGGGCGCCCACAGCCGGCTTAGCCGCTTGGATCGCTACGCCCACAAACCAGCATGACGTTCCCGATGCCACCGGCCGGTTAACGACGGGGGCCGGCGGCATTCGCATGCCGCCGGCCCCGCCGTCGTTAGTGCCGTCTCAGGGCGATCAGACCGTCTCGGCCACCGGTTCCAGAACGGCCGGGAAGATCTTCGGGTTGACGCCCGCGATCTCCTCGAGAACGCGGACCACCTGGCAGCTGTAGCCGAACTCGTTGTCGTACCAGACGTAGAGCACGGCGTTCTTGCCGCTGGCAATCGTGGCCAGGCCGTCCACGATGCCGGCACGACGGGACCCGACGAAGTCGGTGGAGACGACCTCGGGAGAGTCGATGTAGTCGATCTGCTTCCGCAGGTCCGAGTTCAGCGACATGCCGCGCAGGTACTCGTTCAGGCTCTCCTTGGTGGCGTCCTGTTCCAGGTTGAGGTTCAGGATGGCCATGGAAACATCCGGAGTGGGGACGCGGATGGCGTTGCCGGTGAGCTTGCCTTCCAGCTCCGGCAGGGCCTTGGCCACTGCCTTGGCCGCGCCGGTCTCGGTCAGCACCATGTTCAGCGCGGCGGAGCGGCCGCGGCGGGATCCCTTGTGGAAGTTGTCGATCAGGTTCTGGTCGTTGGTGTAGGAGTGCACCGTCTCCACGTGGCCGTGGGCAATGCCGAACTTGTCGTTCAGCGCCTTGAGGACCGGGGTGATGGCGTTGGTGGTGCAGGAGGCGGCGGAGACGATCTTGTCCTCGTCGGTGATGTCTGCATGGTTCACGCCGTGCACGATGTTCTTCAGGCCGCCCTTGCCGGGAGCGGTGAGGAGCACGCGGGAAACGCCGGGGCACTGAAGGTGCTGGGACAGCCCGGCCTCGTCGCGCCACTTGCCCGTGTTGTCCACCACGATGGCGTCCTTGATGCCGTACTGGGTGTAGTCGACGGACGCCGGGTCGTTGGAGTAGATGAACTGGATCAGGGTGCCGTTGGCCTGGATGGTGTTGTTTTCTTCATCCACGGAGATCGTGCCCTCGAAAGGGCCGTGCACCGAATCGCGGCGCAGCAGGCTGGCGCGCTTGACCAGGTCGTCGTCGCTGCCCTTGCGGACGACGACGGCGCGCAGGCGCAGGCCGTGGCCCCCGCCGGCGTGGCCGACCAGGATCCGGGCCAGCAGACGGCCGATGCGGCCGAAGCCGTAGAGCACCACGTCGGTGCTGGTGCGCTCGTCGGCGCCGCGCTTGCCGACGATGTCCGCCAGTTCGTTGCGCACGAAGTCCTTCAGCTCGGCGCCGTCACCCTCGTTCTTGAACTTCACCAGCAGGCGGGCCAGATCCACGGAACCCGCGCCGAGGTCCAGTTCGCTCATCGCCTGCAGCACGGGGAAGGTCTCTTCCAGCGGCAGTTCGGCGTCGTCAATCTGGCGGGCGAAGCGGTGCGCCTTCAGGATGCCCACCACGGACTGGTTGATCAGGCTGCGCCCGTGGATGGAGGTGACTACGTTGTTTTCGCGGTACAAGCGCCCGATCATCGGGATCATCGCTTCGGCAAGTGCCTCGCGGTTGGTCCACGTATCCAGGGCCGACTCTGACATCTGGTTCACAGAATTACCTTCCTACATCAGCCGGGTTCTCCCTCGAGCCCGGTTGTCACCGCCGTGGATTTTCACGACGACGCCGGTTGGCTAGACAGTCTGTCCGGCCACACGGCACGCCACCGCCAAGTGCCGGCGGGAAGCTTGCGGATCGGCCCGTTCCCGTCGCCGACCCTCGATCGGCGGCGGCGGAAGCCTGTCCATTATCCATTCTAGAGACTGCGCGGAGCAGGGAGGCACCGTTACAGGTGAACTGCCTCACAGCGAGGGGGATTGATGACCGGCCGGTCCGCTGTACGCCCTAGATCCTTAACTTTGCCACCTACCCTGTAAGAACTCTTAGTTCGAAGGAGAAAACCGCTGTCGACGATGAGCTGCATCAAACGCTACGAATCTCAGGCAAGTCCGAACAAGAATCGAGTTCTTATACGAATCGCTCCCTTCCGAACACGCCACGACCGCCGCGAAGCCCAAGATACCGCCCCTCCCCTGCTTTCGCATCCTGCATCCCGGGCTTACATCACCGACTGCTAGAATTTTCGGGCTGAGCTCCATACTTGTTCGCCGGCAATATCTGCCCTTGCGTCAGGCGCAGGGGCAGATGATGCAACCGAACCTCGATCCAACCCAACGCAACCCAAAGAGAATTGCATGAATGACATTCCGGAACAATCATACTCGTACAATGGCCATTCCGTTTACTACAAGTATAAGAAAGCGGAACAAGATCGGCGCCATCTTCTTGTGATATTCTCAAGCGGCTTCGCAGGCACTTACGATTTTCAGGGGATCGCCGCGCGGTCCCTCCGGTGCGCGATTTTGTGGATCCGGGATCCTCTCAACACTTACTATATCCGCGACTCGAGCGGATTCACACCAGAAGAATCCGTTCACGAGCTTATTGAGACGACCCGCATTAGGTTGGGATTGTCCAAAGAACAGTGCACGCTAATGGGAGCGTCGAAGGGTGGAAGTGCAAGCCTCTATCACGGCGCGAAATACGACTATGGAAGTATAGTGGCCGTGGTTCCGCGCCTACGGATTGGAAGCGGGAACCGCGAAGAACGACCAGACGTACTCAAAGGCCTTACATCGAGTGGTTCAGACCAGGAAGTCGTAGCTTTGGACAGCCTTGTACCCGACGTCCTAGCTGCCGACTCCAACAGAAAACGCAACCTATACTTAGTGAGCTCTCCGGCCGACGTGCAGTATGAAACCGAAATTCTTCCCTATTTGGATCTTTATGCAAAATATGAAAACTTCAATTTCATAACAACGATAAGTCCAATAGTGCGTCAACACTCGGAAGTCATACGGTACAACGTTCCCTTCATGATCTCTACGGTCGGAGCACTAGCAGATGGTCTGGTGCCCCGGTATGGAAATGTCACTAATGGGAGCGGTTGCATCGGCTCAACAGAAGATACACACCGGATATCTGAATTGCAGGAGCGGCGGCAACTTGCCTGTGCCATTAATGACGCCACTATTGCCGAAGGAAAGCTTTACCCGAAGGGCCATGCCTTCATTTTGGGCTATCCAGCTGCCGAGCACGGCAGTGTGAAGTCCCATCTCCGTCTTACTTCCGTGACAGACGATCTAGAGTTCCCCCTGGGGAGCGTGCTGGATTCAACTCTTAGCGCCAAGTACTTTGAAAGTACCTACTGTGAATATCGTGCGGGTAGTTTCGCGAGCCTCGGAGAAAGAGGCATTGACTTATCACCCGTTCCTCACGGAGTGTATAAGATCGGCATAAGAGTGAAGCACGCTGGAATCGAAGCTGAGGCTGCGGATTTTCCTGCCCTGAAAAACTCAAGAACCGCCTATAAAGATTCGGCCTATTACCTGACCAGTTCGGCAGGTAATTTGGCTCTCCAAAAGCGTCCCTTACTCGGGGACGCTACGAGTCCTGCCTTTTTCAAGCTCCGCAAGTCGTGGTTATCTGGGCAGAAGATTCATGTTGAAGGATATTTCGCTGTCACGAGTCAGCCAGTAGCCGCTTCGGCCGACGTATCATACTGGCTAGTTTTTGTGCCCATAGGTAAGGGCGCAGATGTCGTCTCAGTGAGACTTGCAAGCGACCATCGGGATGGTGTCTCCGTATTGACCGCAGATCCATGGAACGATTATTCGAAGGGATACTTTGCGACTCCTCAGTATCGAGGAGTAAAACTACCAGACTTCCTATCTGGACGATACGAACTCTATGTCAGTTCCCTCATGAGAAACGGGGTATTCACCCGGCCTCTGAACTTAACATTGACAATTGCTGATGAACGCAACGATGCGGCCCTATCCTCATCTCGGGTATGGGGTGGCGCCCGGCTGGTCGCTTCGGGTTTGAGACGTCTGAAGCAGTAGCTCAAAACAGCTATGGGGGCGCCTGTGAACCAGTTAGGCAGGCGTCCGTCCGGAATGATGTACATTTCTGCCGCGTCGAGCTCCGGGAGCCTACGCTCCGCGGAAGTCGCAGTGTTTTCCTTCTTTGAAGACCCATAAAGGCAAAATCAGGGTCGCTGGCCAGTCGGGGCCTCGGCACGTGTCTACCCCCCAGTCGTTCATAATCCGGGTGGGTGTTGTCACCAGGGATCGACAGGCGCCAGAGGGTCGCTGATGAGGAAAAGACCTAGCGGAGCTTGGACGGCGGCAGATCGCCCGTCGTGGATGCCGGACTATGCCGCCGCAGGATATGCCAGCACGCGTAATCGATTGATGTCTGGAGTCGGCGTGATCAAAGAGCACCATTTGGTCGCTGTCTTTGCCGAGGATGACGTGGCAAGAGCAACCATCACGCGGTCGCGCTGCATCATGATCGCTTATCTGCCCGGCCTGGCGATGCCCCGCATCTCGGCCCTGCATCCGGGCGAGGTCAAGATCGATGCCGGGACGCTGCCATTATCGCCGAGGCGGCCCAGACGCACACCGTGCGCACCATCGCCTTAGCTGACGAACAGGCTGTGGAACTGTCGATGCTTCGCGGCTTCGACGACGACCACATCTGGTTCACCCTGCGATGGCGGAGCTACTGGTCAAATAGTTAACTCCGGATGCCCCGTGAAAGGCCGGTCAGGCCCGGTGGCTGCGCTGCTGGTCAGGTTTGCGCCGCGGGCTGGCAAGCGCTTGGGCGGTCGAGGTGTTCACGGCGTTGGGTGAGCAGGCCCTGGTGGTCTCCGGTGCGGGCGCGGCCGGTGTCCTATTGCCGCAGTTGGCCGCGTAACGGGTGCAGCTGCGAACTTCCCGAGCCCAAGTGCTGGCCCGGTCTAAGAACTGGTGGAGGGCCCACCCTCATTACCTCGTCCTGACCTCCATGCCGGCGGCCGCTGCCAGGAGGGAAGCACGGATCATCACCGAGATCGTCGGCGAAGTCTTCGCCTCCCCAGAACATCTGGCCTCCTACTCCGGATTCGCCCCGGTGACCTGGAGATCGGGTACTTCGACCGCGGCGACCATCCGTCGAAGAAGGGCAATAAAGTCCTGAAACGCGCCCTGTTCCTTCTCCGCCATCTCCGCGCTGAAGGCTCCCGTCCATACGCGCCTACTAGGACCGAACCACACTGAACTTGATCCTTGGTTGTTTCCGGTCGCCGACCGCACCGTGGTCAATAGCGTCTCGTTGCGGTCGCGGTGGCTAGGACGACGCTGCCGAATAGCGTGAGGGACAACTTATGCTGCGCGTGTATCGGGGACAACGATCACACTCCATACAATTTCCTACTTCAAGAGCGGAGCCAAGCGTTCCGCCATCTGCTGATGCAGTGTGCGCGAGTAAGTCGCCGTTATGTGGTTGGTATCCCGGTAGACCAGCACCCCGCCAATCACAGCCGGGCATCGGCCGTCTCCACACAATGCGGGAGTCAAGTCAACCACTGTGACACTTGGTAGGGCTCGGGCCGCACGGAGCTCTGACCCATCGTTCCAGAGTCCCTCGTCCTGCCCGAAGCTGCACGCCGAGAGCCGATCCATGTTCTCCGCTACGCAGTCCGGGACCACAATGCCGGCCCGCGGAACGCTGCGCACCGCCGCAACAGGAATGCCAGCATCCTCAAACTTGGCCCACCTTTCGACCAAGCCATCGGCGATCGGCTGCTTGCTCTCCTCAAAGCTCAAGCCTGATCCGAACACCTTATAGGCGCGGCTCATAGTGGTGATCACCAGTTCAGGCTTTTCCTTGACGAGCTTGTCGGTGACATTGCCCACCCACTCGCCACACTCTTTGTAGTGCTTTTCTTGGAAATCGATGGGCACTGTAACGAAGGGGCAGGATCCCTTGGTGTAAGTATCCAGCCGGTAGCCGGCGTCCTTCGCTACCAGGTCAAGGCTAGGGATGTGCATGGCCGCGTGGGAGTCGCCAGCGAGGGCTACCACCTTGTCGGACTTCAAGTCGCCGTACGCGCAGACCTTCGGTTCGACCGTCGTATGGTCGAGCATGCACCCGTTCGTGTTGGCGGCCGGCATGTCCTTGGCGCCGTTGACGGCAGCAGGGATAACAGACGGGAAAGAATCGACTACGGTGACTTTCTCACCTTTGGCCAGCACTTCAGCGCCGATCGGTCCTTGCCCGGGTTGGGCCGTTGAAGTCTGCGCGGTCGGCACGGCTAAGACCAACAGCATGGCGGGGATGACCCCAAAAACTGAGACTGCAGCCCCGAGAGTCAGCTTCGCGCCGCGACTTCCTTCCTTTCCCATGAATCCACGAATGTAACGTTGGGCTGGCTTCTCGATGAACCGGGTACTTAGCCAGGCCGGGAGCATCGCAGCGATGACCACTAAGAGCCCCGTCGCCGGGGACAGTTCTCCCACTAGTGCTGCAGTGATAACGAGCAGCGGCCAGTGCCAAAGGTATAACGAGTAGGAAATGCCTCCCACCCAAACCATGGGTGCCAGAGAGAGTAGGCGCGCCGGACCGCTGCCCGCGACTAAACCACCCCAGATCAGGGCCGCTGTGCCGAGAACGGGCAGCAGGGCGGTGTAGCTCGGAAACGGCAAGCGGCCGCTGAAAAGCAACGCTGCGGCCAAAACCGCGGCAAGTCCAGACCATCCGACGACTCCGGCCAACAGATTGGACGGAGCCGGCGACCTGCTCATCAAGATGGCAAGGCCAGCACCAACTGCGAGCTCCCAAACACGGGTCGTCGTTACAAAGTAGGCGCCGCCCGGGTTTTCATTGGTGTAGTAGATGGACCACGCCATAGACGGTATGGCGATCAGGGCCAAAGCCGCGAATAGACCGTTTCGCAGGCCGACCTTCGAACGGAGGGCAAGCCATGCCACCACTATCAGTAGGAGGGGCCAGACTATGTAGAACTGTTCTTCCACCGCAAGCGACCAGAAATGCTGCAGTGGGCTCGGCGCCTGGTCTTGCGCGAGGTAATCGACAGCGCTTTCCGCGAACAGCCAGTTGACGAAGTACAGGCCGCTCGCGAAAGCCTCTCTGCCAACCTGCCCCCAACGCGTTTCTGGGAGTAGGAGCCAAGTGGCAGCAACGGTTGCGACTAGGGTGACTGATGCCGCCGGCAGGATGCGGGCCATGCGCCGAATATAGAAGTCCTTGAGCGAAAATCGCCCATGCTCCTGCAGTTCCCTGACGAGGCCGCCCGTAATCAGGAATCCGGACACGACGAAGAAAATATCAACCCCGACAAACCCGCCAGGTAGCCACGGCACACCGGCGTGGTACAGAAGTACGGATAGGACCGCGATGGTTCGGATTCCCTGGATATCCGGGCGGAAGCTGGAGGGTTTCCCGGTACGGGCAGGCAGCGGTTTCCTTACTGACAGGTCTGTCACATGTTTCTCTCTTCTGGTGCCAGACCTACAGGCAGTTACATCGCGTTGCGGTGATCAATTGGGGGTAGGCCTGGCGGCGGAATCTACTAAGCTGTTCCAATGGTAAGGGTTAATCGAATACAAAATTATTCCGACGGCTCAGGGAACGAGATCGTCTATCCCGGAACCATAGAGCAGGACATCTAGATTAAGTTCACCGGATCCAACAACCGTCTGGCGGTCGCTCCCGACGCCCGTCTCGGACGCCTCAGCATCAACTTCGATTGCGATAACGGCGTGGTCGAGGTTGGCAGCAATAAGGGTGTTCCAGCATTTTCGGCCAGAGCATAAGGGTGGAGCAAGACGCGCAAGTGCTGATCGGGAACATCGTCTCCACCACGACGGCAGTCGTCATATCTGCAACGGAGGGTACGACGATCCGTGTTGGAGACGATGTGATGTTCGCCGAGACGATGTGATGTTCGCCAGCGACAACCAAGTCCGCGCCGACGACGGGCACGCGATCTTTGATGTCCGCAGGTGACCGGGTGAACGTATCCAAGTCGCTCAGCATCGGCAATTACGTCTGGTTGGCCCGATCCGCTGCTGTGCTGGGCGGCGCTTCCATAGGTGATGGAACGGTGATCGGATCGGCAGCATCGTCACCAAACGGATCCCCATCAATTGCGTTGCCACCGGTGTTCCTGCAAAGGAGGCGAGGCGAAAACCGATGCCCGGGACGCGGCGATCATCGCCGAGGCTGCCCGAACCATGCCCCACACCCTGCGCGCCACTTAGCCGATGAACAGGCTGCGGAACTGTCGATGCTTTGGGGCTTCGACGATGACCCGGCGCAGCAGGCGACGGCTGCTTCGAACCGGATCCGGTACGACCGGAAACGCGCCGAGGGGAAACGCCACACCCAAGCCCTCACCGCCCTAGCCAGACGACGCTGCGATGTCCTCTTCGCCATGCTCCGCGACATGACCCTCACGAAACGTCTCAGCTCGGCTTGACCCCTTGACGAAGAACATAGGGACACCCCCCCTTTCGCGCCGTCATTCAGGGGACAAGCAAAACGGACTCGCCTGCACAATAGCTCTCAAGAGACACCGCATGCCGCCAGATGCTTAAGGTCCGCCGCCCTATCGTGGTCCTCTTTACTCGTTCCCGTTCGACTCTTTCATCGGTCTCGTGCGAAAAATCACCGCCATCTGGATCTTGTTGAGCCCGCCGCCGTGCCGTCTAGCTTCAGGACCTGCCCGCAGTTCTCGGCTCTAATACCACATCAAACTGTTAGCCGGCGCTGGCTCATCCTCGGTGACATGGTGCAACGGTCGCACCGGTAGCGTCGTCGATCGAGCACAAGGATAAAGGGACGGGTTGGTCTGTAAGCCGGGTTCTGTCACCTGCGGCAGTTGCCCGCCGCCGGGTGGCGATCATCCATCTAGGAGCACCGTTGCCGGTACCCTCAAGCGGCCTACCCGGACACTCGGGCGAGCAGCCCTCGATCGTGCCCTGTCTGGCCTTGCTCCGGGTGGGGTTTACCTAGCCGTCCCGGTCGCCCGGGTCGCTGGTGGTCTCTTACACCGCCGTTTCACCCTTACCAAGCCCTGCCGGAGCAGTCCTGGCGGTCTGTTTTCTGTGGCACTTGCCTGCGGGTTTCCCCGAGTGGGCGTTACCCACCACCCTGCCCTGTGGAGCCCGGACTTTCCTCGGCGGACTCGTCCTCGCGGACCAGCCCGACGCGATCGCCCAGCCAACCCGTCCCGCCTTCAGGATACGGCCTGCCCGCCCGTGACCCGTAATCTGCCGCGCCTGCCGCTTCCCTTCGGGGACGACGGCGGCGGGCCGCCTTTCGTCCTGCGGCGCCGTCCGACGGTAGGCTCTTACGGTGCTGATTCTTCTTCCGCCTTCCGAAGGGAAGACCGCTGCCGCCAAGGGGCACCCGTTCGAGCTGCAGGACCTGCAGTTTCCGGAGCTGAACCCGGCCCGCGAGGAAGTGCTGGCGGCCTTGGCCCACGTCAGCCGGAGCCCGGAGGCGCTCGCCCGTCTGGGCGTCGGAGCCTCGCTGGCTGCGGAGGTGGAGCGAAACACCCGGCTGCACGACGAACCCTCCGCCCCGGCGCACACCGTCTACTCCGGTGTGCTGTACGACGCACTCGGTTACCGCACCATGACCCCCACGCAAAAGCGCAAGGCGGACGCCGCCGTCGTCGTCATCTCAGCGCTCTGGGGTGCCATCGGTTTCGCGGACAGCATTCCGGCCTACCGGCTGTCCATGTCTGTGGGTCTGCCGGAAACCGGGAAGCTGGCCTCGTACTGGAAGAAGCGGCTGCCGAAAGCGTTGGACACGCACGCCGAGGGGCACCTGATGGTCGACTGCCGCTCCAGCACCTACGCCGCGGCTTGGACGCCGGAGCCGACCCGCACCGTGGTGGTCAACGTTTTCCAGGAACGCGACGGCAAGCGCACGGTCGTTTCGCACTTTGCCAAGCACACCCGCGGCGAACTAGCCCGGCACCTGCTGACCCGCCGCGGCAAGGCGCCCGAGACACCGGCCGCGCTGTTAAAGGCGGCGCAGGAAGTCTGGCAAGCCGAGCTCGTGGATGGAACGGCCCGCAAGGCGCACGCGCTGAACGTTGTTTTGGGCGAGTAGATCTCCACGCGGGCCTGGCGGCCCTTGGTCGATCACCGGGTAGGGGGGGTCGATGCCGGACCCGCGAGTTTGCCTGACGTTCATCAAGGCCACGTAGTTTCGGGGCGACCGAGTACTTGAAGCAGTGATGGAGGCGTTGGGCGCATGGCCGACGGAGAGCTGGATTTTGTCCACGGCAGCGTGCTGGTGCAGTACAAGCGGCGCGCGGCCAAGCTGGACCGGCGACACCTGATCGTCATGTTCGCGGGTGTAGGACGGCTGGACAGCTACGAGTTTGACGGCAGAGCTTCCAGCGACAGCCAGGCGCACTGGCTCTGGATCAAGGACAAGTTCGACGGGCAGCACGCGTACTACCTGTGCCGGCATCTGGACTTCTCCATCGAGCAGGCAGTGGTTGCATTGATTGATGCAGAGCTGCAGCGGCTGGGGCTGACCAGCGAAGAATGCACGTTGGCGGGTTTTTCCAAGGGCGGGTTCGCTGCGCTGTATTTGGGCATCAAGTACAACTTCGGCAATATCCTCGCCAGCGCTCCACAGATCTATGTCGGTACACATACCCGCGCGAACCGGCCCAAGATCTTCACGCATCTGACCGGTGGGGGCGGGCAGTCCGAACTGGAAGAGCTGGACCGGCTGCTGCCTGACGCCGTGGCGGCAGATGTACAGACGGCGAAGAACATTTACCTGTTCAGCTCCCCGCGGGACCAGTTCCACGCGGCGCAGATCGTGCCCGCACTGCCGATGTTCGCCAAGTATCCGAACTTCAATTACATCGAGACAGAGTCGGACCTGGTCAACGAGCACACGGATGTGACCCGCTACAACGTGCCACTGATTCTGGCCACTCTCTATGCGCTCGCGGATAACGTTGCGCCGCGCTACGGCTCGGTGCGCAACGGGAACCGGCTGGAACCCCAGCTAGGCGCCGACGTGCTGGCGCGGCAGCGGGAGGCCGGCACTGCCGTGGCCAATCTCACAGGGGCAAGGCTGGCCGGTTCGGTGTTCTTCCCCGAGGGCGTCGGGTTCCTGCGCGGGCACCCCACCGGACAGTGGGCGGATTTGGTCAGCTCCCTGGTGCTCGGCGGGGAAGACACCCGACACGAGTTTGAGCTGGGTGCGAACGCGGACGCGGGCATCTCCTTCCGGTACTTCCAGCAGGCCTACTGCAATTACCGACTGGCACGGTTTTCCTCGCGCAACCATCAGGGCATCGATCTGGCCGGGTTGCCGGCGGGAACGTACAAGCTGCGGCTGCGACTGGCGGTGCCGGGCCGGGAGGCCGAGCTGCCGCTGGCCTCCAGCACACCGTTCTACACCGAATCACAGCTGGACGGACTGTTGTACCGCTTCCGCACCCGGCCCGGCGGCGCCGTGCTGGATGTGCGGCCGGTCCTCGGCACCGCACCGCCGGAGGCCTACTTCCGGCTGCACACCGGCTGGGCCCGCGGGCTCCGGGTTCATCTGGACGGGGACTTCGCCGTCCGCGGCGTGGAAATCCCCGACAGTAAAGCTGCCCGCTACTACCTGGTGCTGCACGGACCCGCCGGCACCCACGCCTTCACCCTGGCCGCCGGCGGATTCCGCGGCGACCCGAACGTCTTCGGCGACGGGCTCAGCGACTACTCCGGCGCGCACTTCGGCACCCGCAAGGGCGCCGGCGTCGACGTCTCTTCGCTGCCGCCGGGCACGTACCAGGTTTCCGTCAGCCTCAGCTGCGCCGTTGGGCTCTACACCCTCCCCACCGGCAAAACCGTCGACATCGGCCCTGCCGACGGCGACGGCACCACAAGCGCCACCATGCACCACACAGCACTTCTGAGTCGCCGGGGTTCGGGGTTGGTCCGCCCAAGGGAACTGCAGCGGAGGATTCGACGAAAGATCAAACGGCGGCTGTCCCGCCTGGTGCTGAGGTGACCAGACCCTGCTGCACTTTATCCGCAGCGTCCTGACGGCCTATATTGGGCGTGCGCTCGAACGGCTCCATTTTCATCGGTGACAGGGGCACTGTCACTGACGGTCTGACCGAACGGAAGGCACTATGTCCTCGATTCAGCGCCCCGTCCGGCGCCGAGCCTTACTTGGGCTGGTACTGGCCGCAGTCCCCTGTGCGGTAGCTGCCGATTTCCCCGGTAATCCGGCGGTTCCGATGGCGGCCGGCCCGTTGCGCTCGGGCGCGCTGGAGATGGCCTGCTGGGGTTCGTCGACAGCTGCAGGAATGTTCCGGGAATTGTCGTTCCTAGCCTCCGCCTACGGGATGACGTACTTCAACGGCGGCGCCGGCGGGCAGACCGCTGAGCAGATTCTCGCCCGGCTGGGGTCCCGGCCGGCGCGCTTTGATGCCGGTGCCATACCGTCCTCCGGCTCCGTCCTCCTGACCTCGCCGTCGATGAGCGCCGCGAGTGCTGCATCGTTCAGCGCTGCGGGCTCCCTCGCGGGCATATCGGGGAAGCTATCCAAGGCTCACGGCGCCCAACCTGGCTACAGTTTCCGCCGGTCCCAGCCCGGCAATCGCACGCGGATCCCTCACGGAACCCCGTTTATCCCCGCCGAGGGAAGCGGGTACCGTGCTGGCATCAGCCACCTGAACATCGGCAAGAACAACCTCACCGGCAAACACCATGCAACGACCGACCCGGACACCATTTTCGGGTGGGCGCAGGCGGCTGACGAGTGGCTGTCCGCCGCCGGCGGACACGTGCTGATCTGGGGACATTTTGTCAATACCGGGACGCACGCATCGTCGCTCGTGCGGCGGCGCATCTACCGAGTCAATGATGCCCTGAAGACGCGGTACGGCTCGCGGTACCTGGATCTGGACCACCTGCTGACGCATCGAGGGATCTGGGAGATGGCAGGCATCCGGCCGACGCCGGAGGACCTCTCAGAACAGGCGAGGGGCAACAAGCCGCCCAGTCTCTCCAGCAACAGTGCGCATCTGAATGCGGCGGGCTGTGCGGTCCTGCGGGACGTTATCGAGGACAAGCTCGGAAACCTGGGCTGGCTCCCGCCACCAAAAACAGCCGGTGAGCGCCGTCTCCATGCATGCCCGGCCCGAAGGTGACCGCTAGCTGCCCCACTCCTCCGAGCGGACCAGGATGCAGCCGGAGTCGGGGCAGAAGACGATGTCGTCGGTTGCGGCCTTGCGGATGTCGGCCAGGTCGCCAGGGCTGAGCTGCATGCCGGAGCCCTCCGACTTGCCATGGAACAACCGGGCGGCGCCGATGCCCCGGTGGGCAAGGGTCTTTTCGTAGACGGCCAGCAGGGAGGCCTCGAAGCTGCCGGCAACTTTCTGGCGTTCAGCGGCTGCCGCGGCACGTTCGCTTTCGATGCCGGCGAGCTCTTCGTCGCGGGCGCGCTCCAAACCGGACAGTTCTTCGCGCAACTGGTCGTTGGCCTGCTGGTGCTCGGCCTGCCGGGTGCGGAGCCCCTCGAGGCGCTCCATCACTTCCAGCTCCACGTCTTCCAGGTCGCCGCGGCGCCTGTTCAGCGACACCAGTTCGTGCTGCAGCGCTGTCAGGTCCTTGGGCGAACCCGCTCCGCTGTCCAGACGCTTTTGGTCGCGTTCGATCCGCGACTGGACAGTTTCCACGTCGCCTTCGGCGCGCTTCAGCTCGCGTTCGGTGTCCGCAATCTCCGTGTTAAGGGCGACCAGCGACGAGTCGGCGGCCGCCAGCTTCTCCGCCAGCGCGTCGATGTCGGCGTTCTTGGCGGTGGCTGCAGCGCGGCGGCTCAGTTGGGTGAGCTTGCCGTCCAGTGCCTGCAGGTCGAGCAACCTCAGTTGCTCGGAAGCCGGTGCCTTCGCCATGTACGTCCTTTCAAAACGCTGCGGAACCACTGCGGTTCAGCCTCGTCCAAGCCTACAGTCCGGACGAAGCGCTGCTACCCCGGAGTCAGGACGAAATCCCACGGATCGGTGTTGGTGACGCTGACCTTGACTTCCACCGAGTAGCCCTGGTCGGCCAGGACATTGTCCAGCGCCACGGACGCCGGCGTCAGCCACAACCATTCACTGCCGAAATGAGAGACGTCGATGAGATACGGCCGGCCGTCCACGGCCCCCTCTCGCGCTTCGGACGCCGGGTGGTGGCGCAGGTCGGCCGTGACATAAACGTCCGCCCGCGACGTGCGGACCTGATCGAGCAGCGAGTCGCCGGCACCGCCGCACACGGCCACACTGCGGATGATCCCGTTGCGGTCGCCGGCCACCCTCACTCCCCCGGCGACCGCCGGCAGGATGCTGAATACCTGCTCGGCGAACTCGCCCAGCGTCTTGGCCTCGGCCAGCTCCCCCACCCGCCCGATGCCTTCTTCCGGCAACCCGTTGTCGGCCGGCGAGAGCGGCCGCACGTCCCGCAACCCGAGCGCGTCGGCGAGCACGTCGGAGACACCTCCGACGGCGCTGTCAGCGTTGGTGTGAACCGTGACCAAGGCGCAGCCGCTTTCGATCAGCCGGTGCACGGCGTCTCCCTTGAAGCTGGTGGTTGCGACCGAGTTGACCGGCTTCAGCAGCAGCGGGTGATGCGTGAGCAGCAGGTCGGCGCCCCACTCGATGGCCTCGGTGATCACTTCGGTTGTCGGATCCACGGCGAACATGATCTTCTGCACGGCGGAGGAGGGCCGGCCGACGACGGGGCCCACTGCATCCCATTGCTCGGCGAGCGATTCGGGCCAGAGCTCTTCGATGGCCAGGAGCACATCGCCCAGCACCGGCGTAGTCGGCCGCGCTTCGTCCCGCACCGAGGCTTCGGTTCCCTCGGCGGCTTCGGTTCCTGCGGGGACTTCGTTTCCTTCGGGGGTTGCGCTTCCCTCGGGGGCGTTGGCGCCGTCGGGCGTTGCGTTTGCCTCGGCAGCCTGGGTTCCCACGGGGCCTTCGGTGCCTGCGGAGCCTTCGGTGCCTGCTGGGGCTTCGGCATCCCCGGTACGGAGCTGTTCGTCGTCGACCATGAATCCTTTTCTACCCCATCCGCGGTGGTCATCCCACCGACCGCCGCCCGCGTTCGCGGCCCGGGAACATTCGAGGGGGTCCGTGACATTGTTAAGCCATGAAGACTTTTGTGCTTGGTGGTGGCTGCTTTTGGTGCCTCGACGCGGTCTACAACAGGACGCGCGGTGTCACCGAGGTGGTTTCCGGCTACACGGGCGGCCACGTGAAGAGTCCCTCCTACGAGGCGGTCTGCTCCGGAACGACGGGGCACGCAGAGGTGGTGGCCGTGACGTTCGACGAAGCGGTGGTGCCCGAGGACGTCATCCTGGGGATGTTCTTCGCATCGCACAACCCCACCACCCTGAACCGCCAGGGCTACGACGTCGGGACGCAGTATCGCTCGTCGATGTTCTACGTCGACGACGAACAGAAGCGAACCTTCGAGGCTGCCATCGAGCGCGCACAGTCCGACTGGCAGGACCCCATCGTGACCGAGGTCGTGCGGCTGCCCGATTTCTATCCGGCGGAGGAATACCACCAGAACTTCTACGCCAAGCATCCCGATGCCGGCTACTGCCAGGTGATCATCAATCCGAAGCTGGCCAAGGCCCGAAAATATTACGCCGAATGGCTCACCGCTTAGCTCACGGCTCGCCGCGCTGACTAGTGTGGAAGAAGTTTTGTTACCCCCATCTGTAACGGCCCGAACGGCCAGAAGGCAGGAAAACATGGCCCCGATTTACGACGACGTCACCCAGGTTGTGGGGCGCACCCCGCTGGTGCGCCTGAACCGGCTCACCGAGGGCCTGCCGGCCCAGATCGCCGTGAAGCTGGAGTTCTACAACCCCGCCAACTCGGTCAAGGACCGGATTGGCGTGGCCATCGTCGACGCCGCCGAGAAGGCAGGTGCGCTGAAGCCCGGCGGCACCATCGTGGAGGGCACCTCCGGTAACACCGGCATCGCGCTGGCCATGGTAGGGGCAGCCCGCGGCTACAAGGTGATCCTGACCATGCCGGAGACCATGTCCACCGAGCGCCGGGTCATGCTGCGCGCCTTCGGTGCCGAAATCGTGCTGACCCCCGGCTCCGAGGGCATGCGCGGCGCTGTGGAGAAGGCCAAGGAGATCGTGGCCAACACGGAAAACTCCATCTGGGCGCAGCAGTTCGCCAATGAGGCCAACCCGCTGATCCACCGCACCACCACCGGCGAGGAAATCTGGGCCGACACCGACGGCCAGGTGGACATCCTGGTGGCCGGCATCGGCACCGGCGGCACCATCACCGGCGCCGGCGGCCTGCTGAAGGAGCGCAAGCCCGGCGTCCAGATCATCGCCGTCGAGCCGGAAGACTCCCCCATCCTCACCGGCGGCAGCCCCGGCCCGCACAAGATCCAGGGCCTCGGCGCCAACTTCGTGCCGGAGGTGCTGAACACCAGCGTCTACGACGAGGTGCTGGACGCGCCGACGTCGGCGTCGGTCGCCGTCGCCCGCGATCTGGGCATCAAGGAAGGCATCCTCGGCGGCATCTCCTCGGGTGCGGCCGTGTGGGCGGCGCTGGAAGTCGCGAAGCGCCCGGAGAACGCCGGTAAGCTGATCGTGGCCGTGGTGCCCGACTTCGGTGAGCGCTACATTTCCACGATCCTGTACGACGACATCCGCGGCTAACCAGCTTCCCCTGCCGCCGAGCGGCGCTGTTCAAGCAGAAAGAGCACATGGGTTTCCTAGCGCGACTGCGTGAAGACCTCGAGGCCGCCCGGTCGCACGACCCGGCGGCCCGGGGCCACGTGGAGAATTTCCTGGCCTACTCCGGGCTGCACGCCATTTGGATCCACCGGCTGACCCACAGGCTGTGGGCCAAACCGTCGCTGCGGCTGCCGGCCCGGCTGATTTCGCAGGCCGGACGCTTCCTGACCGGCATCGAGATCCATCCCGGCGCGACCATCGGCCGCCGGTTCTTCATTGACCACGGCATGGGCGTGGTGATCGGTGAGACGGCCGAAATCGGCGACGACGTGATGCTCTACCACGGCGTCACGCTCGGCGGCCGTTCGCTGGACAAGGTCAAGCGCCACCCAACCATCGGCGACCGGGTGGTCATCGGTGCCGGGGCCAAAGTGCTGGGCCCCGTGGTCATCGGGGCCGACAGCGCCGTCGGGGCGAACGCCGTGGTGGTCAAGGACGCTCCGCCGGAATCGATCATCACCGGCATTCCGGCCACCTTCCGGCACCGCGATCCGCAGCGCGAAACCAAGCCGGCCGTCGACCCGGCCGAATACATCGACCCGGCGATGTGGATCTAACGTCCACTGCTGCCCGATAAACGTTGAACCTGACGAGAGGACAAGCCGTGGGCGAATCGATCCGCATCGGCATAGCCGGCTACGGAAACCTGGGCCGCGGCGTGGAGGCCGCGGTAGCCAAGAACCCAGACATGGAACTGGCCGGGGTCTTCACCCGCCGGTCCCCCGGGGACCTTGCCACGCTGCGCGAGGAGACTGCCGTATACGCCATGGACGACCTGGCCGCCCACGAAGACAGCATCGACGTGCTGATCCTGTGCGGCGGTTCCAAGGAGGACCTCCCGCAGCAGGGTCCGGTCATGGCGGCCCGCTTTAACACGGTGGACAGCTTCGACACGCACGCCCACATTCCCGAATACTTCGACGCCGTCGACGCGCCGGCGCGGGCCGCCGGGAAGACAGCGCTGATTTCCGCCGGCTGGGACCCGGGCATGTTTTCCATCAACCGGGTGTACGGGGAGGCCCTCCTGCCCGACGGCGACACCTACACCTTCTGGGGCCGCGGTCTGAGCCAGGGACATTCCGACGCCGTCCGCCGGGTTCCCGGTGTCGCAGCCGGGGTGCAGTACACACTGCCGTCGGAAGCCGCGATTGAACAGGTGCGCGACGGCAGCCGCCCGCAGCTGGAAACGCGGCAGAAGCACACCCGTGAATGCTTCGTGGTGCTGGCAGACGGCGCCGACCCCGCAGCGGTCAAGGAAGCCATCGTGACCATGCCGCACTACTTCGACCAGTACGACACCGAGGTCCACTTCATCACCGCCGAGGAGCTGGCCCGCGACCACAGCGCCATGCCGCACGGCGGGATGACCATCCGCAGCGGCAACACGAGCGAGGAACACGCCCAGGTCATCGAGTACGGACTCTCGCTGGAGAGCAACCCGGAGTTCACCGCCAGTGTCCTGGTGGCCTACGCGAGGGCGGTGCACCGCCTGCACCGGCAGGGCCGGTTCGGCGCGGTCACCGTCTTCGACGTACCGCCCGGCCTGCTCTCCCCCAAATCTGCGGCGGAACTGCGCGCTGAGTTGCTGTAGCAACTCGTCGCGGTCTACCGGTAGGCTCGACCATCGATCCTAAGAGGCCCCTCTGCGCGGAGCAGAGGGGCCTCTCGCTGTCTGTCAGGGTTTCTCGGGCTCCGATGACGCCGTTGACTGCTTATGCCGAATGATTGAGTATTATTCGGATAACTCCTCAACCTGACGAGGAGCTTTCTCTTCCGTCTGCTCTGTTGTCATTCCTGTTGGGGGAAATTCTTGAAAAGGCTACTTCAGCGCGCCGTTACAGTTTCAATGGCCACTCTTTTATTTACTGCACCAATAACACTCGCTCAGGCTCAGGCGAACCCAGTCGGCGTTACCGTCGCTTCAACGACAGCGGTCTCCACGGCAGTCGTGAAGGCAACGATCACGGGTGCCCCGAAGTCCTCAACTGTGGCCAGCGGCAAGACCCATAGCTTCAACGTCAAGGCAGTCGGCAGCAAACTCAGGTATCAATGGCAGGTCAAAAAACCTAAGTCCTACAACTGGGTCAAAGCCACCGGAGCTTCTGCCAAAACCCACACTCTCAAGGTCAAGGCCACGGCCAGCCTTAATGGAGCGCAGTACCGCGTGATCGTCTCCAACTCCCGCTCAAAGATCAAGTCGAGGAGCGCCACGCTCACCGTTGTCACCTCACCCAGGATCACAACCGAGCCCAAGAACGTGACCACTCCGGCACGATCGAAGGTAACGCTTTCAGTCAAAGCGAGTGGCGGAGCCATGTCATACCAGTGGCAGCGTAAGGCAGGATCCAAATGGGCGAACATTTCCTCGGCCACCAGGTCAACCCACACCTTCACAACTCCCTTCGGACAGTCAGTAACCGAGTACCGGGCCGTAGCGGGCAACAAGGCGGGAAAGGCAACTTCCAACAGCGTGAAGGTCACGACCGTCGTCAAACCGACGGTTAAGATGCCGCGTTCGATTGAGACCACCACTGGCCAATCCATCACTATCAAGAGCCAAGCCACGGGCGGATCCCTGTCCTACGCGTGGGAACGTGGGGTCGAAGGAACCGACGGAAAGGTCTCGTGGAAGAGGATTTCGGGAGCAACAAGCGCGAACTACACGTTTACCGCACGGTCGAAGAACGAACTGGATACCTACCGGGTCGTAGTAACGAACAAAGCCGGAAAAGCGACCTCAGCCGAAATGGTGCTGTTTGTACGATCGTCGAGGCAAGACCCCTTCGCTATCGACAAAATATTCACTTTGCCTGACTGGAACGTGCTGTTCTTCGAACCACGTCAATACCCAAGCAACACAGAGTCAGGAAAAGCGGATCTTTACGTGGAATTGCTCTTGGGTAACAGCAGCGATTCCACCATGGATCCGGCCGACTGGATCGTCGTGGAATACATCGGTGCAGACGGGAACACCTACGACGACTCCGGGTATACGGTAATAGATTCCTATCTCGACATGGGGCCGCTGCTTCCGCCGACGGTGGACGTTGATTCCTCCATTGGTTACGGCGTGGTTTTTGCCGATGTCCCGGCCGCTGCAGTCAAGGGCGGAGTCTGGCGCATCACCGATTGGTACGACGACTCCGTTGAGTACGTCCAAGGATTCTAGGTGCCTGAGCATTATTGCTCGTACGATTAACCAGTAAATCATTATGGTTCCGGGCTGCGCCCGGGAAAGTTGGGGAAATTGAAACTCGCACCTCACGTGCGTGGCGCCGCTGCGTTCGCAGCCGCTGCCTCGCTCCTTCTAGGCTCCGTCACTGCCGCAACCGCGGCTCCCGTCCAGGCCGCCACCGCGGTGACTGGTCCCGCCGTCGGGGCGACGGTCCCGACGCCTGCGCCCGAAACGAGCGTGGCGATCAAAAATATCGGCAGCCCGGTTGCCCCCGTCAACGGCACTGCAACGGTGAAGCCCACGGTTGCCGCCACCGGCTGGGTCACCGTGACAGCCAAGACCATCACGGTCAAGCAAGGCAGCAAGACCGTGCTCAAGAACAAGAAGAGCGCGAAGCTCAAGGCCGGAACTTACTCGGTTGCCACAACCGTGAAGTACAAGACGTACGCAGAAGTGGACGGCCAGCGCGTCTACTCGAAGGTCAAGACGACGTCGAAGACGCAGAAGCTCGTGGTCCGCACTGCCGTGGCGCTGAAGACCATTGCCGGCAAGAAGGCTCCTTACAACGGCACCGCGACCATCAAGCCGAACGTGTCGGCCGCCAAGGGCGTAAAAGTCGTGTCCAAGACGCTGACGGTGAAAGCCGGCAGTAAGACTGTGGCCAAGAACAAGAAGTCGGTCTCCTTGCGGGCCGGCAAGTATAAGGTCACCACGACGGTAAAGTACCGGTTGCCGGCGTCGACCTACACGCGGACTGCCACGAAAACTCAGTGGCTGACGATCAAGGCCGGTACGAAGCCCACTCGAAGTGCCCCCAACGGAAACTATTGCCCGCCCGGATACCCGATCAAGGGCAATCAAAGCTCCTCAGGCGAGTGGATTTATCACGTCCCAGGCGGCGGCTTCTACTCGCGCACTAACCCCGAAGAGTGCTTCGCTACCGAGGGTGCAGCTCGGGCTGCAGGCTACCGCGCTTCAAAGCGATAGCAGGACGCAGACCTGAAAATCGGCCCCTCCTCAACTTCCCGAGGAGGGGCCGATTTCCGCTTAACCGCGCGGATTTCGCCCGCCGGTTGTGCGGCCTCACCAACGTCCCGCCCTGTTGCGTCGCCCATGGCGTCGATAAACTCGCCCCAGGCACCAGACCGGGAAGGCAAGCAACAGATGTATCAGGAAAAAGCACAGACATTACGGGCCCTGCTGCGGCGCGAGAAGGATGAATACACCCACGGGGAGCACCGGCCGCTGGGCTCATTCCTGTTGCTGATGGGCGTCCACGGCGCAGGACTGGCCTTGGGGACGGCCGCCGTTCGCCGCTCTCGCCGCACGCTGCCGGACGCACCCCGGTGGAGCGACCTGGCGCTGATCGCCATTGCCACGCACAAGCTCTCCCGCCTGCTGACCAAGGCCCCGGTCACCAGCCCGCTGCGGGCCCCCTTCACTACCTTCAAAGGGCAAAGCGGAGCAGCTGAACTGGCCGAAGACGTACGCGGCACTGGGCCACGGAAAGCCATTGGCGAACTATTGACGTGCCCGTTCTGCCTGGGCCAATGGGTGGCCAGCGGCTTCATCTTCGGCCTGCTGCTGGCTCCCAAGCCAACCCGCTGGACCGCCGCGCTGTTCAGCGCCGAATTCGGCTCCGACCTCCTCCAGTTCTTCTACTCCAAGGTGCAGAAGTCGGCGGCATGAGTTCCGACGCACCGCTCCCGGCCTCCTGAGTCCCGGACTAAACCGGGTTGAAGCCGCCGGAGCCGTCGACCGAACAGGAGTTGAGGCGCGGCAAGACGCCTAATACTCACCGTGCAAACAGCGAACGCCCCGCATCTGCTTGTGCAGGTACGGGGCGTTCGCCACAGTTAAGCCTCAGTGCGTGTCGACCGCGGAAACCTCGGACTTGTCGCCGCTCCAAAGGGTGTGGAAGGTGCCTTCGGCGTCCGTCCGCCCGTAGGTGTGGGCGCCGAAGAGGTCGCGCAGGCCCTGGGTCAGGGCGGCAGGCAGGCGCTTACGGCGCAGCCCGTCGTAGTAGGCCAGCGAGGATGCGAACACCGGTACCGGGATGCCCAGCTGGACGGCGGTGGCCACCACGCGGCGCCAAGCGGGGACTGCCGCGCCGATCGCTTCGGCGAAGGCCGGGGCGAAGAGCAGGTTCTCCGGCTTGGAGTCGCCGGCGTAGGCCTTCATGATGTCGTCCAGCAGTTCTGCGCGGATGATGCAGCCGGCGCGCCAGAGCGAGGCGATCTCGTCCAGCTTCAGGTCCCAGCCGTACTCGCCCGCGGCGGAACCGAGCATGTCGATGCCCTGGGCGTAGCTGACCAGCTTGGACGCGAACAACGCCTGGCGGACGTCCTCGACGAAGCTCTGGGGGACCTTAACGTCCTCTTCGTGCCCTGAGAGCACGTCCTGGGCAATCGCCCGCTGGCCGCGCTGCGAGGAAAGGCCGCGCGCGAAAACCGACTCGGCAATGCCGGAGACCGGCGATCCGAGCTCCAGTGCGGAGACGACGGTCCAGCGCCCGGTGCCCTTCTGCCCGGCCGAGTCCACCACCACGTCGACGAACGGCTTGCCAGTCTTGGCGTCCGTGTGGGCAAGCACCTCGGCGGTGATCTCAATCAGGAAGGACGAGAGCTCGGTCTTGTTCCACGCGGTGAAGATCTCGGCCTGCTGCTGCGGTTCCAGGCCTGCACCGGTGCGGAGCAGGTCGTAGGCCTCGCCGATGACCTGCATGTCCGCGTACTCGATGCCGTTGTGCACCATCTTTACGAAATGGCCCGCGCCATCCGTGCCCACCCAGCTGCAGCAGGGTTCGCCGTCGTACTTGGCGGAGATCTTTTCCAGCATGGGGCCGAGCGAGTCGTAGGACTGCCGGGAGCCGCCGGGCATGATGGATGGGCCGAGGAGCGCCCCTTCCTCGCCGCCCGAGACCCCGATGCCGACGAAGTGCAGCCCCTTCTCGGCCAAGGCGGCCTCGCGGCGCCGGGTGTCCTCGTAGTGCGAGTTGCCGGCGTCAATGACGATGTCGCCCTCTTCCAGCAACGGCACCAACTGCTCGATGACGGAGTCGACCGGCTTGCCGGCCTTGACCATGATGAGCACGCGGCGGGGCTTCTGCAGGTTCTCCACCAGCTCCTGCAGCGACTCGGTGCGGATGAAGTCGCCCTCGTCGCCGTGGGCGGACAGCAGGGCGTCCGTCTTTTCCACCGAGCGGTTGTGCAGGGCGACCGTGTAGCCGTTGCGGGCGAAGTTCCGTGCCAGGTTGGCGCCCATGACGGCCAGACCTGTCACACCGATGTGTGCGCTCATTGAGTCTCCATGTGTGCGGTCCCCGCGGTCAGGGACGTCAGCGTACAGCCCGAGCGGGCCGTGGTTCCTCCTCAAGCCTAATCCCGACCGGCGGCACCGGCTAAGCGGGCTGACGTTAGCTATGACTCATTCGCCGGGGGCAGCCGAGGGGCGGAAGCGCAGCCAGGCGTCGATTGCGTCATCGTCCGCGTCGTCCTCGCCGGGAAAGCCCCTGCCGGCAGTGGCGCCGGGAAAGCCCCTGCCGGCGATGGCGTCCGTGCCGGGATCCGGGCGGGGGGTCAACGCTCGAGGCGAGGCCGCGGGCAGCCCGATTTCATCCAGCGGGTCCTGCGCCGGTAGCAGGCCGAGGTCCTGTCCGGTCCACGGCCGGCGGTGCGTTCCGGAGCAGGCACAACGCCGTGCCGAGACGGTGCATGCAGGGACGAAAGCGTGGCCTGCAGTCCGGCAGAACTTCTCCATTGTTGCCCCTCGTGAAAACCAGCATGATCGGTCCAGCGTTGCAGACCGGAGGCCGGTTGTAGAGAGCTTCACGGCGCCGTTGCTTAACCGTTATTGCATGACGCAGCGGCCGCTCTGTCTTGGCATAAGATCGGCACAATAAGTACTCGGCAGCACCGTTCGGCGGCTCGCGGATGGTAAGGGCGCGTGCCGTGTTTTGACCCGTATTTGCCGATAACGAGCGACACGCTTAACTGATCAATCATGGTGGTTGAGAAATGCCCACGGGTCATGGCAGACTGTGGCTTGGCGGTGGCATTGAACGCCCGGGAGCCCCCATCTCCCCGGTTGCTGCACCGCTTATCCCCTGGCAGTTCCGTTGATCCCCCATCTAACGGCTGCCCCGAAAGGCACTGTCCCTCACGGGACAGTGCCTTTCCCTTTGGACCTGTGTGCCGGCTGTGATCCCCGAGACGAGATTTCTCGCGAGCGACGAGTATGGCTGACAAGTTTTTCACGTGCCGGTAGATGTCCCGCACGAGCCCATGCGGCGGCGCGGCAGGACGGCGTGTCCTTGCCGGGCGGTGCGGAAGATGGGGCCGCCGGGCCGGGTGTCGGATTCGCGGGAAAGGGGCTTCGACGCGGTCGAATGCTGTGCGCGGACGAACACCTTATCCGGCATCTGCAACGCTGAGGGACAGCCCCGCCCATCCCCCAACAGCGGGCGGGGCCCTTACCTCATCCATCCGGTTCCACTGCCCCCTGCAGCGGCCACCGGGAGCCCCACGTTACACCGGCAGGCGCCCGCTGGACCTCAAGATTCACTTAGGAATCGAAGCTGAACCCAGAAACCGGAGACTGCGGCTCAGCCCGGCCAGTGGAGCCGGGCACGAAAAAACCCCGCATTCCCAGGCGTCTTGCCTGACAGTGCGGGGTTTGTCCGTGGGTCCTACCGGGATCGAACCGATGACATCCACGGTGTAAACGTGGCGCTCTACCAGCTGAGCTAAAGACCCGTTGTAATGTCGAAAGCGGGACCGCGGAGCGTTATCCGCCGCAACATCACGAGGATTTACTCTACCGGATAAACCGGCGTGAACGCCAACCAAATTTACGTGCGGATCAACACGATGCAACCTGTAACCTGAGACCTCCCTCAGGGTCAACAGCCGGCGCATCGAAGGGGCGGCACGGTCCTCCTGGCCGCGTCTCAGGCCGGCTTCTGGAGCCGGCCCGGCAACTCCGCCGCCAGGTGGCCAAGAGCCTCGGAGACGCCCGTTTCCAGCTTCAGGTCGGCCAAGTCGTCGCCGCGGGTAGGGCCGCGGTTGATGATCACCACGGGTTTGCCCTGTTTGGCGGCGTGCCGGACGAACCGCAGGCCGCTCATCACGGTGAGCGAGGACCCGGCAACCAGCAGCGCCTCGCCGTCGTCCACCATGGCGTAGGCCGCCGCCACCCGGTCCTTGGGGACATTCTCGCCGAAGTAGACGAAGTCCGGCTTGAGCATGCCACCGCAAACCAGGCAGTCGGCCACGACGAAACGGGAGGTGTCGGCGACGTCGGCGTCGGCATCCGGAGCGACGTCGCCGGCATCGCCGGCGGCGGCGTAGGCGGGGTTGAGTTCCTCCAGCCGCACCGCCAGCGAGGAGCGGCTGGTCACGTCCCCGCAGTCCAGGCAGATCACCCGGTCGAAACGCCCGTGCAGGTCGATCACGTTCACGCTGCCGGCGTCCTCATGCAGCCGGTCCACGTTCTGCGTGATCAGGCCGCTGAGCAGGCCGTTCTGCTCCATCGCTGCCAGCGCGTAGTGGCCGAGGTTGGGCGCGGCGTGGTGCATGTGCCGCCAGCCGATGTGGTTGCGCGCCCAGTAGCGGCGGCGCAGGTCCTCGTCGCCGACGAACTGCTGGTAGGTCATCGGTGCGCGCGGGACGGAGGTGGGTCCGCGGTAGTCCGGGATGCCGGAATCGGTGCTGAGGCCAGCGCCGGTCAACACGGCCAGACGGTGTCCAGCCAGGATCTCGAGCGCCGGCCGCAGCAACTCCATGGCGGCTAGAGCTCTTTCAGCACGCGGTGGTATTCCTGGATGTCGCGGGCCTGGCTGCGGGGATTGCGGATCACGTGCCGCAGGATGCCTTCGGCGTCGATGATGAAGGTGCCGCGAAGCGCCATGCCGGAGCCGTCGTCGAACACGCCGTAGGCCTTGGCCACGTCGCCGTGCGGCCAGAAGTCGGCCAGCAGGTCGAACTCGTAGCCTTCCTGCTCCGCGAACGCGCGCAGGGCGAACTTATGGTCAACGGACACGGCCAGCACGCGGGCATTCTCGCTGCGGAAGAGGCCCAGGTCGTCGCGCAGCTCGCACAGCTCGCCGGTGCAGATGCCGGAGAAGGCGAACGGGTAGAAGACCAGCACGACGTTCTCACCGCGCAGGGCGGAGAGCCTGACGGGTTCGCCGAACTGGTTGGCCAGCTCGAAATCGGGTGCGGGCAGCCCGGTCCGGGGTGCGTCCGCGGTCACTTGTTGGTCCGCTTGCTGACCAGCCGGGTGGCGGCCCAATCGCCGGAGACGCCGGCGGAAGTGGTCACGTGCAGGCCGGCGGTAGGCGCCGCTTCCTGGACGTCGGCCGGCGGCACGTAACCGTCCCGGCCGGACTTCGGCGTCAGCACCCAGACCACTCCGCCCGGCCCGAGGGTTGTCTGCGTGTCGACCAGCGCGTCCACCAGGTCGCCGTCGCCGTCGCGCCACCACAGGATCACCGCGTCCACCACGTCGTGGTCGTCCTCGGTGAGCAGTTCGGAGCCGGTGAGGTCCTCGATGTCGTCACGCAGATCGAAGTCCACGTCCTCGTCATAGCCGAATTCCTGGATCAGGTCCCCGTCTTTGAAACCCAAATTGCCTGCCACATTCTCTACCGCGGCGGCTTCGGCCTCGCCCACTGTGCTCCTCCTGTATGGAACGTATTGATTCACCCCGCCGACGGCGATGGGCGTGTTGCTAGTTACAAGCCAACACCCTAATCGCCGTCGCTTCAAGCCACCCGCAGGACGCTGCCGTTTTTTGCCGCGCCGCGGCGCCGCTTTACGCCTCTTTCTTAAGGGACGACGGCGGGCGCCCGCGGGGACCGGCGCCGGTGGGTCCGACGACGGCGACGGCGCGGCGGCCTCCGACGTCGTCGTAACAACTGGCACGGCCGGCTCCGGCTGCGTTGTAATGCCGTGAACAGTTAGAGTGGCACTGAAGAATATCTCCCGGCCGGACCATGCGCCGGGTCGCTATGCCACGTAAGGCGCAGACACAATCTGCACGTATGAGAGGTTGGACGTGAGCGCAGGAGAAGATACCTCGCACATCCTGAGCGGGCTGACAAGCCAGCTGCCGGATCGCGATCCCGAAGAAACCGCCGAATGGATAGAGTCCTTCGACGGTCTGGTGGAGAGCCAGGGCACCGAACGGGCCCAGTTTATTGTCCGCTCCATCCTGCAGCGTGCGGGTGCGCAGAGCGTCGGCGTGCCGATGGTGACCACCACGGACTATGTCAATACCATTCCGGTCGACCAGGAACCGGAGTTCCCGGGCGACGAGGAGATCGAGCGCCGCTACCGCGCCTGGATGCGCTGGAACGCGGCCATGCTGGTGCACCGGGCCCAGCGTCCGGACATCGGCGTGGGCGGACACATCTCCACCTACGCCGGCGCGGCCACCCTCTATGAAGTGGGCTTCAACCATTTCTTCCGCGGCAAGGACCACCCCGGCGGCGGCGACCAGGTCTTCTTCCAGGGCCACGCCTCCCCCGGCATGTACGCGCGCGCCTTCCTCGAAGGCCGGCTGTCCGAGGAGGACCTGGACGGTTTCCGGCAGGAGAAGTCCCGCGAAGGCCACGCCCTGCCCTCCTACCCGCACCCGCGCTCCATGCCCGAGTTCTGGGAATTCCCCACCGTTTCCATGGGCATCGGCCCGGCCAACGCCATCTACCAGGCGCAGTTGAACCGCTACCTACAGAACCGCGGGATCAAGGACACCTCCGACCAGCACGTCTGGGCCTTCCTGGGCGACGGCGAGATGGACGAACCGGAGTCGCGCGGCTTCCTGCAGTTGGCAGCCAACGAAAAGCTGGACAACCTCACCTTCGTGATCAACTGCAACCTGCAGCGCCTCGATGGGCCGGTGCGCGGCAACGGCAAGATCATGCAGGAGCTCGAGGCCTTCTTCCGCGGCGCCGGCTGGCATGTCATCAAGGTGACCTGGGGCCGGGAGTGGGACGAACTGCTCGCCAAGGACCATGACGGCGCGCTGGTGGACATCATGAACTCCACCCTCGACGGCGACTACCAGACCTACAAGGCCGAATCCGGCGGGTTCGTCCGCGAGCACTTCTTTGGCAAGACCCCGCAGACCAAGGAAATGGTCGCGGACATGACCGACGAGCAGATCTGGAACCTCAAGCGCGGCGGCCACGACTACCACAAGGTCTACGCCGCCTACCGCGCCGCCACCGAATTCAAGGGCAAGCCCACGGTGGTCCTCGCCCAGACGGTCAAGGGTTACGGCCTGGGCACGCACTTCGAGGGCCGCAACGCGACCCACCAGATGAAGAAGCTGACACTGCAGGACCTGAAGGACTTCCGCGACCACCTGCGCATCCCGATCTCCGACGAGCAGCTCGAGGCCGATCCGTACCGGCCGCCGTACTACCGGCCGGGACCGGACACCCCGGAGATCAAGTACATGATGGAGCGCCGTGCCGCGCTCGGCGGCGCCGTGCCGGAACGCCGAACCGCGCACCAGCAGCTGCACCTGCCCGAGGACAAGGCCTACGAGGTTGCCAAGCGCGGCTCCGGGAAACAGCAGGCGGCCACCACCATGGCGTTCGTGCGCCTGCTGAAGGACCTGATGCGGGACAAGGAATTCGGTGCCCGCGTGGTCCCGATCATTCCGGACGAGGCGCGGACCTTCGGCATGGACTCGTTCTTCCCGACCGCCAAGATCTATAACCCCAAGGGCCAGAACTACCTGTCCGTGGACCGCGACCTGGTCCTGGCGTACAAGGAATCCCCGCAGGGCCAGATCCTGCACACCGGCATCAACGAATCCGGCTCCACCGCCGCGTTCACCGCCGTCGGTACCTCCTACGCCACCCACGGCGAGCCGTTGGTGCCGATCTACATCTTCTACTCGATGTTCGGCTTCCAGCGCACCGGTGACTTCTTCTGGGCCGCCGCCGACCAGATGGCCCGCGGCTTCGTGATCGGCGCCACCGCGGGACGGACCACCCTGACCGGCGAGGGCCTGCAGCACGCGGACGGGCATTCCCCGGTCCTCGCCTCCACCAACCCGGCGGTCGTCACCTATGACCCGGCCTATGGGTACGAGATCGGACACATCATGCGCGCCGGCCTGGAGCGCATGTACGGCGGGAACCATCCGGATCCCAACGTGATGTACTACCTGACCGTGTACAACGAACCGATCCTCCAGCCCGCCGAACCGGAGGAGCTGGACGTCGAGGGCCTGGTCAAGGGCATCTACCTGCTGGCTCCGGCCAAGGTCGACGGGCCCCGCACCCAGCTGTTGGCCTCCGGCGTGGCCGTGCCGTGGGCGCTGGAAGCCCAGCAGTTGCTGGCCGATGACTGGGGCGTCTCCGCCGATGTCTGGTCGGTGACCAGCTGGAACGAACTGCGCCGCGACGGCTTGGCCGCCGAGGAGGAGGCGTTCCTGAACCCCGGCGCCGAGCCGCGCAAGCCCTTTGTGGCCCAGCAGCTCGAAGGGGCGACGGGCCCGATCGTGGCGGTCAGCGACTACATGGCGGCCGTGCCGGACCAGATCCGGCAGTACCTGCCCAACGAGTTCGCGACCCTGGGCGCCGACGGCTTCGGGTTCTCCGACACGCGGGCCGCGGCCCGGCGCTTCTTCAAGATCGACAGCCACTCGATCGTGGTCCGGGCACTGCAGATGCTGGCCCGCCGCGGCGAAGTCGACCAGAATGTGCCGCGGGACGCGTTCGACAAGTACCGCCTGATGGACGTCAACGCCGGCACCTCGGGCAACGCCGGGGGCGACTCCTAAACCGCGGCAACACGCCACCCGACGGGCGGCGGACCCGGCCCTTTGCGGCCGGGTCCGCCGCCTGTTTTAGTAGGAACCACACAAAAGCCGGAATGGAGCTTGCCCGGCCAAGTGCGTATGCTCGTTGCATGCCCCACGCCCGGACCGAACCTGCCAAGACGGCTGCCCCACCGGGCACGACGGCCGCCAAGAAAACCGCGGCACAGCAGGCGCCGCCCTCGACATCCGGTGCGGCCGGGCGGCGCGCCGGCGCCGGGCGGAAGGGCGACCGGGCCGCGACCGGCAACCCGGCGACGTTGGAGCGGCTGCGGACCAAGGTCGGCGCGCTGGCGACCGTGACCCTGAAGCGGCTGGATTCGGACCTGCCCTGGTACCGCGGGTTGCGGCCGGACGAACGCTCCGCCCTCGGTCTGGTGGCCCAGAAGGGCATCGCGTCCTTCGTGACGTGGTATGAACGCCCCACGTCCCCGGCCTGGGTGATGAACGACGTCTTCGGCACCGCCCCCACCGAGCTGACCCGCTCCATCAGCCTGCAACGCGCCCTGCAGCTGATCCGCGTGGTGGTCGAAGCCGTGGAAGACGAAGTGCCGGACCTTGCCGGCGAAAGCGACGAGGCCCAACTGCGCGAAGCAGTGCTGCGCTATTCCCGCGAGGTCGCCTTCGCCGCCGCCGACGTCTACGCCCGCGCCGCCGAGACGCGCGGTTCCTGGGACACCCGGCTCGAGGCGCTGGTCGTGGACGCGATCCTGCGCGGCGAAAGCTCCGATGCGCTGCGCTCCCGGATCGCCGCGGTCGGCTGGAAGACCACCGGCCCCATCACGGTGATGGTGGGCGGCTCCCCCGGTGAACCGGGCCCCAGCTTCGTGACCGAACTGCGCCGCGCCAGCTCCCGCTACGCCGCCGACACGCTGGTGGGCATCCAGGGTGAGCGGCTGATCCTGGTGCTGGGCGGCCTGTCGGACCAGGACACCGCCTTCGTGCGGCTGGCCGAACTCTTCGGGCCCGGGCCGGTGGTCTACGGCCCGGAGGCCCGTTCGCTGGTGGACGCCAGCACCTCGGCCCAGGCCGCCTTCGCCGGGCTCAACGCGGCCAAGGCCTGGCCGGCTGCGCCGCGTCCTGTCGCCGCCAACGACCTGTGGCCCGAACGGGTGATGTCCGGCGACGACGCCGCGCGACGCGACCTCTACAAGTACATCTACGTGCCGCTGCTCAACGCGGGCAACGGGTTGGTCGAAACGCTCTCCAGCTACCTGTCGCTGGGGCATTCGCTGGAGGCCACGGCGCGGGAACTGTTCGTCCACGCCAACACGGTGCGCTACCGGCTGCGCCGGGTGTGCGATGTGACCGGCTGGGATCCGCTGCTGCCGCGGGAGGCCTTCGTGCTGCAGACCGCCCTCGGCGTGGGACGTCTGGTGGCTCCAGCGCGGAGCCCGAAGGACCGCGCGGCGGCTCGGCAGTAGTTGCGCCACCTTGTAGACTTCCTACAAAGCGGTTCGGCGAGCTTCGTGTGCCGAAACACCGTGGAAACCGCCTCCTCTTTGGAAAGCTTGAATACGTGCTTGCAATAGTCTGCCCGGGCCAGGGTTCCCAAACGCCCGGATTCCTCAATCCCTGGCTCGAGGTCCCCGGTGTGCCCGAACACCTCGGACTGCTCAGCGACATCGCCCAGCTGGACCTTCTCACGCACGGCACCGTGTCGGATGAGGAGACCATCAAGGACACCGCCGTCGCCCAGCCGCTGATCGTGGCCGCGGGCCTGCTGGCCGCCCGCGCCCTGACCGCCGAGGAGCCCCTCGACCTGTCCACCGTCGTCGCCGGCCACTCGGTGGGTGAGATTACGGCGTCCGCCATCGCCGGCGCGCTGACCGAGAACGATGCCATGAACTTCGTGCGCGAGCGGGCCAACGCCATGGCGCGCGCCGCCGCCCAGACCCCGACCGGCATGAGCGCCGTGCTCGGCGGCGATCCGGACGAAGTGCTCGCCGCGATCGAAGCGGCCGGGCTCACCCCGGCCAACGCCAATGGCGGCGGCCAGACGGTCGCCGCCGGCACGCTCGAGCAGTTGCAGGCGTTCGCCGCGAATCCGCCGGCCAAGGCGCGGGTGATCCCGCTGAAGGTCGCCGGCGCATTCCACACCGAACACATGGCCCCGGCGGTCAGCGCCCTGGAAACCCTGCGTCCCCAGCTGAAGCCGGCCCTGCCGTCGCTGACCCTGCTCTCCAATTACGACGGCGAACCGGTCTTCGGCGGCGACGAAAACCTGGACAGCCTGATCGCCCAGGTGTCGCGCCCGGTCCGCTGGGACAAGTGCATGGAGAAGCTCGTGTCCGTCGGCGTCACCGGACTGCTGGAACTGCCGCCGGCCGGTACGCTGGCCGGGCTGGCGAAGCGCGGCATGAAGGGCGTGGCAACCATGGCCCTGAAGTCGCCGGAAGACCTGGAAGCGGCCCGCGCCTTCATCGCCGAGCACACCGAACAGACCCCCGTCCTGAACAGCACGTCTGGAGAATCCGAGCAGTGAGCACACCCGTCATCCAGCAGACCCCGCTACGCGACTTCACGCGCATCCTGGGCATCGGAGCGTACCGTCCGGACGTCATCGTCACCAACGACGACGTCTGCCAGTGGATCGACTCCTCCGACGAATGGATTCGCCAGCGGACCGGGATCGTCACCCGTCACCGGGCGGACGCCAACACGTCCGTGCTGGACATGGCCGAAGGCGCCGCCAAGGAAGCGATGGCTCAGGCCGGCATCACCGGCGACCAGCTCGGGGCCGTCCTCGTCTCCACCGTCTCCCATCCCTACGCCACGCCGTCGGCCGCCGCGGCCCTGGCCGACCGGATCGGCGCCACCCCGGCTCCCGCCTTCGACATCTCCGCCGCCTGCGCCGGATACTGCTACGGCATCGCGCAGGCCGACGCCCTGGTGCGTTCCGGCACCGCCGACTACGTGCTGGTGGTCGGCGCGGAAAAGCTCTCCGACGTCATCGACAACACCGAGCGGACGATCTCCTTCCTGCTGGGCGACGGCGCCGGCGCCGTCATCGTGGGCCCGTCCGACACCCCGGGCATCAGCAAGCCGGTCTGGGGCTCCGACGGCAGCAAGTGGGACACCATCAGCATGACCCACTCGCTCAGCCACGTCCGCGAGCTATCGCTGGCCGCAGAGGCCGCCGGCTCGCTCTCGGCCGTCTCGGACACCTTCGACGAGACGGACAGCAAGCTCTGGCCCACGCTGCGCCAGGACGGGCCGTCCGTGTTCCGCTGGGCGGTCTGGGAAATGGCGAAGGTAGCCAAGCAGGCGCTCGAGGCGGCCGGCCTGCAGCCCGAGGACCTCGCCGCCTTCGTGCCGCACCAGGCGAACATGCGCATCATCGACGAGATGGTCAAGCAGCTGAAGCTGCCCGAGAGCGTGGTCGTGGCGCGCGACATCGCCGATGCCGGCAACACCTCGGCGGCGTCCATCCCCTTGGCCACGCACCGCCTGTTGCAGGAGAACCCCGCGCTCTCCGGCGGGTTCGCCCTGCAGATCGGCTTCGGCGCCGGCCTGGTCTTCGGCGCGCAGGTCATCGTCCTGCCGTAGACTGCCTTGCGGTAGTCGGGCCTCCCCTACAATCCCACCAGAACCAGGCCGCAGACCGCGGTTTGACACCCCGTCCGGACACCGTCCGGCAGCACAAGAAAAGGAGCCACCATGGCTAGCAACGAAGAAATCCTGGCCGGACTGGCCGAGATCGTCAACGAAGAGACCGGCCTGGCCCCGGAGGCTGTCGAGCTGGACAAGTCCTTCACCGATGACCTGGACATCGATTCCATCTCGATGATGACCATCGTGGTCAACGCCGAGGAAAAGTTCGGCGTGCGCATCCCGGACGAAGAGGTCAAGAACCTCAAGACCGTCGGTGACGCCGTCAACTTCATCGTCAACGCCCAGGCTTAGTTCCGCGCCACCCGGGGGCTTCCCGGGACTCGGCGGCCGGCCGGTGACCCCCGGTCCGGCCGCCGCACCGGATTTATTGCCCAATCACTATTGAGAGAATGAATCAATGGCACGCAAAGTAGTCATCACCGGCCTCGGCGCCACCACCCCGATCGGCGGCGACGTCCCCACGATGTGGCGGAATGCGCTCAAGGGCGTTTCCGGGGCCCGTACCCTCGAAGATGATTGGGTAGCCCAGTACGAACTGCCGGTGACGTTCGCTGCCCAGGCCAGCAACCGCCCGGACGAAGTACTGACCCGGGTCGAAGCCAAGCGGATGGACCCCTCCACCCAGTTCGCCGTGGTGGCGGCCCGTGAGGCTTGGAAAGACTCCGGCATCGAAGAGGTTGACCACGACCGCCTGGCCGTGGCTTTCGCCACCGGTATCGGCGGCGTGTGGACGCTGCTGGATGCGTGGGACACGCTGCGCGACCGCGGGCCGCGGCGGGTGCTGCCGATGACGGTGCCGATGCTGATGCCGAACGGCCCGGCCGCGGCCGTGAGCATGGACCTGGGTGCCCGCGCGGGCGCCCACACCCCGGTCTCCGCCTGCGCTTCCGGCACCGAAGCCATGGCCTTGGGCATCGACCTGATCCGCGCCGGCAAGGCCGACGTGGTCATGACCGGCGGCGCGGAGGCCGCGATCCACCCCATGCCGATCGCGGCGTTCAGCGCGATGCAGGCCCTGTCCAGGCGCAATGACGACCCCGAACGTGCCTCGCGCCCGTACGACCTGGACCGGGACGGCTTCGTGATGGGCGAAGGCGCCGGCGCGCTGGTGCTCGAGGCCGAGGAACATGCCCTGGCCCGCGGTGCCCGCATCTATGCCGAGCTTGCCGGCTCCGGCGTCACCGCCGACGCCTACCACATCACCGCCCCCGATCCCGAGGGACTGGGCGCCACCCGCGCGCTGAAGGCCGCGATGTTCGACGCCCGGGCACAGGCGACCGACGTGGTGCACGTCAACGCCCACGCCACGTCCACCCCTGTCGGCGATAAGCCGGAATACACTGCGCTGAAGGCCGCGCTCGGAGACCATGTCGACAACGTTGCGGTCTCCGCGACCAAGTCGCAGACCGGCCACTTGCTCGGCGCGTCGGGTGCCGTGGAGTCCGTGATGACCGTATTGGCCGTCTACGAACGCCGCGCTCCGGCCACGATCAACCTGGAGAACCAGGACCCGGAGATTCCGCTGGACGTGGTCACCTCGTCCCGCGACCTGCCGCAGGGCGACATCGTCGCGTTGAACAACTCCTTCGGGTTCGGCGGCCACAACGCCGTCGTCGTGTTCCGCAACGTCTGACGGTTCATTCCGGTGCTTGCCTGCGGGCAGCACGAAAGGGAGGGCGGCCGGTTTTCACCGGCCGCCCTCCCTTTTTGCGTGGATGGAGGAGGGAGGGAAGAGCCGGCGTCAGCCGACCTGGTGCAGCCAGCGGACGGGGGCGCCTTCAGCGGCGTGGCGGAAAGGCTCGAGTTCTTCGTCCCATGCCTCGCCCAGGGCGAGGGACAGTTCGTGGTAGACGGCTGCGGGATCGCCGGCACCGGCTTCGTAGGCGTAGCGGATGCGGTCCTCGCTCACCATGATGTTTCCGTGGACGTCGGTCATGGCGTGGAAAATGCCGAGTTCGGGCGTGTGCGACCAGCGGCCGCCGTCCACCCCGGCGCTCGGCTCTTCGGCGACTTCATAGCGCAAATGGGCCCAGCCGCGCAGGGCAGAGGCCAGCATGGCGCCGGTCCCCTGCGCGCCGACCCACGACAGCTCGGCCCGGTACATTCCGGGCGCGGCAGGCTGCGGGGTCCACTCGAGATCCGTTCGCTTGTCCACGACGGATCCGACGGCCCACTCGATATGCGGGCACAGTGCCGAAGGTGCTGAATGCACAAACAGCACTCCACGCGTCATCACAACAGACATCCCATCCTCCATTTGCTGTAGGTACGTCTTCCCCAACGACCTTCAGCCTGTCAACGGATGGAACTTGTCAGTACTGCTGTTTCCGACGCTTCGTTCCTCATTGTGCCGTACGGCATCGAATTGCGCCAGTGTAACTACCAATGTGTTATGGCGTGTCGCCGGTTCCGCCAGTGCAGCCGGTCCGGGGGCTCCCCGGGGCGGCCGCGTTCCGGGCGGGCGGCCGGTCCCGCCCGCCGCTGCTGTCCGCGATCAGGCCCGCGGGTGGGCCTGCTGGTAGCTGCGGCGCAGCCGGTCCACGGAGACGTGGGTGTAGAGCTGGGTGGTCGCCAAAGTGCTGTGGCCGAGGATCTCCTGGACGGCCCGCAGGTCCGCTCCCCCATCCAACAGGTGCGTGGCAGCGCTGTGCCGGAGGGCGTGCGGCCCGGTGGCCGAGGTGTCGCCGAGCAGGCCGAAGAGCCTCGCCGCGACGGAGCGCACCTGGCGCGGGTCCACGCGCCTGCCGCGTTGGCCGAGGAACAGGGCCGGACCGCTTTCCGCGGTGGCCAGCCTGGGCCTGCCGCGGCGCAGCCAGTCGTCCATGGCGACGGCGGCCGGCAGTCCAAACGGAACGGTGCGTTCCTTGTTGCCCTTGCCGAGCACTAGGATGGTCCGGCGTTCGTTATCCACTTCGTCGATGTCCAGGCCCGCGAGTTCGCTGACGCGGATTCCGGTGGCATAGAGCAGTTCGATCATCGCCCGGTCCCGCAGGGGCATCGGCTCCCCCTCGGCGGCTTCCTCGGCGAGCGTTCGGAACAGCTCGTCGACCTGGGCCGGGCGCAGCACGGTGGGCAGCGAGCCGGTGCGTTTGGGCGCCTTCAGCCGGAGCGACGGATCGGTGTGGATGAGCTCTTCCCGCAACGCCCAGCCCATAAACGTGCGGGCGGTGGCCGTGCGCCGCGCCAGCGTGGATCGGGCCATGCCGGCTCCGTTCATCGCGCCCAGCCAGGACCGCAGAGTCCCGAGGGTGATGTCCGGCAGCTCCCGGGCACCGGTTTCCGCTGCGTATCCGAGCAGGTGCCGGACGTCGGTCGCATAGGCGCGGATGGTATGTTCCGAGCGCGCCCGTTCCGCCTTCAGATAGCGGGCGAAGCCATCGAGGGCCGCGTCAAAGGCCTGCGGGAGCGGCTCGGTGCCCTGCGGTTCGGGTTGGTCTGCAGAGCTCATCCCCTCACTTTGCTGGTCCGGCCAGCCGAACTCAAGGAGGCGCACGGGAACGTGGCCGAATTGCCGCCGCGCCTCTCCTTCCTTTGCCGCGCTTCCTTCCCAGTGTCCTATTCAGTCCCTGTGCCCGCGGCGCCAGCCGGTGGCGTCCTGGACGGCCAGTCCTGCCGCTTCCAACCTGCCGAGTCCCGCGAGGACGGTGCGGACCGGGATCCCCGCGACGGTGGCGAGCTTGTCGACGGTGCTTCCCCGGCGAACCGGCAGCGCGTCGAGCAGCAGCAGGTCATCCACACCGAGTCCGTCGTGGTCGGCGAGCACCTCTTGGCTCCCGGCCTGCACTGTTCCCAGCGGTCCCGCCAGCTCGGCCGCCTCTGCGGCATCCGTGACGGCAGTTGCGCTCCCGTCTCGCAGCAACCGGTGGGTACCGGCCGAGTTCGCGCTGTAGACGGATCCGGGAACGGCACCCACGCCGCGGCCCAGCCCCGCGGCGTGATGGGCAGTATTCAGTGCCCCCGAGCGCCAGCGAGCCTCCACCACGATGGTTGCGGCGGCCAACGCCGCGATGAGCCGGTTTCGTTGCAGGAATCTCCAACGGGTTGGTGCGGCGCCGGGCGGCACTTCGGCCAGCAGGATCCCCCGTCTGGCGATGGCGCGGAGCAGTTCTTCGTTTCCGGCCGGGTAGTACCGGTCCAGGCCGCCGGCCATGACCGCCATGGTGGCGACATGTTCGGTCTCCGCAGCCAGGGCCGACCGATGGGCCTGCGCATCGATCCCGTAGGCCCCGCCGGAAATCACGCAATAGCCTCGCTGCGCGAGTCCGCTGCTGATGTCGCCGGTCACCTGGTTGCCGTAATTCGTGCTGTCCCGCGAGCCGACAACGGCCACCGTTGTCCGGACGTCCGGGATGCCGCACGTGAACCTTCCCCGCGCCCAGAGGCAGAGCGGTTCGCCCAGCCCGAGGTCTGCCAACGCGGCCGGCCACACGGCGTCTCCGGGAATGAGCACGGTGCCGCCAAGCCTGCCGATCACGGCCAGGTCGCGTTCGGGCGCAAGGTCCTTGATGCGCGGCGCCCACCGCTCAAGGGCGTCGCTGAGCGGCTGGGCGTTGCCGGCAGAGGGTACGCGGTCGAGGGCGCGCAGCAATTCCGCCTGCAGACCGTGCCCGGCCTTGATCTGGCCGGTGGCGACCCTGAGGGCGTCGTGGGCGCCGGCAGCAGCGACCAGAGCCTGGCCGATCCAGTCAGACGGCTCCATCAGCCGGGACAGCGCCGCCCTGTCAAGGCGTTCGTCGGTGGACGGCAGTTGCGTCATTCTGGTCATCTCCTCCTGGCCTGCGGCCGCAGATGGGGACGGCATGGTCACGCCGCCTTGACCTGTTGGCGGAAGGCCAGCGCCGTGCCGACGCAGTCCCGGTCCGGTCGGTCCAGGCCGGACAGGTCGGCGAGCGTCCACGCAACGCGCAGGACCCGCGAGTAGCCACGGCCGGTCAGCACTCCGCATTCCATGGCCCGGTCCAGGTCCCTGGTGATAGCGGCCGGAAGCCGCAGCTTCCCGGTCAACAGTTCGCCGCTGATCTCCGCGTTCAACCCGATGCCCCACGGCTGCAGCCTCGCCCGCTGTGCCGTCCGTGCCACCGCTACCCGGGCGGCGACGGCCGCGCTGTCTTCCCGCTGCGCACCCATGGCCATCATCCCCACCGTCAGCCGTGGCAGAGTCAACTGCAGATCGATGCGGTCGGTCAGGGGGTTGGAGAGCTTGCCAAAGTAGCGGCGCCTCTGGTCGGGCGTGCAGGTGCATTCCAAACCCTTGCCGTCGGAGAGCCCGCACGGGCAGGGGTTCGCCGCCATGACGAGCTGGAAACGGGCCGGGTAGGCGGCGCTGCCCGCCGCCCGGTGTACCACCAGCCGCCCGCTCTCCAGCGGCTGGCGCAACGCGTCGAGCACCTGCCGGTCGTATTCGGGTGCCTCGTCCATGAACAGCACCCCGCGGTGTGCCCGCGAGGCCGCTCCCGGACGGGGCATGCCGGAGCCGCCCCCGATAATGGAGACCGCCGTTGCCGTGTGGTGCGGGCTCTCGTACGGCGGCCGCCGCACCAGCTCGGTCAGCGGGGCGGCCGTGGCGCTCAGGGAGTGGATGGCGGTGACCTCCATGGCATGGTGGTCGGAAAGATCGGGCAGGATGCCCGGCAACCGTTCGGCGAGCATCGTCTTGCCGGCACCGGGCGGACCGACGAGCAGCAAATGGTGGCCGCCCGCAGCGGCGACTTCCAGCGCCGCCCGGGCTTCATGCTGCCCGGCCACGTCTGCCAAGTCGGGGGCGGGCGCAGGAGGTGCTGCGGCCGGGACGGTCGGGCTTAGCCGCTCCGGCGGTGCGGGATTCAGCCGGTTCGCGTCGGCGCCGAAGGCCATCAAGACCTCAACCAGATTGCTGAAGCTGCGCACCCGGGCGCCCGGCACCAGCGCGGCCTCGGCGGCGTTGGCGTCGGCAACGACAACATGCGGATACCCGGCTTCGACGGCCGCCATCACCGCCGGGAGTACACCCCTGACCGGCCGGAGCCTTCCGTCGAGTCCCAGCTCGGCCAGGAAGATGTTGCGGCCGCTGGGCCGGACGTCCCCCGCCGCCTGGAGCGAGGCCATCAGGATGGCCAGGTCAAAGCCGGAGCCTTTCTTGGGCAGCGAAGCGGGGACAAGGTTGACGGTGATCTTCCGCCTGCTGAGCGGGACCCCGGCGTTCTTCGCCGCGGCCTTGATCCGTTCCTTGGCCTCGGTCAGGGCCGCGTCCGGCAGCCCCAGGAGAATGAAGGCCGGGAGGGTTTGTCCGATGTCCGCTTCTACCTCGACGATGTGCCCGTTCAGGCCCACCAGCGCCACCGAGAATGTGCGTCCGAGCCCCATCAGCCGACGCCCTTCAGGTACTCGATCACGGGCCAGCGCCCCTGCCCGTAGAGCACCGCGACGGCATCCACCCTCATTGCCGTGCCGGCCATGCCGTGGTCGCGCAGCCACTGGTGCCCGAGAAAGTGGAGACGGCGGACCTTGGCGTCGGTGATGGCTTCGAAGGGGTGGCCGTAGTCGGTGCTGCGCCGGGTCTTGACCTCGGAGACCACGATGGTCGCCCCGTCCACGGAGACGATGTCCAGTTCGCCGTCGGGGCTGCGCCAGTTTCGGTCGATGACACGCTGGCCGGCGCCGAAAAGATAGGACGCGGCCATCTCCTCACCGCGTCGGCCTAGGTCGTCTTTCGCTCTCATGCCCTCCAGCGTGGCGGGGGCGGCGGAGGGCAGCTTCACATGACCCCCGGGATGTGGAAATCCCGCCCCGTGCGGCGGCCTGTGCAGGGCAGGGCGGCAGCCTCCGTTACGCTGAGAAGTGATGCGCAGCACGCCCCGGCCTGCGCTCCATGTCAGCCACCGGTTCAGCCTCTCGTCGCGCGCAAGCGGGCGCCGGCCTGCTGCACGGACAGGAACGGTCCGGGGCGCAGGAAGGACATTGCAGTGAGGATAACTGTCGTCGGAGCCGGTGCATGGGGTTTGCCGGCAGCGGCCGAGCTGGCCGGCCGGGGTCATCACGTCACCCTGATTGACCGCTTCGGCGTATCGAACCCCCTGTCGTCCTCTTATGGACCGACGCGCATGTGGCGCATTGCCGACCCGGACCCCGGCCGGGTCCGGCTGTCCAGGTTGGGGCTGGAGGCCATGAAGCGGCTCTCGAGCAGGGCCGGGCAACCCGTTTACCACCAAAAGGGCCTGCTGTGGCGCGACACGTTGTCGCTGCCGCGCCTGCGGTCGACCCTTCTGGCCGAAGATGTGCCCTTCGAGGAGGTCGACGCGAACAACGTTGCAGCGTTCCTGCCCGGCCTGAGGCCGGACGGCCGGGATGCCATTTGGCAGCGGGACGCCGGCGTGGTGCTGGCCGATGCGAGCCTGCAGGCCCAGTTCCGGCTGTTTTCCGCGGCCGGCGGCACCTTCCTGCACGGGGCCACGGTGTCGGAGGTTTCGGCGGCTTCGGGAACCGTCAGCGCTTCCCTTTCCGATAGCCGGCGCGTCGATGCGGACGTGTTGGTGATTGCGGCCGGTCCGGGGAGCGGCACCTTGCTCGCACAGCTTGGCTTGCCTGCGCCGCTTCGGCCGTACCTGGAGCAGGTGGTCCACTTCGGCGGCGCGCGGGGCGCCACCGACGACTATCCTTGCTTTTTCGACGGCCCAACTGACGAAGCACCGGGCATCTACGCCATGAGCAGCCCCGGCATAGGCTACAAGGTCGGCCTGGACAGTCCGCTGCGGCACTACATCGAGGGGGACGCCGACAGGTCCCCGGATGAGGTGCGCACCGGCATCATCCGCGAACGGGTGCGCCGCGACTTGCTGTCGCTGCAACCTGATGTGCTCGACGCGCAGGTCTGCGTGTGGACCGACACCCCCGACGGCAGGTTCGTCGTCGATTCGCCGGTCCCCGGCGTCGTTGTCGCCTGCGGGGATGCCGGCGAGGGCTTCAAGTATTCGGCGCTGATGGGCGTCATTGTCGCCGACCTGGCCGAGGACAAGCAGCCTGAGGCTGACATCAGCCCCTACCGGCTGGGTCGCTTCGAGGCCGCGGATAGCGCCGACTGGGGTGTTCCGACCGCGCTGGGCCGCTGATCGGCCGCGGAACACCCCGCCGCACCTAGGTGCAGGTCAGGCCTCGACCGGCAGGCCGGCTGCTAACCGCGCAGCCGTTCCCCTTTCGGATCGTAGAACGGGCGCCGTGAGACTGTGGCCGCGACGAGCCGGCCCCGGCATTCGACCGTGAACGTTCCGGAGAGGTCCGTATCCGCGGCGACCGAGGCGAGCCCGACGGCGCGTCCCAGCGTGTAGCCGTAGCTGCCGCTGGTCATGCGGCCCACCGGCACGCCGTCGCAGAACACGGTCTCGTCGTGCACGAACAATGCCTCCGGGTCCTCCAGCGCCAGGTAGACGGTCCGGTGGGCGGGCGCCGCCGGGTCCAGCTTGGCCACCGCGTCCCGGCCCACGAAGCCGCCCGGCTTGTCCAGCGCCACGGTGAAGCCGAGTCCTGCGGAGTACGGGTCGTCGGCGGGCCCGATGTCGTGCCCGAGATGGCGGAAACCCTTCTCGCTGCGCAGCGAGTCGAGGGCGTGGTAGCCGGCCAGCCGCACGCCGAGGTCCTGGCCGGCCTCCCACAACGCGTCGAACACGTTGAGGGCCGTGTCCGTGCCCGGGTACAGCTCGTAGCCGAGTTCGCCGACGAAGCTCACCCGCAGGGCATAGGCGAAACCGTCGGCAACCTCCACGGTCCGTCCCTCGGTGTAGGCCTGGGCGGCGTCCGACCAGTCCTCGGGCGAGACCCGGCCGAGCAGTTCCCGGCTCTTCGGTCCCATGACCCCGATCGTCGCCAGACCGGCCGTCGCATCGAAGACCGCGGCCGCCTTGCCTTGCGCCAGCCGCCGCAGGTACCCCAGCGTCTTGTCCTGGCTGAAGGCGGGCGTCACCACAAGGAACCGGTCTTCCCCGAGCCTGGTGACGGTGCCGTCCAGCTCGATCCCCCCGGCCTCGTTGAGCATCAGGGTGTAGACGGCCTTGCCGACGCGGACGTCGACGTCTGCCGTGCAGGCCTGCTGACAGACCGCCAGCGCGTCCGGACCTGCCACTTCGATCTTCGCGAAGGAGCTCAGGTCGAACAGCACCACCCCTTCCCGTGCGCCACGGTGCTCCTCGCCGACACGGTCGAACCAGTTCTGCCGGCCGTAGCTGTACTCATACTGCGGCGCGGTCCCGGGGTCGCCGTACCAGTTGGCCCGTTCCCAGCCGTTGAGCTCCCCGAAGCAGGCGCCGAGTTCGGCGAGCCGGGCGTGCAGCGGCGAGCGCCGCACGTTCCGTGCCGTGGTCGGCTGCAGCTGCGGCCAGTGCATGGCGTAGAGGCGTCCGAGCCCCTCCCGGGTCCGGGCGTGCAGGTAGCGCCGGTTGCTCTGGTGCCGCGAGAACCGCTGGACGTCCACCGCGGCCGCGTCGAAGCCGGGCGATCCGGAGATCACCCACTCGGCCAGTTCCCGACCGGCGCCGGGGGCGAAAATGATGCCCTGGGAGTTGAAGCCGGCCGCGACAAAGAGGTTGCGCACCTCGGACGTCTCCCCGAGGACGAAGTTGGAATCCGGCGTGAAGCTTTCCGGGGCATTGAGGAAGCGGTCGTAACGGCTCTGCGCCAGTGCCGGCACCGCCGCCTCCGCCTTGCCGCGGATCGTCGCGAAGTGTTCCCAGTCGGCCTCGAACTCCGCGAAACCGCTTCTGCCGATCCCGCTCACCGGCCGCGGCAACCCGTCGGGCTCGAAGGCGCCGACCAGCAGCCGCCCCGACTCGTGTCGGATGTAGTAGCTGTTGTCCAGATCCCGGAAGACCGGCAGCTCGGGCACGGCGCCGTCGATCTCCCCGCTCCGCACGTGCACGTGCTCGGCGGCATACAGCGGCACATGCGCCCCGGCGGTCGCGGCCAGGTCGCGTGTCCACAGCCCGCAGGCGAGGATCACCCGTTCGGCCTCTATGGTCCCCTGATCCGTGACGACGCCCGTCACCCCGCCCCGGCCGTGGCGGATGCCGGTGACGGACACGTTTTCGCGCAGGGCGACGCCGAGCCCGTGGGCAAGTTTGGCGAAGGACAGCGCCGCATACCCGGGGTTGATGTGCCCGTCGTCGGGCAGGTAGAGCGCGCCGAGTACTCCGTCGGTCCGGGCCAGCGGCCACAGCCGGCCCAGGCCGGCCGCATCCAGGATCTCCGCCTCCGTGCCGTTCTGGCGGGCCACGTCGCAGGCGTAGTGCATTTCATCCACCCGGCCGGCGGTCCGCGCCACCATCACCGAGCCGGATTGCTGGAACGAGACGTCGAGCCCGGAGCGTTCTTCGAGCGTGCCGTAGGTCTCGAGGCCGTACCTTGCCAGCTTGGTCATCGCCGTCGTCGTCCTCCCGCCGGTCACCAGGCCTGCCGCGTGCCACGTGGTGCCGCTGCCCAGGACGTTGGCTTCGAGCAGGACGACGTCCGTCTCCCCCGAGGCCGCCAGGTGATAGGCAATGCTGGCCCCGATGATTCCCCCGCCGACGACGACGGTGCGCGCGCGGGCGGGCAGCGGCCCGCGGGCCTCATCGGTGAAGGCTGCCGCGCTGATGGTGCGGTCTACGAGCCGGTCCATGGTTTTCCTCGCTTCTGTCGGCAGCAGGTCAGGGGCCCGCCGTGCGGTCCACGGGCCCGCCGCGGATGGGGCACTCGGGCCGCTGTCGTTCCCGTTAATAATGAATTATTGTGAACGGTATCACAGCACATCGAAGGGAAAACATGAGCCCCGTTGCCGCCCCGGGCCGCGCGCTGACCGTCGAGGATCAGCCGCGGCGCCGCCTCATCCTCGAGGCGGCGGAACGCCTGCTGGCGGCCCGCGGATTCGACGGAATCCGCCTGCGGGACATCTCCACGGAAGCGGGAATCTCCATTGGAATGATCCAGCACTACTTCCCCAGCCGGGACGCCGTGGTCCGCGATATGCTGGTCACCGCGTGTGAGCGCAGGGCGACGGAATGGCAGCTGCCCGCGCAGCGGCAGGAGGACCCGGCCGCGAAAATCCGGGCGCTCCTCGCCGGCGCGGTCACGGATCCGGAGCACTGCACCGTCTGGCTGGAATCCTGCGCGGCGGCCAGCAGGCACGGGGAGGTGCAACCCGTTGTGCTGCACACCAACACCCTGTGGCGGAAGGCGCTGGGCGCAGCAATTGCCGAAGGCACGGATGCCGGCCGCTTCACCCCCGCGATCCCGGTGGAACAGATCGTGGACACCCTGGTCGCACTCATCGACGGCCTGATCATGGCCGTGGCCACGAAGGACCCGAAAATTACGCCGGACTACACCAAGTCGCTGCTGCTGGCGGCGGCGCGCCTTCAGCTCGGCGCCGACCTCGGCGAGTGAGGCCCCCAGGAAGCGGACGGGGTTTTTGGCCCGAGCCCCGAGACGCGGCTCACAAAAAATCGGTGAAACGCTTGTTTTCGGCTGAACACCCGGGCTAGGGTCTACTAAACACGGTGATAAGTGACATAAATCACCGCGTTAGGAAGACTAAAGGAGGTGTTCGATGAGCGGTACGGCGGACAACGATCAGCCGATCGGCCAGCGCATTCGTGCGGCACGGGAACTGCGGAGCATCTCGCTGCGCAGCCTGGCCCAGCTGACCGGCGTCAGCTCGGGTTTCCTGAGCCAGCTGGAAAACGCGCACTCGAACGCCAGCGTCGCCACGCTCAAGAAGATCGCTGAAGCCCTCGGAACGACGACGGCGGAGCTGATCGACGGCACCAGGCCCGAGGGCCGGGTACTGCGCAAGGCCGACCGGCCGGTTTTCCATGCCGGCGACGGCCTCAACAAGTACCTGCTCACCGGCTCCCCGCAGCGGAACCTGGAGGTCTACGCCGGCGAACTCGACATGCACGGCGGGACCGGCGAGGAACTGTACGCCCACGGGAATGCGCAGGAGGTCCTCGTCTGCCTGAAGGGGCGGGTGGAGGTCCGCTTCTCCGGCGAGTCCCATGTCCTGGAAGGCGGGGACAGCGTCGAATACCTCTCGTCCGCGCCGCACGGCCTTCGGAACCTGGCCCACGGCACGTCCGAGGTCATGTGGATCATCAGCCCTCCAACCATCTAAAGCAGCGGGCCGGACGGTTCGACAGCCGGCGCTTCCGCACTCAGCGTTCCACACGAAAGAGGAGAAATAATGTCAGCACTTAGCACATCCCGCCGCCGGCGGGCCCTGCCGGTTGGAATGGCGGCAGCAGTCGCGCTGCTCGTGTCGGCCTGTGGCGGTGGGGGCAGTGCCGCCTCGGCCGACATCGACCTGGGCACCGGTCCCGCGGAAGCCGGAACGGTCAAAGCCGGCGCCTTGGAGGGCCTGAACATGACCTTTGCCTCCTACGGCGGCATCTACCAGGACGGACAGATGGCGGCGGCAGTGACGCCGTTCGCCGAGGAGTCCGGGGCGAACGTCTTGTCCGATGGGCCGATGGAGTATGCGAAGATCCAGGCGCAGGTGGAGTCGAACAACGTGACGTGGGACGTCGTCGACACCGATTCGAACTGGGCGGCCGGCCAATGCGGAAAGCTCCTGCAGAAGCTGGACTACTCGATCATCGATAAGTCCAACATCCCCGAGGGCCTGGCCAGCGACTGCTACGTGCCGGCCATGCAGTACGCGGCGGTCGTCGTGTACAACACCGAGAAGTACAGCGAGGCGCCCCAGGGCTGGGCCGATTTCTTCGATACCAAGAAGTTCCCCGGCAAGCGGGCCGTCCAGGGCGCCGACGTCGGAGGCGGCCTCCTCGAGGGCGCCCTGATCGCCGACGGGGTGGCCGAGGAAGACCTCTACCCGCTCGATGTCGAGCGGGCGCTGAAGAAGGTGGACACCATCAAGGACAGCCTCGTGTATTGGACCACGGGAGCCCAGTCGCAGCAGATGCTTGAGGCGGAGGAAGTGGACATGGCGATCGTCTGGTCCGGCCGCGCCTACGGAGCCGTGGAAAACGGAGCCCCGTTCGAGCCGGTCTGGGAGACCGGCGTCGTGGTCATGGACGTCCTGGCCGTTCCCACGAACGCCAAGAACCCGAAGGCCTCGATGGCCCTGATCAACTACGCACTCGGCAAGGAACAGCAGGAGAAGCTCACCGAGGAAACGTCGTATTCCCCGGTCCACGTGGACGCCAAGCCGGCGGTGAATGAAAACGGCAAGAAGTTCCTGATCACCGAACCGGAGATCGCCGACAAGGTCCTGGTCTCCGACTTCGAATGGTGGGGCGAGAACTACGCCTCGACCCTGGAACGCTGGACGGCCTGGGTCTCCTAATGAGCAACGCAGTCAAAGACCCCGTCCGGTCGGCTGCCCCGGCCGGCCGGACGGGGAATGGCGAGGGCGGCGCAGCGCCGTCGGCCGGAAGGCGCCCGCGGCTGAGTCCGCTGTTGTTGTTGCTCCCGGCGCTGGCGCTGATGGCCGGCGTGTTCGCCTACCCGCTGGCCGAGGCGATGTGGCGCAGCGTGGCGGACCCCGTGCCCGGCATGCACAACTACGAGTGGTTTGCCGCCAACGCCGGCAACTGGGCCGTGCTCGGGCGGACCCTGTGGGTCGCGCTGCTGTCCGCAGCCATCTGCCTGGTGCTGGCTTATCCGTACGCGTACTTCATGGTGATTTCGGGCCCCAAGATGCGTGCGGCGCTGGTGGTCATAGTCCTCATACCGTTCTGGACGTCGCTGATGATCCGCAGCTTCGCGTGGATCATCCTGCTGCAGGACAACGGCCTGATCAACGGCATGCTCGGGTTCCTGGGGCTGGGGCCGTTCGAGCTGATCCGCAACACCACGGGCGTCCTGATCGGCATGGTCCAGGTGCTGCTGCCGTTTATGGTGCTGCCGCTGTACGCGTCGATGCGGAACGTGGACCTGCGGCTGCTGCAGGCTTCCAGCAGCCTGGGCGCCGCTCCCTTCGTTTCCTTCACCCGGATCTTCATGCCGCTGGCCATGCCCGGCGTGGTGTCCGGCTCCCTGCTGGTCTTCATCCAGGCGCTGGGCTTCTACATCACCCCGGCGCTGCTCGGCTCGCCGTCCGAGATGCTGATTTCGCAATACATCTACGTGCAGGTCAACGGCCAACTCCAGTGGGGTCGCGGCAGCGTACTGGGCGTCATCCTGCTTCTTGCCACGCTGCTGCTGCTGGGCCTGTTGGCGCTGCTGCTGCGCAAGAGCAAACGTGCCGCCGGCGATGAAGGAGGACTGCTGTGAAACATTCCGTGCTGACCCGGTCCCTGCTGCTGGTCTATGCGGGCCTGGTGGCCGCCATCTTGATCGCGCCGACCTCGATCGTCATTCCGCTCAGTTTTACGGACAAGGCCTCGCTGAGTTTCCCGCCGTCGGGCTGGTCGCTGCGCTGGTATGAAAATTTCTTCACCGACCGGGCCTGGATGTCCGCCCTCGGCAATTCGATACTGATCGCCGTCATCGTTGCCGTCGCGGCGACCGTCATCGGCACCGCGGCGTCGATGGGCCTGCAAAAGTTCGTCCGGCGCCGGGCTGCCAAGACGCTGCAGGCGCTGCTGCTGGCCCCGATCGTAGTGCCGGCGATCATCCTCGCCATCGGCATCTATGCGATCTTCCTGCGGCTGCAGATGCTGGGCACCCTGACCGGCTTCGTGCTCGCCCACACGGTCCTGGCCGTACCGTTTGTGGTGGTCTCCGTCACGGCGGCCCTCAGCGGTTTCGATCAGCGGCTGGCGACGGCGGCGGCGAGCCTGGGCGCGAACCGGTGGTCCACGTTCCTTAAGGTCATCCTGCCATCCATCCTGCCCGGAGTCGTTTCGGGCGCGCTCTTCGCCTTCGTGACCTCGTTCGACGAGGTCGTGCTGTCGATCTTCATCAAAAGTCCGTACTTGGAAACGCTGCCCGTCAAGATGTATTCGTCCGTCACCAGGGACACGGACCCAACCATCGCGGCCGCAGCAACCTTGATCATGCTCTTGACGACAATCATCATTGCCGTCGGGCTGCTCAGTATGCGTAGGAGGAAACGTGTCCAGTAAGCTCACCGGGGCCGGCACCCGGATCGACATCCAGAATGTCACCAAGCGCTATGCCAAATCCACCGCCGTGGACGACGTCTCGCTGACCATCGAGCCGGGTGAATTCATCACCCTGCTGGGCCCCTCCGGCAGCGGCAAGACGACCACGCTGAACCTCGTGGCCGGCTTTACGGACCTGACCAGCGGCTCGATCGAGATCGACGGCCAGCGCGTGGACAACGTGCCGGCGCACAAGCGCGGGCTCGGCGTCGTTTTCCAGCACTACGCCCTGTTCCCGCACATGAGCGTCGCCGAGAACATCGCGTTTCCGCTGCAGCAGCGCAAGACCCCCAAGTCCGAGCAGCAAACGCTGATTGCCGAGGCACTCAAGACCGTCGGCTTGTCCGGCTATGAGGACCGCTACCCGCGCGAACTCTCCGGCGGCCAGCAGCAGCGCGTCGCCTTCGCCCGCGCCATGGTCTTCAACCCCCGGGCGCTGCTCATGGACGAGCCGCTGGGCGCGCTGGACAAGAACCTGCGCGAGAAGCTGCAGCTGGAGATCAAGCGGATCCACCAGGAAGTCGGCCGCACTTTCGTCTTCGTCACCCATGACCAGGAAGAAGCCCTGATCCTCAGCGACCGCATCGCCATCTTCAACAACGGCAGGATCGAGCAGGTCGGTACGAGTGCCGAGCTTTACGAGCGCCCCTCCAGCCTGTTCGTGGCCAAGTTCATGGGCGAGTCCACCATTTTCCGTGCCGACGTCGATACGGCCGGCCCGGAGTGGTTGATGGACTTCCACGGGGCCAAACTCCGCGGCCCCGCCGGCCGGAGCGTCTCGGGCAAGGGTGCCCTGGTCCTGCGGCCCGAGCAGCTGCGCGTCGCCCCGAAGGCGGAGGAAGTCCCTGGCGGCGCCGTCACCGTCCCGGTCAAGGTGGTCCAGAACATCTATCTGGGCTCCGGCCACAAGTATGAACTGCAGCTGCCCGACGGCTCCACCGGCATCGTCCGCACCCCGCTGTCCGAAAGCAACGGCCTGCGGCCCGGAGACGATGCGGTCGTCTACTGGTCCGCCCGGGACGGCGTGCTGCTCGAAGACTCCGACCTCGTCTCCACGACCTAGGAAACCCCACCATGAGCAAAAAACTGATCACCGAGACGGCCTCGACGGTTAACGGCAACGTCTCCTTCTGGTTTGCCGAGGACGGGCTGCCCGCGCCCCGGCCGGCCCTGGCCGGCGACACGACGGCCGATGTCGCCATCGTCGGCGCCGGCTACACCGGGCTGTGGACGGCGTACTACCTCAAGAAAGCCCGGCCGGAGCTGGATATCGTCGTGCTGGAGAGCCGCTTCGCCGGCTTCGGCGCCTCGGGCCGCAACGGCGGCTGGCTGACCAACAGCATCACCGGCGGCCGCGGCCAGTACGTCAAGGCGCACGGCCGTGCGCTGGTGGGCCGCTTCCAGACGCTGCTGAACGAGACGGTGGACGAGGTTATCGCGGTCGCCGGTGCGGAGGGCATCGACGCCGGTGTCCGCAAGGGCGGCGAGCTGAATGTGGCCCGCAATCCGGCCCAGCTGGAACGGCTCAAGGCCCTGGCCGCAGCCGAGGCCGAGTGGCCCGAGGCCGGCGTCCGCCTGCTGAGCGCGGCCGAAAGCAGCGAGCGGGTCCGGATTGCCGGCACGCTCGGCGCCGTCCACCAGCCGCACTGTGCCCGGATCCATCCGGCCAAGCTGGTGCGCGGCCTGGCGGAAAGGGTGGAAGCCCTGGGCGTGCGCATCTACGAGGACACCACCGTCACCGAAATCAGCCCCCGGCTGGCGCGGTCGGAGAGGGGGGCTGTCCGGGCCGAGTACATTCTGCGGGCGACGGAGGGCTTCACCGCGAACCTGAAGGGCTCGCACCGCGAATGGCTCCCGATGAATTCGTCGATGATCGCCACCGAGCCCCTCGGAGACGACGTCTGGGCGGCAATCGGGTGGAATGAGTACGACACCGTGGGCGACATGGCGCACGCCTACATGTACGCCCAGCGCACCGCCGATAACCGGATTGCGCTCGGCGGGCGCGGCGTGCCCTACCGGTTTGGCTCCAAGACGGACACGGACGGGGCCACCCAGCCCGAGACGATCCAGAACCTGGCCGCGATCCTGCACGACATGTTCCCGGCCACCCGCGGCGCACGGATCGACCATGCCTGGGCCGGTGTGCTGGGCGTCCCGCGCGACTGGAAGGCCACCGTCGGCCTGGATCGGGAGACCGGCATCGGCTGGGCCGGCGGGTATGTCGGCACCGGCGTGACCGCGACGAACCTGGCCGGCCGCACGCTGCGGGACCTGGTGCTGGATACGGAGAGCGAACTGACCACCATGCCGTGGGTGAACCGCCGGGTGCGCACCTGGGAAGTGGAACCCCTGCGCTGGATTGCCGTCCAGGCCATGTACGCGGCGTACTACGCCGCGGACAAGTCGGAGAACTCCGGCCGTACCTCAACCTCCCCGATTGCCAAGGCCGCAGACCTCATCTCCGGCCGCGCCTGAAGTACTTCGCGCTGGTCGGGCGGCGCGACGTGCCCTGCCCGCCCAGCGCGGCCCACCCCTTGGAAAGGATCCAACCATGTCCATTGACACCATTCACCTCCCGGCGGCGCCCCACGCCGCGCTCGGAGCGCCCGGGCCCAAGCCCACGGCGGTCACGGAGGGGCAGCAGGAGGCATCGCGCGAAATCTGGAGCGCGGACAGCCTCAACGTGGGCATCTGGGAGTGCTCCCCCGGTTTGTTCACCGCGGTGCGGGACGGCTACCACGAGGTCTGCCAGATCCTGGCCGGGCGGGTCACCATCACCGCCGAGGGGCAGAAGCCGGTGGAAGCCGGCGCCGGCGACACCGTCGTCATGCCCGCCGGCTGGAAGGGCACGTGGGAAGTCCACGACACCGTCCGCAAGACGTACATCACCCTGGACGGGGTCGGCGGCCGGTAGCCGCTCAGCCGCCGAGCCCGCCCTTGGGCAGGGTCAGGTCGTCGTTCTTGGCCAACTCCTCGACGTTGACGTCCTTGAACGTGATCACACGCACGGATTTCACGAACCGGGCGGAACGGTAGACGTCCCAGACCCACGCGTCCTGCAGGGTCAGGTCGAAGTAGATCTCGCCGTCGGCAGAGCGCGCCTGCAGGTCCACGTGGTTGGCCAGATAGAAGCGGCGCTCGGTTTCCACGACGTAGCTGAACAGGCCGGCGACATCGCGGTACTCCCGGTAGAGCTGCAGCTCCATGTCGGTCTCGTAGTTCTCAAGGTCTTCGGCGCTCATGTATCCATCCTGCCCCAGATTGCCCCGCGGCGTTTACTCCGCGAGTTCGACGGCGGGCATCAGCGGTTCCTCGGGGGTCAGCCGCCAACTTCGGCGGTGCAACTCCGAGGGACCGATGCCCAGCAAGGCGGCGCGGTGCGCGGCGGTGGCGTAGCCCTTGTTGATGTCCCAGGCGTAGTCCGGATAGTCCGCGGCGTAGCCGGTCATCATCGCGTCGCGCTCCACCTTCGCCAGGACGCTGGCCGCGGCCACGCTGAGGCACTGCAGGTCCGCCTTGATCCTGGTCCTGACCGGCGCGTCGCAGCCGGGCTGCGCGACGTCGTCGAAGAGCGACGGCTCCCCCGCCGACAGCCAGTCGTGGTTGCCGTCGAGGATCACGATGTCCGGGCGCGCGGTGGCCAGCACCTGGCCCCAGGCCCGCGCGCCGGCCAGCCGCAGGGCCGCCATCAGGCCCAGCGCATCGATTTCGGCCGCGCTGGCATGCCCCACGCCGTAGGCCGTCGCCCACTTGTGGATCTTGGGCACCAGGGCCACCCGGTCCGCCGGGCTGAGCAGTTTGCTGTCGCGGACGCCGCGGATCTGCTTGGCCGAGGTCGCGTCGATGGCCACCATCCCTACGCTGACCGGTCCGGCCAGGGCCCCGCGGCCCACTTCGTCCGCACCGGCGACCAGCCGGTGGCCCGCCTCCGCAAAAGACCGCTCGAAGCGCAGCGTGGGGTTCCTGCCGGTCACGGCGCCTCGTCCTGCCGGGCCAGGGCCGGCTTCCCGCCGCCGGACGCTTCGGACGGTTCCGGAACGCCGTCGAACACCTCGGGGTAATTGCCCAGGAAGCCCAGCCGGTCCAGCGGCCAGGCGATGACGCTGGCCTTGCCCTCGACGGACTCGAGGTCCACGAAGCCCCTCGACGCCTCGTCCTGGTGTTCGCGCGAGTCCGCGGAATGGTTCCGGTTATCGCCCATGACCCAGATTTTACCCTCGGGCACCGTCACGTCGAAGGGAATCCGGGTGTTGTCCGAGCCCGGCGCCAGGTAGGGATCCTCGTCCAGCGGCTCCCCATTGACCGAGATGCGGCCATCGGCGTCGCAACAGACCACCTGGTCGCCGCCCAGGCCAATGACGCGCTTGACCAGGTGCTGCTGGGACGCATCCGGCATCAGCCCGACGAAGGTGAGGATCTGCTGGAACCAGTTGCCTTCATCCGCCCCGTTCGGCGGCAGCCAGTTGAGCTTGTCCTGGAAAACCACCACGTCGCCGCGGCTGAGCTCAAACGGCTGCGGGACCAGCAGGTTCACGAAGATCCGGTCGTCGACCTCGAGCGTGTCCTCCATCGAGGTGGACGGGATGAAGAAGGCGCGGAAGAGGAAGGTCTTGATCAGGAAAGAAAGGACGACGGCGACCGCGACAATCGTGGCGATCTCCTTCAGCCACGACAACAGGGAGTTCCGTCCGGCGTTCTTCCGTTCGCTCTGCCGTTCGCGCTGGCGTTCGCGCTTCCGCGGCCCGGAGGCATCCGGCTGGTACCCGCCAGTGTCCTTCGGGTCCTGGTCCATACTCACTATCCTCGATTCTCCGCTGGCTGGGCATCCAACTGTATCCGCTCCAGCCCGGACACCCGGTCGAGCGGCCAAATGATGCTCAGCGGGCGGCCAATGACCCGCTCGACGGGGACCATGCCGCCGCCGGGCGCGCCGAGGAGAGCCCGCGAATCGGCCGAGGCCGACCGGTGGTCCCCCATTAACCACAATCTATCCTTGGGCACCTGGACCGAGAACTCCACCTCGCTGGGCGCGTCGCCGGGAAGGAGGTAATCCTCCTCGACGGGCTCGCCGTTGACCAGCAGCCGCCCGTCCGGGCCGCAGCACTCGACCGAGTCCCCCGGCAGGCCGATCACGCGCTTCACGTAGATGGTGTCGCTGCCGGCAATGCCCAGCCACTGGCCGGCCTGCTGCGCGGCGTCCACGAACGGGGACTTGCCGCTATTAAAGGGCGCGAACGAGCCCCGCCCGTCGAAGACCACCAGGTCGCCCCGCCGGATCCCGCCGAAGTGGTAGTCGGTGCGGGAAACCAGGACACGGTCGCCGGTCTCCAGCAGCGGCTCCATCGAGCCGGACGGGATGTAGTACACGTCCAGCAGCGTGGCGCGCACGACGGCGCTGAGCACCACGGCGCAGGCGACGACGGCCAACACAAAACGCCAGCCCGGAAGTCCGGGCCGGCGTCTTGGTTGTTCCCCCGAGGCTTCGGGGGAACCAGGGAGGTGCTGCACTGGTTAGGTCAAGAAATTGCCGGTGGGCAACTTTACTTGGCGGTGCCGAAGTCGCGCTTCTCCTTGATGCGGGCTGCCTTGCCGTGGCGCTTGCGCATGTAGTACAGCTTGGCGCGGCGCACGTCGCCCTTGGTGACGACCTCGATGTGGTCGATGATCGGGGAGTGTACCGGGAAGGTACGCTCCACGCCCACGCCGAAGGAAACCTTGCGGACGGTGAAGGTCTCGCGGACACCATGGCCCTGGCGGCCCATGACGAAACCCTGGAAAACCTGGATACGGGCGGTCTTGCCTTCGATGATGTTCACGTGCACCTTGACGGTGTCGCCGGCGCGGAACTCGGGAACGTCGCTGCGCAGCGATGCTGCGTCAACAGAGTCGAGGATATGCATTTCTCACTCCTGGTGAACGCCACAGGTCATTCACTTTGGTCACGGCAGGACGGTCAGGCGGTGCCTGCAACGGTTGCTGCCGAAATTCAGGAAACCGGCCATCCGGGAATCGGCGGCCGGAGAGTCCGGCTGTTGGCGACGCTCCCCCTGTGGCAGGAACGTGCCCAGCGGACACAATCCTCTATTTTGCCACACGGCAGGGCCCAAGCTCTAATTCCGCCGCCGCCCAGGCCCCACATGCCGCCCCAGCCCTACATGCGGCGCGGCTGAAGCTCCGGGTGCGCCGAATCCGGCACGACCCGCTCGGGCGTGACGGTATAGCCGAGTCCGGCCAGCGTGGCGCGGTCCTGCTTGTCCAGGGTCTCCGGATCCAGGGCCAGGACCAGGTCCGGGCGGCGCGCGGCGGTGCGGCGCAGCTGTTCGTCGCGGCGGTGCCGGGCAATCTTGGCGTGGTTTCCGCTGAGCAGCACGTCCGGGATACCGCGGCCGCGCCACTCGGAGGGTTTGGTGTAGACCGGATACTCCAGCAGCCCGTCCGAGTGGGACTCCTCCACCAGCGAGTCGGGGTTGCCGACGACGCCGGGAACCAGCCGGCCCACGGCCTCGACCATCGCCAGCACGGCCACCTCTCCCCCGTTCAGCACGTAGTCGCCGAGGCTGACCGGGCGGACCCGGAAATGTCCGCCCGCCCAGTCGAGGACTCGCTCGTCGATGCCTTCGTAGCGGCCGCAGGCGAACACCAGATGGTCCTCGGCGGCGAGCTCGTAGGCGAGGGCCTGGTTGAAGACCTCGCCGGCCGGGGACGGGACGATCAGGACCGGCCGGGCGGCGGCCGGTTCGGGGACCGTGTCCGCGCCGGGCTCCGGGCGCGCCGGCAGGTCTCCGCCGGGGCTCGCGGCAACGACCGATTCGAGCGCCTGCGCCCAGGGTTCGGGCTTCATGACCATGCCCGCGCCACCGCCGTAGGGAGTGTCGTCGACGGTGCGGTGGCGGTCGGTGGTGAAGTCGCGCAGGTCATGGACCTGCAGCTGCAGCAGCCCGTCCTGGCGCGCCTTGCCGATCAGCGACAGGTCCAGCGCGGCCAGGTACTCCGGAAAGATGCTGACGACGTCGATGCGCACCTAGCGCTCCCCCTCGCCGTCGTCGGGAGCCTCCTGCGCATCCGGCGAGTTCAGCTCGAACAGCCCGGCCGGCGGGGTGAGCCGGACAAAGCCGGCCTCCACGTCCACCTCCGGCACGATCTCCTCGACGAACGGCACGAGGACTTCCCCGCCGTCCAGGTCCTCCACGACCAGCAGGTCCTGGGCGGGCATGGTGTTCAGGCCGGAGACCTTGCCGACCACGTCTTCCCCGATGCGCACCTCGAGGCCGACGAGCTCGTGCTCGTACCACGCGTCGTCGTCGTCCTCGACGTCCTCGGTGTCGACGAAGAGCCTGGCGCCGCGGAGTTCTTCGGCGCCGTTGCGGTCGGCGACTTCATGGAAACCCAGCAGCAGGATGTCCTTGTTCCAGCGGGCACTGCGCACCGTCAGCGGCCCCAGGCCGGCCGGCTCCACGGTCAGCTCGACGTCGGGGACGAAGCGATCGGCCGGAGCGTCGGTCAGCACCTGGACCGTGACCTCGCCCCGGATGCCGTGCGGCTTGCCGATCCGGGCAACTTGTACCTGCATGCAGACTCCTTTGGAAGAAAAACGTCCGGCCCCTGGACCATTATCTGGTACAGGGGCCGGAGGCTATGGAATGGGTGCCCGGCTCGATGCCGGGCAGGCGCCGATCCGGATCAGCGGCGGCGGTCGGTATCGACCACATCCACGCGGACCTGGTCATCGGCCAAGGCGTTCACCACGGTGCGCAGTGCGCGGGCGGTGCGGCCCTGGCGGCCGATGACGCGGCCCAGATCCTCCGGATGAACACGCACCTCGATGATGTCACCGCGGCGGTTGCTCTTCTGCGTTACCTTGACGTCGTCAGGACTGTCAACGATCCCGCGGACCAGATGATCGAGCGCTTCGGCCAGCATTACTCAGCCTTTTCGGCTTCGTCTGCGGCTGCTTCCTCGGCCGGAGCCTCGGCAGCTTCTTCCTTCTTGGCCTTCGGGGTGATGGCCTCGGGGACGATCACGGAGTCCTTTTCGGGAGCCACGAAGGCTTCCTTGGCAGCCTTGGTCTTGAGGGTGCCTTCCTGGCCCTCAATGCCCTTGAACTTCTGCCAGTCGCCCGTGATCTTGAGCAGAACTTCGGCCTGCTCGGTCGGCTGGGCGCCGACGCCGAGCCAGTACTGGGCACGCTCGGAGTTGATCTCGATGAACGAGGGCTCCTCGGTCGGGTGGTACTGCCCGATCTCCTCGATGGCACGGCCGTCGCGCTTGGCGCGGGCATCCATGACAACGACGCGGTAGTGGGCAGAGAACTTCTTACCGAAGCGCTTAAGGCGAATCTTTACGGCCACTGTTGTGGTCACTCCTGGTTCTGAAAATGGGCGAACCCGTATGTCTGCTCCCGTGGGGCGGGCCATGGTTGGGGTTCAAAGGACAAGATACACACGCGGAGAGAGGGGCCGCGCAGATCGAGTACCTGTCTATTGTGCCAGATGGGAACCAATCCGCGCGACTTGGCGACGGCGGCGCGTTGCCACCGGTTCGGCGGCAGGCACTTCAGGCCGCTCGACCCGGGAAACGTCAGGCTTCGGCGGTCGTGGACCAGACGTAGAGCTGCTGGCGTTCGGCCTGCTCCGCCAGCGACGCCAGCTGTGCAATCCGGCGCACGTTGTCTTCGGCGATGGCCCCGCTGAACGGCATGTCCTCTTCCGCGGCCCACCGCGAGGCAACCTCCGGGATCAGGGAGGCACCGTCGTCGTCGGTGTAGGTCAGCAGTTCGGCCAGCGACTGGACCATGGCATCCGGGGCCACCATCAGGTAGTCGCTGGAGACGTCGGCCATGTCCAGGGCCTCGCCGCCGGCGGCGCCGACGGCCTTCGCGGCCAGGCCGCCGAGGATCTCGACCTCCAGGTCGGTGACCCCGTTGAGGCGAAGGCTGGGCGCATCCTCGACCTCGGCCATCGGCCCGTCGGTCTCCCCGCGGGAGTCGACGCTGGCCTCAAGCTCGGCGGCGCGCCGGACGGCGACATCGTGGGTGGCGACGAAGATTTCGGTGGTTCCGGACATCTGCAGGTCCTTCCGCGGCTAGACCGAGTGGTACCTCTTCAGCCTAGCCGCACCGGGCGGGAATCCGCCTCAGCCGACGGCGACGCGCAGCTGGTTGCGCCACGGGTCCTCGAAGCGCAGCTCGGCCCCGGTGTGGTGGTGGGCGATGCCGGCGCTGGTGAGGCGTTCGGTCAGGGCGCCGACCTCATCCTCGTTCGGCACGTGGATCAGCACCTCGCCCAAGCCCAGGGTGTCCTTGCGCGGCCCTGCCCCGCGGCTGTTCCAGACGTTCATGGCCATGTGGTGGTGGTAGCCGCCGGCGGCGACGAACAGTGCCTGGCCGTGCCAGCCGGCGGTGCGTTCGAAGCCGAGGGTCTTCACGTAGAATTCCTCGGCGACGTTGGTGTCGCCGACCTGCAGGTGCACGTGGCCGATTCCGGCGCCGGCCTCGCGCTGGGTGGACAGTGACTCCTCGGTCAGGTGGCTCTGCAGGTAGGTCTGAGGGTTCAGGGCCAGGCTGTCCATGTGGACCTCCTTGCCGTCGGCGGTCTCGTTCCAGGACCACTGGTCGCGGGGGCGGTCCCAGTAGAGCTCGATGCCGTTGCCCTCCGGGTCGGTGAAGTAGAACGCCTCGCTGACCAGGTGGTCGGCGCTGCCGGCGAACCGGGAGGGGTCGGTCTGCGCCGCGGTGGCCACGGTGGCGGCCAGGTCCGACTGGTTCTCGAACAGGAAGGCGGTGTGGAAGAGGCCGGCTTCGCCGCGGGACGGCAGCTGCAGCCCGTTGGCCGGGGCCAGGTGGAGCAGCGGCGTGGTGCCGCGGCCCAGGTAAACCCCGCCGAGTCCCTCGGAGACCGGGTCCAGTCCCAGCGCCTGCTGGTAGTAGTTGGTCATGTTCTTCATGTCGCCGACCTTGAGCATCACGGTGCCCATGCTGAGGTCGGCCGAGAGCAGGTCCTGGGGGTTTACTTGAATGTTCATGCAATTAACAATACTTGAAGCTTCACGTTTATTCCAGTCCGAACACCTGCCGGTGTATCAGTGGTCAGCGGCGGCGCCGGTACGCCAGGTAGCTGCCCAGGGCCACGTCTCCGGCCGCCTGCAGCACCAGCCCCAGCGCGCCCGCCCGCAGGAACCGGGAGCTTGCGGGCCGGCGTCCGGCGGCGCGGAACAGCAGGGCGGCGCCGGTGGCGGCCGCCGCGGCGCTGCCGGCCAGCAGGGCCGGGCGCGCGACGACGGCGCGCTGCCACGCCGCCAACGGCCCCCTGCCCTCGGCCGGAGTGCTGGCCAGTTCCAGCAGCGCCTTGCCGATGGACTGGACGGGAATCGATTCCATCCCGGGGACCCGGTCGGGCTGCAGCGACCCTTCGGCGAGCCGGGCGGCGATCGGCGGCAGTTGCAGCAACTGGCCGGCGCGGGCCAGGATTCCGGGCTCGTCCGGGGAGGACAGCAGGTCCTGCAGCCCCTCGACGGCGCCCGGTTCCAGGCCCAGCACATCGCTGAGCCGTTGCGTGTCGGGGCCTTCCGGGTGAACGATCCGGCCGAGCAGCCGCAGCGCCTCGGCGTCGGCCCGGGACGCCGAAGGGAACGGCTTGGCCGGCGCCTCCCAGGCGTGCCAGAAGCTGGTGTCCGGGTCGCTCCGCGTGCCCGGCAGCCATGCCTCGACGGCGCGGAAGCCGTCCAGGTCCATCAGCGCCACGATCGGTTTGGCCGAGGCCGGCCAGTTGTAGAGCCCGGGCGCTGCCTCCCCGTAGACCAAGACGATCCGCTGGCCGGGTGCGGCCCGGTCCGGCGCGCCCGGCGTGCCCGCATCGGGCTCCAGGACGTGGAGTTCTACGCCGTTGAGGGCGCCGAACATCATCAGGTCCTCGCGCCGGAACCTGCCCACCAGCACGGTGCGCAGCTCGGCGGCGTCCGGCGCTTCGAGCTCCTCGGCCTCGTCCGGTTCCGGCATCTCCTCCACTTCCAAAGCCGCGTCCGGTGCCGGTGCCTCGTATTCGATGCCGTCAATCTCCACGGCCGCCCCCAGGTCGGCGGAGAGCCCGCGGACCAAAGCCGCGACGTCGGGCCCGGGCACTGCCCGTCCGGCCGGATCCAGGACGGCGGCGCGCTGTTCCCCGTTCACGGCCAGGAGCACGGAGACAACGCTGTCGCCGGCCTGGGGGGCGCCGCCCGCGAAGGCACCGAGCAGCGAACGGTCGGTGAGCTGCTGCTGCAGGGCGGCCACGCCCGCTTCGTCCAGCGGCCACGGCCACCACAGCTGTCCTGACGCCGGTTCCCAGGCTGATTCATTCATAGCTCCACGCTAGCAACCTCTGATCAGTCCGGCAGTGTTGCCCCGGCCAGGAAGGCCGCCAGCAGGGCATGGCCCCGGTCCGTGTCCTGCGGGCGGTGGTGCCCGCCGGCGTGGCGGTGGACGGCGCCGGTGGCGGCCAGGTATTCGGCCACTTCCTCGTACAGCGGTTCCCAGCCGCCGGTGACCACCAGGGTGGGCAGGCCCGGGACGATGTGCAGCGGCGCCTGCCAGGGCGGCGCCTGCAGGCGGACCCGCATCGCCTGTGCCCGGTCCGCCACGGTGGCCAGCGGCAGCGCTTCTGCGCCGACCACCAGCCGGACGAAGGCGCGCTGGTATTCCTCGTCGGTCAGCTCCCGCCGCGCGTCGAACAACGGCTCCAGCCGCTCGCGGTAGGCACGGGTGGCCGGCAGGTCCGCGGTCAAGGACAGGCAGGCGGGTTCGAACAGCGTGAGCGAGTGCACGCTGCCGGGGTGTTCGACCGCGGCCATCATCGCCGCGACGGCACCTTGGGCGTGAGCGACGACGTGGGCACCCGGGCCGAGGTGCCGGCCGACGATCCGGGCGTCCTCGTCAAAGTCGGTCGGCCGGGGCTCAGCCTGCGGATCAAACCCGTGGCGGCGCAGGAACAGGCAGTCGTAGCGTCCGGCCAGGCGGTGCTGGCGCGGCCAGGCTGCGGCCCCGAAGCTGTCGGTGCCGTGGACAAAGACCACCCGCTCTCCGCTGCCACTGACTGCCATGGGAGAAATACTAAACGCCGGAACCCACGGTTCCCTTGGAGTCGCCGGCGGCCTCCGCCGCCCAGACGTGGGGCACCAGTTCTCGTTCCGGGACGCGCAACTGCCCGGTCCGCAGCGGCTGCCCGTGGCGCAGTTCAACCACGGTGAGCAGTTCGTGGGCCCGGAGCCCCGCGGCCAGCTGGGCCGATTGCGCCGGGTCCAGGACAGCTTCGGCCTGCTCGACGGGCAGGAAGACCGCCTGTCCCCCGGCACCGGCGGCGAGCTCACCGCCGTCGTACGTTCCGCCGTCGTACACGAAGGTAATGGCTTCCGCGGCTTCGCCGTCCAGCGGCTGGTAATCCAGTGCGAGGATGCGCCCGGGCGGTACGAGCAGGGAGGACTCGGCGAGCACCCGGGCCGCTGCCGCGCGCGGGTCTTCGCCCGGCCGGACCGGCGTCGCCGGCAGTCGGGGCCCGCCGGGATTGTCCACCAGCACCACGGAGCCGCCGACACTGCGCACGATCACCGCGACGGTGTCCCGCCGCTTTCCGGGCTGGCCGTCGTCGTCGCCGCGTGCCTGCTCTGCCACAAAACTCCTTCGCTGCGCTGCCGCCGGTGGCCGGTCGTCGCCGGGCGAATGGGCCGCCCGTGCAGAGGAGCCGCGTAACCCGCCGGTGCGTGTCCCCAGTTGAAACGATTCGACAACCAGCTTACCTTCCGGAGCACGGAAAGCGCGGCGCGGCGTGGATAAGCGCCCCCGCCGGCGGAATGGCAAATGCCCCGCCGAGAATCGACGGGGCATTTACCTGCAGCGGTTCAGCCTTCGCGGTACAGCTTCTGGGCTACTTGCCGAGGAACTTCTCGAATCCCTTGGGCAGGTTCAGCGCCGACGGGTCGAAGTCCTGCCCGTCCTGCGGGACGCCGAAGGCGCTTCCGGCGGGAACGGAGGCCTTGTTCTTCCGGCGTTCCTCGGCCTCGCGCAGCTCCTGTGCCGCCTTGGCCGGGTTGCCGGAGCGGGCCTTCTTCTTGCCCTTCGCGGTTTGCTGCTTCTTCCGGGCGCCACCGAAGCCACCCGGCCCGGCCACGCCCGGCATACCCGGGATGCCGCCGCCCTGGGCCATCTTCTTCATCATCTTCTGGGCCTGGCCGAAACGCTCCAGCAGGCCGTTGACCTCGGACACGTGCACGCCGGAGCCCTTGGCGATGCGGGCTCGGCGGGAGCCGTTGATGATCTTCGGGGCAACGCGCTCGTGCGGGGTCATCGACCGGACGATGGCCTCCACGCGGTCGATTTCCCGTTCATCGAAGTTCTCCAGCTGCTGGCGCATGTTGGCGGCGCCGGGCATCATCATGAGCATCTTCTTCATCGAGCCCATTTTTCGGATCTGCTGCATCTGGGCGAGGAAGTCGTCCAGGGTGAAGTCTTCCTGGTCGGCGAACTTCTGCGCCATCCGCTCGGCTTCGCCCTTGTCCCAGGACTTCTCCGCCTGCTCGATCAGGGTGAGCATGTCGCCCATGTCGAGGATGCGGTTGGCCATCCGGTCCGGGTGGAAGATCTCGAAGTCGTCCAGGTTTTCGCCGGTGGAAGCGAACATCACCGGTTTGCCGGTCACCGACGCGACGGAGAGCGCCGCGCCGCCGCGCGCATCGCCGTCGAGCTTGGAGAGGACAACGCCGGTGAAATTGACGCCTTCGTTGAAGGCCTGCGCGGTGTTGACCGCGTCCTGGCCGATCATCGCGTCGATCACGAAGAGCACTTCGTCCGGGTTGACGGCGGCGCGGATGTCAGCTGCCTGCTGCATCATCTCGGCATCGACTCCCAGCCGTCCGGCGGTGTCCACGATGACGACGTCGTACAGCTTTTGCCGCGCCTCGGCCACGCCGTCGCGGGCCACGGCCACCGGATCGCCGGTAACGGCGTCGAACTCGGACTGCACGCCCGGGTGCGGGGCGTAGACCGGCACGCCGGCGCGCTGACCGTTGACCTGGAGCTGGGTCACGGCATTGGGTCGCTGCAGGTCGGCCGCCACCAGCAGCGGGCTGTGGCCCTGGCCCTTGAGCCACTTGGACAGCTTGCCCGCCAGGGTGGTCTTGCCGGCACCCTGCAGGCCGGCGAGCATGATCACCGTCGGCGGGGTCTTGGCCAGCTTGATGCGCCGGGTCTCCCCGCCGAGGATGTTGACCAGCTCGTCGTTGACGATCTTGACGACCTGTTGGGCCGGGTTCAGGGCCGCGGAGACCTCTTCGCTGAGCGCGCGTTCCTTCACGTGGGCCGCGAACTCGCGCACCACGGGCACCGCGACGTCGGCGTCGAGCAGGGCTCGCCGGATTTCGCGAACGGTGGCGTCGACGTCGGCCTCGGACAGCCGTCCCTTGCCGCGCAGATTCTTGAAGGTCGAGGCCAACCGGTCAGAGAGTGAATTGAACACGCGCCGTGTCTACTTTCGTCGATCTGGTTCACAGTCCCCGGGCCGCGCCGGAGTTCAGCACTTAAGGGTATCAACTGGCGGTGGCAGCAGTCGCGCCGGAAATCGCGACCACTCGGCCGTCGGCTCATATCCCGCCGAGGAACGCGGCAAGGAGGAACGCCGGTGGGGTCCGAGCTCGCCCGGCCCATGGACCGTTCCCCCTGCCGTACAGCCGTGGCAAGGTGGGAACGTGAGCGTTGAACAGACCCAGACACAGGAAAAGACCCAGCCCGAGGACGTATCCGCCCCCGCTGCCGACGGGCCGCTGCAGATCCGGACGTTGCTGATTTTGGGAGCTTCCGGCGATCTGACCGGCCGGCTGCTGCTGCCCGGGCTGGGCAAATTGATCGCGCAAGGCAGGACCAGCGGACTGAAAGTAGTGGGCGCCGGCTCGGATGACTGGGACGAGGGCAGGTGGCAGGAACGCGTCCGCGGCGCCTTTGATTCCTGCGCGGTGGACGCGAACGACGACGGACGGCGGCAACTGCGCGACGTCCAGGAAAACACGCGGTACCACTCGGTGGACGTGACGGCGGAGGGCGCACTGGCGGAATTGCTGGCCGCGCTGGATGGCCCGGTGGCCGTGTTCTTTGCCCTGCCGCCCGCGGTCAGCCAGAAAGCCTGCGAGCTTCTCCGGCCCGAGGACGTGCCGGAGGGAACACGGCTGGTGTTGGAAAAGCCGTTCGGCTCCAGCCGTGAATCGGCCGCATCGCTGAACAAGACGCTGTTGAAGCTGGTGCCGGAGGACCATATCCACCGGGTGGACCACTTCCTGGGCAAGGCAACGGTCTTCAACATCCTCGGCCTGCGCTTCGCCAACCGCCTGCTGGAGCCGCTGCTCAGCAATGAACATGTGGCGAAAGTCGAGATCTTCTACGATGAGGGGCTGGCCTTGGAGGGTCGTGCCCGTTACTACGACGGGGCCGGCGCGCTGCGTGACATGATCCAAAGCCACTTGTTGCAGGTGATGGCGCTGACCGCCCTCAACGCCCCGGCCACCATCCATGAGCGGGACCTGCGCGACCATATCGGCAGCGTCCTGCGCGCCAGCAGCGTCAACCCGGATTTCGGCAAGAGCACTCGGCGTGCCCGCTACACCGCCGGCAGGATCGGCGACCGCGACATCCCGGACTACGCCGACGAACAGGGCGTGGACCCGGCCAAGAAGACCGAAACCCTGGCCGAGGTTGAAGTCTCAATCAACAACTCCCGGTGGTCCGGCGTGCCGTTCATCCTCCGCTCGGGCAAGGCTTTGGGCAAGCCGCAGAAGGAAGTAATCATCACCTTTAGGCCGGTCAACCACCTGCCGACGGGCTTCAAGGGCATCGACGCCCCGACGCGGCTGCGGATCGGGCTCGGACCCGAAACCCTTCAACTTGAGATCGATGTGAACGGTCCAGGTGACATCTTCACGCTGGACCGGGCGGTCATGAGCGCCGACCTGCACTCGGCCGATCTGTTGCCCTACGGCGAAGTGTTGGAAGGCGTGCTGCGCGGCGACCCGCTCCTGTCCGTCCGCGGGGATACCGCCGAGGAGTGCTGGCGGATAGTCGAGCCCGTGCTGAAGGCTTGGGAACAAGACGAAGTGCCGCTGGAAGGGTACGAAGCGGGCAGCAACGGTCCGGCCGGTTGGTCAACTTCCCGGAGCGACAGGCCGCTTCCCTAACGGAAATCGAGGCCACCAAATACCTAGAACGGGCGGTGGGGCGTCTAGAACGGTGGCGGGGTGTTGTCCCATGGGCCGTCCGTGGCTTCTCCGCCGGTGTCGCCCTCGCCGCGGGTATTACAGCCCCGGGGACTTTTGGCCCCGTTGCCCGGGCTTTCCGTGGCTTCTTCTGCGCCGAGGGCTGAGGGGAGCGTGAGTGTCCAGCCTTCGTCGGGGGTGGTGGTGTGGGTATGGCCGGAGCGGGTGGTGAAGTGGAGGGTCCCGTCGGGATCCTGGGTGACGGTTCCGCCGCCGTTGTGTTTGGTTTTATGCCCGGGTTTGCATCTGGCGCTGAGATTTTCGATGACTGTTTTGCCGCCGTCTTCCCAGGCGATGGTGTGGTCGATGTCGCATTGGTCGGCGGGGACGGTGCAGCCGTAGTCGCGGCAGTGGCGGTCACGTAGCCGGACGAGGCGTTTGAGCCATTCGGGCGGGGTGCGCAGGTCTTTGGCGGCAGCGATGGCGTGGCCGTGGTCGTCGGTGAGCACGATCAACCAGGACTTCGCCAGCGCGGCGAGGTCGCGGGTCATGCCGGGCGGGATGGGTCCGTAGCCGGTGAGGTCGCCGGGGTCTTCGGCGAGCCGGAGCAGGGTGTGCAGTGGTGCGGTGACGGCGACGGAGGCGGTCATGTTCCCGGCCCCGCAGGTGCAGGGCCCCTGTCCTGCCGTCCCTCCGGCTGCCGTGTTTCGGGCGGTGCACGCCGCAACTTCCGCGTCCGGGATTTCTGGGCCGGTTCCTTTGGTGGTGCCCGGTAGAGTCCCGGCGGCTGCGGACCCGGTTGCAGCTGCGGTTGCGGCAGCAGTTCCAGACTGGGCCGTTTCCCGCGGGTTGGCTGCGGTTTGGGTGGCCGCTGTTCCGCAGTTGTCGGTGGCCGTCTGGGTGGCGGCTGTGTCGCCGGCGGCGGGTCCGGTGTCTGTGTCTGTGGCGGTGGCCGTGGGCTGGTAGGCGTGGCCGGGGTAGCGCAGGAGCATGTCGGTGAACACGTCGGCGCGGAGCTGGCCCAGGGTGCGGGTTTCGTCGACGGTTTGGAGTTTGCGGGCGTGGGCCTGCATCAGGTTGTAGGCGAGCAGCGCTTTGTCGGCGCTGGTGCGGATGTAGAGTTCGGCCATCCCGTCGTCCTGGGGCTGGTAGTGGACGGTGCGGCGTTCCATCGCGGCCCGGTGCCGGGTCTCGAGGGGTTCGGGGTGCAGCCGGTCGCGGACTGTGCGGGCCCGGGCCTGCACGGATTCCAGGGTGATGGTCCCGGCGCCGGGAACAACGCCGGCCTCGTAGCCGGCCAGGACCTCGGGCGGCAGGCCGGCGCCTTTGCGGGCGATGGCGGCGGCGCGGGGCAGGTCGAGGTCGCCGTTGTCCAGGGCGGCGAGGGTGGCGGGCAGGCAGGTGGCGATCTGGTGTGCGTCGGCCAGTTCCGCGGCAGCGCGTTGGCGGGGCACGGCCAGGATGGGTGCGAGCTCGGCGGCGGCGTGCCGGCAGATCCCGTCCGGTGCCCCGGCGTCGGGCCCGGTTGCCGGGCGGAGCACGGCCAGGCGGTGCAGGGCCCGCAGCCGGCGGGACTGGGTCCAGGCCTCGTGTTTGCGCACCGCCTGGAGGTAGTCGAGGGTCGACCAATCGTCCAGAGCCGCGGGGTCGGTGCCGGCGAGCAGGCCTGCCAGTTCCGCCGGTCCCAGCTCCCGCCAGTCGTCCGCCCACCCCCGCGGGACCGGTACCGGTTCGGCGGAACCATTGTCGGGCGCGCAACCATTGTCGGGCGTGGCACCGTCATCGGGCGCGGCAGGGGTACCGGAGTGATCCTCCGGCTCCTGCGCCTCGTCGAACGGTTCCGCTGCCATACTTCAACGCTACGCAGCCCACGCCCCGGGTAGAACGAACCTTCGAGGAAAGTGCATAACCTGCCCTCGACAGCTGCCTGTGGAGGACAACTCAGCAGGCCAATGGCTGAACGGGGAACCCTCCTTCCCTGTGTAGGACAACTCAGCAGGCCAATGGCTGAACGGGGAACCCTCCTTCCCTGTGGAGGACAACTCAGCGTCCGGACGGCTGAACGGGGAACCGTCCTTCCCTGTGGAGGACAACTCAGCAGGCTAACGGCTGAACGCGAAGCCGACGGGCGCGTCTGGAGGGGAACCAGCCACCTTCATCCGACGAAACCGCGGCACCGCCGCGGTTTCCGGGCCGCCGCAGACTCCGTAAGTGCACGCCCGCGCACCGGAAGACCCGGTTGCTCCGGACGCCGCAGGGGTGACCGGAACAACCGGGCCAGGGAAATCTGCCAAAGGTTCCAGTCCTAGATGGCAGCCTCGCCGCGTTCGCCCGTGCGGACGCGGACCGCTTCCTGCACATCCACCAGCCAGACCTTGCCGTCGCCCGCGCGGCCGGTGTTGGCGGTGGCCACGAGGACGTCCACGATGTCGTCGGCCAGATCTTCCCCCACCAAGACCTCGACGCGGACCTTGGGCAGCAGGTCCACCGTGTACTCGGCGCCGCGGTAGACCTCCGTGTGGCCGCGCTGCCGCCCGTACCCGCTGGCCTCACTGACGGTCAGCCCTTGGACCCCATAGCTTTCCAAGCTGTTGCGGACTGCCTCCAGCTTTTCCGGCCGGATGATTGCGGTGACCAGTTTCATGCGTTGACCTCTTCCTTGATCGTGCTGCGGGCGCTGGGGTCGGTTGCCGGGTGCGGGATGAATGTTCCGCCGGTGCCCAGGCCGCCGAATTCGTAGGCGGATTCGGCGTGCTGGGCGAGGTCCACGCCGGTGACCTCATCCTCTGCGGTTACCCGGAAGCCAAGGGTCTTGTGGATCGCCAAGCCGATGATCAGGGTCAGCACGCCAGAGAACACCATCGAGACCAGCGCCGCCACGGCCTGCGCCCCCAGTTGGGCGACGCCGCCGCCGTAGAAGAGACCACCGCCTGCACCTTCGACCGGCAGGGCGATGAAGCCCAGGGCCAGCGTTCCGACCAGGCCGGCAACCAGGTGGACGCCCACCACATCCAGCGAGTCGTCGTAGCCCAGCCTGTACTTCAGCCCCACCGCCAGCGCGGCCAGCACGCCCGCCACCAGGCCCAGACCCACCGCCCCCAGAGGGGATACGTTGGCGCAGGCCGGGGTGATGGCCACCAGACCCGCGACCACACCCGAGGCCGCCCCGAGGGACGTGGGGCGGCCGTCGCGGAGGCGCTCGGTCACCAGCCAGCCCACGATGGCGGCTGCCGGGGCGGCCATGGTGTTGACCCAGATCAGCCCGGCTTCCTCCGCCGTGCCCGCCGCTCCCCCGTTGAATCCAAACCAGCCGAACCACAGCATCGCTGCGCCGATCATCACCAACGGAATGTTGTGCGGGCGCTGTGCAGGGTCCTTGCCGAAGCCTCTGCGCTTGCCCAGAATCAGGGCCAGGACCAGGCCCGCTACACCGGCATTGATGTGCACCACCGTGCCGCCGGCGAAATCAATCGCCTCCCCGGCCCAGGCGCCGACGGCTCCCTCGGCCCCCAGCAAGCCGCCGCCCCAGACCATGAAGGCCAGCGGGCAGTAAACCAGCGTGACCCAGACCGGCACGAAGACCGCCCAGGCGCTGAATTTTGCCCGGTCGGCGATGGCGCCGGAGATGAGTGCCACCGTGATGATCGCGAACGTGGCACCGTACCCGGCGCTGATCAAGTCAGGGGTGCTAAGCAGCCCTTCCAGGCCGAACGCGGCGAACGGATTGCCGAAGAGCTGGGCCACGCCCTCGCCCCCGCTCATCGAGTAACCCCACAGCACCCAGACCACCGCCACCAGCGCGACGGCGGAAAAGCTCATCATCATCATGTTCAGGGCCGATTTGGCCCGCGTCATCCCGCCGTAGAAGAATGCCAGTCCCGGCGTCATGAGCAGCACCAAGGCCGCCGAAATCATTACCCAGACGTGACCTGCCGACAGATCCATGTTTCACGTCCCCTCGTTCGTTGGCGGGTAATTTCCCACCGGTGAACCAAGACTGACGACGGCGTGTTTCGCCCAGCAGGATGCTTCATTGCGGCCGCGTTACAAGAAGCCCGCGCAGGTAAAACCGGTGCAACCGGCGTGTTTCGGCAGTGTTTCGCGCGGCACCGAGAGCGGCACAGAGTGGCATAGAGGACGACGGCGGTGCGCGGCCCGGCGTTGACACCGAGCCGGCGCGCGGGTCGGGCTACGCTGGTTGGCATGCCAGTTTTCCGCCGCACGGCGCGTCAGTTTCGCCTGTCCGGCCACCAGCGACCGGGCAAGCCGGCACCCACTCCGATTCCGCGCGACATCAAGGTCCTCGTTGCCGCTGCCTTCGTCATCGCGCTGGGATACGGACTGGTGGCGCCAGTCCTGCCTCAGTTCGCCGCGAGTTTCGACGTCGGTGTCGCGGCTGCCAGCATCATCGTCAGCGTGTTCGCCCTCGCCCGGCTGGTCTTCGCGCCGGCGGGCGGCGCCCTGGTGGGCCGCTGGGGTGAACGCCGGGTCTACCTGACCGGGCTGCTGATAGTCGCCGCTTCGACCGGCGCCTGCGCGCTGGCGCAGGACTACTGGCAGCTGCTCATCTTCCGGGGCCTGGGCGGCCTCGGCTCCACCATGTTCACGGTGTCGGCCATGGCGCTGATCCTGCGGCTGGCCCCGCCGGACGGCCGCGGCCGGGTTTCCAGCCTGTATGCCGGCACGTTCCTGATGGGCGGCATCCTCGGCCCGGTGGCCGGCGGCCTGCTGGCAGGATTCGGGCTGCGGATGCCGTTCGTGGTCTATGCCGTCGCGTTGCTCGTGGCGGCCGCCGTCGTCGCCGTCATGCTCAAGAAACCCGCCGCCCGCACGGCCAACGACGCTCCGGCTCCCGAGGCGATGGATCTGCGCGAGGCGCTCTCGGACCCGGGGTACCGGGCCGCCGTCGTGTCCGCCTTCGCCAACGGCTGGGCCACGTTCGGGGTCCGCATGGCGCTGATTCCGCTCTTCGCCGCGGCTGTGCTGGGCGCTGGCCCGGAGACCGCCGGGCTGGCGTTGGCCGTCTTCGCGGTCGGCAACGCGCTGGCGCTGACGTTCTCCGGCCGCCTCTCGGACACCGCCGGGCGCCGCCCCCTGGTGGTCGCCGGGCTGACCGTGGCCGGGCTTGCGATCGCAGCCATCGGGTTTACCGAGTCAGTTCCGGTGTTCGTCGCAGCTTCGGTCATCGCCGGTTTCGGGTCCGGACTGCTCGGACCGGCGCAGCAGGCCGCCGTCGCGGACATCATCGGCAACGACCGCAGCGGCGGCAAGGTGCTGGCCGTCTTCCAGATGGGCACCGACGCGGGCGCGATCATCGGCCCGGTCTTGGCCGGAGCGCTCGCCGACCGGCTCAACTACGCCTGGGCCTTCGGGGTCACCGGCGCGATCATGCTGGCGGCGGCGCTCCTGTGGCTGCTCTTCGGCCGCGAGACGCTGGTGAAGCCCCAGGAGGAACCTGCGGCGGGCTGATCCCGGCAGCGAACAACCCTGGAAACAGCTGTTAGCCCCACCTGGATTCCAGCGGTAGCCAGGCGCCGCGTTCGCCGCTAGTCTCTGATCCATGACCTTTGGGGGACGCGTTGTGGCGGCGGTGGCCGTCGTGTTTTGGGCCGTACTGCCCGGGTTCGGACTGACCGACTTGTCGACCATGTTCGTCGAAGATTCCTATTTCGCCGAGGTTGCGGCGCTGGAAACCAGCTGGGGCGTGCTCACCACCTTCGCCGTCGCACTGGCTTTCGGCTGGGCGGCGTTCCGGCCAAGGGACATCGCGCCGGTGCTCGCCCTGCTGTGGCTGACGACGGCGGCGCTCCTCTTGGGTGCCCTGCTCGGCGCGAGCCCCGGACCCGTGGTGATGGCCGCGGCACTCGGCATCATGTCCTGGGGCCTGTGGTGGTCGTCCCGGCGCGCCGGGACGCGCTTTTCGGCGCCGCGGATGGCGGTGGACTGGCCGCTGATGGTGCTGGCCGTGCTGGCCCTGCCGTTCTGGGCCGCCTACGCCTGGTACGCCGTCGGGGTCTCGCGTGCCGCGGGCTCGAAACCCGAGTACTGGACCATGGGCATAGACCACTGGCCGGTCCAAGGCGCCCTGGGCATCACGCTGGCCGCCGCCGGCCTGCTGCACGCGCTCTGGCCGCCCGCACGCGCATTGCTGCGCACCGTGCTGGCCTTCAGTGCCGTCTCGCTGGGCACCAGCTGGCTATTGGGGCCGGAAACAGGAGGCAGCGTCGACGTCACAGTGCTGGCCGTCGCGGCCCTTGTCTGGGGGCTGCTCATCGCGCTGCGTGTCGCGGGCCCGGAGTCGGCCGCCGGTGAAAAACCCGTCACGGCGGCCGGGGTGGTCAGCGACGGGCACACGACCGAGAGTGACGCATGACTGGCAGCGACGGGCACCGGCCGGACAGCGACCGGCGCCCGTCCGGCAGCAACGCCCGTTTGGCGGACCAGACCAGCTGGCGCTAGTTCAGCAGAGCGTCCACGAAGTCCTCGGTCTCGAACGGCGCCAGGTCGTCGGCGCCTTCGCCCAGGCCCACCAGTTTCACCGGCACGCCGAGGCTGCGCTGGATGGCGACGACGATGCCGCCCTTGGCGGTGCCGTCCAGCTTGGTCAGCACGATGCCGGTGATGTTGACGACGTCGGCGAACACCTTGGCCTGGTTCAGGCCGTTCTGGCCGGTGGTCGCGTCCAGCACCAGCAGCACCTCGTCCACCGTGGCCTGCTTCTCGATCACGCGCTTGACCTTGCCCAGTTCGTCCATCAGGCCCACCTTGTTCTGCAGGCGCCCGGCGGTATCCACCATGACCACATCGACTTCCTGCTCGATACCGGCCTTTACCGCCTCGAAGGCGACGGACGCGGGATCCGCGCCATCGACGTCGGACTTCACGGTGGGCACGCCCACGCGCGATCCCCAGGTGGCCAGCTGCTCGGCCGCGGCCGCACGGAAGGTATCCGCCGCACCGAGGATCACGTCCTTGTCCTCGGCCACCAGCACGCGGGCCAGCTTGCCCACCGTGGTGGTCTTGCCGACGCCGTTGACGCCCACCACCATCATCACCGCGGGGCGGTCGGCATGGCGCATCACGGCCAGCGATCGGTCCATGGACGGGTCCACAAGCTTGATCAGTTCCTCGCGCAGCATGGCCTTGACCTGCTCCGGGCTGCGGCTGCCCTCCACCTTCACGCGGTCCTTGAGCGCGTCCACGAGTTCCATCGTCGGCTCGGTGCCCAGGTCGGCCAGCAGGAGCGTCTCTTCGATTTCGTCCCAGACGTCGTCGTCGATCTTGTCGCTGGCGAGCAGCGCCAGGAGCCCCTTGCCCAGGGCGTTGTTGGACTTGACCAACCGGGCGCGCAGCCGGGACAGGCGGCCCTGCACCGGCGCCGGCGTCTCCACCGGGATGGTCTCCAGCGCGGCGGCGTCCTCCGGAATTTCGACGTCGGCCGGCGGCAGTTCCTCCTCGGTCGGTGCGCCGAGGGGCGGTGCGGGGGCCGTCTGTCCGCGGGGCGCTTCCAGGGTGCCGGTACCGCCCCCGGTCGGCGGCATGGCCGGGTCGTTCGCGTCCCGGGTGGTGGTGTATCTGCCGGGCGGGGTCCTGCGGCCCCGCAGCAGCAGCGTTGCCACCAAACCGATGACGACAATGGCGATAACTACGTAAATGATGATCATGGTTGCGTCCACGGTTCCTAGCCTAGCCGCTGACCGTTCCGCGTCACGGGTCGGGCGGCGCGGCCGGACATCCACGTTCCAAGGCCCGGCGCAGCGACTGTACGATCAACGCATGAAGCCGTTCCTGCTCCTGGCCACGCGCGCCGAAGACACCGCAGCCGATGAGGAGTACGCGGCCTTCGCCCGTTTTGGCGGCCTGGAACCGGGCCAGTTGCAGCGCGTGCGGCTGGAGGCCGGACCAATGCCGGCCATCGATCTGGACGATTACAGCGGAATCATCCTCGGCGGCAGCCCGTACACCTCCAGCGACGACGACGCGTTCAAGTCCGCCGCCCAGCTGCGCGTCGAGGCCGAGCTGGAGCAGCTGCTCGACACCGTCGTCGCCCACGATTTCCCGTTCCTGGGCGCCTGCTACGGCGTCGGCACCCTGGGCCGGTACGGCGGCGGCGTGGTGGACCGGCAGTACGGCGAGCCGATCGGCGAGGCGCAGATCGTGCTGACCGACGACGGCGCCGCCGATCCCCTGCTGGCCGGCCTGCCCCGCGAGTTCGGCGCCTTCGTGGGCCACAAGGAGGCATGCTCGGTGTTGCCCGCGGGCGCAGTGCGCCTGGCCGGGTCCGAGCACTGCCCCAACCAGATGTTCCGGCTGCAGGACAACCTCTACGCCACCCAGTTCCACGCCGAGTTGGACGTCGACGGCCTGCTGACCCGGATCTGGATCTACCGGGACGCCGGCTATTTCCCGCCGGACCAGGCCGATGCCGTCATGGGACGGGTGCGCGGACGCACCGTGACGATCCCGCAGCGGATACTTCGCAACTTCGTCACCCGCTACGCCACCGACCGACACAGCACCCACCGAACCCCACGAACCCCACCGGAACGAGGAACCGAATGAGTTTGAAAGAGCAACTGCAGGCCGACGTCGTCGCCCACATGAAGGCAGGGAACAAGACGGCCCTGACCACGGTGCGCAACGTTTTGGGCGAGATAGCAACCAAGGAAAAGTCCGGCAAGACGCCGGTGGAGCTGGACGATGCCCAGACCACCGCGCTGCTGCAGAAGGAAGCCGCCAAGCGCCGCGACACGGCCCGCATCTACGCGGAAGCCGGAGAGCCGGAGCGGGCCGCCGCGGAAATCGCGGAAGCCGAGGTCATCGAGGCGTACCTGCCCCAGCCGCTCACCGAGGCCGAGGTCGCGGAGATCGTGGACAACACCATCGCCGGGCTCAAGGCGGACGGTGCGGAGCTGTCCATGCGGCAGATGGGAGCCGTGATGAAGCCGGTCACCGAGAAGGTGGCGGGCCGCTTCGACGGCAAGGCCGTCAGCGAGATGGTCCGCGGGCGGCTGGCGGGGCAGTAACCAAAGCGGTGAAAGGTCAGTCCGCCAACTCGGGCGGCCAGACGATCCGGAAGCGCTCGAACACGACTTCGTTGTCTCCGCGCCACTCGATCCCCTGCGCGGCACAGACCCGCTTCCAGTAGATCAAGTGCTGCTCCAGCCAGGTCGAGCGCTGCCGGTCGTCTTCGGCCTCATCCCAGGCGAACGCGTCGTCCACGCTGTCCGGCGGCCCCAGCCGAAGCTCGGTGGAGCGCAAAATGACCCGGGGCTTGCCCGAGCCGTCGCAGGCCACCCAGTGGTCCCCGATCCGCGGAAGCCGTTCCCCCTGCCGGTGGAATTCGGCCACCAGCGCGGCCGTGGCGCGCTTCGGGCCGGCGATGACCAGCCCCAGCAGCGCGTCCGCGAGCGCGGCACTGTCGCCGAAATGGTCGACGACGGCTTCCTCACCGGGGCTGATGGCTTCCGGCCGCGCGGCTGCGTACTCACTCCACATCTGCAGGGCGGCATCACGGTCGGGGCTGGCGCACGGTGTAGTCACCGTCGAATCCTAGCGGGATGGCCGCCCCCGAAGGATCCTGGGCGGGTGGTTGGCGCCGGAAATCCCTAGGCGGGGTGGCCGGCGTCGAGATCCTGGACGTCGCTGAACGACAAAAGGTCGGTGATGTCGCCGCCACGGGTCTCAAGCGGGGACAGCAGGAAACCGGTGTGGTCGCCGAGATCGACTTTCTTCACGACGCGCCCGACCATGACGCGGGCGGCGTCCGCCAGCAGCGGAACATCCTCCGGTCCGGGCAGCCAGTCACAATGCGCGAACTTGTCCACGTCGTCGCCCGTCGCGGTGCCGAACAGTTCTGCGAGCGCCCGCTGGCCGCGCCCGAGCACGTGGACCGCAAGCACGCCTGCCTCCAGCGCCACGGGATGGGTGCGGTTCTGCTGCGAGATGCACACCAGGAACAGGGCCGGCTTCAGGCTGCATTGCGTGGCGAAACCGACCAGGCAGCCGGACCGCTCGCCTCCGGCCCCCGCTGCCGTGACGATGTACATCGGATAGTCGAAGCCCCGCACGAAGTCGTCCATCAGCTGCCCGGTTGTTGCCTGTTTCTGCGCCATGCCCACATCATGCCGTACTGGACGCCGATGCCGCCGCCGGACGCCCTGGGGGGGACGGATGCCGCCTTGACGGCCTATCCGGTGCATGGTTGTGTCGAAGTTGTCCCCCCAACCAATCAACCAGCGCGTCCCCATGACCTTTCGCCCCTCGCACCGGCCGATGAGGTTCATCACCAAGAACGGGAGGCACTAATTTGAAGAACGTATTTATCCTCGGACTGACCGATTTCCAAGCCGGCGAATTGCAGACCGTCCGCGGCGCCGAGAACTACACCTTCCACAGCCTGCTCGACTACGACCGGCTGGTCCGCGAGAAGGACATCGACTTCACCGCCTTGCTGGACGCGGCGCGGCAGCAACTGCGCGAGTTTGACGGCAGTGTGGACGCCATCGTCTCCCACTGGGACTTCCCCACCAGCGTGATCGGGCCGATCCTGGCCAAGGAATACGGGATCGCTGCTCCCTCCCTGGAGAGCGTGCTCAAGTGCGAGCACAAGTACTGGAGCCGGCTGCAACAGCGGGAATCCATCCCCGAGTGTGTCCCGGAGTTCGCTTCCTTCAACCCGTTCAACGACGATGCGCTGCAGCAGATCGACATCCCGTTCCCCTTCTGGGTCAAGCCGGTGAAGGCGCACTCGTCCAACCTCGGGTTCCAGATCCGCAACGAGGAGGACTTCGACGAGGCCATCCGGGCGATCCGCGCGGAAATTGCGCAGGTCGGCGACGCCTTCAACGAGGTCCTGCAGATGGTGGACCTGCCGCCCGAACTGCAGGACGCCGGCGGCAACACCTGCCTGGCCGAACAGTTCGTCACCGGCACCCAGGCCGCCCCCGAGGGAACCATGTTCCGCGGAAAATACAACGCCCACGGCGTGTTCGACATGCACAAGGACGCCGCCGGCACCAGCTTCGAGCGGCTGGACTACCCCGCCAACAGCGTCCCGGAGTCCGTCCAGCAGCGCATGATCGACCTGTCCGAGCGGTACCTGCGCCATGTGGGCTTCGACAATGGCTGCTTCAATGCCGAGTTCATGTGGGACGAGGCGGAGGACCAGCTCTGGCTGATCGAGGTCAACACCCGCATCTCCCAGTCCCACAGCGACTTGTTTGCGAAGGTGGACGGCGTCTCCAACCACGAGGTCGCCATCGATATCGCGTTGGGCGTCGAGCCGTCCATGCCGCACCGCAAGGGCGAATTTGCCGTCGCTTCCCAGTGCATGGTCTTCCACGACGAGGACGCCATCGTGACACGCGTGCCGGACGAGCAGGACACGGCGCGGCTGGCAAAGCAGATCCCGCACGCCAACTTCACGCCGCAGGTGAATGTGGGCGACCGGCTCTCCGAACTGCCCAACCAGGACAGCTACCGCTACGTCATCGGCATCCTGTATCTCGGCGCCGACGACCGGGAGCAGCTGGTGCAGCGCTACGACGCCGCCTTGGAAGCGCTGCCCTTCGAGTTCGAACCCGTCGCCGCCGCCTCCCGATAAGCCTGTGCCGACCCGGGCAGACTCCCGTCATCCCGCCCGCCTCCGGCCGCCGTCACGCCGCCTGGAGCCGCCGCGGTCTGCGAGTCTCCCCGGGTCCCCGGGTCGTGGGAGCCCGTGCGGCTTGCCCCCGCGGCCGCCCTGCAGGCGATCACCAACCGCCGCCGCGGCGGCGGCAGAAAGGAGCAATGAGCACTGCATGAACATTGTTGAAAGCTTTCCGCACGACGTCCGTTCGATCGAAAATGTCTTCATTCCCATGCGCGACGGCGCCCGGCTGGCCGCGCGGATCTGGATGCCGACCGATGCCGAGGATCGGCCGGTGCCGGCCATCCTTGAGTACATCCCCTACCGCAAGCGGGACAACTCGCGCGGCCGCGACCAGCTGAACCACCCCTACATGGCCGGCCACGGCTACGTCAGCGTCCGGGTGGACATGCGGGGCAGCGGCGACTCCGACGGCGTGCTGGTGGACGAATACCGGCCGCAGGAACACGAAGACGCCGAAGACGTCATCGCCTGGCTGGCGGACCAGCCCTGGTGCGACGGCAACGTGGGCATGATGGGCATCTCCTGGGGCGGATTCAACAGCCTGCAGATGGCCGCCCGGCAGCCGCCGGCGCTGAAGGCGATCATCAGCGCCTCGGCCACCGACGACCTGTACGTGGACAACATGCACTACATGGGCGGCTGCCTGCTGGCGGACAACCTCTCCGAGGCCACCGTCATGTTCGCGTTTAACAGCCTGCCGCCGGACCCGGAAATCGTCGGCGAGAAGTGGCGCGAGATGTGGCACGAGCGGCTCTCCGGCAGCGGACTCTGGCTGGAGACCTGGCTGGAGCACCAGACCCGCGGCGACTATTGGAAGCCGGCGTCGGTCTGCGAAGACTATTCGCAGATCAAGATCCCGGTCATGGCGGTCGGCGGCTGGGCCGACGGCTACACCAACGCCATCTTCCGGCTGATGGAGAACCTGGAGGTACCGCGCAAGGGACTGATCGGACCGTGGGGGCACAAGTACCCGCATCTGGGCGTGCCCGGCCCGGCCATCGGGTTCCTGCAGGAAACGGTGCGCTGGTGGGACCACTGGCTGAAGGGCAAGGACACCGGCCTGATGGAGGAACCGATGGTCCGGGCCTGGATGCAGGACGCGGTCTCCCCCGAACCGTCCTATGAGGACAGGCCCGGCCACTGGGTCGCCGAACCGTCCTGGCCGTCGCCGAACATCGAGAACCAGCGGTGGCAGCTGGGCCGCTACGGGCTGTTCCCGGAGGGCTCGCCGGTGGAGCCCGGCGGCAGCGTCGACCTGCTTTCGCCGCTGAGCGTCGGCATGTTCGCCGGCAAGTGGGCGTCCTACGCGGCGCTGCCGGACCTGCCGTCCGACCAGCGCGAGGAGGACGGCGGCGCGCTCGTCTACGAGACCGACCCGCTGGAGGGCGACGTGGAGGTCTTCGGCCGCCCCGTCGCCGCCTTCGAGGTTGCCACGGACAAGCCGGTCGCCCAGCTGGTGGTCCGGCTCTCCGACGTCGCACCGAACGGCGAGGCAACGCGGGTCACCTACGGCCTGCTCAACCTGACGCACCGCGACGGCAGCGAGCATCCGGAGCCGCTGGAACCCGGCGAGCGCTACCGGGTCGAGATACCGCTCAACGGCCTGGCCCAGTCGTTCCCGGCCGGGCACCGTCTGCGGCTCTCGGTGTCGACGTCGTACTGGCCGCTGGTCTGGCCGTCGCCGGAACCGGCGACGGTCACCGTCTTCGCCGGCGGCACCCTCGACCTTCCGGTGCGCAAGCCGCGGGCGGACGACGGCGAACTGCGTCCCTTCGCGGAGCCGGAGACCGCCCCGGAGCTGGAGACCACGCTGCTGAACCCCGGCAACCACCACTGGCGCACGATCCGCGACCTGGAGGCCGGCACATCAACGGTGGAGATCATCAACGACCAGGGCCGGTTCCGGATCGACGAAACGGGCACCGACATCCGGCGCGTCACCAATGAGTGGTACACCTCCCGCGGGAACGACGTGAACTCCGTCCGCGGCGAAACCCAGACGGTGCGCCGCTACGAACGCGGCGATTGGCGGGTCGAGGTGCAGACCAGGACGGTGCTGACGTCGACGCCGACCGACTTCGTGGTGAACGCGCAGCTGGATGCGTACGAGCTGGACGAGGTAAGCGGCAACCCCCGCGTTTACTCGCAGAACTGGCAGCGCAGCATCCCCCGGCAGCTCGTCTGACCAGGGGGCCGGACATGCAGCCGGCGGCGCACTAAGAAAAGGGAGGCCAGGATCCATCCGGACCCTGGCCTCCCTCATGGGGTTTTCGCGATTACCACTGAACCCTGGCCATGGTGGCCGACAGCTCCGGGATCTTGCTCTCGGTGACCGGCTGGATTCCGGTGACCGTGGCGAAGCCGGCGGCCAGCAGCGCGAAATCGCTCTCCGGCGGGGCTTCCTCCTGGCTGTCCGCGATGGCCAGGCGCAGGTCCTCGTCGCCGCGTTCGGCCAGCGTGGTCTGCACGATGCCGAATTCGGCCAGCGTCGCGGACCGGTATTCGGGCAGCCGGGTGCCGTCCACGTTGGGCACGTTGAGGTTCAGCACGGTTCCGGTCTGCTGGTCCATCAGGTACGGCAGCAGCCCGGTCGCCAGCCGCGCCGCGGTGTCCCAGTTCAGCTGTTCCGGCTCCAGCCCGGTGTCCAGCGACACGGCCATCCCGCGGCCGCCGTTCACGCCCGCGGTCAGCGCGGCGCCGACCGTGCCGGAGTGCAGGATCACCCGGCCCACGTTCGCGCCGCGGTTCACGCCGGAGAGCACCACGTCCGGGCCGTCCCCGAAGGCACCGTGCGGCGCGATCATGGCAATGAAGCCCGGCGTGCCGTGCACGGCAAACGCCGGCACGGACTCCAGGCCCTTCAACGTGCGCCGCTCGATCCGGATGCGGCCCTCGTCCTCCCGGGCCGTAATGGACGCGCTGCTGCCGCTGGCTTCCGCAACCGGCGCCGCGATCGTCACGTTCAGGCCGGCCTCCAGGACTCCCGCTGCCAGGGCGTGCAGGCCCGGGGAGTCGATGCCGTCGTCGTTGGTGATCAGGACCATCTTCGGCTTGCTCATTGTTCTTGAACCTTCCGCGCCAACTCGTCGGGGCTGATTTGCCGTCCTGCTGCCTTCCCGCCGCCGTCGTAGGGCGAGACCGTCACCAGCTTGGTCAGGTTCCGAATGGCGCCCTCTTCGCCGGTGCCCAGGCCGTGGCGGGTCACGTTCAGCGCGCCGGCGGCCGTGCCCAGCACCACCGCCTCGTGGATGGTGCCGCCGTCGGCCAGGGTCGCGGCGACCCCGGCGGTCAGCGAGTCTCCCGCCCCGTGGGTGTCCACGCTCTGCATCTCGGGGACCCGGATCTCGCTCAGAGCGCCGTCATGCAGCATCAGGGACGGCAGGTGGGCGCGGGTGACAATCACCGTGCCGGCCCCCTCGTCGTGCATGCCGCGCATCGCCTCAATGATCGCCTCGGGTTCGTCCGAGGCGGCCCGCCCGCTCTCGGTCAGTTCGTCGTCGGCGATTTTAGCCACGCTTACGCCTCCGGCGAGCGCGGCGGTGAGCCGGTCGCCGGTGAGGTCGGTGATCACCCGGCAGCCGGCGGTGCTCAGGTCGGCGGCAAGCCTCCGGTAGACGTCGTGCGGTACGGCGTCTTCGCGGACCGCGCCGCTGAGGATCGCCGTGCCCGCCTCGATCCCGGCCTGCAGGGTCAGGCCGTAAAGTTCGTCGAGCTCATGCCGCGTCAGTTTTTCCCCGGGGCTCTCGGCGATGACCTCCCGGTCGCCGCCGCGCCGGTCATGGACGTACGCCGCGCTGCTGCCCTCGCCCTTTACCGGGAGGACCTTGACCCCCTCGTCGGCGATCAGATGCCGGATCACGCCGCCGGCTTCGCCAGAGAACGCCGCGCACATCGTGACGGACGCGCCGAGTGCGGTCAGCATCCGCGCCTGCCAGACGCCCTGGCCACCGGCGTGCAGGTGGATATCGGCGGTGCCCTCGACGTCCTCCACCGTCACGGTGAGCACGGGCGAGGGAGCGAAAATAACTACGGAGCCCATCGCGAACCTCCATCGAACCGGTGTCCGGTCATGACTGCCCTCCTTGTGTTGCCCCGGACCGCCGTCACGGCTGCGCGGCTGCCCGGTTTCCTTCTGAAGTGGTCCTTGGTTTCGACACTAACGGCCCGTCGCTGGCCGGACAATGGCCGCCTCCGGCGCGAAAGTCCTCCCGGGCCCGCGGTCACGCGGATCGGATCGGTTATGACCGGGCCGGTTATTCCGGCGTCGCGCCGTCCAACACCCGGTCGATGATGTCCCGGACGCGGTCCTCGGCAATGATCGTGAAGTGCCCGCTGGTCTCGAGCCGGATGTTGGTTGCGCCCTCGAGCCGGCAGCCGCCGGGAATGTGCGGGTCGAAGGCGCTGTAGACGGACACGATCCGGTGGTTGACAGCCAGGTTGGCCAGCAGCCGCCGCAGGACGCGGTTGTTCGGCGCGAACGCCCGGAGCATCGGCGTCACCGCGAAGGACGCGTAGCGGGAGCCGGAAAACGGCGTTCCGATCGCCACCATGCGCTTCACCCGCGCCCCGGACTCCGCGCCCGTCATCACGTATTTGCCGATCAGTCCGCCCTTGCTGTGCGCGATGATGGTCACGTTGTCCAGGTCCTGGCCGCGCAGGTAGTCGGCGACCAGCCCGGCCATCCGCTCGATGCTGCCTACGTTGAAGCCCAGCGGCTCGATCACGTGCACCGGATGCCCGCGCCCGTGGACGTGCTCGATCAGCGGGCGCATGAACTTCCAGGACTCGTAGATGCCCGGAAGTACGACGACGGGGTCCGCCGCGCGGGTTCCGGCCTCCCGGTACCGCGCCGGGCCGGTCCGGTCGAAGAGTCCGCGGACCTGCCGGCGGCCGATGTAGGCGTAGTCCAGCAGCCAGGCCCGGCCCAGCCGCAGTCGAGGGAGCAGACGGTTCATTGCCGGTCTATGACGGCAGCATCGTCGAAGCCGGCCGTGGCCAGGCACAGGCGGGCCACCGGACCGGGCGAACGGAACATCATCACGTGCGCCTCGCCGGGGATGCTGTCCACCGTGGCGCCCGGGCAGGCATCGGCCAGTTCGCGGCACCAGTCCAGCGGCACGATCGGGTCCCGGTCGCCGCGGACGATGCGCACCGGCACCTGCACCCCGGCGATCCGCTGCTCCAGCTTTTGGTCGAGCATGGCCGGCAGTGTCTTCAGGAACCAGCGCGGCCCGCAGCGCAGGTAGTCGGTGGCCTCGATCATGTCCACGGTCAGCGGTTCCCGGAACCCGTCCTGGAGCAGCCGGAGGCCGTGCTGCCAGGCCGTGCGCTCGCGGCGGTTCGCCGTCGGCGCCAGCAGCACCAGCGCGGCGGCGGTGTGCGGGTGGTGCAGCGCCATCTCGACGACGATCTGGCAGCCCATCGAGTGGCCCACCAGCACGGCGGGGCCGATGTCCAGCCGGCCCATGGCCGCGTCGACCAGCCCGGCGAAGTCCACCAGCGAAAGTGCCCGGTCGGGTTTGGCGGTTCCGCCGTGTCCGGGCAGATCGACCAGGTGTACCGTTCCGTGCCGTGCCAGTTCGGCCGCGAGGGGTTCGAAGTAGCGTCCGGAGACGCCGATGCCGTGTACCAGCACGAAGACCGTGGGCCCGGAGCCGACGGTCCGGATGCGGACCTCGCATCCGTCGATGGTCAGCATCTGGGCTGTCTCGCCCGGTATTCCCGCCAATTCGCCTGCCTTTCTGCTCAGTCGACCAGAGCCTTTGCGTGTTCCAGCCGCTGCGAGATGACGGTGGTGACGCCGTCGCCGCGCATCGTTACACCGTACAGCGCGTCGGCCACTTCCATGGTGCGCTTCTGGTGGGTGATGACGATCAGCTGGCTGGATTCGCGCAGCTCCTCGAAAATGGTGATCAGCCGGCCCAGGTTGGTGTCGTCCAGCGCCGCTTCCACCTCGTCCATCACATAGAACGGGGACGGCCGGGCCTTGAAGATCGCCACCAACAGGGCCACCGCGGTTAGCGAGCGCTCGCCGCCGGAGAGCAGGGACAGGCGCTTGATTTTCTTGCCGGCGGGCCGGGCTTCCACGTCGATGCCCGTGGTGAGCATGTCCTCCGGGTCGGTCAGCACCAGCCGGCCCTCGCCGCCCGGGAAAAGCCGGCCGAACACGCGCTCGAACTGCACGGCGGTGTCGCGGTAGGCCTCGGTGAAGACCTGTTCCACCCGCTCGTCGACTTCCTTGATGATCTCCAGCAGGTCCTTGCGCGTGGCCTTGAGGTCCTCCAGCTGGGTGCTCAGGAACTGGTGGCGTTCCTCCAGCGCCGCGAACTCCTCGAGCGCCAGCGGGTTGACCTTGCCCAACGCGGCCAGGTCGCGCTCCGCTTTCTTGAGCCGCTTCTGCTGCTCCTCGCGCACGAACGGGACACCCTCGGCGACGGCGTTGCCGTCCTCGTCCACCGGCGCCCGCAGGGCGGCCCACTTGTCGTTCGACGCCGCGGTGGCGACCGGCACCGGCTGGTCCGGCCCGTATTCGGCGATCAGGTGGTCGGGGGTCAGGCCCAGCTCCTCGATGGACCGGGTCTGCAGGGCCTCGATCTTCAGCCGCTGCTGGGCCCGTGCCAGCTCGTCGCGGTGCACCGTGTCCGTCAGTTCGCGCAGTTCGGCGGCGAGCGCGTCGGTCGACGAGCGGACCGTGGACAGCTCCGCCTCCCACGCCGCGCGCACCTCTTCGGCCTCGTCCCGTTCCCGCTCGGCGAGGTCCACCGAGACGTCCAGCCAGGCCAGTGCCTCCCGGGCGCCCTGTGCGACGGCGGCGGCCTTGGCGGCCTGGAGCCGGCGCTTGCGGGCGCGCTCGGCGGCCTGCGCCCGGGCGTGCCGTTCGGTGGCGGCGGCCCGTTCCAGCGAGGCCGCCCGGTTGCCGATGGCCGTCAGCTGTTCCTCGCCCGAGCGCAGCGCCAGCCGCGCCTCCATTTCGACCTGGCGTGCCCGGGCGGCCGCCGCGGCGAGCGCGTCCCGCTGTTCGGTGGACGGTTCGGCGTCGGCCGGGGCATCCTCGGCGGCCTGTGCCGCGGCCAGCCGCGCGGTGATGTCGGCCAGCTTCTGCTGTTCGGTGACGATGTTGGCCTCGGCGGCCTGCACCAGTTTGGCCAGCCGTTCGCTCTCCCCGGTGGCGGAGCGCAGCGCCGAGCCCAGCTGCCCCAGGCGTTCGGCGACCGCGGCCAGCCGGGCGTCGGACTCGTGCAGCTGCTCAAGGGCGGCCTCTGCCCGCAGCCTGGCCTCGTCGCGGCGCGAGGTGGCGCCGGCGATCGCGAACTTGGCCCGCTCGGCCCGGGCCGTGGCGGCTTCGAGCTTGTGCATGGTCTCGTCCACCGCTGCCTGGACCTCCAGCAGGCTGGGGCCGCCGGCGGACCCGCCGCGCGCCGAGCAGGCGGTAAAAATATCCCCGTCCCGGGTGACGGCGGTCAGCGCCGGGTCGGCCGCGATGACCCCTGCCGCCATCGGGAGGTCCGCCACGACGACGGCGGAGCCCAGCAGCGTGCGGACCGTTCCTTCGACGCCCCGCTTGGCCTGGACCAGGCCGGCCGCGGGGATCGCCCCGTCCGGGAGTTCCGCCCTGCCGTCGGCGCTTCCGCCCGCCGGCACCGGGGCGCCGGCGATGAGGAGGTCCACCTGGCCGGCGTCGTCGGCCTTCATCAGTTCCAGCGCCCGGACGGCGGCGTCGGGGTCCGCGACGGCGACGGCTTCGGCCAGCGGCCCCAAGGCTGCCGCAATCGCCGCCTCATAGCCGGGCTCCACCGTGACCAGGTCCGCCAGCGGGGCCAGCACGCCCTCGGTTCCGGAGGCCAGCAGCAGCTCGCTGCCGTCCCGCCGGTTCAGCCCGACTTCCAGCGCCTCCTTGCGCGCGGCGAGGGCGTCGCGTTCGCGTTCGGCCTCGCGTTCGTCGGCCCGCAGCTGCTCCAGCTCCGCCTCAATGACGGCGAGCTCGTCGCTGGCGTCCTCGTACGCGGCGTCCAGGCCCTCTTCGCCCTGTTCCACCCCGGCCACCTGCGACTCCAGCGCGGCGAATTCGGCCTGCGCCTGGCGCCGGCGTTCCTCGCCCTCGCCGATCGAGGCGCGGAGCCGGCCCAGCTCGGCCTCGGCGGACTCCACCCGGGACCTGGCTGCCCCCACCTGGCCGGCCAGCCTGGCCAGTCCCTCGCGCCGGTCCGCGGCGGCGCGCAGGATGCCGGTCAGCCGCTTTTCCTCGTCCTCGGCAGCCCGTTCGGCGGCGGCGCGGCCTTCGATCGCGTCGTCGAGGGCGGCCCGGCGGTCCTCGAGCTCGAACTCCAGCTCGGCCTGCTCCTCGCGGACCTCGGCCGCCTGCTGTTCCAGGACCTCCGGGTCCCGCCCGCCCTCCGGTTCCCGGTCCGCGGAGCCGAGCAGCCGCCGTCGTTCATTGGCCAGGCCGGCGAGGGCGCGGAAGCGTTCGCGGGTGGACGAGAGCTGGTACCAGCGCTCGCGCGCGGCATTGAGCTCCGGGGTGGCTTCGGCCGCCAGCCGCTCCAGCTCGGCCAGGCGCCGGCGCCCGGACTCCAGGGTCTTCTCCACCTCGGCCTGCCGGGTCTTCAGCGCGGCCTCGTCCGCCACTTCCTGGGCCAGTGAGGTGCTCAGCTCCACCAGCTCGTCGGCGAGCAGCCGGGCCCGGGCATCGCGGACCTCGAACTGGACCTGCTGGGCCCGGCGGGCCACCTCGGCCTGCTTGCCCAGCGGCGTCAGCTGCCGGCGGATCTCGCCGGTGAGGTCGGTCAGCCGCTGCAGGTTGGCCTGCATGGACTCCAGCTTCCGCACCGTTTTTTCCTTGCGGCGCCGGTGCTTGAGAATGCCGGCGGCTTCCTCCACGAAGCCCCGGCGGTCCTCCGGCGTCGCGTGCAGCACCTTGTCCAGCTGGCCCTGGCCGACGATCACGTGCATCTCCCGGCCCAGCCCGGAGTCCGAGAGCAGTTCCTGGATGTCCAGCAGCCGGCAGCTGCTGCCGTTAATGGCGTATTCGGAGCCGCCCGTGCGGAACAGGGTGCGGGAGATGGTGACTTCGGAGTATTCGATCGGCAGGGCGCCGTCGGCATTGTCGATGGTCAGCGACACGTGCGCCCGGCCCAGCGGCGGGCGGCCCGCCGTGCCGGCGAAGATGACGTCCTCCATCTTGCCGCCGCGCAGCGTCTTGGCGCCCTGCTCCCCCATCACCCAGGCGAGGGCGTCCACCACGTTGGACTTTCCCGACCCGTTCGGACCGACCACGGCGGTGACGCCGGGCTCGAAGTCGAAGGTCGTCGCCGACGCAAAAGACTTAAAGCCCCGCACAGTCAGAGATTTAAGATGCACGTTGTGTCTCCCGCGGCGGACGTTTTCCTTGCCTCAATCTACCGTGTCCGCCGCGGATACACGGGCACGACGGGCTTGTCGCGGTGGACAAACGTGTGGAGCGGCCGGCGTGTGCAGGTGCGCGCATCCCGGCGGGCGGGGTGGCAACCTTGTGTAAGGGCCACGGAGAACTACCCTGAAGGCCAGTCCACGTCCGGTGAGGAGTGCTTTCGCCAGTGTCAGATCCAGCCCGTCATCCAGGGCAGCGCATTGCCGCCATTGTCCCCTGCCACAACGAAGAACAGACAGTCGCCACCGTCATCCGGGATCTGGAGCTCGCCGTCCCGGGGATAACGGTCTATGTCTACGACAACAACAGTTCCGACCGGACCGCCGAGCTGGCGCGGGCCGCCGGCGCCATCGTCCGGGCGGAAACGCGCAAGGGCAAGGGCAACGTCATCCGGCGGGCGTTTGCCGATATTGACGCCGATATCTACGTCACGATCGACGGCGACGACACGTACGAGGCAGCGGACCTGCCACGCCTGATCGACGCCCTGTTGGACGGACCCTACGATCATGTGCTCGGCGTTCGTGCCGACACGTCGGAAACCGGGTCGTACCGCCCGGGGCACGCCATGGGGAACCGGATGTTCAACCGGGTCGTCAGCGTCCTCTTCCGATCCCAGGTTTCGGACATGTTGTCGGGATATCGCGTCTTTTCGCGCCGCTTCGTTAAGTCATTCCCCGCCGTGTCCAAGGAATTCGAAATCGAGACCGAATTCACGGTGCACGTCACGTCACTGCGGCTGCCGCAGGCCGAGGTCGAGGTCGGATTCCGCCAACGGCCCGAGGGGAGCGAAAGCAAGCTCAATACCTATTCGGACGGCTTCAAAATCCTGTCCCTCATCTTCGAGCTCGTCCGCCATGAACGGCCGGCCCTCTTCCACGGCATCATCGCCGCGGTGCTGGCACTGGCTTCGCTGGGGTTGGGGGTGCCCGTGGTCGTCGAGTTCTTCCAGACCGGCCTGGTGCCCCGCTTCCCGACGGCGATCCTGGCTGCTGCCGTGATGGGCCTGGCGGTACTGGTGGGTTGTATCGGCATCATCCTCGACGGCCTTAAGCGGGGACGGCATGAAGCAGCGCGCCTGGCATACCTGCGCCTGGAGCCGCCGCAGCACCGGCAGGATGCAGGCGGGGCGTGGGCGGACCCGGCCCACGCGCGTCTGGACGGGACGAACACGTGAGCGATGCATCGGCACGTTCCCCCCGTGCCCGGGCCGGCGGCCCGAGGGGTGTGCGCACCGCTTGGACTGCGGCGGACTACGGGTGGCTTACAGTCTTGGGCGCCTCCGCTTTCCTGGCCACGGCTTTTCTGTGGGTGGCGAACCACCCCGGGCGGATGACGAATGATTCCGCCCATCAGCTCAAGCAGGTTCTCGGCCTGATTCCGCTGGACGACTGGCACCCCGCCGTCATGACCGTCGGCTGGACAGGTTTGTACAGGCTGACCGGCGACGTCGGCTCGCTGGTGCTGGTGCAGGTCGCGGTGACGTTCAGTGCCGCGCTGCTCTTGGCCATCTATCTTCACGATCTCACCCGCAGCCGGCTCATGTCCTCGCTCGCCCTCGCGATTCCGTTGCTGCCGTTCACCATCACGTTCCTGGGCGTGTTGTGGAAGGACGTGCACATGATGATCGCGTTCTTCAGCGGCACCGTCCTCATCCTGCTCGCCGAGCGCTTCCCGAGGCTCCGGTATCCGTTGCTCGCCCTGTCGCTGTTGTTCCTGCTGTACGGAGGGATGGTCCGGAAAAACGCGTTCTTTGCGATCCTTCCCCTCGTCTTCCTCCTCTACCGGGCCTGGCGGAACGCATCCCCCAAGCGGCGCAGGCGGCTGACAGCCAACCGGCGACGCGTGCGGGGCGGATATGTCGTGGCCGCCGCGACGTTCCTGGTGTTGATACTGGGCACGGGCGCGGCGTTCAACGCCGCATTCCAGCCCAAACCCACCGGCCAGCTATCCCAAGTCTTCCTCGACGACATCATCTTCACCGTGCCCGCCGAAGAGATAAGGGACGCGGATATCCCCCAGGAACTGGAAGACAAACTGCTTGCCGCGGGCGAAAAATGCCGGGCCGAAGAAGCTATTTGGGATGCCTATTGGAAGTGCTACGGCCGTGGGGCAACCGGCAAATCCTTTGAACCGATCGCTTATCAGTCGGAGGTCCGGGACCTGTGGATTGATGAAGTGGTGACGCATCCGGCCCGCTACCTGTACTACCGCGCCGAGACGTACGCCCGGTTCCTCTTCACCAGCAAGCTGGAATTCGTCGGTACCGGCGCAGAGGTTGTCCCCGCTGAGTACCGCGTGGAGCCGTCGAAGGCGGACAACATCCTCTACGACTACGTGGTTGAGTTCGGCCTGAAGACTTTTCCCTGGTTTTTTAAAGCCTGGTTTTGGCTCGCCGCCTCGATAGCGCTGATCGTGGCCCTCCCCAAGACACGGCACCTGCGGCCGCAGGTCGCGGCCCTGGGCTGGTCGGCGCTCCTCTACCTGGTGGGGTACTTCCCCATTGTGCCGGCAGCCGACTACCGCTACAGCTATTGGCCCGCCGTCGCCTGCACACTTGCAGGGGTGCTCTTTCTGGCGGACCGCCGCTTAAACAACAAGGGAATTCCAAAAGATTCCAGCCCGCATCCAGGTGGATCCGAACGCCCCCTCGAATCACGCTCCGGGGCCCCCGAGTAACGTCTGCAAGGCGATCCGAGGCACGGGCAAAGGCAGCCGGAGAGACAATGACCACACACGCATGCCATTCTCTGCATGTGCGGAACGCTGGTTCGGGGTGCATAGTTAAGAGTTCGGGTACCAATGGGGGATTTTCCGTGTACAGGTGAACGTCCCCGAAGACGAATAAAGGCTGGATATTGATCGGTAACGCGACGTTTCGACATGACAACACGGCGCTGCTGGCCGTCTCGAGCGTGGAGGCCCCGGTAGCCGTCACTTCCGCCGACTTCGACGACCGGCTGGCACCCAGCCTGAAGCGCCTGAAGCTCTCCCGGAAGCTGCTGGAACGTGTTGCCGGCGTGACCGAACGCCGCTGGTGGTCGCCCGGTTCATCATTCGACGACGCCGCCATCGAAGCCGGCGCCAAGGCCCTCGCCGAGGCCGGCGTGGAGCCGGGCCAGATCGGCCTGCTGATCAACACCTCCGTCACCCGCAAGAACCTTGAGCCGTCCGTCGCGGTGAAGATCCACCACGGGCTGGGGCTGCCGTCGTCGGCCATGAACTTCGACCTGGCCAACGCCTGCCTGGGCTTCGTCAACGGAATAACGCTGGCCGCCAACATGATCGATGCCGGGCAGATCAAGTACGCGCTGATCGTCGCCGGCGAGGACGCGCAGCCGACCCAGGAAACCACCTTCGAGCGGCTGAACCACCCGGATTCCACCCGCGCCGACTACCTGCGCGAATTCGCCACGCTGACCCTGGGGTCCGGGGCCGCCGCGGCCGTGATCGGCCCCGCCGACGCCCACCCCGGCTCGCACCGGATCCTCGGCGGCGTCTCCCGCGCGGGCACCGAACACCACGAGCTGTGCGTCGGCGGGCCGGCCGGCATGTTCACGGACACCAAGGGCCTGCTGGAGAACGGGCTGGAACTGGTGGTCAACGCCTGGCACGAGGCCCACCGCGACGGCTGGAACTGGACCGCCATGGACCGGTACGTCACGCACCAGGTCTCCACCTCGTATACCAACGCGATCATCAAGGCCGTCAACCTGGTCCGCGAGCGTGTGCCGATCACCTTCCCGAAGTGGGGCAACGTGGGGCCGGCCTCGCTGCCGATGACCCTCGCCCAGGAGGCCCAGACCCTGGGCACCGGCGACCGCGTGCTCTGCATGGGCGTGGGCTCCGGCCTGAACACCACCATGATGGAGATTGCGTGGTAGACACCCCCCTCTGGCCCGGCGTCGACCCGGCCTGGTCCCGCCGCGTCCGCGTTCGCTCCACCGCCGCTGTAGACCAGGCCGGCAGCGCCCACACCTGGCACCTCCTGGACAACGGCCCGCAGTTGGCCGAACGCGGCATCGAACCAGCCGGCACCCTGCTGTGCGTGCACGGCAACCCCACCTGGTCCTACCTGTGGCGCAGCCTGCTGGCCGCCGCCGGTGACGCCGCGGCCCCGTGGCGCGTGGTCGCCGTCGACCAGCTGGACATGGGCTTCTCCGAACGCACCGGAAGCTTCCGCAGGCTCGAGGACCGGATCACCGACCTGGGCGACCTGACCGCAGAACTGGGCATCACCGGCCCCGTCGTCACCGTCGGACACGACTGGGGCGGCGTGATCTCGCTGGGCTGGGCCACCCGGCACCGCGACCAGCTCGCCGGCGTCGTCCTGACCAACACCGCCGTCCACCCCGCCGGGTTCGGGCTGCCCGCCCCGCTCAAACTGGCGCTGCACCCCGCCGTGCATCGCTGGGGAACGACGACGTCGGCCGCCTTCCTGCGCGTCACGCACGCCTTGGCGCATCCTCCGTTGGCGAAGGACGTCAGGGCCGCGTTCATGGCCCCGTACCGGCACGCGGCCCGCCGCACCGGGGTGGGCAACTTCGTGGCCGACATCCCGGCCGACGAGGCCGCGCCCAGCTGGGACGCGCTGAACGGGGTGGCCGAGGGCATCCGCAGCCTGGACGTTCCGGCGCTGATCCTGTGGGGCCCCAGGGATCCGGTGTTCTCCGACCGCTACCTGCGCGACCTGCTGGACCGGCTGCCGCAGGCCGATGTGCACCGCTTCGAAGGCGCCGGACACCTGCTCCCCGAAGACCGCGACATCGCCGGCCCCGTGTTCACCTGGCTCGACGCCGCCGTGTCCGGCTGCGGGCACGCGGCCGCCGCCCAAGGGCCGCGGGTTGCGGCCCCCTTCCGCTCCATGCTCGCCGAACTGGACGAACGCCGGACCGACGACTCCCCCGCCGTCGTCGACATGGCCCCGCTGGGCGCCGCGGCGGCAGGAAAGCGGACGCTGTCCTGGGCCGAGCTCGCCGGCCAGGTGGACCTGCTCGCCGACGGCCTGGCCGGGATCGGCGTGAAAGCAGGCGACCGCGTCAACCTGCTGGTGCCGCCCGGCATCGAACTGACCAGCCTGATCTACGCCTGCCTGAAGCTCGGCGCCGTTATCGTGGTGGCGGACGCCGGGCTGGGGCCCGCCGGCCTGAGCCGGGCCATCAAGGGGGCCGGCCCCCGGTTCATCATCGGCATCGAACGTGCCTTCGCGGCCGCGCGGCTGTTCGACTGGCCGGGCGAGCGGATCAGCGTGACCGAAATGGGCGGGGCCAAGCGCCGGCTCTTCGGGGTCGCCCACACCGTGCCCGAACTGCTCGAATCCGCCGCCGCCGCCGCCGCGGCTGGCCCGGCCGGCGGCCGCGCCGGGCGCACCGCCCCCGAGCCCGACGACGACGCCGCCATCCTCTTCACCTCCGGCTCCACCGGGCCGGCCAAGGGCGTCGTCTATACGCACCGCCGGCTGGCCGCCATGCGGGACACCCTCAAGGAGACCTACGGGCTGGAAGCCGGCACCTCGCTGGTGGCCGGCTTCGCGCCGTTCGCCCTGCTGGGCCCGGCGCTGGGGGCCACCTCGGTGACCCCGGACATGGACGTCACCGCGCCCAAGACGCTCACCGCCGCGGCCCTGGCCGATGCTGCCGCGGCGGTCAGCGCCACCGCCGTCTTCGCCTCGCCGGCCGCCCTCGCGAACGTGCTCGCCACCGCCGACGGCCTCACGGACGAACACCGGGTGGCCCTGGCCGACGTGAAGCTGCTGCTCTCGGCCGGCGCGCCGATCCCCGAGCCGCTGCTGGCCAAGGTGCAGTCGCTGATGCCGTCCGCCCAGCTGCACACCCCCTACGGCATGACCGAAGCGCTGCCGGTGACGGACATCAGCCTGGCGGAAATCCGCGCGGCCGGTTTCGGGAACGGCGTCTGCGTCGGCACCCCCGTGGCGGGGGCCACGGTGGCCATCGCTGCGGTGGCCCCGGACGGCAGCGTGGCGGAACTGCCGACGACCGACCCCAACGTCACCGGGGAGATCCTCGTGAGCGCCCCACACGTCAAGGACCGGTACGACCGGCTCTGGATCACGCAACGGCACAGCGCGTCCGTGCCCGGCTGGCACCGCACCGGCGATGTGGGCCATCTCGACGCCCACGGGCGCCTGTGGGTCGAGGGCCGGCTGGCGCACATCATCACGACGGCGAACGGCGTCGCCACCCCGGTGGCCGCCGAGCAGGCCGCGGAAACGCACGACGGCGTCCGGCTTGCCGCCGTCGTCGGCGTCGGTCCCGCGGGCGCCCAGGTCCCGGTCGCGGTGCTGGAGACCGCGCCGCCGTCCTCGAAGCCGGACACCGCGCCGTACGCCCTCGGCGCCGAGGTGCGCACCGCCGTCGCCCGCGCCACGGGTCTGGAGCTGGCCGCCGTCCTGGTGCTGCCCGAGCTGCCCACCGACATCCGGCACAACTCCAAGATCGACCGCGCCGGGCTGGCCGTGTGGGCCGGCAAGGCGCTGGCCGGCGGACGGATCACCGCACCGTGAGCGCCGCCGAAACCCGGACCGTCCTCGTCACGGGTGCCAGCGGGATGCTCGGCGCCGCCGTGGCCCGGCTGCTGCTGGCGGAGGGCCACGGCGTCCGCACCTTCCAGCGCCGCCCCGCCGCCGGCGTGGGCTCCGCCGTCGGGACCGTCCTCGGTTCGCTGACGGACGCCGGCGCCGTCGCCCGGGCCGTCGAGGGAGTCGACGCCGTGATCCACCTGGCGGCGAAAGTTTCGTTCACCGGCCAGTGGAGCGAGTTCGTGGCCACCAACATCGACGGCACGCGCACGCTGCTGGACGCGGCGAGGTCGGCGGGCGTGCGCGACGTGGTGTTCGTGTCCTCCCCCTCGGTCGCCCATGTCGGCGAGGCCATCGCCGGCGCCGGCGCGGGGACGGCGGACCCGGACCGTGCCCGCGGCAACTACGCCCGGTCCAAGGCCGCCGCCGAGCTGCTCGCGCTGGCCGCGGACTCCCCCGGCTTCCGGGTCGCGGCCGTGCGCCCCCACATCGTCTGGGGCCCCGGCGACACCCAGCTGGTGGTACGCGTCATTGCGCGGGCCAGGGCCGGCCGGCTGCCGCTGCTGGACAACGGCGCCGCGCTGATCGACACCACCTATATCGACAACGCCGCGGCAGCCATTGTCCGTGCGCTCGAACGGATGGACCAGGCGCACGGCCAAGCCCTGGTGGTCACCAACGGCCAGCCCCGGCCGGTAGGCGAACTGATCGCCGGCATCTGCCGGGCCGCCGGCGTGATGGCGCCCGTTTGGTCGGTTCCCGGCTGGCTGGCCCGCGGCGCCGGTTCGGTTATCGAACGGGCCTGGACGGCCGCCGGAGCGCGCGGGCTGGTCCGCGACGAACCGCCCATGACGCGCTTCCTCGCCGAGCAGCTGTCGACCGCGCACTGGTTCGACCAGCGCCGCACCCGCGAGGTGCTGGACTGGGTGCCCGAGGTCAGCATCGAAGAAGGGCTGCGACGGTTGGCAGCCCACTACGGCGGAACGACGAGGTAGGAGCAAGCATTGGAAAGCGTGAAGCTGATCGATTCCTGGCCGGTGGACAACGCGGCCACCGCCGTCGTCGCGGCCGACGGCGCCGTCGTTGCCTCCCATGGCGACCAGCAGCGGCGCTTCCCGCTGGCGTCCGTGACCAAGCTGCTCAGCGCCTATGCGGTGCTGCTGGCCGTCGAGGAAGGCGCGCTGGAACTGGACCAGGCGGCGGGCGCCGACGGCGCCACCGTCCGCCACCTGCTGGCGCACAGCGCCGGCTACGACTTCGGCGACCGCACCGTGCGGTTCTCCCCCGGCGACCGGCGGCTCTACTCCAACGCCGGCTTCGAGGTGCTCGGCGAGACGCTTGAGGCCGCGGCGGGCATGGCGTTCGCGGACTACCTGCGCGAGGGCGTGCTCGTTCCCCTCGGCATGAAGGACACCAGCCTGGACGGCTCCCCCGCGGCCGGGGCGACCTCCACGTCCGCCGACCTGTCCCGTTTCGCAGCGGAACTGCAGCGGCCGTCGCTGCTGGCCGCCGCCACGGTGCAGGAGGCGACGCAGGTGGCCTACCCGGGGCTGGCGGGTGTGCTGCCGGGGTTCGGCCGCCAGCAGAACAACGACTGGGGCCTGGGTTTCGAGATCCGCGGCCACAAGGAGCCGCACTGGACCGGCAGCAAGAGCTCGCCGAAAACGTTCGGCCACTTCGGCCAGTCCGGCACCTTCCTCTGGGTGGATCCGGAGGCCGGCGCCGCCTGCATCGCGCTCACCGACCGCGACTTCGGGCCCTGGGCCGCAGACGCGTGGCCCGATTACACGGACGCGGTGCTGGCGGAGCTGGGAAGGTAGCCCGTTACCAGCGGCCGTTCCGGGGCCTCGGCTGGCAGGCCGGGCAGGTGTAGGACGACCGGTTCATGAAGGTGTCCCGGCGGATCTTCGTGGACAGGCCCAGGGCGCTGCAGCGGTGGCAGGGCCCGCCCTCCCGGCCGTAGGCGTTCAGTGACCGTTCGAAGTATCCGGAGGCGCCGTTGACGTTCACGTAGAGGGAATCGAAGCTGGTGCCCCCGGCCTCGAGCGCCCTGCTCATGACGTCCCGGCACGCGCTGAGCAGCCGCTCCGCTTCCTTGCGGCGCAGGGTGTCGGTCGGGCGGGCGTAGTGCAACTGCGCGGCCCAGAGGGCTTCGTCGGCGTAGATGTTGCCGATGCCGGAGACCAGTGCCTGGTCCAGGATGGCGCGCTTGATGCCGGTCTTGCGGGCACGCAGGCGCTGGTAGAACGCCTCGAAGGAGAAGGCGGGGTCGAGCGGGTCGCGGGCGATGTGGGCGGCCTCGACCGGGATCAGCGGCAGGCCGGTCTCGGACATCCCGCCGGCATGGCCGTCGGGAGTGGGCATCAGGTCGGCCAGGAACATGCCGCCGAATATCCGCTGGTCCACGAACCGCAGCTCGGCCGGCATCGGCGGGCCGTCGGGTTCGCCGGCCGGACTGAGCGTCAACCGGACCTTCAGGTGCTTCTCGTCGGGCTGCCCGCTGTCTTCGACCAGCAGTTGGCCGCTCATGCCGAGGTGCGCCATCAGGGCGAGTTTGGGCTCGTCGGGCACGGCGTTAACGGCGCCGGGGTGCGGCGAAGGGTCCGGCGTGGTCTCCAGCAGCGGCATCCAGAGGAATTTCCCGCGCCGGGCGACGTCGGCCACGTGGGCGCCGATGAGGTTGCCGCGCAGGTCGTCGGCTCCGAGGGCGTGGCGCCGGATGGAACGCTCGTCCAGGACGTCCACTCCGGTGATCGTCCGCCCGCGGACCCACTGGGCGAGCCCGCGGCGGACAACCTCCACCTCAGGCAGTTCAGGCATCGGAGTCGGCGGTCTCCGTCACCGATACGGGCAGCGAGGCACGCAGCGCCCGCCACGTGGTGGCGGCCGCTTCCTGCTCGGCTTCCTTCTTGGAATGTCCGGTGCCGCGGCCGTATTCGGTGGTGCCGATCAGCAGCGTGGCCACGAAGGTCCGGGCGTGGTCCGGGCCCGATCCGTCCACCCGGTAGGTCACGGTGCCCATCTTCCGGGCGGCGGCCAGCTCCTGGATGCTGGTCTTCCAGTCTGTGCCCGCGCCCAGGGCGTCGGCGTCCGCCAGGAGCGGCCCGACGAGGCGCATCACCAGCTGGCGCGCCGTTTCGATGCCCTGGCACAGGTAGGCGGCGCCGAAGAGGGCCTCCATCGTGTCGGCCAGGATGGAGGACTTGTCGGCCCCGTTGGTGAGCTTTTCGCCCTGCCCGAGCAGCACATGCCGGCCGACGTCCAGGCTGCGCGCGATGCCGGCCAGCGCCCGGGTGGAGACGACGGCGGAGCGCCGCTTGGCCAGTTCGCCCTCGGGCAGGTCCGGGTTGTCCCGGTACAGCGCGTCGGTCACGGAAAAGCCCAGGATCGAGTCGCCGAGGAATTCCAGGCGCTCGTTGGTCGGCAGTCCGCCGTGCTCGTAGGCGTAGGAACGGTGGGTTAAAGCAAGACGGAGCGTCTCGGCGTCGATATCAACGCCGAGACGCTCCAAAAGCTCTTCAGTTGAAGGCATGCCGGACGTTGTTACGCGTCGGCTACCTTGCGGCCCTTGTACTCAAGGAACAGCGCGGTGCCTGCCGAGTCGGTGACAACCTTGGCCTGGTGCGGCAGGCTGTAGGTGACACGGCCGTTCTCAACGGTCTTGACCAGGTTGGGCGCAGTGGCCTTCCACTGGGACCGGCGTGCGCGCGTATTCGAGCGGGACATCTTCCGCTTGGGAACAGCCACGGCTAACTCTCTTCTCTCTCGTCTGACTCTTTACTTTCGGGCGCCTCGTCGGCGGCCGTACCGGCCAACCCGGCAAGGGCTGCCCAGCGAGGATCCACGACCTCATGGTGGTGACCCGGATCCTCTTCAAGGCGCATCCCGCATTCCGGGCACAAGCCTTGGCAGTCTTCCCGGCACACCGGCTGGAACGGCAGGGCGGTCACCACTGCGTCCCGCAGCGCCGGTTCGAGATCGATCAGATCGCGCTCAACCCGCCGCTGTTCGTCCTGTTCTTCTTCCTCGAGGAGTTCAGCTTCCTCGTAGTAGAAGAGTTCCTGCACATTGACGTCGAGGTCGTACGCGATGGGATCCAGGCAACGCCCGCACTCGCCCGTGACTGCCACGGAAACGGTGCCGGAAACCAGGATTCCCTCGTGCACGGCCTCAAGCTTCAGGTCCAGCTCCATGTCGGAGCCTTCCTGAACGCCAATGAGTGCTGCCCCGAAATCCTTCGGCGCAGCGATACGTTCTTCAAGAGTCCGCATGGTGCCCGGGCTGCGCCCGAGGTCCTTGACCGCAAGGGTCAAGGCCGAACTTTGATCATGGTTCAAGACCACAGTACTGAGAACTCCTAAAGAACATACGACCGACGTATCATCTTAGCCCGGATCTCCCGCGGGCCCAAACCGGCGGCGCTGCGGGGGTGTCAGTCCCGTCCGGCGGGCTCCAACGGCCTCTCGGCCTGGATCTGTGATGCCAGGTCGACGATCCAGGAACGCAGCTCGGGTCCCAGGTCCTCGCGCTCCGTGGCCAGGGAGACGACGGCCTTGAGATAGCTGAGCTTGTCGCCGGTGTCGTAGCGGCGCCCCTTGAAGACCACGGCATAAACACCGCCGCCGGCCTCCTCGGAGCCGGCCAGCACCTGCAGCGCGTCCGTCAGCTGTATTTCTCCGCCGCGGCCCGGCGGGGTCTCCTCCAGGACGTCGAAGACCGCGGGGTGCAGGACATAACGTCCGATCACGGCCAGGTTCGACGGCGCCTCGGCGGCGTCGGGCTTCTCCACCAGGCCGTTCACCTTCACGTGCGCCGCGCCGTCGATGCGGCTGATGTCCGCGCACCCGTAGGCGCTGATCGCTTCCGGATCGACCTCCATCAGGGCAATGACGGAGCCGCCGGTCGCCTGCTGGACCGCGATCATCTCCGTGAGCAGTTCGTCGCGCTCGTCGATCAGGTCATCGCCCAGCAAGACGGCGAAGGGCTCGTTGCCCACATGCTGCCTGGCGCAGAGAACGGCGTGGCCGAGCCCCTTGGGGTCGCCCTGGCGCAGGTAGTGAATGTCGGCCAGCTGGGAAGATTCCCGGACCGCGGCCAGCTTGTCGGCGTCGCCCTTGTCCTCCAGGGTTTGCTCGATAAACGGGACCCGGTCGAAGTGGTCCTCCAGGGAACGCTTGTTGCGCCCGGTGATCATCAGCACGTCGTCCAGGCCGGCGCGCGTCGCTTCTTCGACGACATATTGGATGGCCGGCTTGTCGACGACGGGCAGCATTTCCTTCGGCATGGCCTTGGTGGCCGGCAGGAACCTGGTCCCCAGCCCGGCGGCGGGCAGAACGGCTTTTCGTACGGATTGAGCTTGAGGCATGGTCAAACGTTAGCAAACGCGGGCTCCGCCGCAACCGCCGGAAGCGATCCGGGCCGGGCTACCGGGGCTGCTCCGCGGCGCGGAAACCGGCGAGTACGGCCTTCGGCACGAACTCCGAGATGTCCCCGCCCAGCGAGGCAATCTCCTTGATCAAGGTCGACGACAGGTGCGTGTAGCTGCTCTCCGCGGCGAGGAAAACCGTCTCGATGCCGGCCAGATGCCGGTTCATGTGGGCCATCGGCAGCTCGTAGTGGTAGTCCTGCGACGAGCGCAGGCCCTTGACGATGACGCCGGCGCCGTGGCTGCGGCAGTATTCGGCCAGCAGGCCTTCACCCATCGCTTCAACGCTCACGCCGCGGAGGTAGGAGAGCGTCTCGCGGGCCATGGTCAGCCGCTCGTCCAGGCTGAAACGGTATTTCTTGGCATAGTTTGTCGAGACGGCGACGATGACCTCGTCGTACATGCTGGCGGCACGGGCAATGATTTCCACGTGGCCTTTGTGGAGCGGGTCATAGGATCCTGGGCAGACGGCACGGCGCATAGAGTCGAATCTAGTCGATCCGGGCGGGCGGTGCACCACGCTTCGGTGGTAATACTGGGAGTCATGAGCACAGCTATGCGGCAACTCGTTCACGGCCGGCGGGCCGGCGTTCCGGCGCCGTGGCAGCGGACCGCGGCCGGATCGAACCTCCTCGGCGACGACGGAGGCCTCGGCCTCACCATTTTCGAGGAGATGACGACCCTTGCCGCGCGGACCGGCGCCATCAATCTGGGGCAGGGGTTTCCCGACGAGGACGGCCCGGCGGAAATCGCCGCCGCCGCCATTGACGCCATCCGCGGCGGAGCCAACCAGTATGCGCCGGGCAAGGGAACACTCACGCTGCGCAGCGCCGTTGCCGCCCACCAGCAGCGGTTCTACGGCCTGTCACCGGACCCGGAAACCGAGATCATCGTCACGACCGGAGCGACCGAGGCGCTGGCAGCGACGTTGTTGGCCCTGAGCGGACCGGGCGACGACGTGCTGACGTTCGAGCCCTTCTATGACGCGTACGGGGCGATCATCGGCCTGGCCGGAGCCCGGCACACCACGGCCCCGCTCCTCGCCCCCGATTTCCAGCCGGACCTCGACTCACTCGAAGCGGCCTTTTCGGAGCGCACCCGCATCGTCCTGGTCAACAACCCGCACAATCCGATGGGCAGCGTTTTCTCCCGCGAGGCCCTGTTGCGCATCGTCGAGCTGGCTGAGCGCTACGACGCGCTGATCGTCACCGACGAGGTCTACGAGCATCTGACCTTCGATGCACCCCACATCCCCATCGCCACCCTGCCGGGAGCCGCCGAGCGGACGCTCACCATTTCGTCGGCCGGCAAGACGTTTTCGTTCACCGGTTGGAAGGTCGGCTGGCTCTCCGGCCCGGCGGACCTCGTAGCAGCCGTCCGCACGGTCAAGCAATTCCTCACGTACAGCTCGGGCGCACCGTTCCAGGATGCGGTGGCGGCGGGGCTGGGGCTGCCGGACTCGTTCTACGGCGGGATCGCCGCCGGCCTGAAGGCCAAGCGGGACCTGCTCAGCGACGGATTGCGGCAGGCCGGCTTCGATGTCTTCACGCCGCAGGGCACCTACTTCGTCAACGTGGACACGGCACCGCTGGGTATCACCGACGCACTCGACCTGGCCCGCCGGATGCCCGGGCTGATCGGCGTGGCCGCCATCCCGGTGCCGGTCTTCTGCCACCCCGACGGCGCCGAGCGGACCCGCTCGCTGCTGCGCTTCGCGTTCTGCAAGCGGACCGAGGTCCTGCAGGACGCCGCGCAACGCCTCGCCTCCCTGCCGGACAGGATCTGAGCCGTGGCCGAACGCTACCTGCGCGGCACCGGCCTCCACGCCGGCATCGACAAGGACGACCGGGTACCGGGATCCTACGTCCTGAGCATTGGCGGCGCCGAGCAATCGCACGTCAACCTGCGTCATCCCGGCGACGTGTTCTACGAATACCTGCGCCGGATCGCCAACGTCGTCGACCTGGCGGGCCCGGCAGGGGTCCCGCTGCGTTGCCTCCACCTGGGCGCCGGCGCCCTGACGCTGGCCCGGTACGTGCAGGCCACCCGGCCCGGTTCCCGGCAGGTCGCCGTCGAGCTGGAGCGGGAGCTGCTGGACTTCGTCCTCGAGCACCTTCCCATGCCCGACGGCACGGACCTGACGGTCCACTTCGGCGATGCCCGGCATGAACTGGCCTTCGGGGACATCGAGGGCACCTTCGATGTGATCGTGCTGGATGTTTTCGCCGGCGACGACGCCCCGGAGCACCTGACCACGGCGGACTTCTACGCGGAGATGCTGGAGGCTTTGGAACCGGACGGGGTGCTGCTGGTCAACGTCGGAGACGACCCGCCGCTGGCGTTCGCCAAGCGGCAGATCGCCGAGCTCGCGTCCGTCGCCGGTTCGGTGGCGGCGTTGGGCGAGGCCGGCATGTTCGGCAGCCGGAGGGCGGGCAACATCGTCCTGGCCGCCCGCGGCGGTTTGTGGCCGCCGGAATGGTCGGCCGCCCTGCTGGCGGCGGGCCCGCACCCGGCGGCGGTCCTCAGCGGCCCGGAGCTCGATTCATTCGCCCGCAGCTGACTGGTCCACGGCGGGTTCGGCGAACCAGAGACGCGTCTCGCCGTACTTCCGGACGGCGAACCGGACGAGGCCTTCGGGCCATTCCGGTTCGGGTGACCGCGAAGAGCGTTCGACGACGACGACGGCGCCGTCGGCGAGGAATCCGGACAAGGAGGCGAGGATGCCGGCGAGCGCGTCCTCGGCCAGCGGGTACGGCGGGTCCATCAGCACCAGGTCCCAATGGTGTCCCGGCGGAAGGTCCTTGAGGAACCGTTCCGCCTTCATCCGGTGCACCGTGGCCGTCTTCCGGCCCAGTTTGCCGTTAACCAGCTCGGCGTTGCGGCGGCAGACCCCCGCGGCTTTGTCGGCCGCTTCGACCAGGTCCACCGTGGCGGCGCCGCGGCTGGCGGTCTCGACTCCCAGAGCCCCGGAGCCGGCGAAAAGGTCGAGTACCCGGGCGCCGGCCACGACATCGTAGGACTCCAGCCGGGAAAACAACGCCTCCTTGACCCGGTCCGTCGTCGGCCGGGTGTTCTCCCCGGGCACGCTGGCCAGGGCCAGTCCCCCGGCCACGCCGGCCACGATGCGGCTCACCGGTTACCCGCGCTCAAGGAAGGCCTCCCGCTCGGGGTTCAGGTACAGCTCGATGGCGGCCGCCAGCTCGGGATACCGGGCCAGGGTAGAGTCCCGCTGCAGGATGGCCGTGGCGTCTTCCCGGGCACGGGCGATAACGGCCTCGTCCTTGATCACGCGCAGCAGCCTCAGGGTGGATTTGCCGCCGGACTGGGACGCCCCGAGGATGTCGCCTTCGCGACGCAGCTGGAGGTCTGCCTGCGAGAGTTCAAACCCGTCGGTGGTCGCGGCTACGGCCTGCAGCCGCTCGCGGCTGGGGTGCCCGGGCTCCAGCTGCGTGACCAGCAGACAGGTGCCGGGGAGCCCGCCGCGGCCCACCCGTCCGCGGAGCTGGTGGAGCTGCGAAATGCCGAAGCGGTCGGCGTCCAGGATCACCATCATGGTGGCGTTGTGCACGTCGACGCCGACCTCGATGACCGTGGTGGACACCAGGATGTCCAACGTTCCGTCGTTGAACGCCGCCATGGCAGCGGCCTTCTGCTCCGGCTCCATCCGGCCGTGCAGCATGCCGATCCGGATTCCGTCCAGGACCGGCAGCCCGCCCAGGTACTCGACCAGGGCGGCCACCGATGCCATGGGCCGCTGTTGCTCCGGCTGCCCTGACAGCTCGTCCGGCGGATCGGCCTCTTCGAGCTCGTCATCCCCGATCTTGGGGCACACGACGTAGACCTGCCGGCCGGCGGCGACCTCCTCCCGGGCCCGTTCCCAGATCCGGTCCTCCCAGGCAGGATGTTCCTGGAGGGCCACCACGTGGGTGGTGATCGGAGCGCGGCCCGCGGGCAGCTCCGTCAGCACGGACGTTTCCAGGTCCCCGAAGACGGTCATCGCCACCGTCCGGGGAATGGGCGTGGCAGTCATGACCAGCAGGTGCGGTGGCGTGGCCGAGCGGCTCCGGAGGCGATCGCGCTGTTCCACGCCGAAGCGGTGCTGTTCGTCCACCACCACGAGGCCGAGGTCAAAAAACTGCACCGTGTCGGACAGCAGGGCATGCGTGCCGACGACGATGCCCGCCTCGCCTGCCGCCACATCGAGCAAGGCCCTGCGTTTGGCCGTTCCGGTCATCGAGCCGGTCAGCAGCACGACTTTAGTGCCGTCGGGGTCGCCGCCCAACATGCCGCCCTGCGCCAACGGGCCAAGCGTCCGGGTGATCGATGCGAAATGCTGGCCCGCCAGGACCTCGGTCGGCGCGAGCAGGACGGCCTGGCCGCCCGAGTCGACCACTTGCAGCATGGCCCGAAGGGCAACCAGGGTCTTCCCCGACCCGACTTCCCCCTGCAGCAACCGGTTCATGGGTGAATCTCCGGCCAGCTCCGCCGCGATCGTCGCGCCGACCTCGCGCTGTCCCGCGGTCAGGTCGAAGGGCAGGCGGGCGTCGAACTTGTCGGCAATACCGCCCTTCCGGCCCGGGCGTGCGGTCGCCTGTTCGGCCGCGGCGATGGCCCGCTTCCGCCCGAGGGCCGCCTGCAGGACCAGCGCTTCCTGATAGCGGAAGCGGTCGCGGGCCGCGCTGGCGGCTTCCATCGTCGAGGGCCGGTGGATCTGTTCGTAGGCCTCAGCCAGTGAGAGCATTCCGTCCCGTACGGCGATGTCGGTCGGGATGGGGTCCCCCAGGCGCCCGAAGTCCACGGCATCGAGCAACAGGTCAACGGCCGCCTTGATGCGCCAGCTGCCCAGTTTTGCCGTCGCCGAATACATGGGCACCGGGCGCAGGGCCTCCTCGGCGTCGAAGTCGAAGGCGTCTTCGAGCAACTGGTAGTCGGGGTTGGTCAAGGTAAGGTTTCCGCGGTAGGACGTCACCTTGCCGGAGAACATGGCGATGGTCCCCGGCCGCAGTTCCCGTTCAGCCTGATAGCCGTTGAAGAAGGTGAGGCTGATGTCCGAGGAATTGTCGGTCACGACGACCTCGGTCAGCGAACCGCGGCGGGCCCGCATCTTGCGTGAACTGGAGCTCAGCACCCGGGCCACCAGGGTTGCGTCCTGGTCGATCGGCAGCTCGGCGATCATGGTCAGTTCTCCGCGCTTCATGTATCGCCGCGGGAAGTAGTTGAGCAGTTCCCCGGTCACCGTCATGCCCAGGTGCTTTTCGAGTGCCGAGGCCGAGCGCTTGCCGAGCCGCCGCTCCAGCGGGACGCTCAGCTCGTCGGCTGGGTCAACCGCCATGGTTTTGCTCCGGCGGGCCGGCCAGCTCCGTCATGCTGACGTTCATCGGTTCACCCAGCTCCCGGATAACCTCCAGTGCCGCGTCGCCGTCCGGCACGTGCGCGTGGACGCGCCAACGGTACCCGCCCTCGATTTCTGTCACGGCGCTCATGATGACCGAGTCGCCCAGTTCGTCCAGTTTCAGGCGCAGCGTCGCGGCGTCGAGGGGGCTGAGGTTGACGGTGCACATGACCTCGACACCTTCGTGCACGTGGTCCAGGTGCAGGTGCGGATCCTGCACGTTGTAGCCGTGCAGGCCGTCCAGCAGTTCCGGCTGCAGTTCCACGCCCAGGGCGCTGGCCCGCAGGGTGTCCATGATGAGCAGGAACCCGACGGCGCCGGCGTCGACGATGTGCGCCGATTCAAGTGCCCCGAGCTGTGTCTCGGTCCTGACGACCGCGGCCACCGCCTCTTCCACGACCGATTCCAGCGTTGCCGCCAGGCCGTGGTTGCTGTCGTCGCCGTTCTTCGCCGCATGTACCGCCGATGCCGCCCGCGAGACCGACGCGATGACGGAGAGCATGGTGCCCTCCACGGGCTCGCTCAACGCGGACCAGCACCTGATTTCGGCACGCTGGAGGGCCGCGGCCAGCAGCGGCCCCGTCAACCGGGTCGTGCCCCGCAAGGGTTCGGCCAGGGCGGCCAGGAAAACGGACAGCAGGGTGCCCGAGTTCCCGCGCGCTTCTTCCATCGCCGCCTGGCCTGCTCCGGCCAGGAGTTCGCCGATGTCCGCCGTCCGGTTTTCGGCGGCCGACTTCGCCGCCGCCCGGACGGTCAGATAGAGGTTGGTCCCCGTGTCGCCGTCGGCCACCGGGAAGATGTTGATGGCGTTCAGGCGGTCGCTGTGGTTGCCGAGGACGACCTCGGCCCTGGACAGCCAGCGGCGCAGCGCTTCGGCATTGGCAGCAATTTTCGTCTGCAAAGGGGTCCCATCTGCATGCGCCGGCGATGCCCGCCAACGATCGATCTCAGTCCTCCGGCGTTACCTGAGCCTACCGCAGCCGGCTCCGCTCACCGGCATACGGCCGCGTCGCGGCTCACTCGAGATCCGCAGTACTCAGATATTCGCCGAGGCTGTCGTTCTGCAGCGCGTCGGCTATCTCGGCGATGGCCGCCTCGTCCGGCACGACGATCGACTGGCCGTCCGCGGAAGTGCCGGTGCCCAGGGTCGGAAGGGTGAACATCTGAACGTCGCTTGACCGTACATCCCGAAGCGAGACGCCCAGGGAGCCTGCGGTCATGGCGTCGAATTCGCTGTCAACGCTCACGAACGGGGAAAATTCGTCGACTACCTCGTTAATGCGCACGGGGTTTGTCAGTGTCTCGGCCGTCAGGAACTCGGACATCAGAGCCTTGACGAAGAGCTGTTGGTTGCGCACGCGCTGATAGTCGCCGTCGCTGAAGGCCTTGCGCTCGCGCACGAAGGACAGGGCAGACTCGCCGTCCAGAGTCTGGGTGCCCGCAGGGAAGAACTCGCCGGTCGACCCGGTTGCCGAGAAGGCCGCCGGATTGTTGATCTCCACCCCGCCCAAGGCGTCGGTCAGTTCCTTGAACCCCGAGAAGTCGATGATGGCGACGTGGTCGACGCGGGTCTCAAACAGCCCTTCGATGGTTTCGACGACAAGCGGTACCCCGCCGAACGCCATGGCGGCGTTGATCTTGTGCTCGCCCTGGCCCGGTATGTCCACCCAGGTGTCGCGCATGATCGACATGACGTAGACGTTCTCCCGATTCTCCGGGATGTGCATCAGCATCATGGTGTCGGAGCGGCTGCCGTCCGAGACCTCGGTCAGATTCTGCGTACCCGTGGCGCGGCTGTCGGAGCCCATCAGAAGAATGTTGACCGTCTTGTCGTTCGGGTCCTTCTCGGCCCGATTGTCCGGGAAGGCCGATTCGATCGTTTGGGACTTGCTGTTGAAGGAGTTGGCCAAGTTGAACAAGTAGCCACCTCCGACGATTGCAGCGACGACAACGATGCCCACGAGGGTGAAGAAGATGGTGCGGATGGGATCTTTCTTCCGCTGGCGGCGCTGCCGCCGCGGGCGGTATTCGTTGTCGTGGTCAGCAGTCAATGGGGTCACTTCCTAGGGGTGAGGCTACCTAAAAGGATAAACCCCGCGGCCGTCTCCTCACCGCAGGGCCGGTCTGGCGTGGCTGCGGTCACTGTCGCTCCGGCGGGCCGCGATGGTCGGGATACGCTGGCTGTATGACCCGCGCCTTCCCCCGACGCCGCCGTTTTGCCGTCCTTTTGTCGCTAGGAGCCCTGGGCAGCCTCACGGCGTGTTCGCCTGTTGTCGACGTTGACGCCGCTCCGGACGCGGCAAACCCCGGATGCGCCCCGATGATGGTCATCCTCCCCCAGTACGTCGCCGATTTCCCGCGCCGTGAAACGAGCAGCCAGGCGACCGCCGCCTGGGGGGACCCTTCCCAGGTCATCCTGCGGTGCGGTGTGCCGGTTCCCGGCCCGACGACGGACCAATGCGTCTCGGTCGACGGCGTCGACTGGGTACTGCGCGAAGGCGAGAACGGCTACTGGACGGCCACGACCTACGGGCGCACCCCGGCCACGGAACTGCTGTTCAAGCCCGATGACGTGGCAGAGAGCTCCGTGTTGATGGACATCTCGGCGGCGGCGTCGGAGATCCCGCAGGAACGCGAATGCCTGAGCATTTCCGACGTCCTGTAGGCGGCACGGCCGGCGACACCGCGCTGGCCGGCATGGTCAGCGGAGGCCGGTCTTGCGGTTGAGGGCCAGGTACAGCAGCTCGTCGATCAACTCGGTGTAAGGCAGTCCGGATTTCGCCCACATCTGCGGATACATGCTGATCGGCGTAAACCCGGGCATGGTGTTGATCTCATTGATAATGAGCTCGCCGTCCGGCGTGTAGAAGAAGTCGACCCGGGAGAGTCCCTCTCCCCCGAGCGCGTCGAACGCCTGTGCGGCGAGTTCGCGCACTCTTTCCGTGGCGTCGGCGGGCAAATCCGCCGGGCAGCTGAGGGCGGCGGCCGTACCGTCCAGGTATTTCGCTTCGAAATCGTAAAACTGATGCTCGCCGGGCTGGACGGCGATTTCCCCGGGCAGGCTGGTGCGCGTCGGTTCTGTTCCCCTGCCCTGCAGCACCGCTACTTCAATCTCGCGGCCGATGATGCCGGCTTCGACAACCACCTTGGGATCGTGTTCGCGGGCGGCCTCCACGGCGTCGCGCAGGCCGCCCGGCTCGGCCACCCGGGTGATTCCCATGGAGGAGCCCGCACGGGCCGGCTTGACGAAGACCGGGAACTGGAGCGTGCCCAGACGTTCGAGCACCGCGTCCGGGTCCTGCTGCCACTGACGGTCGGTGATGACCTGGTAGGGACCGACGTGGAGGCCGGCCGATTCGAAGACCACCTTCATATAGTGCTTGTCCATGCCGACGGCAGAGGCCAGTACGCCGGCGCCGACGTAGCGGACGTCGGCCATCTCCAGCAACCCCTGAAGCGTTCCGTCCTCGCCGAACGGCCCGTGCAGCAGCGGCAGCACCACGTCGACGTTGCCCAGGCTCTGCGGAACCTGCGCGGCCGGCGCGACCATGAGTTCCGGCGTGTCCCGCCTGCTGGCCAGCACGACGGGTTCGGCGGACGTACTGATCTCCGGCATTTTCCCCGAGGCGAGCGACCACTGGGCCGGATCATCGGCGACCTGGACCCACTGGCCGTTGCGCGCAATTCCGATGGGAACGACGTCGTACTTGTCCTTGTCGATGGCCCCGAGAACCCCGGCCGCGGTGACGCAGCTGACGGAATGTTCGCTGGACCGCCCGCCGAAAAGGACGGCAACGCGGGGTTTGCGGCCCGGCGACGGGGCGTTCGCGGCGGGAATGGTCTCGTCGTTCACTGGAGTTCACCTTCGGATTTGAGTTCACGGGTCAACAGGCGTGGCGCCAGCGCCTCTACGGAAACCTGCCCCTCCAGGACGGCAACCACTGCCTCGGTAATCGGCATGTCGACGCCCACCTTGGTGGCCAGATCCAGCACGGCGCGGCCGGACTTGATGCCTTCGGCCGTTTGGGTCATTCGTTCCGTCACCTGGTCCAGGGTCAGGCCTTCGCCCAAGAGCCGTCCGGCTGTGTGGTTGCGCGACAGCGGCGACGCGCAGGTGGCGACCAGGTCGCCGAGCCCGGCCAGCCCGGCCATCGTCTGGACCTCTCCCCCGAGGGCAAGGGTGAGCCTGGTGGTCTCGGCCAGTCCGCGGGTGATGACCGTCGCCTTGGTGTTGTCTCCCATGCCCTTGCCGTCGCAGATTCCCACGCACAGGGCAATGATGTTCTTCACGATGCCGCCGATCTCCACCCCCGTGACGTCCGAGTTCGTGTACGGACGGAAATAGCTGGCGGTGCACAACCGCGCAATCCACTGCGCGGTGTCGTCGTCCGTGCAGGCCACCACCGAGGCGGTCGGTTCCTTGCGCGCAATCTCGAGCGCCAGGTTGGGACCGGAAATGACGGCCACGTGGGAGTCTGACAGGCCGAGCTCTTCCTTGATGACTTCGCTCATGCGCGCATCGGTCCCGCGCTCCAGCCCCTTCATGAGCGAGACGACCACTGCCTCCGGATCGAGCAGGGGCTTCCAGGACGCCAGCTGCGGCCGGAGGGTCTGGGCGGGAACAGCGAGCACCACCAGCGGCGCGCCGCGGAGGACTTCGGCGACGTCCTCCGAAGCGACGATGTTCTCCGGCAGCGCGATGTCCCGGAGGTACTTCGCATTCCGGTGCCGGGAATTGATTTCCTCCGCCACTTCGGCGCGCCGGGCCCAGAGCCTGACCTCGACCTCGGGGTGGGCGTCCGCGACGACCTTGGCAAAGGTAGTGCCCCAGCTTCCTGCTCCCAGAACGGCGATGTTGGCAGGCAGGTCGGGGCGTGCTGTCACAACTTCTCCTCGGGCGGTAGCTCTTCTGTATGCACCGGTTCGCCGGAACCAAAGTCCCGGCCCATGGCGCTTTGACCGTGAGCAGAAGGATCCCAGCGGACGGCGGGCGCTGCCTCGCCGCGTACTTCGGCCAGCAGCGCCGTGATGCTGTCCATAATCCTATTCGTTGCGGCCTCGAGAACGGTCCTGGTGATCGGCAAGCCGCTGAATTCGCTCAGGTCCACCGGCGGTCCGGCCGTGACGTGTGCCGTCTTGCGCGGAAAAAGGCTGGGCCTTTTCGCGTAACGGGGCAACAGCTCGTTGGCACCCCAGTGCGCCACCGGAATGACCGGTGCGCCGGTCTGCAGCGCGAGCCTTGCCGCCCCGGTGCGCCCGCGCATCGGCCACAGGGCCGGGTCCCGGGTCAGCGTCCCCTCCGGGTAGATGATCACGGCCCCGCCTTCGTCGAGCACCTCCCGTGAGACGTCAAGGGAACGGTTTGCGCCCGAACTGCTCCGCTCCACCGGTATCTGCCGGGCCGCCGTCAACAGTTGCCCGACCACCGGGATCTTGAACAGCGAGGCCTTCGCCAGGAAGTGCGGAAGGGCGCCCTGGTTGTAGACGTAATGGCCGACCACGAGCGGATCGATTTCGGTGTTGTGATTCGGACAGACGATGAATCCCCGGTCCTTGGGGAAATTCTCCGTTCCCGTCCAGTTGCGCCGGAGGACCAGGTTCAGGACTGGCCGGACAACGCCGGCGAGGACACCAATGACCACCCGCTCTTTGGAGTCTGCTCCCATGTCCGCCTACTCGACGTCGAAGTCCGCGCCGAGGCCCTCCAGCTTTGACTGGAAGCGTTCGTAGCCACGGTTGATGAGTTCGATGCCGGTCACGCGGGAGGTTCCGGCCGCCGCCAACGCGGCGATCAGGTGGCTGAAGCCGCCGCGGAGGTCGGGGATGTCTATCTCCGCCCCGGAGAGCTGTGTGGGTCCGGAAATCACGGCGGAATGCAGGAAATTCCGCTGCCCGAAGCGGCACGGAATGCTGCCGAGGCATTCGCGGTGCACCTGGATGTTAGCACCCATCCGAATCAGCGCCTCGGTGAATCCGAACCGGTTCTCGTACACGGTCTCGTGCACGATCGAGACGCCTTCGGCTTGCGTCAGGGCGACGACGAGGGGCTGCTGCCAATCCGTCATGAAGCCCGGGTGCACGTCGGTCTCGAGCACCAGCGGCGACAGGCTGCCGCCCGGGTGGTAGAAGCGGATGCCGTCGTCGTCGATGTCGAACGCCCCGCCGATCTTGCGGTAGGTGTTCAGGAAGGCGGTGAGGTCGCCCTGATGGGCACCTTCGACGTAAATGTCTCCCTGCGTCACGAGCGCCGCGGATGCCCAGGACGCGGCCTCGTTGCGGTCGGGCAGCGCGCGATGGTTGAAGCCGGACAGTTCGGTGACGCCTTCGATACGGATCACACGGTCGGTCTGGACCGTGATGATGGCACCCATCTTCTGCAGCACGGCGATCAGGTCCATGATCTCCGGCTCGATGGCGGCGCCGCTCAATTCCGTGATGCCCTCGGCGCGGGTTGCCGTCAGGAGAACCTGCTCGGTGGCGCCCACGCTGGGATACGGCAGCGTGAGTTTCGCGCCCTTCAGTCCCCTGGGTGCGGAGATGGCTATGCCACCGGGCCGCTTGTCCACGATCGCGCCGAACTGCCGCAGCACGTCGAGATGGTAGTCAATGGGCCGGTCGCCGATCCGGCAGCCGCCCAGGTCGGGGATGAAGGCCTCGCCGATCGCGTGGATCAGGGGCCCGCAGAAAAGGATCGGAATGCGGGAATCGCCGGCGTGGGCGTCGATGTCCTTCATGTGGGCCGTCTTGACCTTGGTGGGGTCAAGCGTCAGGTCACCCGTCACCGCGTCCTTGGACACCTCGACGCCGTGCAGGCGGAGCAGGCTCGTGACGATCTCCACGTCCCTGATTTCGGGCACATTCCGCAGGACCGAGGCATTGCTGCCGAGCAAGGACGCGACCATCGCTTTGGGAACCAGGTTCTTGGCGCCGCGGACGGATACCTTCCCCGCCAACGGAACGCCACCACGAATGGTCAAAACACTTGCCATGAATACCTGTTTCCTCAAGCTAGTTTAGCGCCGAACTGCGCCAGGGCCTCAGCTAAGCATATTGGCAATCCGTGACCACTCTGAAATAAACGTGCAGCGAGTCCGGCGCTTTCCGTCCCGCCGGCCGGTGCCTTGCATGAGGCAGTCGCAGGTGCAAATCGGCGCCGCCGACGGAGCCGGAACGGCTCCCTCGACGGCGCCGATTCGCGCCAGGGCGCGTGTCCTCAGACTTTTGCCGGGAGGGTCGTCGGCTTCCAGGACGGGCGGGTGGCCTCGTAGGTGGTGATTTCCGCCTCATGCTTCAGGGTCAGCCCGATATCGTCCAGGCCTTCGAGCAGCCGCCAGCGGGTGTAGTCGTCGATCTCGAACGGCGCAGTGATGGTTCCGCAGGTGACGGTCTTCGACTCCAGGTCCACCGTGATTTCGGTGCCCGGGTGGTTCTCCAGTTCCTTCCAGATCAGCTCGATGTCATCCTGGCCGACCTCGGCGGCCAACAGCCCCTGCTTGCCGGAGTTCCCGCGGAAGATGTCGGCGAACCGGGAGGAGAGGACGACACGGAACCCGTAGTCCTTCAACGCCCAGACCGCGTGTTCGCGCGAGGAACCGGTCCCGAAATCCGGGCCGGCCACGAGAACGGACCCGCGGCTGAACGGCTCCTGGTTGAGGATAAAGTCCTCGTGCTTGCGCCAGGCTGCGAACAGGGCATCTTCGAAGCCTGTCCGGGTGATCCGCTTGAGGTACACCGCCGGGATGATCTGGTCGGTGTCCACGTTGGACTGCCGCAGCGGGACCCCGATGCCGGTATGGGTGGTGAACTTCTCCATGATTCTTCAGGCTCCTTAGGCGGCAGGCCGCGAGACGGCGTCGTTGTTGACCGGGTCCAGGTCCGAGGGCGAACTCAGCGTGCCCCTGACTGCGGTGGCGGCCGCCACTACCGGCGATACCAGGTGCGTCCGCCCGCCCTTGCCCTGCCGGCCCTCGAAGTTCCGGTTGGACGTGGACGCGCAGCGCTCGCCCGGGGCCAGCTGGTCCGGGTTCATGCCCAGGCACATGGAGCAGCCGGCGAACCGCCACTCGGCGCCGAACTCCTTGAACACCTTGTCCAGGCCTTCGGCCTCTGCTTCCAGGCGGACACGGGCAGACCCGGGCACCACCATCATGCGCACGTTCGGCGCCTTGGCCCGGCCGCGGATGATGTCCGCCGCGATGCGCAGGTCCTCGATCCGGCTGTTGGTGCAGGAGCCCAGGAAGACGGTGTCGACCGGGATGTCCTTCATGCGGGTGCCGGCTTCGAGACCCATGTAGGCCAGCGCACGTTCCGCGGCTGCCTTGGCGTTCTCGTCGGCGAAGTCGTCGGGCGACGGCACGGCTTCCGACAGGGAAACGCCCTGTCCGGGGTTGGTCCCCCACGTGACGAACGGCTCCAGCGTATCGGCGTCCAGGAAGACCTCGGCGTCGAACACCGCGTCGTCGTCGGTACGCAGGGTCTGCCAATTTTCGACGGCGGCGTCCCAGTCGGCGCCCTCCGGGGCGTGCGGCCGGCCCTTGAGGTAGTCGAAGGTGGTCTGGTCCGGCGCGACCATGCCGGCGCGGGCGCCCGCCTCGATGGACATGTTGCAGATGGTCATCCGGGCTTCCATGCTCAGGGCCCGGATGGCGGAGCCACGGTACTCCAGCACGTAGCCCTGGCCGCCGCCGGTGCCGATCTTGGCGATGACCGCCAGGATGATGTCCTTGGCGGTGACGCCGGGGCGCAGCGTGCCCTCGACGTTGATGGCCATCGTCTTGAACGGCTTCAGCGACAGCGTCTGGGTCGCCATGACGTGCTCAACTTCGGAGGTCCCGATGCCGAATGCCAGGGCACCGAAGGCACCGTGGGTGGAGGTATGCGAGTCGCCGCACACCACCGTCATGCCGGGCTGGGTGAGTCCCAACTGGGGACCCACCACGTGCACGATCCCCTGCTCGGCGTCCCCGAGCGAGTGCAGCCGGACCCCGAATTCACGGCAGTTGGTGCGCAGCGTCTCGATCTGGGTGCGGCTGGTCGGGTCGGCGATCGGCTTGTCGATATCCAGCGTGGGGGTGTTGTGGTCCTCGGTCGCGATGGTCAGGTCCGGGCGGCGCAGCCCGCGCCCCGCCAGGCGCAGGCCCTCGAAGGCCTGCGGCGACGTGACCTCGTGTACCAGGTGAAGGTCGATGTAGAGGAGGTCGGGCTGGCGCGCCGCGCCTTCACCGTCGCCGTGGCGCACCACGTGTGCATCCCAGACTTTTTCGGCGAGCGTCTTGCCCGCAGTGTTACCGGCCATGGCCAGATCTCCTCCATCAATACCAACGCAGGCTTTTTCTCCCGCCGGGAGGCCCGCACCAAGTGTGTGCTTTAACTCTTCCAGCGCGGCTGCCCGCCCGCCAGTCAATCGACTTGCATCTCACATATTGAGATGCGAATATCAGCTTATGGACAATCCTAGCGGTGTCGGCGTCATCGACAAGGCGGCCATGGTGCTGGACACCTTGGAGGCCGGACCCACGTCCCTGGCCCAACTGGTGGCCGCCACCGGCCTGGCCCGGCCCACCGTCCACCGGCTCGCTTTGGCGCTGGTCCACCACCGGCTGGTCAGCCGGGACATGCAGGGCAGGTTCGTCCTGGGCAGCAGGCTGGTCGAATTGGCCGCGGCCGCCGGCGAAGACCGGCTCATAGCCGCCGCCGGCCCGGTGCTCATGAACCTCCGCGATGCCACGGGTGAGAGCGCCCAGGTCTTCCGCCGGCAGGGCGATTCGCGGGTATGCGTCGCCTCGGCCGAGCGGCCGATCGGATTGCGGGACACCATTCCGGTGGGGACACAGCTCTCGATGAAGGCCGGCTCCGCCGCCCAGGTGCTGTTGGCCTGGGAAGACCACGAGAGGCTGCTTGAAGGACTCCATGGGGCGCGTTTCACCCCGACGGTCCTCGCCGGCGTCCGCCGCCGCGGCTGGGGCCAGAGCCTGGGCGAACGCGAACCCGGCGTGGCGTCGGTTTCCGCCCCGGTCCGCGGTCCGTCCGGGCGGGTCATCGCCGCGGTTTCCATTTCCGGGCCGATCGAGCGGCTCACGCGGCAACCCGGCCGGCTGCATGCCGAGGTGGTCTGCAACGCGGCCGCCCAACTGACCGAAGCCCTGCGAAAGACCAACGACTAGCAGCGCTTCAGCCCCTGAAATGGTCCCATCCCCGAACCTGGACGGGGACGCCGTCGAGGGTCACCGTATCCTTCCCGCCGCCGACCACTCCGATGGCGGCGAACCCCGCCGGCAGGGTTTGTGCTGCTGGGAAGGTACACAGCAGGCCATGGTCTTCGCCGCCGCCGAGGACCCAGTCGCTGGGCTCCGCCCCCACCAGGGCCGCTGCCTCGTCCAAGGGTGCGGCAAAGTGCCGCAACTGCGCCGACGCAAGGTTTACCGCGACACTGCTGGCGCGGGCCAACCGCGCCGCATCACGGAGCAGGCCATCCGAGATGTCCATCATGGCGGTCGCGCCACATTCGGCCGCAGCGGGGCCGGCGCTCAGCGGAGGCACCGGCCGGGACTGGATTCCGGCGAGCTCCTGCAGCGGAGCCGGGGCCCCGTCGTCGAAAACCGGGCTTTCGAGCAGCGCCAGTCCGGCCGCCGCGCGCCCCAGCGTGCCGGCCACCGCGACGGTGTCGCCGGGACGCGCGCCGCTGCGCAGGACCGGGCTGCGGCCTTCGAGGTCCCCGGTAACGGCAGCCGTGACCACGATCGACTCGCCGCGGCCAAGATCACCGCCCACGACGGAGCACCGGCCCGCCCCCAGTTTCCGCAGGGCATCGGCCACGCCGTCGGCCAGGCTCTCGACCCATGCCACCGGCGTCGCACCGGGCAGGGTCAGGCTGATGACCAGTGACGTCGGCACGGCTCCCATGGCATTGATGTCCGAGAGGTTCTGCGCGACGGATTTCCATCCGACGTCGTAGCCCGTCGTCCGGTACCCGGAGGGCCACTCAAGCCGGAAGTCCTGGTCCTGGACCAATGTGTCGATCGAGATGACGGTGCGGGCATCGGGTGCCTCGATCACGGCAGCGTCATCGCCCGGCCCGACCGGGACGCGGGCGGGGCCGAGGCGCGGGAAAATCCTTTCCAGAAGCGAGCCTTCGTCCAGATCGTTGACAGTCAGTTCAGCGGCCAATCTTTTGCGTTCTCCTTGTATCTCGTCTGCCGGGTCCATGGCCCCGCGCCTCCCCCGGGACGTCATTCGCCGGACGCCCTCAGCACTGCCTGCCTGAATGCCCGGTGCCGGGCCACCGCTTCTTCGACCGGCCGTGCCACCCGCTCTTCCGCGACCCGCGCAACAGCGTCCCGGAGCCGCCGCCGCGCATTTGCGGCCCGGGCACGGGCCACGAACCGCGCGATCACGCCCGATGCCAGCGCCAGCACCACCCCGGCGAGGATCCCGGCGGCCAGCAACAAGGTCGGCACCGGGAAGCCTTCGACCGTTGGTGTCTCAGGGACCGCAAACTGCAGGTAGCCCAGCGCGGCGATGCCAAGGAGCCAGAGCCCTCCGGCCAAGGCGGCTGCGAGGGCGAGCCACTGGAGCAGGCCGAAAACCGGCCACCACCACGAGGCACGGTCGGAGCGCAGGTCCGTGCCCACCAGGGCCTGGTCCAAGTCGTCCGGAAGCGTTTCCTCCGCGGATCGTGCCGCCCGGCGGATGGCCGCGCGCCAGGGGGCGGCGGCGCCTTCACCGGCGCGGTCGGCGAACTGACGGATGGCCTTGTCGGCCTGCGCCCGCTGGGCGGGGCCCGGGGCCGGCATGGACGAGCGGTTCAGCAGCGGATTAACGTCCTTGCGGTCGAGGTTGAGCCGCTTGAGCGGGTCGCGGCGCAGCTTTCCGAGCCAGCGGACCGCCGGCCATCCGGTCCGGGCATGCGCCCGCCACCGGTAGGAGGCCCCCACGGCGTCGCTGATCGCTTCCACGCCTGCCGCCTGCGCCAACTGCTCGGCCAACGTGTTCCTGGCCGCCTTGCTGACGCCTGCCGGCTCCGCCCCGGGTTCAACGGCCAGGCCCTGGGCCGCCTTCCTGACGTCGGCGAGCAGCCGCTCGGCCGCGGCCTGCCGCTTGTCGGCAAAGGCCGTGATGGCTGCCGTCAGCTCGGCAAGGCCGGTCCCCGTCGTCGCGGAGACGGGGTAGACATCCACCCGGGCGAGCCCGTCCCGCAGCAAAATCTCCCTCAGCGACCCCAGGACCGGTTGCAGCTGTCCCTCGGCCAGCCGGTCCACCTGGTTCAGCACCACCAGCGTCACGGCATCGTGCGAGGCCAACGGGCGCAAAAATCCCTGGTGCACGGCGGCATCGGCGTACTTCTGCGGATCCAGCACCCAGACCAGTACGTCGACCTGGCCGGCGAACCGTTGCACGATGGCGCGATGCTCGACGGCGGTGGAATCAAAGTCCGGCAGGTCCAGCAGGATCAGGCCGCCGTGCCCGGCGAACGATCCGTCGTCCACCACGTGCCGGTTGGCTACCTGCAGCCAGTCCAGCAGCGGTTCGCTGCCGGCCGTTCCCCAAATTCCCGCCATTGCTTCGGACGTGGTGGGGCGGCGTGCCGCCACGGTGGCGTGGCGGGTGCCGGATACGGCGTTGAAGAGGGAGGACTTTCCGCTGCCGGTCGCACCGAAAAAGCCAACCACGGTGTGCTCGGCGGACAGGGAGCGGCGGGTGCTGGCCCGTTCCAGGACTTCGGTGACGGGTGCGAGTTCCGCTTCCGGCAGCACCCCGGCGGCGAGCTCGGCGGCCGTGTTCAAGGCATCCAGCCGTGTCTGCAGCAGGGAGGTCTCGGGCTGGCCCCGGTGGCGGCTCAATCCGGGGCTCCCGTGTCCGTCTTTGCCCCCAGCGCGTGCAGCCGCCCTTCCAGTGCGCGCATGGTCCCTGCGTCCTCCACCTCAGGGATCCGCGCCAGGAAGCGCTCCGCTTCGGCGCGCATGAGCCTGCGCGTTCGCTCCTGCAGTTCGGCGCGGGCCTTGCGCGCCAGCCTGCGTACGGCGTCCTCGCCGAAGACCGCTTCCAGCAGCTTCTGGCCCACCACGGCCGTTCCGCCCGCCACGCCGATTTCCAAGCCGGTCAGCCCTCCGGTGGCCGCGAATATCACCACCATCAGCGCTACCCCGAGGCCGTTGACTCCGAAGGAGAGCATGCGCGCGGTGAAGCGCTTGCTCTCACCCTCGCTGCGGATCAGGTCCAGCAGGTCTGCCTGCCACGCCCGGATTTCGCGGGCTACCTCGTCCGCAAAGCCCGCGCTGGGAGTCGACAGATCTTCGCGTCCGAGCAGGCCCTGCCCGGCCGGGTCTGTCCGCCAGCGCGCGTCGGCCTCCTCCGCGCCGGCGGCCGCCGCCTCGACGACGACGGCCTGCAGCCCGGACTCGATGGCTTCTTCGACTTCGACGGAGGGAGCGGGTTTGCCGGAAAAGAACGCGCCAATCCGGTCCCGCAGCAGGCCTATGCCGCTCTCGATACCCCGGAAGAATTCTCCGGTGCCGACAAAGTCCTGCCAGCGCGCCAACACCTCGCCCCGGAGGAGCGTTCCGTCCTCCGTGGCCGAGAGAGCCCGCGTGGTCGCCGCCTCGTAGGCGTCTTCCACGACCTTTCGCAGCCGCTGGCCGGCGGCATGCTGGTCGTTCGCGGCATCGGCGACCGAGCCGACCGTCGCGGCCAGTGAGCGCACTGCCCCGCCGAGGGTGCGCCGGGCGATGTCTGCGCGGCCGGAGGCGTCGGCGGCGAGTTCCTGGAGCCACTCCCGGAGGGGATCGACGGCGCCGGCCGGGAGCATGCCCCGTTCGTCCAGCCGGGACTCGAGGATGACAAACAGGCGGGCCGCGGCGAGACCCTGCCGCTGCAGCAGACCGGCAAGGTCGGCGCGGACTTCACGCTCAACTTCTTCCGGCACCCGGTCCAGGACGATCGCCACTTCGATGTCCCGCTGTGCGGCGTCCAGGAGCAGCGCCCACGGCACGGCGTCGGCGTACCGGTTGGCGGTGGTAACGAAAATCCACAGGTCGGCGGCGGCCAGCAGTTGTCCCGCCAGCCGCCGGTTCTCGTCGGCAATCGAATCGATATCCGGTGCATCGAGCAGCGCTATGCCCGCGGGAATGCTGTTGTGGGCGAGCAACACCAGCGAGGTTCCGGCAGGTTCGCCGGCCGGTTCCGGATTGTGGGCCTGCCTGTCGGCGGTGGCCGGCGCCGGCGTTCCGGTGATTCGGCTGAGGCCGGGCAGGATCCGCCGATCCGAAAACCATGCCGCGTCGCCCGGATGATGCAGCAGGACGGGTTGGCGTGTGGTGGGCCGGATCGCTCCGGCACGGGTGGCCGGAAAGCCCGCCACCGCGTTCACAAGCGTCGATTTCCCGGCGCCGGTGGATCCCCCCACGACGGCCAGCAGCGGGGCTTCCAGCGTGCGGTAGCGGGGCAGAATGTAGTCGTTCAACTGGGCAATGGCGGCGGCGACGGCTCCGCGGGCTGCGGCGGCACCGGGAACGTTTAGCGGCAACTGGACCGCTTCAAGCGCGCCCCGGCTTTGTTCCAGGAGCACGACGGCGTCCGCCGCTCCCCTGTCCTGGCCCTCGGGCAACCTGCTTGTCACGGTTCCTATCATGCCAGCAGGAGCCGCCAACCCTGCCACGGCGGGCCGTAGGCCTGGTTCTTCGGGGCATACAAAAAGCCGGTCCCAGACGGGATGTCCGGGACCGGCTGTTGGTGACCCCAGCGGGATTCGAACCCGCGTTACCGCCGTGAGAGGGCGGCGTACTAGGCCGCTATACGATGGGGCCGCATAGCTTGCACAGTTGAAGGCCTGCACTGCCTTGCCCTTGCGGACCGTGACCCCAGCGGGATTCGAACCCGCGTTACCGCCGTGAGAGGGCGGCGTACTAGGCCGCTATACGATGGGGCCGTAGGTTTGCGCGGAGTTTTCGCTCCACACAATCCAGTCCCCGCCGGAGCGGAGACTGTAGCGCTGGGATACCAGGACTCGAACCTAGAATGACGGTACCAGAAACCGTTGTGTTGCCAATTACACCATATCCCACTGGCACTTTCGGAGCCGGTGGAAACGGGCTTTTACCCATTCCCTGGCGCCTCAGCACGAGTAATTACTTTACCGGATGCCTGCTCGAAAGTGCAAAACGAGCAACGCGCGGCAGCCGGGCCGCGCGTCGCCCGGGGCGCGCTCAGCCGCGGAAGGCCTTGATCCGCGCCAGGGAGGAGTCCTTGCCCAGGATCACCATGGACTCGAAAAGCGGCGGCGAAATCCGACGCCCGGAGACCGCGGTGCGCACCGGCCCGAAGGCCAGCCGCGGCTTCAGCCCCAGGCCCTCGACCAGGGCCGACCGCAGGGCCGCCTGGATGTTCTCTGCCGTCCACTCCTCGAGCGGCTCCAGCGCGGCCAGCGCGGCGTCCAGGGCTTCCGCCAGGTTCTCGGGCAGGCCCTTGCGCGCGTCGTCGGCGACCTCGATCTCGTCGTCGTTCTTGAAGAGGAACGCCACCATCTCCGGCGCCTCCCCCAGCAGGGTGATGCGCTCCTGGATCAGCGGCGCGGCGTCGGCCAGGATCATCTGCTCGCGTTCCGTCAGCGACTCCCCGACCAGGCCGGCATGCTGCAGGTAAGGGATCAGCCGGAGCTTGAAGTCGCCGGGTTCAAGCAGGCGCACATGGGTCCCGTTGATGGCCTCGGCCTTCTTCAGGTCGAAGCGCGCCGGGTTCGCCAGCACATCGTGGATGTCGAAGGCCTCCACCATCTGGTCGATGGTGAAGATGTCCTCGTCGGCGGACAGCGACCAGCCCAGCAGCGAGAGGTAGTTGAGCAGGCCCTCCCGGATGAAACCGCGCTCCCGGTGCAGGAACAGGTTGGACTCGGGATCGCGCTTGGAAAGCTTCTTGTTGCCCTGGCCCATCACGTACGGGAGATGGCCGAACAACGGCATGTAGCGGGCCACGCCGATGTCCACCAGGGCCCGGTAGAGCGCGATCTGGCGAGGAGTCGAAGACAGCAGGTCCTCGCCGCGCAGAACGTGGGTGATGCCCATCAGTGCGTCGTCCACGGGGTTAACCAAGGTGTAGAGCGGCTTGCCGTTGGCGCGGACGACGGCGAAGTCCGGCACGCTGCCGGCCTTGAAGGTGATCTCCCCGCGCACCAGGTCCGTGAAGGTGATGTCCTCGTCCGGCATCCGCACGCGCAACACCGGTTCGCGTCCCTCGGCCTTGAACGCGGCAATCTGGTCCTGTGTCAGGTCCCGGTCAAAGTTGTCGTAGCCCAGCTTGACGTCGCGGCCGGCGGCCTTGTGCCGGGCCTCGACTTCTTCCGGGGTGGAATAGGACTCGTAGAGGTGGCCGGCCTCCTTCAGCTTCGCGATGACGTCCCGGTAGATGTCGCCGCGCTGGGACTGGCGGTACGGCTCATGCGGCCCGCCGACCTCCACGCCCTCGTCCCACGTGATGCCCAGCCACTTCAGCGCTTCCAGCAGCTGCTGATAGCTTTCCTCGCTGTCGCGGGCGGCGTCCGTGTCCTCGATCCGGAACACCATGGTGCCGCCCGTGTGCCGGGCGTAGGCCCAGTTGAACAGGGCGGTGCGGATCAGTCCGACGTGCGGCGTGCCCGTGGGAGACGGGCAGAAGCGCACACGGACGGGAGTTTCGTCGTCAACAGTGGGGATGGCAGCAGCAGTAGTCATGATGTGCTCCAGTTTAGTCTGCCAAGCCGCTGCCGCTGGCCGGGCCGGAGGCCCGGCTACTTCTTGTGCGGCTTCTTCCGGCGCGAACCGGCGGTGTATCGGTAGAGGTAATAGAGCGCCAGCAGGATGCCGACCGCCAGGAACGTCCCCGCCAGCCAGTCCGGGCCGCCCCAGTAGTGGGTGGCCCGGGCCGCCACGGAAAACGTGGCCAGCGATCCGAGCGCAAAGACTCCGAAGGAGCGGCGGCGTGCCGGCATGGGATCAGCGGCGGGCGGTGTTGGACAGGGTGCCGATGCCCTCGATCTCAACCTCGTAGCGCTGGCCGGATTCGATGGTGCCGACGCCGGAGGGGGTGCCGGTCATGATGACGTCGCCGGGGAGCAGGGTGAAGGCCTGGGAGGCGTAGGAGACCAGTTCCTTGACGCCCCAGATCATCTGCGAGGTATTGCCCTCCTGCTTCAGCTCTCCGTCGAGCCGGCCGCGGATGGCCAGGTCTTCGGTGTCCAGTTCGGTCTCGATCCACGGGCCGAGCGGGGCCGAGCCGTCGAATCCCTTGGCGCGGGCCCACTGGTTGTCGGTGCGCTGCGCGTCCCGGGCGGTCAGGTCGTTGCCGCAGGTGTAGCCGAAGATGACCTCGTCCACGCGCTCCACCGGGACGTCCTTGCAGATCCGGCCGATGATCACGCAGAGTTCGGCCTCGTAGGAGACTTCGTCGGAGAACTCAGGCAGGACCAGCGGCTCGTTCGGGCCGATCACCGAGGTGTTGGGCTTGAGGAACATCAGCGGGGCGGCCGGCGTCTCGTTGCCCATTTCCCGGATGTGGTCGGCGTAGTTGCGGCCGATGCCGATCACCTTGCTGCGCGGAATGATCGGGGCGAGCAACCGCACGTCCTCGAGCTTGTGTTGGGCACCGGTGGGCTGGATGCCGTTGAAGAACGGGTCGCCGGCGATGACGGTAATCTGCTCACTCCCCTCCTCGCCTTCGACGATGCCGTACTGGGGGTCGGATTCAAGGACAAACCGGGCTATGCGCATGGGTTTAGCCTACTGGTTTCCCGCCCGCGGATTTCAAATGGGACGGGCCCGAACCTGCACCTCTCAACCGCGCAGGTATTCGAGCTGAGCGGCGACGGAGGATTCGGCGGCGAAGCGGACCGCGGGATCGACGTCGGCGTAGACATGGTCGGTCACCGCGCCGACGGTCGCGTCGGCGCCGAGGTGCTCCAGTGCGGCGCGAATCTGGTCCAGGCGGAGCCGGCGGTGGTCGGCGTACTCGCGGCAGATGGCCGACAGGTCCGGAAGCGTGCCGCCGTGCGCGGGCAAGACCTTCGCCGGACCGAGGAGTTCCAGCCGGGCCAGCGAATCCAGGTACGGGCCGAGCCTGCCGTCGGGGTAGGCGATGATGGTGGTGCCGCGGCCCAGGATCGTGTCGCCGGTGAGCACCGAGCCGTGGGGGCCGTCGTCGGGAAGATGGAAGCTCACCGAATCCGCCGTGTGGCCCGGCGTGGCCAGCACCCGGATCTCGACGCCGGCCGCCCGAATCACCTCGCCGTCCCGCAGCGGTTCCGCGGCATAACAGAGCGCTTCGTCCAGGGCACGCACGGGGGCGCCGGTCAGTTCATGGAAGCGTTCGCTCGCCTCGATGTGGTCGATGTGGTGGTGGGTGATCAGCACCAGTTCCACCTCCCCCGCCGCCGCCAGCTCAGCCAAGTGCTCCTCGTCCAGCGGCCCGGGATCGACTACTGCCACTCCCCCGTTCCCCGGGGCGGCGATCAGGTAGGACTGGGTGCCGTCCAGGCTCATCGGCCCCGGGTTGGGGGCCAGCCGGTACCGGGTCAGTTCACTGCTGCGGATAAGGGAGGGATTCTGTTCAGCGGTCACAGGATTCATCCTCGCACTCCCCGCCGCGCGCCGCAGGCCGGCGCCCCAAGAGGCATCCGCCGGAGCCCGCCGCCGCCGTCGTCATTCCCGCCGGGCCGGACGGCATCCGTCACACTCGCCCACACCGTCCGTCACACGTGCCGGGCCCGTACCGGTGGCTTGACCATGTTCGCTACGCTAGGCACCTGCAGTCCCGCCAACGGCGGCCGGACGAAGGCTGGGCGATGCGCGCATCTTCCCGGCCGGATGGGGGATCAGTGCTCGCGGAAGTCCACTCAGAGTACGACGTGCAGCTCGGCCGGGATGGGCTCCTGGTGCTGACTGTCCGGCGCGGCCTCAGCGTCGGTGCCGAGCTCGCGCAGCACGTCGTCGACCACCTCTTCGACGTCGCCGGGGACCGGCAGGTAGCGGTGCTGCTGAAAATGGCCGGCGTGCGCTGGGTGACTCCGGAGGCGCGGCTGATCGCCGATACCTTCACGCCGTGCGTTGCCCTCGCGGTGCTCGGCAACGGGGCGGTCGATCGGGTGCTCGCCAGCTTCTTCGTACGGATTTTCGCGAAGGATGACTTCCCGACGGGATATTTCGACGACGAGGCCGAGGCGCGTCAGTGGCTGGCGACGCACGCCGGACGCCTTGCCGGGGTGGAGACGGAATAAGTCCGGGCTGCGGCCGGGTTGCCCTTGATGGAACCATTTGCAGCTGCAGGATAGGAAAACTTCATGGCGGATACCCAGAACACCACGTCCCTGGCCGATTTGCTGGCCGAATATGACGTGGCCGAGCACGACCATGCGGTGGCCGAGCGCAACAGCGGGATGCAGCACATCCATAACCACGCCAACGGGGACATTGTGTGGTTCCCCACCTGGCAGAAAAACCGCGAAACGACCGACTGGGAAACCGCCGTCCAGGAGTTCTCCGCCGAGCTCGAGGCCGCCGCCGCGGGCGGCGCGGATACCGCCGAAGCCGCAGCGGCCTTGGCGTCCTCCCGGCTGCAGGCCCTGCTGGAACAGGCTGCCGAGGCCCCGGACGCCAATGTGTTTATCCGCGAGAACCTGGCCCGCTTCCTGTCGGAGACCTGGGCCCTCGGCGACGCCTACGCGCTGAAGAGCGGGAAGGAACTCCCGGGGACGGCGGCGCCGGCCGGCATTTTCGCTTCGTTCCCGTACGAGGTCTACGCGCGGGACGGCGGCAGCTTCGCCACCGCCCTGTGGAACGACCTGGTGGATGCCCGCAAGAACCGGATCGCCGCCGAAGAGGCCGAGCGCAAAGCGCTCAAGCCCGTCTCCAAGAAGGCTCGGAAGGCCGCAGAGCGCAAGGCAGCCGCCCGGAAGCGTTAGCCGCAGCACCTTCCCGCGCTCCCCGGGGGTACGCCGGAAGGAAGGTGGGCGGGCCCGGAAGGAAGGTGGGCGGGCCCGGAAGGAAGGTGGGCGGGCGTCGAAGGTGTGCCCCGCCGTCGTGGTCCTGCGTCAGAGGAACAACAGGATCAGGACCACCAGCGGCAGGACCGACTGGGCCAGCGCACTCTGCCACAGGCGGCGTTCCGAAAACCAGAGCACGGCCCCGAGGATCACGTGGGCGATGCAGGTGAAGACGATGATGGTCTCGCCGGTGGCCGGGCGGCCGCCGGCGGCGATGAGCACGCCCGCGAGGGCGCCCAGCCCCCAGACCATGTTGTAGAAGCCCACGTTAATGGTCCACAGCCGCACGGCGCCCACGTCCTCCGGTCGGATGAGGAACAACCGGTGGAAGCGCTGGTCGCGGTAGAAGAAGGCCTCCGCCGCGCCAACGGCAATCAGCATCACTCCGAAGAGCGCCGCCAGGACGTACGCCGCCACCGTCATGGACCCAGTGTGGCCCGGCCGGGACCCGAACGGAAGCGGCGGTCAGGCCAGGCCGGCGGTCAGGTCAGGCCAGGCGGGTGAGCCAGCCCCGCGAGTCCTCCACGGCGCCTGTCTGGATGCCCAGCAACTCCTGGCGGATGGACATGGACACGTCGCCGGACCCGGCGCTCGGCGAGGCGATGCTCCAGCCGTCGGCCTTCAATTCGCCGATCGGGGTGATCACCGCGGCGGTGCCGCAGGCGAAGGCTTCGGTGATGTCCCCCGCCGCCACGCCGTCGCGCCATTCGTCGATGGTGATCTTGCGCTCCTGCACGTCCAGGCCGCGGTCCTTGGCCAGCTCGATCACCGAGGAACGGGTGACGCCGTGCAGGATGTGGCCGTTCAGCTCCGGAGTGACCAGGCTGCCGTCCTTGAACACGAAGAACACGTTCATCCCGCCGAGTTCTTCGATGGCATTGTCGTTGAATTTGTCCAGGAACAGCACCTGCTGGCAGCCGTTGGCTTCGGCTTCCAGCTGCGCGGCCAGGGACGCGGCGTAGTTGCCGCCGCACTTGGCCTCCCCGGTGCCGCCCTCGCCGGCGCGGGAGTAGCGCTCGGAGAGCCAGATGGACACCGGCTTGAGCTCGCCGCCGAAGTAGTTCCCGGCCGGCGAGGCGATCACGCGGTAGGACACTTCGTGGGCGGGGCGCACGCCCAGGAACGCCTCGGTGGCGATCATGAACGGACGCAGGTACAGCGCTTCGCCGTCGCCGGAGGGCACCCACGCCTTGTCGGTGGTGACCAGCTGGCGCAGGGACTCGATGAAGGTTTCCTCCGGCAGCTCCGGAAGGGCCAGCCGGCGCGCCGAGGTGTTCAGGCGGGCGGCGTTGGCCTCGGCCCGGAAGGTCCAGACGGACCCGTCGTCGTGCTGGTAGGCCTTCAGGCCCTCGAAGATCTCCTGGCCGTAGTGCAGCACCGCGGCGGCAGGATCCATCATGATGGGTCCGTACGGCTCGATCCGCGCATTCGACCAGCTGCCCTTGCCGTCGGCGTCGACCTTGTAGTCGACGACGGCCGTGTGGTCCGTGAAGTGCTTGCCGAAGCCCGGGTTCGCCAAGATGGCGGCGCGCTCCTCGGCGCTCTTCGGACGCTCCGAGAGCTGCTGGGTGAATTCGAGGGGTTCAGTCATGGTTCCTCCGCGGTGAGGGCACGCCCTTGTGCGTCAAATAATGATTCTGGTTAGTAACCGTTAACTACCCTACTGCCAAAGCGGCGGTGATCGCATCGCCGATTTCCGCAGTGGTGCGGGAGGCACTCCCCCGGGTTGCGACGTCGTGCTCCACCGCCTGCTGCACGCGGGCGGCCGCGTCGGCGAGGCCCAGGTGCTCCAGCAGCAGGGCCACGGACAGGATGGCCGCCGTGGGGTCGGCCTTCTGCTGGCCGGCGATGTCCGGCGCGGAGCCGTGAACCGGTTCGAACATGGACGGCGCGGTGCGGTCCATGTTGATATTCCCGGACGCCGCCAGGCCGATGCCGCCGGTGATGGCGGCGGCCAGGTCGGTGATGATGTCGCCGAACAGGTTGTCGGTGACGATCACGTCGAAGCGGGCCGGGTCCGTGACCATGAAGATGGTGGCCGCGTCGATGTGCAGGTAGTCGACGGCAACATCCGGAAACTCGGCGCCGACGGTCTCCACGGTGCGCCGCCACAGGTGCCCGGCGTGGACCAGCACGTTGTGCTTGTGCACCAGGGTGAGCTTCTTGCGGCGGCCGGACGCGCGGCGGAAGGCATCGCGGACCACGCGCTCCACGCCGTGGGCGGTGTTGACCGAGACCTCGGTGGCGATTTCATGCGGGGTGCCCACGCGCAGCGCGCCGCCGTTGCCCACGTAGGGCCCTTCGGTTCCTTCGCGGACGACGACGAAGTCCACCTCGCCCGGGTTTGCCAGCGGGCTGGGGACGCCGGGCAGCAGCTTCGCCGGGCGCAGGTTCACGTAGTGGTCGAGGGAGAAGCGCAGCTTGAGCAGCATCTCCCGCTCGATGACGCCGGACGGAATCCGGGTGTCGCCGGGGGCGGCGCCGACGGCGCCGAAGAGGATCGCGTCGTGCTTGCGGAGCCGCTCCAGCGTCTCCTCGGGCAGGGTCTCGCCGGTGGCCAGCCAGTGCTCGGCGCCCAGCGGGTACTCGGTCAGGTCGAAGGTGGCGCCGCCGTCGGCAGTGGCCGCCGTGAGGACCTTTACCGCCTCCGCCACGACCTCCGGTCCGATGCCGTCGCCGGGAATGACTGCCAGGGAGAATGCCTTTGCTGCTGCGCTCATGGCTTCAAGTTTAGGAAACCATTCCACATTCTGGGCAAACCGTCCCAAAATGTGAACACCTCGGGCTTCAGCTCAGACCTGGGCATGACGCGGACCGCGGGCGCCAGCGCCTAGAGTTTCTCGTCATGGGCATGCACCACAACCTCTACCGCTGGCTCCAGGCCAACACCGGCAAGGTCGACCTGATCCTGATGCTGGCGGCGTTCGCCGTGCTGCCGCTGTCCTACGTGGCGATGGGCAGCATGGCGCCGTTCTTCCTCTCTGCCCTCCTGGTCATCCCCCTCGCCTGGCGCCGGACCCGCCCGTGGCAATCGGGCGTGGCCATGGCCGTAGCCGCGCTGCTCAACGTCGCGCTGCTGGCCGAGCCGGTTCCGGCCCACATTTTTGTCCTGGCGACGGTGTACTCGCTGGCAGCCTACGGACCGCGCTGGGCGAGCCTGGGCGGACTGGTGCTGGCGCTGCTGGGCGGTGCCCTGTACGTGGTGCGGTACCTGATCACCGATCCGTTCAACGCGGGCGCGGCCCCGTTTTACCTGATCGCACTCGTGGCGATTGATGCCGTGGTGCTGGTCTGCTGGACCTTCGGCGACCTGGTGCGGAACCGCCGGCTCACCGTGCAGGCGCTCGAGGACCGGGCCCGCCGGCTGGAGGTGGAGCGGCAGCAGGAGCGGGACCTGGCCGCTGCCGACGAACGGAGCCACATCGCCCGCGAGATGCACGATATTGTGGCGCACTCGCTCTCGGTGATCATCACGCAGGCCGACGGCGCCAGGTACGCCAGCGCACAGAACCCCGCGGTGGCCACGGATACCCTGGCGACCATCGCGGAGACCGGGCGGACCTCTCTGCGGGACATGCGCCGGCTGCTGGGTGTGCTGCGCGGGGACGAGGTCGCGTCTACCCGGCCGCTGCCGACGCTGGCCGATGTGGAAACCCTCGTGGAAACCGTCCGGCGCTCCGGGCTTACGGTGCAGCTGGAACAGTCAGGCGGGCCACGGCGCCCGATGCCGGCCGGCGCCGAGCTGACCGCCTACCGGGTGGTGCAGGAGGGCCTGACCAACGTGCTCAAGCATGCCGGTCCGGAGGCCTCCGCCCGGGTCCGCCTGCACTGGAGCGCCCGCGGACTTGGCCTGCAGATTGACGACGACGGCCGGGGCGCCGCCGCCGATCCCGCCACCGCCGGCAGCCGGCAGGGCCTGACGGGGATGGCCGAACGGCTGGCGCTCTACGATGGAACCGTGGAGGCCGCCCCGCTCACGGGCGGCGGATACCGCGTCCGCGCCTTCATCCCCTACACCGAAGCCTGAGCCCCGGCACGTCCGCCGGGGCGGGCCGCCGTTGCGGGCGGAACCTTCGCCGTCCGCTGGACCGCCGAACCAGAAAGATCCACATGACCGACTCCCCTATCCGCGTTGCCCTGGTGGACGACCAGCAGCTGGTCCGCGGCGGCTTCAAAATGCTGATCAACTCCCAACCCGACCTCGACGTGGTGGCAGAGGCAGGCGACGGACGCGAAGCGGTGAGCGCGCTCGCGAAGGTGCGCGCCGACGTCGTACTCATGGATGTGCGGATGCCGGGCATGGACGGGATTGAGGCGACCGCGAGGCTGCTCGAGACCGCCGCCGCGCAGCCGAACGGCTCGGACCGGGCGGAGCTGAAGGTGGTGGTATTGACCACGTTCGACCTGGACGAATACGCGCTGGCCGCCATTCAGGCCGGGGCCAGCGGGTTTTTGCTCAAGGACGCGCCGCCGGAGGAGCTGCTGGAGGCCATCCGCACCGTCTACCGGGGAGACGCCGTCATCGCCCCGTCGACCACGCGGCGGCTGCTGAACCATGTGGCACCGCTGCTGCGCACCCCCGGCCCGTCCCTCAGCCGGAACCATCGGGCGGTCGAGTCGCTGACCCCGCGGGAACGCGAGGTGTTCACGCTGATCGCCCGCGGGTTGTCGAACCCGGAGATCGCCGCCCGGCTGTTCCTGTCTGAGGCCACGGTGAAGACCCACGTGGGACACATCCTCGCCAAGCTGAACGCCCGCGACCGGGTGCAGGCCGTGCTGATCGCCTACGAAACCGGAGTGGTGACCCCGTAGGACTCGCCCGCACTCCTCGCACGGAGCTGCGGGCCGTGCGGCGGGGCCGGCCGCAGCCCACCGCCAAAACCGGCACGGAAAAGCACCCGCCCCGCCTGCGGCTGCACGCTTCGGGGGCCTTGCCAAAGATTAATAAGCATGCTTAGGTTAAATCGTTAAGGGCCGCACGGATCACGCTCAACACGGGCGTCCGTACCCTCCAAAAGACATCGATCGAGAAGGAGATACCATGCTCGCCCAAGAACAACTCAACAACCTGCTCAGCCGCGGCGGAAATGTCGTTTCGACTGACGGAGACAAAATCGGCTCCATCGGCCAGGTCTACGCCGATGATGACAGCGGCCGCCCCACGTGGGTGACGGCCAAGACCGGCCTGTTCGGCTCCTCCGAAACTTTCGTCCCGCTTGAAGCGGCCCGGGTGGAGGGTGACGACATTGTGGTCCCCTACACGAAGGACCAGATCAAGGACGCCCCGCGGGTTGACGTGGACGGCTACCTGGAGCCCGCAGAGGAGGACCGGCTCTACGCGCACTATCAGCTGGGCGGCGGCGGACGGACTTACACCGACGCCACAACCGGCCGGGATACCGACTACACCGCTGCCGGCACGGGCACCGGCACTACCGGGCAGTACGGCACCGACGACGCCCGCGGCACGTACACCGAGGACGCCCCGGGCACGGTAGGCCGGGACACCTCCGGTCCCACTACCGACGACGCCATGACCCGCTCCGAGGAGCGCCTGCATGTCGGTACCGAGAAGCAGGCGACGGGCCGGGCCAGGCTGCGCAAGTACGTCACCACGGAAAATGTTACCCAGACCGTTCCGGTCCAGCGCGAGGAAGTCCGCATCGAGCGCGAACCGATCACCGACGCCAACCGCGGCGACGCCATGTCCGGCCCGGATCTGAGCGACGAGGAACACGAGGTCACGCTCCACGAGGAACGGCCCGTCGTGGAGAAGGAGACCGTCCCCGTGGAACGTGTCCGGCTGGAAAAGGACACGGTCACCGACGAAGTCAGGGTCGACGAAGAGGTGCGTAAGGAACGCATCGAGACCGACGGCACCGACGACGACACCCGTCGCCGCTAGCCGGGGGCAAGGCCGACGCGAAAGGCCGGGGCGGGAGCACTCCCGCCCCGGCCTTTCGCTCGTCCGGACAGTCCGAGAAACTGCGTTCGCGGCGTGCCCGCGGTTCGATAAAGTGCTTACAAATTGCCGTCGGCGAAGGAATTGAAGATCTTGCGGGTCTTGGCATCCATGGGCAGCATGTACTGGCCGTCCGTGCTGTAGCCGAAGCCGGGCTCGGGGACTTGGTGCCCGACCTTCGCCGGCTTTGTCTTGTAGACCCAGGCGCCGAGCGTCAGCGCCTGCTCCGCGCTCAGGTTGGTCTCGACCAGCGGATCGGCGGCGGTGAGCAGGTCGACCAGCCCGGCCGGCCCGCTCATCTTGGCCATGGCGGCGAATCCGAGCAACAGTACCCCCTGGTGCGTTGAGCGGCCGAAGTCTCCATTGCGCAGGGTTTTCCGCTCCCGGGCGTAGTCCAGCGCCGTCTCACCGTCGAGCTTGCTCTTTCCCGCCTTGACGTCCAGCACCGGGATTGGGGCGTCAATGGTGACGCCGCCGATTTCATCCACCAGGTCCTCGAACTGCCTGAAACCGGTGAGGATGTAGCCCTCCACCTTCAGGCCGGTCACGTCCGCCACGACCTTCTGCTGCGCCTTGGGTCCGCCCCGCATCATGGCCGCGTTGATCTTCGCCTGGCCGCCGCCTGGCATGTCCACCCAGAGATCCCGCGGAATGCCCAGGATGCCGCCTCCGCCCTTGCCGTCCACACCGATTACCTGGAGGGCGTCGGCGCGGGCTTCACGAACCTTCTCGCCCTTGCTCTTCTGGGCGTCCGAGCCTATGAGCAGGACGTGGCGCTTGCCGCCCAGAACCGTCTTGTTCACGTCGAGCGAGGGCCACCAGCCTCCCACCGCCGTCCACGTTCCGTCCTTGTCTACGGCAAGGGTCACGTCGTCGCCGGAGGTCAGGACGGCCATGTGCTGCCCGTTCCATTTACCGGTCGCGGCCTTGACCGTGGTTTTGGCTTCGACAGGAGTCCGGCCGGCGAGCGCTCCGGCAGCCAGCTTGTTGGCCGCAACGTCGCCGCCCTCGTAGATGGCCGTCGCCAACTCCGCCAGGGGTTCGGGCATCTCGCCGGTCTCCACCATGCTGGGGCTGGGAGTTGCCGAATGCAGCGGACGGGGCTGCTCGGCCTTCGGCGCGCAGCCGGTCAGCAGGAGAAGGGATACGAGCGGGAGCGCGGCGAGGCGGGCAAGTTTCATGGCTTTATGTTCCCGCGTACCCGGCCGCCGTGCAAAGGTTTCACCGCATGACGGCCGTGTCCCCGCCGGATCAGCCCGTCCCGTCGGGCCCGCGCTCTCCACCCTGGGTATGAGCCGGCGGGCTGCGGAGACCAGACCTGCGGCTGATCCGCACAAGGCAGCGTTTCCATAGCGTAAGGGTATGACTACCAGTACTGAGCAACTACGCGCCGGCGCTGCCCCTGGCGGCGCCACCCCGGCCGCCGCTGCCCGCGGCCTGAACAAGACCTACGGAACCGGCGACACCCGCGTGCACGCCCTGAAAGAGGTGGACGCCAGCTTCGAGGCCGGCACGTTCACCGCGATCATGGGCCCGTCCGGCTCGGGCAAGTCCACGCTGATGCACTGTCTGGCCGGGCTGGACACCGCCGATGCGGGCAACATCTGGATCGGCGGAACCGAAATCTCCTCGCTGAACGACTCCCAGTTGACCAAGCTGCGCCGCGAGCGCGTGGGCTTCGTGTTCCAGGCCTTCAACCTGGTGCCCACCCTGACCGCGGAGCAGAACATTACGCTGCCGATTTCCCTGGCGGACGGCTCCGTGGACCGGGAGTGGTTCCGCTCTGTCACCGCAACGCTCGGCCTGACCGACCGGCTCGCGCACCGGCCCCACGAGCTGTCCGGCGGCCAGCAGCAGCGCGTCGCCGTGGCGCGGGCGCTGCTGACCCGCCCCGACGTCGTCTTCGGCGACGAACCCACCGGCAACCTCGACTCGAAGTCCGGCGCGGAGGTGCTCTCGCTGCTGCGCCGGTCCTGCCGGGAGATAGGCCAGTCCATCATCATGGTCACGCACGACCCGGTGGCCGCTTCCTACGCGGACCGGGTGGTGCTGATGAACGACGGCGCGCTGGTGGGCGAACTGAACCGGCCCGACACCGACGCGATCCTGGCCGCCCTGGCCAAGCTGGGGGCCTGAACATGCTGCAGGTAGCGCTTGCACAGGTGCGGCAGCACGCGCGGCGGTTCATCGCCGTCGGGCTGGCCGTGGTGATGGCGGTGGGGTTCCTGACCGCCACGCTGATGGTCAACGCATCCACCGAAGCCTCGCTGGGCAACAGCATCGGCGCCGGTTTCCGGAACGCCGACCTGGTGGTGTCCGGCCCTCCGGACCGGCCGCTGGACGCCTTGGCCGTCGATGCCGTGGCCGCCGCCGAGGGCGCCGGCGAGGTGTACGCACAGGAGACGGCGCCCGTCGCGTTCCGGTCCCGGGCCGACCCCGGCTACGCGGTTCTGCAGAACACCGCCCCCGACGGACTGAACCACCTGGAGCTGGTGGAAGGCGCCCTGCCCGCGGAGGGTGAGGTGGCGCTGGACGCCGGAACTGCCGGGAAGCAGGATCTGGCGGTCGGCGACACCCTGGAGCTGGCGCCGGCCGCCGGGAAGGTGGCCGCCGAGGACATCGCCGCCGCAGGGACCGGACTAACGGTTTCGGGGATCGTGAAGCCGTCCAAGGACCCGTTCATGATGGGCCAGCCGCAGTTCTTCGCCGGTGGCACCCTGGTGCGGCAGCTGGCCGGCGAGGCCGGGCCGCAGCTGCACAACATCCAGCTGGATCTGGCCCCGGGCGCCGCTGCCGGCACGGTGCAGGACTCTGTGGCCGCGGCACTGGCGGAGGCAGGCTTCGGCGACGCCACCGTGAACACGGCCGCGGAGCAGACGAAGGCCGTGGTGGCCGGCCTCACCGGCGGCAGCGACCAGCTGACCATTGTGCTGCTGGCGTTCGCGCTGGTGGCCCTGCTGGTTTCGGCGCTGGTGGTAACCAACACCTTCTCGGTGCTGATCGCCCAGCGGACCCGCGAGCTGGCGCTGCTGCGCTGCATCGGCGCGGACCGCGGGCAGATCCGGAACTCCGTGTTGGCGGAGGCCCTGCTGGTCGGCGTCGGTGCCTCCGTGCTGGGCGTGCTAGGGGCGGTGGCCCTGATGGCCGGCGTGATCGCCGTGCTGCAGGGGCAGCCGGAGACCGAGTTCGCCGCCCTGGCCGTGCCGCCGTCGGCCGTCGCCGTCGGACTCGCGGCGGGCATCCTGATGACCGTGCTGGCCGCCCTCGCCCCGGCCCGTGCCGCCACCCGGGTGGCACCGCTGGCCGCCCTGCGCCCGGCCGACGAGGCGCGCACCGGCAACCGCAAAGGCAAGGTCCGGCTCGCGATCGGCGGCGCGCTCACGGCGGTCGGCGCCGTCCTGCTGGCACTCGGAGCGCTGTCGGCGAACCTGCTGATCGCCCTGCCCGGCGGCATGCTCTCCTTCATCGGCCTGCTGCTCTGCGCCACCTTGTTCGTGCCGCCGCTGGTCACCGCCGTCGGCGCGCTCGCGAGGCCCGCGGGAGTGCCGGGCAAGCTGGCCGCGGTGAACGCGGTGCGCAACCCGGGGCGTACCTCCGCCACCGCCACCGCCTTGCTGATCGGCGTCACGCTGGTGGCGATGATGATGACCGGCGCGCAAACCGCCCGCACCGCGTTCGACGCCCAGTTGGGCGCGGAGTATCCGGTGGACCTGGCGGTCGGGCACCTCACGCTCGGCGGGGAACCGCTGGACGCCTCGGCCGCGGCCACCGCCGTCACATACGACGGCGTTGCCGCCGCCGGCCTGGTCACCAACGGCGGCTTCGCCGACCTGCACGGCCAGCGGACCGGGGTCTACCAGCTGGCGCCGGAGCAGCTGGGCCTGCTGCAGGACGGCTCGCTGGAGCTGGACGCGAGCACGGTGCTGATGCCGCAGGGCTCGGGACTGGAGAAGCTGACCGTGACCGGCAGCCGGGGGGCCAAGGAACTGCGCGTGGTGGAGGCCGACAGCCGCACCCTGCCGCCGCTGATCTCCGCCGCGGTGGCCGACGAGATCGGCGTGCCGGAGCTGCCCGCCGCCGACTCCCCGGACTACTACTCAGCCCTGCCGCAGCTGTGGGTGTCCGTGGACCGGGACCTGGATGCCGGGGCGCTCCTGGACCTGCGGACCGAACTGGCCGCCGGGCTCGACGTGGACGAGTACCAGGTGTCCGGTGCCGCCGTGGAACGTGCCGCGTTCAATCAGGTGATCGATGTGCTGCTGCTGGTGGTCACCGGGTTGTTGGGCGTGGCGGTGCTGATCGCGCTGGTGGGTGTGGCCAACACGCTCTCGCTCTCCGTGTTGGAGCGTACGCAGGAGTCGTCGCTGCTGCGGGCGCTCGGGCTGACCACGTCGCAGTTGCGCGCAATGCTGGCGCTGGAGGCCGTGCTCATCGCCGGGGTCGCCGCGCTGATCGGATCGGTGCTCGGCGCGGTCTACGGCTGGCTCGGCGCGCAGTCGGCGCTTGGGGCGTTCGCCACCGTGGTTCCGGACGTGCCGTGGCTGCAGCTGCTCGGGGTGCTGGCCGTGGCCGTGGTCGCCGGCCTGCTCGCCTCCGTGCTGCCGGCCCGCCGGGCAGCCCGCCTCTCCCCCGTGGAAGGCCTGGCGACCGCCTGACCGCCTACCTGGCCCATTCGGTCTGCATTTCCGCGACGGGGTGGATGTTCACCATCCTGACGCCGTCCCCGGTGGTGGCCGTGAACTCGTGCCAGGCGTACGCCGGGATGACGATCACCGTTTCCGCGCCCGCATGGCCGGACTGGCCGTCGATCGTGAAGTCGATCTCGCCGTCGAGCAGTACGAAGATCTCCTCGTAGGGATGGCGATGGCGTTCGGCACCGCGCGAGTTCACGAAGAAGGACGCGTGGGCGCCGTGTTCGCTGCCACGGAAGACGGCGGCTCCCGAGGCGGGACGCAGGCTGGCGAGGGACAGGGCCTTGTAGGTCATCGGAGCGGCCTTCCGTTGGGCGGGTAGCCGACACTCTACCGACTGCGGCGCCGGCGGTCCCAGGGGAACGAGGATCCAGCCGTTCGCTTCCCTCGGCGGCCGCCACGGCGGAGACATCGGCAGGGCCTGATGCTACGTTGGCGGGACAGACCAGTGCAGAGCGCCGTGCGGACGGAGGAAAGGCATGAGCGGTTCCACCACAACCGAAAAACAACCGGAGCTGAAACGGGCCATAGGACCCAAACTCCTGCTCCTGTTCATTGTGGGTGACATCCTGGGCACGGGCGTCTACGCGCTGACCGGACAGGTGGCCGGCGAGGTGGGCGGCGCGGCGTGGGCCCCGCTGCTGCTCGCGTTCGTCGTGGCCACCATCACCGCGTTCTCCTACCTGGAGCTCGTCACCAAGTACCCGCAGGCCGCCGGGGCCGCGCTGTACACGCACAAGGCCTTCGGCGTCCATTTCCTCACCTTCCTGGTGACGTTCGCCGTGCTCAGTTCCGGCATCACCTCCGCCTCCACCGCCGCCAAGTTCCTGGGTGAGAACTTCATCGCCGGGTTCAACCTGGACTGGAACCAGACCGGCGTGACCTGGGTGGCGATCGTCTTCATGGCGGTCCTGGCGGGAATCAACTTCCGCGGCGTCAGCGAGTCGGTGAAGTTCAACGTGGTCCTGACGGTAGTGGAGTTCACCGGCCTGCTGATCGTGATCTTCATCGGCTTCTGGGCCATGAGCCAGCGCAATGTCGACTTCAGCCGGGTCATGGTGTTCGAAACCTCGGAGGACAAGGGCGTCTTCCTGGCCATCACCGCCGCCACCTCCCTGGCGTTCTTCTCCTTCGTGGGCTTCGAGGACTCGGTGAACATGGCCGAAGAGACCAAGGACCCGGTCACCACCTTCCCCAAGGTCATGCTCACTGGCCTGGGCATCACCGTGATCGTGTACGTGTTGGTGTCCATCACCGCGGTGGCCATCGTGCCGATCGGGCAGCTGTCGGAAAGCCCGACGCCGCTGCTGGAAGTCGTGTCGGTCGGCGCGCCGGGGTTCCCGGTGGACGTCATCTATCCGTTCCTGTCCATGTTCGCCGTGGCGAACACCGCGCTGATCAACATGCTGATGGCCAGCCGCCTGCTCTACGGCATGGCCCGGCAGGACGTGCTGCCGCGGTTCCTGGGCAAGGTCCACCCCAACCGCCGCTCCCCCTGGGCCTCCATCATCTTCACCACGCTCATTGCGTTCGTCCTGATCTTTGTGGTCACCAACGTGATGGGCACCGACACCGTCGCCGCGCTGGGCGGCACCACTGCCCTGCTGCTGCTGGGCGTCTTCACGATCGTGAACCTGGCGGTGCTGGTCCTGCGCCGCAAACCGGTCGACCGCAAACATTTCCGGACCCCCACCGTGCTGCCCTACCTCGGGATGGCCACATGCCTCTTCCTGGTGGGCCCGTGGGCGCAGGATCCGATCGAATACCAGATTGCCGGCCTGCTGATCGTCCTCGGCCTAGTGCTGTGGCTGCTCACCTGGCTCTGGAACCGCGGCGCGTACGGCAGGAAGACGAGGTTCCGCAGCCCGGAGGAACTGGGCGGTTGACGGGACCGGGCGTACGGAGCGAACCGGGTGACTCATCGCACCGGCGATCGTCCGAAGCCGCCGATTGACGGAGCCCGGGCGATTGACCCGGGGCATGGGTGGGTAAGGACAGTGAAACAACGACGGCGGAGGCCGTCCGCGTGACGACGACGCCGGCGGCCTTCTGAGACCGGCCGCGGGCGAATGAGAGCCAGCAGGAAGGAAGGCCATGGCCGCCAAGAAACACCGGACCGGGACCCTGGACCAGGAGAACCTCGCCGCCTATCTGGACTACCATCTGCTGGGTTCGGCTGCTGGCGTGCAACTGTTCGACGCCGTCCGCCAGTCGTGGGCGGGAACCCCGGAGGAGGCCGAGTTCCGGAAGCTGCGCGACGAGGTGTCCGCAGAGCGCAAGGAATTGAAGGCCCTGCACCGGAGCTTCGGTTACCGGCGGAACAAGCTCAAGCAGCTCGGCTCGATGGCCGGCGCCATCGCCAGCAAAGTGAACCCGCTCAACCCCACGCGGGCTTCGGGCGGGGTGGGCGCCCAACTGGAACTCGAATCACTGATGTCCGCCCTGCGCGGCAAGCAGTGCATGTGGCAGGTCCTGACCGTTCTGGCGCCCAGGGACCGCCGGCTGGACGCCACCCGCTTCCAGGAACTCGAGGCCCAGGCCGCGGACCAGCAGAGACGGGTGGAGCGGATCATGGCCGCGACCGCGGCTCGGCGCTTTCAGCCGGGCGGGTAGGGCCAACCAGCCGGGGTTATCCCGCCGGCGCTTCCAGCCGCGCGGGTAGGGCTACCCGGCAGGCGCTTCCTGCCGGCCGGGTAGGGCCAACCGGCCGGGGGCCAGACAGCCGGCGCTTCTTGCCGGGCGGGTAGGGCTACCCGGCAGGCGCTTCCTGCCGCACGGGCAGGGCTACCCGGCAGGCGCTTCCTGCCGCACGACGATCAGCTAGCCGGCCGGTTCTTCGTACTTCGGGAAGATCGGCGTGGGCGCCGGCAACAGGGTGCCCGGCACCAAAGCCGTGCCGATGGCAGCGAAGTCGCGGGCGCCGCCGTCGTCCTGTCCCAGGACGTCCAGCAGCTTGCCGGCCGCGGCGGGCATGACCGGCTGGACCAGGATGGAGACTATGCGCAGCACCTCGAGCGTCACGTAGAGCACGGTGTTCATCCGTTCCACGTCCGTCTTGCGCAGCACCCAGGGAGCCTGTTCCGCGAAGTACGCGTTGGTGTCGCCGAGCACGGTCCAGATGGCTTCGAGCGACCCGTGGAAATCCTGGACCTCGTAGGCAGCCCGGGACTTCTCGAGGAGGCGCTCGGCGCGGGCCAGCAGTTCGTGGTCCTCGGCGGCAAGCGTCGCGGGCTGCGGGACCTTGCCCTCGCAGTTCTTCGCCACCATGGACAGCGACCGTTGGGCGAGGTTGCCCAGATTGTTGGCCAGGTCCGCGTTCATCCGGCCGACCACGGCGTCGTGATTGTAGGAGCCGTCGGCGCCGAAGGGAACTTCGCGCAGCAGGAAGAAGCGCACCTGGTCCAGGCCGTACTGCGCCACCCATTCGGCGGGAGCGACCACGTTGCCCAGCGACTTGGACATCTTCACGCCGTTGTTGTTCAGGAAGCCGTGGATCATGACGCGCTTGGGCAGTTCCAGACCGGCCGACATCAGGAAGGCGGGCCAGTAGACGGCGTGGAAGCGGGAGATGTCCTTGCCGATCACGTGGACGTCGGCCGGCCAGAACTTCTTGAACGACTCCGACTCCGTGTCCGGGTAGCCGACGCCGGTAAGGTAGTTGGTCAGGGCGTCGACCCAGACGTACATGACGTGCTTGTCGTTGCCCGGCACGGGCACGCCCCAGTCGAAGGTGGTCCGGGAGATTGACAGGTCCTCCAGGCCGCCCTTGACGAAGCTGATGACCTCGTTGAAGCGGCTGCGCGGGGCGCCGAAATCGGGGTGGTCTTCGTAGAGCTTGAGCAGCTTGTCCTGGTAGTTGGAGAGCCGGAAGAAGTAGCTCTCCTCCTCGGTCCAGGTCAGTTCGGTGTCGGTCTGGACGGAGTAGCGCTTGCCGTCTTCGCGGAGCTCGGTCTCGTCCTCGGCGTAGTAGGCCTCGTCGCGGATCGAGTACCAGCCCTCGTACTTGCCCAGGTAGATGTCCCCGGCCTCTTCCATCTTCTTCCAGATGGCCTGAGAGGCAGCGTAGTGGTCGGCATCGGTGGTGCGGATGAACCGGTCGTAGGAGATCTCCAGGACCTGATGGGCCGACTTGTAGGCCGCGGTGTTCCGGTCCACCAATTCCTTCGGGGTCATGCCCTCCTTGGCGGCGGTCTGGGCGATCTTCATGCCGTGCTCGTCCGTGCCCGTCAGAAACATGACGTCGTAGCCGTCCAGTCGCTTGAAGCGGGCCATCGCGTCGGTCGCAATGTACTCGTAGGCATGGCCGATATGCGGCACGCCGTTGGGGTACGTGATGGCCGTGGTGATGTAGAACGGGGGCTTGGGCTCGGATGCGGTCACCCTATGAAATTACCCTCTGCGTTCGGCGGTGTCGAAATGTGCGACGCGCTCGGTGGCGTGTGGTCGGTTGGTAGCCGCGGGTGAGGCGCGGGGCTAGGCGGCCTTGGCCTGGAGCGGTGCCGTAAGCACGCAAGCAGCGCGGGGCGGGGCCCTGGAGCGGTGGTGTCGGCAGGCAGGCAGCACGGGCCGTGGCGTGGGACGGGCGTGCCGCCAGTCGAGGAGCGCCGACGTCGGGCTTCATCCACAGATGTGCCGGCGGGATCGACGGCGGACGGGACATGGGGCACGTTGGTTCGATGGACGAACTCATCGGCAGTCTCGGGCAGACATGCCGCATTGACCGAATCGTCACCTACCGGGAACTGCGCGAACTCGGGATCGAGGAACGCCAGATCACTGCCGCCGTGCGCCGCAGGATCCTGCGCCGCCTGCGGCGCGGCATCTACGTCTCGGAGGAATACTGGCGGGCGCAGAAACCGTGGGACCAGCAGGTGCTGATGATTAAAGCCCACCACGCGGCTTCCGACGGCAACCTTGTTTACAGCCATGCTTCGGCCGCACGGCTGTGGGGCCTGCACATCTGGAACGCGCCGCCTGAAATCCATGTGATCCAGCGCGGCCGCCGTGGCGAGAAGTCCGCTGGCACCGGGGTGGTGCGGCACACCCATCAGGTGCCGGACCGAGACGTGCGGATTCTGGACGGGGGCATCCGCGTAACATCCCGTGAGCGGACGGTACTGGACTGCGCGCGGGCGCTGCCATTCGAACCGGCCGTGGTCATCGCCGATTCGGCCCTCCAGCTCGGTGCGAGCCTCGAACGGATGCATGAATTGGCAGACGCCGCCCCCAGATCACGCTTCCTGACACGCGTCCGGCAAGTGCTCGACACCGTCGATGGGCGGTCCGAATCGGCGGGTGAGACCAGATTGCGGCTGAAACTGCGCAGTTGGAACTTCCCGCCGCCGGTACTTCAACACGAGATCAGGACGGCGGAGGGCACTTACCGCGCTGACTTCGCTTGGCCGGGACTGAAGCTCATCTTCGAGTTCGACGGCGAAAGCAAGTACCGCGCCTATCACCCCACGGACCAAGTGATTCTGGACGAGCGGAAGCGGGAGACTCGTTTGATGGAAGACGGCTGGACGATCGTCCGTGTCCGATGGAGCCATCTCGACGACGATGATGCGCTCAGGCAGCGTTTGGTCCGGAAGTACAACGAGGCGTTTCGCAAGGCCTCAGGCCTGACGGCGTGAGCGGACGCCATCCACCAGATCCCCCTTTGGCTGCCAGATCAGGGGCTATAACCGGTGATCTGGACGCTGACCCCTGACCTCGTCTCCAGATCAGGGGCCATGAGCGGTGACCTGGACGCTGACCCCTGACCTCGTCTCCAGATCAGGGGCCGTGCGACGTTGCCCGGGCGCCTAGTTCATCCGGGTGCTGCTGTCCGCGGCCTTGATGAGTTCCTGGTCGTGGGACGCCACGAGCACGGCAATGCCGTCCTTGGTCGTGTCCTTCAGGATGTGGATGATCTTGTTGGCCTGTTCGCGGTCCAGGTTGGCGGTGGGCTCGTCCACGACCAGGACCTTGGTGCCCAGGATCAGCGCCCGGGCGATGGCCACCCGCTGGCGTTCACCGCCGGAGAGCTGGCCCGGACGGTGGCGCATGCGGCGGCCCAGCCCGACCAGGTCCAGCAGGTCCTTGGCCATCTCGGTGCGCTCTTCCACCTTGCCGTCGGGCACGGCCGGCAGCAGGACGTTCTCCAGCGCGCTCATGCCGTCGATCAGCGCGCCGCCCTGGTCCACGTAGCCGATCAGGGCCCGGCGGCGGTCGGAGATCTCGTCGTCGTCCATGGTGCTGAGGGCGTCGCCCTGCCAGAACACCTCGCCGGCCGTGGGCTGCTGCAGCCCGGCGGCCACGGTGAGGATGCTGGTCTTGCCGGAGCCGCTGCGGCCGGCCAGGCAGTGCATGGTGCCGGCTTCCAGGCCGAGGTCGAAGTCGTCGGCAATCACGAGCGGCTCGGCACCGCCGTCGTACCGGATGGTGATGCCCCGCAGCTCCACCGGCATGGCATGGTCGGCGGTGCGCTCCTTGGTGGCGGCGCGGGTCAGGGGTTCTTCGATCATTTCCGGGTCCTTGTCATCAAAACAAACCAGAGGAGCACGGCCGCGATGCCAGCGGCAGCGGCCCACACCGCGGTATGCGGTGCAATAAACAGGGCGGTCACGACGGCGCCGATGACCGCAAGCGGCAGGGCGACGGCGGCGGTGATGCCGGCCTCGCCGCGGCGGGCCTGCAGCAGCAGCGTGGGCGTCCAGCCCATGGCGCCGAGGATGGCAAACTGTTCGCGCTTGCGGCGCGCCTCGAACCGGGTGGTCATCAGCGCCAGCAGCAGCGCCGTGACCACGCCGAGCAGCGCCAGCGCGATGTTCAGGCCGCTCAGCTGTGCGGCGGCCAGCGAACCGAGCGCCGTGCTGCCGGCTGCCCGCGGAATGTCGGCCAGCACCGCCATCAGGGCTCCGGCCGCGGCGCCGAGCACCGCGACGCCCAACGCGATGGCCACGGTGTTGAACCGGTTGGTGCTCAGCTGGCGGGCGGCGAACTGCAGCGGGGTCTTCACCGACGGCACGCCGGCCGCCCCGGACGGTTCGACGTCCTTCGCCGGGTGCGGCTTGAGCATGGCGGCGGAGATGAAGGCGGAGGCACCGTAGACGACCAGCGCGATCAGCGACACCCACAGCGTCACGGCGCTGCGGCTGATGGCGCTGGCCACGACGGCTACCACCAGCACGGCGACGCCGCCGACCAGCAGTTCGTTCAGGAACCAGGAGCGGATGCGCCGCCGGTTCCAGCCCATGGCCCGCAGCGTCACGGCTTCGGTCCGGCGGGAGCGGGTGAAGGCGACGGCGCTGGCGGCGGTCAACAGCGCCGCGCCGCCGACGGTCAGGGCCAGCAGCGCCGCGCTGGAGGCACTGAGGGCGCCCTGCACCTCGCCGGCCGCGCCCTGGCGGACCCAGGACTGCTGCACGGTGCCGAGGTCGCTGACCGTGCCGGAGGCGTCCTTGTGGTAGTCCGGCACGTAGATGGACACGTCTTCGCGGGCCGAGCCGGCCACCACCTGGGTCTGCAGGCCAAGGTCCTCGATCGCGGCGGCCACGGCGTTGATCTGGTCTTCGGCGTCGGCCCACGAGCCGGCGGCGTCGACGCGGACGCGGACCGCGTCGATGACCGGCTCCTCGGCGCTCGTGCCGCGGACGGCGGCCAGTCCGGCGAAGTCGGTGATGGCGCCCGCGGACTGCACGGACAGGCCGGCGCCGCTGAGGCCCGGCTTCATCACGGTGTCGTCGACGTTGTTGCCCTCGGCGTCTTCGGTGATGGTCACCGGCGTCGGGTCGTACCCGCCCAACGGCAGGTAGTTCACGTCGCCGGCGGCCTCGCGCACGGCGGAAGCGTCGAACGTGCCGTAGACGAAGGGCAGCGGAGTGGCGGATTCGCCGCCGGAATCCACGGTGCTGCGGTAGGACTGCTCTTCCACCGGTTCCCGCTGGCTCTGGTCCGGTTCCAGCTGCCACTGGAGGGTCTTCTCCGGCAGCTTGTTGACCTGGATCCAACCCTGCGGCGTGGCGGTCTGCTCCGCGCTCCCGTCGCTGGCGGCGTCCCCGGCGGTGAACTCCGGGTTGGACATGAAGTCCGTGGTCCACACCGGCGGCTGGTGCAGGCCGGCGACCATCTGGACGCCGCCGGAGCCCAGCAGGTAGTTGTAGTCCTCTCCGCCGGGCCAGCGCAGCTGGAAGGGCTTGCTGGAGGCGAAGGGCAGGTAGCCCTCCCCCAGCTCCTTGCTGACGGTGCCGACCTCCGAAACGGTGTTGCCGGCGTCGTCCAGTTCTTCGATGGTGACCGAGTAGGTCAGGTCGAGGTCGGTGCCGGAGCGGACCACCATGGGGATGACCTGGGATTCCTCGTCCAGCGTGCCGGCTTCCACCGCGTTCTGGTACTGGACGAAGAACGGGCTCCAGAACTCGAACGGGTGTCCGTCGATGGCGGCGCCTTCGCCGCCCTCGGAGAACATGCCCATGCCGAACTGCGAGGAGAAGTGCTGGCCCAGTTCCTGGGCGTTGCGGTCGGTCGGTTCCGGTGCCTGCTTGAGCGGGGCCAGGAAGTCGCCGGCCTCGCCGAGCAGCGCGGATTCGGCCGCCGGGTCCACGGCAACCACCGTCTCGGTGATCTGCGGGAGCATGGGCAGCGCGATGGTGGTGTCGAAATCGCCGTGCATGCTGCCGCCGGCCGGGTCCGGGAACTTGATGCCGGTTTCGCCCTTGGGGGCCACGGTGCGCAGGCTGGTGCCGCCGGGTACTTTCAGCTCCTCCAGCTTCGCCTGGCCCAGGGAACCCTCGGCGGCTGTTTCAAAGAGGACGGTGTCCGTCAGGCCGTCGGAGCTGACGGCCTTGGCGGTGATGCGGTAGTTCGTCGGTTCTTCGTTGAAGACGGAATCCGGCGCCGGCCACTCTTCCTTCGGCACGGCGTCCTTGATGCCCTGGCCCTTGAGGTACTGCTCGATGTTCGGGTTGTAGCCGACGTAATCGGTGGCCTTCAGCTGCGGGAACTCGATGTCCTGGACCACCTTGGACACGAGCGAAATCGGGGCGGCGACGGAGACGCCGTCGATCCCCCGGACCTGCTCCAGATCCGACGCGGCGATGCCGCCGTTGCCGCTGAGGAAGTCCGGCTGGCGCAGTTCGTCGCCCGCGGTGCCCTCGGGCAGGACCAGGATGTCGTACACGCCGCGGGTGTTGGCGTCGACGATCCGGGTCAGCGATGCCTGTGCCCGACCCTGGACGAAAATGGAAAGGACCATTGCCGCGATCAGGACGGCGACCGTCACCACGAGCGAACGGCTGCGCATGAAGCGTGACGCAGCGTTGAACCGGATTTCCACAGAATCACTCCATACGGCAGCAAAAAGGCCAGAGGTCGAATTGACCCGGCATTAAGGTTCTCACGAGGTGAGCGCAGGCGAGGAATCGACCCGCGGGTCTGCGTAAAGCCCGCCCGGCCCCGGGGGAACAGCAGGGACCGGGCGCGCTTTACCGCGGGGCGAGAGTCAGTCCTGCAGGTCGACTTCGCGGGCCACGACGGCGCCGATCTCCGCGCTGAGCCTTTCCAGCAGGTCCTGCGGCAGGGCGCTGTCCACGGTCAGCACGGCCAGCGCCTGCTTGCTGGCGTCGTTGCGCGCCACCTGCATGCCGGCGATGTTGATGTCCTGCTCGCCCAGCAGCCGGCCCAGGGTGCCGATGACGCCCGGACGGTCCTCGTAGAGGAAGACGATCACGTGTTCGCTGATCGGCATTTCCACCTCGTAGCCGTTGATGGCCACGATCTTCTGGATCTGCTTGGGGCCGGTCAGCGTGCCGGAGACGGAGATCTGGGAACCGTCCGACAGGGCGCCGCGGATGGTGAGCACGTTGCGGTACTCTTCGGACTCCGTGGTGGTGATCAGGCGGGTGTTGATGCCGCGCTGCTCGGCCAGCACGGGGGCGTTGACGTAGGAGACCTGCTCGGAGACGACGTCACGGAAGACGCCCTTGAGCGCGGCCAGTTCCAGCGCCTTCACGTCCAGCTCGGCGATTTCGCCGGCCACTTCGACGTCGATCTGGGTCACCGAGTCGTGGGTCAGCGCGGTGAAGATCCGGCCGAGCTTTTCGATCAGCGGGATGCCCGGGCGGACGTCCGGGGCGATCACGCCGCCGGCCACGTTCACGGCGTCGGGCACCAGTTCCCCGGCCAGCGCCAGGCGCACGGACTTGGCCACGGAGATGCCGGCCTTCTCCTGCGCTTCCTCGGTGGAGGCGCCCAGGTGCGGGGTGACCACCACGTTCTCCAGTTCGAAGAACGGCAGGTCGGTGCTCGGCTCGGTGACGAAGACGTCGATGGCGGCGCCGGCGATCTTGCCTTCCTTCAGCGCGTCGTAGAGCGCGGCTTCGTCGATCAGGCCGCCGCGGGCCACGTTGACCACGCAGGCTGTGTGCTTCATCTTTTCGAAGGCGGCGGCACCGATCATGCCCACCGTCTCCGGGGTCTTCGGCATGTGGATGGTGATGAAGTCGGACTGCTCCAGCAGCTCGTCCAGGCTGACCAGCTGCACGCCCAGCTGGGCGGCGCGGGCGCTGGTCACGTACGGGTCGTAGGCCAGGATCTGGGTCTCGAACGCCTGCATCCGCGCGGCGATCAGGGCGCCGATGCGGCCCAGGCCGATGATGCCGATCTTCTTCTCGTAGATCTCGGTGCCGGTGTACTTGGAGCGCTTCCACTCGCCGCCCTTGAGCGAGGCGTTCGCGGCGGGGATGTGGCGGGCCAGGGCCAGGATGTGGCCGACGGTCAGTTCAGCGGCGGAGACGATGTTGGAGGTCGGAGCGTTCACGACCATGACGCCGGCCTGGGTGGCGGCCTTGATGTCCACGTTGTCCAGGCCCACGCCGGCACGGGCGATGACCTTCAGGTTCTTGGCCGCGGCAATGGCCTCGGCGTCCACCTTGGTGGCGGAGCGGACCAGGATGGCGTCGACGTCGGCAATCGCGGCCAGCAGCTGGGACCTGTCGGCTCCATCGGTCTGCCGGATCTCGAAGTCGGGCCCAAGGGCTTCGATGGTCGCCGGGGAGAGTTCCTCCGCCAGCAGGACTACTGGTTTTTCCACAGGGGTGTTCCTTCGCTGCAAGCATGGTGATGGCCGTGCGTATAGATGGGGGTGACTCCAGTCTAGAACGGCTGCGGCCCTGTCCCCCAGTTGTTACCGGTACCGGCCGGCCGGCACCGGCCCGGTGAAACGGCGGGCCATGGGAATCGTGACGACGACGGCGGGCGCCGCGGAAACATGACGACGGCGGCGGGGCCTTCCGGAAACGTGACGACGACGGCGGGGCGCCTCGGGAGCCGTGACGACGACGGCGGGGCCTTCCGGAAACGCGACGGCCGGCGCCCGCAGTGGGCGCCGGCCGTCGGACTGACCTAGCGGGCTGCTACGCCCTCGGTGTAGTCGTCGTCGGACTTGATCCAGGAGAACAGCTTGCGCAGTTCGCGGCCGGTGGCCTCGATCGGGTGGTCTTCGCCCTTCTGGCGCAGCTCCAGGAACTCCTTGGCGCCGTTGGCCTGGTCGTCCATGAAGCGCTTGGCGAAGGAGCCGTTCTGGATGTCGGCCAGGACGGCCTTCATGTTCTCCTTCACCTCCGGGGTGATCACGCGCGGGCCGGAGACGTAGTCGCCGAACTCGGCGGTGTCGGAGACCGACCAGCGCTGCTTGGCGATGCCGCCTTCGACCATCAGGTCGACGATCAGCTTGAGCTCGTGCAGCACCTCGAAGTAGGCGATCTCCGGCTTGTAGCCGGCCTCGGTCAGGGTCTCGAAGCCGTACTGCACCAGCTGCGAGGCGCCGCCGCAGAGCACTGCCTGCTCGCCGAACAGGTCGGTCTCGGTCTCTTCGGTGAACGTGGTCTCGATGACGCCGGCGCGGGTGCCGCCGATGCCCTTGGCGTAGGAGAGCGCCAGGGCCTTGGCGTTGCCGGTGAAGTCCTGTTCGATGGCGATCAGGTCCGGGACACCGCGGCCGGCTTCGAACTCGCGGCGCACGATGTGGCCCGGGCCCTTCGGGGCGACCAGGGCGACGTCGACGTTGGCCGGCGGCTGGATGAAGCCGTAGCGGATGTTGAAGCCGTGGCCGAAGAACAGCGCGTTGCCCTCTTCGAGCTTGTCGGCGATGGACTCGGCGTAGACCTTGGCCTGGACCTGGTCCGGGGTCAGGATCATGATGACGTCGGCCTCGGCGGCAGCGTCGGCGACGGAGAGGACCTTCAGGCCCTCGGCCTCGGCCTTGGCGCGGGACTTGGAGCCCTCGGCCAGGCCGACGCGGACGTCGACGCCGGAGTCGCGCAGGCTCAGGGCATGGGCGTGGCCCTGGCTGCCGTAGCCAATGACAGCGACCTTGCGGCCCTGGATGATCGAAAGGTCGGCGTCGTCGTCGTAATACAGCTCAGTCACTTAGGTTTCTCCTGTTGGGATTGCGTGGAAAGGAATCAGGCGGAACGCAGCGCGCGGTCGCTCATGGAGCGGGAGCCGCGGCCAATGGCCAGCGTTCCGGATTGGACTATTTCGCGGATGCCAAACGGCTCCAGCACTGCAAGCAGGGCCTCGAGCTTATCGGCGGTGCCGGTGGCCTCCAGGACCAACGAGTCGGTGGACACGTCGACCACGGAGGCGCGGAACAAGTCTGCTGCCTGGGTTACCTGCAGCCGTGTTGCGGCATCCGCGCGGACCTTGACCAGGATGTGGTCGCGTTGCACGGAAGTTTCGGGAACCAGCTCGACAATCTTGATGACGTTGATGAGCTTGTTCAGTTGTTTGGTGACCTGCTCCAGCAGGTCACCCTCGGCCTCGACCACCACGGTAATGCGGGAGAACCCGTCTGCTTCCGTGGGGCCGACGGCCAGAGAATGGATGTTGAACGCCCGGCGGGCGAAGAGGCTGGCGACGCGGGTCAGCACGCCCGGGACGTCCTCCACCAGCACTGAAAGGGTATGGCGGGACATTCCTAGTCCTCCTCTTCCCACTCGGGGGTCATGTCGCGGGCAATCTGGATCAGGTCGTTGCTCACGCCGGAGGGGACCATCGGCCACACCATGGCGTTGGGGCTGACCACGAAGTCGATCACCACGGGGCGGTCGTTGATCGCCAGAGCCTGCTGGATCGTGGCGTCGATGTCCTCCGGACGTTCGCAGCGCAGGCCGACGCAGTCGTAGGCGTCGGCCATCTTCACGAAGTCCGGCACGCGCACGGTGTCGTGGCCGGTGTTCAGGTCGGTGTTGGAGTACCGGCCGTCGTAGAACAGGGTCTGCCACTGGCGGACCATGCCCAGCGAGGAGTTGTTGATCACCGCGACCTTGATGGGGATGTTGTTCAGCCGGCAGGTGGCCAGTTCCTGGTTGGTCATCTGGAAGCAACCGTCGCCGTCGATGGCCCAGACCACGCGGTCCGGGTTGCCCACCTTGGCGCCCATGGCGGCCGGCACCGAGTAGCCCATGGTGCCCAGGCCGCCGGAGTTCAGCCAGGCGTGCGGGCGCTCGTACTTGATGAACTGCGCGCTCCACATCTGGTGCTGGCCCACGCCGGCGACGTAGACGCCTTCCGGCCCGGTCAGCTCGCCGATCCGCTGGATCACCTGCTGCGGGGCCATCAGGCCGTCGTCGGGCTCGGCGAAGCCCAGCGGGTAGGTCTCGCGCAGCCGCTCCAGCGTGGCCCACCAGGCGGAGAGGTCCGGGGTTCCCTCGGCGGCGAACCGCTCGCGGCAGGCCTCGGCCAGTTCCGGAATGATCTCCTTGACCGAACCGACGATCGGCACGTCGGCGGTGCGGTTCTTGGAGATCTCCGCCGGGTCGATGTCCGCGTGGATCACCTTGGCACCCGGGGCGAAGCTGCTCAGCACGCCGGTGACGCGGTCGTCGAAGCGGGCGCCGAGCGTGATCAGCAGGTCGGCCTGCTGCAGCGCGGTCACCGCCGAGACGGAGCCGTGCATGCCCGGCATCCCCACGTGCTGCGGGTGCGAGTCCGGGAACACGCCGCGGGCCATCAGCGTGGTGGCCACCGGGGCGCCCACCAGCTCGGCCAGCTCGCGCAGCTCCTGCGACGCGTGGGCCTTGATCACGCCGCCGCCCACGTAGAAGGCCGGGCGCTCCGCCGCGGCGATCAGCTTGGCGGCCTCGCGGACCTGCTTGGAGTGCCCGCGGACCACGGTGCGGTAGCCGGGGATGTCGATCTTCGGCGGCCACGAAAAGCTCATCGTGGACTGCTGGGCGTCCTTGGTGATGTCCACCAGCACCGGGCCGGGGCGGCCGGTGGTGGCGATATGGAACGCCTCGGCCAGGGCGCGGGGAATGTCCTGCGCCTTGGTGACCAGGTAGGAGTGCTTGGTGATCGGCATGGTGATGCCGACGATGTCCGCTTCCTGGAACGCGTCCGAGCCGATCACGGCCGAGGAGACCTGCCCGGTGATCGCCACCATCGGCACCGAGTCCATGTGCGCGTCGGCAATGGCGGTGACCAGGTTGGTGGCCCCCGGGCCGGAGGTGACAATGCAGACACCGGGGCGGCCGGTGACCATGGCATAACCCTGTGCGGCGTGGCCTGCACCCTGTTCATGACGGACCAAGACGTGGTTGATCTTGGCCGAATCCATGAGCGGGTCGTAGGTGGGGAGGATGGCCCCGCCCGGCAACCCGAAGACGTCATCGACGCCCAGTTCTTCCAGCGAACGGACAACGGCTTGTGAGCCGGTCATTTCCGTGGGCGGCACGATGTTGTTCGGCCCGACTACCGGGCTGAGGCCGTCCACGACGGAAGAGACAGAGGCAGCTACATCTTTGGTTTTGACAGCGTCGGGCGAGGCCGGCGCCTTATTGGCCATCAGCGAGGGGCTGATTGGCGATCCCTTAGTCATCGGATTTCCTTTGCGGATCTTGATGTTCTCTGATGTGCTTGCCGTCCTCCGCGAGCGGGGAACGGCCCTGTTCTCTTCTGCAAATAAAAAAACCCCGTCGAGCCGGTTGGCTCCGATGGGGTTTCGCGCGTGACGTGGTTGTGCCAGACGGGCGTTTACGCCACGCGCTTGGTAAGGACGACCACGGATACGCTTTGCATGGCTTCAGTCTCGTGCCACGCGGATATCAGTGTCAACCTGAGACATCGCCGTCTCATTATTTGGGCACTTGAGTCCATAAGATGGACCCTTCACCCGGGGAGGGGCACGACGGCGGGCGCCCGCCTCGCGGAGGGAGGCGCCCGCCGTCGTGGTTCAGCTGCAGTACGCGCCGGTGGAGGCGGAGTTCACCAGCTTGACGTACTTGGCCAGCACGCCGGTGGTGAACTTCGGCGCCAGCGGTTCCCAGCCCACCCGGCGCGCTTCCAGTTCGGCCTCGTCGACCAGCAGGTCGAAGCTGCGGGCCGCGATGTCCACGCGGATCAGGTCGCCGTCGCGCACGAACGCGATCGGGCCGCCGTCGACCGCTTCCGGCGCCACGTGTCCGATGCACAGGCCGGTGGTGCCGCCGGAGAACCGGCCGTCGGTGAGCAGCAGCACGTCCTTGCCGAGCCCGGCGCCCTTGATGGCGCCCGTGATGGCCAGCATCTCGCGCATGCCCGGGCCGCCCTTGGGGCCCTCGTAGCGGATGACCACCACGTCGCCGGCCTTGATCTGCCCGTTGTCCAGCGCGTCCAGGGCGCCCTGCTCGCGTTCGAACACGCGGGCGGTGCCCTCGAAGACGTCGGCGTCGAAGCCCGCGGACTTGACCACGGCGCCCTCGGGAGCCAGCGAACCGTGCAGGATGGTCACGCCGCCGGTCTTGTGGATGGGGTTGTCCAGGGCGCGCAGGATCTTGCCGTCCGGGTCCGGCGGGTTGATGGCCGCCAGGTTCTCGGCCACGGTCTTGCCGGTCACGGTCAGGCAGTCGCCGTGCAGCAGGCCCGCATCCAGCAGCGCCTTCATGACCACGGGGACGCCGCCGATCTTGTCCAGGTCGAACATCACGTGGCGGCCGAAGGGCTTCATGTCGGCCAGGTGCGGGACCTTGTCGCCGATCCGGTTGAAGTCGTCCAGCGTCAGGTCCACCTCCGCCTCGCGGGCGATCGCCAGCAGGTGCAGCACGGCGTTGGTGGAGCCGCCAAAGGCCATGGTCACCGCGATGGCGTTCTCGAAGGCCTTCTTGGTCATGATGTCGCGGGCGCGGATGCCCTGGCGCAGCAGGTTCACCACGGCCTCGCCGGACTTGTGCGCGAAGTTGTCGCGGCGGCGGTCCGCGGACGGCGGCGCGGCCGAACCCGGCAGCGACATGCCCATCGCCTCGCCGATGGAGGCCATGGTGTTGGCCGTGTACATGCCGCCGCAGGCGCCTTCGCCCGGGCAGATGGCGCGTTCGATCGAGTCCAGGTCCTTGCGGCTCATCTTGCCGGCGGCGCAGGCACCCACGGCCTCGAAGGCGTCGATCAGGGTGACTTCCTTCTCCGAGCCGTCCTCCATCTTCGCGAAGCCGGGCATGATCGTGCCGGCGTAGAGGAACACCGAGGAGAGGTTCAGGCGGGCGGCGGCCATCAGCATGCCCGGCAGCGACTTGTCGCAGCCGGCCAGCAGCACGGAACCGTCGAGGCGCTCGGCCATCATGACCGTTTCCACCGAGTCGGCGATGACTTCGCGGGAGACCAGCGAGAAGTGCATGCCCTCGTGCCCCATGGAAATGCCGTCGGAGACGGAGATGGTGCCGAACTGCATCGGGAAACCGCCGCCGGCATGGACGCCTTCCTTGGCGCCCTGGGCCAGCCGGTTCAGCGACAGGTTGCAGGGGGTGATTTCGTTCCAGGAGCTCGCGATGCCGATCTGCGGCTTGGCGAAGTCCTCGTCGCCCATCCCTACGGCTCGGAGCATGCCGCGCGCCGGAGCGGCGTGGATGCCATCGGTTACTACCCGGCTACGGGGTTTGATGTCTGGGGTTGCGTCCGCACTCATGGCATCGATTCTATGACCCGCGCCGCCATGGCAGGGCCATATTACGACGGCGGTGCCTCGGCTGGCCCGGCGCCCCCCGGCCCGGGCCGCCCGGATCCGGCCGCCCTGCACCGCGCCGGGCTGCCCGGATCCGGCCGCACTGCCGCGCGCCGGGGCTGCCCGGATCCGGCCGCCCTCAGCCCTGCTGGCTGGCGATCGCCGCCGCCTCCTGCTGCAGCATTCCGATCACGCGGTGCACGCTGCTGCGCTCGGCCACGTCGCTGCGGGCCAGCACCACGATGGTCCGGCGGGCGCGGATCCCCTCCAGCGGGCGCATCACGAAGCCGCGCGTGGACTGCGCCTTCCGGGAGGTAAACCGCGGCACCACGGCGAGCCCGTGCCCGGCGGCCACCATGGCCTCCATTACGCGCAGGTCGGCGTAGCGTGTGGTGCGCTTGGCCAGCCTGCCGGTGCGCGCTTCGATCTGGCGCAGCACCTGCTCGAAGGGAAAGCCCTGCGGGACGCCGATCCACGGGTGGTCCACCACGTCCTCGGGCCGGAGGACGTCCAGTGCCGCCAGCGGATGGCCGGCGGGCATGGCCACGTCCAGTGGTTCGTCCAGCAACGGCAGCACGGTGATGCCGTTGCGGGCGAAGGCCTCGACGCCCTGCTGGCTGTGGGCCAGCACCAGGTCGTAGTCGGCCGCCAGCGGCAGGAACCCCTCGACGGACGGGTCTTCCAGGCAGGGGTCGAAGTGCAGCCCCTCGATGTCCTGCAGCCGGTACATCAGGCCCGGCAGGAACATTTCCGCCGCACTGGGAAAGAACGCGGCACGGATTTGGTTTTGCCAGCCGCTGCGGTAGCCGTCCACGGTGGCCTGCGCCCGCTCCATCGCCGCGGAGACGTCCGCGGCGGCTGCTGCCATGGCCAGCCCGGCCTCGGTCAGCCGCACTCCCCTGCCGGCTTTCTCCACCAGCGTGACGCCCACCTCCCGCTGCAGCGCCTTCAGCTGCTGGGAGACGGCCGAGGCTGTGATCTTCATCGCAGCGGCGGTGGCGACGACGGATCCGCGGTCGCCCAGTTCCCGCAGAATCTGCAGCCGCCTCATGTCCATAAAGAGATACTACATAGTGAGGTAAGTAACGTTAGCTTGAACTTGACGGTTGCCCCGGTTGACAATAGCGGCATGACAGTCTCAGTTGCCCTGACCGCAATAGGGATGGCCGCCGTCTTGGCGCGCCTCGCCGTCGTTGTCCGCCGCGACCATGGCCCGGTTCCCCGCAGCCACACGTGGGAGACCGACCATTCGGCCATGCCGGTGAAAGCGGTCGACGCCGTCTGACTTCCACCCTTACAATCAAGCGCCGGGCACCACATGGGCCAGGCGCTTTTTTGTGGGTCCGGTTCCTTAGGCTGACGGCAGCGCCCCGCGCTTCCGGCGCCGCAGGCGCCCAGCACTCCCGCCCGATTACGCACTTCCGAAGGCCACATGCCCACCAGCGACGAACTCAAGGACGCGCTTAGCGCCATCTTTGACTCCCAGATTCCCAACTACGGCGACTACAACCTCGTCTTCGCCAGCGGCCGCCAGGACGATGCGCACCGGACGCAGGGCGGGACCGAAGACTTTTACGTGATCGGTTACCGCTGGCGGCCGCAGGAACTGGTCATCGCGCCGTTCGACGGCTCCGCGCTGACGGCCGGCGGCACCCCCGTCGCGATCAACATGACCAACATGTCCCACGCAGTCCAGCTCGGCGGCGGGGAATACGAAGTGGGCACCAGCACCGGCAGGACGTTCCGGTTCGGCGTCCAGGCCGAAGGCAGGCTGCCCGCCGAGGGCCACACGATCGACCAGTCCGAAGACCAGCCCGACTTCCACAGCTTCATGGCGGAGCTGATCTTCCGGGCCTAGCGGCCCGCCCCGGGCCTGCAAAGCATCGCCTCAACCTGCCGGTCCACCTCACGTTTTCGGAGACGGAACCGGCCACGGGAGGCTATGGACACTGCCGTGTCCCGCACGTAACGTCGGGACCGGATGCAGCACAACCATCAACCGAAGGTGAAGGCCATGGACCGGAGATGGGGAATCAGGACCGCCGTCGCAGCCACCCTCGCGACCGCCCTGCTGTGCCGGTTGTTCAGCCGCAAGTCCCGCTCCACGAAGGCCGGATCCCTGGCCGCCTCCGCGCCGGCGAATCCGGCGCACGCCCCCTCCGGACCCGCCCCCACGCCGTCGAACCTGGCGCACGCGCCCTCCGAGACCGCCCCCACGCCGTCGAACCTGGCGCACGCCCCCTCCGAGGCCGCCCCCACGCCGTCGAACCTGATGCACGCCCCCTCCGGCACTGCCAGCGGGAACCCAACGACCGGCCGCACGCCGCGGGCATTCGACGAGGACCTGATGGTGGAGGAGACCATGCCGGAGTCCCCGGGCGACACCGGCACGTCGGCTGCCGGCGGCTTCGGCGCGGACGAGCCGGTGCCGGCCGATGTCGAGGACGCGGCAGCGGAGCAGGCGGCGGTCACGGAGAAACCGCTCTACGATGAGACCGAATGGCTCGGTTACGCGGGCGAGGCGGTCATCGAACCGTCCGTGGAGGCCGAGGATGGGAACGGAGCGGACCGGAAACGAGGCTGACGGATGGACGACCAAGCGGATCGGCGCATCCTGCCGCTTCGGTTTGCCCCCTTGGCCCTGGCCGTAGCGCTGGCGGCCGTCCTGGCCGGTTGCAGCGTCGGCGGCAGCGGCCGGCCGGACAGTAGCGGCGGCGCCGCTACCAGCCCGGACGTGGAAGCGGCGGCCTCGGGCCTGGCCGAACCGTGGTCCATAGCCGTACTGCCCGACGGCAGTGCCCTCATTTCCGAGAACGACACCGGCCTGATCAAACACGTGGTCGACGGCGAAACGGTTGCCGCCGTGCCCGTGGACTCCGCGCTGGAAACCACCGGCGAGGCCGGCCTGCTGGGGCTGGAGCCCAGCCCCGATTTCGACGCCGACGCCCGGCTCTACGTCTACCTCACCTCGCCGGAGGACAACAGGGTTCTCAGCTACCGCTGGGACGACGGCCGGCTCAGCGACGGGCAGGAAATCGTCACGGGCATTCCCAAAGCCGGGATCCACAACGGCGGGCGGCTCAAGTTCGGCCCGGACGGCTACTTGTACATCGCCACCGGCGACGCCGCCGATTCCTCCCGCTCCCAGGATCTCTCCTCTCTGGGCGGCAAGATCCTACGGGTCACGCCCGACGGCGACCCTGCCCCCGGCAACCCCTTCGGCGACAGCCCGGTCTACAGCTTCGGCCACCGCAATGTGCAGGGGCTGGCGTGGGACGCCGACGGCAGGCTCTGGATTACGGAGTTCGGCCCCGACCGGGACGACGAGCTGAACCTGATCGAGCCCGGCGGCAACTACGGCTGGCCGGACGTTACCGGAGCCCCCGGCGACGAGCGGTTCATCGACGCCAAGGTGGTCTGGCCGTCCACGGCCGAGGCCTCCCCCAGCGGCATGGCCCTGGTGGACGGGACGGCGTGGATCGCCGCGCTGCGCGGCCAGCGGCTCTGGCGGGTGGAGCTCGACGGCACCGAGGCCGGAGAGCCCGAGGCCTTTTACGAAGGAGAATACGGCCGGCTGCGCGACGTGGCCGCTGCCCCGGACGGCCGGCTCTGGGTACTCACCAACGGCACCGACGAGGACCGGATGCTGGCGGTTTCTGTGAAGTAGGCGACAAAGGCCGCCTCAATTTCACATTCGCGGAAAAGTCCTGCTAGAGTTACATGTCGTTGCGAGGGAGAAAGCGCCCGGGAAACCGGCGCCGGCCCCTCACCGACAGCTGCACCTCTAGCTCAACTGGCAGAGCAATTGACTCTTAATCAATGGGTTCCGGGTTCGAGTCCCGGGGGGTGCACAGACAAACCCCGTCTGATTGGCGAAAGCCCGGTCAGGCGGGGTTTTCCGTTCTTTGACGGCGGGACAAGGTCTTCGGAAGCGACACGCCCGCAGCATCCCTAGCCGGGCTTCGCCAACTGATGGATTCGTTCGATCACCCGGACGACCTCCAAAGCCTCCCGGGGATTAACCGGGATGGGCCCGCTTCCCCGGACCGCCAGAGCCGCAGCCCGGTAAAACCCAAGGTAGTCGCCTCGTTCGGTCGGCACCGCAATGGGGGCGGGATGGCCCGGCGCCCGGATGCCGAGCGTGCCCCACGTGCTTTCGGGCTCGGCGCCGAACCCTGGATCAGTTGGGACTGCCCCCGCCGCCAAGGCCGGTTCCTGGCCGTCCAGGCCATAGCTGACATAGGCGCTTTCGGTCCCCAGAACGCGGAAGCGGGGTCCGGCTTGCGCCGCCACCCGGCTCATCCAGAGCCGCGAATGCACGCCGTTCGAGTGGAATAGCTCAATGAGGCTGACGTCGTCGTTGCCGCCGCCATCACGAACGGTGCGCACGTCGGCACGGACCTCTTCAACCGGACCGAACAGCACCAAGGCCTGGTCTATGAGGTGGCTGCCCAGATCAAACGTGATCCCGCCGGCCAGGTGCGGAGGCGTCGTATCCTGCCAGCGGTCAACGACTTTGGGCGCCCAGTGCTCAAAGTTCGATTCAAACTGATAGACCCGTCCCAGGTGCCCCTCGGCCAGCATCTTCCGCACCGTTCGGAAGTCCCCGTCCCACCTCCGGTTCTGGAACACGATCAGGGGTTTCCCGACGCGTTCTGCCCGTTCTATCAGTTGCTCGCCGTCGCCGACCGTTGGCACGAAGGGCTTGTCCACGATCACCGCCAAGCCCGCGTCCAGTGCTGCCAGCGCTTGATCCACATGGGTGTGGGGAGGGCCGGCTAGCACCACCAATTCCAGATCCAGGCCCCCCGCCAGCATTTCGTTGGCGTCTGCAACAATCTCTGCAGCGGGATGGTCCTTGGCGGCCTGCAGCCTCCGTTCCGGGTGGGCCGTCGCGATGACGTCCAGGGAGAACTCCGGAAGGGCGCCGAGGAAGGGCCCATGAAAGACTTTTCCGGCCAGCCCGTAGCCCACCAAGCCGGTGCGGACAGGCCGCGGAGGGCCTTGGGCGTTCAACATACCGGAAGATTACTCTTGTGCCATAATTTGTTCAAGGAATTAACAATTGGGAGCAATGGGGATGGAGTAGCCTGCGGTTGAACGATAAGTTACGCAGTTGTTTCTTGTCCAGAATCCAGGGAGGCTTGGTTGAATTCATCAGACGCGCAGGTTGGCACCAGCCACGGGCGGCCGCTGCCGGCCCCGCGGGCTGGGAACAACCTCGACAGCATTCGCCGGCATAACCTCTCCACCATTCTTCAGTTCGTGCATCATGCCGGCCCCGTTCCCCGCTCCGAGCTGACCCGGAAAACAGGGCTGAACAGGTCGACAATCGGTGCCTTGGTCGGCGAGCTTGCCGAGCTCGGACTGGTCTTGGAAACGAGCCCCGACTCAAGTAACGGTGTCGGGCGGCCGAGTGCCGTGGTGCGCCCCAACCCGGCGACAGTGGCGATCGCCGTCAATCCCGAGATCGACGCGGTGACCGTCGGTGCCGTCTGCCTGGGCGGCGTTGTCCAGAAACGGGTCCGCTATGAAACGGACAGGGCCCCCAGCGTCCGGGAAGCGGTCAACATCAGTGCGGCGATCATCGAAGGAATGAAGACTGACGGGACCCGGATCGCAGGGATCGGCGTCGCTGTCCCGGGTTTGGTGAGGACACGGGACGGGCTCGTGCGGCTGGCCCCGCACCTGGAGTGGACCGATGAACCGATTGCCGAGATGCTGGCCGCTGCCACCGGGTATCCCGTGAAAGCCGCCAACGATGCGAGCCTTGGTGCTCTCGCCGAAAGGACCTTTGGGTCCGCCCGACGGGTCAGCGACATGATTTACCTCAACGGCGGGGCCAGCGGCATCGGTGGCGGCATCATCAGCGGAGGCCACGCCGTGACAGGCGTCGCCGGTCATGCCGGGGAGCTGGGCCACACCCGGATCAGAAGCGGCGGAGGGCTTGACACCGCGCACGCCCGAGGCACCTTGGAATCCGAAGTTACCCGCGATGCCCTGCTTGCCGCCCTCGGATTGGCATCCGCGGACGTGGACGAACTGGAGGAGGCGCTGCTTTCATCCACTTCTGCCGAGGTTCGGGCTGTTGTGGACCGGCAGCAGGAATACCTCGCCATTGCCCTGGGCAACGCAATCAACATCCTGAATCCGGAGTTGATCATTCTGGGCGGCTTTCTGGGTTCCTTGCATGCAGCCGATCCGGAGCGGCTGGAGCACCTCGTCTCCCGGGAATCGCTGCCGGTTTCACGCCAAAGTGTTCACATTTCCCGACCTCAGCTGGGCGCCAATCTTCTCATGGTCGGCGCGGCTGAACTGGTATTTGCAGACCTCCTGGCCGACCCCGCTGCCTACTCCTTCGTCGCCTGACAGGGGCGTCGCGTATCCCGACGAGGGGCCGCTTCTGCTTGATCGGCTCACGCTGTCGAGAAACGGTATCGGCTGAGATGCCGGTACTCCGTTCCGGCCGGAAGGACCACGGACGGAAAGTCGGGGAAACGGCTGGTATCGGTGATCTTTTGGGGTTCGAGGCATATGCCGCTGCCGGGCCCGTACAAGGTTCCCCCGCGGCCGACCAGCGGAGGCAGCCGGTTCGCTGTATAGACCTGAAGACAGAACTCCGTGGTGTAGAGCTCCATGAGACGTCCGGTTTCCGGAGAATAAAGTACTGCCGCGGGCTTGGTGTTGTCCCTGCCCGGATTGAACAGGAACGTGTTGTCGATGCCCGGCCACGGCTCGGTGCCCGACTTCGGCAGGAAGGCTCCGATCCGCCTTAGCTTGCGGAAGTCGAAGGGCGACCCGGCGACAGGCAGGTGGCTGCCTGTCGGAATGCGTTCCCAGTCCGTCGCCAGGATGTAATCCGCGTCAACCATCAGCTGCTGATCGGTGACAGGCCTCGCCCCGTCTCCGTCCATATTCCAGTAAGCGTGATTGGTCATATTGACCGGGGTGTCCGCGTCGGCCCTGGCCGTGAAGAGAATCGACAGCTCGTTGGCTTCGGAGAGTGAGTAGCTAACCCGCGCGGAGAGGTTTCCGGGATAGCCTTCTTCGCCTTCGGGGCTGCGGTAGTCCAGACTGACAAAGTCGTCCTGCGCCCGTTCCGGGGACGCATCCGAACGGGACCACAGGACGCGGTCGAAACTTCGGCTGGGTCCTCCATGAAGGTGGTTCCGTCCCTCGTTCGCGGCAACGGGAAAGGTGACCCCTGCCGAGGAAAACCGGCCGCCTGGGATGCGGCCCGCTGTCCGGCCGATCGTGGCCCCTAAGTAGCAGTCCGCGTGGCGGCGATAGTCATCCACAGAGTCGAACCCAAGCACCACGTTTTCGAGCTTGCCGCCCCTGTCCGGCAGGAGCAGTTCAACGATCCTGGCACCGTAGCAGTCGAGTGTCAGGCGCGTGCTGCGCGCATTGGCGAGGACCGGTCCCGTCTCCTGGCTGCCGGCGCCTGCCTGCTTCTTCACGCCGCGCCTTCGTTGTGACGGCGGAACCACGCCTCCTGCGCTTCGGCATGGCTGCGATACTGGTCCCGGATAAGAGGCCGCGGATCGGGTCGCAGCTCCGCATCGAAGTGCGGCGGCCAGTCAGGGCGTACTCCGCCCAGGACCCAGGCGGCCTGCACCGCGGCCCCCTCGGCCACGTACTCGCCGGGTACCGGAACCGAGACCGGCATATCGAAGACCTGCGCGGCAATCGACCGCACGGCCCGGTTCTGCGCGCCCCCGCCGATCAGAAGGACCCGCTCGGGAAGGGCACCGGCCTTCCGCAGCGCGTCAAGCCCGCCGGCGAGACTGCACAGCATTCCTTCAATGGCAGCGCGCGCAAGGTTGGGCCTTGTCATTGCGGTCAGCGACAGCCCGTGAAGACTGCCCGTCGCGTTGGGCAGGTTTGGGGTGCGTTCCCCTTCGAACCAAGGGACCAGGACGGCTCCCCCGGCCGCGGCGGGAGCTTCCAGGGCGAGACGCGAGAGCTCGTCGTTGTCGACGCCGAGCACCTCGGCGACCGACGTCAGGATGCGGGCTGCATTGAGCGTGGTGGCAATCGGGAGGAAGGCGCCGGCAGCGTCCGCGAACCCGGCGACGGAACCTGTCCTGTCCCGGCGCAGTTCGGCGGATGAGGCGAACACGGTTCCGCTGGTGCCGATCGAAACGAGGGCCTCCCGGCCGGAAGCGTTGAGGCCCAGGGCCGCAGCGGCATTGTCTCCGGCTCCCGCGCCCAGAAGGACTCCCCCGGGCGTCTTTCCCGCCGGCTCATGGGGGCGAAGGACACGGGGCACGATGGCAGCATGTCCGAGGGCCAAGGCGAACAGATCCATGTCGTACCGGTTCGCCTCCGGATCCCAATAGCCGGTACCGCTGGCATCCGACCGGTCTGTCGTGAGTTCTTCAAGGACCGGCCCCAGCGGGCTGGAAGCGGCCGGCCCATACCCGCGCAACCGCCAGGTGAGCCAGTCGTGGGGAAGAGCGACCGCGGCTACCTTTGCTGCATTGGCGGGCTCGGCGTCACGCAACCAGCGGAGTTTGCTAGCGGTGAAAGACGCCACCGGAATCAATCCCGTCCGTTGCACGTATTCATCGGCGCCCACTTCGCCCACCAGTGCAGCCGCAGCGCCCGCGCTGCGGGTGTCGTTCCAGAGCAAGGCCGGCCGGATCACCCGGCCCTCCTGATCGAGGGCCACCATGCCGTGCTGCTGTGCCGCTACGGAAAGGCAGCTGACCGAGCCGAGACCTCCCGCCTCTGCGAGCGCCGCCTGCAGCGCTCTCCACCAGGCCTCCGGGTCAACTTCGGTGCCCGCCGGATGGGTGGCCCGTCCCGCAGAAACCACCCGACCGGAGCGGGCATCCCGGAAGACCACTTTGCAGCTTTGCGTCGAAGAATCAACACCCGCGACTAGTGTCATGATGCCTCCAGATACGTCGGCCGAGCCTGGACCTCGCCGGTTCCGCAGCTCAGCGCGCGTTCAGCAGATGTTCCATAGCCAACTGCTGAAGCCTGACGAACCCGAACCCGGAGCCGTCAAAGTACCCCTCCGGGGCAAAATCCTCGTACGAGGAACGGTCTTGGAGCAGCTCGGCGTAGGACTCTCCATCGGCAAGGGTCGGCTGCTCCAGTTCGGTGACGCGGGAGGCGCGCATCGCTTCCTGGACCTCCGGGTCCGAGCGGAAGGCGGCGGCCCGCTCTTTCAGCAACAGGTACATCCGCATGTTCGCCGCAGCCGAATCCCACACTCCCCCGGCGTCCTCGGTCCGCGACGGCTTGTAGTCGAAGTGGCGCGGACCGTCGTAAGCCCGGCCACCGTTCGGGCCGCCGTTTTCCAACAGGTCCACGAGAGAGAAAGCGTTTTGCAGGTCGCCATGGCCGAAGACCAGATCCTGGTCGTACTTAACCCCCCGCTGGCCGTTGAGGTCAACATGGAACAGCTTGCCGTGGTACAGCGCCTGGGCAACGCCGGCGGTGAAATTCAGGCCCGCCATCTGTTCATGTCCGACCTCGGGGTTGACACCGAAAAGTTCGGACCGCTCCAGGGTTTCGATGAACGCCAGCGCGTGGCCCACCGTCGGCAGCAAGATGTCGCCGCGGGGCTCGTTCGGCTTGGGCTCAATGGCGAACTGCAGGTCGTACCCCTGATCGGTCACGTAGGCCGCCAAAACGTCCAGTGCCTCGCGGTACCGTTCAAGGGCTGTCCGGACGTCCTTGGCAGCGTCGTACTCAGCGCCCTCGCGGCCTCCCCACATGACGAAAGTCCGGGCCCCGAGCTCTGCGGCCAACTCAATGTTCCGCAGGACCTTTCGAAGGGCGAACCGCCGGACGGCCCTGTCGTTGGAGGTAAACCCACCGTCCTTGAAAACCGGGGGGCTGAAAAGGTTCGTCGTGACCATCGGAACCTGAAGGCCCGTGTCCTCGAGTGCACCTTTCAGGCGGTCGATCTGCTTCTGCCGCTCCCCCTCGCTGCTGCCGAAGGCGAAGAGGTCATCATCGTGGAACGTCAATCCGTAGGCGCCGAGACCCGTCAGCCGTTCCACCACTTCTACGACATCCACGTGCGACCGGGTAGGGCCGCCGAAGGGGTCGGCCCCCGTGTACCCCACCGTCCATAGGCCGAAGGAAAACTTGTCTTCGCGGCTCGGTTGCCTCATTGCCTTCTCCCATCAGGAAGCAATAGTAGTGAGCAACAACATATTAGCCGCGGCGGCCCAAGTCAACGACCAGCGCCCACCCAAGGCCGCACACACCCTGCCGAGTCGCTGACACCTTGCGGCCACACACCCACGGCGGTGCCTGCGCTGGCCTGCGGACTGAAGCCGTGCCCCGCCCCTCAAGCGAAAAAGGCTATTGCATTTGTTGTGACTGATTACTATATTGAGTTTTCACATGATGTTGCTCACACACCGAGCGTCACCTGCCGCCAAACCTCCAAGAACAGGAGCGATCCCATGGCGCATCCCACCGAACCTGGCGGCCATTCGCCGCTGCTCAAAGTTGAGGGCGTGGTGAAGCAGTACCAAGGCGTGACCGCCCTGCGCGGGGTGAGCCTGGACATCCGCCCCGACGAGATCCATGCCCTGCTGGGAGGCAACGGGGCCGGCAAATCCACGCTGATCAATGTGCTGTCCGGCGTGGTCTCGCCGGACGCGGGCACAGTTACCCTGGCCGGGGAAGAAGTGCAGTTCCGCCATCCCAGCGACGCCCTCAACGCAGGCATCACGACCATCCATCAGGAGCTGTCGCTCGTTCCGGCGCTCACGGCACTCGACAACATCTTCCTGGGCCGCGAGGTCAATGCCCGATTCCTCGGCCTGAAGGTCCGGCTTGACCGCAAGGGGATGGAAGAGCGCGTTTTGCAACTCGCCGCCGACTTCGGGCTCACCCCTGAGGACTTGAAGCTTCCCGTTGGGGAGTTCGGTGCTTTGAAAAAGCGTGTGGTGGAGATCGTCAAGGCACTGGCCTTCGACCCCCGCGTCCTGATTTTGGACGAGCCGACGTCCGGGCTCGAAGAAGAAGAAAAGCGGCACCTATTCGAACACATGCGCAAGCTCAGGGCGCGGGGCGTGCCACTGCTGTGGGTAACCCACCACCTGGAGGAACTGTTCGGTCTGGCGGACACCGCCACCGTCTTCCGCGACGGGGCCAACGCCGGGACTGCCGCCATCGCAGAGACGGACGTCGATGAACTGCTTGGCATGATGTTTGGAATCGCAGCCGGCGAATTCGGTGCGGCCAGCGGCACGCCGCCGCACGCCGCGGCCGACACCGGCGAGGAAGTGCTGCGACTGGAGAATGTGCACCGCAGCCACGTCTTGAAGGACATTTCGCTGTCCGTTCGTAAGGGCGAGATCCTGGGCATAGCGGGACTGGCCGGTGCCGGGCGGACCGAGTTGGCCAGAGTCATCATGGGCTTGGACAAGATGAGCAGCGGAACAATGCACCTCAACGGGCAACCCCTGCGCCTCCGCGATTCGAGCTCGGCATACCGTCACGGGTTGGCCATGCTGCCGGAAGACCGCAAGCAGCTGGGCATTCTGCCGGAGTTTTCCGTTGCCGAAAACATCTCCATCTCCAGCTTGGGCGGCGTCACGCAGCTTGGTTTTTTGGTCAAAAACCGCGAGGAAATGGACCAGGCCGAGAGCTACCGGCAGCGCTTGGCAATCCGTGCCCCAAGCGTCAGGGAAAAGATTCGAAACCTGAGCGGCGGAAATCAGCAGAAGGCCATCGTGGCCCGCTGCCTGAACACCAAGCCCTCACTGCTGATCTTCGACGAACCGACCCAGGGTATCGACGTCTCGGCCAAGGTGGAGGTTCACAACCTCATCCGCGATTTCGTCGCCGCTGGCGGGGCCGCCATCGTGATTGCCTCGGAAATCGCCGAACTGCTGGAACTCAGCCACCGTGTCCTGATCCTGAAAAAAGGCCGGCTGGTGGGTTCGGTGACCTCGCTGCAACAGGAACTGGCCGCCGGAAACTTTGAGGGCGTGAAGAACAGAATTCTGGCGCTATCCGCCGGCAGGAGCGAATGATGAAATTTCAACGGGCCGTATCCCGCACACTTTCGACCAGCGGCGTTCCGATCGCGGTCGCCCTGATCGTCCTGGTCATCGTGTTCCAACTGATGTCGCCAGTCTTCCTGCAACCGGAAAGCCTCACCGATTACATTAACAACGCCATCCCCGTCTTGCTGATTACCGTCGGGGTGGCAATCGTCATCGTGGCCGGAGGCATCGACCTGTCCGTCGGCACGGTAGCCGGGCTGAGTGCCGGAACGACCATGTGGGCTTTGCTCAGCGGGGCGCCGACACTGGTGGGCGTCCTCGTGGGCGTCGCCACCGGCACGGCATTCGGCCTGTTCAACGGATGGCTCATTACGAAGTTCGGTATCAACGACTTCATCGTCACGCTGGCCACGCTGAACATCGCCAGCGGGCTGCTCATCGTCCTGACAGAACAGGTACCTCTCCAAGGCGTGACGACGCCGGGCTTTTCGGATATCGTCTACGGCAGTTTCCTGGGCATCCCGAGCGCCTTTTGGATCGCCGCAATCCTGCTGGTCATCATGCAGCTTTTCCTGGCCAAGACGGTATTCGGCCGGCGCATATATGCCATCGGCATCGGCGCCGACGCGGCGAACGTCGCCGGCGTCAACGTCCTCCGCGTCAGGATGGGCACCTTCATCGTCTCCGGCATGCTCGCCGGAGCAGCCGGCGTCCTCATTGCCTCCCGCCTCGGCGCCGTACAGGCCTTCCTGGGCGGCGGCTACGAATTCATTGCCATCGCCGGCGCCGTTCTGGGAGGCGTGAGCCTTGCCGGCGGCCGCGGTTCGGTCTGGGCCGCTGTCGTCGGCGGCCTTTTGCTGGCAACCCTGCAGCAGGGCCTGCGCCTCAACGGCGTCGACCCCGTCTACTTCAGCATCGTTACCGGCCTTTGCATCGTCGCCGGGGTGGTCTTCGACCGCCGCGTCCAGCAATACGCACTCAATATGGGCAAACGCTCCCGTCTTGACGCGCCCCCCAGGCACGACACTCCGCACGACACTCCCCCGGCCCCGGCCCAGCAGCAGGCACAGAAGCCGGCCGCGGGTTCCCGTCCGTTCGTGACCGAACAGCAGGACTGACCATGAGCACTTCAACCCCCAAACGCAACACCGGCCTGGTCGGCCGCATCGTCGACCGGATCCTGCTGGACCCCACCCTCGGCGTCCTGGCCATGCTGGTACTGGCCTGTTTGATTGCGGCGTTCACGTTGCCGGTGTTCCTGGCTCCGTCAAACCTGTTCAACATCCTCAACAGCAGCATCACGGTCATGATCCTGGCCATGGGCATGACCGTCGTCCTGATCGCGGGAGGCATCGACCTCTCGATCGGCGCAGCCATGGCACTCTGCGCGGGGGTGGCAGCCGAGACGATGAAATCCGGAATGCCGCTGTTCGCCGCGATCCTCGCAGCGCTGCTTGCCGGGGCCTTGATCGGGATCGGCAACGGCCTGCTTGTCACCCGGGTCGGGCTGCCCGACTTCATTGCCACGCTCGCAATGCTCGGCTTCGCCGGCGGCATCCTCTACATCTGGACCCAGGGCGTTCCCATCATCGGCTACATGGTCCCCGAGTTCTATGTCATCGGCGGCCTGAGCCCGCTGGCCGGAGCCCTCACCCTGCCCATGGTGATATCCCTCATCGTGGCGCTGCTCCTTGGCGGGATTTTGGGATCCTCCCGCCTGGGGACACACCTCTTCGCGGTCGGCAGCAGCCGGACCGGCGCCGTACAGTCCGGCGTGCGGGTGGACCGGGTCCGTATCATCGCCTACGTCATCAGCGGGCTATGCGCCGCGATCGCCGGCGTCATCCTGGCGGGCCGTAATACCAACGTCCCGGCCGACCTCGGTGTCGGTTACGAGATCCAGGCCATCGCTGCCGCCGTCATCGGCGGTGCGGCGCTCAGTGGCGGCAGGGGCCGCATCCTGGGAGCCGTGCTCGGCGCCATCACGCTGGCCGCAACCATCAACATCATCAACCTCGCGGGCGTTCCGTCCAGCTATCAAAAGATCGTCATTGGCTCGATTCTAATCATCGCCGTCCTCGCGAACCGGATCAGCGCCATCATCAACGCCCGGGTCCGGCAACGGCGGGCCGTTGTGCTCGACGTCGCCCCCGTGTAGCCGAAACCAGCTTCCCCGGTCTCCCCGTTGCTGCGGGGACCATCAAAAATGAAAGGCAAGACAATGTCCACAACTGACACCACCGGGCCCGCAGGCCGCCGTCGGTACGCCCGGACCCGCAGCGCCCTCGCCTCCGGAGCAGTCGCGGCAGCCCTCATCCTGACCGGCTGCACCACGGTCGAGACGCCGACCGGCACCGGTGGAGGCGGGGGCGGAGGCGCCGGTGCCGCGGTCAACCCGGACTCGGCCGCCGATGCCGCCATCCGCGAAATAGTGGACGGCCGTGAAATCAAAGTCGGCTTTGCTCCCCCGATCCTCTCCGAGTTCTACACCCAGGTCGAAAAAGCGGCCTTCAACAAGATGAAGGAATACGAGGACCGGTTCGGTGTGAAATGGACCTGGGAGCGGCAGGGCGCCCTCAACGACGCCCATTCAGGCACGGAAACCCTTGGCATTGTCCAGGGGTATATCGCCCGGGACTTCGATGCGGTCTTCGTCTGCTCTGCCGCCAACGCCGCGACCATGCAGGAACTGTACGGCCGCGGACAGGAAGAGGGCGTCGACTTCTACCAGTTCAACTCCACTGAAGAACTGGCCAATCCTTCCCAAGCCGAGGACCCCACCGGAGGTCTTAACACCGTCTCGAACATCGGTTATGACGACCGCTGGCAGTCCGGCTACATCGCCGGGCAATACATCGGCGACCAACTCAAGGGCAAAGGCAAGGTCATCCAGATCATGGGGCCCTCCGGATCGGACTGGACCAAGCTGCGCCAGCAGGGCTTCAAGAAAGCCATCTCGGAGTACCCCGGCATCGAGATCGTCGGACAGGCCGACGGCGGCTACGTACGGGACAAGGGTCTCCGGGCCGCACAGGACCTGCTGACCAAAAACCCCGATGTCAACGCGATCTACGGTGAAAACGAAGACATGGCGCTCGGCGCGTCCCAGGCCATCGACGCACGCGGTCTCAAGCATTGGGACGGGCAGGAAGGCATCATCACCATCGGTGCTGACGGCCTGATTTCGGGGATGGACTCCATCAAAGCCGGCAAACTCACCGCCACCGTCGATGTGAACAGCGTCGAAATGGGCCACAGCATGATCGAAACCCTTTTCGCGCATGAGCTTCTGGGCATGGAAGTAAACCAGTTCGTCCGCATCCCGACCGATGTCGTCGACAAGACGAACGTCGAGTGGCACCAAGCCGTCCTGCAGGAAAGCCAGCAGGGCGAGGGAAGTTACTAGGCCTTCCCCAACAACGACCGAACTGAGAGGTTCTACTGTGAGCAGCAATCGAAAAATGGACCCGGTGGACGTCGTCGTCGTCGGACTGGGAGCGGGGGGCGGGCCCGCCGTCAAGGTTCTCAGCGAAGCCGGCTACACAGTTGTCGGATTCGACAAGGGCCCGTGGCTGCGCCCGGAGGAACACTACTCCGGCGACGAACTGAAGTTCCAGAACCGCAGCTACCTGTGGCCGGACGTGAAGCTGATGCCCAGGACGGTGCGCCGGGACGAAAACTCGGAAGCCCGGATCTTCAATTTCTCCCCCGTGCCCTCAAACGTCGGCGGCGGAACGAGCCACATGGCCGGCTGGATGCCCCGGCCGAGGGAATCGGACTTCATTTTCCACTCCCTCCACGGGGATCTGGAAGGCGCGAGCCTGGCCGACTGGCCCTACCGCTACGAGGACCTGGAACCATACCTCACCAAGGTTGAATGGAGCTACGGCATCTCGGGCCTTACCGGTGCCGACCGGGGGGAAGGCTTCCGCAGCAAGCCGTACCCCAGCGGGCCGTTGCCTCCGACCCGGTTCGGCAAGAAATTCTATGAGGGCTCCAACAAGCTGGGCATCAATTCCTTCCCGCTGCCGATGTCCCACCTGACCGAAGGCAACGCCCTGGGCAGGGCGGCGGTGAACCGGACCAGTTTCTGGAACCAGTACGGTGACCCCACCCAAACCCGGTCCAGCGTGGCGACGACGTACATCCCCGAAGCCCTCGCCACCGGCAACCTGGAAGTACGGGCCGACAGTTACGTCAGGGAAGTCAAACTGGGCAAGGACGGCCGGGCCACCGGCGTCGTCTACATCGACCCCGAGGGCCGTGAGGTGGAACAGGACGCCGCCGTAGTTGTCTTGGCGCTCGGCGCCATCGAGTCGGCGCGGCTCATGCTGCTGTCCACGTCGAACCGGTTCCCCGAAGGTCTCGCGAACGATTCCGGCCTTGTCGGCAAGAACGCCACCTTCCACGAATACATTTTCGCGGTCGGACTGTTCGACAAGGACATCGAGGAACCGCTGCGCGGCTGGACGGGAAACTACCAAAGCGGCGGCTCCACGCATTTTTACGAGACGGACGAAAGCAGGGGCCACATCGGCGGCGGCATCATCGCCACCACGCAGATCGGACAGGCCATCAACGCGATCATGCCCGGCCGCCCGACCTGGGGCCAAGCCATGAAGGACGCCGACCGAAATTACTTCGACTACTCCATGAAGATTGGGTTCATCCTCCAGGACATGCCCCAGGAGACCAACCGGGTCGACCTCGACCCCAACATCAAGGATGCCTGGGGCCTGCCCGTAGCGCGGATCACGAACAAGCCCCACGCCAACGACATCGCCATGAGCAAATGGCAGATCGACAAAAACGTGGAAATCCTCCAGGCGGCCGGGGCAACGAAAACCACCCCCGTTTACCTTGGAGACGAATTCACCGGCAACGCCTGCCACCAGCAGGGCACGGTCCGAATGGGAACCGACCCCGGCAAGTCGGTGCTGAACGGATGGGGCCAGGCTCACTCGGTGGACAACGTCTTCGTGCTTGACGGCGCGGGCTTCCCCACCGCCATGGGCGTCAACCCCACGCTCACGATCATGGCCCACTCCTGGCGCTGCGCAGACTACATCGCCGGCACCTACCTCAAGGGCCGCAGCTAGCGGCTGTAACTGCCGCGCGTTAGAGAATCGCAGAAAGGAAGACACGATGGTTTCGAAAGCCGACTGGGAAATCGTCCCGATCCACATCGACCCCGACTCGGACGAAAAACTGTTCTTCACCGACCACGAGTGGGAAACCATAGAAGCCGCCGGCGCACGCGTCATGCCCACCGACCATGATCCAGGGGCACGCGAGGCGAGGGTGATCGTCTTCATCGACCGCTACCTCTCAGGCATCGACTACCTCTATGCGGCGGCTGACGGGACCGGCTTCCTGGCCCTGGCCGGTCCGGAAGCACGATCCGCCCGGGCACGCATCGCCGACCTGCAGCGGCTCTACCGCGAAGGGGTCCATGAACTCGACCGCCGGTCGCGCGAGTTGCGGGCGGAGTCCTTCAAGGACGCGACCGAAGAAGTCCAAGACCAGGTGCTGGAACAGGTCAGCGGCGCTCCCAAACCGGTGCCGGTCTCGCTGACCTCGATGGAGGTGTACTACTCGCGGCTTCAGGGAAACACCGATGAAGACAAAAGTTTCTTTGACACCCTGTGCCTGCATGTCCGCCAAGGTTTCTATGCCGACCCGGTTTACGGCGGAAACAAGGACCAGATGGGTTGGAAAATGGTCGGTTTCGACGGGCCAAAAAACCTGCGCGACACCATGGACGGCACCTACAGCACGGCCGAGTACTTCATCCAGGAATACGACTGGGAGGAACTGGTCCCGGGCTTCAAGCACGGCCCGGAACAAGACGTGACTGACGGTGGCGAAGACCCTGCCGGTAGCCAAGCCGCCGAGGCGGCTTCAGCTTCATCGGACCGTACCGAGGAATCCAGTAAGTAAAGGAAAGACAATGACCGCCTACGAAGACAAGCTCAACAAATACGTCGACCGTTCCTACACCTTCATCCCCGAGACCATAGATCTAAGCAAGACCGTGGTCCATGCGCTCGACATTCAGAATCTCTGCCTCGATCCGGAGGGGGCAGACTACATTCAGAGCGTCGGTGGAGCGCCCTCCGGGCAGGAATCCCTCGGGCCGGCCAAGAGAATGATCGAACTCGCACGCGAAAAGGGAATCAAGGTCGTCTGGTCCATGTGGGGCATGCACCCCGAAGGCTACGACATCGGCATCTGGGGGCTGAAGTACCCGTCCTGGAGAGAGTCCGATTCGCCCTTCAACCACGGGACGTGGAACGGCGCACTCTGCAAAGGTTTCGAACCGCAAAAGGGCGAACCGGTCTTCCAAAAGCACCGCAACAGCAGCTTCTACGGAACGGCCTTCAACGAGTACCTCCAGCAGGACGGCGCCGAGTACCTCGTGATCGTCGGCTCCTCGACCGCCAACTGCGTACCGACCACGGCACGCGACGGTTTCGACAGGGGATACAAAGTGATCGTCGTGGCCGATTCCGGCACGGCCATTCCCCTCAACACCCACGGCCGCAACCCCGAGTTCGACCACGAAACACCCGAAGGATACGGGCAGTACTGGGAATCCCTGCGCAACATCCAGGCTCAGTACGCGGACGTGATGTCGAGCGATGAATTCGCTGCCCTCGTCGAACGCTCATCCCGGGCGGCGGGACAGGAAGCCTCAGTAAGTGCAGACGCCTCAGCCCGCTAAACCGCGGTACAGGGGAGGTGGGACCGTTATGAAATGGGCCGCCGAAGGAACCGGTGAAGGTTCCCCACGGCCAACGACGCGGCACCACCTCCCCGGGCACCCAGCACGTTGATCCACCTTGAGGAAGACACCCATGGCACCGTACGCTCCCACGCAACGGCGCGGGTTCGGGCGGCTCGACTGGTCTTGCACACTTGCCGGATTCGGTTCAGTGGCTCTTGGAAACATGCGCACCCCCATACCTACAGAGGATGCCCGGGCACTGGTACGTCATGCCTGGGACGCGGGCGTCCGGTTCTTCGATACTGCACCCATGTACGGCCATGGCCTTGCCGAATACCGGCTGGCCGATGTCCTCGCCGATGAGGACAGAGAAACGTTCGTCTTGGCCACAAAAGTCGGGCGAACCCTAAAACCCGCAAGCCCGGGGACCTTCAGTACCGCCCCCTGGTGCAACACCCCGCCGTTCCGCATCGAATACGACTACTCCTACGACGGTGTGATGCGCCAGGTCGAAGACAGCATGCAGCGGATGGGGACGGATTACTTCGACGTGCTCCTGGTTCACGACACGGACCGTTGGACTCACGGCGCCGACCAACCCCGCCGATTTCAGGAAGCCCTAAACGGCGCGTTCAAAGCCTTGTTATCCCTGCGGGACCAAAAGGTAGTGCGGGCCGTGGGCATAGGCGTCAACGAGGTCGATGTCTGCATGGCAGCGGCAGAAGCAGCCGACATTGACTGCATTCTGATCGCCGGTACTTACAACCTACTGAACGCCGAGGCGCAGGACGAGCTTCTCCCACTCTGCCTGCGACGCGGGATCGCCGTCATCAACGGCAGAATCTTTGGATCAGGCATCTTAGCCACCGGCCCTAAACCCGGAGCCCGCATGGACTACGCTCCGGCAACGCGTGCAACCCTCAGCGAGATCCGTCCTTACCAAGAGGTAGCCGACCGCCACGGAGTGCCTCTGGGCGCGGTGGCATTGCAATTTGGCGCCGCCCACCCTGCCGTCACCAACGTCTGCCTCGGCGCCCGCACCATCACTCAACAAGAGCAGAACTACCAATGGCTGAGTCAGCGGATCCCCGTCGAGGTGTGGCAGGAACTGAAGCACCGGCAACTCATTAGCTCCGCCTCCCCCACACCCGGAACCTCCCCATGAGGACGACTAAGGATCAGCAAATCCAGGAAGGCCCCCATGATGCTGCAGGAAGTCATCAAGATCGCCGCCATCGCCGAAGAAGCAGCCGAACAACTGGCAATCCGCATCGTCGTCAGTGTCGTTGACATCCACGGCAACCCGGTGCTTCTCCATCGCATGGACGGCGCACCCCTCCACTCTTTGGACATGGCCTTCCGCAAGGCCTACACAGCCGCCTCGTTCAACGTGGAAACAGAAGAACTCACGTCGCAAGTACAACCAGGGCAGCCCCTTTACGGCCTGGCCGTGAACTCGGGCAGCAAACTCATCGCCTTCGGCGGTGGGGCACCTGTACAGCTCCAACGAGGCGAAAGAGTCGGTGTCGGGATCTCGGGAGGAACGACTGAACAAGACATTCATATCCTCAAGACCGCTCTCACTTCAGCCCGCACCGTTCCCTAAACCCGCTGCGACTCTCCTTTGCCGAAGGGAGCAGTGTTTTCCATGGCCCTACGCTGCCGCCGTCCGGTCGGCAGCACGGGAGCGCCTAGTGCAGCGCCGGCTGCGCCTTGAGGATGCCGGGTTCAGGCCGACCGGGACGCCGGCGGGTCAGTCGCCGTCCTCGTAGCCGTCGATCTCGGCGATGTCGATGGTTTCCACCGCGCCGATACCGAAGCGGCTGTTGCCCAGCCTGCGGATGATCACCGTCAGCCGCTCCTTGAGCTCATCCATCTGGTCGCCGCTGCCGCTGCTGAGCAGCCGCTCCAGTTCGGCGGCATGCTTGAGGGCCCGCTTGCCCTCGTCGGTTATCTGCACGATCTGCCGCCGGCGGTCCACATCGCTGCGGGCACGGATGATGTGCCCGTGGACCTCCAGCCTGCCCAGGGTCTTGCCCATGGTCTGTGCCTGCACCCGGACGCGGGTCGCCAGCTGCGCCTGCGTCATTTCCCCTTCGGCGGCCAGCACCTCAAGGGCAATGACGCCGGCGTGGGTCAGGCCAAGGCCGGCCAGTTTGTCGTTCCATTCGTGCTCGACGAGCCGGGCGGCGGTGGAGAGCAACCGTGGCATCGGCCAATTCTTCAAATCCGGCATGCACTCAAGTATACGTACGTAGTCGGAACGGCCGGAGGACTGTCTTGGCTATGCTGGTGTGAAACCCCGGATCCCTAAGGAGCTGCCCCATGGCCGAACGACTGTCGACCGGCGACACCGCGCCGGATTTCACGCTGCAGGACTCGGCGGGCAACACCGTCTCGCTGGCCGATTATCGTGGCCAAAACGTTGTGGTTTACTTCTATCCCGCAGCTTCGACACCGGGCTGCACCAAGCAGGCCTGCGACTTCCGCGACAGCCTCGACTCGTTGAAGGGCGCCGGATACGCGGTGCTGGGAGTCTCCCCCGATCCGCTGCCGAAGCTGGTGAAGTTCGCGGAGACGGAAGAACTGAACTTTCCGTTGCTCTCAGACGAAGACCATGCCGTAGCCGAGGCGTACGCGGCCTGGGGCGCAAAGAAGAACTACGGCAAGGTCTACGAGGGCCTGATCCGTTCCACGGTCGTGGTGGATCCCGAGGGCAAGGTGGCGCTGGCTCAGTACAACGTCCGGGCCACCGGCCACGTGGCCAAGCTGCGCCGCGACCTCGGCCTGGACAATTAGGCGTCTGCACGAGGCATCAGTCCCCGCCAGACGAGTGCCGCCGTGCCGGTAGACTGATTCCTGTTCCGGCATGCCCGGAACGAATGCGCGAGTGGCGGAATTGGTAGACGCGCTGGATTTAGGTTCCAGTGTCCTCGGACGTGCGGGTTCAAGTCCCGCCTTGCGCACCATCACCAGGAGCCCCGCAGCGTCAGTTGCGGGGCTCCTGGCGTTCCACGGCCCGCTCCGGGCCCTGGGGCCCGGAGGCCTCCACCGCCGTCGTCGCGCCATCAGGCGCGGGACTCGTCACCAAATTGTGATGGTTTTGGCCCAACCGCCGAACCTGAAACCGATGCTTTCAATCAGACATGTGACTAAGCTCTCATCAAGCGGACGCGCCACCGCGCCTCCGCCGGCTGCCGTACACAAAGTCGGCGTCACACCTCACGTCCCCGAGGAGCAGTCCATGTCATTTACTGACATCTTTTCCGGAGGCCAGCGAAGCGGCCGGCGCGCCGGAGCGGTCATTGCCGGCCTGGCCGCCGGCGCACTCGTCCTGTCCGGCTGTGCCGAGAGCGAGCGCGGCGGCGGAGCGCAGGGCGAGACGGAGGGAGTCAATCCGACCTTCGTGTTCGCCGCGTCGTCGGATCCCAAGTCGCTGGATCCGGCCTTCGCCAGCGACGGCGAGTCCTTCCGCGTCAGCCGCCAGATCTTCGAGGGTTTGGTCGGCGTCAAGGAAGGAACACCGGACCCTGAACCCTTGTTGGCTGAATCCTGGGAGATGTCCGACGACGGGCTCTCCTACACCTTCCAGCTCAAGGAGGGCGTGAAGTTCCACGACGACACCGACTTCAATGCCGATGCCGTCTGCTTTAACTTCGACCGCTGGTACAACTTCGAGGGGATCCAGCAGTCCCAGTCGGTGAGTTACTACTACGGCTCGCTGTTCCGCGGCTACTCGGATTCCCCCGAGACCGCAGTCTACGACTCCTGCGAGGCGGTCAGTGACACCGAGGTGACGGTCAACCTGGCCCAGCCCTTCGCCGGTTTCATTCCGGCGCTGTCGCTGCCGGCTTTCGCGATGCAGAGCCCCACCGCCCTGCAGAAGTTCAAAGCCGACGACGTCGGGGGTTCGGAGGAGGCGCCGGAGCTGAGCGAATATGCCATGGGCCACCCGGTGGGGACCGGCCCGTTCAAGTTCGACAGCTGGTCGGTCGGCGAGTCCCTGCAGCTGTCCGCCTTCGACGGCTACTGGGGCGAACAGGGCCAGGTCCAGGAGATCATCTTCCGCATTATCGAAGACCCCAATGCCCGCCGGCAGGCGCTGGAGGCCGGGGACATCGACGGCTACGACCTGGTGGCGCCGGCCGACACGCAGTCGCTGGCCGACGCCGGATTCAACGTCATTGCACGCGATCCGTTCACCATTCTGTACCTGGGCATGAACCAGGAGCAGGAGGCGCTGAAGGACCTCAAGGTCCGGCAGGCGATCGCCCACGCGATCGACAAGGACGCGCTGGTCCGCCAGACGCTGCCCGAGGGCACCAAGGTCGCCACGCAATTCGTTCCGGACACGGTCAACGGTTACAACGACGACGTCACCACCTACGAGTACGACCCGGAGAAGGCGCGGGCGCTGCTCAAAGAGGCCGGCTACGGCGACGGCCTGGAGCTGATGTTCAACTACCCGACCGGGGTGTCCCGGCCGTACATGCCGACGCCGGAACAGGTGTTCACCAACCTGAGCGCCCAGCTCGAGGAGGTCGGCATCACCATCGAGGCCCAGCCGGACAAGTGGTCCCCGGACTACCTGGACCGCATCCAGGCCAGCGCCGACCACGACATCCACTTGCTCGGCTGGACCGGCGACTACAACGACACCGACAACTTTGTCGGGGTTTTCTTCGGCCAGGAGAAGCCGGAGTTCGGCTTCAACAACAAGGAGCTCTTCGGCAAGCTGTCCAAGGCACGTGAAACCAGCAGCATCGAAGAGGCGACGCCGCTGTACGAGGAGATCAACGAGGACATCGCGCAGTACCTCCCGGCGATCCCGCTGGCACACCCGGCGCCGTCGCTCGCGTTCGCCCCGCGGGTTACCTCCTACCCGGCCAGCCCGGTGAACGACGAGGTGTTCAACGCCATCGAGCTCAGCGAGTAACCCCGTCCTGCCGGGGTCCGCATACCGCGGATCCCGGCAGGCAGGCCCCCGGCCCGAACTACGAGCGGGCGGCGCCGGGCCTGCCGCCGAAGAGGCAATTTCCACCGCATCCGGCGCAACGCCGGGACCGGGATCCGGAAGGACGCTGTGCTCAGAGTCATTATCAAGCGCATCGCGCTGCTCATCCCGACGCTCTTCGGGCTTTCCCTGCTGCTGTTCCTGTGGGTCCGCAGCCTGCCCGGCGGGCCCGCCACGGCGCTGCTCGGCGACCGTGCCACACCCGAGGCGGTGGCACGGATCAACGAACTCTACGGCTTCGACCGGCCCCTGATCGAGCAGTACTTCGTCTACATGGGCAAGCTGCTCCAGGGCGATTTCGGCACCTCGATCCTCACCGGCCGGCCCGTGCTGACGGAGTTCGCCACCCGTTTCCCGGCGACGGTGGAGCTGACGATCGTCGCCCTCATCATCGCCGTCGGCATCGGCATTCCGCTGGGCTACCAGGCCGCGAGGTACTACGGCAAGTGGCCCGACCACTCCTCCGTCGTGCTGTCGCTGGTGGGGATCACCGTCCCGGTCTTCTTCCTGGCCTTCATCCTCAAGTGGTTGTTCGCCATCCAGCTGCCGTGGTTCCCTACCGACGGCCGGCAGAACCCCAGGATCAACGCCACGCACGTCACCGACTTCTATGTGCTCGACGGTTTGCTCACCCGCGAATGGGATGCCGCCTGGGATGCGCTGCTGCACCTGGCGCTGCCCGGGATCGCGCTGGGCACCATCCCGCTGGCCATCATCGTGCGCATCACCCGGGCGTCTGTCCTCGAGGTGCAGAATGCTGACTACGTGCGCACCGCCCGCGCCAAGGGCCTGCTGCAGAAGACCATCCGCAACCGGTTCATCCTGCGCAACGCGATGCTGCCGGTCACCACCACCATCGGCCTGCAGCTGGGGCTGCTGATTTCCGGGGCCGTGCTGACCGAGACGGTCTTCGCCTTCAACGGCATCGGGCGGTTCCTGCGCGACGCCATTTTCAACCTGGACTACCCCGTCCTGCAGGGGTTCATCATCTTCATCGCCGTGCTGTATTCGCTGATCAACCTGGTCGTGGACGTTTCCTACAGCATCATCGACCCGAGGGTGCGTGTTTAAATGAGCACAACGCTTCCGCCGCAGTCAGGCGGCGACATCCGCACCACCCCGGAGCCACCGGGTGCACCCGGCGCTCCCGCCGGCACCGGGCCCGGCGGCACCAGCCTGTGGAAGGACGCGTTCCGGCGGCTCCGTCGGAATCCGCAGGCCATCACCGGCGCCGTCATCGTGGGCCTGTTCGTGCTGACCGCCGTGCTGGCGCCGGTGCTGGCACCCTATGGCGGCCAGGATCTGCCCGGCCGCACGTACATCACACCCACGCACATTCCCGGCTTCGGCGAGGTGGAAGGATTTCCGCTGGGGCTGGACCGTTTCGGCGGGGACCTGTTCAGCAAACTCATCTGGGGCGCGCAGGCCTCGCTGTTGATCGGCGTCGTCTCAACCGCGATGGGGCTGGCCGGGGGCATGCTGCTGGGCATCCTCGCCGGCGGCTTCGGCGGCTGGATCGACAGCGTGATCATGCGCGGCGTCGACATCCTGCTCTCCGTGCCGAACCTGCTGCTGGCGGTATCCATCGCGGCCATCCTGGGGCAGGGGGCGTACGCGGTGATGATCGCCATCGGCGTGGCCCAGCTGCCGATCTTCGCGCGGCTGCTGCGGTCGTCGATGATCTCGCAACGCAGTGCGGACTACATGCTGGCGGCGCAGACGCTGGGCCTGAGCCGGGGCACCATCATCATGAGCCACCAGCTGCCCAACAGCGTGGGTCCGGTCATCGTGCAGGCCACGCTGACGCTGGCCACCGCCGTCATCGACGCCGCGGCGCTTTCCTTCCTCGGCCTGGGCGGCGGGCGCCCGCAGACCGCCGAGTGGGGCCGCATGCTCACCTACGCCCAGGCAGAACTGGGCATCGCGCCGCAGCTGGCGTTCCTGCCCGGCCTGTGCATCGCCGTCACCGCGTTGGGCTTCACGCTGCTGGGCGAGTCCCTGCGGGAAGCGCTGGATCCCAAGACGCGGGCCAAGTAGCGGCAGCTGCCGATCAGCCGGCCAGGGTGGCCGGCGGGGCTCCGCCGTCCTGGCGCCGTCGCTGGCGGGCCATGTGCATCATGGCGGCGAAGCCGGCGATGAACAGCACTTCCAGCGCCGCCAGCCACCAGAGGGCGCCCCACCTGCCCTCGCCGATGAAGATGACGGCCCCGACCGCCAGCAGCACCGTGCCGATCACCAGCACGAAGACCGCGAAGCCGATGGCCACCGCGGCGCTGCGCACCCCGGTCCGGAAGCCGAAGCCTTCCGGCCGGTGGTCGTCGGGCTCCGGGACGGCCCCGGGCCCGGTATCCTCAGGACGCAATCTCCGGATCCTCCGCCTGGATGTCCAGTTCGTTGCCCGGTATGGACGCCAGCAGGCGCCGCGTGTAGGGGTGCCGCGGGTTGGTGAACACTTCCTCCGAGCTGGCCGCCTCCACCAGTTCGCCGTCCTTCATCACGCAGACGTAGTCCGAGATCAGCCGCACCACGGCCAGGTCATGGGAGATGAAGAGGTAGCTCAGGCCCAGCTCCGCCTGCAGGTCGCCCAGCAGCTTCAGGATCTGCGCCTGCACCAGCACATCCAGCGCGGAGACGGGCTCGTCGCAGATGATCAGCTCGGGCTTCAGGGCCAGGGCGCGGGCAATCGCCACGCGTTGGCGCTGGCCGCCGGAGAGTTCGGACGGGTAGCGCCGCAGCATGTTCTGCGGCAGCGCCACCTCGTCCATCAGCTCGCGCACGCGGACCGAGCGTTCCCTCGCGCTGCCGCGGTTGTAGGTGGACAGCGGCTCCTCGACAATCCGCTCGATGGTGAACATCGGGTTCAGGGACGAATACGGATCCTGGAACACTGGCTGCACCCGCTGGCGGAAGTCCCGCAGCTGCGCCTTGGTCAGGTTGGCCACATCCATTCCGTCGAAGGTCATGGTGCCGCTGGTCGGTTCGATCAGCTTCAGCAGCATCCGGGCGGTAGTGGTCTTGCCGGAGCCCGATTCACCGACGATGGCGACCGTGTGTCCGCGCGGGATGTCCAGCGTCACGTTCTTCGCCGCGTAAAAGTCCTCGGCCTGGCCGCGGATCTTGTACACCTTGGTCAGGTCGCGCAGTTCCACGATGTTGTCCGTCTTCTGCGCCTCGGCGGCCGCGGGAGCCTCGGCGACGTGTTCCTGGAAGACCTGCTCCGCCCGTTCGGCCCGCACCGCCGCGTTCCCGGTAAACGCCCCCGGCATCAGGCGCACGGCGGCGACGCTCGGCGCCGCCTTCACCAGCGCCCGGGTGTAGGGGTGCTGCGGATCCTCCAGCAGCTGCCGTGCCGGCCCGGTCTCCACCACCTTGCCGCGGTGCATCACCACCAGTTCCGACGCCCGTTCGGCCGCCAGCCCCAGGTCGTGGGTAATCAGCAGCACCGCCGTCCCCAATTCATGGGTCATCGACTCGATCTGGTCCAGGATGGTGCGCTGCACCGTCACATCCAGCGCCGACGTCGGCTCGTCGGCGATCAACAGCCGCGGCTGGCAGGCCAGGCCGATGGCAATCAGGGCGCGCTGGCGCATCCCGCCGGAAAACTCATGCGGGTACTGCTTGGCGCGTTCCCTGGCGTTGGGCAGTCCGGCAGCCTCCAGGACCTCCACAACCTTCCGGTCCACGTCCCGCCTGGTCGCCATGCCGTGAACCAGCAGGGTCTCCGCCACCTGCGAGCCGATCCTGGTGACCGGATTCAGGTTGGACATCGGGTCCTGCGGGACCAGGCCGATCTGGCGGCCCCGGATCGTGCGCATCCGATGCTCCGGCATCCCCACGAGCTCCTGGCCGTCGAAGCGGATGCTCCCGGCGGTCACCCGTCCGTTATCCGGCAGCAACCCGATCACGGCCATCGCCGTGGTGGACTTCCCGGATCCGGATTCACCCACGATCGCCAGGGTCTTGCCCGGTTCCAGGCGCAGCGAGGCGCCCTCCACCGCAGAGACTTGCCCGTAGGTGGTGCGGAAAGCAACGGCCAGGTCCCGTACCTCGAGCAGGGCCGCGTCGTCGGCATGTTCGGTCATGGTCCCATCCTGCCCCAAAGACGCGCGGATGTGGCCTATCTCTCATCGGGAATTCGCCGCGCGGGGTCGAGGACGGGAGTCGATTAGACTTGAGGATCATCCCCGCCTGCCCCGAGGAGCCTGAAGCGTGACACCACCCACCGCGCGCCGCACCGTGCTGAAGGCAGGCGCAGCGGCAGCGGCTGTGTTGCTCACCGGCTGCACCCCCGAACCGGGCAGGCCCGCCCCGTCAACCGCCCCGGCCAGCGAGCCGCCGACGGCCTCGCCCGCGGACACCACCTTCACCATGGGCATTGCCGCCGCCCCGGTGACCCTTGATCCGGCGCTGGCACTGGATACCGAGTCCTACCGGGTGACCCGGCAGATCCTCGAAACACTCGTCGGGGTGGACCCGGCGACGGGCGTTCCGGCGCCGCGGCTGGCCTCCGAATGGAGCGAAGCGGACGACGGCCGTTCCTACCGCTTTCGGCTGCGCCCGGGTGTCACCTTCCATGACGGAACGGCGTTCGATGCCGAAGCGGTCCGCGCCAATTTCGAACGCTGGTACCGGCTCCCCGGCGACGCCCGGCCGGTGGAAGGCGGGCTGGCCTTCCGGTCGGTCTTCGGCGCGTTCGCCGAGGACGAGGACGAATCGCTCTACCACAGCTGCGAGGTGCTGGGCCCGCTGGAAGTGCAGCTGAACCTGACCCGCCGGTTCACCGGCCTGGTCGCATCGCTGGCCATGCCGGCCTTTGCCATCTCCTCTCCGGCGGCGCTGAAGGCCGGGGCGGCCGACCGGCTGACGGAGGACCGCGGCGGCCACAAGGTATCCCGCTACGGCTTGGCCCCGGTGGGGACCGGCCCGTTCACGTTCGCCAACTGGGAACGGGACCGCGTGGTGCTCTCCGCCTACCCGGGCTACTGGGGTGCCGCCGGCGACGTGCGCACCGTGGTGTTCAAGGCGCTCCCGCATCCGATGACGCGGTTGCGCGCCTTGGAAGCCGGGGACATCGACGGCTACGACCTGGTCACCCCGGCCACGTACGCGGATCTGGCGCGGGCCGGCATGCAGGTGTTGCAGCGTGACCCGTTCTCCGTGGTCTACCTCGGCATGAACCAGGCGGCCGACGGGCTGGACGACATCACCATGCGCCAGGCCATCGCCCACGCGATCGACCGGCAGGCGCTGATCGACAGCTTCTTCCTGCAGGGCACCAAGGAGGCCATGCAGTTCATCCCGCGCAGCCTGGGCGTGACGAATGAGACCATCCCCTACTACGCATACAATCCGGAGCGTTCGCGCGAACTGCTGGCCGACGCCCGGTACGACGGCGCCGAACTCACCTTCTACTATCCGCTGGGCGTCACGCGGGCCTACCTGCCGACCCCCGAAAAGGTGTACGCGGAGCTGAGCCGCCAGCTCACCGCCGTCGGAATCAATATCAAGCCGGTGCCCATTCCCTGGGACGAGGGCTACCTCGACACGATCCAGGGCTCCACCGACCATGCCCTCCACCTGTCCGGCATGAGCGGCAGCTACCGCGACCCGGACAACTTCGTGGGCCCGCTCTTCGGCAGCAAGTCGATGGAGTTCGGCTACGACAGCGCGCAGATCCGCAGCAAGATAGCCCGTGCCAAGACCCTCCCCGAGGGCGAAGACCGCGTGCAGGCCTACTACAGCATCAACGAGCAGCTGGCGCGGGCGGTCCCCGCGGTGCCGCTCGCGTTCCCCATCTCCGCCCTGGCCATGGGGCCCCGGGTCGTGAGCTACCCGGCCAGCCCGATGCTCGACGAGGTCTACAACAAGATCGAGCTGGGGCAGGATTGACGCCGGCTGCGGCGCCCGGTGCGTAGGTGACGGGCCGCCTCGGGCGGAAAATTGTAACGTTGGAGATCCCGCCGCGTCTGTCTACTGGGTCACATCGAAGACGGCAGATTTTAGTCTCGCTGGCGCAGGGCGCTAGGCTTCTAATTGCTGGCACAGCTGCTATTGGAGATTGAAGTTGACTGCAAACATTCCCTCGGGATCATCCCAGAACGTCGACGTCGCGCTGATTGGCGGCGGCATCATGAGCACCACCCTCGGCTCCTTCATCAAGCAGTTGCAGCCGGACTGGAGCATTAGCCTGTTCGAGAACCTGGACGAGGTCGGTCTGGAAGCCTCGGACCCGTGGAACAATGCCGGCACCGGACACGCCGCGCTCTGCGAGCTGAACTACACGCCCGCCTCGGCGGACGGTTCCGTTCCCACCGCCAAGGCCGTGGGCATCAACGAGAAGTTCAACGTCTCGCGCCAGTTCTGGTCGCACATGATCCGCGAGGGCCACATCTCGTCGCCCCGGGAATTCGTCAACCCGCTGCCGCACATGAGCTTTGTCTGGGGCGATGACCATGCTGACTACCTCAAGCGCCGCCACGAAGCGCTGAAGCAGGAACCGCTGTTCGAGCAGATCGAGTTCTCCGAAGACCACGCCGTCATCAACGAGTGGGCGCCGCTGATCATGCGGGGCCGCGATCCGCAGCAGCGCGTGGCCGCATCCCGCGTCGCCGGCGGCACCGACGTGGACTTCGGCTCCCTGTCCCGGAAGCTCGCGGGCTACCTGACCGCCCATGGCGTGGAACTGAACTACGGCCACCGGGTGCTGGACGTCTCCCGCAATACCGACGGCCGCTGGACCCTGGAAATCAGGAACAACGCCACCGGCGAAAAAACCAAGGTCAACGCGCGCTTCGTGTTCATCGGAGCCGGCGGCGGCGCCCTCCACCTGCTGCAGCGCTCCGGCATCCCCGAGTCCAAGGGCTACGGCGGTTTCCCGGTGTCCGGACAGTTCCTCCGCTGCACCGACGAGGCCGTCATCAACGCCCACCACGCCAAGGTCTACGGCCAGGCCTCCGTGGGCGCCCCGCCCATGTCGGTGCCCCACCTGGACACCCGCTTTGTCAACGGCAAGCGCTCCCTGCTCTTCGGCCCGTACGGCGGCTTTTCGCCGAAGTTCCTCAAGACCGGCTCGCTGCTGGACCTGCCCACGTCCGTGCGCCCGAGCAACCTGGTGCCCATGCTGGCCGTGGCCAAGGACAACTTCGGCCTGGTCAAGTACCTGGTCACCGAGGTGCTCAAGACCCGCGAAGGCAAGAACGAGGCCCTGCGCGCCTTCCACCCGGAGGTCGCCGGCGACCAGTGGGAGCTGATCACCGCCGGCCAGCGTGTCCAGGTGATCAAGAAGGACCCGAAGCGGGGCGGCGCCCTGCAGTTCGGCACCGAGGTCATCGCGTCCGCCGACGGCAGCATCTCCGCCCTGCTCGGCGCCTCCCCCGGGGCATCCACCGCAGCGCCGATCATGATCAGCCTGCTGGAACGCTGCTTCCCGCTGGAGTTCAAGAGCTGGGAACCCAAGCTGAAGGACATGCTCCCCGGCTACGGCGTGAACCTGAACGAGAACCCCTCGCTGTTGGCCGAAATCACCGCCGACACCGACCGGGTACTCGAACTGGCATGATCCCCGTCCGCCCCGTACGACCGCTGAACTAAGCTTCAAGCCATGCACAAGCTGGCAACGCTGTCCCTGGCGAATCGTGCGTTGATCGCGCTGATTACGGTCTTCGTGGCCGTCTTCGGCGTGATCACCATGGGCTCGCTGAAGCAGGAACTCATCCCCTCGCTCGAGTTCCCGCGGATCACCGTTGTCAGTTCCATGCCCGGCGCGTCGCCGGAGGTAGTGGACAAGCAGGTCAGCGAACCGCTCGAACGCGCGCTCACCGCCGTCGAGGGCCTCGAGTCCTCCTCGGCGGTGTCGCGCAACGGGTTCTCCACCGTCAACCTGACGTTCGTCTACGGCACCAACCTGGACCGGGCACGCAGCCAGGTGGACCGTGCCATCTCCAACGTCCGCCAGCAACTGCCCGACGACGTCTCGCCACTGTCGCTGGCCGGCAGCATCGATGACTTCCCCATCGTCTTCATGGCGGTGTCCTCCGACCTGACCCTGAGCGAGCTGAGCACCGAGCTGAACCGCCTCACGGTGCCCCGGCTGCAGAACATCCCCGGAGTGCGCGGGGCCGAGGTCTCCGGCGGCCCCGGCCGGCACATCGCCATAGTGCCGGACGACGATGCCATGGCGGAGGCCGGCGTCGGCGTTTCCGCCATTGTGGACAGCCTGGCCAACAGCGGCGGCCTGGTCCCCGCCGGCGCCGTGCAACAGGACGGCCAGAGCCTCTCCGTGCAGATCGGCAGCCCGCTGGACAGCTTGGCGGCCATCGAAAACCTGCCGCTCTCCCCCGCTGAAACGACGACGGCGGAGCAGCCCTCCGCGCCCTCCGCACCGGAGGCGGGACGGGCACCCGGGCAGTTCCCCGGCCAAGGCCAGCCCGCCCCGCCGGGCAGCGGGACAGAGCAGGGCCAGGTACCCGTGCCCGACACCGTGCCCGCACCGGACCAGCCCGGCCAGGCACCGGACCCTGCGCCGGCCGACCCTGCCACCATCGGCGAGGTGGCCGACGTCGACATCGCCGACGACGAGCAGACCTCGATCACCCGGACCAACGGCGAGCTGACGCTTGCCCTGGCCGTCACCAAAACGCCGGAGGGCGACACGGTGGCCATCTCCCACGCCATCGGCGAGTTGCTGCCCGAACTGGAGGCCGAACTGGGCGACGGCGCGCAGATCACCACGGTGTTCGACCAGGCCCCGTTCATCGAGACGTCCATCAAGGACCTGACCACCGAGGGCCTGCTGGGGCTGGGCTTCGCGGTGCTGATCATCCTGGTCTTCCTGCTCTCCGTACGCTCCACGCTGATCACGGCGATCTCCATCCCGCTGTCGCTGCTGGCCACGTTCATCGGCCTCAATGCGCTGGGCTACTCGCTCAACATCCTCACCCTCGGCGCGCTGACCATCGCCATCGGGCGCGTTGTGGACGACTCGATCGTGGTGGTCGAGAACATCAAACGGCACCTGAACTACGGCGAACCCAAGGGCGACGCCATCCTGGCGGCGGTCCGCGAGGTCGCCGGGGCCATCACCGCGTCCACCCTGACGACCGTTGCGGTGTTCCTGCCGATCGCGTTCGTCGGGAATCTGGCCGGCGAACTGTTCCGGCCGTTCGCCATCACTACCGCGCTGGCCCTGCTCGCGTCCCTGGCGGTGTCGCTGACCATCGTGCCGGTGCTGGCCTACTGGTTCGTCAAATCCCCCGCGGAGCGACACCCCGACACGTCCGCAGTGCGTGCGGCGGCCTCCGAGAAGGAACGCCGCTCGCTGCTGCAGCGCGGCTACCTGCCGGTGCTCGCCGGCACCCAGCGGCACCCGGTGATCACCACCGTGGCCGCCCTGCTGGTGCTGGCCGGCACCGCCGCCATGGTGCCGCTGCTGCAGACCAACCTGCTCGGCGACAGCGGACAGAACAGCTTCAGCCTGCGCCAGCAGATGCCGGCCGGGACCAGCCTGGAGACCACCGACGAGGCGGCCGCCCCGGTCGAGGAGCTGCTGGCCGGGATGGACGGGATCGAGGCGGTCCAGGTCACCATGGGCAACGCCGGCGGCGGCCTGGGGACGTTCCTCTCCGCGGGTGCCTCGGTGGCCCAGTACACCGTCATCACCGAGGAAGGCATTGACCAGGCGGCGCTGCGCGACCGGGTCCGCTCCGCCGTCGAAAAGCTGCCCGGCGAGGCGACGTTCACGCTGGGCACTCAGGGCGGGGGCTTCGGCACCTCCAGCACCGTGGACGTGGAGATCTCCGCGAACGGCCCGGAGGAGCTGAGGGACGCCTCCGACCGGCTGGTGGAGCTGCTGCGGGAGGTGCCGGGGGCCGCAGAGGTGTCCAGCAACCTCTCGGCGGCCGAGCCGGTGGTCCAGGTGTCCGTGGACCGGGCCAAGGCCGTGGCCGCCGGGCTGGACGAGGAGCAGGTCGCGGGCCTGCTGGCGTCTTCGATCAGCCCGCTGCCCGGCGGCACCGTGCGGATCGGCACCACCGACTTCCCGGTGCTGATCGGGGAAGGCAGCGACTTCTCCAGCGTCGAGGAACTGCGCGGCGTCGAGGTGCCCACGGCGGCGGGGCCGGTGCCGCTGACGGACCTGGCCACGGTCGAGGAAACCGACGTGCCGACGTCGATCAGCGCCAGCGGCGGCGAACGCACCGCCGTCGTCTCCGTGACCCCGGAGGGAGAGAACCTGGGTGCCCTCAGCAGCGAGGTGGCGGCCGCACTGGACGGCGCCGACCTGCCAGCCGGGGTCACGGCGGAATTGGGCGGCGCGGCCACCCAGCAGGCCGAGTCCTTTGAACAGCTGGGCTGGGCGCTGCTGGCCGCCGTCGCCATTGTCTACGTGATCATGGTGGCCGCGTTCAAGTCCTTGGTGCAGCCGCTGATCCTGCTCGTCTCCATTCCGTTTGCGGCCACGGGGGCCATCGGGCTGCTGGTGATCACGCGGATTCCGCTGGGGCTGCCGTCGCTGATCGGCATGCTGATGCTGGTGGGCATCGTGGTGACGAATGCGATCGTGCTGATCGACCTCATCAACCAGTACCGGCGCCCCCACGACGGCCGGCCCGGCATGAACGTGGCGGACGCGATCACGCACGGCGCACGGCGCCGGCTGCGGCCCATCTTGATGACGGCGCTCGCCACGGTCTTTGCGCTCACGCCGATGGCGTTGGGACTAACCGGTGAGGGCGGTTTCATTTCGCAGCCGCTGGCAGTGGTGGTGATCGGCGGCCTGGTGTCCTCCACCGCGCTGACGCTGGTGCTGGTGCCGGTGCTGTACCGGCTGGTCGAAGGCCGGCGCGAGCGTCGGGCATACCAGCGCAATACACTCGAGGCAGAACTGGTTCCGGCCGGACGCTGATCCGGCTAACCCGGAACCGTGGAGGTGCTGAACATGCCAGAACCGGAAACCATGCCCGCCGGGCCGGGGCGCCTGGACCGGCTCACCGACCGGCTCCCCGCCCCGCTGCGCAAGTATGGCCAGCAGATGGGCGGGTGGCGCCGGGTCCAGCTGGCGTTCAAGACCGCGTTGGCGTGCGCCATCGCCTGGTTCATCGCCCTGCGGCTGCCCGGCGAGGTGGACCAGTACCCCTATTACGCGCCGCTGGGCGCGCTGATTAGCATGTATTCCACCGTCGCCGACTCCGTCAAGACCTCCGCGGAGACGCTGGCCGGGCTGCTGCTGGGCATCGGCCTGGCCATGCTCCTGCTCCTGACGGTCGGCCCGCATTTCGTCACCGTGGGCCTGCTGGTGTTCCTGGGCGTGCTGGTTGCGGGGCTGCCGCGGCTCGGGGCGGGCCGGGAATGGGTTCCCATGGCCGCGCTGTTCGTCCTGCTGGTGGGCGGGTCCAATGCCGGCGACTACTCGCTCGGCTATGCGGTGCAGATGGCGGTGGGGGTGGCCGTCGGCATCGCTGTGAACTTCCTGCTGTTCCCGCCGTTGAATTTCAACGCGGTGGGACGCAGCCTGCAGCAGCTGCAGTCCGACCTCGCCCGGCAGCTGGAGGACATGGCCGAGGCGCTCCGGGAGAACTGGCCGCCGGAACACAAGGACTGGGCGACGAACGGCGAGAGCATCACCCGCTTGGGCAACCAGGTGCGGCAGGCCGTGCAGGCCGCCGACCGCAGCCGCAAGGCCAATCCGCGGCGCAAGTTCCACGACCGGGACCTGGACACCGATTGGCGGAATCTACGCACGCTGGAGCGTGCAGCCTTCCATACCCAGGACATGACCGAGGTGCTCGCCGCCGTGATTTGGGACGAGACACTGCATCTTCCCGACCCCGTGCTGGCACCGATGGCCAACGCCCTGGACGCCACGGCCGAGGCAATCAGGAGCATGACCGCCGAGGACCTGCCGGACAAGCTGGAGGCCGCGCGCGATGCACAGCACCGCCTCACCGGAGTCGTCGCGGGCTCGGTGTCCGCGGAGTCCCCCGCCACGGCGGCAGGATCCGTGGCTGTCAGCCTGGAACGCATACTGGCCGCGCTTGGCCGGCACGTGAAGGACCGCTCCGGCGGCCAGGCCCCGTAGCGGCGCGGGTACCTCCCCTCTCAAGCCGGAGGGTGCCGGCCCGCCGAGACGCTCCTAGCGGCGCGGGTACTTCCCCTCTCTCTACCCCGAGGTTATCGGCCTGCCCGGCCGGCCGATCCCATTCAATGAAACGTTGAACCAGCTGCAAGGGGTTCCTCTTGCCGGGAAATTCGAGTTTTATGTACCTACTCGTGTCGAGCAGCTGGCACTAAGATCCTCCGGACCGGGAGAATGATGTGTCGGATCTGGGCGAGAGCCTCCCTTCCGTGCCTGGCAGCGTTGCCGCTGTTCCCTTTGTCGGCGCATTTGAGAGTACGTACCTGCCGGTACACCGCCGGGACGTGGCGGAGCTGACCGGAAGCTACGCCCACTGGGGCCGCCACCTGGACCACATGCGCGCAGCAGGCGTAGGCAGCGTGCGGTTTCCGATTCGCTGGCACCGCGTGGAAACAGAGCCAGGCGTGTTCGATTGGTCCGAGACTGACCGGCAGCTCCAGTTCCTGCGGGTCCGCGGCATGGAGCCAATCGTCGACCTGGTGCACCACACGAGCTACCCGCAGTGGCTCGACGACGGTTTCAGGGACCGGAGGTTTGCGCCCGCTTTCCTGCGGTATGCAGAGGCCGTGGCCCGGCGCTATCCCTGGCTGACGTCATACACGCTGTTCAATGAGCCCTTCGCCACCCTTTTCCTCTGCGGCCATGAGGCCTTGTGGCCGCCCTACGACAGGGGAATCGACGGTTTTGTGCGCCTCGTTCGCAACGTCCTGCCGGCCATCGCGGAGGCGGCCAGGTGCTGGTCGGAGCTGCTGCCCGAAGCCCGCCACGTCTGGGTGGATACCTGCGAACACCATGACGGAACTGCGGGTGGCCCGGCGGAGTACGCGGCTCTCGCCAACGACCGGCGCCACGTGCTGCTGGATCTGGTGCTCGGACACGATCTGACCGAGGGCCGCCCCTTCCTGAGGGAGATCGTCAAGCACGGCGGCGAAGACTTGCTTCACCTGGACCCCGTTCGGGTGGACGTTCTCGGCCTCGACTATTATTGCCACTCCGAATGGTGGTATGAGGAGTCCCGCGCCCACGCGCCATCGCCCCACCCGCTGGGTTTTGCGGCCGTGGCCGAGCACTACGGCTCCCGCTACGGGCTGCCGATGCTCCTGAGCGAGACCAACATCCGGGGAACGGCCTCCGACCGCGCGTCCTGGTTGCGATACACCCTTGAACAGTACGAACTGGCTCTCTCCCGCGGGATCCGGCTCGAGGGGTACTGCTGGTTTCCCTTCGTAGACTCCTGCGACTGGGACTCCATGCTCGCCCGCGCCGCCCGCCGCCCGGACCCGGTCGGCGTCGTGGGCGCCGCCGCGTGGGGAAGCCGGACGGCCACCACCTGCTTCACGGACGCCTGGATGGCAGCGGCATCCGGAACCCCCAGCCGCGACCTGCCCGCGTACCGATTTCAACCGCCGTGCGACAGCCAGCTCCGGGGGCTGCTGCCCCAGATGAGCCACTGGCCCTGGCGCGATCCTCCCGAAGAGGAGATCGTCCCGCCCGCCCGCAACGCCGACGAAGAGGAACACAGGATGAACCCCTTGGAAGACCCTGACTTGGTCGTGCTGTCCCACCTGAGGTGGACCTGGGTCTGGCAGCGCCCGCAACATCTTGTCTCCCGGTTTGCCGCCGCCCGCACCCGGACCGGTGCCCGCACATGGTTTCTGGAGGAACCACTGCCGGCCAAGGTCGAACAACCGGTCCTGCGGCACCAGGACGTGGACGGCATCACCAGGGTATGGCTTGAAATTCCCTCGGTTGACGGGCAATTGGCCGCCCCGGGATTCGACGCACCCGGCGCGGAAGAATACGGCGCATTGTTCCGCCACTTGCTGGCGACCCACGCACGGCCGGCCTCGCCCGACGTCTTGATCTATACGCCGATGGCGCTGGAGATTGCGCGCGCGCTCGAGCCCGGGGCCCTCTGCTATGACGTCATGGATGATTTGGCGTCGTTTCGCCATGCCCCCAAAGCCATGCAGACCCGGCAACGCCAGGCGCTGGCGGAATCCGATGTGGTCTTTGCGGGAGGCGCCTCCTTGCACCGCAGCGTCAGCCGCTACGTGGGCGATTCCTGCCATCTCTTTCCCAGCGGCGTGGACGCCGCGCACTATGAAACCTCCCGGCTGCTCCGCGAGGAGCGGGCGCCCGGCCTCCGGAAGGTGGCGGGCTACGTGGGCGTCATCGACGAGCGGCTCGATCTTGGCCTGCTGGAGGAGCTCGCCGCGATGCTTCCCGACTGGTTGTTTCGGATCGTGGGACCGGTCGCCAAGATCGATCCGGCCACGCTGCCGCAGGCTCCAAACATCGAGTACACCGGAATGGCGGAATACGCCGAGTTGCCCGCCGTCATGGCCGAATTCGACGTGGCCTTGATGCCCTTCGCCATGAACGAGGCGACACGGTCGATCAGCCCGACGAAGACCCTCGAGTATCTGGCCGCCGGCCTTCCCGTGGTGTCGACGCCCGTTCCGGATGTGGTCGCCGGGTACCGGGGGCTCGTCCACATCCAGGAGGACGCCGCAGGCTTCGCCGATGCCATCCAGACCGCGCCGGGTGATTCCCCGGCCGAACGGGACCGGCGCATGCGGCCCTTGCAGAGACTCCTCGGCTGGGATGCGATTGCCGGACAAATGCACCGTTTGATCTCTCAGGGAGCCGCGGCAGGAGAACTGGCGGAAGAAGAAACGGCATGAGCTCGGGGGCCGAGCGCCAACGCTCCGACGTGGAGGATTTGGAACGCGCCCACGAACGCGGAGTCGGCGCGGCAATAGCCGGCCTGCAGGACGCCGCGCTGGGCAGGAGACGCCTGACCGGCCCTGCCGTTCCGGCGCTCGCCGAGGCAGCCGTTAGTTCGGCCACGCCGTACCTTCGGGCACCGTTGCTGGCGAGGATTTCCGCCGGCCTCATGCTTCATCCGCCGGCCGGCGACGAACAGGGAGAATGCGCAACCTGCGGCACCCCGGCCCCGTGCCTGACCGCCGAGGCGCTGAAATGGTAGCGGCCGGAGACCACGGTCCCGACCTCATTGTCGTCGGCGCAGGCCTCTTCGGACTGACCGTTGCCGAAACCGCCGCACGTGAGTACGGGGCCCGCGTGCTGATACTTGAACGCCGTTCCCACCCGGGCGGCAACGCCTGGTCCGAGGAGGAACCGGAGACCGGGATCGAAGTCCACCGGTACGGGGCGCACCTGTTCCACACGTCGAATGAACGGGTCTGGAACTACGTCAACCGGTTCACTTCATTCACCGGCTACCAGCACCGCGTGTTTACGGTCTTCAAGGGCAATGTGTATCCGATGCCCATCAACCTGGGCACGATCTGCGCCTATTTCGGCCGCCACCTCTCGCCGGACCAGGCCAGGGAGTTGATCCGCCACCAGGCGCAGGAAGTACCGGCCTCGGCGGCCGGCAACCTGGAAGAGAAGGCCGTCTCGTTGATCGGCCGACCGCTGTACGAGGCCCTGGTGCGCGGCTACACGGCCAAGCAATGGCAGACCGACCCGCGGGAACTGAGCCCCGACATCATCACGCGGCTGCCCGTGCGCTACACCTTCGACAACCGCTACTTCACCGACACCTACGAGGGCCTGCCGACGGAGGGCTACGGCACCTTCCTTGGCGGCTTTCTCCGGTCGCCCTTGATCGACCTGCAACTGAACACCGATTTTTTCCACGTCCGTCCGCACCTCCCGCCCGACGTGCCCGTCGTGTACACGGGGCCGCTGGACCGCTACTTCGGATACTCGGCCGGGGCCTTGTCCTGGCGCACCCTGGACTTCGAGCAGGAAGTCCTGCCGATCGCGGATTTTCAGGGCACGCCCGTGATGAATTACGCCGACGAAGACGTCCCGTGGACCCGCATCCACGAATTCCGCCATTTCCATCCCGAACGGCAGTACCCCGATGACCGCACCGTGATCGTCCGCGAATACTCCCGGACGGCGGGCGCGAACGACGAACCGTACTACCCGATCAACACCAGCCAGGACCGGGACAAGCTCAGGACGTACCGTCGCCTCGCGGGGCAGGAACCGAACGTGTTCTTCGGGGGCCGCCTCGGCACCTACAAGTACCTGGACATGCACATGGCCATAGCGTCGGCGCTGGGTTTGGTCGACAACTCGATCGGCCCCCTGCTCGGTCGCTCGTCGACGTAACCCCGGCCCCGCTCCTTGCCGCATCAAGCCGGCGGTGCGCATGCCGGGAAAGCCATTCCGGGACCAGCCGTGGCACGGTGACCGGTCCGACAACCTGTCCCGGAATTTTCCCGCGTGCCTGCCGTTAACAACAGTGAATGCAAATGCATGTAAACTGATGCGTAGCAAGCACCACGAAAGGTACATTATGGAACTCGGCGTATTCAGCGTCAGCGACGTCACCCTGGACCCGACCACCAACCGCATGCCCACCGAGCGCGAGCGGATCAAGGCGTCGGTCGCCATTGCCAAGAAGGTCGAAGACATCGGCATGGATGTCTACGCCATCGGCGAGCACCACAACCCGCCGTTCTTCTCCAGCTCCCCCACCACGCTGCTGGCCTACATCGCCGCGCAGACCGAGCGGATCACGCTGTCCACCGCCACCACGCTGATCACCACCAACGATCCTGTGAAGATCGCCGAGGACTTCGCCATGCTCCAGCAGCTGGCCGACGGCCGCGTGGACCTGGTGCTGGGCCGCGGCAACACCGCCCCGGTCTACCCCTGGTTCGGCAAGAACATCCAGGACTCGCTGGAGCTGACGGTGGAGAACTACGCCCTGCTGCGCAAGCTCTGGGACGAAGAGGTCGTCAACTGGCAGGGCAAGCACCGCACCCCGCTGCACAACTACACCTCCACGCCCCAACCCCTGGACGGCGTTGCACCCTTCGTCTGGCACGGCTCGATCCGCACGCCCCAGATCGCGGAGCTGGCGGCCTACTACGGCGACGGCTTCTTCGCCAACAACATCTTCTGGCCGAAGGAGCACTACATGCAGCTCATCGGCCTGTACCGCGAGCGCTACGAGCACTACGGCCACGGCACCGCCGACCAGGCCATCGTGGGCCTGGGCGGACAGTTCTTCATGCGCAAGAACTCGCAGGACGCGGTCAACGAATTCCGCCCCTACTTCGACAACGCACCCGTCTACGGCCACGGACCGTCGCTGGAGGACTTCACCGCGCAGACCCCGCTCACCGTCGGCAGCCCGGAGCAGGTGATCGAGAAGACCCTGGCCTTCGCCGACTACTTCGGCGACTACCAGCGCCAGTTGTTCTTGATCGACCACGCGGGACTGCCCCTGAAGACCGTGCTGGAACAGCTGGACCTGTTCGGCGAAGAGGTTCTCCCGGTGCTGAAGAAGGAGTTCGCCGCCCGCAAGCCGGCGCATGTACCGGAAGCCCCGACCCACGCCAGCCGCAAGGCCGCCCGCGACGCCAAGGAAGCGCCCGCCGAGTCGGTGTCCCATGGCTGATTCATCCGGTCCTGAGATCAGGACGACGGCGGCTGCTTGGGAATCGCTGTTCCGCACCCAAGTGGCGGTAATGCGCCGGATGCAGCAGCTGCCCGAGTTCAGGAAACTCGCCATGCGCGAGTACGACGTCCTGTTCAACCTGAGCCGGTGCCCGGGCGGCTGGAGCCGGCTGAACGAGCTGAACGAGGCACTGTTGATCAGCCAGCCGAGCCTCAGCCGGATGGTCGACCGCTTGGAGAAGAAGGGCCTGGTCCTCCGGCGCACGGCCCGCAACGACCAGCGGGGCATCGAGATCTCGCTGACAGACGAGGGCCGCGCGTTGCAGAAGGAGATCGGCCGGCAGCACGTCAAGCACCTGCATTCGATGCTCGCCCCGCTGCTGTCCGAGGAGGAATTCGGACAGCTCCAGGAGCTGACCGACAAGCTTCGGGCCGGGCTGGCGAACGATTGAAGCCACCCGGCGGGGTGCCGGCAGCTCAGGCGGGCGGATCTTCAGCGACCTGCAGGGTCATGATGACCTGCCGCAGCGTCTTGAAGTGCTTGCCGGAGACGTAGCTCTCCGCCTCCGCGATGAGGCCGTAGGCATCCAGCAGCCCGGTCTCGTCGCCGGGCGCCGGAGTGCCGTGGCGGACGGCCGTGCCGAAGGAGTAGGTGCCGACCGGTTCCGGACCGTTGACGGTGTTTTCCACCAGGCAGGCCTGGAAGCCGTCGCCGGCCGTTTTGTCGGTCAGCCCCATCGACCCGAAGTACCGGTAGCCCAGCAGCGTCCGGTAGACGAACAGCGGCTCGACCGTGTCGTCGGACGGCACGGCGGGCACCTTCGCCGGCTCGCTGACCAGCACCCGCAGTTCGGTGACGGCGCCCTCGCAGGCGGCCTTGGGCAGCTTGAGCCGGGTGTGCAGTTCGGCGGCCAGCTTGCCGGAAGAGTCCCGGATGTCCAGGTGCAGCCCGTCGTCCGAGGGCTGGGTGGGCTTGACCTGCCGCTGCACCACCCACTCGCCCGGAACCTCGAAACTAATCACTCGGTCCGGATCGGTGTAGACCTTCCAGCCGTCGATCGTCGCTTTCCGCACGGGCTCCTTGCCGGGCGGCGCCGCGGGTTGTCCGGCTGCGTCCCCGCCGGCCGCACCCGACGACGACGCACTCGCTCCGGCCGACGCGCCGCCGTCGTCGGGCAGCAGGCCGCAGCCGGACACGAGCGCCACGCACAGCGCCGCGGCGGCACCCCGGCCCGGCATCCTTCGCCTGATCATGCTGCGCTCCCCTCCGGTCCGTGAGGACTCCACCGTACCCAGCGGGAGGACCGGTCCGGTATAGGACCGCGCCGTGTCCCGGGGCGTCGTCGGGAACCTTAGCGCCGCAGCGCCTGGACCTCCTGGACGGCGGCGACGACGGAGCGGGCCGCCAGGGCGATCTCGGCTTCCCTCACGCCGGCCGTAAAGGTCAGCCGCACCGCGGTCTGCGCCACGGCCGGTTCGATTCCCATCGCCAGCAGCACCGCGGACGGCTCGTCCGAGCCGGCGGCGCAGGCCGACCCGCTGGAGCAGACCACCCCGCGGCGTTCCAGTTCCAGCAGCACCGCCTCGCCGGAGGTTCCCGGGAAACAGAAGGAGGCGCTGGCGGGCAGCCGTTCGGTGCGATGACCGGTCAACATGGTGCCGGGCAGTTCCCGGAGGACGGTGTCAATGAGGTAGTCGCGGTAGCGCGTGAGCCGGTCGGCGTCGGCCGCCCGCTCGCCCCCGGCCAGCGACAACGCGGTGGCGACGGCGACCGCGCCGGCAACGTTCTCCGTCCCGGACCGCCTGCCGCGCTCCTGCCCGCCGCCGTGCAGCACCGGCTCCAGCGGGACCCGGCCGGAGACATACAGCAGCCCGCAGCCCTTGGGCGCGCCCAGCTTGTGACCGGACACGCTGAGCGCGTCCACCCCGAGCGCCGCGACGTCCAGGTCCAGCCAGCCGGCCGCCTGCACGGCATCGGTGTGGAACGGGACCCCGGCGGCCCGGCAGAGCCTGCCGATGCGCCCCACCGGCTGGATGGTGCCCACCTCGTTGTTCGCGTACATCACCGTGCACAGCGTGGTGTCGTCGCGCAGCGCGGCTTCCAATTCGTCCACGCGGACCATGCCCGCGGCATCGACCGGCACCCGGGTGACCTCGAAGCCATGGAACCGGGTCAGGTAGTCGACCGCCTCCAGCACCGAGGGGTGTTCCACGGCGCTGGTGACGACGTGCCTGCCCCGCGGGGAAGCGAGCGCAATGCCCTTGACCGCCAGGTTGTTGGACTCGGTCCCGCCGGACGTGAAGATGATCTCGCCGGGGCGGCAGCCCAGCACCCCGGCGGCCGTGCCCCGGGCATAATCGAGTGCCCGCAGCGCCGCCTCTCCCACGGTGTGATGGCTCGAGGGGTTGCCGAAGTCTTGCGTCAGCGCCGGCCACATGGCCTCCAGCACCTCGCGGCGCACCGGGGCGGTCGCCGCAGCGTCCAGATAGATCACGACGACGATGCCCCTTCGGCCGCCTGCCCCGCGGCAATGCGGATGTCCAGGCCCAGGTCCAGCGACCGCACGCTGTGGGTGAGCGCGCCGGACGAGATGACGTTCACGCCGGTCCGGGCAATCCGGCCGACGGTCTCCAACCGCACGTTGCCGCTGGCCTCGACGATCGCACGTCCGGCCACCCGGGCAACGCCTGCGCGGAGTTCGTCCACGCTGAAGTTGTCCAGCATGATGGTGTCCACGCCCGCGGCCAGCACCGGCTCGATCTGCTCGGCCCTGTCCACCTCCACCTCGAAGTGGACGGTGTGCGGGAGCCTGGCCTTCGCCTCCAGCAGCGCCTCGGTCAGGTCCCGGCTGCCGTCGGCGGTGAGCACGGCCAGGTGGTTGTCCTTGGCCATCACTGCGTCGGAGAGCGAATAGCGGTGGTTGTGTCCGCCGCCGCAGCGCACGGCATAGCGCTCCAGCGCCCGCAGGCCGGGGGTGGTCTTGCGGGTATCCACCACCCGGGCCGCCGTACCGGCCACTTCCTGGACGAAGGCCGCGGTCTGCGTGGCGATGCCGCTCATCCGCTGCAGCAGGTTCAAAGCCACCCGTTCACCCAGCAGGATGGAGCGGGCGTTTCCGGTCAGGACGGCCAGCACCTCGCCGGCCCCGAAGGCGGCGCCGTCGCCGGTTTTCAGCTCCACCCGCACGTCGGGATCCACCTGGCGGAAGACCTCGGCCAGCACCGGACCGCCGGAGAACACGCCGGGCTCGCGGGCGGCCAGCTCCGCCGTGGCAGTGGCATCGGCCGGAATCAGCGTAGCTGAGGTGACGTCGCCCCACGGCGCGTCCTCGAAGAGCGCCCCGGCGACGATCCGCTCCATGGCGGTCCGGTCGATCGGCTGGATATGGTTCATGGCTGCTCCTGCAGGACTGGCTGGGACGTGGGGGAAGACATTGGGGAAAAGGCGGCGGGGACGGGGACCGCGGCGGCGTTCACATAGGCCAGATGCCGGCGGTGCGCCGGGGCCTGGGTGTGATCGCTGCGGTAGTGGGCGCCGATGCTGTCGCGCCGCGCACCGGCGGCCGCCACCACCAGCCGGGCCACGGTCAGCAGTGCGGCATCCTCAGCCGAGGCGGCGTCGGTGACGGGCACATGCCACCGCGCCAACTGCCGGGCGGCCTCCCGCAGCGTTGGCCCGTCGCGGACCACGCCGGCGGCGGCCGCCATCACCGCCTGGATCTGTTGCCGGGTGCACGCAGTGGTTCCGGCCGGTGCGTCTTGTTGATCGGCGCGGGCCTCGGCAGGCACCCGCCGGCCCGCCGGGGCACCGACGTCCAGCGGGACGGCACCGAACACCGGCACGCTCTCGGGTCCGTCCATCGTGCGCACGGCACGGCGGGCGAAAACCAGGCCTTCCAGCAGCGAGTTCGAGGCCAGCCGGTTGGCCCCGTGCACTCCGGTGCAGGCGACCTCGCCCACGGCCAGCAGCCCGGGCACCGAGGTCCGGCCCTCGTGGTCGGTCCGCACGCCGCCCATCCAGTAGTGCGAGGCCGGACGCACCGGCAGCGGTTGCCGCGTCCAGTCGAAGCCCAGGGAACGGACGGTGGCGTCGATCATCGGGAACCTCGCCGCCAGGAAACCGGCGCCCTTCTCCCGCTCGAGTCCGGTGGCGTCCAGGAAGACCTGCGGCAGCAGCCCGTTGTCCTCCTGCAGCCGGAGCTGGTTGTGGATGCAGCGCGAGACCACGTCACGGGGCGCCAGCTCGGCGTCCGGATGCAGCGCCGGCATGAACCGCTCCCCCGCCGCGTCCACCAGCACGGCGCCTTCGCCGCGTACCGCCTCCGAAATCATGAAGGCCCTGCCGCCGGTCGCCGCCGGGTCCAGCAGGGTGGGGTGAAACTGGATGAACTCAAGGTCAGCCAGGACCGCACCGGCTTCCCAGGCCAGCGCCACGCCGTCGCCGGTAGCGGCGGCGGGGTTGGTGGTGGCGGGGTACAGCTGCCCGGCGCCGCCGGTCGCGAGGATCACGACGTCGGTGTCCAGGTAGTCGGGCACCGCGCCTGCTCCCATGGGCATCAGCTCCACGCCCGCCACGCGCGCGCCGGCCGTGAGCAGCCGCCGCACCATCGTGTGCTCAAGGATCTCCAGCCGGCCCGCCTCCGCCAGGCCGCGGACCACGCGGATCAGCACTTCGGCGATGCCTGCCCCGGTGCGGTCACCGCCGGCATGCAGGATCCGCGGCGCCGAGTGGGCCCCTTCCAACCCGAGCGACAATTCACCGCCGTGTCGGTCGAAGTCCACGCCCCACTCTTCCAGGGTGGCGATTTCCGCCGCCGCACCTGCGCACAGCAGGCGCACGGCGCCGTCGTCGTTCATGAAGGCGCCGGCGGCGAGGGTGTCGGCGATGTGCGCCGCGACGGAATCGCCGGCCGCGGTTCCCTGCGCGGTGACCGCGGTGATTCCGCCCTGGGCGTGCCAGGTGTTGGACTCGGCCAGCCCGCCCTTGGTGATCAGGGTGACGGCCGTGTCCGGGCGTTCCGCGGCGAGCGCGGCGGCGTAGAGCCCGGCGATGCCGGACCCCACCACCGCCACGCGCCTGGCCGGTTCGAGGTTCACGGCCTGGCTGCCAGCATCCGTTCCAGCGCCACGCGGGCGGGAACGGCCACCGAATCGGGCACGGTGATCCGGTTGAGGACTTCACCGCCGGGCAGCTGGCCGGTTCCGGCGTAGGCTTCCAGCACCCAGGCCAGATAGCCCGGGTGAATCCGGTACATCGTGGAGCATGGACAGATCACCGGGTCGAGGCAGAAGATGGTGTGCTGCGGGTACTCGGCGGCCAGCCGGTTGACCATGTTGATCTCGGTGCCGATCGCGAAGACGGTCGGCTCGGTGGCGGCGGCCACGGCCTTGCGGATGTAGTCGGTGGAACCGGACTCATCCGCGGCGTCCACCACCGGCATGGGGCATTCGGGGTGCACGATCACCCGGACGCCCGGGTAGTCGGCGCGTGCCTTCTCGATCTGGTCCACGGTGAAGCGCTTGTGCACGGAGCAGAAGCCGTGCCAGAGGATCACGCGCGACTCCTGCAGCGCCGCCTCGTCGTTGCCGCCCAGGGACTGGCGCGGATTCCACATGGGCATCTGCTCCAGCGGCACGCCCATGGCCTTGGCCGTGTTGCGGCCCAGGTGCTGGTCGGGGAAGAACAGGACCCGGTGGGCGCGCTCGAAGGCCCACTCCAGAACGGTTTCGGCGTTGGAGGAGGTGCAGACGATCCCGCCGTTCTCTCCGCAGAAGCCCTTGAGCGCGGCCGACGAGTTCATGTAGGTGACCGGGATGACTGGGACCTTACCGTCGGCGTCCGGACCGCTGCCGAGCACGCCGGCGAGCTGGTCCCAGCAGGCCTGCACCGAGTCGATGTCCGCCATGTCCGCCATGGAGCAGCCGGCGGCCAGGTTCGGCAGGATCACGGCCTGGTCTTCGCCGGAGAGCATGTCGGCAGTTTCCGCCATGAAGTGCACGCCGCAGAACACGATGACTTCGGCCTCCGGCTTTTCCTTGGCGGCCCGCGCCAGCTGGAACGAGTCGCCCACGAAATCGGCGTATTTGACCACTTCGTCGCGCTGGTAGAAGTGGCCGAGGATGACCAGCTTGTCGCCCAGCTTGGCCTTGGCGGCCAGGATCCGCTCCTCGAGCTCCGCATCGCCGGCCAGCCGGTATTCTGCCGGGATTTCGCCCTGCCGCGGGGTGGCGGCCGGCGCCGGATCGGCCATCGACGCGCCCGGCCCGTAGGAGGGCGCCCAGGCACCGCTGCCCGCGGCGGTGTCGAAGGCCCACGGGCCCTTGGCCAGATCGGGCGTGCAGGTGGAGGCGGCGGGCGCGCGGGAGCCGGCAAGCGCTTCCTCGCGGGTGATCAGCTGGATGGTGCTGTTGACCGATGACATGGTGTTCTCCGTTGTTGGGCAGGGGGTCAGGTCGGGGAAATCCGTGGCGGACTGCGGGTATGGGTGGCGGGTGCGGGGGCCTTGCCGGCCTGCGGGGCGGTTGCCGCGGGACTGTTGCCACGGGTGCGCTGGGGAGCGGGTTAGGCGGGCGGGCTGCCCCTGAGCTGCGCGGCGCTGCCGGTGTAGCGGTAGAGCCGGGGCGGCCGGTGCCGGCCGCCCTGCAGGTACTCGTCGGTCGGTTCGATGTCCGGGGTCGCCCGCAGCTGGCGGCGGAAGTTGGCGGGATCCAACTGCTTGCCCAGCACGGCCTCGTACACTTCGCGGACCTGGGCCAGTGTGAAAGTGGATCCCAGGAAGGCATACGCGATGGAGCTGTATTCCACCTTGTTCCGCAGCCGCCACAGCGCGTAGTCCACGATCTGGTTGTGGTCAAACGCCAGTTGGCCAAGTTCATCGGCGCGGACCCAGCGCACGTTCTCGGTTTCGCGGGCCAGTGCCGCCTCGTCCGGCTTCACCAGCGCCCAATAGACGATGGAGACCACCCGCTGCGCCGGTGAGCGGTCCAGGCCGCCGAACGCATACAACTGCTCCAGGTAGCTCGGCTGCAGGCCGGTGGTCTCCTCTAGGTTCCGGGCCGCGGCGTCCTGGAGGGATTCGGCCGCACTCAACGGACCGCCGGGCAGGGCCCACAGGTCCCGGAACGGCTGCCGCGTGCGGCGGACCAGCGGCAGCCACAAGGTGGGGCGACCCGCCTCCGGGTCCGGACGGAGGGCGAAGATGACCGTGGAGATGGCCAGTTCAGGGGGCTGCTGCGCCCGCTCCGACACATTGGCCGCGTGAATCGGCATGGCCGCCTCCTCCCCGGTTTCGAGTAAAAGTCACAGTGACTAGAACTCATTCTAGCCGGTTATGGTCATGTTGACCCAATCACACCCCAACGCCGGCGATTTGTGACGGCGCCGGGATCATGGCGGACCGGGCAGGCCTCCCGCCCTTGTATCTCTGGATGACCCGCGTGTTCGTACCGCTACTGCTTTTCCCCCGCTACCGTGGGAACTTATTGGCAAACCTCGTCGAAGGGTTTGGATGCAGACAGCACGGCCCGCGCCGCCCGTGCCCACGGGTCTTTGGCTTTTCGTCGTCGCCCTGCTCGTTGGTTGTTCGGCCTCGCCCACCACCACCTACATCGACACGAGCGGTCGTGAGACGACTGTGGACTGGCGTGATTATCCGGGCCACGCCCACATTTCAGCCGAAGAAATACTGTCTGGGCCTACCCGAGAGCAAGCCGAATCACTGGCGGAAGCCCTTTTGTCCGACGTGGAATCCGCGCTCAGCAGAGAGTACGGGCTGCGCTGGCGGGGCGACGGGGAAGCGGGCTGGTATCCGCAGGAGGGAAACGGGTACGGCGGCAAGTCCGCGTATTCCACCTACAACTCCACCAACCGCATCAGCGGGTCCGCTCCCCCGGCGCCTGAAGACTGGCAGCGCATCGTTGACATGGTGAACGGGATACTCGCGGACCATGATTTCGATGCGCTGGTTTTCGATCACCAGTCATCGCCGCACGGCGACGAAGAAACCTGGCAGCGGGAACAGCGTGAGCGCTTCGGAACCGATGATCCGGACGAGTACTGGGTGTGGAGCGGAGCGGCACAGGCAGATTCCCAGTGGCTGTCGATCACCCTGGTGGATGTGTCCCGCGACCCGTACGGCGAGGCAGCCGCAGAAGCCGCGGAGCACGGGTGGGCACCTCGATCGATCACGCTGGGTTACGGCGCCACCGCGCTGTCTGAACGCGACATCGAGAACTTCCGACGGGACCTTGCGCCCTTCGCCGGCCTGGAAAAGCCGGAGCCGACAACCTCCGACTGACACGAAGGAATGGACGCACGGCGGCATTCCGGCGTGGCCGCCCTCGTGGCGCCGGACTCCCCGGGCTAGGCTTCAGCCATGCACCCACGGGGACGGCGGCGGTTCGTACCACCGGACAACAACGAAATCCTCAGGCGCAGGTATGGCAGGAAGGAACGCCCGCCGCACCATCGCGTCATCCTTGGCCGCTACGCCTTCATCAAGGGCTGGCTGGTCGCCGTCGGGGCGTGGTTCGTCATTTCGCTGGTCCTGAGCATCATCGACGAGCTGTCGTCGCCGCACTCCGCTGCCCTCAGCTTCTGGGGCCTGGTGCTGACGATCAGCTTTTTCTTCGCCGCCCTGCTGGGCGCCCCCTTCGCGCTGCTGCTGGGCCTGCTGCTGCGCCCGGTTCGCCGGCAGTGGGTGCATGTGCTGGTATTTGCAGCAGGGCTGGCCGCACTCACGTGGGGAACCGCCGCCCTGCTGGCTCCGGGCACGGCTCCGCTGCCTGCCATTTGCGCGGTGATGGCCGGAACCGCCGCGGGGCTCGGCCGTGTGGCGGTCATCCGGGACGTCGACGTCGACGACGGCGGCGCCGCCCTTTCCTCCGGGGTCAGCGGGGATCGGCGGCGGCCTGAACCAACGGAAGGGTCCGCTCCCGGAAGTGGCTGTTAAGCACGATCACGGACGACGAACGCAGCACCGTATTGGTCGCCATGACCTGGTCGAGCACGCGCTGCAAATCCGCGTTCGACCGGGCGACGACACAAGCCAGCAGGTCGCTTTCACCGGAGACGGTGTGCAGCTCCAGCACCTCGGGAATGTCGGCGAGCGCGGCGGCCACGGCGTCGTGCCCGGACTCCTGCCGGATCACGAACGAACAGTAGGCTCGCACCACGTACCCCAGTGCCTCGGGCGAAAGCCGCGGCCCCCAGCCCGCCGTCACGCCTGCGCGTTGCATCTTGTCCAGCCGGGCCTGTACTGTGGCACGCGCTACTTTCAGCACCCGGGACGCTTCCAGAACGGACATCCGCGGGTCCTCCGTGAACAGCGTAACGATGTCGGCATCGAGAGAGTCGATCTGCATGACGCTGTGCGTCCTTTCGGGTTCGGTGCCGCCAGTTGTGGGACACTGCTAGACAAATTGTCAGCTTACGGGCTGCTTTCGCCAAACGACAGGACAGTCGATGCCGCGTTTTACCGCCACTCACCACCGCGACCCGAGCGCCCGACCGCCCGCCGGGCTCGGCCACGGGATGAAGCAGCGCCAGCTGATCATGATGGGACTGGGCAGCGCGATCGGTGCCGGGCTCTTCCTGGGCTCCGGAGCGGGCATCCAGGCCGCCGGTCCGGCCGTGTTGATCTCCTACCTGCTCGCGGGCACGTTGGTGATCATCGTGATGTGGGCGCTGGGCGAGATGGCCGCCGCCAACCCCAGCAGCGGCGCCTTCTCGACGTACGCCGAGAAGGCGCTGGGCCGCACCGCCGGCGCCACCATCGGCTGGCTCTGGTGGCTGCAGCTGGTGGTGGTGATCGCGGCCGAGGCAGTGGGCGCCGCGGGCTTGCTGGCCACGGTCTGGCCGGCGCTGCCCGTCTGGCTGCTCGCGCTGGTGTTCATGGTGGTCTTCACCGCGGTCAACCTGTTCGGGGTGCGCAACTACGGAGAATTCGAGTTCTGGTTCGCCATCTTTAAGGTCATCGCCATCCTCGCATTCCTCGCCATCGGCGCGGCCTTGCTGTTCGGCTGGCTGCCCAACGTCCCGTCGCCCGGGTTGGGCGTCATCTTCGGCGAGGACGGCTTCGCCCCCAACGGCATCGCCGGCATCGGTGCCGGGCTGCTGGTGGTGATCTTCGCCTTTGGCGGGACCGAGATCGTCGCCGTTGCCGCCGCGGAAACGGAAAACCCGGGAGTTAGCGTGGCGAAGGCCATCCGGACCGTCGTCTGGCGCATTCTGGTGTTCTACTTCGGCTCGGTGCTGGTGATCGCGCTGACGGTGCCCTGGGATTCGGAGGCACTGGCCTCACCCTTTGCAGCGGTGCTCTCGATCGCCCAGATCCCCGGTGCGGATGTGGCCATCACCCTGGTCGCCGCGGTAGCGCTGCTCTCGGCGCTCAACGCCAACCTGTACGGCGCATCCAGGATGATCTTTTCCCTCTCGGAACGGAACGAGGCGCCCGCTTCCCTCGGGAGGCTCAGCACCCGGCGGGTTCCCGTCAGGGCGGTCATGGCGTCCGTGGCGTTTGGTTTTGTGGCGGCCGTACTCGAGCTGTTGTTCCCCGAGCGCGTCTTGCCGGTTTTGCTAAACGTCGTCGGGTCCACGTGCCTGGTGGTCTGGGGAATGGTCCTGCTGTCCCAACTGGTGCTGCGCCGCCGGGCCGACCGCGAAGGCACGGAACTGCCGTTCCGGATGCGCGGCTTCCCGGCGATGACGTACGCGGGCCTTGCCCTGCTGGCCGCAATCCTGGTGCTGGGCTTCTTCTCCCCGACAACGGGAATCCAGCTGCTCTCGACCCTGGTGCTGATCGCCGCGATAGCTGCAGCTGCAAAAATTGCCGCGCGCCGAACACCAGCCGAAAGTTCACCTCGCCGTTAGCGGTATGCAACCTGTTTATAGCTTTTGCCATCAGGGGCAGCTAACTGTGCACACTGTTTGGTGATCGCATGGCAGATTGCGCACTCCACGTCGGGTGATTAGTGTCACCGTAAGCAAGTGAAGCCGTCGCGCTCCTCCCCCGCGGGGAGGCGGCGGCACCATAACTACGTGGAGGAGCAGGCATGAGCAGCGTTCTTTCCCTGGACCCGTCGGCCCGGCCCGACCTGTCCGCAGAGGACCTCAAGGAGCTCTACCGGCTGATGGTGTCGGTCCGCCACCTGGACGAATCGGCCATTCGGTGGCAGCGCCAGGGCCTGATTCCCGGCTACGCACCGGAACTCGGACAGGAAGCCGCCCAAGTGGGCAGCGGGTATGCGCTGGACATGTCCCGCGACTTCGTCTTCCCGACCTACCGCGAGATGGGCGTGGCCCGGACGGTGGGCGTGGACATGGTCGAGTACATGTCCACCCACAAGGCGACCTGGCACGGCGGGCTCTACGATCCCCAGGCCACCCGTTTCGCCCCGATCCAAGCCGTCGTGGCAGGCTCCGTGCTGCACGCCGTCGGCTGGGCGCACGGGCAGACGCTTTCCGGCGCCCCGGCCGGAGAACTCGGCGTGGCCATCACCTACTTCGGCGACGGCGCCAGCTCGCAGGGCGACGTCCACGAAGCCATGAACTTCGCCGCGGTCATGAAGGCTCCCGTGGTCTTTTTCATCCAGAACAACGGCTTTGCAATCTCGGTGCCGACGGAGCGCCAGGTGGCCGGGGGCTCGGTTGCCGCCCGGGCGGCCGGCTACGCCATGCCGTCACTCCAGGTGGATGGCAACGACGCCGTGGCTGTCCACCAGGCGACGGCCGCCGCCCTCGCCCATGCCCGGGCGGGCAACGGGCCGGCCGTCGTGGAAGCCATGACGTACCGGCGGGGCCCGCACTCCACCAGCGACGACCCCGGCCGCTACCGCACCCTGGCCGAGGAACGCGCCGACGGCGGCGAGGATCCGCTGCTGCGTATGCGGGCCCGGCTGGAAGCCGAGGGCATCGCCGGCGAGGACTTCTTCGCCGAGGTGCTCGCGGCCGCCAAGGCGGAAGAAGAACAGATCCGGGAAGGCGTGGCGGCACTTGGTTCCCGTCCCGGCACGGAGATGTTCGATTTCGTCTACCAGGAACCCACACACGCGCTGAAGGCCCAGGCACGCGCCTGGCGGGAGGAGTCCGAGCATGTCTGAGCACAAGACCCTGAGCGACCTTGAAGCCGCCTTCGACAACACCACAGAAACCAGCGCCCAGCAGGAATCCGCGGACGTGGTGGAACCCGGCCACGTCACCGCCGTCGAACAGCTCTCCATGCAGCAGGCACTGAACCGCGCGCTGGCAGAGGTGCTGGAGGACAACCCCAAGGCACTGGTTTTGGGCGAAGACGTCGGACAGCTCGGCGGCGTCTTCCGCATCACCGATGGCCTGCAAAAGACGTTCGGCGAAGCTCGGGTTTTCGACACCCCGCTGGCCGAATCCGGCATTCTCGGCATGTCGGTGGGCCTGGCCATGGCCGGCTACCACCCGATCCCCGAGGTGCAGTTCGACGGGTTCGCCTACCCGGCGATCAACCAGATTGTCTGCCAGGTGGGCCGAATGAACTACCGCAGCCGCGGCACCATGCCGATGCCCATCACGCTGCGGGTACCCAGCTTCGGCGGCATCCGCGCTCCCGAACACCACGGCGAGTCGCTGGAATCGCTGTTCGCCCACGTACCCGGCCTGAAGGTGGTCTCCCCGTCCAGCCCGAACGAGGCGTACCACCTGCTCAAGCACGCGGCCACGCGGCCCGACCCGGTGATCTTCATGGAGCCGAAGTCCCGCTACTGGCAGAAGGGGCCGGTGGACACCTCCCCCGAGCCGGACGGCTACTCCCCCGAAGGCTCGCGGATCGTCCGCGAAGGCAGGCACCTGACCCTGGTGGCCTGGGGCGCCATGGTGGCCCGCTGCCTGCAGGTCGCCGAGCTCGCCGCCGAGGACGGCATCGAGATCGAGGTGCTGGACCTGCGCTGGCTGAAGCCAATCGATGCCGAAGGACTGGCCGCTTCCGTGGCCAAGACGCGCCGCGCCGTCGTCGTGCACGAGGCACCGCTGACCTCCGGCCTGGGTGCGGAAGTAGCCGCGCTGATTACCGAGCGCTGCTTCAACACCCTGCGGGCACCTGTTGAGCGCGTGACCGGATTCGACGTACCGTACCCTTCGGGAGACCTGGAAGACGAGTACGTACCCAACATTGACCGCATCCTGTTCGGGATCCAGCGAGTATTGGAGTATCGCCGTGGCTGAAATTACGTTCCCCCTGCCGGATCTTGGTGAGGGCCTGATCGAGGCAACCGTGCTGGAATGGCTCGTCTCCGAGGGCGAGCAGGTCGAGCGCAACCACCCGCTGGTCGAGGTGGAGACCACCAAGTCCGCCGTTGAACTGCCCTCCCCGCAGGCGGGCAAAGTGGTGAAAATCCATGGGGAACCCGGCGACATCATCAAGGTGGGCGAACCGTTGATCGTTTTCGAGGTTCCCGATGACACCGCCGGTATTGTGGGCACCGTACCGAAGGAAGAAGCGCCCAAGCGCCGCGTCCGCCTGACGGCGGCGCTCGACGACGAGGACTGAGCATGGGAAACACCCCGCAGCACACCGTTGAAGGCCTCGATCCGCGCCTGCACGTCCAGGTGCACGAGGCCGCCGAAAGGACCGAGGGCCCGCGCCGCCCGGTGATCCTGCTGCACGGTTTCGCTTCCTCCAGCAAACTCAACTGGGAGGACGCCGGCTGGATTACGGCGCTGACCCAGGCCGGCCGGCGCGTGGTCACGGTGGACCTTCCCGGCCACGGCGAAAGCGCCGCTCCCGAAGAAATGGACGCCTACGCCCCCAGCCGGATCCGCGCCGACCTGCTGCAGTTGGTCCAGGACGCCAAGGTCCGTCCGCTGAAAGAGAACGACGCCGACACCGGGGTTGACCTGATCGGCTACTCCCTGGGAGCGCGGCTGGCGTGGGAGTTCGGCGCCACCCAGCCGGAACTCGTCCGGCGGATGGTGCTCGGCGGACCCGGCAGCAGCGACCCCTTGGCGGACTTCGACCTGCGCGCTGCCCAGCGCTTCCTGGCGGACGGGACGCCCATCGAGGACGTCAACACCGCCGAGCTTTTGCGGATGGCCAAGCTGGTGCCGTCGAACGACATCTTCGCGCTGATGACCATGATTGAGGCGATCAAAACCGAACCCTTCGTCCCGACCGAGGCCGTGCCGAGGATGCCGGTGCTCCTGGTGGCCGGCGACAAGGACGATCTGGCGGTCACCGCACCGGAGCTGGCTGCACTCTCCGACGCGGCGGAGCTGATGTGGCTGCCCGCACGTACGCACGCCAATGCCGTGACCTCCCGGGCCTTCAAGACCGCCGCCATCGAATTCCTCGCTGGTTAACCGTTCGCGCATTTTTCGGTGCCGCCAACGGAGCTTTTGGTCGGTACAATTCTCGATGAACGTAAATTCCTGGGGCGTGGAGGCTTGATGGAGGTATTCCTGGGCGGGCGCTACAGGACACGGGAGCTCATAGGCACCGGCGGGGCAGCGTCCGTGTATCGGGCCGTGGACGAATCTTTGGGCCGCGACGTGGCGGTCAAGATGTTCGCACCGACGACGCCGGACGATGACGAGTACCGGCGGCAGCACACCGAAACCCTGCTGCTGGCCACGCTGAACCACCCCGGTTTGGTGACTTTGCTGGATGCCGGACTGCACACAGCCGACGATGGCGCGACCACCAGTTACCTGGTGATGGAACTGATTGAAGGGTCCGACCTGCGGCGGCGGCTGAAAGGCGGGCCTCTCTCCGAGGTGGAGACCGCGCAGATCGGGGCAGATTTGGCCGACGCGCTGAACTACATCCATAGTCAGGGTGTCGTGCACCGGGACGTGAAGCCGGCCAATATTCTGCTGGCCAACGGCCACACAGAAGATACGCGGCACCACCCCAAGCTCACCGACTTCGGCATCGCCCGGATGGTGGAAGCCACCATGGCCACCGCCCAGGGTGCGACCATCGGATCCGCGAACTACCTCAGCCCCGAACAGGCCTTGGGCAACCCCGTCACCGCGGCCAGTGACGTGTACTCGCTGGCGTTGGTCCTGCTCGAATGCCTTACCTGCGAAAAGGCATTCTCCGGCACACCGATGGAAGCGGCCCTTGCCCGGCTCTTGCGCGACCCCGAGATTCCGGACGCCCTCCCCGCCGCTTGGGCGGACCTGCTGACCCGGATGACCCGCCGCGACCCGGAGGCTCGTCCGACCGCGCACGAAGTGGCCCTGAGTTTGCGGAACCTGGCGGAGGCGCCGCTGCCGGAGCAGATCGTAGCGACGGCACCCGTGTTGTCATCCCCTGCGTTGGCGTCACCTGCGCTGTTGAACGGTACGACCGGCTCGGACTCGGCCGGGGCGATCGAAGAGCGTACCGGCGGGCACATCACGGGGAACGTGGCTATCCCCGCACCGCCGAACCGCGCTCCCAGCGTGGGTTAAACGAGGCATTGAACGCAACACAAGGCACCTCCAACTTGGGCTGGAGGTGCCTTGTGTTGTGTGTCCAGGAACCGCGGACTTCGCTGGATCAGTCGATCAAAGCGACCAGCCGGCCAATAACCTCGCCGCGAGCCAACTTGCCGATGCCTTCTCCGATTTCGTCGAAGGAAATCTGGCTGATGTGGGCCGACAGTTTTCCATCCGCCATCAGCTGAAGCACGTCGGCGCAGTCCTGCAGTGTTCCTGCCTGGGAACCGACCAGCTCGACTTCGTTCAGCGTGAGCTGCTGGAGGTTGATGGTGCCTTCGCTCCGTCCGAGCCCCACCTGGACGACGCGGCCACCGCGACGAACGATGTCGACGGCACCGGCGGTTGTAGTGCCGAAGCCTGCAAAGTCGACTACCAGGTCCAGTTCCTTGTCGGCAAAATCCCGAATGTCCTTGGCTACTGCTGTGGCACCGATCTCGAGTGCCATCGGGTGCACCTTCTCATTGACTTCGGCCACGTAAAGTTCTGCGCCGTTGGCTATCGCCGTCTGCGCTCCGAGTGATCCCAGACCACCCAGGCCGATAACCCCGACCTTCATCCCCGGCTTGAGTCTGCCCTGAACCATCATGGCGTGGTAGGAAGTCATACCGGCATCCGTCGCGGCCGCCGCCTGATCAAACGGGACGCCGTCCGGCAACGGTGCCACCAACCGTGCGGGGGCCTTCACCTTTTCTGCGAAGCCCCCGTCAAGCGAGGTGCCGGGGCCTTCGATCGCGGCGGGAATAACGGCTCGGTCCCCCACCGAGAAGGTCGTGACATCCGCACCGACCGCTGAGACGATACCGGCGATCTCATGGCCGAGCGTGATAGGCCGGAACGGAAGCAGCGACGTCAAGGTGCCGTCAATGAATCCAACATCGCTGTGGCACAGCCCGGCGGCCTTGATGTCCAGGACAACTTCATCCGCAGCAGGTTCCGGTGCGGCAACTTCATTGAGCGAGAGAGGTGTGTCGATTTCTGTAAACTGCCAAGCCTTCATTACACAATCACTTCCTTGAGCGGTACGCACGCAAATCCATGCATATGCATTTACTCTAGGCGGTTCCCCGGGAGATGCAAGATATGCGGGTTGGCATTTCTGACGGGTAACTGCTCCCACCGTGACCTTCGCAGACAGGCACGCAGCACATCGGGTTCGGCCGACCGGTCGTTCAAGAAAATGTCCCCCACGTTCTTGACGTGGCCCTCGCCACAGGCCATGATGGATCATATACGATTTCGTACTTCACAGGAGGAAGCTTTGTCCGAAGCCAACGTCACCCAGTCCGCGGGCACGCTGCAAACGGTGGATACCCAGATCCTGGAGGACGCCGGCAAAGTGCTGGCCGTACACCTGTCCTACAACTCCCGGGCGGCACAGCGCGGACGGGTTCCGGCGCACCCCTCCTACTTCATGAAGGCCTCCTCCTCGCTGGCCCTCTCGGGCGGCACCGTGGAGCGCCCCGCTGGCACCGAACTGCTGGCCTTCGAGGGCGAGATTGCCCTGATCATCGGCAAGCCTGCCCGCCGTATCAGCATCGACGAGGCTTGGGATCATGTGGGTCACGTGACCGCCAGCAATGATCTGGGCGTCTACGACATCAAGTACGCCGACAAGGGCTCCAACGTCCGCTCCAAGTCCGGCGACGGCTTCACACCGATCGGCCCGTCCCTGCTGCCCGCGGCGTCGGTCAACCCGGACGCCCTCCGGATCCGCACCTGGGTCAACGGCGAGGTCGTCCAAGACGACACCACCGCGGGCCTGATCTTCTCCTTCGCCCGGATTATCGCCGACCTGTCGCAGCTGATGACGCTGCATCCGGGGGACATCATCCTTACCGGAACCCCGGCCGGCTCCTCCGTAATCGTGCCGGGCGACGTCGTCGAGGTCGAGGTCTCCGACGAAGCCGCAGGGCTGAGCACCGGCCGCCTGTCGACCACCGTCACCCAGGGCGAAGCGGAATTCGCGTCCTTCGGCAACACTCCCAAGATCACCGACGCCGACCGGATCGATGCCTTCGGCAGCGAGGAAGCGGCCGGGCTGGCGCCGGCAATCACCGGCAAGTCCGCGCTGACCGAGGACGTCAAGGCCAAGCTGCTGTCGGTCGCCACCGCCACCATCTCCGGCGCGCTGCGGAAGCGCGGGCTGAACAACGTCAGCGTCGACGGCCTGTTGGCCACCAAGCCGGGCCAGAAGGTCATCGGCACCGCCCGTACCCTGCGCTACGTGCCCAACCGCGAGGACCTGTTCAAGTCGCACGGCGGCGGTTACAACGCGCAGAAGCGCATCATCGACGCGCTCGGTCCGGGCGAGATCCTGGTCATGGAGGCCCGCGGCGAGAAGGGATCCGGAACCCTCGGGGACATCCTCGCCCTGCGCTCCCAGGTACGCGGCGCAGAGGCCATCATTACCGACGGCGGGGTCCGCGACCTTTCCGAGGTGGCGGCGCTGGACATCCCGACGTTCTACAACGGTGCCCACCCGGCGGTGCTGGGACGCAAGCACGTGCCGTGGGACACCGACGTGACGGTCGCCTGCGGCGGCACCACCATCCAGCCCGGCGACATCATCGTGGCCGACGACAACGGCATCCTGGTGATTCCGCCGGCCCTGGCCGCCGAGATCGCGGACGAGGTCGTCGAACAGGAACGCCAGGACAGCTTCGTCTTCGAGATGGTCAAGGAGGGCCACAAGATCGAGGGCCTGTTCCCGATGAACGCCGAATGGCGCGCCCGCTACGAGGCATGGGTCGCGGAGCAGCCGAAGTGACGACCCTGGCCCCCAGCAAGTCGGAACAGGCCTACGAGCTGCTGCACGAGCGGATCGCCAAGGGCGAGCTGGTGCCCGGCTACCGGCTGGTCCTCGGGACCATCGCCGCGGAGCTTGGCTGCAGCACCGTACCGGTGCGCGAGGCAATCCGTCGGCTGGAGGCCGAGGGCCTGGTGACGTTCGAGCGCAACATCGGGGCGACGGTCGCGGCCGTCGACGCCGAGTTGTACCTGCACACCATGCAGACGCTGGCCGTGATCGAGGGCGCGGCGACGGCCCTGGCCGCGCCGCTGCTCTCCGCCGCGGACCTGGCCGAGGCGCGAGCGGTCAACGCCGAGCTGCGCCGCTGCCTGGAAGACTTCGATCCGCGCCGCTTCACCCAGCTCAACGACCGGTTCCACGCCGGGTTGTACGAACGCTGCCCCAACCCGCACATCCTGGACCTGGTGCACCGCGGCTGGAACCGGCTCAACGCCATGCGGGCCTCCAGCTTCAGCCACATCCCCGGCCGTGCCCGCTCCTCCGTCGAGGAACACGAGCAACTGCTGGATCTGATCGACGCCGGTGCCAGCGCCGGCGAAGTGGAGAAGGCGGCCCGGGCACACCGGACCAACACGCTCAACGCCTACCTGGCCGCGGACGGCTTGCCGCCCTCGCCCCTGTAGGCCGCGACCGCTGCCGACGGCGACACCCCGCCGTCGTCAGCGGCCAAGCACCACACACAGCCCAGACCTCACCGACTACCGACCATTCAACCCCCATGGAAAGGACCATCATGGCCGAGCACTTTGTCCCGGACAACCTGCCCACCCACCTGCAGCACTACATCGGCGGCAAGCTTGTCGACTCCATCGACGGCGACACCTTCGACGTGCTGGACCCGGTCACCAACAAGCCGTACATCAAGGCTGCCTCCGGCAAGGTAGCCGACGTTGCCGCGGCCGTTGCCGCCGCCAAGGACGCCTTCGAGAACGGCCCCTGGCCCACCATGCTGCCGCGCCAGCGCTCCCGCGTGCTGCACAAGGTCGCCGACATCGTCGAGTCCCGCGGCCAGGAACTGGCCGAGATGGAGTGCTTCGACACCGGGCTGCCCATCAAGCAGGCCCTGGGGCAGGCCCAGCGCGCGGCGGAGAACTTCCGTTTCTTCGCCGACCTCATCGTCGCCCAGCACGACGACGCCTTCAAGGTTCCCGGCCGCCAGGCCAACTACGTCAACCGCAAGCCGATCGGCGTCGCGGGCCTGATCACGCCGTGGAACACCCCGTTCATGCTGGAGTCCTGGAAGCTGGGTCCGGCGCTGGCCACCGGCAACACCGTGGTCCTGAAGCCAGCCGAGTTCACCCCGCTCTCCGCGTCCCTGTGGCCAGGAATCTTCGAAGAGGCCGGCCTGCCCGAGGGCGTCTTCAACATCGTCCACGGCTACGGCGAGGAAGGCTACGCCGGGGACTCCCTGGTCAAGCACCCGGACGTCCCGCTGATCTCCTTCACGGGCGAATCCCGCACGGGCCAGATCATCTTCGCGAACGCGGCGCCGTACCTGAAGGGCCTCTCCATGGAGCTGGGCGGCAAGTCCCCCGCCGTCGTCTTCGAGGATGCCGATCTGGAGGCGGCCATCGACGCAACGATCTTCGGCGTCTTCTCGCTCAACGGCGAACGCTGCACCGCGGGCTCGCGCATCCTGGTCCAGCGGAGCATCTACGACGAATTCGTCGAGCGCTACTCCGCCCAGGCAAAGCGGGTCAAGGTCGGACTCCCCCACGAGGAGACGACGGAGGTCGGCGCCCTGGTCCACCCGGAGCACTTCGAGAAGGTCATGTCCTACGTGGAGATCGGCAAGCAGGAGGCCCGCCTGACCGCCGGCGGCGGCCGTCCCGCGGAGTTCCCGGAGGGCAACTTCATCCAGCCGACCGTCTTCGCCGACGTGGCACCGGACGCCCGGATCTTCCAGGAGGAGATCTTCGGTCCGGTTGTGGCCATCACCCCGTTTGATACGGACGAGGAGGCCCTCGAACTGGCCAACAACACCAAGTACGGACTGGCCGCCTACATCTGGACGAACGACCTGAAGCGGTCCCACAACTTCGCCCAGAATGTCGAGGCCGGGATGGTGTGGCTGAACTCCAACAACGTCCGCGACCTGCGCACCCCGTTCGGCGGCGTGAAGGCGTCCGGCCTGGGCCACGAGGGCGGCTACCGTTCCATCGACTTCTACACCGACCAGCAGGCCGTGCACATCAACCTCGGCGAGGTGCACAACCCGGTCTTCGGCAAGGCCGAAGACGCTGCCGCCATCCCGGACGCCTGACACCTACCCCTACCGCTCGAAGGAGAGAATTATGAGCAACGAAATCCCCAAGCCCTCGGTTCCGGCCCCGGACATCCTGCGCTGCGCCTACATGGAGATTGTGGTCACCGACCTGGCCAAGTCCCGCGCCTTCTACGTGGACCTGCTGGGCCTGCACGTGACCCACGAAGACGACGAGGCAATCTACCTGCGCTCGTTCGAAGAGTTCATCCACCACAACCTGGTGCTGCGCAAGGGCCCGATCGCCGCGGTGGCGGCCTTCGCCTACCGCGTGCGGTCCCCGGAGGACGTGGACCGCGCCGAGGCCTACTACCAGGAGCTGGGCTGCCGCACCGAGCGCCGCAAGGAAGGCTTCGTCAAGGGCATCGGCGACTCCGTCCGCGTGGAGGACCCGCTGGGCTTCCCGTACGAGTTCTTCCACGAGGTGGACCACGTGGAGCGCCTGCACATGCGCTACGACCTCTACTCGGCCGGCGAGCTGGTGCGCCTGGACCACTTCAATCAGGTCACCCCGGACGTCCCGCGCGGCCGCAAGTACCTGGAGGACCTGGGCTTCCGCGTCACCGAGGACATCAAGGACTCCGACGGCGTGACCTACGCGGCCTGGATGCACCGCAAGGGCACGGTGCACGACACCGCCCTCACCGGCGGCAACGGTCCGCGGATGCACCACGTGGCCTTCTCCACCCACGAGAAGCACAACATCATCCAGATCTGCGACAAGATGGGCGCCCTGCGCATGTCCGACCGGATCGAACGCGGTCCCGGCCGCCACGGCGTGTCCAACGCCTTCTACCTGTACATCCTGGATCCCGATGGCCACCGCGTGGAGATCTACACCCAGGACTACTACACCGGCGACCCGGACAACCCCGTCATCACCTGGGATGTCCACGACAACCAGCGCCGCGACTGGTGGGGCAACCCGGTGGTTCCGTCCTGGTACACCGAGGCGTCCCTTGTGCTCGACCTCGACGGCAACCCGCAGGAGGTCATCGAGCGCACCGACAACTCCGAGATGGAGGTGACCATCGGCGCCGACGGGTTCTCCTTCACCCGGGCGGACGACGAGGACGGCACCTTCCGCGGCCAGGCGTCGAAGGGCTTTAAGATCGGCAACCAGGTCTAGTCCCGGTCTTCGACCGCATGACGACGCCGCTGGGCGGCTTCCGCAGGGAAGCCGCCCAGCGGCGTCTGTGGCCTTGCCCGCCCCGCCGCCGGATGCCACACTGGCACCTACACGCGGTGCCGGCGCCCGGCCGACGGGGCGGTCCGGGATGCCGACCGTTCTAGGGGATGGGGGAAACGGCGTGAGTATTCTGCGTACCGTCGTTGCACGGATAGAACGTACCGAGGCTCTGGACAAGGTCGCCGAACCGGTGGCCGGGCTGGTGGGCAGGATCGTCAGACCCCGGCCGATCAGGAACGTCCTCAGCGGCAGCTTCGTGGGCCACCCGCTGCATCCGCTGTTGACCGACTTTCCCATCGGTGCCTGGACCATGTCCACGCTGCTGGACACGGTGGGCGGCCGCCGTGCCGAGCCCGCGGCCGACCTCCTGGTGGCCGCCGGAATTCTCACGGCCGTACCCACGGCGTGGGCCGGGCTCAACGACTGGTCGGACACGCAGGGCGAGGACCGCCGGCTCGGCATCGTGCACGCCGCATCCAACTCGGCTGCGTTGGTGTGCTTCGCCGCTTCCTTCCTGGCCCGCCGCGGCGAGCGCCGGGGGCTGGCCAAGGTGCTCGCGCTGGGCGGCTTCGGGCTGGTGATGTCCGGCGGCTACCTGGGCGGCCACCTGAGCTACGCCCGCGGCGTCAACGTCAACCACACGGCGTGGCGGAAAGGTCCCGTCGAGTGGACCCCCGTCCTGGCGGAGAGCGAACTGGCCGAGGGCCGGCCGCAGCTGGCGCACGCCGGCGACGTGTCGCTGGTCCTGTTTCGCAGCGATGGCACCGTCCGGGCGCTGGACAGCGTCTGCAGCCACATGGGCGGGCCGCTGGCAGAAGGACAGGTCGACGACGGGTGCATCACCTGCCCCTGGCACGGCAGCCGCTTCCGCCTGGCAGACGGCAGCATCGTCAGGGGCCCCGCCAGCTCCGAGCAGCCAGCCTACGAAACACGCGTCCGCGAGGGGCAGGTCGAGGTCCGGCTGAGCTGACCGGCTCAGCCCCGCCGCGGCCTGGACCTGCGGGAGGCGCGGCGGGCGTCGGTTCCGGCGATGACGAGCGTGGCGAAAACGGACGCGGCGGTGACGGCCAGTCCGGCGGTGATCGCCTCGGTCCAGCCTGACCGGGCCTGGACGGAAAAGGCGACGGCGGTGATGACCGCGATGCCCACGGCGGTGCCGATGCGCTGGGCCGTCTGCAGCACTCCCCCGGCGCTCCCCGCGTACTCCAACGACACGTCGGCCAAAGTCAGCGTCTGGTTGGGGGTGATAATGAGGCCCTGCGCCATGCCGATGAACGACAGCGTCAGCAGCATCCACCAGATGCTGAGCAACCCGGCTGCCTCCAGTTGGATGACGGCGATGGTCGACGCCAGCCCCAGCAACGCGCAGAGGATCCCGGCGACGATCATTTGCCGCCCACGCTCCAGCACCCGCTTGCCGGACCAGTGCGACGAATAGGCGCCGAGCAGCGCGGCAGGCAGCCCGATCAACCCCGCCTCCAGAGCGCTGCCGCCCAGCCCCTGCTGGATGTAGAGCGCCACCAGCACCCACACGCTGGTCACGCCCATGAAGTACAGGCCGGCGATCAGCGAGCCGGCGGAGAAGCTGTGGGTGCGGAAGATCCGCAGGTCGACCATCGGGCTGCGCCCGCGGTGGCTGTAAGTATGTTCCCACCACGCCCACAGCGCCAGCAGTCCCGCGCCGCCGGGAAGCAGCAGCCAGATCCATGCACCGGCCCCGCGTTCGACGAAGGGCAGCAGCAGCGCCAGCACCGACAGGCCCAGCAGCACGGCCCCGACGGGATCGAGGTCGCGTTCGGGCTTGGCTACCCGGGGCAGGCCGGGGGCGCCTTCGCGGTCTGCTTCCCCTGGAGGGTCAACGGCAGTGTGCCGCGGTTTGAACCACATCAGCGCCAGCACGATGGCCAGGATCCCGACCGGTACATTCACGAGGAAGGTCCAGCGCCACCCGTCCTGGACACCGGCGAACTCAATGATCGTTCCGCCCAACAGGGGCCCGACGGCCACCGACACGCCAATCACGCTGCCGAGTGCCCCGTAGGCACGGCCGCGTTCCGCACCGCGGAAATACTGCTGGATCATCCCCACGGCCTGAGGATTCAGCAGCCCCGACCCCAGGCCCTGCACGAAGCGGGTGATGTTCAGGCTGAGCGGATCCGGAGCGAGTCCGGCGGCCACCGAGGAGAGCGTGAAGAGCGCGACGCCGGCGATGAACAGCGGGCCGCGGCCCAGAATATCGCCCGCCCGTCCGGCGGCCACCAGCACCACCCCAAAAGTCAGCGCATAGCCGGAGAGCACCCACTGGAGGTCCGAGTCCGACGCGCCCAGTCCGGTTTGGATGGACGGCAGCACCACGTTGACGATGCTCACGCTCACCAGCGACATGAAGATGGCCACCAGCAGCACGGCCAGGATCCGCCACCGGCCGGGGTCGGGGACGAAGCCGGCCTCGGTGCCGTCGGGGCCGGCCGGTCGGGGCGCTGATCGGTTCTCGGGAGCGGGGTCGGAGGCTTGGGTCACCTACCATTCATACGCCGGGACGGCTCCGCTGCCAAACCGCGCGCCTGCGGCGACAGTCGCGTTAAACGAAAGAGCCGGAGCGGCAGGCGTTGGGGGAATCCTGCGGGTCCGGCTCTTCCACGGCCGGACCCAAGTCCAGCCGACGCGATGCGGGCCCCCGTTCCGAGCCCCACCGTTGTCACGAGCATATCCCGCGGGCATTCGACCCGCGATGGGGAGAACTACCCATGCAGGTTAAGCGGTCTATCAGGCTGTCGAGCAATAGCCGCTTCGTTGGGCCGGCCGAACGCCCGCCACGTCACGTTTCGCCGCCGCGGCGGGCGTTCGCTCCCCCTCGCGAGCCGGGAAACGCAAGAGGATACTGAAATTGTGGGACTGTTGAGCGGAGCACCTGCCCCTTTCGCCGATCGACCCGATGCCGCCCGGCAACTGGCGGCCGAACTGGCAGCATACCGCGGCCGCGACGACGTCACCGTGCTCGGCCTGGCGCGCGGCGGCGTCCCGGTGGGCGCGGTGTTGGCGAAAGAACTGGCCGCCGACTTCGACGCGCTCATCGTCCGCAAACTAGGCATTCCGGGCCAGCCGGAGGTCGCCTTCGGTGCCTTGGCCGCCCATGGCGGGCACACCGCCGTCGTCATGGTGGAACCGATAGTGGCAGAACTGCGCCGCCGCAATTACAGCGAACAGCGGCTGCAGGAGGTCCAGGACAGGGAACGGGCCGAACTGAAGCGGCGGCAGGAAGCGTATCTCCAGGGCCGGACGGCAGAGGTGCGCGGCCGGACCACGATCCTCTGCGATGACGGGTTGGCCACCGGCGCCACCATGAAGGCTGCGATCAACGCCGTACGGCAGAGCGACCCCCGCGAGATCGTCGTCGCGGTGCCGGTGGGCCCGCCGCAGGCCTGTGCCGAGCTCCAGAAACTGGCCGATGCCGTGATCTGCCTGCGCCAGCCACGCAATTTCAGAGCCGTAGGCGAGGCCTACCAATACTTTGGCCAGGTCAGCGACGACGAGGTCATGGCAGCGCTGCCCCGGTAGCGGCTGCCGCCGCCAGGTTAAAGAACAGCGGACCGCCGCCGGCATCCCTGCCGGCGGCGGTCCGTCTCTGCAGTCCCGCGGAGGCCTTAGTTGGTGGCCTCTGGTGACTGGCGCGACTTAGCGGTTCTCGCGCGCTTCGGGGTGCTGCTGCAGGTACTCCTGGTGTGCTTCCTCCACGCGCAGGTTCTTGCCCTTGGTCTCCTTGACCACGGAGACCGCCACGAGCGAGATGACGCACAGCACCATGATGTAGATCCCGATGGAGATCGTGCTTCCGGTCCGGCCCAACAACAACTCGGCGATCAACGGAGCGAAGGCACCGCCGAGGATGGCACCAATGGCGTAGCCGATGGAAACGCCGGAGTATCGGACGTTGGCCGGGAACATTTCGGCATAGAGGGCCGACTGCGGGCCGTAGGACAGGCCCAGGCCGATGGTCAGCACGAACATCGCAATGCCCATCAGCAGAATGCTCGCGGTGTCGATGAGCATAAACATGGGAATCTGCCACAGCAGGACCCACACGTAGCCAATCTGGAAGGTGCGGATGCGGCCGATCTTGTCGGAGAGGATTCCGCCGTACATGGTGAAGATCAACCAGCCGAAAGCAGCAAGCGTGGTGGCCAGCAGGACCGACGGGCGGTCCATCCCCAGGCCTCCGGCGTCCGCCGGCTTGGTGGCGTAGGAAGCGAAGAACGCGATCAGCAGGTATCCGGCGGCATTGTTGGCAATGAAGATCAGCGCGGTGAGGATGACCTCTTTCCAGTTGTGCTTGAACAGCTGGCCCAGCGGAGCGGCCGATTCCTTCTTGCGCTCCTGCATCTCCTTGAAGACCGGGGACTCGGACACGGAGCGACGGATGAAGTAGCCGACCAGGATCAGCACGACCGAGAACAGGAACGGTACGCGCCAGCCCCACGCAAGGAAGGCATCCTCGCTGAGGATAGTGGTCATCAGCCACATCACACCGGTGGCAAGGATCATGCCGATGGGAACACCGATTTGCGGGTAGGCACCGAAGAAGCCGCGCTTGTTGACCGGCGCGTGCTCCACGGACATCAGCGCGGCGCCGCCCCATTCGCCGCCGGCCGAGAATCCCTGCAGGATGCGCAGGAACACCAACAGGATCGGGGCCGTGATCCCGATGTCCCCATAGGTCGGCAGCACGCCGATCAGGAATGTCGCGGCGCCCATTAGCACCAGCGTGAAGACCAGCATCATCTTCCGGCCCAAACGGTCGCCCAAGTGGCCGGCGACGATGGCGCCAAGCGGGCGGAACAGGAAGCTGATACCCAGCGAGGCCCAGGAAACGATCTGCGCCAGGCCGGCGCTCTCCTGGGACAGCGGCGCGAAGTACAACGTAGCCAGCACCAGGCCGGCGGCTTGCGCGTAAATGAAGAAGTCGTACCACTCGATGGTGGTACCGACCAAGGTGCCCGCGAGCACCTTGCGCTCTTCACGGCGGGCTGCTGGGCTGAGGTTGCCTGCCAGCTCTTCTGACGTTGACATATTTTCTCCGTTGAATTCACAGAACGGTTACCGAACGGTCGGTAATGTGACTGGAGCCATATTACCGGACAGTGACGGGCCACACATAGCGCCGCCATATCATTTCCATAACGCCCAAACGCTGCCGGGGTGCGCCACGACGGCGCTCTCCTGCGGGATCGACCGGAGCCCGTGAGCGCCCCTCACTCCAAAGAAGCTGCCAAGCACGGCGCTGCGTTCTATAGTTGGACGCTTTGTCCCGATATAGAACAATGGGACCTGTGAGGGCCGGCACAAGCACTGTGACCGGTTCCCGCCGCATTTCCCGTGCAGGACTTTCCAGAGGATGTACCGATGAGCCAGACCCCCATCAAACCCGCCCCGGCGCACTCGCAGACCCTGTCGCGCGGCATCAGGGCCCTGGAGATCCTGGCGGAGGCGCCGTCGCCGATGACGATCGCCGAGTTGTCCGAGGCGTTGGGGGTACACCGCTCGGTCGCCTACCGGATCCTGCGCACGCTCGAGGACCATTCGCTGCTGATGCGCGATTCGGCTGGCAGGGTGCAGGCGGGGCCCGGCCTGGCCGCGCTGGCCCGGGGTGTTTCGCGGGACCTGCAGTCGGCGGCGCTGCCGGAGCTGACAGCACTGGCCAACGACCTGATGATGACGGCCTTTGTCGCGGTCTGGGACCAGCACGACTGCGTGACGCTGCTGACCGTGGAGCCGCGGCATACGACGGCACTGGTGCAGCGTCCGGGCACCCGGCATTCCTTTGCCGCGGGAGCCCCGGGCATCGCCATCCAATCGGCCCTGACCCGGGACCAGTGGGAGCAGCATGCTCCGGGCCAGCCGATCCGTCCGGAGGCCCGGCTCGCCAAGGCCGCCGGGTATGCCATCAGCCATGACGAGGTCATCCCCGGCGTCTCGTCGGTCGCCGTGCCGGTCACCGTCCCGGGGCAGCTCCCGGCTGCCGTGGCCGTGGTCTACATCCGGACCGACACTCCGGATGAGCAAATTGCGGAGGCGTTGAAGCGCTCGGCCGCAGTCATCGAGGCGGAGCTGCGCTGAGCCCGGCCGCGCCCAGCGGCGGACGGCAGCGGCAGCAGGCGGGCGGCGGTCAGGCGTCCCCGCGGCGCCGGACGACGGCGGCAGCGACCAGGCCCAGCACCAGCAGCATGGCTGAGGCGGCAATCGACACCAGGAACGCACCGGAGTGTCCCAGGTTCTCGGCCAGCGCCCCGGCTACCGCCGAACCAATGGCAGAGCCGAGGACGACGCCGCTGGCGAGCAGCGTCATCACCGTGCCGAGCCGCTCATCCGGAGCGACCAGGCTTCCGATGCCGTAGATGGTGACCATGGTGGGTCCGACGGGCACGCCGACCACCAGCAGCACGAAAATCATCGGCAGCACTTCGGCGGGCAGCAGCAGCAGGACGCAGAACGCCGTCATCGCCGCCGCGCACACGACCCAGCGGCTGGAATGCTTCCACCGTGCGGGCCAGTAGGCCACGGACAGGGCACCGAAGGCCGACGTCAGGCCCAGCAGCGCATACAGCAGGCCCGCGGTATCGGCCGCGCCGAAGCTGCCGCCGAAGGCACTCAGGGCGTTCTGGGTTGCGCCGAAGAACACGCCCATGGCCACCATCCCCAGCACGGGGATGGCGACCAGCGGCCAGTTGATCCGCACCGGCGAGGCAGCCGCGGCGGCTCCGGGATGCGCCTTGACCAGCCCGGGCGTCACCGGGACGACCGCACGGTAGGTGGGGTGGACGGCAAAGGCAGTCACCATCGTCACGGTCAGGGCGGCGGCCAGCACGAAGGGCAGCCACGGGGCAATCAGCGCCGCGAGCAGCCCGACCAGGGCCGGTCCGAGCACGAACGTCAGTTCGTCGGCGGTGCTCTCGTAGGACAGCGCCGTATCCAATACCGGCTTGTCCTTGCGTGTCATCGCCATCCAGCGCACCCTGGCCAACGGGCCGACCTGCGGACAGGTGGCCCCGACGGCGAAGGACGCCGCAAGCACCGCCACGGGGCCGGCTCCACTGCCTCCGATGTAGACGCAGGTCAGCAGCACGGCAATCGCGCAGGTGTGTGCGGCAGCCGCCACGAGCAGCACGGGCCGCTGACCGACCCGGTCGGCAAGATAACCGAAGAGCGGCGCACCGGCGGCCGAGCCGATGCCTACGGCGCCTGCGGCGAAACCGCCGGAGGCGTAGGATCCGGTGCTGACGGTGACCAGTGTCAGGGCGCCGACCGTGAGCATCGCCAGCGGCAGCCGGGCAAGGAATCCGATGGCCAGAAAAGAGGCTCCGGCCATCCGCGCCAGCCGCGCGTAGCGGCCGAAGGGGTTTCGGGTCTTGCGACGTCGGCGGCCGGAGGTGTCGTTGCCGGGGGCTTGTTGCTGGGCGGGCGCGCCGGAATCAGAAGCAGTCATCGGTTTTTCCGTTGGTTCGAACCGCGCATCGTCCCGCCTCCCGATGCGCACAACCCGGATAACACAACCATCATACCGGTGGTCAGGCGGCCCCGGTAAGCACGGTGCGGACGGAGGAGCCGTGGCGCCCCTTCGTGACTTGGAGCTGGGCGCCGATCCGCTGCTTCATCTCCGCTACGTGGCTGACCAGGCCGATGACCCGGCCCCCGTCGCGCAGTCCCTCCAACGCATCCATGACCTGCTCCAATGCCTGCTCATCCAGGCTGCCGAATCCCTCATCGACGAACAACGTCTCGATGTCCACGCCGCCTGCCTCTGCCTGCACTACGTCGGCCAGGCCGAGTGCCAGCGCGAGCGAGGCCATGAAGGATTCGCCGCCGGACAGGGTGGAGGTGTCGCGCCGCTGCCCCGTCCATTCGTCGCTGACGTGCAATCCCAGGCCCGACTTCTTGTTGCCGGACTTCGAGTCGTCGTGGACCAGGGTGTAGCGCCCGTCGGTCATGGCGATCAGGCGTTCGGAAGCCGCCGCCGCAATCTGCTCCAGCCGCGCGGCCAGGACGTAGGTGGTGAGCGTCATCTTGCGTTCGTTCTCGCCCAGTCCCCTGACCGTGTCCGCCACCGACTGCAGGAGCTCGTGCCGTTCCGCGATCGGGGCCAAGCGGACTTGTTCCTCGTCGAAACGCCGGCGGTAGCTGGCAAGTTGTTGGTGCGACGCAGTCAGCACCCCGTGCCGCACGTGGTGCTCCTGCACCAACCCGTCCAGGACCGCGGCTTCCCCGCGTGCCGCGTCCAGTTCCGCGGTCCCCGGCAGTGTTTCGCCCTTCTCGAGCGCGGTGCGGGCACGGACGACGGCTTCGGAGGACTCCAGCACCTGCACCCGCTGGCCTGCTTCGGTGTAGGCGGTGTGGCGCCGCTGCAGTTCCTGCAGCTGTGCCGGTGCCAGCAGGGACACCCGGATTTCGTCTTCGGAGGCGAAGCTGGACTGCCCGATGGCCGAGGCCAGATCGGCTTCGGCCTGCTCCAACGCGTTGCCGCAGTGGCGGTGCTGTCCCAGGACGTCCAGGGCAGCGGCCAGCAGTTGGTCGAGGCGGGACAGCGAGGCCGCGTGTTCGTGCAGGCTGCCTCCGTCCGGACGGGCCTCGCGCAGCTTCTGCTCGAGTTCCTGCACGCGTTCCCTCCCGGCCTTGAGGTCGGAATCGGCGGAGGCCTTGGCCACGGCCAGAACCGACAGCTGCCGGCCGTTCTCGTCGAGCTGCTCGGTCGTGGCGGCCGCCCGTTCCTGCAGTTTTGTGCGCCGTTCCCGCACCGCGACGGCCTCGTCCAAACGGGCACGGGCGGCGACGACGGCGGCGGCTGCTTCGGCGGCGTCGGTCGCGCCGCCGCGGGAGGCCAGGGCCGAGAGTTGCTGTTCCAGTGCCGCGCACGCCTCGCGGGCCTGGGAGTACGTGGCTTCCGCCGCCGCGTGGTCCTCCCGGGCTGCTGTTTCCTGTTCGCGGGTGACCAGGTGCCCGCCGGCGGCCGCGGCCGGTTGCGGATGTTCCGTTCCGCCACACACCGGACAGGGGTCTCCCTCTGCAAGGTTGGCGGCGAGCTCCGCTGCGGCCTGATCGAGCCGCTGTTCCAACAGCGACAGCCAGGCTTCCTTGAGCCGAAGTTGCCTGGCGTGCGCCGCATCGCGGTTCCGGCGGGCCTCGTCGGTCTTGGCCAAGCAGGCGCCGTAGTCGGCCACGGTGTCCCGAAGCTGCCGGGCCTGTTCCAGCCGCTCGGTGAGCAGGCCGACGTCGTCGGAGGCTGCCGCCAGCGTGGCCAATTCCTCCTGCAGCCCGCGGCCGACTTCAGCCAGCCGTTCCCGGGTAGTTTCCGCGGCACCGATGTCCTTGGCCAATCGGCCCGCGCGCTGTTCCAACCGCCGCACGTCGGCAGCCCCCGCCTGCAACCGCTGCTCTTCCGGCAGCAGGGCGCGGATTCGTCCGAGCTCGGCGGAGAGCTGTGCCGCCGCCTCCTCGAGCAGCGCCTGTCCCGCGGCATCGGGGTCGGGGCGGCGGGAAACGAATGTTGGGAAGAGCGGATGGGCTTCGGCCTCGTCGATCCGGTCCAGAAACTCTTTCCCGGCCCGTTCCACAGCGAGTGCCGCCTGATCCCGGTGCCGGATGGGCGACGCCAGCAGTTCCGCGGCCCGGTGCGATGCCAGGGTTTCGGTCAGCGCTGCGTGGCCGTCGGCGCCGTTGCGGTGCTCGGCTGCCAGTTTCTCCAGCGCCGCCAATTCCGCGTGGTCGGCCAGCGCCCGCTCGTGCCGGGCAATGGCCTCCCGCAGCCGGCCCAGCTCATCTTGTCCGCGCTCGGCCAGGTCGCGGACGGAGCCGGCCGCGGACGCCATCGAGGACTCAAGGGCGGCGAGCAGGTCCGCGGCAGGCATTGACTGGTCCGGCATGTCCTCGGCGGCCAGATGCCGGGCTGCTTCCTCTGTTGCCCGGGCGAGCAGGTGGTCGGATCCTGCCACCGCGGCCTGGTAGTCCGAGCGTGCCTTGGCCGCTTCGTCCGCCAGGACCTGCTCCACCGCCTCGTAGCGGTCGGTCGCGAACAGGCGCTGCAGCAACGGCCGGCGTTCCCTGGCGTCGGCGCGCAGGAACGCCGCAAAGTCGCCTTGGGGCAACAGGACTACCTTGGTGAACTGTTCCAGGCTCATGCCCAGGACGGCCAGCAGCTCGGCCGCGGCCTCGTCGTTGCGGCCGCTTTTCTGGACCCAGGCCCCGTTGATCTTCTCGCGCAGCAGCGTGCGCGCCTGCTCCGTCACCGATCCGGACCTGGCCCGGGACGAGGGCCTTTCCCACTGCGGGTTGCGGGTCACTTCGAACCGTCTGCCGCGGGCGGAGAATTCGCACACGACTTCCGGCTCTATCCCGGGTTCGGCGTGGTCGCTGCGCAGCCGCTTCCCCTGCTGGCGTGCGCCGGGAACGGACCCGTACAGCGCAAAACAGATGGCGTCCAGGATGCTGGTCTTGCCGGCCCCGGTCGGCCCGTTGAGCAGGAACAGCCCCTGCTCTCCCAGCTCGTCGAAGTCAATGGTTTCCCGCGCAGCGAACGGCCCGAAGGCCTGCATTTGAAGCCGGTGGACCCTCATGCCGCGGCCTCCGCTGCCTGCACGGCGGCCAACGCGTCGGCCAACAGTGCGCGTTCGGCTTCGTCGGCCGGCCGGGAGCGGACGTGGTCCAGGAAGCCGCAGCAGACCTCCAGGTCGTCCTGGGCCTTCGCGATGCGCTGGCTGTAGCTCATGGTGTCCCGGCGCGGCCCGGAGGCGGGTTCAAAGTTGAGCACCAGCGTGTCGGGAAAGCGCGCCCGCAGCCGTTCCATCGCCTTCGCCGGGCGTTCGTCGTCGGTGACCGTGATTTGGCAATAGGCGTCCTGCGCCCAGGCGTGGTCCGCCGATTCGAGCAGGTCCTGCATGGTCCCCTTGAGCACGGCGAGCCTGCGCGGGGAGGGCCAGCTGACGTTTTCCACCGACGCGAGCCCGTCCGCGGTGAATTCGAGGATGATGCCGCCCTTCTCGTGTCCGGCCTCGGAGAACGAATAAGGCAGCGGTGAGCCGGAATAGCGCACCGTTTCGCTCAGCGTCTGGCGCCCGTGCAGGTGGCCCAGCGCCACATAGTCGAGGCCGTCGAACAAATCCAGCGGGACCGCTCCCACTCCCCCGATGCTCAGGTCCCGTTCGCTGTCCGAGGTGACGCCGCCGCTGGCAAAGGTATGCGCCATGACCAGGGAATGCACGGCGCCGCCGGCCCTCCTCTGCTCAAGGTCGGCACGGACGAGGTCCAGCGCCGACCGCGTGACGGCGGTGTGGCTGGGAGCCTCCGCGCCCAGCTCCTCCGCGCACAGCCGCGGCTCGAGGTACGGGATCCCGTACACGGCAAGGGTCGCGCCGTCCAGGTCCAGCTCCACCGGGCCCGCAAGCTGGTCCAGCCGGGCGCGGATATGGACCCCGCCGTGGGCCAGGATGCCGGAGCCGAAGCCCAACCGGGTGGCCGAATCGTGGTTGCCGCTGGTCATGATCACCGTTGCCCCGGCACCGCGGATGCGCGACAAGGCATCGGAAAAGAGGTTGACCACATCTACACCGGGAAGCGCGCGGTCGTACACATCGCCCGCGATGAGCACCACGTCGATGCCCTCCTCGCGCACTGTCTGCAGGAGTTGCTCCACGAATGCGTGCTGCGCCTGCAGCATCCCGACGCCGTGGAAAGAACGGCCCAGGTGCCAGTCGGACGTGTGCAGTAACCTCATATTTCCAAACTATCCGGCGGCTGGGACAGTTTCGGACAAGCGCAACGGCACGTCCCAAAATCGGGACGTGCCGTTGCGCGGGGCCTTGTGGTTATTCGCCGTCCGGGCGTGTCCGGTTCGGCTTGCGGTCAAAGAAGTCGCGGGCTTCGGCGGCGCCCTGATCGTCCGCGGGCGCCGGCTCGTCCGGGTGGTCCTCCACCGCGACGTCGGGAACCTCACGTCCGGCGGCGGACCCGGCGGGCACCGAGCCGGCCGCGGATCCGGCGGCCGCGCCTCCGGCGGGCACCGTGCCGGCCGAAACGCCGCCGCCAGCGCCAGTCTTCCCCTCCACAGGCTTGCCGGAAGATGCAGCCGGTGCATCGCCGTCGTTGGTTGCCTTGCGCGGCCCCGGCACCAGTTCGGCACTGCGGTAGAGCAGCCCGGCGATCACCGCACCGAGCAGCGGGGCCGCCCAGAACAGCCACAGTTCGCCCAGCGGGCTGCCGTCCGCGAAATACACCGCGGCCGTGGAGCGGGCCGGGTTCAGTCCGGCGTTGGAAATCGGGAGCATCACGGCGGTCAGCACGCCGAACGCAAGCCCCACCGCGTACGGGGCGCTGCGGAGCCGGTCCAGGGACGAGGTGGCACCGAGGTAGACCGCCACGAGCAGCCCGGTGGCGACGGTTTCGGCCAGGAAAACCCCCGCCATCGAGAAGCCCAGTTCGTCGCCGCCGGCGTAACCGTTGGAGATGGACGTGAACACGCCGGCCGACTGGGCGCTGACCGGGTGGCTGGCCATGATCACCCAGAGCACGACGGCGGCCAGCGAGGTGCCGGCCAGCTGCGCCAGGACGTAGGGCGGCACCGACTTCCAGGAGGTCCGGCCCGCGAGCGCGCTGCCCAGCGTGATGGCCGGGTTGAAGTGGCCGCCGGAGACGTGGCCGAACGCAAGCATGCCGGCAACGACCGCCAGGCCGAAGCCGAAGGGGACGCTGAAGCCGCCCTGCGGATTGAACATGCCGATCCCCAGGGCGCCGAAAAAGAGCAGGAACGAACCTGCCGCTTCGGCGCCGATGCGGGCCGAGTAGCTGCGCCCCTCGCCGAGCCGGGGCGGGGCGGCGTGGACGGCCGGAGCCGGTGACGCGGGGTGGGCTGCTGCCATGGATACTGTCCTTCTGCAGGGCCGGCCAGCAGCCGGCGGGTTACTCAAAACTACTCCACTCTGGCATCGGGGTCTGTGAGAACGCTGGGTGCTGCCCGGGAAGGATGCCCGGCGAAAGGTCCGGTCCCGCGCCTAAGCTGGTAGTCGTGACTCACGATGCCCCGCTCCCCGGTTCCCCCTCCGCCGACGCGCCGGACTTCGCCGGCAGCGCGCCGCCCCCTCCCGGCACCATGCGGCCCGCTCCCGGCGCCGCCCAACCCACACCGGTTCCCGCCGCCGTGCCGCCGCCCGTGACCCAGCCGGAGACGACGGCCCACGCGGTGCCGGACTTCGCCTCGCGGGTACGCGGCTGCCTGCTCGGAGGCGCCTTGGCGGACCAATTGGGGGCCGGCGTCGAATTCGACTCCTTCGACGCGATCGCCGGGCGCTTCGGGGCGGACGGGCTGCGGGACTTCTCCCAGCTGGCGGAGCCCGGCCACTTCTCCGACGACACGCAGCTGACGCTTTATACCCTCGACGGGCTGACCGAGGCGCTGGAATGGGCCAATGCCGGTACCGCCGCCGACGAAGCCGCCTGCCTCTGGCTGGCTTACCTGCGCTGGTACGCCACCCAGGAGGGCCGCTTTCCGGACAACGCGCCGGAACCCCAGCCGCGTTGGATCGACGAACAGGAGGTGCTGCACGCCCGCCGCGCCCCCGGCGCCGCCTGCCTGTCCGGCCTGGCCACCGGGGAAATGGGAACGCGGGCGCGCCCGGTCAACCGGGACTCGAAGGACTGCGGCACGGTGGTCCGGTCGGCTCCGTTCGGGCTGCTGCCGTTCGTCGACGACCAGACGGTCCAGCGGCTGGCCACGGACGGCTCCGCGCTCACCCACGGCCATCCGACGGCCCACCAGAGCGCGGCAACGTTCGCCACGCTGATTCGGCTGCTGGTGCACGAACAGGCCACGCTGCCCGGCGCCGCCGTGGCCCTGCTGGCCCGCACCGAGCAGGACCCGGCCGCCGCCGAGTTGGCAGGGAGGCTGCGCGCCGCCATCGAGCTGTCGGCAGGCGGCCCCGTGCAGCCGGCCGTGCTGACCGCCACGCTGGGCTTGGGCCGGGTGGCCGAGGAAGCCCTGGCCATCGCCCTCTACGCCGTCTTGGCGACGGCGGACAGCACGACGCCGGAGCACCACTTCCGCCGGGCAGTCGCCGCGGCCATCAATCACGACGGCGACAGCGACTCGGCCGGCAGCCTCGCCGGGAACCTCCTGGGCGCCCATTACGGCGAAGCGGCGCTCCCCGCCGAATGGCTGGGCGCGCTGGAGGCCCCCGACGTCATCCTCGGCATGGCGGAGCGCTTCCTGGCGCAAACCCAGGGCTGAGCCCGTGGACCACGACCGCGCTGCCCCTGCGCTGCCCCGCCAGGACGGGAAGACGATCCTCGTGACCGGTGCCAGCGCCGGCCTCGGCTACTTCGCCAGTGAACAACTGGCCGCGGCGGGAGCCACGGTGGTCATGGCTGCCCGTGATGCGGCACGCGCCCGGGCAGCCATGGAAGCCGTCCGCCGCACTGTGCCCGGCGCGGACGTGCACTTTCAGGAGCTGGATCTTGCCAATCTGGCCTCGGTCCGGCAAGCGGCAGGCGAACTTGCCGAGCGGGGGCGGATCGATGCCCTGCTGGCCAACGCCGGGGTAATCGGTTCCCGGGAACTGCAGTTCACCGCCGACGGCTTCGAACTGCAGTTCGGCACCAACCACCTGGGCCACTTCGCGCTCGTCGCCGGGCTGATGCCTGTACTGCGCCGCAGCCGCGGCCGCGTGGTGCATGTGGGCAGCATCAGCCATCGCTGGGTCCGGCCAGACTTCCGCCGGGCCGCTTTGCCGGCCCGGTACTCCAGCTACCGGTCCTACGCGCTGTCCAAGCTGGCGGTGATGAGTTTCGGATTCGAGCTGGCGAACCGGCTGGAGGCGGTGGGCTCGCCGGTCGCTTCCGTGGTGGCCCATCCCGGGTACGCGCGCAAATACTTCACCCCGGACCGGCCGGGCCTGCAGCTGTCGCGTCCGGCGGCGGGCTGGCAACGGGTGCTTTTCGGGCTGGTGGCGCAGGGCAAGGACGCCGGCGCCCGGCCGCTGGTGCACGCGGCAGCCGCCGAGGAGGTCCGCAACGGCGACTACTGGGGACCGGACGGGCCGTTCCAGCTGACCGGACGCCCCGCCGTCGTCGCGCCGCGGCGGCACGCCCGCGAGCGCAACGCCGCCTCCCGACTGATCGACCTGTCCGAGGAACTCACCGGGGTAGGCCTCCGGCTCTGACTCCGGTGCGGGCGACGGCGGCGGGTCAGACGCTGTGCGCGGGCCAGCGTCCCCCGATCATCTGCAAGAACTCGCCTTCGGACAGCACCTCGATCTGCTGGCCCCTGCTGTGCAGCTGCAGCACCTTGTGTGCCTTGGCCGTGACGCGGCCGCTCTTGAGGTCGGAGGCGACGAAACCGTCGCCGACGACGAGCACGGTGGTCTTCCGGGTGACGTTGCTGGCCGGCCGGGCCCCCAGCTCCGCCGCCCGGTTCTTCGCCTCCTGCCGCGACAGGCCCAGATGGCCGGTGAACACCACGGTCTGGCCGTACAGCGGGTGGGAGTCGTCGGCCGCGTGGTTGGGCTCGGGGTTCTCCCCCTCGTCCGGCCAGTAGGTCCAGGCCGACGACGGCGCGGCGCCCCCGGCCGCACCCAGCGCCTGCCGCTCGAGCGCGGTCCGGGTGGGTTTGGACACCGCCGCGCTGCCGTGGAGGTAGGCCTCCAGGCGCGAGGCGCGCAACTGCAGGGCGGTCAGCAGCTCGGGAATGCTGCCGGCCGAGTTGCGGCCGGCGATGTCGATCATGATGCCGGCACAGGCCCGCGCGTCCGCCACGGCGTCGTGGTGGTTGTGCAGCGGCACGCCTGCGGCCTCGGCGACGAACGGCAGGGAATAGGACACCAGCGAATAGCTGCGCCGCGACAGGATGACGGTGCAGGCGTAGTCGTAGGCCGGCCCGGAGAGTTCCGAGACCTCCAGAGCCGATCGGATCACGCCCATGTCGAAGGCGGCGTTGTGGGCGACCAGCACGTCGGAGCCGATGAAGGCTGCCAGGTCGGCGAAGATCTCGCCGAAACGCGGCTTTCCCGCCACCATGCCCGCGGTGATGCCGTGGATCTGGACGTTGCGCCGGTCGAAGTGGTCGAAGCCCTCCGGCGGCCGCATCAGCCAGGAGGCTTCCTCGACGATCCGGCCGTCACGGACCTTGCTCAAGCCGACGGAGCATGGTGAGCCCCGGAACCCGTTTGCCGTCTCGAAATCGATCGCCGTGAAGTCAACTGCCACGCGTTCAACCCTAAGCGACGGCACCGACGGTTCTGCGCCTGCAACACGCCCCGACGGCGGCCCCGGCGCGCGCGCTGGGGCCGCCGTCCTGCGGGCGGGTCAGGGCTTGGTCAGGGGGTGGCCCGGCGGAGGGTCAGGTAGGACCCCGCCGCCAAGGCCGCGCAGAACAGCGCCGTCCAGCCGGAGGTGCTCAGCGGGGTCTGGGCCACCAGCCACCCGCCTACGGCCGGCCACCAGCCCTGCCGTGCGATCAGGCCGAGAAGGCCGATCAGGACCACGGCGATCGCGACCCATGTGATTAACATCCCGGTCGCCTGCCAGCGCTTGTAGATGGTGGCGAACCAGAAACCGATCATGAACAACGCCACCATGGCGATGAAGTAGAACAGGATCTGCACCATCGGGCTGCTGTCGGCGATCCAGCCCAGGGCATACATCCTGCCGTTGAAGCCCCAGCCGCCGGTGGCAATTTCCAGCAGGCCCAGCAGGTAGTACAGGACACTGACGGCAAGGGCGACCACGGCGAACAGGCCGACGGTGCCGAGGTAGAAGGTACGGCGGCTCACGCTCATCGCCTGCGAGAACGGGAACGTCATAGTCATCGATTGGATGCCCAGCGCGAAGAAGTACCACATCACCGCCTGCGCCGTTCCGGAGTGTAACGTCTGGCCGCTGGCAGGGATCATCGCCCAGATGGCCAGGGTAACCAAGAACGAACCCAGCAGGATCACGGCGGGGATGCCCAGGAAGGTCCACTTATTGATCAACTGCATGCGCGCTACGTTGATGACGCGGTTCATTTCAGGACCTCCAGCTCGGAGTCGGCATCGGCGACGGCATCGGTTGCAGCAGTGGTCTTCCGCACGACCAGTTGTTGGAGCGACACCGGCGCCAACTCCACAGCGAGTTCCGCAGCCTGGACTCGTTCGGCATCCAACAGCCTGCCGTCGATGGTCCACGAGGCCAGCGAGCCCAGCGATTCGCGGTGCAACACTTCCCGCCCCACCGCGAAGGACCTGACCGCTTCGGCGCTGCCGGACACGGTGAAGGCCGTCCCGCGGATCGCTTCGGCGTCGTCGTCCATGATGATCCGGCCGCGGTCGATCAGCACGACGTGCTCCAGCAGGTTTGCCACCTCGTCGATCAAGTGCGAGGAAAGGATGATGGTGCGCGGATGGTGGGCGAAATCCTCAACCAGCCGGTCGTAGAAGATCTGGCGGGCCACGGCGTCGAGCCCCAGATACGGCTCGTCGAAGAATGTTATCTCCGCGCGGGACGCCAGCCCGATGATCACGCCGACGGCGGAGAGCTGGCCGCGGGAAAGCTTCTTGATCCGCCGTTTGGGCGGGAGCTGAAAATCCTCGACCAACCGGTCTGCGTAGGCCTGGTCCCAGTTCCGGAAGAACAGGGCGGCGGACTTGAACGCCTGCCGGGGGGTGAAATCGTCCGGGTACTTCTGTGATTCCCGGATGAAACAGATCCGGGACAGCACGGCGTCGTTTTCATACGGGTGCTGCCCGAAGACCAAGGCTTCACCGCTGCTCTGGAAGCCTTGGCCAGTGAGCACCGACATCAGGGTGGTCTTGCCGGCGCCGTTTCGACCCAGCAGACCGTAGATCCGGTTGCCCTCCAGACGGAGGCTGACGTTGTCCAGTGCCTTGGCATCGCGGTAGGACTTGCTCACCTGCCTCAGTTCGATGGCGGGTGTGTTCTGGTAGCTCATGGGGACACGCTTCCCTCTGTCATGTCGCTGGTGGACTCGGTGCGGTGGAGCATTGCGGTCAGCTGTTCGGTGCTGATACCCAGTTTTCGTGCTTCCCGGGCCATCGGCTGAACGTACTCGCGGTAGAAGTCGTCACGCCGGCGGGCCAGTAAGCGGGAGCGGGCTCCGGCGGCTACGAACATGCCGATCCCCCGCTTTTTGTAGAGAATCCCGTCATCGACCAAGCGGTTGACGCCTTTGGCCGCGGTGGCGGGATTGATCCGGTAGAAGGCGGCGAACTCATTGGTGGACGGCACCTGGCCTTCCTCGGCCAGCGCCCCGTCCACGATGTCGTTCTCAACTCGTTCGGCGATCTGGAGGAAGATCGGCTTTGAGTCATCGATCACTGCCGCTCCCTTTCCCGGCCCATTGCACCGCTTATTCGGTGGAGGGGTTCATTACTTATGTAGCTAACCATACAACAGGTGGAGCTGTTGTCAACTGGAGGAGGATGGGGCGACTGAACGCCTAGGCCGAGCCCGCCCGGAGCTCGTACGCGGGCTCCGGGGTGCGGACGCCAGGCAGTTCCCGTCAACACGGCGGCGGCGCACTTGGGCCAGCGGGCATCACGGTGGGGCGCAGGCCCCGTCAAGGATGTGAGGATCATGGTGGCGGCGGACTGCCGTCAAGGGGTGTGAGGGCGATGCCTGGCGGCCGGCGGCCCGTCAACGGCGTGATTGCAGCACGGTGGCGGCCGGGGGCCCGTCAAGGTGTAAAGGCAGCGGGGTGTCAGCGGAGTGGCGTCCGTCGCCGTAAGGGCCGGTGGGGCTAGAGCAGGATGCGTGGTGCGGAGGAACTGGCGGCGGAACGGAAGGTCTACAGGGCCGGCGGCAAAGCTGACCGATGGGAGGATCAGCCCTTAGCAGCTACCTACGCCCGCCGGTTCCTGATCTTGCGGATCCTGGTGGTCAACCAGTACAGGCCAGCAACAACGACAACGACAATGACGATCTTCTGGAAGACGCCGGCGTACTCCTCCACGATGTGCCAGTTCTCTCCCAAGTAGAAGCCGGCCAGCACAAAGATGCTGTTCCAGATCAGGCTCCCGGCTGCAGTCAGCGAGAGGAACTTGCCCATGGGCATGCGCTCGATGCCGGCGGGAATGGAGATCAGGCTGCGGAAGATCGGGATCATGCGACCAAAGAAGACTGCCTTGTAGCCGTGGCGGTTGAACCAGGCTTCCACCCTGTCCACATCTTCCAGGTCGATCAGCGGAAGCTTGTCGGCAATGGCGCGCATGCGCCGTCGGCCCAGCCAAGCGCCCAACCCGTAAAGCGCCCACGCGCCGATAATCGAGCCCAGCGTGGTCCATACCAGCGCCTCGATCAGGCTGAAGCTGCCGCGGCTGGCCGTGAAGCCTGCCAGCGGGAGCACCACTTCACTGGGCAGCGGCGGGAAAAGATTCTCCAGCGCGATCGCCAGACCCGCGCCTGGTGCCCCGATGCCTTCCATCAGCCCTACGGCCCACTCGGCCACCCCGGTGAGGGCAGAGGTATCATCTGCGGACTGGGCAGGGCGGGGACCGGACATCAGGTAAGGGATCAGCATGCTCATCGTGTACAAGTCTGCCTTACCGCCCCCGTCAAGACCGAACCGGGCGTCGGGTCTGGACGGTCCGGACACCCGAAGAGGTGCAGTTCGCGCGCAATCCGCGCAGCTATAACTTAGTTGCCCTTATTGCTGGATGTGGGGAGCTGCGCCTACACATCAGTCGGAAGCGCCGACGGCGCCGTGCCCGCACTGTCGACTCCCCTAGAGCCGCTTCGGCGGCGATCACGGCTCTGAAGGCACCACCTGCAGCGAGTGTGCCTGGCAGTGGTGGCGGGGTGGAGGTGTAGGTGTGGCCGGTGGGTGTGGAGGTTTCCACCGTGTGGTGCGGTCCGTCGAGGGTGCGGCTGGACCAGCCTTCGGCTTCCTTTGACAGGTTGCATTGTTCACACAGTCCCTGGCCGTTGGCCATAGTCGTTTCACCGCCTTGCGTCCAGGGCACGATGTGGTCGATGTGCCGGATCGGGGCGTCGCACCAGGGCCTTGCGCAGACCGCGTCGCGGGCGTGGATCATCCGGCGCATCCCGTCCGGGAATCTCCGTGCGGCCGAGTCCATCCCCAACAGCTGCCCGGTCCCCGGCGCGGTGTAAAGGCGGCGGACCCAGACGTCCTCCACGCTGGCCTGTTGCAACACCTTGGTGCGTTGGGCCTGCTCGCGGGCGGTCTTCCACCCCGGCTCGGTCCCGGCCGGCGGCGCCTGCTGCCCGGGCGGGCTGTCCCCGCCGATGGCCGCCGGTGGTGCCGGCGGTTGCGGCGGGCGGGTGAGGTTGCGGGCGTAACGGGCCGGGACGATGCCGTGCCCGGTCAGCCAGGCCGGTTCGGCCTCGCCCCGGAGCAGGGCACGGTCGGTCATCACCAACTGGATTTCCAGCCGGGCCGGGTCGGCGGTGCTGCGCCCGGTGACGCGTTCGAACACGGTATCGGCCATCATCTGGCCCCGCGACCGGGGGTCCCCCAGGCTGCGCAGCCGGTCCGCTTCCTTGTGCAGGGCGGCCATCACCGCCACCCCCTGGACGACCGGCAGCAGGGTCCGGACCGAGACCATCGTGTCCGGTTCGGGCCGGGAGGACACATGTCGGTCCGCTTCGGCCTTCGCCGCCCGGCCCACCACCGAGCGGGGATCGAGCCGGTAGGCCAGGCGTTTGGCTTCGGCGCGCAGCGCCCGGTTCCCGAGCCCGTGCAATCGCTCCCGGTTCCCGGCCAGTTCCCGGTCCACCCGGGCGCGGTGCTCCCGGGACAGGCAGCCGGTTTCCTGGGCCAGGATCTCGGCCCGGTATTCGTTCAGGTCCCCCGCGGCGAGGGCGGCCAGGGTGTGCGGCATCTGTGTGACCAGGGTCCGGGACAGGTTCAGCAGGACCGCGGCACGGTGCGGGGACTCGCGCCGGGCCAACCCGATCTGGGCGGCCACCCCGGCGCCCTGCCGGTCTTTCGGGATCCCGGCGCAGGCACGGCGGGCACGCACCGATTCCTCCAACGCGACCTGGACCCGGGCCTGCGCGGCCGCCGCGGCAGCCTTCAAACCCTCCAACGCCGTAAGCTCCTCCACCAACTCCCGCTCCGACGCACCCACGTCGATGCCCTCGAGGGCAACGGCCGCAGCCCGAACAGCGGCAGACCGCATCGGACCCGCCGTCGGCCCGGCGCCCCGCAACAAACCGCTGCCGGCAGACGGGGCTGTGGCAGGTGGTCCTGCTTCTGATGCTTGGGCGGGCGGGGCTGTGACAGACGGGGCTCCGGCAAGTGGTCCTGGTGCAGGCGATGCTGTGGCTTTCGCGGCTGCAGCAGACGGGGCTGCGGCAGGTGGTCCTTCAACAGGCGATGCTGCGGCGCGTGATCCGGCGGCGGGAGATGCTGGGGCGCCCGGGGCTGCGGCAGGCGGGGCTGCGGCGCCCGGCGCTGCGGCAGACGATCTTGGGGCAAGTGCTGCTGCGGCGGGAGGATCGGGTACGGCCGGATCAAACATCTCAGCGTCTCAATCTTCAGCATGCATACTGCATGGCCTCGACTACGAGCGGTCACGAACCCTGCACGGATCCGCAGACGCCGCCGGCAACGGCGGTCAACGATGGTGCTGAACTGCTACTGAAAACAGGCTATCCGCCGCCACTGACAGTTTCGGAGGATGCAGAAATCCTCCGCAGAAAGCGGTCAGTCCGCAGGTGTGGGGGCGCCGCAAGCCGCCGACAGTGGCCCCTCCGCTGCGGCGGGTCCCCGACTGCGCTGCGGCACGGCCTCTCCGATTCCTAGCCGAGTGCCGCCACTATGTGAGGCAGCAGCGCGCGGAACGCCTGGCCGCGGTGGCTGATGGCGTTCTTTTCCTCCGGCCGCAGTTCGGCGCAGCTGCGGTCCATCCCCGCCGGCTGCAGGATGGGGTCGTATCCAAATCCGCCGGAGCCACGCGGCTCGGTCAGCAGGGTTCCCGCCAGCTGGCCCTCCTCGACGGCTTCGAGACGCGGCGACACAACGCTCGCTGCGCAGACGAACGCGGCCCCGCGGTGCTCGGGCGCGATGTCGGACAGCTGGTTCAACAGCAGGCGCAGGTTCGCTTCGTCGTCGCCGTGTTTTCCGGCCCAGCGGGCCGAGAAGATGCCGGGCGCCCCGCCGAGTACGTCAACCGCCAGGCCCGAGTCGTCGGCCACCGCCACCAGTCCGGTGGCTTCGGCCACTGCGCGTGCCTTCAACAGGGAGTTCTCCGCGAAGGTGAGTCCGGTTTCGGCAACGTCCGGGACCCCTGCGGTGGCAGCGTCGATCACCTGGGTGTCCACGTCCAGCCCCGGTATCTGGCCGCGCAGCAGGTCTCGCAATTCGCGCAGCTTTCCCTGGTTGCGGGTGGCCAAGACCAGCCGGGGCTCAATCTCCTGCCCGGCGTCCGGCGCTCCGCCGGGCTCGGCGCCTGCGGCCGCGGTGTCAGCCACGGATGACTTCTCCCAGCGTCTCCGCCAGCGTGTCCCGCTGGATCTGGGCCAACTGGGCGGTGCCGGCAAGAGCCAGGTCCAGCAGCGCGTCGAGTTCCGCACGGTCGAACGGCGCGCCCTCGGCGGTGCCCTGGACTTCCACGAACTGTCCGGATCCGGTGACCACCACGTTCATGTCCGTTTCGGCGCGCACGTCTTCGACGTAGGGCAGGTCCAGCATCGGCACGCCGTCGATAATGCCGACGCTCACGGCCGCGACGGTGTCGGTGAGCGGGCGGGCCGAACGGGCGATCAACTTCTGTTCTTTAGCCCAGTGCAAGGCGTCGGCAAGGGCCACGAAGGCGCCGGTGATGGCCGCGGTGCGCGTGCCGCCGTCGGCCTGGAGCACGTCGCAGTCCAAGACGATGGTGTTCTCCCCCAGCGCCTTGGTGTCGATTACCGAGCGGAGCGAGCGACCGATCAGCCGGGAAATTTCGTGCGTGCGGCCGCCGATCTTGCCTTTGACAGATTCGCGGTCGGAACGGGTGTTGGTGGCACGGGGAAGCATCGCGTATTCGGCCGTCACCCAGCCGCGTCCTTCGCCCTTCAGCCAGCGGGGCACGCCCGCGGTCACCGATGCGGTGCAAAGCACGCGGGTGTTGCCGAACTCGATCAGCGCCGATCCTTCAGCCTGGTTGGACCAGCCGCGAGTGATGCTGATCGGACGCAACTGCTCGGGCGTCCGGCCGTCGGCGCGGGCGGCGGCAGCGGGCATGGCGGAACCTGGATCAACATCAATCATGAGTCCACCCTATCGGCTCGCAGCGGCCGCGGTCGCTCGGGGGCCGGAGCTCGCAGCCGCCGCAGCCCGGAAGACGTCGCCGCCACCGCCCCGCTGCCGCTTAAACGACGTAGCTGACGCCGGCTACCGCGACCGCGAGATCGCCGACGTAGGTTTCGCGGGCCTCCTCGACGGTACGCACGGAGTCGTTCCAGACGGGCAGGTGGGTCAGCAGCAGCCGCCGGACCTGCGCCTCGGTGGCAGCGGCACCGGCCCGCTTTCCGGTGAGGTGCACGCCGTCGACGGCGTCGTCGCGTCCCTCGTGGAAGGCCGCCTCGCACAGGAACATGTCCGCGCCGAACGCCGCTTCGACCAGTGCGGGACAGCTGTCGGTGTCACCGGAGTAGGCCAGCACCCGCGTGACCGGCCCCTCGGACGTGGGCTCCGTAGCCTCGACCCGGATCGCGTAGGCCTCATCGACAGGGTGGCGCACCGGATACGGCGTGATGGTGAACGGGCCCAGCTTCACCGGTTCCCGTTCCGCCCAAACGTGGAAGTCGAACTCCTCTTTCATGCCCGGATCCAATTCCAGCCCGTAGGCGGTGGCCATGCGGTCCGCCGTGGCGGCCGGCCCCCACACGGGGATGCGGCCCTTAGTCCAGCCGTCGGGATTCCAGCGCACCGCCACATGCAGGCCGCACAGGTCCATGCAATGGTCCGGGTGCAGGTGGCTCAGGAAGACGGCGTCGATATCCTCCAACGCCATGTAGCGCTGGGCGGTGCCCAGGGCGCCGTTGCCCAGGTCGAGCAGGATGCGCCAGGTTCGCTCGCCGTCGTGGGCGCTGACCAGATAGCACGACGCCGGGGACTGCGGTCCGGGAAACGAGCCGCTGCAGCCGATGATGGTCAGGTTCATGCCCGCTCCCCCGGGTTGTACTGCCCCGATGCACCGGCAAACGGCGAAACCTTCGGGCCCGCCTGCGCCCCGGCGCGCGCGGCGGCAACCATCTCCGGGGTGATCCTGGCCATGCTCCCGGTGGGATACTGCGCCGCCACGTGCTCCACATGCTCCACGGCGATCACTTCCGGCCCCAGGAACCGGCGCGCCAGCACCTCGAAGGATGCGGCGTCGCCCGTGGCAATGAAGTGGTGCCGGCCCGGCGTCCCTTCCGGACGCAGCAGATCGTGGGACACCAAAGACCGGTAAACATCCTTGGCGGTCTCTTCCGCGCTGGAAACCAGCGTCACGCCGTCGCCCATGACGTAGGAGATCACGCCGGTCAGCAGCGGATAGTGCGTGCAGCCGAGCACCAGCGTGTCCACGTCGGCACGCTTGAGCGGCTCCAGGTACTCCTCGGCGGTGGACAGCAGCTCCTGGCCGGCCGTCACGCCGGCCTCAACGTATTCCACGAACCGGGGGCAGGCCACGGAGGTCACGTCGAGGTGCGGCGCGGCGGCGAAGGTGTCCTCGTAGGCGCGGGAACCGACGGTGGCCGAGGTGCCGATCACGCCGATCCTGCCGCTCCGCGTGGAGGCGACCGCGCGGCGGACGGCCGGCTGGATCACCTCGATCACCGGGATGCCGTAGCGGGCAGTGTAGCGCTCCCGGGCGTCGCGCAGGACGGCGGCCGAGGCGGAGTTGCAGGCGATCACGAGGAGCTTCACGCCGGCGTCCACGAGTTCATCCATCACGCCCAGCGCGTTCGCGCGGACCTCGGCGATCGGTAGCGGTCCGTAGGGGCCGTTTGCGGTGTCGCCGACATACAAGATGGATTCGTTGGGCAGCTGGTCTATCACTGCGCGAGCCACGGTCAGCCCACCCACCCCGGAATCAAAGATGCCGATCGGAGCTGCGGGTTGGATCAACATCTTCAGTTTCACTGCCTTTCCGGGCTCATGTTCACTAGAGGATAAGACGTTGGCGGCCGGTTGAGCGAACTTCTGCGCGGCTTCTGTTAGCCATCTCACAGTGTTTCCCCGCCGACGGCGGCCTCCCGACCGGGGCGCCGTCTGGGCGCGGACCCGGAAAGGTTGCGGCCCATCCCCGGCGGCCGTGGCCGGGCCGCCGCAGGGCGTGGCCCCGCGATCTCGGGGCCTCGGGTTCACGTGTCTAGGGGCGCGCGGGGGGGGGCGTGGCTCAGCGGTGCCGGCCCGACGCGGCGCTGGCCCAGCGGTGCCGGCGCGCCGGGGGCGAGGCTCAGCGGGGCTCAGCGGTGCCGGCGCGCCCGGGGCGTGGCTCAGCGGTGCCGCCCGTCGGGGCGGGGCTCAGCGGCGGCGGCCGACGCAGCATGGCTCAGCGGTGCCGGCCCGACGCAGCGTGGCTCAGCGGTGCCGGCCCGACGGGTGGTCCAGCCCGTCCAGCAACGCCTGCATCAGGGTCTCCTGAAGCCACGTCATGAAGTTGTAGACCAGCGCCAGATAGGTCTCGAGGTCCTCGGCCTGGGACCAGTCGTCGATCTCATGCAGGGCCTGGGCGTCCTCGTCGGTGCGCAGCTCCAGCCGCTCGGCCAGCACCAGACGGACGTCGTTCACGGCCCGGGCGAACAGCCGGGCCTGCTCGTCGGTCAGGTGCAGCGGCGTCTGTTCGAGCAGCAGCGCGCTGGCGCGCAGCGCCCCGAGCTTGTCCTCCCGCAGCGAGCGTTCGGTGAGCTTGCGGAACTCCAGGGCCTCGCCGTCGTCGTGCTCCACAGCATCCGGCAGCAACCGGAGCAGCGCGGGGTCCCGGGGCTTGGCGGCATCCATGTCCAGGCCGACGATCGCCGCGAGCGGATCCTCGTCCTGCCGGTCGACTTCCAGCATGGCGACGACGTCCGCGAACAGCTTTCGGATCAGGTCCCGCTCGGCGGGTTCCAGGAACCCGGTGATTCCCTTGCGCGTGTGCTTGAATGCCTTGGCCATCTACGCCTGGTCCGCCTTCTGGTACGTGGCCCACAGGCCGAACGAATGCATCGCCACGGTGTCCCGCTCGGCCTGCTCGCGGCTGCCCGTGGCCACCACCGACTTCCCCTGCTGGTGGACCTCGAGCATCAGCTTGCGGGCCTTGGTTTCCGAATAGCCGAAGTAGCTTTGGAAGACATAGCTGACGTAGCTCATCAGGTTGACCGGATCGTTCCACACGATCACGACCCACGGGGTGTCCTTGGCCGTAAGTTCGGCGGATTCCGCGCGGCGGGACGTCTCGATATCCGAGTCCAGCACGGTTGTGCAAGAGGGAAGGATGCTCACGGTCATGGCTTCCATTGTAGGCAGGGCGCGCCCTTCCGGCCCGACGGCGGCGCGGAACTGCCTTCCGGCCCGACGGCGGCAGGGAACTGCGCGGACGGCGACGGCGGCGCGGAACTGCCCGGAGGGCGAAACAGGATTAGAGTCGGGGATGTGAACATCGCAGCCGGCTGGGCGCACCCCAGCACCTCCCTGTACACCGACCATTACGAGCTGACCATGCTCCAGGCCGCCCTGCACTCCGGCGCGGCGCACCGGCGTTCGGTCTTCGAGGCGTTCGCCCGGCGGCTGCCGGAAGGCCGCCGGTACGGCGTGGTGGCCGGAACCGGCCGGATCCTCGAAGGCCTGGAACACTTCACGTTCTCCGAGCACCAGCTGGACTTCCTGGCCCGCACCGGCGTGGTCGACGCGCGCACCATCGACTGGCTGGCCGATTTCCGGTTCTCCGGCGACATCTACGGCTATGCCGAGGGCGAGGCCTACTTCCCGTATTCGCCGATCCTGGTGGTGGAGTCGAGCTTCGCCGAGGCCTGCGTGCTGGAGACCTTCGTCCTGTCCGTGCTGAACCACGACAGCGCCATCGCCTCGGCCGCCTCGCGGATGACCGGGGCCGCCGGCAGCCGGCCCTGCATCGAGATGGGGTCCCGCCGCACGCACGAGGAGTCGGCGGTGGCTGCAGCCCGGGCCGCGGTGATCGGCGGCTTCTCCAGCACCTCCAACCTGGAAGCCGGCTACCGGTACGGCGTCAAGACGGTGGGCACCGCCGCCCATTCCTTCACCCTGCTGCACGACACCGAGCAGCAGGCCTTCGAGGCGCAGCTGGCCTCGCTGGGCGTGGGTACCACCCTGCTGGCGGACACGTACGACGTCGAAACCGCCGTCCGTACGGCGGTGGACCTGGCGGGTCCGGAGCTGGGCGGCGTGCGGCTGGATTCCGGCGACCTGATCGCCCAAGCCCAGTGGGTGCGCCAGCTGCTGGACGACCTGGGCAACCACCACACCCGCATCACCGTCACCTCGGACCTGGACGAATACGCGATCGCGGCGCTCGCCTCGGCTCCGGTGGATTCCTACGGCGTCGGCACTGCACTGGTCACCGGATCCGGCGCCCCGACCGCGAGCATGGTCTACAAACTGGTCAGCCGCGAGGGCAGCAACGGCGAGCAGGTGTCGGTGGCGAAGGCGTCGAAGAACAAGATTTCCGTCGGCGGACGCAAATACGCGCTGCGCCGGCTGGACGAGCACGGGTCGGCCACGGCCGAGGTGGTCGGCATCGGCCATCCGCCCTTCGACGACGGCAACGACCGCCCGCTGCTGCAGCAGTTCGTCACGAACGGCAAGCTGGCGGACGGCTGGACCGGCGCCGAGGGCGTCCGCCGCGCCGCCGAACGCCACACCGCTTCCATGGCCGAGCTGCCCGGCGCCGTGAACCGGCTGCAGCGCGGCGAGGCCGCCATTCCCACCGAATTCGAGGAGCAGCCATGACACGCGCACTGATCATCGTCGACGTCCAGAACGACTTCTGCGAGGGAGGCGCCCTGGCCGTCGACGGCGGAGCGAAAACTGCCGCCGACATCAGCGAGCACCTGGAGACCCGGCCGGACGAATACGACGTCGTGGTCGCGACCCAGGACTGGCACGTGGATCCGGGCAGCCACTTCTCCGACGAGCCGGACTTCGTGGACAGCTGGCCGCGGCACTGCGTCGCCGGTACCCGCGGGGCTGACTTGCATCCCGACCTGGACACCGACCGGATCGACGCCTACTTCCGCAAGGGCCAGTACGACGCCGGCTACTCCGGCTTCGACGGACTGCTGGCACCGGCGGACGAGGTGGCCACCGGGGAACGTGAGGGCGACGAGGAGGAAGAGCTGGTCGAGATGCCCAGCCTGGACGACTGGCTGCAGGAGCACGGGGTGGACGAGGTGGTGGTGGCCGGGCTGGCGACCGACTACTGCGTCCGCCAGACCGCCCTCGATGCCGCCCAGGCTGGCTACGCCACCGCCGTGAACCTGGCGCTGTCGGCGGGAATCAACGCCGGGCGCGTCGAGAAGACGTTGGCCGAATTCAGCGACTACGGCATCGACGTCATCGAGTAGCCGGCCTGCCGCCGGCTACTTCCGGCCGATGAACCAGTCCTGGAGCTTCTTCAGGCGCCGGTTCAGCTGCTCCTCGTTGGCCTGGGCCACCGGCGGACCGCCGCAGACCCGGCGCAGCTCGGAGTGGACCACGCCGTGCGGCATGCCGGAGCGCGCCGACCAGGCGGACACGTTCTTGGCCAGCTGGTTGCGCAGTTCGGTCAGCTGCCGGTGGTCAACCACGGCCGGGGCCGGCTCGGGATCCGCGGCCCCGCCCGAACGCTTGCGTTTGCGCGACTGCTGTTCCTGCTGGCGCTGGCGCAGCAGCATGCCCACCTGCTCGGCGTCCAGCAGCCCCGGGATGCCCAGGAAGTCCAGTTCCTCCTCGCTGCCGAGCTCTCCCCCGGTACCGAACTCGGCGCCGTCGAACAGCACGCGGTCGAAGGACGCCTGGGAATCCAGCGCTTCGAACTTCTGCTTGGTCAGCGCATCCGAGGCCGACTCTTCCCGGTTGGCCTGCTCCATCAGGGCCTCTTCGGGAATGAAGCCCTCGTCGTTGTCCTTGTCCGGCCGGTCCAGCGCGTGGTCGCGCTCCAGCTCCATCTGGTTGGCCAGTTCCATCAGGTTCGGCACCGACGGAAGGAACACCGACGCCGTTTCGCCGCGCTTCCGGGCGCGCACGAAGCGGCCCACCGCCTGCGCGAAGAACAGCGGGGTGGCCGTCGAGGTGGCGTAGACCCCGACCGAGAGGCGGGGCACGTCCACGCCTTCGGAGACCATGCGGACGGCGACCATCCAGCGGCTGTCGCCGGCGGAAAACGCCTCGATCTTTTCGGAGGCGCCGGCGTCGTCGGAGAGGATGACGGTGGCGGATTCCCCGGTGATCTTCTTCAGCTGGCCGGCGTACGCCCGCGCGTCCTCGTGGTCGGTGGCGATCACCAGGCCGCCGGCGTCGGGCACCGCCCGGCGGACCTCGGTCAGCCGCTTGTCGGCGGCCGCCAGCACCGACGGGATCCATTGCCCCTGCGGGTTCAGCGCCGTGCGCCAGGCCTGCGCCGTGATGTCCTTGGTGACCGCGGCCTCGCCGAGCGACGCGGCGTACTCGTCCCCCGCACTGGTGCGCCAGCGCATCTGCCCGGAGTACGCCATGAACATGACCGGGCGCACCACGTGGTCGCGCAGGGCGCTGCCGTAGCCGTAGGTGTAATCCGCCCGCGAGCGGCGGATGCCGTCCTTGTCCTCGGCGTACTCCACGAACGGGATCGCCGCCGTATCCGAGCGGAACGGGGTGCCGGTCAGCGCCAGGCGCCGGGCGGCGGGTTCAAACGCCTCGCGGATGCCGTCGCCCCAGCTCAGGGCGTCGCCGCCGTGGTGGATCTCGTCGAGGATCACCAGCGTCTTGGCGGCCTCGGTCTTGGCCCGGTGCAACAGCGGCTTCATGGCCACCTGCGCGTAGGTGACGGCGACGCCGATGAAATCGCGGCCGTGCGAACCGTCCGAGTTCTTGAAGTTCGGATCGATGGCGAGCCCCACGCGCGCCGCGGCGTCAGCCCACTGGCGCTTGAGGTGGTCGGTGGGGGCGACGACGGTGATGCGGTTCACTATCCCCCGGTCCACCAGTTCGGTGGCCACGCGCAGCGCGAAGGTCGTCTTGCCCGCGCCGGGGGTAGCCACGGCCAGGAAATCCTGCGGGGCCATCTCGAAGTACTTCTGCAGGGCCTCGGCCTGCCATTGGCGCAGCTTGGGGGCGGTGCCCCAGGCGGCCCGTTCCGGGTAAGCCGGCGGCAGCACCGGTCCGGCGCCGAATAGTGTGTCGTTGCTCATGTGCCGGCCTCCTCCCGTTGTTCCTGTCCGTTTCCAATCCGTTCTGCGCTGCGCCAGCCGGTGGCGATCCCGCCCGCCGCCACCACGGCCAGCACCAGCCAAATGACCACGTAGACGCCCACCGAGCCCGGGTTGTCCGGATCCCGCAGCAGCGCGAACAATCCGCCAGCCCCGGCGGTACCCACCACGCCGCCCAGCTGGTCGGCCAGCTGCAGCGACGCGGAGTTCCGTCCGCGCTCCTGGGGGGCGGACAGCTTCAGCACCATCACGGACGTGGTGGACAAGGCCATGCCCATCGAGAACCCGGCCAGCGCCCAGACGACGATGAGCGCCGCGAGCGGCACCGACGGCGCGGACACCAGCGCCATCAGCCCCATGCAGGCGGTCAGGATGCCGGATCCGATCACCAGCATCCGGTGCCGGGCGGTCTCGACGCGTGCCTGCAGCCAGGAGCCGATGCTCCAGCCAACCGCGCCGGCCGTCAGGGCCAGGCCCGCGGTCGCCGGCGAGATGCCGTGCGCCGCCACCAGCATCAACGGGATGAACGCCTCGGCGCCGAAGAACGCCAGATTGATCAGTCCGCGGGTGGCGATCACGCTGGGCAGCCCGCGGCGCAGCCGCAAGGTGCCCGGCGGCATCAGCTTGGGCAGCGCCGCCAGCGCCAGCACCACGCCGCCGGCCGCCAGCGCGTACATCAGCACCAGCTTCCCGGCGGACCCGCCGGCGACCGCCTCGAACAGGGCCCACTGGGCCAGGAACACGCCGCCGGCCAGCAGCAGACCCCGCATCGCCTGCAGGCGCCCGCCGCGCTTGTCCGTGGTCGGGTTCTCCGGGGCTCCCACGCTGCCGGTCTGCGGCCAGATGACCAGCACGGCCAGCAGGAAGATCGGCGCCACGCCGTAGAACACCAGGCGCCAGGAAAGGTACTGGGCGACGACGCCGGCGGCCAGCGGCCCCACCAGCGACGGCACCACCCAGGCCGCCGCCAGCCAGCCAAAGACCACCGGCTGCAGCCGCTGCGGATAGACCTGTCCGATGATCACGTAGACGGCCACGATTGCGAACCCGCCGCCCAGCCCGGCCACGGCGCGGCCCGCGGTGAAGATCCAGAACTCCCCGGCCACCCCGGACAGGACCAGCCCGGCGACCATCAGCACCAGCCCCGCGGCGAGGGCCGGGCGCGGGCCCTTCGCGTCGCACCAGACTCCGGCCACCACGCTGGCCAGCAGCGAAGCGGTCAGGAACATGGAGAACGCCAGCCCGTAGGCGGACTTGCCCTCCAGGTCGGCCGCCACCACCGGCATCGCCGTCGCCACCGCCACGGCCTCGAACGCCGCCAGCGTGATCACCGTCAGCAGGCCGATGGTCAGCGGCCGGTAGGCAGCAGACATGGCGCCGGGCGCGCGGATGGCGGTGGATTCGGGCATCAAAAAACCAGGGCTGACTTTCTTGGCAGGCAGGGGAAAGCGCGGCGGGCACCGGACGCGCCCGCGCTCGTGGGGTGGGGAAGGTTACTACTTCTTCTTGCCGGAATCGTCGCCGCCGGGGCGCAGGCCCTCGTAGATGGCCTTGCAGTCCGGGCATACCGGGAACTTGTTCGGGTCGCGGCCGGGCACCCACACCTTGCCGCACAGGGCGATCACCGGTTCGCCGGACAGCGCCGACTCCATGATCTTTTCCTTGCGGACGTAGTGCGCGAAGCGTTCGCGGTCACCGGGCTCAAGCTCTTCGCGGAGTTCTTCACGCTCGATCGTCGCGGTGGACCCGCCCGGGGTCTGCGGCGCGCGGGGGTCGTTTTCGAAAGGATCCGGGGGAAGACTCATGCCTCCCATCTTAACCCCTGAAACAGGAACGACGACGGCGGAGCCCGGCTCCCCCGTCGTCGTCGCCCGCCGCCGCGGCTGGGTTTGTGTGCTATTTGTTTTTGGCCACGGCCTGGAGGAGTTCCGGCGTCCGGCGGTCATACCAGCGGCCGCCCAGCTCGATGCCGACCACCAGCAGGACCGCCCCGAGCACGAGGCCGACCGCCAGCGCCAGCCAGCCCCACAGCGCGTCGCCGGTGAAGACACCGATCAGCGCCAGCACGAGTTCCGGCAGCGAGAGCAGCACCAGCACGCCGAGCCCGCCGAGCTGGACCAGCATCATCCGGGCTGTCGAGCCGGGCGGGGTCTTGAACGGGCTCTCCCCCGGCAGCGGCACGTTGTAGGTGTAGCGGGCCGAGACCACGCTGGACAGGCCCAGGCCGGTCAGCAGCACGCCGAGGGCCACCCCGGCAACGGGCGGCAGCAGGTGCCACCCGCCGATGAACACGAACGGCAGCACGGTCAGCACGACGGTGGCCGGCAGCGCGATCACCGCGCAGGCCGCGGCCCGGCCGATCCGGTCGGCGCGTCCGCTCACGCCGGTGGTGACGTGCAGCGCGAACGCCGTGTTGTCGTACGCGATGTCCGCGGAGATGCCGAAAGACAGCAGGAAGGCGATCATCGGGCCCAGCCACAGCATGAAGGTGAAATCGCCGGTCTGCGAGAGGCCGAAGAAGACCGCCACCGGTATGAGCGGAATGGAGACCAGGGACGCCCCGTAGCGGGGATCCTTGAACCAGTAGATGAGCGCGCGCGCCGCCACGGCTCCGGCAGGGGTGCCGGGCATCCGGGAGAACCAGCCCAGTTTGCCGCCGGCCTTCCGGGACACGGCGTTGTACGGCGGGGGGACCAGCGCACGGGCCAGGCTGAGCTTCCAGAGCCAGGCCAGCACGGCCAGGAAGGCCACCGCGATGAGCAGCCGGGCACCGGCCGGGCCCCAGTTGCCCAGGGCCAGGTCGCCGGGGACGGCCCAGACCGCTCCCAGCGGCGACCAGGCCAGGCCCTCGGCCAGGGCCGGCAGGAAGTCCTGCGAGCTGCGGAACCCCTCCACGATGCCGACCATGATCGGTCCCAGCAGCACCAGCGGGATGATGCCGATGACGCCGCTGAGGTCCTTGAACCGGCGCGAGCTGGCCAGCGTCGTGGACGCCGACGTCGTCACGCGGGAGAGCACCACGCACGTCAGCGTTGCGATCAGGGCGCACAGGACGGCGGCCACGAGCGCGGCCGGGTGCTGCCACCAGGCGGCCGCGTGCCCGAGCGCGGCGACCAGCGTCACCACGCCCGGGATGCCGACCAGGCCGCCGATGGCGAGCCCGAGCAGCAGCTGGCGCATGGGCACGGCGTAGGTCACGAACCGGGCCGGGTCCAGCGTCATGTCCACGCCGGTGGCCATCATGGGGATCAGCGCCCAGCCCAGGAAGGCCGCAGAGCCGCCCAGCACCACCACCATGCGGGCCATGTCCGGCTCGGTGTAGCTGAGGAAGAACAATCCGGAAATCAGCAGGGCCAGCATGCCGATCGCGTACAGGCCCCCGAGGATCACCCCCACCAGCTGCCACGGGCTGCGTTTGAAGCCGTTGCGCAGCAGCGCCAGCTTCAGCCTTACGAGGTGCGCAACCACTCGAGCCCCTCCGCCTGGGTCCGTCCGCCGACCAGCTGGACGAAGCGCTCTTCCAGGCTCGCGCCGGCGCGGACCTCGTCCACGGTGCCGGCGGCCAGCACGTTGCCGCCGGCGATCACGGCCACGTGGTCGCACATGCGCTGGACCAGGTCCATGACGTGGCTGGAGACGATCACCGTGCCCCCGGAGTCCACGTAGTCGTGGAGGATGTCGCGGATGTTCGCCGCGGAGACCGGGTCTACCGCCTCGAACGGTTCATCCAGCACCAACAGCTTCGGCGCATGGATCAGTGCGGTGGCCAGGGCGATCTTCTTGGTCATGCCGGCGGAATAGTCCACCACCAGGGTGCCGGCGTCGTTGGTCAGGTCCATGGCCCGCAGCAGGTCCGGGACGCGGGCGGCCACGGTCTCCCGGTCCATGCCCCGCAGCAGCCCGGCGTAGGTGACCAGCTGTTCGCCGGTCAGCCGGTCGAACAGCCGGACGCCGTCGGGCAACACGCCCATCAGGCGCTTGGCCGTCAGCGGCTCGGCCCAGACGTCCACGCCGTGCACCCACACCTGGCCGTAATCCGGCCGCAGCAGCCCGGTGGCCATGGAGAGCGAGGTGGTCTTGCCCGCCCCGTTCGGCCCGACCAGCCCGTAGAAGGACCCGGCGGGCACGTCCAGGTTGACGCCGTTGACGGCGATCTTGTCGCCGAAGCGCTTGGCCAGACCGCGCACCGCGAGGGCGGGAACGGGTGCCTGGGCGGGAACGGGTGCCTGGGCGGGAACGGGGGCCTGGGCGGGCGCGGCAGCCGGCGCAGCGTCCGAAGGGCCGGGCGCCGGGTACCCCTGCGGGGCGGCGCCGCCCGGCACCGGTACCGCTATGCTGTTCTGCTCGTCCGGCTGCTGGACCGGAGGTTGTGATGGGTGCGAAGTCATGTGTCCACGCTAACAACCGGGGGTTTACCGGGACGTCATCCGCAAGGACTAATATTTCTCCGCCACCGCGGCACGCTCGTATTGCGGCGCCCACGCCAGTTCGTGGCCCAGTTCGACGGCGGCGCGCTGCCACCAGTGCGGGTCCCGCAGCGCCGCCCGGGCGAGCAGTACCGCGTCCGCCGAGCCTTCCCTGATGATCGCGTCGGCCTGCGCGGCCGTGGTGATGAGTCCGACGGCGCCGGTCGGGATGCCCGCCTGGCGCCGGATGGCGGCCGCGAAGGGCACCTGGTATCCCGGCCGCAGCGGGATGTTCGCCCCGTGCACCGCGCCGCCGCTCGAGACGTCCACCAGGTCCACGCCGCGGGCGGCGGCCTGTTCCACCACGTCGGCCACGGCCTCCGGTTCCAGCCCGCCGTCCGACCAGTCGGAGGCGGAGACGCGGAGCAGCAGCGGCATGGCGTCCGGGATGACGCCGCGGACCGCCTCCACCACCTCCAGCAGCAGCCGGGCACGCCCGGCCGCGGTACCGCCCCAGCCGTCAGTGCGGGTATTAACCAGCGGCGAGAGGAACTGGTGCAGCAGGTAGCCGTGGGCGCCGTGGATCTCCACGGTGTCGAAGCCGGCCCAGACGGCACGGGCCGCCGCGTCGCGGAAGTCCGCGATGACTCGCCGGATGCCGGCCTCGTCCAGGGCGTCCGGCGCCGCGTAGCGGCCAAAGGCGACAGCCATCGGGCCCACGGTCCGCCAGCCCCCCTCGGCGGGCGGCACCGAGCCGGACTTCGGGGCGAAGGGCGCGTAGGTCGACGCCTTGCGCCCGGCGTGGGCCAACTGAATCCCGATCTTGGTGTCCGCCGAGCCATAGCGGTGCACGAACTCCGTGATCCTGCCCCACGCCTGGGCCTGGTCGTCGGTCCAGATGCCGGTGTCCTCGGGACTGATCCGGCCGGCCGCGTCAACCGCTGTCGCCTCGGTGAGGATCAGCGCAGCCCCTCCGGCGGCGAACTGGCCCAGATGCATCAGGTGCCAGTCGTTCGGCGTCCCGGGCGCGTCCTCCCGCCGCACCGAGTACTGGCACATCGGCGCCACCCAGCCGCGGTGCAGGAGCTGCAGACCGCGCAGTTTCAGCGGCTCGAACAGGCCGCCGGCTACAGCCTGCGCCATTTAGAAGAGCGCCCTGGCCAGAGCCTGGCGTGCCTTGGACACCCGCGGGTCGGTGCTGCCCACCACGTCGAACAGTTCCACGAGGCGGGCCCGGGCGGCCTCCCGCTCATCCCCGGCGTGGCGGCTGATGAAACCCACCAGGCGGGCGAAGGCGTCCTCGACATGGCCGCCCGAGACGTCCAGGTCGGCAACGGCCAGCTGGGCCTGCAGGTCGTCGGGCCGGTCGGCGGCAGCGGCCCGCAGCCCGGCCGCATCGGCCCCCTGCAGCCGCTGCAGCAGCTGGACCTGGTACAGGCCGGTCCGCGCCTCGTCGTCCGCCGGCTGCTCGGCCAGCGCCTTCCGGTATGCCGCAGCGGCGCGATCAAAGTCGCCGGCCTCGATGGCCTCGAACGCTTCCTGGTGCAGCGGCGGCAGCGGCTTCTCTTCCTCGGCCGGGGCATCCCCCGCACCGGGCGCGGTGCCGGTGACGCCGTTGGCCTGTGCCACCTTGAGCAGCTCGTTGACGAATTGCCGCAGCTCGTCGGCCGTCGCCGCCCCCTGGAACAGCGGGATCGGCTGCCCCTTCAGGAGCGCCACGGCGGCCGGCACGCTCTGCAGCTGGAAGGCCTGGGCGATGCCGGGACTGGCATCGACGTCGACCCGGGCCAGCACAAAGCGGCCGGCGAACTCGTTCGCCACCTCCGCCATGGCGGAGGCCAACTGCTGCGCCAGGTCGCTCCATGACGCGGTCAGTTCCACGATCACGGGGACCTGTGCGGACAGCTGGACGAGCGGCTGGAAGCTCTGCTCGTTGACCTCGACGATGTAGCCCGGAGCTTCGCCTTCACCCGCTGCCGGCGCGCCGGCGGCCGGCATGCCTCCCGCCGGCGGCTGCGGCTTTTTCAGCGCGGACAGGTCGACGGCGCCGCGGAGGCTGACGGAAGACGGCGCGGGGCCCTGTCCTGGAGTTGGAGTGGTCATGACATCACACTAATACGTCTCGGTCGACGCCCGGAATTTTGCCCGACCGAGCCGGCGTCGCGGCCCGGTCGGCCGGGGCTACTTCAGCTCGGCGTCCACCAGGCCCTGGGCGACGCCCACCAGGGTGAGCCGGTCGTCGGAACCGGCCGGCGGCACGTACAGGAAGACGGACTCGCCGTAGGTCACGTCCACGCCTTCGGTGGTGGAGTCATCCCCTGCCAGCGCCGCGAACTCGGGCGAGAGTTCCACGGTGGCGCCGGCCTCGGCCGGCACGCTGCTCATCACCGACTCCATGTGGCCAAACACCACGGCGCCGCCGTCGGCGGTGCGGAGCGCCCGCAGCGAGCCGTCGTCGACGCTGCGGCTGAAGGAGATGTCGGCGTTTTTGTTGGATTTCACCTGGTCTTTTTGGAACGCCTGGATCTGCTCGGAGAAGGTGTTCTTACCGATCGCGTCCTTGTGCTTGCCGTCGTCGAGGTTCTCCGCGACCATTTTCACCGCCGCCTGCGGCGCGTGCAGCAGGCCTTCCCCGTTGTCCGGCGCCACGGCCGGCGTCCCGCCGCTCTCGGTGGAGACCTGCGGGAAGGTGGTGCCCGGCAGCATCTGGAGCGCGCCCACCATCCGGTAGTTCGAACGCGGATCCTGCTGCACCAGCACGATCACCTGCGGCACCGGATTGTCCTCGCCCTCCGTGACCGTCACGACCGTCCGCGGCCAGTCGGCACTCGTGCTGACCATCGAGGTCAGGATCGGCCCGGCAGCCACCGGGACGGGAGCCGCAGCCTCGCCGTTTTCGGCCCGAACCTTGTAGTTGGCCTCGCGGACGGTCAGGGCGGCACCGGCGACCCGCGGCTTCAGCTTGCCGGAATCCCGCGCCGAGTCCGCGTCGGAGACCGCCTTCGCCACCGAGTCCATGATCCGGGTCAGTTGGCCCTCCAGCACCACCGGGTGGCCGGCGGCTTCCCCTGCGCCCTGGGACGGGGCGGCCGGAGAGGCGGCGTGGGCGGGAAGCACGGCGCCGGAGGCCAGCACCACGGCCGCTCCCGCAGCGGCGGCGGCGCGCAGGCCCAGCTTCGGGCGTTCCATCAGGGAACGGCGGCCCGGTGACCGCTCGCCCTGTTCGGGCTTTTCCAGGCCCGCGTTTCCGGGCCCGGCCTGGCCGGGACGGCCGGCCGGAACACTGCCGCCCCGCTGAGCCAGCGGTGCCGTTTCCGGGCCGCCTGCGTTCGGCCGGCCGCCGCCGCCCCGGGGATCAGAGTCGCCGCCGGGGACCGGCCGGTTCGGGCGGCGGGACACCACGGCCATCGCCACGCCGAGCACCAGCAGCAGGGCTCCGATGATCATCAGGGCCAGCGACCACGGCACCGAGGTGTCGTTCGGCCAGGTGATGGTCACCGTCGTCGGCGCCGGCTCGGTGCCGTCCGCGGCCAGCAGGATGGACCACTCGCCGTCGGCCGGGGCCAGCCACCGGTGCTCAAGGCTGCCCTCGGCCTGCTGCTGGCTCACCCACAGGTCGGAGCCCGCAGGGTTCGGCACCTTGGCCTCGCCCTCGGTTACGGTCCCCTGCAGTTGCCCGTCCTCGATGCCTGTCAGGGAGGTGTGCGCCGCCTCTCCGACCCAGGCCTCGACGTCGCCCGCTCGGCCGATGGCCAGCAGGAACTCGCCGTCGGCCTCCACCGAAACGTCCACTTCTTCTTCGTGGACACCGAAGACTTCCGGTTCGATGACGGTCACGGGTGCGGTTGCATCGGCTGCCGTGTAGGTGGCCGAGGCACGCTCGGGCGGCGCCCACACGGTCCGCTGGGCGATGCCCAGCGCGATGGCCAGCAGGCCGATCACCATCAGGGCCACTGAAATCTTAAAACGCACAAAAATACCAATCGTCGATCGCTGCAGGAGGGAAGGGCCGCAGGGACGCCCAAGCCTCCAGGGCCGGCCGGGGTGCCCGCCATCGGTCATGCTTTATAACCCTATGGTAACGAACCCTCTCGGCCGTCCGTGCGCGGCCGGACCGCGTGGTCCGCCGCGGACCGCCTTTTGCCCTTTTTGCCGTCGGCATCCGCTGCCACACCATACCGGACTGGTAGTCTTTCGCTCAGAATTGCCCCTATCCTGCGCCGTTGTTGCTTAGCGCGTGACAAGTGCGCCCGCCCGCTGCTTCAGCGGCTGCAGGCGGAAGAGAGGATGCTGCGTGAGCGAACCCCGGGATGCTCCCACGCCCGCCGCCGGCAACGGATCGCCGGCCGAGGGCCAGCCCGCCGACCTCGCGGCACCGGCCCCGGATCCCGCCGCGCCGGCCACGGATCTCGCCGCGACGGCCGGCTCTCCGGCCTCGACGCCGGTCATGGCGGCTCGCCGGCACGCCGTGCTCGGCGCCCTCGGGCGCCTCGGCGCCTCGATGCCCCGCGCCCGGCCGCGCGTCCGCTTCCAGATGCCGCCCGAGGACGATTCCCCCGCCGCCGCCCGCGACGGTGCCGCAGGCACCGAGTTCTCCCCCGCCCGGCACCCGATCCACTTCGGATTCATGGCCACGGTCGGCGTCGGTTTCGCGCTGCTGCTCTACTTTGTGCTGACCAACGTCGGCGAGCTGCTGGCGTGGATCGCGGCGGCGCTCTTCATTGCCCTGGGGCTCGATCCAATCGTCCGCTGGCTGGAAAGCAAGGGGCTGCCGCGTCCGGCCGGGGTCATCATTGTGGTGCTGATCCTGGCCGGGCTGATCGCGGCGTTCATCTCCACGCTCATCCCGACCATCGTCAACCAGACCACGCAGATCGTGGCCAACGCTCCGCGCTATGTCGAGGACATCCTGAACTCGGCCTTCTTCCAGACGATCGATGCGCAGTTCCAGGTCCGGGAACGCATCGACATCGAACTGGAGCGGTTCTTTGCCAGTTCCGAGAACGTCACGGGCATCTTCGGCGGCGTTCTCGGCGTCGGCAGTGCCGTGCTCCAGGGTGCGTTCGGGGCGCTGATCGTGCTGGTGCTCACGCTGTACTTCCTGGCGTCGCTCCCGGCGCTGAAGGTGTGGGCCTACCGGCTCGCTCCGCGGTCCAAGCGGCGACAGGTGCAGCGCCTGTCCGAAGAAATCACCGGCAGCGTGGGCAGCTATGTGATCGGCCAGGCCTGCGTGGCCCTGATCAACGCGGCGGTGGCGTTTATAGCCATGACCATTGCGCAGGTGCCGTTCACGGCCTTGCTGACCTTCGTCGTCGGCCTGCTGGCCTTCATCCCGCTGATCGGGGCCGTGATCGCCGGCGGGTTCGTCTCGCTGGTTGCCCTGACCGTGGGCTGGCAGCCGGCGCTGCTGTTCGCCGTCATCTACTTTGCCTACCTGCAGATCGAGGCCTACTTCGTCTCGCCGCGCATCATGCAGCGCGCGGTGGCCGTCCCCGGCGCCGTTGCCGTGATCGCCGTGATTGCCGGCGGTTCGCTGATGGGTGTGCTGGGCGCCCTGATGGCGATTCCGGCCGCGGCGTCGGTGATGCTGCTGCTGAAGGACGTCTTCATCGTCCGGCAGGACCGGAACTGAGGCCGGGTCAGCGGTAGCGGAAACTGCGGGTCTGCCAGCAGCGCGGATGCCAGTGCCGCCGCTCGGCCAGCGCCGTCTCGCCGCCGAACAGCGAGTCGGCCTGCCAGGCGACGAGGTGCTCGATCCCCGGGCCGATCGTCCGGTTGCAGCCCGGGCAGGTGTACTCCTTGGCGGCGTTCGACGGGGTGATGCGCCGCACGTTCCATTCGCCGTCGGGCGCGTTCTGGCGCTCCGGAATGCCGGCGCGGGCGCGGTCCAGGTCCAGCTCGTTGGCCCGCGTCCACTTGCTGCTGCCCGCCCCTGAGCGGCGGCGCGGGCGGTTGGAACGGGGCATGCGACCATTCTGCCCCACCGGCGCGGCCCCGGCCGCACCGCGCCCGCCCGCCGCGGCACCGGACCGACCACGCAGCCGGCACCGGTAAAGTGGCCTACTGTGCGTCTTGTCATTGCCCGTTGCTCCGTCGACTACATCGGCCGCCTCCGCGCCCACCTGCCGCTGGCCACCCGCCTGCTGATGGTGAAGGCGGACGGCTCCGTCCTGATCCATTCCGACGGCGGTTCCTACAAGCCGCTCAACTGGATGAGCCCGCCGGCGAATCTCCGGGTGGCGGAGCCGGAGGCCGACGACGCCTCCTCGGGCGTCCGCGAAGTCTGGCATGTCCAGCATGCCAAGAGCGACGACCGCCTGGTGATCAGCATCCACGAGCACCTGCACGAATACAGCCACGACCTGGGCGTGGACCCTGGGCTGGTCAAGGACGGCGTGGAGGCCGACCTGCAGCGCCTGCTGGCCGAACAGATCCACCGCCTCGGCCCCGGCCACACCCTGGTGCGGCGCGAATACATGACGGCGATCGGGCCGGTGGACATCCTGGCCCGCAACGCCGACGGCGGGACCGTGGCCGTGGAGCTCAAGCGCCGCGGCGACATCGACGGCGTGGAACAGCTGACCCGCTATCTGGAGCTGCTCAACCGCGATCCCCTGCTGGCTCCGGTCAAGGGCATTTTCGCGGCCCAGCAGATCAAGCCGCAGGCGCGCGTGCTTGCCGCCGACCGGGGCATTGAATGCCTGACCCTCGATTACGACGAGATGCGCGGCGTGGACGACGCCGACTCCCGCCTGTTCTGACGCTCCGGCGGGCGTGCAACAGCGCGCGCTCTCCTGCCGCTGGTGCCGCGCTCGTCGCCCGCCTGGCGGTAATTAACCCCGCGCCGAACTCTCGCTTAATAAAAGATTGAATTGTTCTTTGTACCGTTGACCGCCCATGGGGCTTATGTGATGCTTAACTCAGTCTTTGTGTAGGTGTGGTTTTCATGCTCGCAAGACGTGTTGCGAGTGTGAAGCTCCACGGCGTCCGGCCCCCAGGCCGTGTCGTTTGGATCTTCCACGGAGTAACCGGGTTGGTACGAGGTGTGCCGGCTTGTTTTTGTTTCACGATGAGGAGATTTAAATGGCACAGGGGACCGTTAAGTGGTTTAACGCGGAAAAGGGCTTCGGCTTCATCACACCGGATGAGGCCGACGGCGACGTCTTCGTTCACTACTCTGAAATCCAGTCGGGCGGATTCAAGACCCTCGACGAAAACCAGCGCGTGAGCTTCGAGATCGGCCAGGGCGCCAAGGGCCCCCAGGCCACCGGCGTCACTGTCATCTAGCTTCGGCTTGGCAGGGCGGGCCCTCCACGGCACCGCCACACACACAGAACCCCTCCGATGCCTTCGGAGGGGTTCTGTGTATTCCGGCGTCGGACGCTGCGGCGTCAGGCGGGAAGCTTCGGCGGTCCCAGCCGGACCACGTCTCCGCCCAGTGCGCGCAGGCGTTCGTCGAACCGCTCGTATCCCCGGTCAATGTGCTCGACGCCGTGGATCTCGGTGGTGCCGTCGGCCACCAGCCCCGCGATCACCAGCGCGGCGCCGGCCCGGATGTCGTTGGCCTCGACCGGTGCGCCGGAGAGCTGCGGCACCCCCTTGATCAGCGCGTGGTGCCCGTCCAGCCGCACCACCGCTCCCAGCCGGGCCAGTTCGGAGGTGAAACCCCAGCGCGCTTCGAAGACGTTTTCCGTCACCATGCCGTGCCCGTCCGCCACGGCATTCAGCGCGACGACGAACGGCTGCAGGTCCGTGGGAAAGCCGGGGTACGGCAGCGTGGAGACGTTGATCGGCCGCGGGCGCTCCGGTCCTTCCACCGTGAATCCGTCGTCCCTGCTGGTGATCCGGCAGCCGGCCTGTTCCAGCTTGTCCAGGACCACGGCCAGGTGGCCGGGGTTGGACCTGGCCACGTCCACCGTTCCACCGGTGACGGCAGCTGCGAAGGCCCAGGTCCCGGCGACGATCCGGTCCGGCACGGTGCTGTGGCGCACGGGCTGCAGGCTCTCCACGCCGGTGATGACCAGCGTGGGCGAGCCGATCCCTTCGATCCGGGCACCCATCGAGACCAGCAGGTCCGCGATGTCGGTGATCTCCGGTTCCCGCGCCGCGTTGTCGATCACCGTCACTCCCCGGGCCAGGGTCGCGGCCATCATCAGGTTTTCGGTGGCGCCGACCGACGGATACGGCAGGCGGTGGTGGGTCCCGTGCAGCCCCTGCGGCGCCTTGGCCACCAGGTAGCCGTGGTCGATGCTGATGTGGGCGCCCATCTGTTCCAGCCCGGCCCGGTGCATGTCCAGGCCGCGGCTGCCGATGGCGTCTCCCCCGGGCAGTGCCACTTCCGCCTGCCGGCAACGTGCCACGAGCGGGCCGAGCACGGAAATGGAGGCCCGCATGGCGCGGACCAGGTCGTAGTCTGCCTGGTGGGCCGGCGCCTCCGGTACGTCGATGTGGACGCTGGCGGCGTCCACGTCGTAATCCACCCCGCAGCCGAGCCGACGCAGCAGTTCCGACATGATCCAGACGTCCTGGATGTCCGGCACATTCGTGATCGTGGAACGGCCCTGTGCCAACAGCACCGCGGCCATCAGCTTCAGGACGCTGTTCTTGGCGCCGGGAACCTCCACCCGCCCGTTCAGCGAGCTGGGGCCATGCACCACGATCACGTTCTCCATGGAAACCATCCTACGGTTGGGGCGGGACTGCGCCGGTTACGAACGGCTGGGCCGGTTAAAGACGGACGGCGCGGCTCCTGGAAGAGCCGCGCCGCAGAGGGATCTCAGCGCCAGGTGCCGATGCCGATCACCGGCCCGGCTTCCAGCCAGGACGAGAGACCCGCATAGACGTCGAAGGTCATGGCCATCGACAGATCCTGTTTTTCGTGCGTGAGCATCACGACGATCGCACCGGGCTGGATCTTGGCCCGCTCGGTTTCGGTCGGCTGCCGCCAGCCCTGCAGTTCCAGCGAACTGCGCCGGAACCGATAGCGCGGTTTGGGGCTCAACGACAACAGGCGCAGCCATTCCAGGTGCGTGTCCGTATAACGACAAACCCCCATCTGCCAGCTGCCGGGCAGCATGGCGATGGAGGCGTCGAAGGTGCCAAGGGCGCGCCGCAGCTGGTAGCGGCGCACCCCGAAGGCGACCAGTGCCAACACCAGCAGCAGGAAGACTGCGGCCAGTATGGCGAACGTGACGTCGAGACCGTTCACCGGCGGCTAGCGGGTTCCCGCCGTAGCCTCGTCGCCCACCGTCGCGTTGTCTGCGACGATGACGACCCGGTTGCTGTCGACAGAGAAAAACCCGCCGTCGACATTCACGTTGATGCGCTCACCGGAGACCGGCTCGATGACCAGCTCGCCGGCGGCCAGGACCGCCAGCACCGGGCTGTGCCCGGGCAGGATCCCGATCTCGCCGTCGCTGGTCCGCGCCCTGACCATTGTTGCCGGGCCGGACCACACGAAGTGGTCGGCGGCAACAATCTCAACTTCCAGTTCAGCAGAAATATTAGCCACAGGCCTTACTTCCCGGTCTGTTCCTGGATCTTGGCCCACTGGCGCTCCACGTCGTCCAGGCCGCCCACGTTGAAGAAGGCCTGCTCGGCGATGTGGTCGAGCTCGCCGTCGCAGATGGCCCGGAAGCCTTCCACGGTGTCCTTGATGGAGACCGTGGAACCCTCGACGCCGGTGAACTGCTTGGCGGTGTAGGTGTTCTGCGACAGGAACTGCTGGATGCGGCGGGCGCGGGCGACGACGATCTTGTCCTCTTCGCCCAGTTCGTCAATGCCGAGGATGGCAATGATGTCCTGCAGTTCCTTGTTCTTCTGCAGGATCTGCTTCACGCGGACCGCGGTGTTGTAGTGGTCCTGCCCGATGTACTGCGGATCCAGGATGCGCGACGTCGAGGTCAGCGGATCCACGGCCGGGTACAGGCCGCGCGAGGCGATTTCACGGGACAGCTCCGTGGTGGCGTCCAGGTGGGCGAAGGTCGTCGCCGGTGCCGGGTCGGTGTAGTCGTCCGCGGGGACGTAGATCGCCTGCATCGAGGTGATCGAGTGGCCCTTGGTGGAGGTGATGCGTTCCTGCAGCACGCCCATCTCGTCGGCCAGGTTCGGCTGGTAGCCCACGGCCGAGGGCATGCGGCCCAGCAGCGTGGAAACCTCGGAACCGGCCTGCGTGAAGCGGAAGATGTTGTCGATGAACAGCAGCACGTCCTGCTTCTGCACATCGCGGAAGTACTCCGCCATGGTCAGGGCGGACAGGGCCACGCGCAGACGCGTTCCCGGCGGCTCATCCATCTGGCCGAACACCAGCGCGGTGTCCTTGAGCACGCCGGCTTCTTCCATTTCTACCCAGAGGTCGTTGCCCTCGCGGGTACGCTCGCCAACGCCGGCGAACACCGACGTGCCGCCGAAGTTGCGGGCCACACGGGTGATCATTTCCTGGATCAGCACGGTCTTGCCCACGCCGGCGCCGCCGAAGAGGCCAATCTTGCCGCCCTTGATGTACGGGGTCAGCAGGTCGATCACCTTGATGCCGGTCTCCAGCATCTCGGTGGAGCCTTCCAGCTCGGCGAAGTTCGGTGCCTTGCGGTGGATCGGCCAGCGCTCGGTGATTTCCAGCTGGGACGCTTCGACGTCGAGCGGCTCGCCCAGGACGTTGAAGATGTGGCCCTTGACGCCGTCGCCCACGGGCACGGTGATCGGGGAGCCGGCGTCCTGGACCGTGGTGCCGCGGACCAGGCCGTCGGTGGCCTGCAGCGAGATCGCGCGGACCAGGTTGTCGCCCAGGTGCTGCGAGGTCTCGAAGGTGATGGTGCGGGTCTCGCCGTTGAGGGTCACCTCAGCGGTGAGGGCGTTGTACATTGCGGGGATTGCGTCCGCCGGAAATTCGACGTCGACAACCGGGCCGATGACACGGGCGATACGGCCGGTAGCGCCCGTAGCGACGGAACCGGTTCCGTGCTCGATGGTTTGGGCAGTCATCTTTCTCACTTCTCAGTTTCGATGGCGTGGTTATGTGTGCTGTTGCTGCAGGGACTTATCAGGACGCCGCCAGGGCGTCCGCGCCACCGACAATCTCGGTGAGTTCCTGCGTAATCTCTGCCTGGCGCGCGTTGTTGCGCAGACGGGTGTACTTCTCGATCAGGTCCGTGGCGTTGTCGCTGGCCGACTTCATCGCGCGCTGGCGTGCAGCGAGCTCGCTGGCAGCGGCCTGGAGCAGGGCTGCGAAGATGCGCGACTCGATGTAGCGCGGCAGCAGTGCGTCCAAAACCTGCTCGGGCTCCGGCTCGTACTCGTACAGCGGCAGCAGATCGGTCTCTGCGGTGGCCTCTTCTTCCACGACCTCCAGCGGCAGCAGTCGGATGACCGCGGGCTCCTGGGTAACCATGGACTTGAAGCGGGTGTAGACAATGTGGAGCTCGTCTACGCCACCGTCCTCATACGGCGTGTTGAAGTCGGAGAGCAGTGCCTCGCCGATCTCGCGGGCGGTCGCGAACTCAGGAGCGTCCGTTCCGCCCGTCCAGACCTGCTGGTACTGAATGTTCCGGAAGTCGAAGTAGGCCTGCGCCTTACGGCCGACCAGGTAGTGGCGGACTTCCTTGCCTTCTCCATGAAGCAGCTCGGTCAGGGACTGGGCCTGCTTCAGCACCGACGCGGAGTACGATCCCGCCAGACCGCGGTCGGAGGTCAGCACGAGCACGGCGGCCCTGCGGATCTGCTCCGGCTCGGTGGTCAGCGGATGGTCGATCTCGGACTGCGAGGCCACGGCAGAAACGGCACGGGTGATCGCATTGGCGTACGGCAACGAGGCCGCGACGCGGCTGCGGGCCTTGCCAATGCGTGAGGCGGCGATCAGCTCCATCGCCTTGAAGATCTTCCGCAGCGACGAAGTCGATGCGATCTTCTGGCGGTAGACCCGAATCTGGGCTCCCATACTCTTCCTTTCCTCGTCCTCGGCGGCCGGACGGAACCCTCAAGTGGTTCCGCCCGGCCAACGAAGATGAATTAGCGCTTCTGCTTGACGATCTGTTCCTGGGCGACTTCGTCTTCGGCCAGGGGGTCGTACTCTTCGTGGCCGGCGCCGACCAGACGGCTGTCGCCCTCCCCGAAGAAGCCCTGCTTGAAGTCCACGATCTGCGACTTCAACTCGTCCACGGTCGAATCCTCGAGCAGATTCGTCTGGGCGATCGTCGTCAGCACCGAGCTGCGGTGCCGCAGGTGCGAGAGGAACTCGGTCTCGAACCGGGTGACGTCCTCGACCGGAACATCGTCCAGGTAGCCGTTGGTGCCGGCCCAGATGGACACGACCTGGTTTTCCACCGGGTACGGCGTGTACTGGCCCTGCTTCAGCAGTTCCATGAGGCGTGCACCGCGGGTCAGCTGCTGGCGCGACGCCGCATCGAGGTCCGAGGCGAACATGGCGAACGCCTGCATGTCCCGGTACTGGGCCAGGTCCAGCTTCAGCGTGCCGGAGACCTTCTTCATGGCCTTGACCTGTGCCGCACCGCCCACGCGGGAGACGGACACGCCGACGTCCACGGCGGGACGCTGGTTGGCGTTGAACAGGTCGGACTGCAGGAAGATCTGGCCGTCCGTGATGGAGATGACGTTGGTCGGGATGTAGGCCGAGACGTCGTTCGCCTTGGTCTCGATGATCGGCAGGCCGGTCATCGAACCCGCGCCCAGCTCGTCGGAGAGCTTGGCGCAACGCTCCAGCAGGCGGGAGTGCAGGTAGAACACGTCGCCCGGGTAGGCTTCGCGTCCCGGCGGGCGGCGCAGCAGCAGCGACACGGCGCGGTAGGCTTCGGCCTGCTTGGAGAGATCATCAAAGATGATCAGGACGTGCTTGCCGGAGTACATCCAGTGCTGGCCGATGGCAGAACCGGCGTAGGGCGCCAGGTACTTGAAGCCGGCGGGATCGGAGGCCGGGGACGCCACGATGGTGGTGTACTCCAGCGCACCCTTGTCCTCCAGGGTCTGGCGGACGGCGGCGATGGTCGAGGCCTTCTGGCCGATCGCCACGTAGATGCAGCGGACCTGCCGGTTGACGTCGCCGGACTCCCAGTTGGCCTTCTGGTTCAAGATGGCGTCGACGGCGATGGCGGTCTTGCCGGTCTGGCGGTCGCCGATGATCAGCTGGCGCTGTCCGCGGCCGATCGGGATCATCGCGTCGATGGCCTTCATGCCGGTCTGCAGCGGCTCGTGCACGGACTTGCGCTGGGTAACGCCGGGAGCCTGCAGCTCCAGTGCGCGGCGCTCGTGCGATTCGATCGGGCCCTTGTCGTCGATGGGCAGGCCCAGCGGGTCCACGACGCGGCCGAGGAAGGCGTCGCCGACCGGTACGGACAGGATCTCACCGGTGCGGTGAACTTCCATGCCTTCTTCGATGCCGGTGAATTCACCGAGGATCACCACGCCGATTTCGCGGGTGTCGAGGTTCTGGGCCAGGCCCAGGACGCCGTTCTCGAAACGCAGCAGTTCGTTCGCCATGGCCGAGGGAAGACCCTCGACACGGGCGATGCCATCGCTGGCGGTGGTCACGTGGCCGACTTCGACCCGCTCGGCGCTTCCGGGTTCATAGGACGCCGCGAACTCGTTCAGCGCATTGCGGACGTCGTCGGCGTTGATGGTCAATTCGGCCATCTGCAGTCCCTGCTCTCCTGTGTTTATGATCATCGCGTGGTGCGCGACGACCGGTGTGTTTTTCAGTCTGTGTGAGGCTTCCGGCCCAGTCTCCGCGAGGAGGCTAAACCGCGAGACTCCGGCGGAGCTCGGCCAGGCGGGAGATCACGGACGCATCCACGACCTCATCCCCGACCATGACCCGCACGCCGCCAACCAGCCGTGGATCCACGTTGAAGTGGATCCGCAGCTCCCGGCCGTACAACCGGTTGAGCCCGGCCTGCAGGCGGCTCATCTGTTCGCTGGTCAGCGGACGGGTAACGCTGACCTCCGCGATCCAACGCTGCTGGCGCTTGGCCACCAACTGGATGAACCGCTCTACCAGGGCCGTGGGCTTGATGCCGCGCGGGGCGGTTACCGCCTGCCGGATCAGCAGCTGTGCCACGGGGCCCGCGGCCGGCACCAGCTTCAGCGCCAGCGCCGATTTGGCTTCGTCCGAAGCCTGGGGTTCCAGCAGGGCACGCTGCAGGCCGTGGTCCGACCCGACAATGCGGTTGAACGCGAACAGGTCCCTCTCCAGACCTTCGAGTCCGTCAACACCCTGGCCCTCTGCGACTGCGACAGCCGTCGTGGCCGCCAAGGTCTCCAAGGCGTCCCCGATGTCGCGCGCAGAGGCCCAACGCGCGGCAGCCAACGAGGTGGCGATGGCCCGGGCATCCGCCGAGACCTTCCCCTCGAGGAGGCGGCCGAACATGTCGGCCTTCTCGCTGCTGTCGCGCGCCGGATCGGTCAGGGCACGGCGCAGACCGGCATTGCTGTCCAGCAGGCCCAGGATCCCAAAGAGTTCCTCTGCCAGGGACAGCGAAGCGGTGGGAAGCTTAGCCTCCAGTTCCTGCTGTGCCGCTTTCAGTGACTCGCTCGATACACCGGCCATTATTTAGCAGCACCTGCACTCTGAGACTCAAGGTCGGCGAGGAAGCGGTCCACGACGCGGGCAGCGCGCGCGTCGTCGTTCAGCGACTCGCCGACAATCCTGCCGGCCAGTTCGGTGGCCAGGGTGCCGACTTCGCTGCGCAGCGATGTCACGGCTGCCTGACGCTCTGCATCAATCTGGACCTGGGCCTGCTCGCTGATGCGTGCAGCCTCTGCCTGGGCCTTTTCCTTCAGCTCCGCCAGGATCTGGGCGCCTTCGGCGCGGGCGTCCTCGCGGATGCGGTTGGCTTCCGCGCGGGCGTCCATCAACTGCTGCTTGTACTCGTCCAACGCAGCGCTGGCTTCGGCCTGGGCGGCCTCCGCCTTGGCAATCCCGCCCTCGATGGCTTCGGTGCGCTCCGCATACGTCTTCTCGAACGCCGGAACGACGAACTTGGCGACGATGTACATGAGAATCGCGAAGCCGATCAGCGTGACGACGATTTCCCAGACGTTAGGGATCAGAGGGTTTGCACCCTCCGCGGCGGCGAGGATCATAGCCTGATTCATATCTCACCCGTCCTATCTACTCGGTGTGGATGGTCCGCGTTGCCCTGTTAGAGGACGAACGCGAACACCAGACCAAGAATGGCCAAAGCTTCAGTCAGCGCGAGACCCAGGAATGCGATCGGCTGCAGCACGCGCTGTGCCTCCGGCTGGCGGGCAACGCCGTTGATGTAAGCAGCGAACACGAGGCCCACACCGATGGCACCGCCGATAGCGGAGAGACCGTAACCGACGAGGTTGATATTGCCTTCCATTATTTTCCTTTCAAGATGCCCCAATGGGCAGGTTGTTGGTTCAGGTTCTTCCCCAGCGGGGAAATTTAGTGTTCCTCGGCCAAGGAGCCTTGGATGTAGATCGCGGTCAGCAGGACGAACACGTACGCCTGCAGGACCTGGATCAGGATTTCGAAGAAGTACATGCCCACGCCGCCGGCCAGCGTCAGGATGCCCAGCGGCTTCAACCAGAAGTCGGCATCCATGATCAGGAATTCGGATCCGGCGGCAGCCAGCATGATGATCAGGTGGCCGGCCAGCATGGTGGCGAAGAGACGCAGGCTGTGCGTGACCGGGCGGACCAGGAAGGTGGAGATGATTTCGATGAGGACGACCAGCGGGAGGATCGCCTTCGGCACGCCGGACGGAACGACGGCGAGCTTGAAGTAGGCGATGCCGTGCTTCTTGATGCCCAGGACGATCCACGTAATGTAGACGACGCCGGCCAGGGCGTAGGCCGTGCCCACGTGCGACGGGGTCGGCAGCTGCAGCAGCGGAATGGAGCCGAAGAGGTTGTTCACCAGGATGAAGAAGAACAGTGCCATCAGCAGCGGGACGAACGGCCTGAAGTCGCGCTCACCGATGATGTCCTTGCCCACCGAGTTGCGGACGAAGTTGTAGCTCATTTCGCCCAGGTGCTGCAGCTTGCCGGGAACAAGCTGGCGGCGGCGGGAGGCTGCCACGAAGAACCAGGAAATCAGTGCGACGGACAGCAGGACCAGCAGCATCTGCTTGCCGAAGCCCTCACCGTACGGGGCCATCCACGGGAGAACCTCCGGTAGATGCATATCTTCGAGGCTCGGTGGGACGAAGCCACCTTCATCAGCGGCCGCCGGAAGCGCAAGCGCGATCAACGCGTTTCCTCTCTGCAGTGTCCATCTTTGGGCGTTTCAGGGTGGGTCGCCATCGAGGCAGGCCACCATATAAAGTTTTCTGACATTTAGGTGTGGTCCCCCGCGCCATCCTCATGGCGGCGCCGGGCGCCGCGCGTGAGGTTGTGTTTGCGGGCCAGATAATATCCGCCTCCAGCGCCCAGAACGGCGCCGACGAAAATCAGCCAGCGGGTATCCAACAGATAGTCCAAACCCCAGCCTACCAAACCCCAGGCGATGATCCCGCCAAGGATATAGGTGAGGACGGTGTTGCCGCCCTGGTAGGTGGAATCGTCCCCGGAACCGCTCCGCGCGGGGCCGGATGTGCCTTTAGAGGCCATGTCCGATTTCCCCTTCCGAATGCTGCCGACGGTCCGCCGGCTCCGGTTCGGGGTCGGCGTACAACTGGTGCCGGGTGCGCGAGAAGGCGAACACTTCGGCCGCCTGCCAGACCACCACGGTGGCCACCGCCGCAACAAAGAACCAGGTCCGCTCGAGCCACATCGGGGTGCCGATGAGGAAGAGAGCCGCCCCAAAGCCCACTACTTTGATGATGTAGGTGGCGATGAAGGCACCGATGGCGCCGGAAGGATTGGACCGCCCCACGTAGTGGCCCACCAGCAGGCTGATCGCGAAGAACAGCACCACCAGCGTCGCGCCGAGCAGGGCACTCAGGGCACCGGCCGCACCCGCCGCCACCGTCGACATCACGATGACCAGCCCGGCGGTTGCACCGCCGGCGACCAGGGCGGACCGCAGGATCTTCAGCCACGGCGACCGGGTGGGACCGGATGCAGCGACAGCTGCGCCAGCGGCGGGGTGGCCGTCGTGGCGTGAAGCGCGCATTGGTAGTCCGTTTTCGATCGCGGTGCGGGGCGGGCCGGAACGGCCGGGTTTATTCTACATGAGATAGAACTTGCCGACGAGTCGGGCCCCGCCGTTACGCCGCCCGGTTGGCGGCGTTGGATGAGCGGCGGCTGAAGAGCACCGGCGCCCGCAGATAAAAAACAACGACGGCGGCGCACGCGGCGATGGCTGCCGCCTTGCCCGCGAGGCCCGATTCGGCCGCCAGATAGCCGCAGAAACCGGTCAGCAACGTACAGCCGGTGACCAGCAGCGCCGACTGCACGTGGCTGAAGCCCACGTCCGTCAGCCGCTGGTAGGCGTGCTGGCGGTGCGGCGTGTACCACCGCTCCCCCGCGCTGATCCGGCGCAGCAGCGTGGCGAGCGTGTCGGCCAGGTAGATGGCCACCGGACCCAGCAGGTACTCCGCCTGCACGCCGTCCAAGAAGGCGGTGATGCCCAGCATGGCCAGGCCTGCCCCCAGCAAGTAGCTGCCGACGTCGCCCAGGAAGACGTTCCCGCGGCCCAGGTTCCAGGGCAGGAACGCCACAAAGGCGGCCGCCACCACGGTCCCGCCGACCATCAGCCAGCCGTGGCCGGTGATGGCGCCGGTAGCGGCGAACATCAGTCCGACGGCCGTGCCGTGCAACCCGGAAATCCCGTTGATGCCGTCCATGAAGTTGGCGATGTTGATGTAGGCCGCCAGGGCGAGGGCGCCCAGCGGCAGCCACCACCACGTCTGGCCGGTGAGTCCGATGGCCAGTGCGGTGCCGCCGAGTCCGATGCCCAACTGCAGCGCGGCCCGGCCACGGATGGACAGTCCCCGGAAGTCTTCGATCCAGCCCAACAGCGCGGCGGCGGCGGCCACCCCGGCGACCGCGAGCAGCAGTTGCGGCGCCTCGACGGCGCCTCCGAGCGCGGCGATCAGCAGCCCCGCCAGCAGCCCGGCCGCCACCGTGATGCCCACGCCGCGGACGACGACGCGGGTGTGCGAGGACCGCTCGTTCGGCACGTCGAGCACGCCCAGCCGCTTCAGCACCGGGATCAGCGCGAACGGCAGCAACAGGCTGAGCAGGAGGGCCGCGGCAACGGCCACCACGGCTGCGGTCACGACGCCCGCTCCCGCCCGTCGTCCTTGAGCCCGGCCTCCAGTTCGTCGTCGGCCGCCGCTGCCGGCGGGACCACGTCGTCGGCGGCCACTGCCGCCGGGACCACGTCGTCGAGTTCGTCGTCAGCGGCCGCTCCCGCCGGGACCACGTTTATCGCCCCGGTTGAGGCCGAGATCAGGTCCTGCCGGCTCTTCCACTCGGCCAGGCTCATCAGGTTCGGGTCCAGGCCCTCGATGGAGGCGTGCGAGATTTTGGGGTGCAGGGGACGGGAATCGCTTTCGCCCTCACCGATCAGGTCCTCGTGCAGCTTTTCGCCGGGGCGCAGGCCGGTGAAGACAATTTCCACGTCCTTGCCCGACATCGCGATCATCCGCTCGGCGACGTCCAGGATCTTCACCGGTTCGCCCATGTCGAGGATCAGCACTTCCCCGCCGCTGCCTATCGCGCCGGCCTGGATCACCAGCTGGCAGGCTTCCGGAATCGTCATGAAGAACCGGGTGGCCGCGGCGTCGGTGACCGTGACCGGACCGCCCTTGCGGATCTGCTCGCTGAACAGCGGCAGCACCGAGCCGCGGCTGCCCAGCACGTTGCCGAACCGAACGGAGACGTACTTCTGCCCGGTCTGCTGCGCCACCCAGGCCGTCAGCTTTTCCGCCACGCGCTTGGAATGGCCCAGCACGGTGGTTGGGTTGGCAGCCTTGTCGGTGGAGATGTTGACGAAGGTCGCCACGTGCGCGGCGCGGGCCGCGCGCAGCACGTTCAGCGAACCGAGCACGTTGGTCTTCCAGGCCTCCTCCGGGTACTGCTCCAGCAGCGACACGTGCTTGAGCGCCGCGGCGTGGAACACCACTTCCGGCTTCCGGTCGAGGAAGATGGCCTCGAGGGCGGCGGGGTCGCGGATGTCGGCCAGCACGGTGTCCCTGCCCGTGAGCAGGCCCTTGCCGGTGATCGAGATCTGCGTGCCCTGCAGCCCGGTCTCGTCGCGGTCCAGCATGATCAGCTCGGCCGGCTGGAACGCGTGGATCTGGCGGCACAGCTCGGAACCGATGGACCCGCCGGCGCCGGTGACGAGCACGCGCTTGCCGGTGACATAGTGGGCAATCTCTTCGACGTGGATATCCACGGGCTGCCGGCCGATGAGGTCCTCGATGTCCACCTCGCGGAAGGAGAAGTCCTGGCGGCCGGTGAGCATTTCCTTCAGCGGCGGCACCACCAGCACCCGCATATTCCGGCCCGCGATGCTGTCGGAGATCTGCCGCATCCGCGCGGAGTCGATGTCCGCGATCGCCACCAGCAGCACGGTCGCCCCGGTGCGGTGGGCGATCTCCGGCAGGTCCTCCATCCGGCCCAGCACCGGGACGGAGGCGATGCGCAGGTGCTTTTTGGCCGGATCGTCGTCGATCAGCCCCACCGGCAGCCAGGGCGAGGCCGGATCGTTGCTCATCCGGGTCACAATGTTGTTGCCGACGAAACCGGCGCCGTAGATCAGCGTCCGCTCCGCCTCGTCGCCCGGTTTGGCCTTGCTTTCCACATACATCCGCTTCAGGTAGCGGACGGCGGCCATGAACAGGCAGGCGAACGGGAAGGCAATCAGGCCGGTGCCGCGCGCGATGCCCAGCGAGATGCCGAACAGCAGCAGTCCGACGCTGAGGATCAACGACACCGAGATCGTCACCATGACCAGCAGCTTGGCCTCGTGGAAGCTGCCGAAACTGTAGCGGCCCTTATAGAGGGCGAACGCAGACCCGACGGCCATCTGGGCCGCGATGGCCACCGCGCAGAGCAGAATGATGCCGGGAATCTTGGTCAGGCTCAGCGTCATCTCGTAGCGCAGGAAGACGGCCAGCACGATGGCCAGGACCCAGGCCAGGGAGTCCAGCAGGATCTGCGACCAGAGCCACAGGGCCCGGTCGCTGCTGGCGGTCTTGCCGCGGGGAAGAGCGGAATCGTGGCTCATGCCTCTACGGTCTCCCCCAGGCCCAGGATGCCCGGCACGACGGTGCGCAGTGTTTCCAGGCTGATCGTGCCCTCGCGGACCACCCGCAGCGTGGCGGAGGTGCAGTCGACGATGGTGGAGGGAACCGCGGTCGTGCCGTCGACGGGCCGGAAGCCGTCTTCCAGGTAGACCTCCACCGACTCGGCCAACTGTTCCTTGGCCTGCGCGGCCGTCTGCGCCGACGGCTGCCCGGTGCGGTTCGCGGAGGACACGGCCAGCGGCCCGGTGGCCGCCAGCAGTTCCAGCGCCAGTTCGTCGTCGGGCATGCGCAGGGCGACGGTGCCCTTGGTCTCGCCCAGGTCCCAGGTCAGCGACGGCTGGGCGCGGAAAATCAGGGTCAGCCCGCCGGGCCAGAAGGTGTCGGCGAGGGCCCGGGCCTCGTCGCCCACATCGGTGGCCAGCCCGTCCATGGTCTGCGGCCGCGGCACCAGCACCGGCGGGGGCATTTTGCGCCCGCGTCCCTTGGCGGCCAGCAGGGTGGCCACGGCCTGCGGCGAGAACGCGTCGGCGGCGATCCCGTAGACGGTATCGGTCGGCAGGACAACGCACTGCCGGTCGGCGATGGCGGCCTGGGCTGCCGCCAGTCCCTCGCTGCGGGCGGCGGCGTCGTCGCAGTTATACGTAGTGCTCACAGACTCATTGTTCCATTCTCATAACCGTCGGGCCGACGTGGCCCGCTCGCGCCCGGTCAGATCGTAACGGGTGGCTACCTGGTCCCAGCATCCGGCCGAGCGCAGGAGGGAGTGCACGGCAGCGGCCTGGACTTCGGCGTGCTCCATGATGAAATGGCCGCCCGGCTTCAGCAGCCGCGCGGCCGTCGCCGCCGTCGCCGCCGGCAGTTCCATGCCGTCCGCTCCCCCGCCGTAGAGCGCCATCTGCGGGTCGTGCTCGGCCACTTCGGGCTCGCGCGGGACCGCTTCGGAGGGGATGTACGGCGGATTGGAGACGACGACGTCGAACGTTCCGTCGTGCGCGGACAGCGCGGTGCGCAGGTCCTCCCGCACGAGGGTGACGCCCAGGGGCGCCAGGTTCCGTTCGGCCCAGGCGTGGGCGAGGGCGCTCAGTTCCACCGCGTAGACGGTGGCCGTGGGAACTTCGCTGGCCACGGCGGCGGCGATCGCGCCGGAGCCGGTGCCCAGGTCCACCACTTTGGCCGCGGGCAGGGCGCGGGCGCGGTCGATCGCGTGCTGGGCAACGGTTTCGGTTTCCGGCCGCGGGACGAACACGCCCGGTCCCACCTGCAGTTCGAGATGCCGGAAATAGGCGCGGCCGGTGATGTGCTGCAGCGGGATGCGGGTGGCCCGCTCGGCCACCAGGTCCTCGAGCCCGGGCGGAGCTTCCGCTCCCAGCAGGGCCAGCGCGCGGACCCGCCCCGGGGAGACGTTCAGCAGGTGGGCGGCGAGCAGTTCGGCGTCCACCCGCGGCGAGGGGACGCCGGCCTCGGCCAGCCGCGCGGCGGCGGCGGACAGGGCGTGGGCCAGGTTCGTGGCGGGCACTGCCGGCTAGTTTTCCTCGCCCAGGGCGGCCAGCCGGTGTTCCTCGTCCGCCTGGATGGCGGACTGGATCACCGGTTCCAGTTCACCGTTCATCACCGCGTCCAGGTTGTAGGCCTTGTAGCCGGTGCGGTGGTCGGCAATCCGGTTTTCCGGGAAGTTGTACGTACGGATGCGCTCGGACCGGTCCATGGTGCGGATCTGCGACTTGCGCGTCTCGGAGTTCGCGGCGTCGATCTGCTCCTGCTGGTGGGCCAGCAGCCGCGCCCGGAGCACGCGCATGCCGGCCTCGCGGTTCTGCAGCTGGGACTTTTCGTTCTGCATCGCGACCACGATGCCGGTGGGCAGGTGGGTGATGCGCACCGCCGAGTCGGTGGTGTTCACCGACTGGCCGCCCGGACCCGAGGAACGGTAAACGTCGATCTTCAGGTCGTTCTGATGGATATCCACTTCTTCCGGCTCGTCCACTTCCGGAAGCACCAGTACGCCTGCGGCGGAGGTGTGGATGCGGCCCTGCGATTCGGTCACCGGGACGCGCTGGACCCGGTGCACGCCGCCCTCGAACTTGAGCCTGGCCCAGACGCCTTCGGACGGGTCGTTGGAGTTGCCCTTGATGGCCATCTGGACGTCCTTGTAGCCGCCCAGGTCGGACTCGGTCGCGGAGATGATCTCGGTTTTCCAACCGCGGGATTCGGCGTAGCGCATGTACATCCGGAGCAGGTCGCCGGCGAACAGTGCCGCCTCGTCGCCGCCTTCGCCGCCCTTGACCTCGATGATCACGTTGCGCGCGTCGTCCGGATCGCGCGGGATCAGCAGGCGGCGGAGCCGTTCCTGGGCGATTTCGAGTTCGGCTTCGAGTCCGGGCACCTCGGCTGCCAGTTCGGGATCCTCGTCGGCGAGCTCGCGTGTCGCTTCGAGGTCGTCCGCCAGGTGCGACCAGCGCTTGTACGCCTCGACGATGCCGTTCAGCTCCGCCGACCGCCGCCCCAGCTTCCGGGCCCGGGCCTGGTCGGAATAGACGGCAGGGTCGCTCAATTCCTTCTGGAGCTCGGCGTGCTCGTCAAGAAGCCCCTGAACGGACTCAAACATCTTCAAACCTCTTTCGACTCACAACAAGTCTAAATAGCAACGAAAGGGACGGCAGGTAAGGCGCCTTAAACGACAAGCCGCTCAGAATCTTTCTCCGGCCCGGGAGTGGCATCGGGCCTGCCGTAGCGCGGAGGCTCGAGTCCGTAGGACGAGAGCCTCCGCGCGAAGGGGCGGGGCCGGAGAAAATTCTGAGCGGTAACCCAGCTACTTGTCGTTCTCGGCCTTCGAGCCGAGCGTCGTCTTCTGGACCTGCATCAGGAACTCGACATTGGACTGCGTCTCCCGGATCTTGCCGGTGAGCAGTTCCAGCGCCTGCTGGGTGTCCAGACCGGAGAGGACGCGGCGCAGGCGCCACATGATCTTGACCTCTTCGGGCGAGAGCAGGTTCTCCTCACGCCGGGTGCCCGAGGCGTTGACGTCGACGGCCGGGAAGATGCGCTTGTCCGCCAGCGAGCGGGACAGCCGCAGTTCCATGTTGCCGGTGCCCTTGAACTCCTCGAAGATGACCTCGTCCATCTTGGACCCGGTCTCCACCAGTGCGGTGGCGAGGATGGTCAGGGAGCCACCGTTTTCGATGTTCCGGGCTGCGCCAAAGAAACGCTTCGGCGGGTACAGCGCCGAGGAGTCCACGCCGCCGGAGAGGATGCGGCCCGAGGCCGGGGCGGCCAGGTTGTAGGCGCGGCCCAGGCGGGTCATCGAGTCCAGCAGGACGACCACGTCCATGCCCATCTCCACCAGTCGCTTGGCGCGCTCGATGGCCAGTTCGGCCACGGTGGTGTGGTCGTCGGCGGGACGGTCGAAGGTCGAGGCGATGACCTCGCCCTTGACGGTGCGCTGCATGTCCGTGACCTCTTCGGGCCGCTCATCGACCAGCACCATCATGAGGTGGACCTCGGGATTGTTGGTGGTGATCGCGTTGGCGATGGACTGCAGGATCAACGTCTTGCCGGCCTTCGGCGGGGAGACGATCAGGCCGCGCTGGCCCTTGCCGATCGGAGCCACCAGGTCGATGACGCGGGGGCCGATCTTCTTCGGCTCGGTCTCCAGGCGCAGCCGCTCGGACGGGTACAGCGGGACCAGCTTGGTGAAGTCCACGCGGTCCTTGTTCTCCTCCACCGGCTTGCCGTTGACGGAGGTGAGCTTGACCAGTGCGTTGAACTTCTGCCGGTTGCCCTGGCCGCCGGAATCGCCGTCACGCGGGGCGCGGATGGCGCCGACGACGGCGTCGCCCTTGCGCAGGTTGTGCTTCTTGACCTGGGCCAGCGAGACGTACACGTCGTTCGGTCCGGGCAGGTAGCCCGAGGTGCGCACGAAGGCGTAGTTCTCCAGCACGTCCAGGATGCCGGCAACGGGCAGCAGCACGTCGTCGTCGGAAATCTCGGTGTCGTCGACTTCGGGACCGCGGTCGCGGCCGCGGCGACGCTCGTTGCGGTCGCGGTAGCGGGTGTTGTTGCTGTCGTTGTCGCGGCGGTTGCGGCGGTTGCGGTTGCGGCCGCGGCCGCCCTCGTCGCCGTCATCCTGGCGCGTATCGCGGGTGTCGCGCTCCCGGGTGTCGCGGGAATCGCGGTTGTCCCGGTTGTCCCGGGTGTCGCGGTCGGCGTCGCTGCGGTTGCGGTTGCGGCTGCGGCGGTCGGACTGGCCGTCCCCGCGGCCGGACTGCTGCTGTCCGGCGCCGTCCTGGCCGTCCCTCTTCTCGTCCTGCTGAGCCTCGGCCGGCTTGCCGTCGGCAGCTTCCTGCGGTGCGTCGGCCTTGGTCTCGGCCGCGTCCTGCTGCCCGGAGTCGGAGCGGCGGTTGCGTCCGCGGCTGCGGCGCTCCTGGCGTCCGTCGCCGTCGCCCGGTGCGTTGTCCGCCGCGGGGGCCTGGGCCGGCGCGGTGTCGGCCGGGGCCTCGGTGGTGGCGGCCGTTGCTTCCCCGTCGGCGGCAGCCACGGTGCCGTCGCTGCTGGCGCGGCGGTTGCGGTTGCGCGTGCGGCTGACCCGCTCCGCCGCTTTGGTCAGGTCGCCGCCGGCGGTGCCGCCGGTTGCTCCGCCGCTTGCCGCGGCGGCGGTCTCTTCCTTCGCCGCCGAAGTTTCGGTGCGCACCGGCTGCTCGGCCTTCTTGGCCGTGCGGTCGGCCACGGAGGAGCCACGCTGGTGGTCGGAGATCGCGGCGACCAGGTCGCCCTTGCGCATCCGCGAGCCGCCGGTGATGCCGAGCTGCCCGGCCAGCACCTGCAGTTGGGCCAGCTTCAGGCCGGCAAGGCCTGCACTCTTCGGTGCAGGAGAGTCTATTGTTTCCACACCTGCGGTCAGGTCAGTGGTTTCGGTCACGAAGGATCCTTCCCCCTCGTCGGGCGGTGTGCATATGAAGCGCACCGCGTTGTTTGCTACCCGGCCGTTGCATGAGAAGCCCGGCTGGGTCCGGTATTGCCTGCGGCGTCGTGCCGAAACAAGTCCGGGTGATCAGAGATGAAAAACCTTGAAACAAGCCGTCCGGATGGAACGAGTGAGGTCCTGTCCGGCCGATGGCCGGCAGCAACGCCGTTGAGTGCCGCGGAAGGCTCCTGAAAGGCTGCACCTGGAACGGGGATCCTGCCCAAACGGCTACTCGGCTTGCTTGATCCGGAGCATCCGGCAGGTGTCCTCGCCGGTTAATCCCGGGGGTGCACTTCCACTTTAGCACCATCTGTGTCCACTGCCAGTTTCAGCACCCGCCAGTTTCCCGGCGAGTCGCGGCGTTCCAAGTGCGCGGCGATGGCCCGCTGGACCTGCTCCGCTTCGGCCTCGTTGGCGGCGAGTGTCAGCACGGTGGGTCCGGCACCGGAGACGACGGCGGCGTGGCCCTGGCTGCGCAGCCCCGCGATCAGCGCGGCGCTGGGTTCCATGGCCGGTGCCCGGTGCCGCTGGTGCAGCCAGTCTTCGGTTCCGGCCCGCAGCAGGGACGGATCGCGGGTCAGCGCGTGGACCAGCAGGGCGGCGCGGCCGGAATTGGCGGCGGCCACGTGGTGCGGCACGGACGCGGGCAGGAGGTTGCGCGCGGTTTCCGTGGAAAGCTCGTAGGCCGGGATGGCCAGCACGGGCACGATGTCCGGGCAGATCGGCACGCAGGTGCTGGCGAACACGCCGGCCTCTTCCCAGGAGATGGCCAGCTGTCCGCCCAGGGCCGGAGCCACGTTGTCGGGGTGGCCCTCCAGCGCCGAGCAAACCTGCAGGATGTCTCCCGCCCCCAGCCGTTCCCGCTCCGGCAGCAGCGCGTTGGCCAACAGCACGGCGGAGACTACGGCGGCGGCCGAGGATCCCATGCCGCGGCCGTGCGGAATGAGGTTCCGGGCCCGCAGGCGCAGCCCGCCGGCGTCGTACCCGGCCTCACGCAGCGTGCCGCGCAGGGTGCGGATGATCAGGTGGCTTTCATCGGCGGGCAGCCCCGCCGCGCCCTCGCCGCTCACGGAGGCGTGGAAGACGCCGTCGTCGGTCGATTCCACCGTGACCGTGTCGTAGTAGGCCAGGGCCAGGCCCAGGCTGTCGAAGCCCGGGCCCAGATTGGCGCTGGTGGCCGGAACCCGCACGGTGACGCGCTGGCCGGGCGCGATGCGGCCGGCCACGGCGGTGCCCTCCCCCGGCAAGGTGCTGCTACTCAAGACCCAGGGCGCTGGCCACGCTGACCACGTCGAAGTCCACCTTGACCGGCGCCGCCTCGCTGCCGTCCTCGGTCTGCAGGGCCCACTGCGGGTCCTTCAGCCCGTGGCCGGTGACCGTGATGACGATGGTCTTGCCCGCGGGCACTTCGCCGGCCGCATGCTTCTTGAGCACGCCGGCGACGCCTGCCGCGGAGCCGGGCTCCACGAAGACGCCCTCGCGGGAGGAGAGCCAGCGGTGCGCGGCCAGGATCTCGTCGTCGGTCACCGAGTCGATCAGGCCGCCGGACTCGTCGCGTGCGGCGATGGCTGTGTCCCAGGAGGCCGGATTGCCGATCCGGATGGCGGTGGCGATGGTCTCCGGTTCGGTCACCGGGTGTCCCAGCACCAACGGCGCCGCGCCGGCGGCCTGGAAGCCCCACAGCACGGGGGTCTTGGTGGCGACCGGCGGGAGCATGCCGGCAATGGCCGATTCGTACGGCGCGGCGTACTCCTGGTACCCCTTCCAGTACGCGGTGATGTTTCCCGCGTTGCCGACCGGCATCACGTGGATGTCCGGGGCGTCGCCCAGATAGTCGACGGTCTCGAAGGCCGCCGTCTTCTGGCCTTGGATGCGTGCCGGGTTCACCGAGTTGACCAGGAACACCGGATAGGCCTCGGAGAGCTTGCGGGCCACTTCCAGGCAGTTGTCGAAGTTGCCGTTGATCTGGATGATCTCGGCGCCGTGCGCGATCGCCTGGCTCATCTTGCCCATGGCGATCTTGCCGGCCGGCACGAGCACCGCGCACTTCAGCCCGGCCTGGGTGGCATAGGCGGCAGCGGAGGCGGAGGTGTTGCCGGTGGACGCGCAGACCACCGCCTTGGCGCCGGCCTCCACGGCCGCGGTGATGGCCATGGTCATGCCGCGGTCCTTGAAGGAGCCGGTGGGGTTCATCCCCTCCACCTTGAGGTAGACCTCGGATCCGGTCAGTTCGGAGAGGGCCTTGGCCTGCACCAGCGGTGTGCCGCCTTCGCCGAGGGTGATGATCTCGGTCTGCTCCGATACCGGCAGCCGGTCCGCGTATTCACGGATGACGCCGCGCCATTGGTGGGCCACTTAGATTCCTTCTACTCGCAGGACAGAGGTAACAGCGTTGACGATGTCGAGCCCGCGCACGGCCTCGACCGTAGCGGCCAGCGACGCCTCGGAGGCCCGGTGGGTGACGAAGCGCAGTTCGGCGGTCACCTCGGCGCCGTCGTGGGCGGGATCCAGCGGGCCCTCGGTGTGGATGGTCTGGCGCATGGTCTCGATGGAGACCCCGTGCTCGGCGAAAACGCCGGCAATCTGGGCCAGCACGCCGGGCCGGTCGGCCACGTCCAGGCCGATGTAGTAGCTGGTCCGCACCGAGTCCAGCCCGACGGTGGGCAGGTCCACGGTCGCCGTTTCGGTCCGGCCCGGGCCGCCGCCGACCATGCGCCGGGCGGCGCTGACCACGTCGCCGACCACGGCCGAGGCGGTCGGCGCGCCGCCGGCACCTTGGCCGTAGAACATCAGTTCGCCGGCGTTTTCCGCTTCCACGAAGACGGCGTTGAACGCCCCGTGCACGGCGGCCAGCGGGTGCTGGCGCGGCAGCAGGGTCGGGTGGACGCGCACGGACACGCCCTCGCGGCCGTCGGCGCCGCTCAGCCGCTCGGCGATCGCCAGCAGCTTGATCACGTAGCCGGCGTCCCGGGCCGCGGCGATGTCGTCGGCGGAGACGGAGCTGATGCCCTGGCACTGGACGTCGGCCAGGTTGACCGCGGTGTGGAAGGCCAGCCCGGCCAGGATCGCGCCCTTGGCGGCGGCGTCATGCCCTTCGATGTCGGCGGTCGGGTCGGCTTCGGCGTAGCCGAGCTCCTGCGCGGCGGCCAGCGCCTCGCCGAACTGGGCGCCGGTGGAGTCCATCTGGTCCAGGATGTAGTTGGTGGTTCCGTTGACGATGCCCATCACCTTGGTGACGCGGTCCCCCGCCAGCGACTCGCGGATCGGCCGCAGGATGGGGATGGCCCCGGCCACGGCCGCCTCGAAGGAGAGTTCGACGCCGGCGTCGTCGGCCTGGGCGTACAGCTCCTGGCCGTCGGCGGCCAGCAGGGCCTTGTTACCGGTGACGACGGCGGCGCCGTTGTCGATCGCGGTGCGGATCAGCGTCCGGGCCGGTTCCAGGCCGCCCAGCAGTTCGATCACGATGTCGGCGTCCTTGACCAGGGTCGCGGCGTCGGTGGTGAACAGCTCTGCGGGCAGTTCCACGGCCCGTTTGGCGGCGGCATTGCGCACCGCGATGCCGGTCAGTTCCAGCCGCGCGCCGGTCCGTGCGGCCAGCACATCGGCGTCGTCAAGCAGGATGCGGGCCACCTGGGCGCCGACATTTCCGCATCCCAACAGTGCTACCTTCAGCGTTTTCATGCTGCCCAAACTCTCAGTCTTAGTCTTACTCGCAATAACTGCTGCCCGGCCGGCGGTCAGCCCAGGTCACGGGCCAGCAGGTCGGCTTCGGTCTCGCCTCGAATGATCAACCGTGCCTCGCCGCCGCGCACGGCAACCACAGGTGGCCGGGCAACGTAGTTGTAGTTGCTGGAGAGCGCCCAGCAATAGGCCCCGGTCGCCGGCACCGCCAGCAGGTCCCCTGCCTCGATGTCCTCGGGCAGGTAAACGTTCCTGACTACAATGTCACCGCTCTCGCAGTGTTTACCAACCACGCGGGAAATAATCGGGGCCGCGTCCGTCACACGGGAGGCCAGAGCCGCCGAGTAGTCGGCGTCGTAGAGCACCGGCCGGGCGTTGTCGCTCATGCCTCCGTCCACGGACACGTAGCGCCGCGGGCTGCTGCCGCCGCCCTCCGTGTCCACCTGGACGGTCTTGCGGGTACCGGCCGAGTAGAGCGTGAACGTGCTGGGCCCGGCGATGGCCCGGCCCGGTTCGATCGAGATCCGCGGCACCGGGATGCCCAGCCGCTCCGTGACGGAACGCACGACGGCGGCCATCGCCTGGGCGAGTTCCGCCGGCGGGCGGGGGCTGTCGGCCTCGGTGTAGGCAATGCCGTAACCGCCGCCCAGATCCAGTTCGTGCAGGTCCACGCCGTGGACCCGCTGCACCTCGGCCACGAACGTGAGCAGCCGCTCGGCCGCCAGCGCGAACCCCTCGGGCTCGAAGATCTGCGATCCGATGTGGCAGTGCAGGCCCAGCAGGTTAATGGACTCGTGCTCCAGCGCCGCCGCCACGGCCTGCGCGGCCGGCGAGCCGGCCGGGCGGGGCTGCGCGCCGTCGTGCCCCGCGCCGTCGTCGGCGCCGGCCATCGAGAGCCCGAACTTCTGGTCTTCGTGCGCCGTGGCAATGAACTCGTGGGTGTGCGCGTGCACGCCGGGGGTCAGCCGCAGCATCACGTTGGCCATCTCGCCGCGGGCGGCGGCGATGGCTCCCAGGCGCGCCAGTTCGTCGAGGCTGTCCACCACGATGCGGCCCAGCCCCATGTCCAGCGCGCGGTGGAGTTCGGCGTCGGACTTGTTGTTGCCGTGCAGGCCCAGGTCCTCCCCCGGGATGCCTGCGCGGGCGGCCACGGCCAGCTCCCCGCCGCTGCAGGTGTCCAGCCGCAGCCCCTCTTGCGCCACCCAGCGGGCGATTTCCACGCTGAGGAACGCCTTGCCGGCGTAGTACACGTCCACACCGCCGCAGAGCGTGCTGAAGGCCTCGTCGAAGGCCTGCTTGAACTCGCGCGCGCGGGCCCGGAAGTCGTCCTCGGACACCACGAACAGCGGCGTGCCGAACTGCTCCTTGAGCCGGGCGACGCCGAGGCCGGAAATTTCCAGTTCGCCCGCCGCGCCGCGGGACACGTCCCGGGCCCAGAGCTTGGCGTCCAGCCGGTTGACGTCCTGCGGGCAGGAGAGCCAGTCCGGAGCCAGGTCGGACGCGGCGGCGGTTTCGTGTGCTGCGGGCATTACATCCTCTCCGGCGCGCTGACGCCCAGCAGGCCAAGGCCGTTGGCCAGGACCTGGGTGACGGCGGCATTCAACCACAGGCGGGTACGGTGCGTGTCGGTGACTTCGCCGTCGCCGATCGGCGTCACGCGGCAGGCGTCGTACCAGCGGTGGTACGCGCCGGCGATGACTTCCAGGTGCCGGGCGACGCGGTGCGGTTCGCGCAGCTTCGCGGCGGTGGCGACCACCGACGGGTAGGCCCCGAGCACGGCCAGCAGCTCGTTCTCCGTGGCATGGTCCAGCAGCGAGGCATTAAAGGCGCTGCGGTCCACGCCGGAAGAGGCCGCGTTGCGCGCGACGGCGCAGGTGCGCGCATGGGCGTACTGCACGTAGAAGACCGGGTTGTCGTTGCTGTGCTTGACCAGCAGGTCCAGGTCGATGTCGATGTTGGAATCGGCGTGCGAGCGGGTGAGGGCATAGCGGGCGGCATCCACGCCCACGGCGTCGACCAGGTCCTCCATGGTCACCACCGTGCCGGCCCGCTTCGACATGCGCAGGGGCTTGCCGTCCTTGACCAGGTTGACCATCTGCCCGATCAGCACTTCCACCCGGTCGGCGTCGTCGCCGATGGCGGCCGCGGCGGCTTTCAGCCGGGCGACGTAACCGTGGTGGTCTGCGCCGAGCATATAGATGCACAGGTCAAAGCCGCGGTCCCGCTTGTTCTTGAAGTAGGCGATGTCGCCGGCAATATAGGCGGCATTACCGTCGGACTTGATGACGACGCGGTCCTTGTCGTCGCCGAAGTCGGTGGACTTCAGCCACCAGGCACCGTCCTGGAAGTAGAGGCTGCCGGAGGTTTTGAGCTGCTCCAGCAGCTTTTCGACCGCGCCGTCCTCGAACAGGGAGTTCTCGTGGAAGTAGACGTCGAAGTCCACCCCGAACTCATGCAGCGATTCCTTGATGGCGCCAAACATCAGTTCGACGCCGCGGCTGCGGAACTCTTCCTGCGGGTCGGCCGCCGACAGCGCATCGGGATTCTGCCGCAACACCGCCTGGGCGATGTCCGCGATGTAGTCTCCGCCGTAGCCGTCCTCGGGGGCGGGTTCGCCCTTTGCCTTCGCCAGCAGCGAGCGGGCGAAGCGGTCGATCTGCGACCCGTGGTCGTTGAAGTAGTACTCGCGCGTGACGTCGGCACCCTGGGCGGCCAGGATGCGGGCCAGGGCGTCGCCGAGTGCCGCCCAGCGGGTCCCGCCCAGGTGGATCGGACCGGTCGGGTTGGCGGAGACGAATTCGAGGTTGATCCGCTGGCCCGCCAGGTCGCCGGCGGTGCCGAAGGCGCTGCCGGCCTCCACGATGCTGCGGGCCAGCGTTCCGGCTGCGGCGGCGTCCACGGTGATGTTCAGGAATCCGGGTCCGGCGATGTCCACCCGGCTGACGCCGTCGATCTTCTCCAGCCGCGCGCTGAGGATTTCGGCGAACTGGCGCGGGCTCATGCCGGCCTTCTTGCCCAGCTGCATGGCGATGTTGGTGGCCCAGTCCCCGTGCTCGCGGTTCTTGGGGCGCTCCACCCGGACCTCGCTGGGCATTTCGACGGCGAAGTCGCCGGCGTCGACGGCGGCCTGCAGGCAGGCGGCAATGGCAGCGGAAAGTTCTTCAGGAGTCACCCCACAAGCATAGGGCAATCCCTTGATCCGACCGGCTTTCGGCGGGCTGGCTGTGACCGGGCTCGCAGGCCCACTGTACGGGCCGGACCGGCCACCTTGCATGCGGCCGCCGTCGGGGCCGGTCCGGGCGCATTTCTTCTGTTGGCGCAGATACTGATAAGCTCAATAGGTCCCGCAGGGCACCGGGTTTCCAGCCGGTGCCGCGCCCTCGTAGCTCAGGGGATAGAGCGTCTGCCTCCGGAGCAGAAGGCCGTAGGTTCGAATCCTATCGAGGGCACTGAAGCGCAGGACAAGGGAGAATCCCCGGCTCAAGAGCCGGGGATTCTCCCGTTAACGGCAGCAGGCTTGCGCCGGAGTCACCTCACTCGCCGTCTCCCGGCCCGTCGAAGCGTCGGTCGACGCCCACCTGGTCCACCTTGCGGTGGAAATGCATGCCGGACCTGCCACCAAGAATGGCACCGGCGAGCGAGACCAGCGCGGCGACGACCAGGAATACGATGCCGCCGGTCGTCAGCTCCCCTTCGCCGAGGGGCACGCGGGGAAAACTGTTCAAGCTGCTCAGCACATTGAACTGGCTGCCGGCGATCAGCCCCAGGATGGCGAGCACAATGGCAACCACGATCGCCCACAGCCACACGGCCAGCCCCTGCTTGACGCCGTCGAAGCGGGCCATCCGGCCGGCCACGTACCCGCCGCAGAAATACGAAATGAACAAGATGACGGCCAGGATGATCCCGCCCACTATGCCGACCGTCCCCAGGTTCCGGGACGCCTGCTCGGCGACCTGCGCGGGATCGGCGCTCTCGGCGATCCCCACGGCGGTGCCGATGGCGGCCATCAGCGCCGTCAGGATGACTCCGATCCCGGTGGCCGCGAGCCAGCCGAAGAACGCGGAGCCCCACTTGATGCCGCCGAATTGGCGCCTCTCCGCCGCTACCACGTCATTGCGTCGTTGTTTCGGGCTTCTGGCCCCTTCTGCAGCTGAACTCATCACCGGTTCTCCTTTATTCGCTTGGGGTGCGCGCACCCGGCAGGCGCATGCACCCTGCTCATCCGCCGCGCATCGCCCGCCGGACTACTAAGCACACTTATGAGTGTGCCTGCACGCGGGCCGCGGTACAAGGACAACCCCCGGCGTGCCGCGGAGGGAAACGGCCCCCTAGCGGGCCGCGCTGCCTGCCGGCTGCCGCGCGCCGGCGGCGGCGCCACCGCCGCGGAAGGTGCGGCGGTAGGACGCCGGGCTCACGCCAACGGACCTGGCGAAATGGTGGCGCAGCAGCACCGCCTGGCCGAACCCGGTGATCCGGGCGATCTCCTCGATGTTCAGGTCCGATTCCTCAAGCAGTTCCTGCGCACGCAGCACCCGCTGGGCGTTGATCCATGCCGCCGGCGTCGCGCCGGTCTCGGCCCGGAACCGGCGGGCGAAGGTGCGCTCGGACATGTGGACCCGCGCGGCCAGCTGGGCAACGCTGACGTCCTGGGCCAGGTTCTCGGACAGCCAGGCCAGCAGGTCCTTGAGGGTGTGGCAACCGGCCAGCGACATGGGCCGGTCAATATATTGCGACTGGCCCCCGGCCCGATGCGGCGGCACCACCATGTCCCGGGCGATGGCCGACGCCACGGATGCCCCGAGTTCGGTCCGGACCAGGTGCAGGCAGGCGTCGATTCCGGCGGCGGTGCCGGCGCTGGTGATGATGCGCTCGTCCTCCACGTACAGCACGTTTTCGTCGACGTCGACCTGCGGATATTCGGCGGCCAGCTGGTGCGAGTACTGCCAGTGGGTGGTGGCGCGCCGGCCGTCCAACAGCCCCGCTTCGGCCAGCACGAAGGCCGCCGAGCACACGGACAAGACCCAGGCGCCGCGGGCGTGGGCCGCCCGCAGGGCCTGCAGAAGTGCTTCGGGGGCCTGGTCCATGCGCTGGTACGGCGCCACCACCACGAGGTCCGCGTCGTCGGCGGCCTCCAGCCCGAGGGGGACATTGAGGGAGAATCCCAGCTTGCTGCTGACGACCCCGGGCTCGGGAGTGCAGATCCGGAAGTCGAACGCCGGAACGCCGGTCCCCCGGTCGGAACGGTCGATGCCGAAGACTTCGCAGACCACCCCGAATTCGAACGGCGCAGCTCCCGGAAGCACCGCCACGGCCACCTTTTTCAGCATGCGACCAGTATGGCAGTTTTTTATGCTTTATGGTCGTTTCTGCCACTCTTTTTTTGCCGGCCGCAGGACCACCATGGAGGCATGGAACTCCTCCTGATCACCGCACTGGCACTCCTCGTCATCATCGAAACCCTCCGGCTGATCCTGCGTGACGGACGGGGCAACACCCCGCCGGAGCGCTCGCAGGCCGACTGGACGGCCGGCTCCACCCCGAGCCGCCCCTACACCGACCTCGCCCGGCTGGCCTGACCCGGCCACCCCTCCGCGGGTCCCTGCAGAAGGGACCCGCGGGACCCGAGCTTTTCCACGGCCCCGCGGGTCCGCCCTGCGCCCGACTGCCGGCGGTGGGCGGACAGGTCGCGCTACTGGCGGTGGGCGAACAGGTCGCGCAACAGCGCGATCTCGGCCAGGTGATGAATCATTTCCCGGTTGATGTGCAGCACCAGCGTGCCCATGGAGCGATCGGCATAGGGGCCTTCGGCCGGCCCGCAGGGCGCCGCCAGCCCCTCGACGCCGAGTCCCCGGACCCCCGCGGTCCAGTGCGCATAGTATTCGTCCAGCAGTTCCAACGCGCCCGACGCCGTGCCCGGATAGTCGAACGATTCGTAGCTGACCGGCGGCCCGCCGAAGTGCGAGGCGTTACGGCTGCCCAGCACGCCCACCAGAATGTGGCCCAGCCGCCAGGCGACGGTGGTCACCGGCGGCGGCACCGGCTCCGGAAGTCCGAAGTCGATCGTGAAAATGCCGGCGCCCACCGCCATCGGGGCGGTACTGGTCCCGCGGTGCCGCACGTTCCAGCAGCCCTCGGCGGGCTCCCAGAAGTACTCTTCGTCGGTGAGGCCCTCCAGCCGCGGCCGGGCCTGGGCGTCCCAATGCCAGGTCAGCTGCTCGAGCAACTCCTCGGCTGCATTGAAAGACATGCCGGCTCCTCCCAACGGCGGCTCCCCGCCTGGGGAGCCCGGGAGTCCATCATGCCGGGCGGCCGGCTGTTTGCCCATAGCCGGGACGCACCCCCCTTCGACGGGTCAGGTTGCCGACGCCGGTCCCCTGCATCACGGACCGATCCTGTCCTGAATCGAGACTAGAGTGGCCCTGTTGCCGGAACGACCGGCACCCGCGCGTGCTGGACGATTCGGCACGCTCCGGCTGCTGAAGTCAGGTGGGCCATGCTCGAAACATCCGCGCGGCTGCTGCAGCTGCTCTCCCTGCTTCAGATGCGCCGGGAGTGGACCGGGTCCGCCCTGGCCGAGCGGATGGGTGTCACCGAACGGACGGTGCGCCGCGACATCGGCAAACTCCGCAGCCTCGGGTATCCCATCAATGCGTCCCCCGGCGTGGCCGGCGGCTACCAGCTGGGCGCGGGCGCGCAGCTTCCGCCGCTGCTGCTCGACGACGACGAAGCCCTCGCCGTCGCGCTGGGTCTTGGGGCGGTGACCGCCAGCCCGGTGGCCGGCGTCGGCGAGGCGTCGCTCCGGGCGCTGACCAAGCTGGAGCAGGTGCTGCCGGCGCGGCTCCGGCCCAAGTTTTCCACGCTGAAGAACGCCGTGGTCACCCTGGCCGGCCCCACCGCGGCCGTTGACCCCGAGGTGCTGACCGGGATCTCCACCGCCATCGCCGAACGGCGCGTGGTCGGCTTCCGCTACGCCAAGGCGGACGGCGAGTCCGGCCGCCGCCTGGCCGAACCGTACCGGCTGGTGGACACCGGCCGGCGCTGGTACCTGGTGGCCTACGATACCGGCCGGCAGGACTGGCGCACCTTCCGGGTGGACCGGTTCGAATCGGTTCCCACGGCGCGTGAACGCTTTGCCCCGCGGCAGTTGCCGCAGCCGGACCTGGCCGCCTACGTCCAGCAGTCGATCACGAGGTCCCCGTACCGGTTCGACGTGGTGGTCCGGATCGACGCTCCCCTGCAGGCCGTCGCCGAGCGGATCCCGCCGAACATCGCCGTCCTATCCGACGACGGCGGGGCCACCGTGCTGCGGGCCGGCTACGATTCGCTGGACTACCCCCTGGTGGAGCTGGCCGCCACCGGCTTTGCGTTCGAGATCCTGGAGCCGGCGGAATTCCGGCAGCGCGCCGCGGAGCTCGCGGGCCGGCTGGCTGCCGCCGCCGGCACGGGAACGGCGGCCGCCCCTACCGCCTAGGTGGGACAGCCGCCGTCGTACGTCGACCCGGTCCGATGCCGGTGGCTCCTGCAGCGCGGACGCTACTGGAGCATGGTGCGGTCGTCGACCACACCCTTGATCTTCTCGAACTCATGCAGCAGGTCCGGCACGGTGGCCTTCTGCTTCTGTTCCTGGTTTAGGTCCAGGATGATCCGGCCCTCGTGCATCATGATCAGCCGGGTGCCCAGCCGGAGCGCCTGCTCCATATTGTGGGTCACCATCAGCGTGGTCAGGCGGTGCCGGTCCACCACCTCGGCGGTCAGGCGGCTGACCAGCTCCGCGCGCTGCGGGTCGAGGGCGGCGGTGTGCTCGTCCAACAGCAGGATTTTCGGGCTGCTGAACGTGGCCATCAGCAGCGACAGCGCCTGCCGCTGGCCGCCCGAGAGCAGGCCCACCTTGGCCTTGAGCCGGTTCTCCAGCCCGAGCTCCAACGAACGCAGCTCTTCCTTGAAGAATTCGCGCTTCCTGCGGGTCACGCCGGGGCGCAATCCGCGGCGCTTACCGCGTTCGTAGGCGATGGCCAGGTTCTGTTCGATGGTCATCTCCGGTGACGTTCCCGCCATCGGGTCCTGGAAGACGCGGCCGACGAAGCGGGCACGCTGGTGGTCGGCGAGCCTGGTGACGTCCTTGCCGTCGATGCTCACCGTGCCGACGTCCGGGCGCAGCTTGCCGGAGGTGATGTTCAGGATGGTCGATTTGCCGGCACCGTTGCTGCCGATCACCGTGACGAATTCGCCGGCGGCCAGGGACAGGTTGATCTCCTGCAGGGCGACGCGCTCGTTGACGGTGCCCGCGAAGAAGGTCTTGTGAACGTTCTTGATATCCAGCATGTCAGCCCTTCGCTCCCGTCAGGGACTTCTTCATCTTTCCGAGCCCGCCGACGCGGCGAAAGACCTTCCACTGCGGCAGCACCAGCGCGATGACCACCAGCACGGCCGAGACCAGCTTCATGTCGTTCGGCTGCAGGCCGGCCTGGAGGGCCAGCTGGATGACCACGCGGTACAGTACGGAACCGAGCACCACGGCCAGGGTGGCGATCCAGATCAGGCGGGTTCCGAAGATCGCCTGGCCGATGATCACCGAGGCCAGGCCGGCCAGGATCAGGCCGATGCCCATGCCGATGTCGGCGAACCCCTGGTACTGGGCGATGAACGCGCCGCAGACGGCCACGAGCCCGTTGGACAGGGCGAGGCCCAGGATCTTCTGGCTGTCCGTGCTGACGCCGAAACTGCGGATCATCTGTTCGTTGTCGCCGGTCGCCTGCATGGCCAGTCCGATGTCGGTGTGCAGGAACCAGTCCATGATCACCTTCACCACCAGCGCGACCAGCAGGAAGATGGCGATGGCGCCGATGCCGCCGAGCATCCCCGACTCGCGCAGCGGGGTGATCAGGGTTTCTTCGCGCAACAGCGGCAGGTTGGCCCGGCCCATGATGCGCAGGTTGATGGAATAGAGGGCGATCATTGTCAGGATGCCGGCCAGCAGGCCGTTGATCTTGCCCTTGGTGTGCAGCAGGCCGGTGACGGTGCCGGCAGCCATGCCGGCGATGAAGGCCAGGGTGGTGGCCATGACCGGCGGCATGCCGTTGATGATGCTGATGGCGGCGACTCCGGCGCCGGTGGTGAAACTGCCGTCGACCGTCAGGTCGGGAAAATCGAGGATGCGGAAGGTCAGGTAGACCCCCAGGGCCATGATCGCGTAGATCAGCCCAAGCTCAACCGCGGTAATCATAGGTAAAGGACCTTGGTTCTCTCGTGGCGTCGATCCGGCGGCCGGGCTGGCCGGCCGCCGGAAGGACTGCGGACTTCTTCGGCTCGAGCTGGAAGTTCGGGCTTACTCGAAGACGTGGTCAGCCGTGTCGGCGTAGCCGTCCGGCAGGGTCACACCCATGCGCTTGGCGGCGGCCGGGTTGACGTAGAGTTCCAGCTCGGTCTGGGTCTCCACCGGCATGGAGGCCGGTTCAGCCTCGCCCTTGAGGATCTTCACGGCCATCTCGCCGGTCTGGTAGCCCAGCTTTTCGTAGTTGATGCCGTAGGTGGCCACCGTGCCGCGCTTCACCGAGTCGCCCTCGGCGGCAATCGTCAGGATCTTCTTGGATTCGGCCACCTGGATCAGGGACTCGAGGGCGGACACCACGTTGTTGTCGGTCGGCACGTAGAACGCGTCGACGTCGAGCGACTCGGCGGCCTGCTGGACTTCACTGGAGTTGGAGATTGCTGCTTCCTTGATCTCCAGGCCCAGTTCCTTGGCCGCTTCCTTGGCCCATTCGACCTGGACGGTGGAGTTGACCTCGCCCGAGGAGTAGACGATGCCCACGGACTTCGCGTCCGGGTTCAGCTCCTTGACCAGGGCCAGCTGCTCCTCGACCGGGTTGCGGTCCGAGGTACCGCTGACGTTCGATCCCGGAGCGTCCATGCTTTCCACCAGCGAGGCGGACTCCGGGTCGGTGACCGCGGTGAACAGGATCGGGGTGTCGGCGATGGCCTGCACGGCCGCCTGTGCGGTGGGCGTCGCGATGGCCAGGATGAGGTCCTTCTGGTCGCTGGCGAACTTGCCGGCGATGGAGGTCGCGGTGCCCTGGTCGCCCTGCGCGTTCTGCTCGTCGTAGGTCACGGTCTCGCCCTCGACGTAGCCGTTGTCGGCCAGCGCCTTCTTGAACCCTTCGCGGGCCGCGTCCAGGGACGGATGCGAGACGATCTGGCTGATGCCGATCTCCACCGATTCGGTGCTGCCTTCAGCGGCATTGCCCTCGGAGGATCCCGCGTTGCCGCACGCGGAAACAAGCAGGGCGGTGGCCAGCAGGCCTGACCCCAGGCCGAACATGGTCGAACGTTTCTTCACGATGTTCCTTTCAAATGTCCGTCACGTGCCGGATAGCCCGGCACTTTTCCGCCTTGCCGCCCCTCCCCGGCGCGGCTGAAGCGGTCCGCCACACGCGGCGTCGTCATCGGCGCCGGCGGTTATGGCAGGCAACCCTGCGGAAGCGTCCTGAAGATCTTACCTGTGAACCGAGTCACATTGTCTAATCAGAACCGCGGGGTCAGGACAACCATATGAGATACGTCTCCCCCGCCGGACAAATTGCATCTGTTTGTCGCCGGATAGTTATTTATGTCCACGGACGCACGCCGGGCCGTGCGCGCTGTGCGGACGGTCCGGGTCAGCGGGTCCAGCGACTAGACTGTGGTCAATCATGGCTGTGAACATCACGTATCCCGCGGCCCTGCCGGTTTCGGAGCGGCGCGAGGACATCATGGCGGCCATCGCCGCGAACCAGGTGACCGTCATCGCCGGCGAAACCGGCTCCGGCAAGACAACGCAAATCCCGAAGATGTGCCTGGAGCTGGGCCTGGGCGAGAAGGGGCTGATCGGCCACACCCAGCCCCGGCGGCTGGCCGCCCGGACCGTGGCCGAACGCATCGCCGAGGAACTGGACGTGAAGATCGGCCAGGAGGTCGGCTTCCAGGTCCGCTTCACCGGCGAGGTCGGCCGGGATACCCGGATCAAGCTGATGACGGACGGCATCCTGTTGGCCGAAATCCAGCACGACAAACTCCTGAAAAAGTACAGCACAATCATCATCGACGAGGCCCACGAACGCAGCCTCAACATCGATTTCATCCTGGGCTATCTCAAGCAGATCCTGCCCAAGCGTCCGGACCTGAAGGTCATCATCACCTCCGCGACGATCGACCCGGACCGCTTTGCCCGGCACTTCGGCAGCGACGACGCACCGGCGCCGGTGATCGAGGTTTCCGGCCGGACCTACCCGGTGGAAATCCGCTACCGCCCGCTGAACCAGCCGGCGGCCACCGATCCCGACAACCCGGACGTGGACGAGCTGGAGGAAGACCGCGACCCGCTTGACGCCGTCTGTGACGCGGTGGACGAACTGTCCCTGGAGGCTCCCGGCGACATCCTGGTCTTCTTCTCCGGCGAGCGCGAGATCCGCGATGCCGCCGACGCCCTCACGGCCAGGATCAAGACCAACCGCCGGCTGGCGGGCACCCAGATCTTGCCGCTGTACGCCCGGCTGTCGCTGGCGGAGCAGCACCGGGTCTTCTCCCCCGGCGGCCAGCGCAGGATCGTGCTGGCCACCAACGTGGCCGAGACGTCGCTGACGGTTCCGGGCATCAAGTACGTCATCGATACCGGCACCGCGCGCATCTCCCGCTACTCGCACCGGACCAAGGTCCAGCGGCTGCCGATCGAGCGCATCTCGCAGGCCTCGGCCAACCAGCGCTCGGGCCGCTGCGGCCGCGTGAGCGACGGCATCGCCATCCGGCTCTACTCCGAAGAGGACTACGAGTCCCGGCCCGAGTTCACCGACCCCGAGATCCTGCGCACCAACCTGGCCGCGGTCATCCTGCAGATGACCGCGATGGGCGTGGCCCGCGGTCCGAAGGACATCGAAGCGTTCCCGTTCGTGGAGCCGCCCGAGTCCCGTGCCATCAACGACGGCGTCACCCTCCTGCGCGAACTCGGCGCCCTTCCCGAGCCCGGCGCCAAGGGAGGGCCCGCGCCGAAGTCGGGCCTCACCGCCGTCGGGCGCAAACTGGCGCAACTGCCGGTGGACCCGCGCCTGGGCCGCATGATCGTGGAAGCCGGCCAGCGCGGCTGCGTGCGCGAGGTGATGGTCCTGGCGGCGGCGCTGACCATCCAGGACCCCCGGGAACGGTCCCACGGGGACAATGCGGCCAAGCAGCAGCAGGCCAACGAGAAGCACAAGCGCTTCGTGGACGAGAAGTCCGACTTCACCGGCATCCTGAATTTGTGGCGCTATCTGCAGGAGCGGCAGCAGGAGCTCTCCTCCACCCAGTTCCGCAAACTGTGCCGCACGGAATTCATCAACTACCTGCGGGTCCGGGAGTGGCAGGACCTGTTCGCGCAGCTGCGCCAGTTGGCCAAGCCGCTGGGCATCTCGCTGGAGTCGGGACACGAGGTCGACCCCGTGGGCAGGCACGATGACATCCACAAGTCCCTGCTCGCCGGCCTGCTGAGCCACATCGGCGTGTACGAGGAGCGCAAGCGCGAATATGCCGGCGCGCGAGGCACCCGGTTCGCCATCTTCCCCGGATCGGCGCTGTTCAAGAAGTCGCCGGACTGGGTGATGGCCGCCGAGCTCGTGGAAACCTCACGGCTGTGGGCCAGGGTGGCGGCGAAATTCGATCCCGCCTGGGCCGAAGAGATTGCCCCGCAGCTGTGCAAACGCACGTATTCGGAGCCGCACTGGTCCAAGAAGATGGGCTCCGTGATGGCCTACGAGAAGGTCACCCTCTACGGGGTGCCGATCGTCCCGCAGCGCCGCATCCAATACGGCAGGATCGACCGGGAACTCAGCCGCGAGCTGTTCATCCGCCATGCCCTGGTGGAGGGCGACTGGCGCACGCACCACAAGTTCTTCCACCGCAACCGCAAGCTGCTGGCCGAGGTCGAGGAACTGGAGACGCGGATGCGCCGCCGCGACCTGCGCGTGGACGACGAAACGCTGTTCGAGTTCTACGACAAACGGATCGGCCCCGAGGTGGTCTCCGAACGGCACTTCGACAAGTGGTGGAAGGATGCGCGGGCGGAGAATCCCACGCTGCTGGATTTCGATCCGGATGCCGTGCTGGCCGCCGACGCCGAGGAACTCGACACCTCGGCGTTCCCGAAGACCTGGCGGCAGGGGACCTTCGAGCTCCCGCTGAGTTATGAATTCTCGCCCGTGGCACCGGGGGCAACCCCGGATCCGTCGGACGGCGTAACGGTGCACGTGCCGGTGCTGTTCCTCAACCAGCTGGACGCGGCTCCGTTCCGCTGGCAGATCCCGGGCCTGCGGGTGGAGCTGGTGACCGCGCTGATCAAGTCGTTGCCCAAGCAGATCCGGAAGAACTTCGTTCCCGCCCCGGACGTTGCCCGGAGCGCGGCGGCGGCCCTGGCTGCGGACTTCGATCCGGCCGAAGATGACCTGGAGCCGTCGCTGGAGCTGGTCCTGCGCCGGCTGAAGGGACACATCATCCCGCCCGGCTCATGGAACTGGGAGACCGTTCCGCCGCACCTGCGCATGACATTCCGCGTGCTCGACGGCACCGGCAAGGTGCTGGGCGAGGACAAGGACCTGGACCGGCTGCAGCAGGAACTCGCGCCGGCGAACCGCCGGGCCATCGCCGAGTCGCTCGGGGCGACCCCGAAGACCGCGCAGCCGTCGCCGGCGGGTCAGCGCCGCGGCGCCACCGGCAAGAAGCGCGGCGGCGGCCAGGGCGCCGCTCCGGGCACAGCCCCCGTTGCCGGGACACCGGCGTCGGGGACTGCTGCCCAGGACGCCGCGGGCCTGCAGGAACGCAGCGGCCTGACCTCCTGGCCGGACGGTGATCTCCCCCGCGAGGTCAGGCGCGAGGTGGCCGGGCACACCGTGACCGGTTATCCGGCGCTGGTGGACGAAGGCGGCACCGTCGGTGTGCGCGTCTACCAGACACCCTCCGGCCAGCAGGCGGCGATGCGCTCGGGCATCATCCGGCTGCTGGTGCTGCGGGTGCCCTCGCCGCAGCGGTACGTGCTGGACCACCTGAACAACACGGAGAAGCTGTCGTTCACGCAGAACCCGCACGGTTCGGTGGCGTCGCTGATCGACGACTGCACGCAGGCCGCGGTGGACAAGCTGGTGCCGGCCGAGCTGCCCTTCACCCGGGCCGGCTTTGACGCGCTGTACGAGCAGGTCCGCGCGGAACTGATCGACACCGTCTTCACCGTGACCGCCATCGTGGAGAAGATCCTCTCCAGCACCCGGCGGATTCAGAAGGAGCTGAAGTCCAACGCCAGCCTGGCCCTGATCAGTCCGCTCTCCGACATCAAGAGCCAGCTGGAGCAGCTGGTCTATCCCGGGTTCGTGGCGGCCACGGGTTATGCGCAGCTCAGCCAGTTGCCGCGCTACCTCGAGGGGATTGAGCGCCGGCTGCAAAAACTGCCGACCGCCGTGGGCCGGGACGTGCAGCACATGGCGGTGGTGCAGCGGCTCGAAGACGAGTACGACGACGCGAGGGCGGCGCTGAAGCCCGGCAACCTGGACGGCTCCGGGCTGGACAGGGTTCGCTGGATGCTGGAAGAACTGCGGATCAGCTTCTTCGCGCAGGAACTCGGCACCGCGTATTCGGTATCCGAAAAGCGCGTCCGAACTGCCCTGAACGAGGCCCTCGCCGGCTGAGGCATGCGCGTCAGTCGGCGGGGACGACGTCCCCGTGTCCGGCCTCGCGCAGCGCCGCCCGGAGGCGCTTGGCTGACTCATCCATCACGGCCGGGTCCGGGTCCTGCTGCGCCCTCTTGAAATCGAACTCGGCCTCCGAGTTGGAGGGCCAGACGTGCAGGTGCAGGTGGTTCACCTCGAAGCCGGCGATGATCAAACCGGCGCGGGCGGCGCCAAAGGCTTCCACCTGGGCCTTGCCGATGGTCTGGGCGACCGCCGTGAGTTTCTGCAGCAGGTCGGCGGGGGCGTCGGTCCAGCGATCCACCTCCTGCCGCGGCACCACCAAGGTGTGCCCGTCCGCGAGCGGGCCGATGCTCAGGAACGCCACCACGTCGTCGTCCTTCCAGACGAAGCGGCCGGGGATCTCGCCGTCGATGATTTTGGTGAAGAGGGTGCTCATGTACGCAGTCCTTGTCGGTTGGGGTCACTCGGGGGTCGGTAAGAGTCGGGCAGGTTCCAGTCGGGCTTATGGGGGTCCGGTCGGGTGACAGCGAAGGTTCGGCCTCGGCTTCGGTGCAGGCAGGTCCACACCGGTCGGTCGCCACAGTTTCGGCCCCTGCTCAGCGGTTCAGCGATGCGATGTCCAGGACAAACCGGTAGGCAACATCCCCGGCCACCATGCGGTCATAGGCTTGGTCGAGGTCCGGTGCGCCCACCAGTTCAATGTCGGCCGTGATCCCGTGTTCGGCGCAAAAGTCCAGCATCTCCTGGGTCTCGGCTATGCCGCCGATCTTCGAGGCGCCGTAGGCGACGCGCTCGCGCATCAGCAGGTTGACCGGCACCGGAGGCATCGGCTCGGGCGGCACGCCCAGTTGGATCAGCGCACCGTCGCGGCGGATGGCCCGCAGGTACGGGGCCAGGTCGTGGGCCGCGGCCACGGTATCGATGACCAAATCGACACTGCGGCGGGCGGCGGCGAGCGCCTCGGCGTCTCCGGTCACCACCACGTGGTCGGCGCCGAGCGCGCGGGCCGAATCGGCCTTGTCCGCAGTGCTCGTGAAGACGGTCACCGACGCTCCCATGGCCTTGGCCAGTTTGACCGCCATGTGTCCCAACCCGCCCAGGCCCACCACGCCGACGGAGTCGCCGGCTTCGACGCCGAAGTAGCGCATGGGCGAGTAAGTGGTAATGCCGGCGCAGAGCAGGGGGGCCGCGGCGGCGGGGTCCAGTTCCGGCGGCACGCGCAGCACGAAGTTTTCATCGACGACGACGGACGTTGCGTACCCGCCCTGCGTCATCTCCCCGCCGTGGCGGCGGTCGCGGGCGCCGTAGGTGCCCACCGCACCCTTGTCGCAGTACTGTTCAAGTCCTTCCCCGCAGGCGGAGCAGTCGCCGCAGGAATCCACCATGCAGCCCACCCCCACCAGGTCGCCGACGGCATGCAGGGTGACGTCCTGGCCGATGGCTGTGACCCGCCCAACGATCTCGTGGCCGGGCACGAGCGGATACTCGATCTCGCGCCACTCGCCGCGAACCGTGTGGACATCCGAGTGGCAGAGGCCGCAGAAGGCAATGGCGATCTCCACGTCGTGCGGCCCGGCGGCGCGGCGTTCGATCTGCAGCGAAACCATTCCGGATCCGGGCCCCGTCACTCCGTAGGCCGCGGCCGTCCTCATACTGCTCCTCGGTGTCGGCAGGTCGGCTGCCGCGAGGGCCTGCTGCTCCTGGTCAGGTGTGAGCGGTTTCCCCAGCGGCGGCGGTGCCGGACGGCCAAGTGTCATGGGCCTGACGCTACCGTTTGCTGCTTCGCCATGCCACCACGGCACACCCTCTGTGACGCTTTCGGTGCCGTGCTGCAGGGCGCGGGCACGGGGCTGACCAGGCGGCTGATTACGGCGCGCTCCCCGTGGCTGCCGGCAGCTCCGGATGTCCGCACCACTGCGACCAGGAGCCGGGGAAGAGGGCCGCATCCATGCCGGCCTCGGCCATCGCCGCGACCTGGTGGGCGGCCGTAATGCCCGAGCCGCAATAGACGGCCACCTTCCGTCCTTCCGCCCCCAGTTCCTTGAATCGTGCCGCGAGTTCCGCGGAGGGCAGGAAGCGTCCGTCCGGGGCCAGGTTGGCCGTGGTCGGTGCGCTGACGGCGCCGGGGATGTGTCCGGCGCGGGGGTCCACCGGCTCGAACTCGCCGCGGTAACGTTCGGCGGCGCGGGCATCCAGCAACAGTGAGGTACCCGCGAAATCCAGCACGTCCTCCAGCTCAAGCCTGGGCATCCTGCCGCTGCCCAGTTCGACGTTGCCCAGGCACGCCAGCTCGTCGCCGCTGTCCAGTTCAAACCCCTCGTCCCGCCAGGCGGCGAGCCCGCCGTCGAGCAGGTAGACGGAGTCGAATCCGCCGTCTTTCAGCAGCCACCACACCCGGGCCGCGGCCATGCCGCCGTTGTCGTCATAGGCCACCACGACGTCGTCGTTGTTGATGCCCCAATCGCGTGCGGCCTCGCGGAAGGCCTCCGGCTCCGGCAGCGGATGGCGTCCGCCCTTCGCTGACGGCGCCGACGCAAGCTGCGACGGCAGGTCAACGTAGACGGCGCCGGGAATGTGGGCCTGGCGGTAGTGGCTGTGGCCGGCGTCGTCGCCCAGTTTCCAGCGAACATCGAGCAGTACGGTGCGCTGTCCGGAGATCATCCGTTCACGCAGTGTCTGCACGTCCATCAGAGTCCTCATGAGATCTCCTCCTGACTGCTGGCGGGCGTCGTTGCCCGCCGGTGTCCCGACAGTCCATCACAGCAGCACGTATTGGGCCAAGCAGCCCCGCCCGTGCCGTCCCCGACGGTCAGCCCAGCTCCACGCTCTCCCCCGGCGACAGGTGCCGGTAGCTGGTGCCGTAGTGGCCGCCAAAGAAGGTCACGTGCTTTTCCACCAACGGCAGGCCCCGGTCGCTGAGCCCGGCGTCGTGGATCGGGTAGGCGTTCTCGGCGCGCATGGCGGTGACGAAGTCGATCACCTCGGCCGTCTTCGACCACGGCGCGTGGATGGGCACCAGAACGGTCCGGACGTTCAGTCCGTGCGGAACAATGAAGGAATCGCCCGGGTGGTACAGGCTGTCATTGATGACGTAGCCGATGTTGGCGACCACCGGGATGTGCGGATGAATCAGGGCGTGCTGGCCGCCGAAGGTGCGGATGCGAAACCCGGGCACCTCGAACTCCGTCTCCGGTTCGGCGGTATGGATCCGTCCCGCTGCCGCCGGCACCAGCGCCCGGAGGTCGGCGGCCACGGAGGCCGGGGCAAACAACTGCATGTCGTCCGCCGCCGCGAGCAGGCCGGGAACCCGGTCCTGGTCGATGTGGTCCGCATGCTCGTGGGTGACCAGGACGGCGGTAGCCCCATCGAGGGCCTGCTCCACTTCCGAGAAGTTACCGGGGTCGATCACCAGGACGTGTCCGTCCTGCTCAAGCCGTACGCACGCGTGGGTGTATTTTGTCAGCTTCATGGATCACACCCTAGCGGCGGGGCCGGCCGGTATGCCGGCAGTTCGGCCTGTGAGCGGGCCGGCGGGCCCCGCTGATCAGGCCTGCTGGTAGGCTGGGATGCACCCCACGGGTGCCAGTAACAACAGCGAGGAGCCGAAGCGGACATGTCCGTTCCTTCAGCGAAACCGCAGGCGCAGCGCCGCGGTTCGGAACAGCGGGTGACCCGCCAGCGGGTGGCCGTGGCTGCCGCCCTGGACAGCCTGGAGGACTTCGTCAGCACGCAGGAACTGCACCGCTTGCTGCAGGACCGCGGCGACTCGGTCTCGCTGGCCACCACGTACCGGATCCTGCAGGCCATGGCCGACGACGGCCAAGTGGACGTGATGCGCAGTGGCGAGGGCGAGGCCGTGTACCGGCGCTGCGCCGTCGAACATCACCACCACCACTTGCTCTGCCGCACCTGCGGCAAGACCGTGGAGATTGAGGCTCCGGCTGTGGAGCAATGGGCCGCCCGGATGGCGGCGGAGCACGGCTTCACACAGGTTGCACACACCGTGGAAATGTACGGGCTGTGCCCGGACTGCAGCGCCGCCCCCGCCAGCGCTTAACCGGCGGTCACCCGTACCGCGGCGACGGCACGGCCCCGGCCGGGGCTTAACCCGCGGTCACCCGTACCGCGGCGACGTCACGCCGCCCCACCTTGCCGCGCCGTTGCCGCCGCGCCCCGGCCAACCGGCAGACCACGTAGATCAGGAACGAAATCGTCGTCACGTAGGGGCTGATCGGCAGGCTGCCGCCCAGGGCCAGCAGGATGCCGCCCACTACGGCGGTCACCGCGAATACCACGCTCAGCAGCACGACCACGCGCGGCGAACTGCTTACCCGGAGCGCCGCGGCCGCCGGGGTAATGACCAGGGACAGCACCAGCAAGGCGCCGACCACCTGGATGGACAGCGCCACGGCCAGTCCCAGCAGGAACATGAACACGATCGCGAGGGCACCCACCGGCACGCCGCGGGCCTCGGCCAGGTCCGGATCGGCGCTGGCGAAGGCCAGCGGACGCCAGATGGCCACAAGCCCGAGCACCACCACGGCCGAACCCGCGGTCAGAAGGTTCAGCTGCACGGTGTCCACGGACACGATCTGCCCGGTCAGCAGGCCGAACTTGTTCGCCGAGCGGCCCTCGTAGAGTGAGAGGAACAGGATCCCCAGGCCCAGCCCGAAGGACATGATCACGCCCGTGATCGAGTTCCGGTCCCGGGCCCGCATCCCCAGCATGCCCAGGACGACGGCGGCGATCACCGAGCCCACCAGCGAGCCGAACACCACGTTCGCGCCGATCAGCAGTGCGAATGCCGCCCCGGCGAAGGACAGCTCGGCGATGCCGTGCACGGCAAAGGCCAAGTCCCGCATCATCACGAACACGCCGATCAGGCCGCCGACCAGGCCCAGGACGGCGCCGGCAATCAGCGAGTTGCGCACCAGCGGGAGCAGGTCGCCGTAGTCGTTGAAGTTGAAGACCGCATTCAGCAGTTCCGATGCATCCATGCCTACACCACCTCGCCGTGGTGGTGGGTGGTCGCGTCGGGAAGCCCCACCACGATGATCCGGCCCCGGTTGTGGATGACCTCGACGTGGCTGTTGTACATGTGCGACAGCACCTCGGTGGTCATCACTTCTTTCGGCGTGCCAACCCGGAACTGGCCGCCGGCCAGGTAGAGCACCCGGTCCACATAGTCGATGATCGGGTTGATTTCGTGCGTGACGAAGACGACCGCGCTGTTCCTTTCATGGCATTGCCTGTTGATCATGGAGCTCACGGCCTGCTGGTGGTGCAGGTCCAGCGAGAGCAAAGGCTCGTCGCAGAGCAGCACCTGGGGGTCGGAGGCCAGCGCTTGGGCCGCCCGCAGACGCTGTTGCTCGCCGCCGGACAGCTGCCCGACCGGGGCCTCCGCGTAACCGGAGGCGCCCACCATCTCCAGCAGTTCGTCCACCCGCCGGCGATGCCTGCGGCCGTTCAGCCGAATGCCCCACCGGTGCCCGTCCAGACCCAGGCCCACCAGATCGCGCGCACGCAGCGGGGTCTCCGGAGCGAAGGTCTTTTGTTGGGGAATATAGCCGATGTCCCGGCTGCCGCGTTCCAGCGGCCGTCCGTTGACCTCGGCCGTCCCACTGCTCAGCGGCTGCAGGCCAAGCAATACGCGCAGGAAACTCGTCTTGCCGGAGCCGTTGGGACCCAGCACCGCGAAGAACTCGCCCGGGTTGATGGTCAGGTCGAGGTCATGCCACAGCACGCGCTGGCCGAAGGACAGCGAGGCGCCCTGCAAGCGGACGGCGGGGGTCATGGCAGTCTTCCTTGAAGCTTCCGTGCCGCGCGGTGCGCACCGGGGATGTGGGGGCACTTGCGGCGTCCGGCTTGGACTGACTCAGTTAACCACGGCGCGGCGTTCTGTCCGGTCACGCGCCCAGCGCCTGGTCCACGGATTCCAGGTTCTCCGCCATCCAGGTCAGGTAGTCCTGGTCAGGCGGCAGGGTCTCGGTGAAGTTGAGGACCTCGATGCCCGCTTTTTCCGCCAATTTGCGCAGGCCCTGGGTCTGCGGGCCTTCGGTCTGTTCGTTATAGGCGACAAACCGTACCGATCCCTCGGTGATCAACTCCTCGGCCTCCCTCAGGGCTGCCGGCGCGGCGTCGCTGCCTTCCTCGGCCGCCTCCATGAAGCCTGCCGGAGTCTTGTTCTCGAGTCCCAGCGCATCGAAGAAGTGCAACGGCACCGGATCGGTGGCCGCGACGGCTTCCCCGCTCGCCGTGGCGGCGAGTTCGTCCATGTCGCTCTGGAGGCCGTCAATTCCGGCGCGGAACTGCTCGGCATTGGCCCGGAACGTTTCGGCCTGCTCCGGGTCAAGGGCCGAGAGCTTCTCCGCGATGGCATCTGCAATCGCGGCCATGGTGGGCAGGTCGTACCAAACGTGTTCATTGAGGCCGCCGTGGCTGTGGTCCGCGTGGCCGCCGTCCTCCGTGTGCCCCGCGTCGGCGCCCTCGGTGTGCCCCGCGTCGGCGTCCTCGCTGTGCCCCGCGTCGGCGCCTTCTGCACCGGACAGCGGCGACAGCTCCACCGCAGTGATGAGGTACTCGTGGTCGACGCCGGTCTCGTCCGCCAGGGTGTGCATGAAGGTGTCATAACCCCCGCCGTTTTCCAACAGCAGGTCGGCTTGGGAGATCGCGAGCTTGTCCCGCGCCGTTGCCTCGTAGGAGTGCGGATCCTGGGCCATCCGGTCGATGATCGAGGTGACGTCGACGTGCTCGCCGCCGATGGTTTGGGCCACATCACCGTAGACATTGGTGGAAGCGACCACGCTCAGCTTGCCGTCACCCTCGGCCTCTCCCCCTGCAGCGGCGCAGCCGGACAGCAGCAGGGCGGCGGTGGCCAGACCGGCCAGTGCAGGAACGGTTCGTGAGTGCCTCACGGGCAAACCTCGGTTCTACTCATAATGAGAATCAGTAACAATAAGGGTTTTCAGCTTAGCGCAGTTGCGAACCGTTCGCATTCGCCCTGGCGGGCGCGGCCAGTGGGGGGCGCACTGTCCGGGGCGCACAGGCAAGCGCGGCAGCCGGGCAGCCCCGGGCAGACTCGCCCGGCCAGGAGAAGGCCTCCGGCGCGCGCGGCGGACGCGCCCCGGCGCGGGACTGGCGGTGCGGCACGGGGCGGCCGCGCCCGGCGCCGGACTGGGGGTGCGCGCGGGGCTGCCACGCCCGGCCCGGGACGGTCGTGCGGCGCGTGGGCTGACCCGGCCCCGGCCCCGGGACCGGCGCGTGGCGCGCGGCGGTCCTGCCGCCCCGCGCCACGCGAGGGCTATTCGCCGGTCCGGCGCAATCCTTGGGCCTGCGTTTCGTCGCGGATCTCGCCCACCAGCACTTCCAGCACGTCCTCGAGGAACAGCACGCCGTGCGTGGTGCCGTCGGACCCCAGCACGCGGGCAAGGTGCGATCCGGTGCGCTGCATGACGGCGAGCGCGTCCTCAATTTCGTCATCAAGCGCCAGGTTGGCCAGGGTGCGGACCTTGGTGACCGGAATCGTCTTGTTGAGCCGGTCCTCCGGGATGGTCATCACGTCTTTGAGGTGCAGGTACCCGGTGAGGTTGTCGTTGGCATCGGCCACGGCAAACCGGGAGAACCCGGTCCGCCCCACCGCGCGCTCGAACTGCTCCGGCGTGGTGTCGACGCCGATGGTGACCAGTTCATCAAGCGGCACCATCACGGCGGCGGCGGTCACGGCCGAGAACTCCAGCGAACTGGAGATCAGTCCGGCGTCGTCGTCGACCAGCCCGTGCCTGGTGGATTCCTGCACAATGGACTGGACTTCCTCCAGCGTAAAGGTGGAAGAGACCTCGTCCTTCGGCTCAATCCGCACGGCCCGCAGCAAGTGGTTCGCGGTCCAGTTCAGGGTGGAGATCACCGGCCGCACCACCTTGGAGACCGCCACCAGCGGCGGAGCCAGCAGCAGCGCGGCCTTGTCTGCCATGGACACGGACATGTTCTTCGGCACCATTTCGCCGAAGGTCACGTGCAGGAACGTCACCAGCAGCAGCGCCACGGCGAACGAAATGCCGTAGGAGATCTCGTGCGGAATGCCCAGCCAGCCCTCCAGCGGCAGCAACAGCAGTTCCTTGATCGCCGGCTCGGCCACGTTCAGGATCAGCAGCGAACACACGGTGATGCCCAGCTGCGCGCAGGCCAGCATCAGGGAGACGTGCTCCATGGCCCAGAGCGTGGTCTTGGCGCGCTTGGAGCCGCTGTCGGCCAGCGGCTCGATCTGGCTGCGGCGGGCGGACATGACGGCGAATTCGGCGCCGACGAAGAACGCGTTGGCGAACAGCAGCACCACCAGCCAGAAAATTCCCATGGCGGCCATCAGAGCGCACCGCCCGCGGTGCCGGCCTCAGGCAGCACCGCACCGGTTGCCGGACTCGGGATGAAACGGACGCGGTCCACCCGCCGTCCGTCCAATCGCTCGACTTCCAGCGCGCCCCCGTCCACGGCCACGGTGTCCCCCACCACCGCAATCCTGCCCAGCTGCGCCATGATGAAGCCGCCGACCGTTTCGTAGCTGGCCCCGTCGGGCACGGTCAGCTGCGGGATTTGCTCGCTGACCTCGTCCGGACGCATCAGGCCGGGGAAGTACCAGTTTCCGGCGGCGCTCTGCAGCACGCCGGGCTTCACCCGGTCGTGCTCGTCGGCGACTTCGCCCACGATCTCTTCCACCAGGTCCTCCAGCGTCACCACGCCGGCGGTGCCGCCGTACTCGTCGAGCACCACGGCGAACTGAAGGTTTGCGGCGCGCAGCTCCGACAGCAGCGAATCCAGGTGCACCGTCTCGGGCACCCGCAGCACGTCGGCCATGATGGCGCCCACGGGCAGGTGGGGACGCTTCTTGCGCGGCACCCCGATCGCCTTCTTGATGTGCGCGACGCCGCGGACGTCGTCGGGGGAATCGCCGAGCACCGGGAACCGGGAGTAGCCGGTGCGGCGGGCCGCGGCGATGAGGTCGGCAACGGTCTGGTCCGCGTCGATGAACTCCACCCGGATGCGCGGCGTCATCACGTCGGCCGCGGTCCTGCCGGAGAAAGACAAGGTCTTGGCGAGGAAGTTCGCGGTCCCGGCATCCAGGGTGCCCATTTCCGCGGAGCGGCGTACCAGCGATGCGAGCTCGGAGGGCGTGCGGGCGCCGGACAGCTCTTCTTTGGCCTCCAGCCCGAACAGGTGCAGCACCTTGTTGGCGAAGCCGTTGAGCAGCAGCACGAACGGCTTGAACACCGCGGTGAAGATCAGTTGCGGCCGGGCCACCAACTTGCCGACCGCCATGGGCAAGGCGATGGACGCGTTCTTCGGCACGAGTTCGCCCAGCAGCATGGACAGGAGGGTGGCGATCACCATGGCGATCACCGCGCCCACCGGCTGGATGACGGCCTCGGCCAGGCCCAGCGCGGTCAGCGGCGGTCGCAGCAGCGAACTGATGGCCGGTTCCATCAGGAAACCGGTCAGCAGCGTGGTGAGGGTGATGCCGAGCTGGCAGCTGGAGAGTTGCGTGGAGAGGGACTTCAGGCATTTCATCAGCGGCACTGCACCGCGGTCGCCGTTGTCGATGGCGCGCTGCACGGTGGGCTGGTCAAGGGCCACCAGAGCGAATTCCACGGCGACAAAAAAGCCGGTGCCGAGGATCAGCAGCATGCCGGCGGTGATTTGGATCCATTCCATTTAGTGCGCCACCGCCCCAAACTTCAGGCGGTCGGAGGGAAACGGAGGGGGGTCGTCCGAGCCCGGACTAGGAGGCTCCTGACCGGCCGCGCGGGCGGCAAGTGTGTGACGGGCGCGTGCACGGGATTTGCCGGTGCTGGGTGACGCCTCGCACGCGGCGCCCTGTTGGGCTGCCTGTGCTCCCGCGGTCCGGCATGCTGCCTGCCCTGCGGGGTGCGTCACGGACCGGCTCCTAGAATAGCTGTCCATTATGGGCAATAGCGTAGCAGGCGGGGTTACGCCGGGGGCAGTCCCAGGCGGCCGTTCTGCCGCCGGCGTACCGGCGGCAGTCCTACCAGCTCTCCGGCAGCGGACGGCCTTCCTCGTAACCGGCGGCCGACTGCACGCCCACGATGGCGCGTTCGCGGAACTGCACCAGGTTCTGTGCGCCGGCGTAGGTCAGCGAGCTGCGCAGGCCGGCGGTGATCCCGTCCAGCAGGTCCTCGACGCCGGGCCGCAGCGGGTCCAGATACATCTTGGAGGACGAAATGCCTTCTTCAAAGAGCGCCTTGCGGGCCCGTTCAAAGGCGTCCTCCCGCCGGGTCCGGTTTTGGACGGCGCGGGCCGACGCCATGCCAAAGCTTTCCTTGTACTTGCGGCCGTTGCTGTCCGTGAGCAGGTCTCCCGGGCTTTCGTGCGTTCCGGCGAACCAGGAACCGATCATCACCTGGCTGGCCCCGGCCGCCAGCGCCAGGGCGACATCCCGCGGATAGCGGACCCCGCCGTCGGCCCACACGTGGGCGCCGAGCTCCCGGGCCGCCTCCGCGCATTCCTGCACGGCGGAGAACTGCGGCCGGCCCACGGCCGTCATCATGCGCGTGGTGCACATGGCGCCGGGTCCCACGCCGACCTTGATGATGTCCGCGCCGGCTTCGATCAGGTCGCGCACGCCGTCGGCGCTGACCACGTTGCCGGCGACCACCGGAACCTGCGGGTCCAGGCTGCGAACCGCTTCGAGGGCGTCGAACATCTTGCGCTGGTGCCCGTGGGCTGTATCAACCACCAGGACGTCCACCCCGGCCTGCAGCAGCGCCTCGGCCTTGGCGCGGACGTCGCCATTGATCCCGACGGCGGCAGCTACCTTCAGGCGGCCCTGCGGATCCAGCGCGGGGGTGTAGATGGTCGAGCGGAGCGCGCCGGCACGGGTGAGCGCGCCGACCAGCACGCCGTCGTCGTCCACGACCGGCGCAAAGGACGCCGAGGCCGAGTCGAACAGGTCGAAGGCCTGCCGCAGCGCGGTGTCCGCCCCGGCGTCGAACATGGAGGAATCCAGCAGCAGCGGGTGGGCCGCCATCACCGACTCCAGCGACGCGTAGCGGTCCACGCCCTCACAGTCCTCGGCGCGCACCACGCCCACGCACTTGCCGGCGTCGTCCACCACCGCAACCGCGCCGTGCGCGCGTTTGTCCATCAGGTGCACGGCATCGATCACGGTGTTGCCCGCGGTCAGCTCCAACGGCGTTTCGAAAACGATGTGGCGGTCCTTGATCCACCCGGTGACCTCTGACAGCACGTTCAGCGGGACGTCCTGCGGCAGCACGGCCAGCCCGCCGCGCCGCGCCATCGTCTCCGCCATGCGGCGGCCGCTGACGGCGGTCATGTTCGCCACGACCAGGGGAATGGTGCTCCCGGTGCCGTCGCCGGCTGACAGGTCCACATCCAGCCTCGACGTGATATCCGAGCGCGACGGCACCAGGAAAACGTCCGAATAGGTCAAGTCGGTCATCGGCTCGTTGATCAGGCGCATGGCTGCTCTCTTTCCTCGTCGCCGTGCAGGCCGGGGCGGCCAGGTGGCGCGGCGGCCGGTCGGGTAGGTGTGGCTGCGGGCCAGGGGTCCGGATCCGTTGTGTCCGCGCGCTGCCGGGGCCGCGCACGGAGGGCGGCCCGGCCGCCTGCATACTTCCCGGCTCCCCTGAAAGTCTAGGGCCGCCGGGCCGCGGGACGAATCGGCACGAAGTTCCCCCGCTTAAACGCTAAAGATTAGCCTGCGTTGGGAAAGTGTCATTAGACTGGCAACTGGTCCAGATCTAGTGCGCGGCAGATGCGCACTCGCAATTCCGCTGCTGGCCGGCAGGTTCGGAAGGCAGCCAAGGGAAGCGCGTGATCTGCAGGGCAAGCGGCAATTCACGGAAGAGGCGTATCACAAGTGCCAGAGCATCCCAACCTTCGTCTACCCGAGGAATTCGGCGGTAACGAATGGCTCGTTGACGAAATCTACGAGCAGTACCTCCAAGACAAGAATTCCGTGGACAAGAAATGGTGGAGCATCTTCGAGGCGGCCAACGGCGGCGACGGCAGCCCGAAAGACACTGCAGCTTCCCCGGCGGGCGCCCCCGCGCCTTCCCGCCCCGCCGCGGCTAACACCGCACCCCAGGCCTCGGGCGAGAGCACGGCCACGGAGCAGGCCGGAACCAAGCCGATTCCCGCCGACAATGAGCCGGCCCCCAACACCTCCACCAACAGCTCCGCCGCCCCCGCCAAGCCGGCGGCGAAGGCCGAGCCGGCCGAGAAGGCCGAGGCGAAGCCTGCCCCGATCCCCGCCCAGTTGCCCAAATCCGCGCCCAGCGCACTGGCCGAAGAAGACACCGTCTCCGTGCTGCGCGGCCCGGCCAAGGCCATTGCCACCAACATGGACGCCAGCCTGAGCGTGCCAACCGCGACGACGGTGCGCGCGGTTCCCGCCAAGCTGCTGATCGACAACCGCCTGGTGATCAATTCCAACCTGGCCCGCGCCCGCGGCGGCAAGGTCTCCTTCACCCACCTCATCGGCTATGCCGTGGTCAAGGCGCTGGGCCAGTTCCCCAGCCAAAACGTCCACTACGCCGAGATCGACGGCAAGCCCGCCGCTGTCCAGCCGGCCCACGTCAACTTCGGCATCGCGATCGACATGCCCAAGCCGGACGGAACCCGCCTGCTGGTGGTGCCGAACATCAAGCGCGCCGAAACCATGAACTTCTCCGAGTTCTGGCACACCTACGAGGACCTGATCAAGCGGGCCCGCGCCGGGAAGCTCACGGCCGACGACTACGCCGGCACCACGGTTTCGCTGACCAACCCGGGCGGCATCGGCACGGTGCACTCCGTCCCCCGGCTGTCCAAGGGCCAGGCCACCATCGTGGGCGTCGGTGCCCTCGAGTACCCCGCCGAGTTCCGCGGCGCCAGCGAACGGACGATCGCCGCGCAGGGCGTCGGCAAGATCATCACGCTCACCTCCACCTACGACCACCGGGTCATCCAGGGCGCCGGCTCGGGCGAGTTCCTGCGCCTGATCGAATCGCTGTTGCTGGGCGAACAGGGCTTCTACGACGAGATCTTCGAAGCGCTGCGCATCCCGTACGAGCCGGTCCGCTGGCGCCCGGACAACCAGGTGGACGTCGACCTGCAGGTCAACAAGGTGGCCCGCATCCAGCAACTGGTGCACGCCTACCGCGTCCGCGGCCACCTGATGGCGGACACCAACCCGCTGGAGTACGTCCAGCGCAAGCACCCGGACCTGGACATCAACACGTACGGGCTGACCCTCTGGGACCTGGACCGCGAATGGGTCACCGGCGGATTCGGCGGCAAGGACCGCCTGAAGCTGCGCGACATCCTGGGCGTACTGCGTGATGCCTACTGCCGCACCACCGGCATCGAATACATGCACATCCAGAACCCGGCCGAGCGGGAGTGGTTCCAGAACGAGCTGGAGCGCGAGTACGCCAAGCCCAGCCGCGAGGAGCAGTTGCGCATCCTGGGCAAGCTCAACGCGGCCGAGGCGTTCGAGACCTTCCTGCAGACCAAGTTCGTGGGCCAGAAACGCTTCTCGCTGGAAGGCGGGGAATCCCTGATCCCGCTGCTTGATGCCGTGATCTCCGACGCCGCCGACGACGGCCTGGACGAAGTGGCCATCGGCATGGCCCACCGCGGCCGGCTGAACGTGCTCACCAACATCGCCGGCAAGACTTACGCACAGGTCTTCCGCGAGTTCGAGGGCACCCAGGACCCGCGCAGCGTCCAAGGCTCCGGCGACGTGAAGTACCACCTGGGCACGGAAGGGAAGTTCACCTCCGACAACGGCAACGAGACCAAGGTCTACCTGGCCGCCAACCCTTCCCATCTGGAGGCCGTCGACCCGGTGCTCGAGGGCATTGCCCGCGCCAAGCAGGACCGACTGGACAAGGGCGACGAGTTCCCGGTGCTGCCGATCATCATCCACGGAGACGCGGCCTTCGCCGGCCAGGGCGTAGTGGCAGAGACCCTGAACCTGTCACAGCTGCGCGGCTACCGCACCGGCGGCACCGTGCACATCGTGGTCAATAACCAGGTCGGCTTCACCACGTCGCCGCACGCCTCGCGGTCCTCGGTGTACTCCACCGACGTGGCAAAGATGATCCAGGCCCCGGTCTTCCACGTGAACGGCGACGACCCCGAGGCCGTGGTCCGCGTGGGGCAGCTGGCCTACGAGTACCGCCAGCGCTTCCACAAGGACGTCGTCATCGACATGGTCTGCTACCGCCGTCGCGGACACAACGAGGGCGACGATCCCTCGATGACGCAGCCGATGATGTACAACCTCATCGAAGCCAAGCGCTCCACCCGCAAGCTGTACACGGAGGCCCTGGTGGGCCGCGGCGACATCACCCAGGACGAAGCCGACCAGGCCCTGCGCGACTACCAGGAACGGCTGGAGCGGGTCTTCGCCGAGACGCATGCGGCGCAGACCTCGCCGATCCCGGTCATCACCAAGGACTCCGCCGCCGTGTCCGACCTGGAGCGCCCGCTCTCCCAGCAGACCGAGGACAGGGCCGATGTGCCCGCCGGCACCGCCGTGTCCGCCGAGATGATGGCCCGGATCGGCAAGGCGCACGTGGAAGTACCGGAGGGCTTCTCCGTCCACCCGAAACTGAAGGCGCTGCTGGAGCGCCGCGAGCAGATGTCCCGCGAGGGCAACATCGACTGGGGCTTCGGCGAACTCGCGGCCTTCGGCTCGCTGCTGATGGAAGGGGTGCCGGTACGCCTTGCCGGCCAGGACTCCCGCCGCGGCACCTTCGTGCAGCGGCACGCGGTCTTCCACGACCGCGTCACCGGCGAAGAGTGGGCGCCGCTGAGCCACCTGTCCGACGACCAGGCCAAGCTGTGGATCTACGATTCGCTGCTGTCCGAGTACGCGGCCATGGGCTTCGAATACGGCTACTCGGTCGAGCGCCCGGACGCACTGGTGCTGTGGGAGGCCCAGTTCGGCGACTTCGTCAACGGTGCCCAGACGGTGATCGACGAGTTCCTCTCCTCGGCCGAGCAGAAGTGGGGCCAGCGGTCGTCGCTGGTGCTGCTGCTGCCGCACGGCTATGAAGGCCAGGGCCCGGACCACTCGTCGGCCCGGATCGAGCGGTTCCTGCAGATGTGCGCCGAGGACAACATGATCGTGGCCAACCCGACCACCCCGGCCTCGCACTTCCACCTGCTGCGCCGCCAGGCCTACAACCGTCCGCGCAAGCCGCTGATCATCTTCACCCCGAAGCAGCTGCTGCGGCTGAAGGCTGCCGCGGCCAAGGTGGAGGACTTCACCAGCGGCACGTTCCAGCCGGTCATCGGCGACGTTCAGGACCTCAACGGCCAGGACGTCGACCGTGTGGTGCTGGTCTCCGGCCGGCTCTACTACGACCTGCTGGCCGCGCGCCAGAAGAACTCCGACACCAAGACGGCGCTCGTCCGGGTGGAACAGCTCTACCCGCTGCCGGTTGACGAGATCAAGGCGGAACTGGCCAAGTACCCGAACGCGGAAATCGTCTGGGCACAGGACGAACCGGCCAACCAGGGCCCGTGGCCCTTCATGGGCCTGTACCTGCCCGACGCCCTGGACCGTCAGCTGCGCCTGGTTTCCCGCCCGGCCTCCGCTGCCACCTCCACCGGCTCGGCCAAGCGCCACGCCGCGGAGCAGGATGTCCTGGTCAAGAAGGCCTTTGAACGCCGCTAAGTAAGATGGCGGGCGGGGTGCCGCAGGGCGCCCCGCCCACTTTCGTTTAAGCCCGCTTCCTATCCGTCGAACCAGAAAGCTACCCGTGGAGCAACGCAGAATCAGGATCGCCGCCGTGGGTGATCAACTGCTGGCCGGAGTGGGCGACCCGCGCGCCCTCGGCTGGCTCGGCCGCACCTTGGCCCGGACCAACCCGGACCCAGCCACCCTGGAATCCTTCGTGCTGGCCTCGCCCAACGAAGGAACGGAGGAACTGGCCGGCCGCTGGCTGCAGGAAGCCGGACGGCGTTTCGATGACGGCTTCGAAAACCGGCTCGTCATCGGGCTGTCCGGCCGCGATCTCGAGCTCGGACTGTCCACGGCGCGCAGCCGGCTCAACCTGGCGAACATCCTCGACGGAGCGGCGCAGCTGAGCGTCAAGGTCTTCGTCGTCGGCCCGCCGCCGGGACTGGACCCGGACCGCAACATCCAGCTGGCCGAGCTGTCCACCGCCTTCGGCGATGTCACCACCCGGCGCAAGCACGTCTTCGTCGACACGTTCACGCCGCTGTTGAACCACGAGCAGTGGCGCACCGACCTGGCCAGCAACGGAGGGGCCCCCGGCCAAGCGGGCTACGGGCTGCTGGCCTGGCTGGTGCTGCACCGCGGGTGGTACCCGTGGCTGGACCTCCCCGAGCCTTTCTGAGCGGGCGCGCAGGACACGGGCGTGCCGTGCAGGCCCTGAACACCGCCTCGGCGGGACCGGAAAACGCTCCGGCCCCGCCGTTCCGCTTTAAGGACGCGGTTCCGGCCCTTGCGGTCGCGGCAGTCGCGATATATCGTGTCCTGCATCACAAGATATATCGCGTTTAGAGCGGTTTATCGCCAGAGGCAGGACAGGCCATGAACGATACGTGGAGCATCGACGGCCCCCGGACGATCGACGTCGACGATGTCCGTTCGCTGCGGGCATCCATCGTGAAGGGGCGGCTGGACATCATCGTCCATGACGAGCCGACGGTCCGCGTCGAGGTCTCCGAGGTCTCCGGATCACCCCTGGAGATGACCCTGCGCAACGGCACGCTGGAGATCAGCCACGGCAAGGCCGGCGACGGCCCGCTGGGTTTCCTCGCCCGCCGCGTCAACCTGGTGCTTCCCGGAGGCCGGGACGAAGCGGTGATCAGTATTGGCGTTCCCCGGGATCTGCCCGTCAAGGCCGCCACCGTCAGTGGCGACGGCCTGGTGTGTGGCACCGCGGCCGGGGCGGATGTCAGCACGGTCACCGGGTCCATGATGGCGGACGACACCGCCGGCATGCTCACCGTCAATACGGTCAGCGGCGAAATCATCGTCCGCGAGCACAGCGGGAATCTGGTGGCCAAGAGCGTCTCCGGCGAAATCACCGCCTCGGGCTTCCTGGGCCATATCCGCGCCAGCACGGTCAGCGGCGACCTGGGTTTCGATTTGCACGGCGCCCCGGAGGACTTGGCCGTCAATTCCGTCTCCGGCGACGTTACCGTGCGCGTACCGGAGGAATGCGGGGTGGAGGTGGCTGCTTCCTCGGCCACCGGCAGCATCACGGTGAACGACCAGAAGTTTTTCGGACTCTCCGAGAAGGTGAAAACCCGGATCGGGCCGGAAGGACCCGGGCTCACTATCCGCTCCACCACGGTTTCGGGCACCTTGGCGGTCTTCCACCGGGACAACGCCGGAAGCCAGGTCGGCTGATGACTCCGGTCTTCGCGCACGGCGCCTTGCGGCTCTACCTGCTCGCGCTGGTGGCGGAGGGCGACAAGCATGGTTATGACATCATCCGTGCCCTCAGCGACCGGTTCGGCGGCACCTACTCCCCCAGCGCGGGCACCGTCTACCCCAGGCTGGCCAAACTTGAGGAGGAAGGGCTGGTGATCACCTCCTCCGATGGCCGGCGCACGGTGTACAGCATCACCGACGCCGGGCGGGCGGAGCTGGCTGCCCGCCGGGAAGAGCTGGCCGGAGTCGAAGCCGACATCTCTGCCTCGGTGCGGCGGCTCGCGGACGAACTGCGGGAGGAACTGCGCAGTTCAATGAAGGGGCTGCGGGCCGACCTTGCCGCCTCGGCCGAGGCCGCCCGCACCAACGCCCGGAAGTCGCCGCGGGCGGCCGAGGCCGCCGGACAGCGCACGGTGAAGGAACTGGAACACCTGCTCAACGATTTCCGCGACGACGTGAGGGTGCACTTGCGCCGGCGGACCGCGGCCGGCACCGTGGACGAAGTCGCCGTGCAGACCATCAGGACCGTGCTGGAGCAGGCCAAGGCCTCCATCACGGCGGCCCTGCGCTGACCGCTCCGGGCCTTCCTCCGGTTAGGAGGTGGGGCAGGCATATGACAGACTGGTGCGCAGTTCTTTTTCGTCCAGCAAAGGAGGCAGCCCATGAGCAAGCGAGCACGCAAGCGCCGCGACCGTAAGCGCGGCGGCGCAAACCACGGCAAGCGCCCCAACACCTAAGCAGTCGCCAACAGCCCGCGCGGCTGAGGCTGCTGAGACAAGAACCCCCGCACCCGGTTTGGGCGGCGGGGGTTCTTTCGTTGTTCCCTGCGCGTTCCCTGCAGCCAGGACGCGGCAGGCCCGTTACACGGTGTCGGTTTCCCTGATGTGGCTGATCCTGTCCAGAATCCGTTCCTTCAGCGTCTGTGGTGCATGCTCCTGGCAGGAGCGCTTCACCACCGAGCGGATCAGGCACTCCAGGTTGTGTTCTTCGGCGCATTCGGGACAGCTGTCCAGATGCGCCTTGATCTCCGCTAGGTCATCGCGGGAGAGTGCGCCGTCGACGTACTCGTAGATCCGCTGCATCCGGTCGTCTTCGCAGTCGCCCAGTCCGTGGCAGTCGCTCATGTGCCGTTCTCCTGTTGTGTCCCCACCGCCGCCGCGGCGTTTTTCTTGTCCTTGGTGCCTGACATGCCACGTTCATGCGCATAATCTGCGAGCAGTTCGCGCAGCAATTTGCGTCCCCGGTGCAGGCGGGACATCACGGTGCCGATGGGGGTGTTCATGATTTCCGATATTTCCTTGTACGCGAAGCCCTCCACGTCCGAAAAGTAGACGGCCAGCCGGAATTCCTCCGGGATCGCCTGAAGGGCGTTCTTCACGTCCGAGTCCGGCAGGTGGTCCAGCGCCTCCGCTTCCGCCGAGCGGAGCCCGGAGGAGGTGTGCGCGGCAGCCTGGAACATCTGCCAGTCCTCGACCTGGTCCGTGTTGGACTGCTGCGGCTCGCGCTGCCGCTTCCGGTAGAGGTTGATGTACGTATTGGTCAGGATCCGGTAGAGCCAGGCCTTGAGATTGGTGCCCGGCTTGTACTGGTGGAAGGCCGAAAACGCCTTGGTGTAGGCCTCCTGCACCAGGTCCTCGGCGTCGCTGGGATTGCGTGCCATCCGCATCGCCGCCGAATAGAGCTGGTCCACATACTGCATGGCGTCGCGTTCGAACCGGGCACGGCGCTGGTCGGCGGTTTCCGTCTGGACGTCGACCTGATCCGGCTCCCCCGCCGTGGCGGGGTTGGCGCGGTCCTGGGTGGCGTCCGAATTCTCAGTCGTCATTGGCTCCCAGTCTACGCTGGGCTGCCCTGACGCCGGGGCGGACGCAGCGCCGGCAACCGGGCCTGCGCGGCCCCGTTCGGCAAGCGCTGTAGGCACAGGATCTCCCTCCGTTTCGACACCTTGCCGGCCGGAGACAATGCACCGGCCTTCCTCTCATGGCTAACCGCCGACGACCCGCAACTATTCCCCGCCGGCCGCGGTAAACGGCCCCGCAAGGTGTGCGGTGCCAACAAAAGTGCCAGACTAGTGTCCAGTGCCACCTTCCCGGGGCCTGGCTCCGGGAAAGGCGCAGATCCTTCGACGCACGCTGACAGCCAGGAGGCTTCCATGTCAATCGTCCGCCTTGCCGCCCGCCCGCTGCTGGCCACAAGCTTTGTAGCTACCGGAATAGACCGTCTGCGCCACACCGACGAAACCGCGGTGTCCCTGCGGCCGCTGGTCCAGCAGACAGAATCCGTCCTTCCCGCGGCTGGCGCCCTGGCCGGGCAGGAGAAGCTGATGGCCCGCGCTATCGGCGCGGCCCAGGTGGGAGCAGGTGTGCTCTTGGGCATGGGCAAGTTCTCGCGGCTCGCGGCTGCCGTACTGGCCGGCACCACAGCCCTCAATACCGTGGTGGATTACCGCGCCGCCGATTCCGCAACGCCGGAAGCCAGGCGCACCCGCCGCAACCAACTCTTGAAGAATCTGTCCTTGATCGGTGCGGTCCTGCTCGCCGCTGTGGATACCAATGGCCGGCCCGGCCTGGTGTGGCGGGCCGAGCACCTTGCCGCTGACGCCCGGCGCAACGTCCGCTCCATCGGCAAAGACGCCCGCCGCAATGCCGGTTCTATCGGCCATGACGCCCGGAAGCAGCTGAAGAAGGCCGAGCGCGCGGTGCGCGAAGCCACGGCGGACGTGGTGGCATCCTGAACGCAATGCCCCACGCTGCCAACCACTGGCCCGCCCCCTTCGCGGAGCGGCCGATCGATGCAACAGTAGAAGTCCCCGCCTCCAAGTCCCTCACCAACCGTTACCTGGTGCTCGCCGCGCTGGCCGACGGCCCCTCCCGGCTGCGCTCCCCGCTGCACTCGCGGGACACCGTTCTGATGGTGGAGGCGCTGCGGTCCCTGGGGGCCGGCATCACGGAGACGGAGGGCGACGGCCGGTTCGGCCCGGACCTGTTGGTGGAACCGATCGACCCGGCGCGCCCGCTGGGCGCTGCCCGCATCGACTGCGGACTGGCAGGCACGGTCATGCGGTTCGTGCCGCCCCTGGCGGCGCTGTGCAGCGGCGCCGTGGAGTTCGACGGCGACCCGGCGGCGCGGCGCCGGCCCATGTCCCCCACCATCGACGCACTGCGCCGGCTGGGCGTGGACGTGGACGACCGCGGGCTCGGCAGCCTGCCGTTCCGCGTCACCGGCGCGGGTGAAGTGGCCGGAGGCCACCTGGCGATCGATGCCAGCGCCTCCTCGCAGTTCGTTTCCGCCCTCCTGCTGGTCGGTCCCCGTTTCCGCGACGGACTGCACCTCGAGCACACCGGCGACCGCGTGCCGAGCCTGGATCACATCTCCATGACGGTGCGGCTGCTGAGGGACCTGGGCGTGCGCGTCGACGACTCCACCCCCAACCACTGGGTGGTCTCCCCGGGCCCGATCCGTGCCTTCGACACCCGGATCGAGCAGGATCTTTCCAACGCCGGCCCGTTCCTGGCCGCCGCCCTGGCCACCCGCGGCCGGGTCAGGATCCCCAACTGGCCCACTGCCACCACCCAGGTGGGCGACGCCTGGCGGGACATCCTGCCGCGGCTGGGCGCCACGGTCACGCTGGAGGGCGGCACCCTGACCGTCACCGGCGGCGCCTCGATCACCGGCGCCGACCTCGCCGACACCAGCGAGCTGGCGCCGACCGCGGCGGCGCTGTGCGCGTTGGCCGACGGCGAGTCCCGCCTGAGCGGCATTGCCCACCTGCGCGGCCATGAGACGGACCGCTTGGCGGCCCTGGTGGCGGAAATCAACCGGCTGGGCGGCGACGCCGAGGAAACGGAAGACGGTTTGCTCATCCGGCCCAAGCCGCTGCACGGCGGCCTGTTCCATTCCTACGAAGACCACCGCATGGCGACCGCCGGCGCCATCCTCGGGTTGGCCGTGCGCGGCGTGGAGGTCGAGGACATCGGCACCACGGCGAAGACGATGCCCGAGTTCCCGCAGCTGTGGCAGGACATGTTCACCGTTGCCCCGGCCGCCTCGGCCAGCGAGGGCTGACGGTGTCGCGCAGCACCGGCAGCTGGGACGAATCGGATGTGCGCATCCGCCCGAACAAGCGCGGTTCCCGTCCGCGCACCAAGGACCGCCCGGCCCACGAGGATGCGGAGCTCGGGCGGATTGTCACCGTCGACCGCGGCCGCTACACCGCCGTCGTCGATGAAGACACTCCCCGCGAGCGCATCGTCGTCGCGGCCAGGGCCCGCGAACTGCGCCGCACCCCGGTGGTCACCGGAGACTTCGTGGCCCTGGTCGGCGATGTCTCCGGCGAACCCGACAGCCTCGCCCGGCTGGTCCGGGTGGAGGAACGGCGCACCCTGCTGCGCCGCAGCGCGGACGACACCGATCCGGTTGAACGTGCGGTGGTGGCCAATGCCGACCAGCTGGTCATCGTGGTGGCGGCGGCGAACCCCGAACCCCGCACCGGGTTCATCGACCGGGCGCTGGTGGCCGCGTACGACGCCGGGATCCGCCCGCTGCTGTGCGTCACCAAGGCCGACCTGAAGGACCCCGCCGAGCTGCTGTCCAATTACGAGCACCTGGAGCTGCCGGTGATCGTCAGCCGCACCGCCGCCGCCGACGCCCTCGGCGTGGACACCCGCTCCGACGAGGGCCTGTCCGCGCGGCTCGATACCGACGCCGTGGCCGCGCTGCGCGGTTATCTCGACGGCAAGGTCACCGTCACTCTCGGCCACTCGGGCGTCGGCAAGTCCACCATGGTCAATGCGCTCACCGGGGCCCAGCGCGCCACCGGCGGAGTCAACGCCGTCACCGGGCGCGGCCGGCACACGTCGTCGTCGGCCCTGGCGCTGAAGGTCCAGGACTCGCCCGCCGGCACCTGGATCATCGACACCCCGGGTATCCGTTCCTTCGGTCTGGCCTATGTGGACCCCGACCGGATCCTGTCCGCCTTCCCCGACCTGGAGCCCGGCACCGCCGACTGTCCGCGCGGCTGCAAGCACGACGCCGCCGCCGTGGGCTGCGGGCTGGACCCCTACGTCGCTGACGGCGGGGCCGGCGACGCCGGGGCGGCGAGGCTTGCGTCGCTGCGCCGCCTGCTGGGCGCCGAAGAGCGCCCCGAGGCCAAAGAACTCGGCACCGTCTAAGGGCCGCCGGCCGGGCTGCAGCTCCGCCTCCCGCGTCCGCACTTCACTTACCGATAGGTTGAAACCTATGACCCACGCTTCGCAAAGCTACAACGACGACCTGCGCCTGGCCCATGTGATGGCCGACTCCGTCGACGCGCAGACCATGGCCCGCTTCAAGGCACTCGACCTGAAGGTGGAGACCAAGCCGGACCTGACGCCGGTCACGGACGCCGACCGTGCCGCCGAAGAGGCAATCCGCGGGCAACTCTCCCGCTCCCGCCCGCGCGACGCCGTGCTCGGCGAAGAATTCGGCAGCAGCGGCCACGGCGCCCGCCGCTGGATCATCGACCCGATTGACGGCACCAAGAACTTTGTCCGGGGCGTACCGGTCTGGGCCACCCTGATCGCGTTGGTGGACGAGGGGCAGCCGGTGGTCGGGCTGGTCAGCGCGCCCGCACTGGGCAAGCGCTGGTGGGCCGCCAAGGGAACCGGCGCCTACACGGGACGTTCGCTGGCCACCGCGACCCGGCTCCAGGTCTCCGCCGTGGACCGGCTGGAGAACGCGTCGCTGTCCTACTCCAGCCTGGGCGGCTGGAAGGAACGCGGGAACCTGGACGACTTCCTTGGCCTGACCGAATCCGTCTGGCGCACGCGGGCCTTCGGCGATTTCTGGTCCTACTGCCTGGTGGCCGAGGGCGCCGTGGACATCGCCTGCGAACCGGAACTGAACCTCTACGACATGGCCGCCCTGGTGCCGATCGTGACCGAAGCCGGCGGGCGGTTCAGCTCGCTGGAGGGCGAAGACGGCCCGTTCGGCGGCAACGCGCTGGCCACCAACGGCCTGCTCCACGTCGAGGCCCTGCACCGCCTGAACCCCGAACTGCGCGGACAGCGCCCCGCCGGGTCAGCCCCGGCAGCGTACGACGACGAAGCGGCCGGCAGCATCGAGGCCGCCGGCGAGGGCCGGTAGCACGCCGCCGCACCAGGAGCACCACGTGGCACACAGCGGCCCCCGGATGGACGATGAGCGGCGGCGCGCCTACGCCGACGCCTTCCAGCAGGGCGGCGAACACTACGACCGCATCCGTCCCGGCTACCCCGACGACGCCGTCGACTGGCTGCTGCCGGCCGGCGCACGGGATGCCGCCGACGTGGGAGCCGGCACCGGAAAGTACACCGCCGCCCTGGCCGCACGCGGGCTGCGGGTGGTTGCGGTGGATCCCTCGGCCGACATGCTCGCGCAGCTGCAGCGGAACCTTCCGGGCGTGGCCACCGTGGCGGGCACCGCCGAGGACACCGGCCTCCCCGACGCCGGCATGGACGTGGTCACCGTGGCGCAGGCCTGGCACTGGACCGATCCGTTGCGGGCGAGCACCGAGGCCGCCCGCATCCTCAAGCCCGGCGGGACCCTGGGCCTGGTGTGGAACCAGTTGGATACCGGCGTGCCGTGGGTGCACCGCCTCTCGCGCATCATGCATGCCGGCGACGTGCTCAAGCCCGGTTTCCGCCCCCGAGTCGGCCCGGAGTTCGACCCGCCGGAAGGGCACGAGACCCGGTGGCGGGACCGGCTCAGCACCGGCGACGTGATGGAGCTGGTCAAAACCCGCAGCTACTACCTGCGCGCGACGGAGGCCACCCGGGCGAAAGTCCTGGGCAACCTCGACTGGTACCTGCACGACCATCTGGGCCACTCCCCCGGGGCAATGATCGACCTGCCCTACCTGACCCATAGCTGGCGGGCCAGGAAGATCTGACCCCGGTCCCCGGACATTTTTCTCCCGCGGTTGTTTTGAGGCTGGCCGTCCTGCAAAATTTAGGCATGCCGAAACTTTGGGCGAGGGGGTTCACGCTGGCCGTTGCCATCGTGCTGGCGGCGACCGGCTGTGCGGCGCCGCCGCAGTCCGCCGCCGCGTCGGAGCGGCCGCTGGTGCTGACCACGTTCACCGTGCTGGCCGACATGGCCGACACAATCGGCGGCGGCCACGTGGAGGTCGCGTCCATCACCAAGGTCGGCGCGGAGATCCACGGCTACCAGCCCACGCCGTCGGACCTGGTGCGGGCGCAGGACGCGGACCTCATCCTGGACAACGGGCTGGGCCTCGAACGCTGGTTCGCACGCTTCCTGAATGCAGTCCCGGCCCCGCACGTGGTCCTCAGCGACGGCGTGGAGCCGGTGGGCATCACCGCCGGGAATTATGCCGGGAAGCCGAACCCGCACGCGTGGATGTCCCCGAAGGCGGCGAAGGTCTATGTGGACAACATCGTGGACGCCTTCAGCCGCCTGCTGCCCGCACACGCCGCCGACTTTCGCCGCAACGGCGCGGAATACCAACGGGAGCTGGACGTGCTGATGGCCGGCCTGGAGTCGGCCTTCGCCGATCCGTCGGCCGTTCCGGCTTTGGTCAGCTGTGAAGGCGCCTTCTCCTACCTGGCCCGCGACGCCGGGTTGCGTGAGGCCTATCTCTGGCCGGTGAACTCCGATGCCGAGGGCACACCCCGGCAAATCAGGGACGTGATCGGCCAGGTCTCCGAGCACCGGATCCCGGCGGTGTTCTGCGAATCGACCGTCAACCCGGAATCGATGCAGCAGGTCGCCGCCGCCACCGGCGCCCGCCTCATCACGCCGCTGTACGTGGACTCCCTCTCGGGACCGGACGGCCCGGTGCCCACCCACCTGGAGCTGATCCGGCACGACATCTCCCTGATCAAGGAAGGACTGGCCCCGTGAGCACCCCCGACCTCCCGCCCGGCGCCGCCGCCATCTCCGTGCTCGGCCTCACCGTGGCCTACAACGACGTCGTCGCCCTGGACCGCGTCTCCGCCACGGTGGCACCGGGAACCATCTGCGGCCTGATCGGGGTCAACGGCTCCGGGAAGTCCACCCTGTTCAAGTCGCTGATGGGACTCGTCCACCCGGCGTCGGGCACGGTGGAACTGTTTGGGCTGTCGCCCCGGCAGTCGCGGAAGCTGAACCTGGCCAGTTACGTGCCGCAGTCCGAAGACGTCGACTGGACTTTTCCGGTCTCCGTGCGCGACGTCGTGATGATGGGCCGCTACGGCCGGCTCGGACCCATGCGCCGCCCCCGCCGCCGGGACCGCGAGGCGGTCGACGCAGCCCTGGAACGCACCGGCCTAAGCCACCTGCAGCACCGGCAGATCGGCGAACTCTCCGGCGGCCAGCGCAAGCGCGCCTTCGTGGCCCGCGGCATAGCCCAGCACGCCGGCCTGCTGCTGCTCGATGAGCCCTTCGCCGGGGTGGACAAGGCCTCCGAGGCGGTCCTGATCGCCCTGCTGAAGGAACTGCGCGACGAGGGCAGGACGATCCTGATCTCCACCCACGACCTGGCCGGCATCCCGCAGCTGTGCGACGAGGCCATCCTGCTGCACCAGAAAATACTCGCGCACGGCCCGCCCGCAGACGTGCTCACCAACGAAAACCTGGCCCTGGCCTTCGGCTCCGCGCTGGCCGGTCCTGGGGAAGGAACACGCAGTGGAGCTGTTTAACTGGTTGCTGGAACCCCTGCAGTACGGGTTCCTTACCCGCGCCCTGGTGGTAACGCTGGCCGCCTCCGTCGTGTCGGCAGTGCTGTCCTGCTGGCTGATCCTGATGGGTTGGTCGCTGATGGGCGACGCGGTCTCCCACGCGGTGCTCCCCGGCGTCGCCCTGGCATACATCGTCGGGGTGCCGTTCTCGCTGGGCGCCTTCATCTTCGGCGCCGCGGCGGTGGCGCTGATCGGCGGCGTGCGATCCTCCACCCGCCTGAAGGGCGACACCGTGATCGGCGTGGTGTTCACGGCGTTCTTCGCGGCCGGGCTGGCCATCATCTCCAAGACGCCCAGCCAGACCGACCTGCAGCACATCCTCTTCGGCAACGTGCTGGGCGTCAGCGACGGCGAACTGCTGCAGGTGCTCATCCTCGGCGCCGTGGCGCTGTGCGTGCTGCTGTTCAAGCGCCGCGACCTGACGCTGTTCGCCTTCGACCGCATCCACGCCCACGCCATCGGGCTCAGCACCCGCTGGCTGTCGGTGCTGCTGCTCGGGCTGCTGGCGATCACCGTCGTCGTCGGGCTGCAGGCGGTCGGCATCGTGCTGGTGGTGGCCATGCTCATCACGCCGGGGGCGACCGCGTTCCTGCTGACCCGCAGGTTCGATGCCATGCTGGCGATCGCTGCCTCCGTCACCGCCGCCGCCTCGGTCGCCGGCATCTACGCCAGCTACTACCTGGACGTCGCCACCGGCGCGGCGGTGGTCCTGGCCCAGGCCCTGGTCTTCCTCGTGGTCTACCTGGGCGCGCCGCGGACCGGGGTAATCTGGCAGTTGGCCCGGCGCCGCACGGGGCGGGGCTCCCCTGCGCAGCCCGGCTCCGCCGCCGCCAACCTGCCGTCCTGACACGTTCGACGAGAGAGTGAGACGCATGCCCCCGGCCAGGAAAACCGCGCTGAGCAGCGGCTCATCCAGCGTGCAGGACTACGTCAAGGTCATCTACGCCTTCACCGAGTGGCAGGACAAGCCCATCACCTCCTCGCAGCTGGCCGGCCGGCTCGGAGTGGCCAATTCCTCGGTCTCAGAGATGGTGCGCAAGCTGGTGGAACTGCAGCTGGTGGACCACCGGCCGTACAGCGCCATCGAACTGACCGACGCCGGCCGCCGGCTGGCCCTGACCATGGTCCGCCGGCACCGGGTCCTGGAGACCTTCCTGGTGCAGGAACTCGGCTATGCCTGGGACGAAGTCCACGACGAAGCCGAGCTGCTCGAACACACCGTCTCCGACATGTTCATCGACCGGATGGCGGCCAAGCTGGGCCACCCGCAGCGCGATCCGCACGGCGACCCCATCCCGGCGGCGGACGGCACCGTCCACGTCCCCAGCGCGGTGCAACTGGAAGAACTCGACGGCGGACACACGGGCCGGATCACCCGGATCAGCGACGCCGATGCCGACCTCCTGCGCTTCTTCAGCGCCGAGCGGATCGGGCTCGACGACCGGGTGGAAGTGGTCGGCCGGCGCCCCTTCGGCGGTGCGCTGGTGGTCCGGTTCGGCCCGGACGGGGCGGGCCGGGAGCTGGACCTGGGCGACCAGGCGGCCGCCGCCCTGTGGGTGCACGGCGATCCGCACCCCGGCTGCCGGCTCGCTTCGTGAGCACGACGCCGCGCGGGCGGCTTCGCATCGCGGCGGCGCCGTCCGCGCTGCCGGGCCCGGGTGCCTGGGCCGCCGTCGCCGTCGGCGGCTTCGCGGGCGCCGAGGCGCGGTACCTGTTGGGCGTCGCCTTCCCCGAAGACGGCTCCATTCCGTGGACCACGCTGGCCATCAACGTGGCCGGCAGCCTGCTGCTGGGCGTCCTCACGGCGCTGTGGACCGAACGTCCCGGCACCGCGTTCTGGCTCCGCGCCGCGCTGGGCCCGGGGCTGCTCGCCTCGTTCACGACGTTCTCCGCCGTTGCGCTGGCCGTCGACCAGTTGGCGGCGCAGGGCCGCCACGCCGACTGGCTGCTGTATCTGGGCCTGTCCCTGGCCGCGGGCCTGGCCGCCGCCGTCGCCGGGCTGCACGCCGGCCGCACGCTGGGCCGCCGGATCACCCGGGCGGCCGCCTCGTGACGGCGCTGCTCGTCGGGCTGTTCGGCGCCGCCGGAGCCCTGCTGCGCTTCGCCGCCGACACCTGGCTTGCCCGCCGGCAGGCAGCCCGCCGGCGGCCGGAGCAGCACTGGCCCTGGGCCACCCTGCTGGTCAATGTCACCGGGTCGTTCATCCTCGGGCTCGTCGCCGGCGGCGTGGTGGGCCAGGAGCCGGGCCTGGCGGAAACGTGGCGCCTGGCCGAGCCCTGGCGACTGGCGCTGGCCAGCGGCCTGGCCGGCGGGCTGACCACCTTCAGTTCCTTCACCGTCGCCACGGTTAAGCTGTGGGCAGAGCGACGGGCGGGCGCCGCCGTCGTCAATCTCGCGGCGAACCTGCTGCTGGGCACCGCCGCCGCGGCGCTCGGGCTCGCGGCAACTGGCCTGACCGTGCCACTGTCCTGAGCAATCCGTGCCCCTGGCCAGACGGCTGGCCGGCAGGGTTCGGGCGGTCCCGGCCGTGAGCATGACCGCCCGCAGATCGGTTAGGCTCGGCTTGTCTGAGCGTCGGCAGAAGAAAGGTGCCCCATGGCAACTCTGGGAATTGAGGAAGAATACCTGCTGCTGGATCCGGCCACCGGCTTACCCGCCCCGGTGGCGGACAGGGTCGCCGAAAACCTGGAAGGCTCGGTACAAGTAGCCAGGGATGAGATCCAGCGGGAGTTGCTCACTTGCCAGATTGAAACTGCCACCGCGGTCTGCTCCACGCTCACCGAGGCCGAGGAATCGCTGCTCAACTTCCGCCGCGAGCTCGATACCGCCGCCCGCAAGACCGGCGTGCGCGCGGCGGCCACGGGCACGGCCCCGCGGATCCAGGACGACTACCCCGAGGTCACGGACAAGGAGCGCTACCACCAGCTCAAGGCCAGCGCGAAGGGCATCGTGGCCGACCAGTTCGTCAACGGCCAGCACGTGCATGTGTCCGTCCCCGACAAGGAGGCCGGGGTGCAGGCCTTGAACCGGATCAGGCCGTGGCTGCCGGCGGTGGTGGCGCTGGGCGCCAACTCACCGTACTGGCTGGACCGGGACAGCGGGTTCGGCAGCTGGCGGATCGTCCACTACCGCCGCTGGCCCATCCAGGGCTGCGCGCCGGTTTTCCGCGACGCGGCCGACTACGAGCGCCGGATCCAGCGCCTGGTCGACTCCGGCGTGGTCATCGACCGGGGTGTCATTACGTGGCTGGCACGGCTGTCCGACCGCTACCCCACCCTTGAAGTCCGTGCCGCCGACGTGCAGCTCGAGGCCCAGGACTCCGTGCTGATCGCGGCGGTTGTCCGGGGACTGATCTCCACGGTGCTGACCGATGAGGCTTCCTCCCGGTCCTTCCTGCAGCCCGAGCCGGAGCTTCTGGACGCCGCCGTCTGGCAGGCCGGACGGCAGGGCCTGTCCGACCGGCTGGTGGATCCTGAGTCCGGCGTGCTGCTGCCGGCACGGGATGTGGTGGGCATGCTGCTGCGCTACATCCGGCCCGCACTCGAGGAAGAGGGCGACTCGGCGTGGGTGGATGCCAGCATCGAGCGGCTCTTCGCCACGGGCACCGGCGCCGACCGGCAGCGCAGGGCCATGGAATCCGGCGGGCTGCCGGCGCTGATGGATCTTTATGCCTCGTCCCTGACCGCGGAGCCATAGCCCGCGGCGCACTGGTCCTTTAGGCGGGCGGCCGGCTGCCCGGCCCCGATCTGCCGTCCGCCGCAGCCGGCGGCGCGAGCAGGGGTGCCATGAGGTTCATGATCTTGGCCGAAGGCTCCACCCCATAATCCTTCCGCAGCCGGGAACTGAAGGCCTCGAACGCCCGCAGCGCCTGCGCATAATTGCCCTCGGCGATCTGCGCCTGGAGCAACAGCCGCTGCGCGCTTTCGCGCAGCGGCTCAATGGCGACGGCGATTCCCGCTGCGTCCGTAGCCCGGTCGATCTCACCGCGCTCCAGATACTGGCCGGCGAGGCGTTCCAGGGCCTTCAGCCTCAGCTGCCTCCACCGCTCCTGCTCGGCCATGACCCAATCCTCATACCACCCGGGCAGCAGTTCGGCCGTGCGCAGCAGGTCGAGCAGGGCCGGCCGCTGGCTGACCCCGCGGTCCCCGTCGAGGGCGGCCAGCCGCCGGCGGACTTCGTGAACGTCCACTGTGACGTCCGGAGCGAGTGCCAGCGGATCCCTGCTCTCCTCCAGCAGTCCCGGCAGCTGGTGGGAAATCATCCAGATCGCCTCCCGCAGGCTACCCGCCGCCTGCCTCTCCGAACTGTCCGGCCACAGCAGGCCGGCCAGGAACGCGCGTGGCTCGCTGCCGTGAAGGGCCAGGGCGGCAATCAGGCGCTGCTGCCGGATGGTGACCCTGACGGGAAGTGTTCCCTGGCGAATCTGCCATCCCCCCAGGAGTTGGACCTCCCACGGACGTTCTGTTGCATTCATTTCCGTGCCCTCCCCCAAGGGCATCAAGTAGCCCCCAAGCAACTGCCCCGCTTCTCCCCGATTACAGCTTCCCACCGTGTTCAACGTTGTCAATGCGGCCCTCGTCGGCGGCAGTCAGGCCGGTAACGCCGCCGTAACACCGGACGTCGTCCAATGTCGTCTAGGGGCCCGTCGTCGCACATGGCTAGACCGTCGCACATGGCTCGACGCACTGCCCGGCACGTCGTCGACTCCCGAGGCTAGGAGGACTGCCATGGCGGCACATGTGCACTTCCCCACGCCCGCCCAGGAGACGCACGCCGCCTGCGGCTTCCTGGTACAGGCGGTCCGGCAACGGGGACAGCGGGGAGCGGCATGAGCGCTCCGGCAGGGCGCAGCGCCCGGCGCCGCCTGACCGAGACAGGCCACCGGCCGAAATCTTCCAGCCGCGCCGAGGCTGCCAGCACCATCCTCACCGGCGCCCCCGGCAACGGAAGGGTACGTTGGCACGATGGGGACAGGCTGGAACGGCTCTTCGAGGACCGTTGCGACGAACTGCGGCTCGACGGCGAGGGGGAACGGCTCGCCGTCGACGGCGTTGGGTCGTCGCTGACCTACGATCAGCTCGACGCCCGGGCGAACCAGCTGGCGCGGTACCTGATCTCGCGCGGCACACGGGCGGGCGACCGGATCGCGCTGCTCTTTGACCAGCCAACCCGGTCCTACACGGCCATTCTGGCGGTCTTGAAGGCCGGTGCCGCATATGTCCCGCTGGACGCCGGATACCCCTCCGACCGTCTGGCCTACATTGTCGAGGATGCCGGCGTGAGGCTTGTCCTGTCGCTGTCCCACCTTCGGGACCGGATGCCCCAAACGGGTGCGACCATCCTCTGCCTCGACGAGGAGGACCCGCTGGTGGCCGCGCAGGATTCCTCGCGCCTGCCCCGGGGAGAACAGGCGGGGCCGCCGGGCGACCTGGCTTACATCATCTACACCTCCGGCTCGACGGGCCGCCCCAAGGGTGTGGCCATCGACCATCCCAGCATCTGCAACTTCGTGCTCGTGGCAGCCGAAGTCTACGGCTATCAGCCGACGGACCGCGTCTACCAAGGGATGACGATCGCCTTCGACTTTTCGGTGGAGGAGATCTGGGTCCCGTGGATGGCCGGTGCAACCCTGGTGCCCAAGCCCGGCGGCGTCAGCCTGCTTGGCATGGAACTGGGCCAGTTCCTGCGGGACCAGCGGGTGAGCGCCATGTGCTGCGTTCCAACGCTGCTGGCCACCCTCGACGAGGACCTGCCCGACCTGCGGTTCCTACTGGTCTCCGGCGAGGCCTGCCCGCGTGACCTCATTACGCGATGGCACCGGCCGGGCCGCAGGTTCCTGAACGTCTACGGCCCAACGGAAGCAACCGTCACTGCGACCTGGGACGCGGTCCATCCGGACAAACCGGTGACCCTGGGCACTCCCCTGCCCACGTACTCGGTGGTGGTCCTCGATCCGGATGAACCGCGAGCGCTGCCACCGGGGGAACTGGGCGAAATCGGAATCGCCGGGATCGGGCTGGCCCGCGGATACATCAACCGTGACGATCTGACCGAGCGGGCCTTTATCCACGACTTCCTTGGCATCGATAACAATCCCTCGGGCCGGATCTACCGCTCGGGCGACCTGGGGCGGTTCACCGAGAGTGGAACCATCGAGTACCACGGCCGGATCGATACGCAGGTCAAAGTCCGTGGTTACCGCATCGAACTTACTGAAATCGAGTCCGTCCTGCTGCAGGTGCCCGGCATCGCCCAGGCGGTAGTGAGCACCTACGAGCCATCCCCCGGACTCGTGGAGCTGGTCGCCTACTACACACTGCGCCAGGACACCGCGGCGGTCGACGAGGCCGACATCGCCGAAAAACTGAGCGAGACCCTGCCCGGCTACATGGTCCCGGCCTACCTCGAACGCTGCACCGAAATCCCCGTCATGCCCAGCGGCAAGGCCGACCGGAAGAAGCTGCCGCAGCCCGGCAAACCCCGGCTCACCGGCGGCACTCACGAGTACAGCGCACCGGCAACGGAGGCGGAGGAGATACTGGCCGGTTGCCTCGCGGGGGTCCTGGGCGTGGAGAAAGTCTCCGCCACGGCACACTTTTTCAACGATCTCGGCGCCAATTCGCTGCTCATGGCCGGTTTTTCGGCCGCCGTCCGGCGCCGGGCTGCGCTGCCGCCGGTGGCCATGCAGGACATCTACCAGCATCCCACTGTCCGCCGGCTCGCCGTCGTCCTCTCGGCTGCCCAGGCCGCGGCCGAGCCGTCGGGAACCCCTGCGGGCCAGACGGAGCCGGCCCTGCGGCCTGCGCCCAGCGCGCTCCGGCACATCTTGTGCGGCGTCGCGCAGTTGATGTTCTTCCTGGGCTACACCACCTACGCTGCCTCTTTGCTCGTCATGTCGTTCGTATGGGTTTCCGATGGAACCGGCTTGATCGACATGTGGCTGCGATCCGTCGGATTCGGCGCCGCGATGTTCCTGATACTGTCCGTCACCCCTATTGTCCTGAAATGGGTTCTGGTCGGCCGCTGGAAGCGTCAGGACATCCCCCTGTGGAGCTGGGCCTACATCCGGTTCTGGGTCGTCAAGACGCTCAATCGGAGCAATCCCCTCGTTCTGTTCGTCGGCTCGCCCCTTTACGTTCTCTACCTCCGGGCGCTTGGGGCAAAAATCGGCAAGGGCGTTGCCATTTTCTCGCGCATGATGCCGGTGTGCACCGACCTGGTCAGCATCGGCGACGGCACGGTCATTCACAAAAATTCATTCTTCCTCGCCTACCGCGCCCGCAGCGGCGTCATCGAAACGGGCACGGTGACGCTGGGCCGCGATGTCCTGGTGTCGCAAAAGACGACGCTGGACATCGACACGGCCATGGGCGACGGCGCTCAGCTGGGCCATGCGTCTTCGCTGCAAACGGGCCAGGCGGTACCGGACGGTCAGCGCTGGCACGGCTCCCCCGCGGTCCCTACGGCAACGAACTACCTCAGGGTTCCGCCGGTACGCTGCAGCACCCGCCGCAGGGTCATTTTCACCCTGCTGCAGCTTTTCAACCGGCTGGTCCTGGTCGCGCCGGTCGGACTCATCGCCCTGTCAGCGATGCTGCCGCCCTATCTCGACAGCGAACACCTGAAAATGGACAATCCGTTCTTCTACCTCGACACCCTGCTCATCACCCTGACCCTGTTCCTGGCCTCCTTCTTCGGCGGCCTCATCGCGGTCCTGACCATCCCCCGGCTCCTGAACCTCGCTCTCAAGCCGGACAAGGTCTACCCGCTGTACGGCGTGCATTTCACGCTCCAGCGGATGGTTGCCGGGCTGACGAACGTCAAGCTGTACAAGGATGTTTTCGGCGACAGCTCGTACATCGTGCATTACCTGAAGGCACTGGGCTACAACCTCGGCAAGAAGGTGGAGCAGACAGGGTCGAACTTCGGCCCCGAGGTGTCACACGATTCGCCCTACCTGAATACCATCGGATACGGGACCATGGTCTCCGACGGCCTGAACATGATGAACGCCGATTACTCGAGCACCTCGTTCCGGCTGTCCCGTGTCAGGATCGCGGGCCGCAACTTTCTGGGAAACGACCTCACCTTCCCGCTCGAGGCACGGGTTGGCGAGAACGTCTTGCTGGCAACCAAGGTCATGATCCCGATCGACGGCCCGGTCCGGAAAAATACCGGCTTGCTGGGATCCCCTCCGTTCGAGATTCCGCGCTCCGTTCAGCGGGACGGCCGGTTCGATGAGCTGAAGATCGAAGAGGCGAAGAACAGGCGGCTGCCGGCCAAGAACCGCCACAATGTCGCGTCCATGGGAATCTTCCTCGGTGTGCGCTGGTTCCTGTTTTTCTCCGGGACGCTCATCGCCGCAGCCTCCGTAACAATCTACGATGAATTCGGCGCGTTGGCTGTTGCCGTAGGAACGTTGGGCTTCGTCATTTACCTTGTCCTGCTGACCGTCCTCGTCGAGCGCCTGGTGATGGGCTTCCGCAGGTTGAAGCCGCAGTACTGCTCGATCTACGACCCGTACTTCTGGCACCACGAACGTCTGTGGAAGATGCTCGCCACTCCACCCTTCAACGGCACGCCCTTCAAATCACTCGTCTGGAGGATGCTCGGCGTTAAGGTGGGCAAGCGTCTCTACGACGCCGGCTGCAACATCCCCGAGAAAACACTTGTCTCAATCGGCGACGACTGCGCCCTGAACGAAGGCACGGCCCTTCAAGGCCACTCGATGGAAGACGGTACATTCAAGTCGGACTACATCGCGGTGGGGAACCGGTGTTCCTTTGGCGTCGAGTCCTTCGTCAATTACGGCGCCGTGGTGGGCGACGGCGTCTCACTCGAGGCCGACTCGTTGCTCATGAAGGGAGAAGACGTGCCGGAGAACGCCATCTATGCCGGCAACCCGGCCCGCGACACGACGGACACCGCCAGACCCAGGCGGTTGACCGGCGCGGCGCAAGGTTGATGAAGTAAACGGGCGCGGAGCAGTGCGCCCGGCGCGGGCGCACTGCACGAAGTTGCTGCAGCTGGACTCCCGGTCCATGGTGGTAGGTGATGATTACCAGACGCGAAGCAGCCCAGTTCCTCGATATCCCACCGGAGATGGCGAAACGCCACGGAATCCCCTCCCGCATCTCCGAGGAGGAACTCGCCGCGATGGACGCGGACCCACCGGCCTGGCTGGCCCAGTCGCGTGCCAATCGCACGGGCAAGAGGCCTGTCTGGACACCGCTGCGGTGCTTCATTTGCGGCTTTACCGAGTCTGCCCGGCCCAAGAAATGGTGGCCCGAATTCACCTATGTTTACTGCCGGCACCATGATCCCGCGGAGCTGCCCGAGCTGCCCGCGGGATGGGTCCGCAGCGAGTATGACGGCATCGGCACCAGGTTCACCGGAATCGTCGACGTGGCGCTTCCCGGAGACTGACCCCTGGCGACGGGCGCTGCTGGGCTAGAGGTTTAGAAGAAAGCTGAATCGCAAGCCGAATCGCCGCCGGTCCCTGCGCCGGACTCGGCCGGATCCCGCCTGCACGCAGAGGGGCGGCCTCCCCGCAGGGAGACCGCCCCCGATGGCGGAGCCGGCTGAATTACTCGACCTCGCCGACGCCCTTCTCGGCGGCCTTGGCCGTCTTCCACACGGCCTTTCCTTCGGCCTTGGCTGTCTTCCAGTCGGCCTTTCCTTCAGCCTTGACGGCCTTCCAGTCTGCGCTTCCCTCCGCCTTCGCGGACTTCCACGCGGCATCAGCCTCGGCCTTCGCCGATTTCCACGCGGCGTCCGTTTCGGCCTTCACGGCCTGCCAGGCGTGGGTCGGCTCCTCAACCGGAGCCGGGGCCGGCTCTTCCACGACCGGCTCCTCAATGGGGGCCGGTGCAGGCTCTTCCTCCACCGGAGCCGGTTCCTCGACCGGAACCTCCTCTACCGGCTCTTCCCCGGGGACGGGCTCGACGGGCTCTTCACCCTCGTCCGGGGTTGGGGCTTCGTCCTCGACCGGTGCCGGGGCAGCCGGCTCCCCAGCGGGGGTTTCCTCCGCGGGACCGTCCTCGACGACCGGTTCAGCTTCCTCGACCGGGGCCGGCACGATGGTTACGTCCTCGGCCGTGATGGCCACGAACGAATCCTGTGTTTCGTGAGCAGAAGCGGCTCCTGCGCCTCCGGCAGTCACCACGCCTGCGACGAAGACTCCAGCGGCCAGCTGCCGTGCCTTGGTTTTAGCAAACGATGACATGTGTTGCTCCAATCGTTGGGGATGTTGCAACTTAATCGTTACATCCGGCGGCGAGGGGCTTGCAAGCGGAAGCGGTGAATAGCCACCGATTGGCCTTGAGACCAGCGTGAGGTCTTTACAGGCCGGCGGGAGTCCGTCACACTCCGCCGCGGCCCGGTGGTTACCGGTTCGAGCTTTGTCAGGGGCTGTACCACCGGGGGATAATCGTTACACTGAACCGCGTGGGCGCAACGTCGCATCCCGTCCGTCCTGCACCAACTTCCCGGGACCCCGCCCGTAAGGATGACACCCATGCCTTCGCCCCTGCCCCGCCGCTTCCTCGCCGGACTGGCCTCGTTCACCGCCGCCGCTGTCCTCGGCGGAACGCTCGCCGCCCTTCCGGCTTCGGCCACCGCTGAGTCCGACCCACCTCGCGCCACATCCAAGTACCTGCCTCCCCGCGACATGCCGACCGACCGGTTCATCGTTAAGTTCAGGGACAAGGCCGGGGGCAGCTCCGCCGGTAGGGGGAAAGCCTACGGGCGCACCGCCAAGAAGCTGGGCGTCAGCGTGAAGGAACTGCGCGGCACCGCCACCGGGGCCCGGGTGATCAGCACCGGCAAGCCCCTCACAGACTCTGAGGCCAGGGAACTGGTCGCCGGGCTCGAGGCGGATCCGGCCGTCGAATTCGCAGAACCTGATCAGCGGATGCAACCGTCGACGACGCCGAACGACGCGCACTTCGGCCTGCAGTGGGACCTTTTCGAGGAGACGGCCGGGATGCGCGTGCCGGGAGCCTGGGACGTCAGCCGCGGCGACGGCGTCACGGTCGCCGTCGTCGACACGGGCATCACCGATCACAGCGACCTCAACGCCAACGTGCTGCCCGGCTACGACATGATCGCCGACCCGGCCGATGCCCGCGATGGCGACGGCCGGGACCCGGACCCCCGGGATGAAGGCGACTGGAACGACGCCAGTGATTGCGGGTACAACGACTCCTCCTGGCACGGCACGCACGTAGCCGGCACCATCGCCGCCGTCGCCGGCAACGGTCAGGGCGTGGCCGGCGTCGCCCCCGGCGCGAAGATCCTTCCCGTCCGCGCCCTCGGAGCGTGCGGCGGGTACCTGTCCGATATAGCCGACGCCGTGATCTGGTCGGCAGGAGGCAAAGTCCCAGACGTGCCGCTCAATCCAAACCGGGCCCGTGTCATCAACCTGTCGCTCGGCGCCTCCAGCGTGTGCTCCGCCACGTTCCAGTCCGCGGTGAACCATGCCGTAAACGCCGGCTCCGCCGTCGTGGTGGCGGCCGGCAATGAGAACCAGAATGCCTCCCTGTCCACCCCGGCGAACTGCAAGAACGTCATCACGGTGGCGGCCAGCGGGCGCGAAGGCAACCGCGCCCCGTATTCAAACTTCGGAGCCATGATCGACGTAACCGCCCCCGGCGGCGACGGGAGCACCGGAGCGGGCAACGGCATCGTCTCCACATACAACCAGGGCAGGACCACCCCGGGCGCCGAGGGCTACTCCTACCTCCAGGGCACGTCGATGGCCGCACCGCACGTCGCCGGCCTGGCCGCCTTGATCCTTGCTGCACGTCCGAATTGGACGCCGGCCCGGCTGGAAAACCACCTCAAACTCAAGTCCCGTCCCCTTCCGGGCACCTGCCCCGAAGGCTGCGGAACCGGGTTGGCCGACGCCACCTCGTCCCTGGACTTCAGCCTCGTCCCGGTTATCACTGGGGAACCCCTGGTCGGTCGCCGGCTGGGCGCGGACACCCGCGGCTGGCCCGAGGGAACGGTGGAGAGCTACCAGTGGAACCGCAACGACCAGCCCATCAGCGGCGCCACCTTCGATACGTACACCCCCGTACCGGCCGATTTGGGGTCCGCGCTGAGTGTGACCGTGACGAGCAGCAGGTCACAGGAGGGCTATGCCGTCCGCAGCAACACCTCCGAGCCGACGCCCAAGATCGCTCCGGGCTTGCTGGCCAGTTCCACGCCGACGATCAGCGGAACCCACAAGGTCGGCTACACGTTGACCGCCGGCGCCGGGGCCTGGACCTCGGGCACCACGCTGAAGTATCGGTGGTACCGCGGAACCACGGCGATCTCTGGGGCGACGGGCCGCACCTATGTGCTCACCGACTCCGACGCCGGCAAGCAGATCTCCGTCCGGGTGACCGGATCCAAGAGCGGCTACACCAGCCTGACCCGTCACTCGGCCAAGACGTCCGTGATTGCCAAGGGCACCCTGCGCACCTCCGCACCGGTCATCAAGGGCACGCTGCGGCCCGGCTACACGCTGACCGCGTACCCAGGTACCTGGACCTCGGGCACCACGCTGAAGTACCAGTGGTACCGCGGCACCACGGCGATCTCACGGGCGACGGGCCGCACCTACGTGCTCACCGGCTCCGACGCCGGCAAGCAGATCTCCGTCCGGGTGACCGGATCCAAGAGCGGCTACACCAGCCTGAACCGGTACTCGGCCAAGACGTCTGCGATTGCCAAGGGCACCCTGCGCACGTCCGCACCGGTCATCAAGGGCACGCTGCGGACGGGCTACACGCTGACCGCGTATCCGGGCACCTGGACGGCGGGCACCACCCTGAAGTACCAGTGGTACCGCTCCGGCACGGCCATCCGCGGCGCCACCGGCAAGACCTACCGGTTGACCGCCACGGACCGCTTCGACACGATCAGGGTGCGGGTCACCGGGTCCAAGACCGGGTACAACACGGCGAACAGATACTCGCTCTCCACCGCACGCCTTCGATAGCGCCTGCCGGCCCAGACCAGGAAGAATGTCCGGCCACCTGGGTGCGGCGGGCGGGGCGGAAGATCCCCCGCCGGACCGGCTCATACCATGTTGAGCTCACGTAGGCTGCACTCAGGCTGGCTTCGCCTCAGCTTGCTTTTGGCGGGGCCTGAGCGGCGACGATCTCGGCGATCGCGTACTCGCAAACACCCGCCGCTACCCCCACCTCCTCTTCGGACAAGCCTGAGGAGAGGGCAGCGATGATCTGCTCGTCGCTGGCCGCCTTAGCCTGGTCCAAAGCCCATTCGGCTGCTTCCACTTCGCCGGATCTGCACAGGACGGCGGCCAGCATGCTCCTCTGCGCGGGCGACTTGCCGGTGGGCAGGCCGGGTACCTCAAGGCCTTCAAGATGCGGGTGCGTGCCTTGCCCCAAGTACACGGCCGAATCAAGGCTCGCGATGGAAAGGGCATGGGGGTGGGTTTTGATGTGCGACTCCATGAGAGCCACCTTTCAGAGAATGAAACCAGGCTCCCGGTGGCTCGAAAGAGGGCTTCACAATGGGCAAAACCAGTTGGCCGCCTGTTTCGACCGTACGCGTGGCTGCCCTCGATGACAACAGGCGGGCTGTCGGCGAACCCCTCGCTAGCAAGGCCTCTTGAACATCGTCTTGTCAGTTTGGTGTCTTCCTCGGAGGTTGCGCCCCTTATCTCCTCCGCGAAGCTCTTTTCGGCCTGACTTGGCGGTAGGCTCGGCGAATGTTGCGTAGGGTTTGGGCTGATAGTTGGTCGCCTCGGCCCGCGGCCTGCTTGAGAAGCGCCCTACCCTCCTTAGCCTGCCCCGATTCCCAGAGCGCCAAGCCCAGGTTATGCAGTGCGTTCGGTTCGCCTTCAGAGACGCTGCGCCGCAGAAGTTCGATTTCTTTGTCGCTTCTGCCTGCCTTGGAATAGAGATCCGCTAGAGGGATTAGGACATCAACCTCACCGGTGTCGAGGTGTCTTTCGAGGAGCTGAATCGATGTGTCGAGGTCCAACTGATCCGTCGTGGTGACCAGTTCTACGGCCGCCTCTGCGCTGAGCTCGCTGCCTTTTCGCAGGATTTCAACTGCGGAGCCTTCATCCCCTACGGCTCGGTATGCTCTGGCCAGCCGGAGTGGGACTGATGGGTTCTCACCGGCGTCGCTTAGCCATCTGATCGCCTCGGCCGGTTTCCCAAGGTTCAGGTAGGCCTGCCCCAGGGCTAACGCCGCCTGCGGGTCCCCTGCCCTATGTGCCGTCTCGTATTGCTCCAAGGCTTGCATGGTCCGATGCTGCCCTTCGAGAAAGGTCCCGTAGTTGAGGTGTGCTTCCTTAACCCCGTGCTCAATCGCTAGTCGATACAGGGCTTCGACCGCTTCAGCCGCGGGTATCTGCTGCAGGTCATTTGCGGCGTTGAAGAGACCGTCGGCGTCGCCTGAAAGGATCAGTTCGGCCGATGCGCGAAAGTCGACCGGCTCGCTCTGCTCATTCAAAATCACTCGTCTTGTTCCTGCCGCTCGAAGGCCTCGAATTCATCACGATCCTAAAGCCGTCCGGGCGACCAGGCGTGACCAAAGCTGCGTGCCGCGCCGTCATAGTTTCCAGTGATCGTTTCCAAATGAGTCGGGACACCGTTTACCTGCTCCGGGTGCCAGCATGAGCCTTGTCGAAGATCCGGACCGGAACTACCAACCCAGACAAAAGAAAACACCCCGGTCCGAAGACCGGGGTGTAAGCGATGACCCGACTCATCCGTAAAGGATGTCCCAACTCATCACATAGTGGAGATGGGGGGAATTGAACCCCCGTCCGATGTTGTGTTGCCAGGACTTCTCCGGGCGCAGTTTGCTTCGGGTTTTCTTGGCCCCAACCATCCCGCAAACAGGTGGTTGACCCGGGCCCAGCCGTCTAAATGTCCCGAATACCCCAACGGCGAAGGTATTCAGCAGTGGCTCTCTTAATGACGCCAGCATCCGGGGCGAGAGCATCCCCGGGCTGACGGACTTGCACCGCTACTTAGGCAGCGAGTGCGAAGTCAGTGCGCTTAGATTCGGCACTTATTGGTTTGCAGAGAGCGTTTCCGAGATAACTCTGCATCCTCGGCCCGCTTCCCCTGGCGCGACTAACATCGTCGAAACCTGTCATCCCCGTATGTAGTTATCAAAATAACCATTGCTGCCGGGCAGTTACCTGTCCCGGACCATCCAGTGTAACCCATGTTTGCGCCGGGCTATTCCCGCCGCCCCGGCATAGCCAGCGTGCGGTCGCGGGACTTACGCTCAAACCATGGTTGTGGGCCGGCCCCCAGGCACGCCGCCGCCGGCGTCCACCCCGGCAACGTTCGGCATCGAAGAAGAATTCCTGTTGATGGACCCGCGCACTGGCTTGCCGGTGACGACCGGCCCGGCGGTGCGGGCCGCCCTGCGCCTGGGAACCACCCCGGAATGGGTGAGCTACGAGTTGCTCGACTGCCAGGTGGAAACCTCGACCCCGGTGTGCCGCCAGCTGTCCGAAGCTGCGGACGCCCTGCTGGACTTCCGTCACGAGCTGGCCCTCAGCGCCGCGGCAACGGGCGCGGCCGCGGCCGGCATCGGCGTGATTTTCGACGCCGACCTGCGCCCGGCAGCCGTGACCGACAACCCCAGGTACCGCAGCATCGCCGAGCGTGCGCCGGCCCTGATCGCCGACCAGTACGTGACGGGCATGCACATCCACGTCGAAGTGGCAGATCCGGAGGTGCGGCTGCAGGTCCTTAACCGGCTGCGTCCCTGGCTCCCGCTGCTCACGGCGGTAGCAGCCAACTCACCGTACTGGCGGCACGCGGACAGTGGCTTCGCCAGCTGGCGCACCATCATGTACCGCCGCTGGCAGGTCCAGGGCTGCCCGCCGTTCTTCGCGGACCTGCACGACTACGGCGTCCGCGTGCGGCAGTTGTACGCCTCCGGGGTGGTCCCGGATCCCGGGCACCTCTCCTGGCTGGCAAGGCTGGCCGACCACTACCCCACTATCGAGGTCCGGGCCGCCGACAGCCAGCTAACCGCGGCCGACAGCGTGCTGCTGGCCGGGCTGGTCCGCGCGCTGGTCGCCACCGAGCAGGCCGCCGTCCTCGCGGTGCGCCCGGTCACCAACTTCCATCCGGAACACCTGGACGTGGCGCTCTGGCAGGCGGCCCGGTTCGGGTTGTCGGAGAAACTGGTGCATCTGGACTCGGCCACCCTCTGGCCCGCGCACGATGTCCTCGAACTCTTGCTGCGACATATCGATGAGGCGTTGGAGCAGCACGGGGACGGCGGCTGGGTCCGCGAGCAGGCCGCACGGCTGCGGCTGGAGGGCAACGGTGCGCAGCGCCAGCGGAAGGCGCTGGCCCGCGGCGGCCTACCCGGGTGGCTGGACTTGGTGCGTCGGTCCCTGACGGCGGGCTGATGCCACATAGGGCTCTCCGGCCAGCGGCATGGCGGGGCGGCAGCGGAAGGAACAGGGGCGGCTCCCGCCCGCGGCATGGCGGGCGGCAGCGGTGAAGCAGCTGCTCAGGCCCCGCGGTTCTTTTCCCGCATTGCGCGCAGGGCCTCGCGGTTGTCCTGCTTCTCGCGCAGCGTCTGGCGCTTGTCGTAGTCCTTTTTGCCGCGGCCCACGCCGATCTCCACCTTGGCCAGGCCGTCGTTGAAGTACAGCTGCAGCGGAACGATCGTGTAGCCCGACTCCCTGGTCTGGCGGGAAATCTTTTCCAGCTCGGCTCGGTGCAGCAAGAGCTTCCGCCGGCGCCGGGCGGCATGGTTGGTCCAACTGCCGTTGAGGTATTCCGGGATGTAGACGGATTCCAGGTACAGCTCATCGTTATAGAAGATGGCGAAGCCGTCCACGAGCGAAGCACGGCCCTCGCGCAGAGACTTCACCTCGGTCCCCATCAAGACCATGCCGGCCTCGTAGGTATCCATGATGTGGTAGTCGTGCCGGGCCTTTCGATTGGTGGCCACTACCTTTCGGCCACTTTCTCTGGGCACGGGGTACTCCTTCGTCGTCGGAACGTTCCATTATAGCGGCGCCACGGCAGGAGCGCCGCCGCGGTGTTGCCGCCGCATAAGCCGCCGCGGCGTCACGGCCGGATCAGCCGCAGCGCGCCGGGTGCCGCCGGCGAAACCTAGAGCAGGTTCATCGGATTGACGAAGCTGCCGTTGACGATGGTTTCGAAGTGCAGGTGGCAGCCGGTGGAGTTGCCGGTGCTGCCCACGTAGCCGATCAGTTGGCCCCGGCCGACGCTCTGGCCGGCGTACACCACGTAGCGGGTCATGTGGTAGAAGTTGGTGTCCAGCGCGTTGCCGCCCACCACGCCGTGGCTCATCGTCACGCTGTTGCCGCCGCCCCAGACCGTGCTGTCCGCGCGCGCCACGGTGCCCGCCGCCGGCGCGTAGATCGGCGTGCCGCAGGCGGAACCGTAGTCGATCCCGCTGTGCATGTAGCCGCCGGTGCCGTAGAAGTCCATCGTGCCCGCCGGAGTGGGCCGCCAGCCGTAGCCGGACGTGATGGGCCCGTTCACCGGGTTGATCAAGCCAAAGGACGACGGCGCCTGGCTGGCCGGCGGGGGCGGCGGCACCCTCGGGACCAGCTGCGGCACCGGCTGGCCGCTGTTGCGCGCCGCCTGCTGAGCCGCCTTGATCCGGGCCTGTTCCCGCTCCCAGGCCTCCTGGGCCTTGCGCCGCTCCTCGGCCTCGCGCCGGGCCTTCTCCGCCGCCTCGCGGCGCAGCCGTTCCTGCCGCTCCTTGATCTGCGAGAGCACCTGGTTCTGGGCCTGCTCGGTCTTGGCCAGCTCCTGCTCGATCTGCGGCTTCTTGGCCTGCAGGCTGTCCGACAGCGCCGAGGTCTCGGCGATCAGCTGGTCGACCTTCTGCTTTTCGGCGGCCGCCTCGTCGCGGGCGACCTGTTCGGCCGCCAGCGCCTCCTCGGCCTGCGCCTTCAGGTCCCGGATTTCCTCCTCCACGGCCTCCAGCCGCGCCCGGGAGTTAACATTCGTCGCGTTCTGCTGGGCCAGCTTGTCCAGTGCCGCGTTTTGGCTGCGCAGCGCCTGGTCCGCCAGGTCGATGGTGCTGGCCAGGTTGGCGTCGCCGTCGGAACCGAAGAACAGCGAGAGGTTGGACGGCACCCCGCCCTGCTTGTAGGCCTGGGTGGCAATCTGGCCGATGACCTTTTTGGTTTCCTCCAGCTCCTCGGCATCGCTGGCCAGTTGCTGGTTGATCTTGTCCTTGGTCTGCAGCGCCAGGTCCACGCGCTGCGCCAGTGCGGCCACCTTGTTGGCGGCGGCGTCCACCCGGCCCTCGGCCTCGGAGAGCTTTTGCTGCGCCGCCGGCAGCCGGCTCTGGTGCTGCTTCAGCTCCTTGACCGCCTCGACGATGTCGGCGTTGAGGAACTCCAGCGACGATTCGATCTGCTGGATTTCCTGGTCGAGGGCGGCCTTGCGGTCGTCGAGGTCGTCTGCCTGGGCGGGGCCGGCGGAGCCCAGCGAGAACGCGAGCAGGGCGGCCATGGCGGCACTCAAAATCCCTTGCGGAAGGCATTTCTTCCGCGGCTTAGTACGGCTCACAGCCTGGCTCCCCAATGTCAAGTTCTGTGCACGTTTCATGAGTCTAGACCTTAAGGTAGCGGCGCAGGGTCAAAAGGGACGATATTCCGGCCAGGACGGCGCCCAGCAGCACCAGCGCGGGACCGATCACCAGCATGGTGCTGGAGGAAATGAAGGCCGTGTCGGGGTATTGGCTGGCCAGCCAGCCGCCGATGAAGAAGTGCGCCACGGCCCACAGCGTGACCGAGGCCAGCAGCGCCCCGAGCACGGCGGCGATCACCCCTTCCAGCACGAACGGCAGCTGGATCACGGCCTTGGAGGCACCGACCAGGCGCATGATGCCGGTTTCCCGGCGCCGGCTGAAGGCGGAAAGCCTGATGGTGGTGGCGATCAGCAGGATGGCGCAGACAATCATGACGACGGCGATGCCCACCGCCACGAGCGAGGCGATGTTCATGACGCTGAAGACCTTTTCCAGGATCTCGCGCTGGTCCACGACTACTTCGACGCCGGGCAGCGAGGAGAAGATCTCGTTGATGACCTCGTACTTCTGCGGATCCACCAGCGAGACGCGGAAGGACTCCGGCAGCTGGTCGGCCGTCACCGAGTCCACGATCGGCGAGTTCGCGAACTGGTCGCGGAAGTGGCCCAGGGCATCGTCCTGCGACTCGTACAGGTAGGTGTCCACGTACTGTTCCACGGCCGGACTGGTCAGCGTGGCCTCGATTTCCGCACGCTGTTCGTCGGTCACGGGGCCGGCAGCGCAGCTGGCCGTCGTCGAGGTGTCGACGCACAGGAAGATGGCCACCTGGACCTTGTCGTACCAGTAGCCCTTCATCTGGTTGATCTGCATCTGCAGCATGCCGGCCGCGCCCACGAAGCTGAGCGAAATGAAAGTCACCAGCACCACGGAGACCACCATGGACAGGTTGCGGCGCAGGCCGGAACCGATTTCGCCGAGGATAAAAGCCAGCCTCATTTGGCCTCCTCCGGTTCGCCCAGGTAGATGCCTTCGGACTGGTCGCGCACCAGCACGCCGTCGCGCAGCTCGATTACGCGCTTGCGCATTTCGTTCACGATCACGTTGTCGTGCGTGGCCATCACCACGGTGGTGCCGTTCTGGTTGATCCGGTCCAGCACCTTCATGATCCCCAGCGAGGTGGTCGGATCCAGGTTGCCGGTGGGTTCGTCGGCCAGCAGGATCCCGGGCTTGTTCACGACGGCGCGTGCGATGGCGACGCGCTGCTGCTCGCCACCGGAGAGCTCGTGCGGCATGCGGTGGTCTTTGCCCTCCAGGCCCACGGTCTTGAGCACCTCGGGCACCGTCTCGCGGATCACCGCCCGGCTGCGCCCGATCACCTGCATGGCGAACGCCACGTTGGCGAAGACTGTCTTGTTGGGCAGCAGCCGGAAATCCTGGAACACCACGCCGATGCCGCGGCGCAGTTTGGGCACGCGCCAGCTGGGAATGTTGGCCACGTTCTGGCCGGCGACGTAGACCGAGCCGCGGGTGGCGCGGTCTTCTTTCAAAACCAGGCGGATAAACGTGGATTTCCCGGAGCCGGACGAACCGACCAAGAACGCGAAGTCGCCGCGGTCGATCTCCAGACTGATCTTGTCCAGGGCCGGACGAGAGTTCTGGTCGTAGATCTTCGTGACGTTATCGAATCGAATCATGACTACTTTGTGCCTCAGGCCGAGGACGAGGGCTTGTGCTTGGGGGAAGAAACCTCAGCCTCTCGACTATAGGCACGCAGTCTTGAGTTTATCCTGCAGCTTGTTCGGTGTGTCGTTTCACCGGACCGGCCCCTGGCCCGCGGCCCATCCCGCCGCCCGGCCGGCCATGGCGTCGCGCACCGCATCGGCCACCGCCGCCGCGCCCGGGCGGTCCATGACGATGGTGTAGTGGTTGGTTCCGGCGACCTCGCGCACCCGCAGCGCCGGCAGCCGACGCGCCCAGCCGTCCACGTATCCGGGCGTGTACAGGCCCGCGTCTTCGTTCAGCAGCCCGCGCGGGGCCCGCAGCAGCACCGCCGGGACTGCGAGTGATTCCAGCGCGTCCATCAGGACGGCGCCGCTGTTCAGGTCGGCGGTGTCGCGAGCCATCGCCTCGTAATTCGTCGCCGGCCGCAACAGCGGCGCCTCACCGGCGAGGTCGTAGTCCACGTAGTCCTCCACCAGCGCGTTCCAATGCTCGGCGAACGCCGGGTGCACCCGCCAGAAGTCCCGGTACGCCTCCCGGGTGGGGAACGTCGCGGCCAGCCGTTCGGCGGCCGGGCCGAGCACCGACTGGATGACCTCCTCGTCGCTGAGCCCGGCCGGCACCTGCAGCGGCAGGCCGCCGTCGACGAGCACCAGGGACTCCACCAGCCGCGGGTGGCGCCGGGCCAGCACCACGGAGGCGAACGCCCCCATGGAATGGCCGACGACGACGGCCCGGCCCACGCCGTGCGCCGCGAGCACCTCCGCGAGGTCGTCGGCGTGCGCGGCCATGCCGAACGGGCCGGGCAGCGCGTTGCTGCGCCCGCGCCCGCGCAGATCCGGGGCGATCACCCGCACGCCGTCGAGCTCCTGCGCCAGCAGGCCCCAGGTGCGGTGGGAGGCGGTCACGCCGTGCACGGCCAGGATGGCCGGCGCCTCGGCGTCCCGGGGTCCCCACACGCCGGTGCGCAGGGTGCCGCCGCGGACCGGCACGTCCCGGGCGGCGTAGGGCAGGGCTGCGGGTTCGGCGCTCATCGGCTGGACCATCCGCCGTCCATCGTGTAGGACGCGCCGGTGACCATGCCGGCGTCGGGCCCCGCGAGCCAGCACACCAGCGAGGCCACTTCGTGCGGCTCGACCAGGCGCTTGACGGCGCTTTCGGTGAGCATCACCTTCGCCACCACTTCTTCCGGCGGCAGCTGGTGCATCCGGGCCTGGTCGGCAATCTGCTTCTCGACCAGCGGCGTCTTCACGTAGCCGGGATTGATGCAGTTGCTGGTCACCCCGTGCGCGCCGCCCTCCAGCGCGGTGACCTTTGAGAGGCCCTCCAGCCCGTGCTTGGCGGAGACGTACGCGGATTTGTAGGCCGACGCCCGCAGCCCGTGGACGGAGGAGACGTTGATGATCCGGCCGAAACCGCGCTGGTACATGCCCGGCAGCGCCGCGCGGATCAGCAGGAACGGGGATTCGAGCATCAGGCGGAGCATCAGCCGGAAGGCCTCCGGGTCGAACTCCTCGATGGGGTTGATCCGCTGGATCCCGGCATTGTTGACCAGGATGTCGGTGTCCACCGCTGCCGTTTCCAGCGCCCGGGTGTCGCTGAGGTCCACCTGCCACGGGACCCCGCCGATCTCCTGCGCCACCCGTTCGGCGGCCGCGCCGTCCAGGTCGGCCACGGTGACCTTCGCGCCGCGGTCGGCCAGGGCCCGCGCGCAGGCCTCGCCGATGCCGCTGGCCCCGCCGGTCACCATGGCGCTGCGGCCCGTCAGAGTCTTCTCAGCCATGGGTGGGTCCTTCCGTCGTCTGCTGTCCGGGCGCCAGCGCCCGCTCAATGAACTGCATCATCTCTTCGAATACGTGGTCGGGCACTTCCCGCGGGACGGGCTGCGCACCGTCGTCGTCCTCCCAGAGCACCCAGCGCATGCCGATCAGTTCGCCGATGCCCATCAGCGCCCACGCCGCGACGTTGGGGTCCATCGGACGGACCTCGCCCGTGGCCTGCGCCGCCTTCAGTCCCTCAATGTAGCCGTTGACGATGCGCGTGTAGTGCATCCGCAGGGCACCGGGCGACACGAACTCCGCCTGCCGGATGATCCGGTAGAGCGCGGGGTGTTCGGCGGTGAAGCGGAAGAACGCCTTGAACCCGGCCCGCTCGGCCTCCAGCCGGTTCTCCGCCGACTTGGCCGCCTCGGTCATCGCGTGGCGCACCCGCCGGTTGAGGTCCTCGACGACCTCGTCGAAGACGGCCTGCTTGCCCTCGAAGTAGAGGTAGAAGGTGCCCAGTCCGACGTCGGCCTGCTCGGTGATCTTGACGATCGAGGCCTCGTGGTAGCCCACCGACGCAAACACCGCTTCGGCAGCCTCCAGCAACTTGGCCCGCGTCCGGGTGCCCCGGGCGGTGCGTGGTGCAGCGCTCATGATTCCTGCTCCGATCCTGCGGTCAGCGGGTGGCGGCCGGGGCGGACGGCGGCCTCCCGCAGCCTCCCCCGGACCACCTTGTTCAGTGCGGTGCGCGGCAGCGCCGGCACGAAGGCGAACCGGCCGGGGACCTTGAAGGCGGCCAGCTGCGCCCGGCAGTGCTCGGCCAGTTCCTCGGCGTCGGTGATCCGGCCCGGCCGGACCACCACGTAGGCCAGCCCGGTCTCGCCCCAGCGTTCGTCGGGAACCCCGACGACGGCGGCCTCGGCCACCGCGGGATGTGAGAGCAGGACCTGCTCCACCTGGGCCGGGGCCACGTTCTCGCCGCCGGAGATGTAGAGGTCCTTGATCCGGTCCACGATCCGGAAGAAGCCGTCCGCGGTGCGTTCGACCAGGTCGCCGGTGCGCAGCCAGCCGCCGGCGAGCGCCGCCGCGGTGGCCTCCGGGTTCCGGAAGTAGCCGGCGAACACGCCCGGTCCCGAGACCAGCAGCTCACCGGTGGCCGCGCCGTCCAGGATCTCGCCGGTGGCCGGGTCCGCCACCGCCACGCTGACGTGCGGGTAGGGCTTGCCCGCGTAGCCGATCATGGAGGCCGCGTCTTCGTTGGGCAGGCAGAGCACGTTGGGCGAGGCCTCGGTCAGGCCGTAGCCCTGGCTCAGGGCCACGCCGCGCTTGTGCCAGATCCGCAACAGCGGAGCGGGCATGGAGGCGCCGCCGACGATCGCGTGCTGCAGGCTGGACAGGTCGGCGGACGCGAAGCCGGGGTGCTCGGCCAGCAGGGCGTACTGGGTGGGGACGCCCATCATGGTGGTGACCCTGCGTTCGGCGATCAGCTGCAGCATCCGGCCCGGGTCGAACGTGCGTTCCAGCACCACCGTGGCGCCGGTCCACCAGGCCAGCAGCGGCTGGATGTTCCAGCCGCCCACATGGAACTGCGGCAGCGCGGCCAGCACCACGTCGGAGCTGGAGAGCTCCATGGTCCGCGACAGCGAGAGGTTGGTCCAGAAGCAGTTCGCGTGTGTGAGGATGGCGGCCTTGCTCGGCCCCTCGGTCCCGGAGGTGAAGATCATCAGGAGGGCATCGTCGTCGCGCACGTCCCGCTGCACGGGCGCCCCGGTGCTGTCCAGCCGGCGGGTGGGGCAGGGCACGTGCCGCTCCACTCCGGAGGGCCCCAGCGCCGCCGTGCGCGGCGGCAGCGGGAGCATCGTGGCGGCGGCCGCGGCCAGCGCGTCGAATTCATCCTCCACCAGCAGCAGCGCCGGGTCCGCCAGCTGCAGTTGCTCGGCGATCTCCCCGGGCGACAGCCGCCAGGACAGCGGGACCAGCACCAGGCCGGCCTTGGCGCAGGCGAAGAACAGCACCACGTGGTCGGCGGAGTTGCCGGTCAGGGTGGCGATCCGGTCCCCCACCCCGTAGCCGGCGGCGCGAAGGCCCGCGGCCAGGGCGACGGCCCGGGCATCGAGGTCGCGATAGCGCAGGCTGACCCCGCGGTCGTCGATCGCCACCCGGTCGGGGGTGGACACCGCGCGGTCGGCGGTCCAGCGGCCGAGGGTATGGAGACCGCCGGCGGGCGGGTGGGGCTGCAGGTTCACTCGGCTTTCTCCAGGATGTCGCGCTGCCGGGCGGCTGCCTGGCGGCGCTGGCCGCGGCTGAGGGTGGCTCGCTGCACCGCGCCGGTGATGCCGCCGGGCAGGAACAGGACCACCAGGATGAACAGTGTACCGAGGATGAACAGCGGCTCCGAGAGCGGGATCCGCAGGATGTCCGGCAGGTTGGCGATGGCCTCCGACTGCGCCAGCGCCGTCAGCCGCTGGTCCAGCAGCGTGTAGAAGACGCCGCCGATGACCGCTCCCCAGCGCGAGCCCACGCCGCCGAGCACCACCATGACCAGCAGGGTGATGGTGAAGTCGGCCGAGAGGCTGCGCGGGACGGCACCGGACTGCAGCAGCAGGTAGACCATGCCGACCGCCGAGGCCAGCACGCCGCCGACCACGAACACCAGCAGCTTGACCAGGTAGGGCTGCAGCCCGATGACCCGCACGCGCAGCTCGTTCTCGCGCACCGCCGCGGCCACGTGGCCGGCGCGGCTGAACTGCACCCAGCTGACGACGGCGAAGACCACCAGCAGCACGATCAGCGCCAGCCAGTACAGGTTGCGGGTGTTGGCCACGCCCAGCAGGGCCTCGGGCAGGTTTTCCGTGGCCAGGGTCAGGCCCTCTTCGCCGCCGGTGGCCTGGCCGGGGTTGCGGCCCACCAGCACGTGGCCGGCCTCCGCGAAGGCCAGGGTGACCATGGCGAACGGGATGCCCGTCACGCGCAGGCCGACCGCTCCGACCACGTGGGCCAGCACGATGACCAGCAGCAGCGTCAGGCCCATGGCCGGCAGCAACGGGATGTCGAACGTGTCCAGGATGACGCCGAGTCCGTAGACCCCGGCGCCGAAGTACAGCGCATGGCCGAAGGACAGCAGGCCGGTGACGCCGAGCAGCAGGTGGTAGCTGAGCGCCGCGGCGGCCATCAGCATGCACATGGCGATCAGCTGCAGCGAACCTGGGGTGTAGGTGGGCCCGGGCAGCACGCCCGGCAGGGAGAGGTTCAGCAGCGGCAGCAGGGCCAGCAGCACCACGGCCGCACCCCCGGCGGCCCACTTGAGCAGCCCGCGGACCCCGCCGGCGGCAGCCCCGCCGTCGTTCCTGCCCTTCCGTCCGCGCCGCGGCGTCTCGCCTCCGGCGGCGCCCGGGGCCTCGGCGTGCCCAGCGGTTGCGGCGGCAGGATTCGGCTGCGCGTCCGACTGGGGGTCGGTCTTGCTGGTGGTCATGATTTCCTCCCGAGCAGGCCGGAGGGCCGGAAGAGCAGGACAAGGGCCAGGGCCACGACGACGACGAAATCCCCGGTGCCGTTGAGGTAGAAGTTCGCGAACTGCTGCAGCAGCGCCACCACCACCGAGGCGATGGCCGCGCCGGTGAGCGAGCCCAGGCCGCCGATCACGGTGACGATGAAGGCGAAGATCAGCAGCGATCCGCCCAGCAGCGGCGAGACGTAGCCGAAGTAGTGGCTGGCCAGCACCCCGCCCAGGCCGGCCGCGGCGCCGCCGATGGCGAAGACCAGCGTGAACGCCTTGCGGACGTCGATGCCCAGCGCGGTGACCATGGAGCGGCTTTCCACGCCGGCGCGGATGATCATGCCGTAGCGGGTGCGCTTGAGGAAGAACACCAGGCCCAGCAGCACGAACACCGCCGCGATGATGGCCACGAAGCGATCGTTCGCGATGTCGGCGCCGAGGATTCTGGTGGTCTGGCTGAACCATTCGGGTCCGGAGATATAGACCGGGTCGGTGCCCCAGATCCCGTCGAACAGCGCGACCGATGCCAGCGAGAGGCCGACGGTGACCAGGACCTGTTCGATGTGCCGCTCGTACAGCTTGCGGATGAGCACGAACTCGGTGAAGGCGGCGAACAGGGCCCCCACGACGGCGCCCACCAGGAGGGAGCCGAGGAAGGTCCACCAGTTGTCGGCGCCGGCGCGGCGGGCCACTTCCCAGCCGGCGAATGCGCCCAGGGTCAGGAAGGAGCCGTGCGCGAAGTTCAGCACGCCCATCAGCCCGTAGATCAGGCTCAGCCCGGAGGCCACCAGGAAGTAGAGCGCGCCCAGGCCCAGGCCGGTGACGGTCAGCAGGACGATGGTACTCACTTGTGCACCCCGTTCGGGTCGGTGCCGGTCTCGGAAAGGGATACGGCGGCGGGGGCCGTGTCCCGGCCGTCTGCGCCGGCGGCGGGGCCGGCCTCGTCGTCGTGCCCGCCTTCGGCGTGGACGCCCAGCAGCCGCTGGGTCAGGTCTTCGTTGTCCAGGAAATCCAGCGCGCTGTCGGTGGTGTGGACCACCCGCCCGCCGGACAGCACCACCGCGCCGGCGGCCAGCTGGCGGACCACCTGCAGGTTCTGCTCCACCAGCAGGATCGGCACCGTTGCGGCGGCCCGCTCCAGCGTCTCGGAGACTTCCTGCACGATCTTGGGCGCCAGGCCCTTGGTCGGCTCGTCGATCAGCAGCAGCTTGTTCTCATTCAGCAGCGCACGCGCCAGCGAGACCATCTGCTGCTGCCCGCCGGAGAGCGTCCCGGCCATCTGCGAGGCGCGCTTGAGCAGGTCGGGAAAGAGTTCCTCCACCAGCTGCCGGCGCGGTGAGGCGTCCCGTTCGGCCAGCCGCAGGTTCTCCGCCACGGTCAGCTTGGAGAAGACCTCGCGGTCCTCCGGGACGTAGCCCACGCCGCGGCGGATGATCTTGTAGGTCGCTTCCTTATCGATCCGAGTGCCGTCCAGCGTCACGCTGCCGCTGCGGGAGATCAGCCCGATGATGGCCTTGATGGTGCTGGTCTTGCCCACGCCGTTGCGGCCCAGCAGGGCGGTGATGCCGGTGGCCGGCACGGAGAAGCTGACGTTCTCCACCACCTGCTGGCCGGCGATGTGCGCGCTGAGCCCCGCTACCTCCAGCACCGGGCGGGCGTGGCGGTCCGGCCGGGTCGCGGCCGGCGACGTGGCCGTGGCGGTCGCGGTGGTCGTCGTCGCAAGGGGTTGGGCAGCGTCCTGCGGCGCGGCCGCGCGGGGTTCCGGGTGCTGGCTCATACGGGTTCTCCCAGGTAGGCGCTCTGGACGGTGGGATTGGCCATCACCGCGTCCGGGGTGTCGATGGCCAGCAGCTTGCCGTGGTGCATGACCGCCACGCGGTCGACCAGCCCGAGGACCACGTCCATGTGGTGCTCGACCATCATCACGGTGCAGCCGCGGTCGCGGTGCATCCGGCGGATGATGGCGCTCAGCCCCGGCACGTCGCCGGAGGCCACGCCGGCCATCGGTTCGTCGAGCAGGATGACCGAGGGGTTGCCTGCCAGGAGCATGGCGATCTCCACCTTGCGCTTGTCGCCGTGGGCGAGGTCGCCGGCCGCGGTGTGCAGCTTGTCCTCCAGCCCGACCTCGGCCACGTTCTGCTTCGCGGCGGCGGTCGCGGAATCCGTCCGCGAGGGGAACCGGAAGACCGTGACGCTTCCGCCGAGCGCTGCCTGGGCCGCGAGCCGGACGTTTTCCAGCACACTGAGCCGCGGGAACAGGCTGGAGGTCTGGAATGTTCGGCCCAGTCCGGCGCGGGCGCGGCTGTGGATCGAGGCCGACGTGACGTCCTTGCCGTCGAGCGTGATGGAACCGGCCGTCGGCTTCAGGACGCCGGAGATGAGGTTGAACAAGGTGGTCTTGCCGGCACCGTTCGGTCCGATCACGCCGACCATCTCTCCGGTCGCGACGGAGAATCCGACATCCTCGAGGATGCGGGCGCCGCCGATCTGCAGGCCGAGGCCCTGCACCGTGAGCGCGGGCTGATCTGGGGAGGTCATCATGTCACTTTCTGTCCGGTCGAGGACCCTGTCCGCGGGCCGGGGCGCCGCCGCCGGTTAGGTCGGCGGCGCCCCGGTACTGCAGCAGTGCGGGCCTGCCTGTGGTTGTGCTGCGGTTACTTGGCTTCCGGCGGAGCCACCGTGTCGGCCGGAATGGCCTTGATCAGCTCAGGCACCCACTCGCCGTCCTTCTCCACCAGCTTGGCCTGGTACATCTCCTGCAGCAGCGCGTGGTCGGAGGCACGGATGGTCGTCTCGCCCTTGGGACCTTCGAAGCTGTAGCCCTCCAGCGCCTCGACCATGGCGTCGACGTCGTTGCCGCCCTCCTTGACCGCCTGCACGATCATCTGGCCGGCGACGAAGCCGTCCGGGGTGAAGAGGTCGGCCTTCTTGCCTTCGGCCTCGACGCTTTCGATCATGGCCTTCTCCACGTCGTTGCCGGCTGCTCCCGGGAAGTAGTGGTTCAGGAAGCTGATCTTGTCCGAGGCCTTGCCGTAGGCGCCGAAGGTCGCGGCGTCGCCCAGGCCGGTCACGATCGGGGCGGCGTCGAACGCGCCCTGCTGGCTCAGTGCCTGCCACATGGATCCCGACGTGGCGCCGGCCCAGGCAACGAAGACCAGATCCGGCTTGGCGTCGATCAGCTGGCGGGCGAACGGCGTGAACTCGGTGGCGTCTTCAGGTACCAGCACGTCATCGACTTCGGCGCCCTGCCCGCCGAGGACGGCTTCGACGGCGGCGAGGTTGCCCTGGCCGAACGCGTTGTCCTGGCCGAACACCACGACCTTCTTGCCCTTGAGGTCGTCCACGAAGGTGCCCGCCGTCGCGACGTCCTGCAGGCTCTGGCGGCCGGAGCGGAAGGTGTAATCGTTGATGCCCTGCAGCGCGTCGGTGGCGGCGGGGCCGGAGATGTAGAGCACCTTGTTCTGCGCGGCCTGCTCGGCGAGCTTCAGCGCGATGCCGGACACCACGGTGCCGGCCAGGATCTTGTAGTCCTTGCCGATCAGGTCCTTGGCGACGTTGACCGCCTTGTCGGGGTCACCGCCGTCGTCGTGGTAGGTCAGGTTGAGCTTGGTGCCGTTGACCTCGCCGGTGCCCTCGGTGGCGTAGTCGATGCCCGCCTGGAGACCCTGGTAGTAGGCCGCGCCGTAGGCGGCCAGCGGGCCGGATTCGGAATAGACGATGCCCACGTTGATGCTCTCGGGAGCGTTGCCTTCCTTGCCGGCCGCTCCGGCGGTGTCGCCGCCGGCGGTCGGCGCGCACGCGCTCACGGTCAGTCCGGTGACCAGCGCCGCGGCCATCAGGAACTTCTTCGTTGCCTTCACTCCGATGCCTTTCGTTGAAAAATCTCTTGAGGAGTAACTCTGGAACTGTCTGAACCTGATGGTCAGGTCCCCCAACCTGAAAGGTGATTCAGATTACGGCAAATCTATGGTGCGGCTCACAGAGGTGTCAACAGTCGCGCCGGGTCGCGAAGGTCACGATTCGGTTGCAGGCGGCTGAGGCCCGGGTGCAGGCGCACGCCCAGACGACAAAAGCCCGGCCGCTCCTGATGGAGCGGCCGGGCTTCGGGCAAAACGGCCGGTTGCTAGTTTTCCGCGTGCCGGCTGGTGGCTAGTTTTCCGCGTTGCGGTTGTTGGCGCGCCAGCGGATGCCGGCGTCGATGAAGTCGTCGATTTCGCCGTCGAGCACCGCGCCCGTGTTTCCGACCTCGTGTTCGGTGCGCAAGTCCTTGACCATCTGATACGGGTTCAACACGTAGGAGCGCATCTGGTCGCCCCAGGACGCCTTGACGTCGCCGGCGAGCGCCTTCTTCTCGGCGTCCTGCTGCTCCTTTTGCAGCAGCAGCAGCCGGGACTGCAGCACGCGCAGCGCGGCCGCACGGTTCTGGATCTGGGACTTTTCGTTCTGCATCGAGACGACGATCCCGGTGGGGATGTGGGTCAACCGCACGGCGGAGTCGGTGGTGTTCACCGACTGCCCGCCCGGACCGGACGAGCGGAACACGTCCACCTTGATCTCGTTGTCCGGGATGTCGATCGAGTCGGTCTGCTCGATCAGCGGGATGACCTCGACGGCGGCGAACGAGGTCTGCCGCCGCCCCTGGTTGTCAAAGGGGCTGATCCGCACCAGGCGGTGGGTACCGGCCTCCACGGAGAGGGTGCCGAAGGCATAGGGTGCCTTGACCTCGAATGTGGCCGACTTCAGCCCGGCCTCTTCGGCGTAGGAGGTGTCCAGCACCTGGGTCGGGTAGCCATGGCGTTCGGCCCAGCGCAGGTACATGCGCATCAGCATCTCGGCGAAGTCGGCGGCATCCACTCCCCCGGCGCCGGAGCGGATAGTCACGACGGCCTCGCGCTCGTCGTACTCGCCGGAGAGCAGCGTGACGACTTCGAGTTCGGAGAGCGCCTTCTTGAGCGAGGTCAGTTCGCTGGCCGCCTCGGCCATGGAGTCCGCGTCGCCGGCGTCCTCCTGGCCCAGTTCCACCAGGACTTCCAGATCGTCGATCCGTGCCGCCAGTTTTTCCAGCCGTTCCAGTTCGCTCTGGCGGTGCGAGAGCCTGGAGGTGATTTTTTGCGCCGCGGCCGGGTCGTCCCACAGGTCCGGCACGCCCGCCTGCTCGCTCAGCTCGGCAATATCTTTGCGGATCGCCTCCGCGTCGGAGACGGCTTCAATGGAGTCATACGTGGCGCGCAGAGCGCGGATTTCAGCGGGAAAGTCGATCTCAGCCATGGTTCTTCCAGCCTACGCCATGGCGGGGAATCCTCTGTCCCGCAATGACGGCGCCTGACAGCCCCTAGCTCAAGCGCGGGCGCGTGCAATAACCTTTGGAGAGTGCGGGATGCAGGTGCCGCGTATGGGGTTGGGGCCTGATCTAAATCCAAATTATTTGGGGGAGGCTGCAATGCCCAGTCAAAGTCACGGATCTGTTCAGGGCCTGCGGAAGAGCCGGAAGCCCGAAGGCCGGCAGGACGGCCCGCGGTCAACCAAATCGCGAAGAATCCTGGGGGCTCTCGGCGCGCTCGTGCTGGCCGCAGCAACCGCCGTCGCCGCTTCCGGACCAGCCGCCGCCGGACCTGCTGCCGCTGGAGCTACCGCCGCGGGGGCCGCCGCCGGCGGATCCCCTGGCGCGAGCGCCGCCGCGGCCGCAGCGGGAGAAGAACACGGCTACACGGTCGTCCTCAAGGACAGCATCGGGAATGTCGATTCCACCGCCACGGCCCACGGGGAGAAGTACGGGTTTACGCGGTCCAACACCTACGAACACGCGCTGAAGGGATACTCCGGCACCATGACGGCATCGGAGGCGCAGCAACTCGCCGCCGACCCCGCCGTTAAATACGTTGCGCCCGAGCGGCAATTCGCGTTGCCGGAAAACGTGGGCGGCGAGAATAACGGAACCAGCGGCGCCGAATTCCTCCCGCCCGGGTGGTCGCGGGTCGGCGGCACACCAGAGGAGGCGGCCGAGGACGGCCGGCAGGTTACGGTCAACGCCGCCGTGATCGACACCGGTATCGACAGCACCCATCCGGACTTGAACGTGCGCGGCGGGGTGGACTGCTCGTCCGGCACTCCGGTCGAGGTGGCTCCCGTCGACCTGTTCGGGCACGGAACCATGGTCGCCGGAATCCTTGGCGCGAAGAACAACAACGCCGGGATCATCGGCACCGCGAGCGGCGCCCCGCTGTGGTCCGTCCGGGTTATCGCAGACGACGGCACCATCACAGAAAGTGCCCTACTCTGCGGCGCCGACTGGGTGGTCTCCACTCACACGGACGAGGACCCGGGCAACGACATCAGGGTGGCGAACATCAGCATCGGCAGCCCGGGCCAAGAGCAGGGAACCTGCGGCAACGGGGTCGATCCCCTGCACCAGATGATTTGCCAAGGCGCCGAGCAGGGGGTGGTCTGGACGGTCGCGGCCGGCAACGAGACCGCGGACTTCTCGAACACTGTTCCGGCCGCGTATGACGAGGTGCTCACCGCCACCGCCATGGCTGACTTCGACGGCCGCCCCGGCGGTACGGCAACAGCGAGCTGCAGCGGATACCCTTTTCCCACCCCGGACGACGAGTTCGCCCTCTTCTCCAACTTCGCCACCCAGCCTGCCGACCAGGAGCACACCGTCGCGGCCCCCGGAGTGTGCATGACCTCTACGGTGCCGGGCGACCGGTACGCGAACTCACACGGCACCAGCTTCTCCAGTCCGATCGTAGCCGGCTCGGTGGCCCGGTGCCTTGAGAGCGGGGTCTGCCAAGGCGACGGGACGGCCGTGATAGAGCAATTCCGCGCAGTGGTCGCGGAGTACAACCAAGAGAATCCCCAGTACGGGTTCATCGGTGACCCCCTGCGACCAGTACCGGGCCGGTACTACGGTTACCTAACCACCGTGGTGCCCTTCTAGTCCTAGGGCACAAGCAGTCACGGGCGTGGAGCGAACCTCGCATGACATCCGCCTCGCAATGGTCAACATTGCGGACGAAGACTGTGTCGCTGAGGCGCTGTTCGAAGCGAAATTTGGTGTGCTCACTGAGAACCGCCGCGGAGTCGTTGATTCTCGGGGACTCACGGACAGGCATCGAAGACAGCGAATAATCGGACGAGCGAAAACCCCCGGTCCTCCCGGACTAGAGTTGGATGAATCACTTCACCAACTCTGGGGGAACCACCATGTCCAAAACCACCTGCGCGCTCGGAGCCACGCTCCTAACTCTTTCCGTTGGCCTCGGCGCCACAGCTTGCGGATCCTCCCCCGTTCCGACCGGGGGTGCATCGCCTGTCGCAGAAGCCTCCGCCCCGGTCGAGGAAAAGGTCGAGCATTCGCCGGCCGACGTCGCCAAGACGCTGAACGGTTTCTTCAAGACTTCGGCCAAGGAAGCAAAGGCGCACATGGGCGAAATGATGGCGAACCCGCCGGCCGAGGATGCGACACCGGAGGAGACTGCCGCGCAGTTGAAGGCTGCGTTCCCTGAGTCCTACGGCTATCTCGACATGAACGAGGAGGAAGCCGCCGCACTGGTAGGCATCTTCGCCCTACTGGGCATGTTCACCCAAGAGCCGGCGACCATCAGCGAGGACGCCATCGAGATAAACGATGACAAGGCCTCGATCCTGGGCAGCGACATCGACATTGACAACGGCAGCACCGGAAAAAGCGCCAAGCCGAGCGAGGGTGGCAAGGTCGGCAAAATCAGCCTCAAACACGACGGCACCGAATGGAAGATCAGCGGACTAGAGATCAAAGAGTAGCCTCGTCCCTAAGACAGCAGTAGAGTGGCCCGGCCGGTAACGGCTGGGGCACTTCTGCATGGGCCTAGCTGGCAGTCGGCCGGCCCTGCTCTCGCCAGAGCCAGGTGACCCCGGATACCGGCGCACATGGCAGACAAGACTTCATTCGCACATGCCTTGTTCCAATAGTTTGTCCACCGCAGGAAGGATGAGACTCCTGACCGTAGGCTCCGCACGCTCGAAACGCGGCGACCGCCGCGTGTACTGGCTGACCATGCCACAAATGCCGCGCAGAACTGCGTCCGCACTTGCACGGGAGCGGCCTTGCCGGATAAGTCCAGTATGTTGGGATCATCTTCCAACCTGGGGTCTACGTTTGGTGATTCCTTGATCCGCGTGTGCAGAGGACCACTGCTCCGCAAAAGATCGGAGCCATCCCGGCTCACATAGCTCGACCAGTTCGGCTTCTGAACGATAGGAGCCGGGCCGCACCAGGCAGGAGGCTCGTGTGGGCCTTTGAACAACCCACCTCAAAGCTCTCACTGTCAGAAATATTCCCACTGGATTGTCCCGCTTCCAGATGGGATGCCCCAATGCCCAGGGTTAGGCCATCAGCGGCCTCAGATGATGGCCCATTGTATGACGCAGGCCCAGTTCAATTGACTGGGGAATCCTCGGCAACAGTTGCAGGCGGCGCATTCGTGGTTCGGTTGAGATAACCCGTGATCCACGACCTCTGCTGGTCTGCTTTCCAGTAGTCACTGTGCCCGTAGACGCATTGCCCGGCTTCCGAAGGATCCTCGATTTTCGTATTGCGGTTTTCGGCGACCTCGGGAGCCTCGTTCTGGCCGGTCAGCGCGGTGGCGATAGGGTCAGTTGGCCGCCAAAAATTGGCCCAGTCGTCGCTCTGGGTGATGATCCGATTAAGAAGTTCCTCGTTGAACGTCTGCGGGAAGAATCTGAAGTAGAGCGAACCGAGCGGCGTGCCGCAGGTGCAGAGCGCTGGCGTGGTTCCGTTTTCAAACACTGCTGCGTGTTCCGCCACGACCCAAGCTGTTAGGACCGACCCCTGGCTATGACCCACCAGCACTCTTCGTTGTTCCGGTTGGACATTGAGAGCTTCCTTGATACTTTCCACAGCATCGCCACGATAAGTTCTGGCGCCTAAGGGTTGGAGCGTGATGGGCCAGAAGCCGGCTATGTCCGCAGTGCTGGTCAGTACGTTTCTCAAAGCGGGCAGCGAGTGTGCCTTGCGTATAAGTAGGAAGCCTACGACAGCACTGATGCCTGCAAGCCAACCAATGGCATTCATCCATCCGGGAAGACATTTCGTACCCTCAAACGGGCCGCAGAACAATCCGCGGTATTCACGTTCATGGAATACGAACGACAGTATGCAGCCGAGCGCATAGGTTGAGGCGGCAAAGAGTACGGAAATAAGGACCAGAGTACTGGGAAGCTGTACCACCGCTTTGTGCGTAAAGCGTAAAAACTTCGCGCGGTGTTTGCTCGGGGGCAACCACGACAGCCACCTGAACTGGAAAACACAGAGCATCAGCCAAAACACGAGAACTAGCAGAAGTAAGATCCCCAGCCCCGGAAGCAGCGTTGTGGGATAGCTGCGGCCCAGCCGAGACATAAGGGCCCCAGCGGGGAGGATGACATCAGGAGTCCCCCACACTCGGAATGGGCCACGCTGACTGACAAATTGCGTCACCCCTGAGTGGAGGCTGCTGGTAATCAGGATCGCAAGGACACCCGAGAGCAGCACAGCCAAAGAAGCACCCGCTGCAGGCCCCGGCTCCGACCGCACCCAAGTGGCTAAAAGAATGACAGCCACGCAGATGCACAACGTCAGGACCAGGTATGAAACCAGGCCAACCGGGTCTAGCCAGAGAGGAGTCTGATACAGCTGATCCCTGGTGAAGCCCGATCTGATTTGTTCGTTCGTGGGCCCCTGTACGCTGAAAAAGCGTACCAATGAGTAATCATCCACTCGCCACTCTCCGGGGCGAAACCTCAGTGCCCCAAACGCGATCGCCCCGATCACCAAGAGATGGATGAAGCTGAACAGGCGATGCCATGTCGATTCTGCGCGCATCGCCCTCACGAAAATCACGAGGGCAGGCAGGATCGCGCCAATTACCACCGCCAGCGTCAGGCGATGTGCCGCCAAGTCGTCCGGGAGATCGACTAAAAGCGACAACGACTCCGAAAGGGCGATCAACCAACAGGCTGTCACCCCCGTGAGTATCAGGCTCCAAACCACTAGTGCGCCGACATGCACTTGCCGTCGCCATCCGCGACGGCTAGGCCTCATCTCAAATGCCACGTTGACCAAAGTGAATGGGAATGCCAAGTACCAAAACAATGGGCCTAAGCCTCGACGCGACATACGCGACCAATTGACCAAGATGAGGTCATGGTCGACACCCGGAGGTGGGCGTACAACCGTGCTGCCTCGCTTTTTTCGCTCGTACAGCACATCTGGTGAACCCAAGGCGGACAGGAGATGGTGATCCCCAATCCCATGTACGCGGATTTCCACGCCCTTAGAAAGCATTACAGGGCCCCATCCCCAATGCCATGAAAGCACCCCCTGTTGCGTGGGCCCCCCCGTTGGCCCTGGGTCCACAGGATAGAGCACCATGGCCATGGCGGCAAGGGAATGATCAATGAGTTTCCCCCGCGTGGTGATCCAGACAGACGCCGACGGGATGCCGATGCAACCCTGGACGCCGATCATCGACCCGGCGGAATGGCACCGGCTGCAAGACGTGCTGGATGCGCGCCCTGTTGTCCGCGGCACGGCGAAAGAACCGTCGCTGCTTGGGCGGCACTGCCCTACTAGTTTGCAGCCTATGCGGCGGCGGCATGGGTGCTGACCGCCGCAGCGGAACCAGCGGCGGCAACTACCGGTGCATGAAGCACCGACGTAGCGGCACCTGCACAGGGACGTCTGTAGCGATCCGCCATGCGGAGGACTATGTCGCCCGCGCAGTGTTTACACGCCTCGCCACACTGGACCCGGAGGATCCCGACGATGCCGACCTGCTGCTGACCGCCACGGAACGGTTCGCCGCGCAGACGGAGGACGGCGAACTGGCCGCGGAACGCCGCAGCCTACAGAATGCGATCGACGCCACCCGCGCCGCGTTGGAACGGCTGGACGACGACCGCGCCGCCGGACTGTTCGACGGCGACACCGGAACCGCCCGCTACCGGCGACAGGTCAACAGCCTGACCGAACGGCTGGAAAACGCGCAGAAGGGGCTGGCTAACCTGCCTGCGTCGGCCCGAGGATTCATACCGTGGTTTGATGCTCCGGCTTACGCGGACGCTGGCCCGATAGGTCCCGACTCACCCTGGGCGGCATGGACGGTCACAGAACGCCGCGAATTCCTGAAACTGGGGCTGGACCGCGTCGACGTGCTGCCGCCGGATCGACGCCATGCGGGCGGTAACGCCCCGTTCCGTGGCGAGGAACGGTTGCGGCTGGTCTGGGCGACGAGTAAGAACTGAGCACGCTGCAACGCCCGGTCCGAAATCGACGCCGTGCTGCCGCTGGTCGACGGTAAGCCCGTCGAACTCAGGACTCGGCAGTCAATCGAGACCGCGCTTTCCCAAACCACCTAGCGACCCCCACAGCACCCCTCGCCCATAAACCGGCGGGAGGTTCTTTGTCTCTGCCGTCGGATAGCTCAAACGCCTCACGCGCGAAAGCGAACATTTCGTCCCGCGCAGCCAGCCACTCGTCCAAAACCACCTTGCGGTCCCGGCGGGGGTTCGGCATGCTGGCCTGCCGAAAATGAACCAAATGGTCTTTCAAGTACGGGGCAAGCAGTTCTAATTTGAACTGTTCTGTCGATGACCGCGCCATCGCATCGCCAAAGTTGTGATTTATTCTCCTCCACCGCCGCTCTCAGCTGTTCGGCGTCACCCGGTTTTTCAGGATCGACGGGGCGATTCAAGGAAGCAGCGGCCGACCAGTGAAGATGCAAATCAGCCATCGCCTGCATGTAGGCGATGAACGCCGCGATCTGACGGTCCCTGATTTTCGCCACATGTTCCCGCGCATTGGCCTTCTTATCCCTGGCCGAACTGAACACGAAACCCAGCACATCGCGGCGGGACGCCGACGAAGGGGCGAAAGTGACTTCGATTCCCTGGACCAAAGCTCACCCCCGAAGAATGCGCCAGCAAGATGACTGCCCTGTGCACAAGCCTGGGCATCAACGCGAGGTTGCACGCAGCCGGCGGCATCGGTGTCGAGTTCGTCGCCGGCCTCTGCGGCCCGAGGCCACTATTACGCAGGTCCTGGCAACCGTTTCTGGGAAGTACTCTACAGCACCGGGCTCATTCCCCGCCTACTTTCTCCTGAAGATGACTCCACGCTTTCCCGGTACGGTTTCGGTTTGACGGACCTCAACAAGACGGAGTCCCAATCTCATGACCGCGGCCCGTGTTCGATGTGCCGACCTTCCTTGACAAGACTGAGAGTTGGCAACCGGCAGTCGTCGCGTTCCATGGCAAGAATTCACTGCCGTGCGCCCGCCCCCGGTTGGGGGCCTCTGGGCTGGTCCATCGGAAGGTCCAAACTATTTGTGGTGCCGCAGACCTCGGGGGCGAATCGGCATGCTTCATATGGCCGTCATAACCCGGATTGAGGACTGGTGGCAGGAGCTCGCTGCACAATTGCCCGCGTCCGACTAATCAGTGGGTGATGGAACTTCGCCCGCCTATTCTGCCCCCCCCTTGCGCCACATGTCGACGATGTCAGGACGTAATCGGGACGTAAACCGTTTGTTCTTACCCGAGTTGATTTCAGCAGCTAGATCTCTGAGTTCAACAGCTGCATCTCCACGCCAATTTCGTTTCAGGGCTCCGGCAAGAAGGTCATCGGGGTCAAAGAGATGGCCGGCTGCTCGCAGTTTTGTGAGCCCTTCGAGAACGGTCGAACGGTCCCGACTGTCGGAGAGTCCCGTTGATGAATTGATGGAGTTCGTAAATGAGTCCATGGCGGCGGCAATGACCGGATCAGCGAGTGCCGGCTCCTTGCCCGGAATGACAGGACCGCCTAGGTGCAGCGGCTTATATGCGGTAATCCACGGCTGGCATCCAACCATGGCCGCCGTCCCAACTTGGCCTTTGTAGTGATCGGGGCCTGTGATTCCGAATGCTGCGATGGCCGACGGTGTCCTTTTCGTCTCTACCTGCCAAAGGTGGCTTGCGAGAGGGCGGTACATGAGAACTGGTCCTGAAGGCAGTCCGCCGAGCTTCCCGCGAGAGTCAGCATAGACCTTGGCCCCTGCAGCCACGAAATGACCCAGCAGCTGCTCGTCGTCCAGATCTTCCTCCCGGCCGACCTGGATCCCGACGCCCCGGGCGTTCCCGCCGGCATGCTCAAGACACCATGCAATTGTCGCTGCCAAATCCCTTTCATGGTCCTGGTAGAGGTGGTCGTGTGGGAGTGCGACGTAAGCGCGTGGCACAGCGGTCCGATCATCTTCAAACATCATGAGGGTAGGTTCTCATGCGCTACAGACATTCCTGCCCGTCTCTTGTCGTAAGTAGCTCGGCGCTGGAACGAGTGGCGACACGAATAGGGAGGGTTACGGCTTGTAGCTGAGTAAAAAGTCCCTTGCTTGCGGTGACGTCATCCGAACCCGCATGGGGCCAAGAACACTGTCAATTAGCACGCAATCCTCATCGTCGATCAGGCCCAGCCCGCGATAAAAGTCGTAGGGGAAAGTGTCAGCTTTGTCGTGCTGCTCCTCCCTCGCGGGCTGAGGTTGCTGTTGAGCCTGGCCACGTTCCTGCGCAGGTTGCTGAGCTTGCTGCCGCTCCCATTGCCGCCGCCTTGACTCTTCTTCACATGCTGCCTGCTGCTGAGCCTGGCGCGCTTGTTCCCAAGCCAAGTACTCGTCCCGTTCCGCACGCTGCTTCTCCTGATGTTGCTCGTACCACTGAACGCCCATGGCCAGAAGCGATGTGGGTTGCTGCACACGTTCGGGCATGTGCATCGGAACGTCAGGGTTCATGAGAAGGACAAGCTTCCCCTCCTCAGCGTTGAACCGGTAAGACGACGCAGCCCCTGCCCCACCCCGGTCGCGGTAAGTGTGGGATAGGTTTTCGACGATGCGCTTTGCTACAGCCTCTGACATAGGGTGATAGGTTTCCACCTTTATTTCAATCCGGTCAGGGATACTGGCTGACTCCCACAATGATTGGAAATTTAGGGATAGCTGAGGGACTACTGCCAACTGCGAGGACAGACCGCTTCGGCCGAGGGTCCGAAACACTTCGAGACAAGCTTCAGACTGGCGGTGCTCCGGGCTGTTTTCACCTACGATTGTCCCCTTGAGAATGCCTTCGTGGATTCGGGACGTGTCGAAAGCCCACGCTTTTCGAGGTTTAGGGGCGTTGTCGCGAGCGATCCGGCTGAAGGTACTATCCCAGCCCGTGGCAAGAAAACCAGCTGGGTTTAGTTGGGTCCCATGCACAGCAAAGCCATTTATCCGGCCATCCCAGGAGCCTGTATAAACCTCCACAGGCACTCTCTCTCCTTGTCGAAGCACATTAGGATGGGGCATCCCAAAATGGAAATATGAAGAACGGTAAAACCGCACCAACTCAGCTTTGCCCTTGTCATACCGACTGCCAATCCTGAACATGCGACCTTCCCCCCGTGAAAACGTTTACTCTTGATATTCGTCGATGCTATCCTCCCACCAGCAACCATCAGCTTGGCTTGGTACCAGAGCCACGGTCTAGCAGCCATTGCACGTTGCTTTCGACATCCATCAAAGACGTCATTGGCCTGCAGTCGTACGGCCCGATTTACCGCTTGAGCCTTCACCCCGCCGCCCGCTTGCCCAAGCATCTCGCGCGGCTGAAAGGCCCGTCCGTCTTATATTCCGAACTGGCTACCCCAACGAGCCATAAAGCTGTCATAGACCGCTATGGAGTCCTCCCCAACCGTGGCGTCTGGCAATTCCTCGATCTGGCTCCCAGCAGGATCAAGCCGTCGGACGCAGTACGCGGATGGACACTCACCGTGTCCGGATCAAAGATTCGCGCCGAGCCTTGCGTGTGTGGACGCAGAATCACATGGAACCTGCTCCGGATGAAGTCGCGCTTCTCGTCAATCGGCAGCGTCAAACATTCCGAGAACTGGCGGTCCGCCTCGCCGACCTCCTTACCCCTGTCCCTGAGCGGACCCACAGCAGGTCGGGAGGCTCTGCCGAGTTGCTCCAGCGGCTGCGTTCGGTCGTGACATGTGTCAGCCAGAAAGTTGGAATCGGAGGGTGAAACTCGTGTTCGACTGATTGCAACTCGTGGGCCTTGTCTTACTTCTGGCCACGCTTGACCTGACTCCCTAGCGAACTCGACGCGTCTGCGGCAGACCTTCGAGGCGTATCTGGTCAGTCGCAGCGAGTCCAGTATTGCTTCCATCTGTGGCTACAGGCTTCACCGCCGTTATATTGGTGGCCGGTGCGAGAGCCGTATCGGACGCCGGACGACTGCACTTTTCGATCAAATATGGCTGACAGAATCAGTTGTGACCAGAAACTTCACGAATGCTCACAGAGAAGCGAGTTCTGAAAGACGGCGGGTACGCTCACTCCATGACCGCGAACAGCACTCGAACAGAAACCATTGACGAAAAGCTTCTGGCCACTCTGCGCAAGAACGGGCACGTAGCTTTGGCGACCGGAACCGAGCTTCAGTTCTCAGACCACAAAGTCCAAAGCTTTCAGGGTGCAGCCGCACGTGCCAGGGATGAAATCTCTCACAGGGCTAACAACTTTCTAGGCACGGATACATACCCGTCGAACGCTGCAAATGGCGCAGAAGATGCTGCCTTCGCAATCCAGACCCTCGAACAAGCCATTTCGGACCTGCGAAAGATAATTGCGCGGCTGCAAGACGACGATAAGTAGACTGGCCGATCCAGCAGCGGGGGCGGTCGGCTTCGTCGTCGTACTCATTGCCTCGCTAGATAGACACACCGCTGCCGGTCACGGGGGGCACTCCAAAGGGTTGCGCCGGCACTATCAGGATCCACGGAAACTGTTCACCGATGCCGCAGAGGCACCTTGGACCTGCGCTTAGGCGTCAGCCCGTTCTCTGGCAACCAGCCGTGCCCGAGCGTCGGACAAGTCGATGAGACCTGTCGTGGTCCGAAAGTACGTCAGCCGACGTGGAATTCGTCCGACTTCTCCTGGCCTTCCTCGGTCCAGAACAGGCGGACCATGGGTTTCCCCTCGCCGCCCATCATAATTACCGGGACGGTCCGCATCTGACCGCGATGGATGGTAGTCGGTCCGTCGTCACCGCCCGCCAGGATCATCCCCGCTTCCGGGTTCGCGACCTCGATTCTGAAATCCTTCGCGTCTTGGTCGCCTTGATTGGTAATTTCCAGCCAGTGCCGCGTGGTGTACTGCGGATTTCCCTGCTTGTTGGTCTTCTTGAACTCACGCTCCCGGCGGGGCTGCACGAGAAGGTCCACGCCGGTGTTACGCTTAGGCGTTCCTGGGGTACCCAGGTCCATCTCCGCCAAGTCGTGTTCGATGGCCTTCCATACTTCATAGTTCAGTTCGCTCGGTGTGGTGAATTCCCCGAGCAGGCTCTTCTTCTGTAGGGCGTCCTTAAACTTGCGTACGGCGCCAAGCTGCTCGAGGTCCACGTCGTTGGCCACTGGGCCCTTGGAGAAGTAGACGTGCACATGCTTGCCTTGCTGTTGGGCACGTTCGATTTCTTCGACGGTGCCGGATATGGCCTCGCCGGTGGGGCTGCCCAAGCGGCTGCCGAATAGTGCGAAAACGATGTCGGACTGGTCAACGCCTTGGGTATTTATGAGCGCTTGGGGGCGGTCTCCCATGGTGGGGACCGCGTTGTCCTCCCAGCGCCACGGCAGTAGCACGATCTGCCGGTTGCGCGCGTGGGCCACGTTCCAGCTGCGGATGGCGTCTTCCACGGCATCACGGGCATCGGGCATGTCGGATGGGGACGCGATCATCACGGTTACGGCGTGTGCGGTGTAGGTCATGTCCACATCGTAAATTCCCTGTCAGGAGCCGATTGGGTCGTTCGCCCTGAGCCGATTGGGGGCGAGCGCGCTTCGTCGTCGTGGACAACGTATAGGTCCTTTCACGCGGATTCGTTCCGGCTGCTCGATCCTGGCGCGTCGTAATGATCGGATTACCCGCCTTCCGTGAGGCAGACAGCTACACTAAACCGGTCTCCTGAAAGGTATTTATACGTTCATGGATAGTCCTGTACAGCTTCATTCACGTTGGCTCTCCGAGGAAGCCGCTGTAGAAGCAGTTCGCCGCATGGCGCAAGACGCAAACCGGCTTGCTAATTTTCCAAAATCAACAATCCCGGTGCTGGAACCGGATCAGCGCTACCCAGCCGGGATCACCTCTGGAACAGCATGGCACTACACCGGGTTGACAGGTCTCCGCGGGATCTTGGAAAGCAACTCCCTGTGGGCCTCCAGTTTCAGGTCAATGAACGACCCGGGAGAGATTGCATACGGACTTGAGGTCCTCAGGGAGGCATGGACTGCATGCCCGAAGGGCGCCGTCAATGCCCGGGCGGTTGAACACTTCCACCACCTCCTGGATTTTGAGGCTTTGGCGACGGCATTCCATCATGTACACCTGCTGTCCGCCTGCCGGAACGGGGACAACCTGTCCCAATGGCGCTCCTACGCGGGTACCGATGGGTTCAGCATCGGTTTGGACACCCAGTTCCCGTTGACGGCGGATCCGCGGGGTGCCATCGTCAGCTCGCCGGAGATCTGGGACTTTTCCTGGGTCAAGGTGATCTATCAGCGGAACGTGCAGTTGGCTCGGGCGACGCACTTCCTGCGCGGCATAATGACCAGCCTCCCGGCTGCTTCTCAAACGATCGATCCTGCCCAGGTCGTGGCCAACCAGCTGTTGACAATCCTTCAGGTGGCCAGCTTCAAGCACCCGGCCTACGAGGACGAGCGGGAACTTCGCACGACGCTCATGCTGTCAGGAGTCCAGCCCCGAACACGTGCGTCGGCGCAGGGCCCGATCCCTTATGTACCGCTGATCTTCATGAGCCCCGGTGCTATTACAGTAGAGAAGCTGCCCATCACGGCCATACGCCTTGGCCCGACAGCCTCCGCCGAGCAGGAGTACGCCGCCCGCCAACTCATGGATGAGTGCGGATACAAGACCGTTCCCCTGATTCCCTCCGATATTCCGTACCGGTAGAAGGACGCGGCCCTAGGATCGATAGGTGCGTAGTGTCACCGCCGGCTTCCACCCGCAACTGCTCTGACAACAGGATCCGGGCAACAGGCATGGAGTTCGGCTCTTGACACGCGGATGCGCGGACTTCAGCAGCTCCCGAGGACCGCCCCCCCCCCCCCCCGTAACCGGCAGCCAAGTCGTAGCCATCTCGATCACGGGTTCGGGCCAACTGTTGCCTTCGAGCCACTCCTTCGCTCTCACGACCAGCCGGCCTTGACCTCATTCAAAGACTCTTCCGCATGGCCTGCGGCCAGCCGGGTGAGCCGTCGGCCAGCTTCGACCGCTGCAGCCTCAGGAGGGACAGCCGTCCCAAGTCCCATTGATCATTCAAGGTCGGGTGAGGTTGGGCGATCCGCTCCGTTATGGGACGGCGGCTGTGTATCACGTGCCTGCTGCTGGCTCGACGCCTATGACCTCGTGGCGTTCACCAGCCAGCAAGCTGCAAAGCAGTCCAGTACCGGAACCGGTAATTGGCGCAGAAACGGGACGGGCTGAGAGCCCGCTGGTCAAATTCGAGTCTAGGTCTTATTGAGCCCTTCGAAGTCAACGTCATGTGCGTCCGAAACAGCAAAACGTCCGGTAGCTCCGATCAGTAACTTCCGGGCTTCTGCGGCAGTCACTCGTCCGGACTTGAATCTCCTGTGCAATCGGAAAAGCTCGACCGTGTCCACGACGAGTCCTGAGATGCCGTCTGCAAAGGCATCAACATCGTCATCTTTGCCGTGCAGGGCGGGCTGGCGACTTCCCGGATCATGTCGCAAGAACTGGTTGACGATGTACCAGTTGGCTGAAGGTGGGGTGCCGTTCTCCTGGGTGTATCGAGCGTTGAATCGAAGGAACTGGGTAAGAGCCGCGGTAGTAGCACCTTTCGTGTACCCCTTCACCTCAACAAGGCATACCCATCCAGGTTCTGTCTCCACCCGCAGGCGCAGGTCTTCCAAGTGATCTCCCGGGCCAGCGGACAGATCTCGGTTTTCGACTTGGAAGCCAAGTTCCTCTAACGCCTTGGCGACAGCCATCACGAGGGGCTCGGACTGCGTGGTTAGCAGAGCACGCTCGAAGTGATCTGCCTCTGTTCGTGCCTGTTCGCGTTGTTCGGTCAGCTTTTGGAGCAGGTGATTATGCTCAGCTGCAAGCTTTTCGAAGGCTGTTACTTCGTTAGCAATTTTCTCATCTAGCTGTCGCTCCCTGAGAGTTGTCCATGCTTCTTCGTGCGACCAGTCCGGGAGTCCCGGAAAGCGTTGGGGGTCAATTTTGTTCCATTCAGCCAGAGCGGCCTTCACCCACGGCAAGAGGTCAGGGGTGTCAGAAGGTAGAAACCATGCCTCCGAAGCATCGCTTCTTGCGAATTTGCCCGCCAGGAACTTGTCGTCTCCCGTTAGGAGGAATGGGTGTAACTCAGGCGGGCTGTTTTTCGTAGCTCCAAGACCGCCCGATGATGGGTGGCCATACCCAAACACGGTGTGGATTCCTCCGCGGTTCTTGACCGTCGGCTCAAGGCCCTCGTGGGCCAATTTTGCGATGGTGTGCGGTAGATCCTGGACTCTCTTGAGCTCATTGGAAATGTGCCCGGGCCAGTGTTTTATGGATCGTGACCAGCTGTACCCCTCTGCGATCGCCCCCTCCCAGATCTTGCTAGGAGCCACATAGATGACCGCAAGATGTTCATCCAGCATCGAAAAGGGTGAACTCGTTATTACGAAATCAAATTCAGCCTGACGGACTTCCGATAGCTGCTCCTTATAGACAACCGTGGGGACAAGCTCCTGTAGGCGCGCGATCTCCTCGTCCCGGATCTTCGGTCCAAGAAGCAGTAAACGTGGCCTGGGCGCAGTGTTGATCAGCACCGTATTCATCGGGTCCTCTTTCATGGCAATGGGTTCCTGATAATGATAGGTGCGACAGAATCGGCATTCATAGATGGGAGAATGCGTCAAGAACGGACAGGCCCTCTGGGCGGATTAGCGTAAGCGGCCACTGTGCTCTGGGAAGATGCTGGTAGAGGGCCAACCGCAACGGGAGAACTACATCTTGACTTCGACTAGTGAGCTTGCCATGGCGCGGGCTCGTATCACCCGCGCGCGAGACAACGTCAACGTGTTTGCCGATGTCTTGAGACGTTACCTAGAGCAGCGTCCTGCAAAACTCATAGTGGACATAAATGACCAGGGCCAAGGTGCAATACGGGTGTGACCCTGGGATCCATCACGGGAACCGTGATCGGCGGTCTCCTGCTCGGTGTCATCCCCAGCCTCGTCCTGATCCCACTGCTTGTGCTGCTCGTCGTCCTGTCCTCAATCAAACTCTGGAACCACAACTAACACGTCAGGCCCCCGCCCTCTAACGCCGGGGGCTGGGGCCGAGCAACCCAGTCCACGATCGCCTTGACCTCATCGGGGCTGGAGAGGAACCTTTCGGCACCGGGGGCATCAGCAAGCTGCAGGCCCCTGAGGGAGAGGATGGCATGCAATGTCTGTTCTAGTTTGCGGGGTGTGTCTGTCAGCCGGGTATAAGCGACCACGGGGGCCTCGGGCATGGCGGTGCCCCGTTGGTTCGCCATCCGGATATGGGAATCGTCATCCCGACTTTCACCGGCCACCGTGCTTCTTTCCTGAGGTCGGCCAGTTCCTTGTAGCTGGGGAAGTAGTAAACGTAGACACATCCGGACCCCTTTCCCTCGTTGGTTCCTTCATTGGCTACTTCGAGTTCCCCTGCAGGGTTTGTCCCGGGATCAAAACCGGTCTCCAGACCGGCCGGGTCGGGCCCTTCTCGCCAGCGCCACCAGCCGGGTATGTCGGCCGGTTCGATCAGCCCAGTGTGCGCCAGGATGGTTCCGGCCTTCCGGATCAGCAATGTGAAGGCCGTTTCGTCCATTCGATGTGAGCCACCCCGCGGTGCAACCTGGGCACCGCGGGGTGGCTGTACAGCTACGCTGCGCCACCTAGGTCCAGTTGAACTACCGTAATCGGCTTGTGGAACCCAAAGCCGATACGACAGAGCTATATAAATACAGTCTTTACAGGAGAGTTGATTAAGATTTCTTCGATCGAGCGGTCGTCCAACAGCGGTTGCAACGCACCGAATCCGGCCACGGCGTCAAAAACGTACTTGCGCGTGTCGTCCAGGTGTCCGAGCGGCGGAGGAGACCCCAGCAAGGACCGTTCGTCGTAGTCAGTCACAGCGGCTTCGACCAGCCGTCGGACCTCCGGACCTTGGCGGACGGGGTCCAAACCGCGTTGGCGGATCAGCTCACGGACCTCCCCCTCTACGAGCCGGATGCCCTCCATCCCTTCTCCCCCCTCAGAGTTGGGGCGCAACCCCCGCCGCGCGAAGCTGAGACTAGCGGCCGGGTGTCCACCGACCCTAGCGGCCGGTCTTCGGACCGGCCAGCCCCCGCACCCCGATGTGGAAAAACCTTCCCATCTTCGATCCGCCACTGGCCAGCAGCCCTCGCAGGTGATAGGGGCGCGATGGAATAGGCTGAGGGGCAGTATGAAAAGCATCCTCGACGTTCTTGTGCCGCTGCTGCGTACCCTGCCCGAGGGCAGCCGGCGTTTCCTGACCGGCTATGGCGCGGCGTCGGCGGCGCTGGCCCTGCTGGACGTCGTCGCCCTGGGGCTGATCGCCGCGCTCCTGCCGGCCCTGGTGGGCAGCTCCGACGCCGAGCTGCCCCTCGTAGGCAACGTCGCCGAAAACGGGCTGGCCCTGCCGCTGCTGGCGTTCATCTGCCTGCTGATCGTGCTCAAGGGACTGCTGGCCGTCCTGCTGCTGCGCTTCGCCACCAAGCGCTTTGCCCGGCACGAGGTGGCCATCGGCGACCGCCTCTTCGCCGCCTACCTTGCCTCCCCGTGGGAGAAGCGGCTCGGCCGCAATTCGGCCGAGATCGTCCGCTCCGTGGACGTAGGGGTGGGGATCACGGTCTCGGGTGTCCTGATGCCGGCGATGAGCCTGTTCGGCGAGCTGGGCACCCTGGTGGCCGTCGTCGTCGTACTTTTCGTGGCCCAGCCGCTGATCGCGGTGGTGACGATGATCTACCTGGGCCTGGTGGCGCTGCTGCTGGCCAAGGTGATCTCCCCGCTTGCCGTGGCCATCGGCCGGGAAAACCGCGAATGGTCCAACCGCACCGCCAAGACCCTGTACGAGGCGCTGGGCGCCCTCAAGGAAATCACCCTGGCAGGGCGAGAGGTTTGCCCGTCCCGGTCAGCGCCTGAGTTCCGAGCGCGCGTCGCTGGAAACGGTAATCGGTATACCGGCCGGAACGAGGAAATTGACCACCGGCGGCCGGACGACCGCGCTCAACACCACGTGCGCCGTGCGCTGCTCCGGGGAGCCTGTGTCGCCGCCTACGGTCAACTGGTCAAACCTCCCGTACGCACCCGTGTCGGACAGATACCGTGAGACGGATCCCCTCACGGAACCGTCGTCCAGCGTCGGCACCGGCACCCCCGAGGCCGTCTCGACGTCGGCCAGGGCGAAAGTGTCCGCGGCAGCCATCGCGGCCCCATCCGCAACGGACAGCAGCTTCTTCCGTTCGACATACACGGCGGAGGCCCCCATCACCACGGTCAGGATCAACAGGCTTAGCAACACGAAGCCGATGAGCAGAACCAGCACCTGGCCCTGATCGTCGGTCCCGTCCTTTCGGCTTCCAGTGCCGTTGGTGCAACGGGCACTCCGGGCGCCTGAAGGTCTTTCGGGCATCATCGGTAGCGTTCCACTATTTGGGTCGCCGAGGAGTTCACCGTCGCCATGGTGAGTCCCGTGCCGTCCAGCAACGGCAGCGGGATCGAAATCTCGACATCCGTGGTGACCCAGGACCCCGCTTCCAAACAGCCTCCGTTTCCGCAGCTAATCCTGATATCCATACGCTCCGGGCCAAAACCGAAGTCCTCTGCGGCCAAGAGCGCCGCCTGCTGCGCGGCCGGACCAGCAGCTGCGGCCTCGTCCGACCCCGCATACACTTTCGCCGCCTGGTCCGCCGCATTCACGACGGCGAACGACGCGGCCTGCACCTGTGAGACCGCGATGACGAAATAGACCACCGGAACCAGGAGCAGCGTGCCAAGGAAGACGAATTCAACGACGGCGCCCCCCCCGTTCCGGATCCTCTGCCTGCAGGCAGTCCTTCAGCCTCTGCCACAGACCCGTCACCGAGCCCTCCGGCAAGTTTCGGGATGGGTCCGGGCCGCCCCTGAGACCCGGCGCCCCGTGCGGTGCCCCGTCATCGCGGAAGAGCCGCATGCCCGTGGACCTCCAGCGCGCCCTCGGGACCGATCAGTCCGAGCGCAGGCAGCGGAGCCCGGACCGTCACCCGTAACGTGGGGACGCCGGACCGGACGATTTCTTCAACCTGGACATCTTGACCGTACTCATCGGTCAGCGAAGCAGAGATCAAGTCAACGGTCCTCTCGCGCGCGTCGGCGGCGCCTCGATCGGCCAAGGTCCCGTAGCGGGCACCGGACCCCGCGGCGTCGATAAGCGTGTTGCGTACATGCAGGACCAGGCTCAGCTGCATGATCGACACGAATATCAGGGTGAGGACCCCGCCAACCAGCACGAAGTCCACGCTCGCAGAGCCTCGGTCGGAACCGTCCCGGTCCCGGTTGGAACTGCTGCCGAGGCGGGAAGCGGTGGACGGCCGAACTCCGCGGGCACGGTCGCTCGATCCCACGTCAGGGCTGGGTCACGCGGCCGATGGCGTCATTGAACAGTCCTTCCAGAGCCGGCTTGGCCAGCGCCAGGATGCCGGCCACGAGCACGGCCGACATCAAGGTGATCATCACCCACCCCGGCACATCTCCGCGTTCGCCATCTTCGGCCTGCGCCGCGCGTCGCAATCGATCCAGACCTCCGCTCCACAGCAGCGAAATCGTGACGGTGAACATGAGCGGGAGTTTCATCATGGTTTAGTTCCTTCCCTTTTACCCCCAGTGAGAATTTCCATCGGTGGACTTCACCAGCCGAGATTGATCAGCGCCAGGCCCGGATACACGGCGAACAGCACGGTCAGCGGCAAGACCCCGAAAACCAGGGGCACCATCATGCCGATTTCCTTCTTTCCGGCCGACTCCATCAGGTTCCGCTTCGCCATGTCGCGGACGTCCTGGGCCTGCGCCCGCAGGACGTCCGCCAGCGGAGTTCCACGCTCGACGGCAACCGTGATCCCGTCGACGAACCGCACCAGCGCTGGCACGCGGGTGCGGTGTGAAAAGTCGTGCAACGCCGCCAGCATCGGCGTACCGGATCGCGTTTGTGCGAGCACCACTGCAAATTCACCGGCGAGTTCGCCCTGCGCGCTGCGGCAGATCCTCTCAAGTGCTCCCGTTGCGCTCTCTCCAGCGCTGACCGCAAGTGCCATCAACTCCGCCAGGCTGGGAAATTCCGCCAGCATCTTTTCCTCACGGCGTCGAATTTGGACGCTCAAAAGATAATCCCGCAGCATGAACCCGCCCACTGCCAGGCCCAAGGTGACAATCACAGCAAGCACCGGATCCAGCGAATTTCCTGCCGCCGAAGTGATCGTCCACGCAATACCGATGACAAGTCCCGCCGCCGCCCACAGCAATTGTTCGGCGCGAAAATCGACGGTTCCCTGTCTGCGTCCGGCCTGCAGCAACCGCTTGGACAACAAGGTGGAACCGAAATTGAACTTTCCAAGCCAGGTGACCGAGTCACGGAGCACCGGGCGAAAAATCCGTTCCAGGGGGCCAAACGGGGTGATGTTTCCCGGTCCGCCGTCGAGCAGCCGCGACTTCATCTCGATCGACCTCAATTGAGGGGCGATCCGTTCCGCGAAGCGCCTGCGGCGGAAGAACGGCAACCGGACTACCGTCAGCCAGAGGCCCACGCCCAACGTGATGCCCAATAGCGCTGCCGTTGCAACTGTGTGATTCACCGGAGCACCCGCTCCTCTTCCGGGAGCAACCCAATGCGCAGCATCAGTCGATAGCACACGATCGACACCACGAGCCCGCCCATCAGGACGGCTGCCCCCACGGTCGTGTTGTAGGCAGCCACAGCTTCCGGCCGGGTAGCCAGCAGCATCAAGATGATCCAAGGGGCAGCAACGGCGAGCCGGGCGGCGTTGACAGTCCAGGATTGGCGGGCCTCCAGTTCGCTGCGCGTCCGAGCGCTGTCGCGGAGGAAATCCGCCAGCGTCCCGAGCAACCTGCCCAAGTCGGTACCGCCGACCTCACGAGTCAAGCGCAGGGCCTCCACGATGCGGTCGGCCACCGGATCGGACAGCCTTGTTTTGAGCCGCTCCAGCGCGTCGTCGAAATTCCCGCCCGCTCGGTAGTCGGAGGCAAATTCGCTGAAGGCCGGCCGCAGCTCCACCGGGCCTCGCGTTCCCAACTGCACCAGCGCCTCGGGCAGCGAGAGTCCTGCCCGGATGGCCGACCGGAGGTGGTCGACGGCGTCCGGCCAGATTTCGCGCAAGACGGCGGCGCGGCGGCGAGCCCTCCAACTCACCAGGGCGAACGGGAGCCATCCCCCGAACAAGCCGAAACAGGCTGCGATGGGACCGGACGCTGCGAGTGCAAACACCATCAGGAAAGTCGCAGCTGCCATTGCCACGCAGCTGGATATAAGCGCAGTCGGCGATACCCTCTCGATGCCTGCCTGGCTGATCATCCGCTGGAGCCGGCCCGGCCGAGTCCGCCGCACTTGCGGGGGCGGTTTTTCCCAGCAGGACCACCAAATCAAAAAGAGCCCCACGCCGCCAAGGAGCCCCGCCGCCGTCGTCACGGCACCGATTCCAACAGCTGCATGACTTCATATCCCGCGCGCGCGAACTTCTCCTCCGCGGGGCTGGCAGAAGGACTCACCTCAAGCTGGCCGTCTTGGCGGCTGAACAACGTGGACGTTTCGATAATCCCGTTCTCCACCCGCCGGCCCAGCGAAACTATCTCCGCGACCTGTCTCCTGCCGTCTGGCCGGCGGACGCAATGGACCACAAGGTCGATGCACGATGCCACAGTAGGAACCACGAAGGCGGACGAGATGTTCTGCCCGGCCAGCAGCGGCAGGGTGCAAATCTTGGTGATGGCATCGTGCGCGCTGTTGGCATGGACTGTGCACATCCCCGGTAACCCGCTGTTGAGCGCCACGAGCATGTCAAGGCTTTCGGCTTCCCGGACCTCACCGACGATCAGCCGGTCGGGCCTCATGCGCAGTGCCTCCTTGACCAGCCGCCGCAGCGGTATGGCGCCCTCCCCTTCAAGATTCGGTTGCCGGCACTGCAGCCCCACGACGTCGCGCAGGGGCAGTTGCAGTTCAAAAATCTCCTCCACCGTGACCACCCGCTCCCGGCTGCCGATGGCGGCAGCCAGGCAGTTGAGCATGGTGGTTTTGCCCGCCTGCGTTGCTCCTGACACGAGGATGTTCAGTCCGCTGCTGACTGCCGCTCCCAGGAACCGGGATGCTTCCGGCGTTAGCGAGCCCAATTCCACCAAGTGCTCCAACCGCGAAGCACGGGCGATGAACTTCCTGATGTTGACCGCCCAATGCCGGCGGGTGATGTCCGGAATGACAACATGCAGCCTCGATCCGTCCGGAAGAGCCGCATCTACGAAGGGCGATGACAAGTCCAGGCGGCGCCCGGACGACTTCAACATCCGCTCCACCAGGTCCGCCACCTGCTGCTGGGTGAGCGAGACGGACGTCAGTTCAGATTCGCCGCCTCGGGCTACATAGACCTCGGACGGAGAGTTGATCCAGATTTCTTCGATCGAGCGGTCGTCCAGCAGCGGTTGCAACGGACCGAATCCGGCCACGGCGTCAAAAACGTACTTGCGCGCGGCATCCAAGGGTCCGAGCGGCGGAAGAGATCCCAGCAAGGACCGTTCGTCATAGTCGGTCACCGCGGCTTCCACCAGCCGCCGGACCTCCGGACCTTGCCGGACAGGGTCCAGGCCGCGTTGGCGGATCAGCTCACGGACCTCCCCCTCGACGATCCGGATGCCCTCCATCCCTTCTCCCCCCTCAGAGTTCGGGCGCAACCCCCGCCACGCGAAGCTGAGACTAGCGGTCGGGTGTGTCCACCGACCCTAGCGGCCGGTCTTCGGACCGGCCAGCCCCCGCACCCCGAATGTGGAAAAACCGTCCCATCTTCGATCCGCCACTGGCCAGTAGCCGTCGCGGGTGATAAGAGCGCGATGGAATAGGCTGAGGGACAGTATGAAAAGCATCCTCGACGTTCTTGTGCCGCTGCTGCGTACCCTGCCCGAGGGCAGCCGGCGTTTCCTCACCGGCTATGGCGCAGCGTCGGCTGCACTGGCCCTGCTGGACGTCGTCGCCCTGGGGCTGATCGCCGCGCTCCTGCCGGCCCTTGTGGGCAGCTCCGACGCGGAGCTGCCGCTGGTGGGCAACGTCGCCGAAAACGGCCTGGCCCTGCCGCTGCTGGCGTTCATCTGCCTGCTGATCGTGCTCAAGGGAGTACTGGCCGTCCTGCTGCTGCGCTTTGCCACCAAGCGCTTCGCCCGGCACGAGGTGGCCATCGGCGACCGCCTCTTCGCCGCCTACCTCGCCTCCCCGTGGGAGAAGCGGCTCGGCCGCAACTCGGCCGAGATCGTCCGCTCCGTCGACGTGGGCGTGGGCATCACCGTCTCGGGTGTCCTGATGCCGGCGATGAGCCTGTTCGGCGAACTGGGCACCCTGGTGGCCGTCGTCGTCGTGCTGTTCGTGGCCCAGCCGCTGATCGCGGTGGTGACCATGATCTATCTGGGCCTGGTGGCGCTGCTGCTGGCCAAGGTGATCTCCCCGCGCGCCGTGGCCATCGGCCGGGAAAACCGGGAATGGTCCAACCGCACCGCCAAGACCCTCTACGAGGCCCTGGGCGCGCTCAAGGAAATCACCCTGGCCGGCCGCGGGCCCGAGGTGCAGGAGCAGGTGCACGGCACCCGCACCAAGTCCTCCATAGCGCGCGCCGGCGCCATCCAGATCTCGCAGATCCCGCGCTACGTGCTGGAGACGGCCCTGGTCCTGGGCTTCGCGCTGCTGGGCGGCGTGGGCTACCTGACCGGCGGACCGGCCGGGGCGGTCAGCGCCGTCGGCCTGTTCGCCGTCGCAGGGTTCCGGCTGATCCCCTCGCTGACGCGCATGCAGGCCGTGCAGTCCTCCGTGAATACCAGTGCGTCCTTCGCCCGGCAGATCGTCGAGGACATCCACGAGGGCGAGGCCGAGATGTCGCGGCTGCGCGACGAGCGCCCGCAGCACGAGCTGCCGGACAACGCCGCCGACATCGAGCTGCGGGACGTCGCTTTCAGCTATCCGGATACCGCGGCACCGGCCCTGCATGACGTGAACATCCGGATTCCGGCCGGCAGCCACGTGGCGTTCGTCGGGGCGTCCGGTGCCGGCAAGTCGACAATGGTGGACCTGCTCCTGGGCCTGCTCGAGCCGAGCCGCGGGCGCATCCTTGTGGGCGGCGAACCGATGGAGTTCGTGCTGGATTCCTGGCGGCGGCGCATCGGCTACGTGCCGCAGGAGGTCTCCCTCTTCGACGCCTCGATCGCGCAGAACGTCGCCCTCGCCTGGGACCAGTCCCGGGTGGACCGCGAGCGCGTGACCGTAGCCTTGCGGCGCGCGCAACTACTGGACACGGTGATGGGGCGCGACGGCGGCCTGGACGCCCTGGTCGGCGAGCGCGGCATGGCGCTCTCCGGCGGGCAGCGGCAGCGGCTCGGCATCGCCCGCGCCCTCTACGACAACCCCCGGGTGCTCGTCATGGACGAGGCCACCTCGGCACTCGACACCGCCACCGAGGCGGCGGTGACGACGGCGATCCGGCAGCTGCACGGTGACGTCACCGTCATCACCGTGGCGCACCGCCTGGCCACGATCCGGGACGCCGACATCGTGTTCTTCATGCGCGGCGGAACGGTGGCGGCCGCCGGAACCTTCGACGAGGTGGTGGCCACCGTGCCGGACTTCGCGGAGCAGGCCGCCCTGGCCGGCCTCGGAAAGAGCGGGAAGCCGGTGGAAGAACACCGCTGAGCCCGCGTCCGCCACGGCATCTCCAGGCACCCGCGGAGCCGGCCGGTCTATCCGGCTGCGGCCTCGGCGTAGAGTCTTGCCAGCCGCTGCACCAGGCGTGCCGGGTCGTGGTGTTCCCGGAGCCAGGTGCGGCCGCCCAGGGCCGCGGAGGTGCGGGACGGGTTCCCCAGCGCCGCCGCGGCCGCAGCCGCGAGCGCGTCGGCCGACTCCCCCTGCAGCACGGGAGGCGACCGGTAGTACCCCTCCCCCGGCTGCATCACCACGGGAACCCCGATGCCGATGGCCTGCAGCTCGCTCATGGCCAGGATGCCGGCACTCTGGCCGATCACCACGTGCGCCGACGCGAGCCAGCGCAAGTACCCGGGCTTGGGCATCTTCGGCACCATCACGACGCCGAGCTCCGCCGCCCGGGATGCGCCGCCGCCCCACTCCAGCCCCTGCAGTTCCACCTGGCTGCCGGCGGCAATCTGCAGGGCACGCACCAGCTCCAGCTGCCGCCGGCCGCCCTTGGAGTCATCCCAGCGGGAAGCGAAAACGATCCGCGGCCGCTCGGCCGGCCGCCACTCGGGCAGTTCCTCCAGGTCGACCGGGTTCGGCAGGTACACGGCGTCGGGGCGGGCCGTTTCCGCGTGTTCGCGCAGGTCCGGGGTGGAGTACAGCACCTTCACCGCATGGTCGGCGCCCCACTGCAGCGCGGGCCGGCGGACGGGATCGTAGTACTGGCTGCGGATGTCCGTGCCGTGGAAATGCAGCACGAAGGGCTTGACCGGGCGGGACCGCACCACGCCGATCCGCGACCCGGAGTGCACGTGCAGCAGGTCCGACCGCAGAATAGCGGCCGCCCGCCGGGCCTGCCACACGGCACCGGCGGCCAGCTTCCCCGCCCGGCCCGCGGCCGACGACGCCGCGCCTTCCGGCGGGATGACGTTGAAGTGCCGCCACGGACGCCCCGCCCGCCGACCGTACTTGACCAGGGTGGCCCCGACGTCGGCGGCGTCGTAGATGTGCAGGACGCGCTGTTCTGCCGCCACCGCTCAGGCCTCCTGCCGGGCGAACAGACGGTCCACGGCCTGCTCCCAGCCCTTGATCTGGTGCTCGGAGGACAACTCACGGGCGGCGGCGTGCGCGTTGGCCTTCCACCCGTCCACCAGCTGCGGCGTCAGGGTCTTCAGCACCTCCACCAGGGCCGCGGGCGTGAAGTCGGCGGTGACGGCGCCCAGCCCGTGCCGGCGCAGCAGCGTCTCCATGGCGGGCGAGGGCCCGATGATCAACCCGGTGCGGGCCTGTACCGCCTCGAAGAACTTGTTCGGCAGGGCGTGGGCCAGGTTGAAGTTGGTGGGCGGGATGATGGAGATGGCGACGTCGTATTCGGCCACGGTGTCCACCAGCCGGTCATACGGGACCGGCTCGCGGAACCGCACCCGCGGCAGTTCCTCGCCGAGGGCCTTGAGCTCGGCCACGTAGGCCGGCTCGTTGGGCATCACGATCAGGTCCAGCTCCAGGTGCTCGGGCGCGCCGCGCATGGCCTCCATGATGTCTTCGATCTTGCGGTAGCGCTGTCCGGCGGAGCTGTAGATCATCCGGATCTTCGCGCCGGTGGCCCGCGGCTGCCGGTCCGCGTAGGGGGCGGCGTTGGTGACCACGGAGGCGGCGACCCCGAAGTCTTTGGTGTACTGCTCGGCGATGCCCTCGGCCACCGTGGTCACCGAGCGCACGGCCGGCAGGTAGGTGCGGCAGAGCCAGCGGACGTAGGGGGCGACCAGCGCCCGCCAGGCCGGCTTGTTGAAGTGCTCTTTCGGCGCGAACTCGTGCAGGTCGGCGTGGACGCCGTGGTCGGGTCGCAGGCTCAGCGCCAGCGGGACGGTGTTGGTGTCGTTGGCCAGGACCGCGTCGAAGCGCCGGCCTCCCAGCAGCTTCCGGGCCTGCGCGACAGCGGCGATGTTCCAATACACGTCCACGTAGCGGCGCAGGGCGAGCCGCCGGGGATCGCGCGGCCAGCTGGCCAGCGCGGTGTCCAGCTCGAAGTGCCCGGCGACGCCGTCCGGCGCGGGGCCGTAGCCGCAGGTGAAGACCCGGTACTTATCCTTGAACAGGGTGATCTGCTTGAGCACCCGCGGGTCGCTGCGCAGCGGCGAGAGCGAGAGGACCAGCAGGGAGCGGGAATCAGTCACGGGGCTGCCTTACGTCGGGGCTGGCGGATTCCGGGGCGGCGGAGAAGCCGCTGGCCCCGGCAGGGCGTCCCGCCGCGGCGGCCGGGCCTGCCGGCAGCCGGGCATCGCGCAGCCGCGTATTGCGCAACCGGCAGGCGGCGGTGAACGCGAGCGAGTTCAGGTTGGTCCGCAGCGGGGCTTCGCGCCGGGCGTTGTCCGGCCAGCTCCGGGTGAAGGTGCGCCGCAGCGCGCCGGCGGCCTCCCGCCGTCGTATCTCCGAGGCAAGGTCCGCGGCGGAGGCCGCATCGCGCAGGGCCAGCAGCAGCCGTTCGTCCGGGGCGCCCAGCAGGCGCGGCGCCCCGGGCGCGGCGTTGGTCAGGGAGCGGACGACGGCGGACATCGCCTCCCGGTCCTCGGCTCCCCACGCGAAGCCCGCGCCGCGGCGCAGCGCGGCGCTGATGACGTGGCCGCGCAGCAGCTTCACCGCGATGGCCTCGCGCCGGGCGGCGGGCAGCGACTGGAACCAGTCCCCGGACACCAGCGACTCGACGTCCTGGAACTGGGCGCGCAGCGGCAGCACCGCGGCGGTGACGCGTTCGTCCGCGTCCTGTCCCACCAGGTACGCCGGGGCGTGGGCCGGGTAGGCGATCTTTTCACCGGAGAACCACAGGCGCAGGCCGAATTCCAGGTCCTCCCCGGTGCGCAGCCCTTCGGTCAGCCGCAGGCCCAACCGGCCGACCGCCTCGCGCCGGATCAGTCCCAGGGGTGCCGTCCGGTAGGCCAGGCGGTCGCGGAGCGGATCCACCAGCGGGCCCCTGATCACCCGGGCGCGGGGCGTGAGGACGCGTGCGCCGCCGCGGTAGCGGAGGGGTGCGACGACGGCGACCGCGCCGGTGGCGTGCGCGGCGTCCAGCCAGGCGGACACCGAGCCGGGCTCCAGCGTGTCGTCGGATCCCATGATGCCGACAAATTCTGCCCGGGCCTGGCCCAGCCCGTGGTTGAACGGCCCGGCCGGGGACGGTATCCCGTCGGCCAGTTCCAGCACCCGGACGGTCTCGGGCAGGCCGGCCAACTGCCCGCGCACGGGATTCGGGTCCATGTTGTGGCACACCACCGTGGCGCCGACGCGGCCGGGCGCTGCGGCCAGGACCGAGTCCACGGCGCGGCGGACGGGCCGGTCAGCGGTATGGACGGCGATCACGATCTCGGCTTCCGGACCGCTGTCGTGGCGGCCAAGGTTCTCCGGCACGCTCATGTCCCGCTTCCCGGGGGTGCCGCGTCGCTCGGTCCGGCCACGTCATCCGGCTTGGGCACCTCGTCCAGCGCGATGCGCCGGGCCAGCTTGGTGATCCGCTCCTCGAGTTGCCGGGTGCGCTGGAATGAGCTGGCCATGTAGATCAGGAAGCACACGATCAGCCCGTACAGCACCAGGTCGGTGCCGCGGCCGATGCCCAGCGCATTCGCCACGGCGGTCAGGATGCCCGGGAAGAACACGGACAGCGCGGCCAGGACCGCGAAGAGCATCAGCAGGATGCGGCGCACGGCCTGGTGCCGGGCGTTCTGGCCGCCGCGCATCAGCGCCAGCGCGCCGAGGGCGACGGCCAGGACCAGGACGATTTGGACGACTATGAGCATGGGTTCACCGGAAGAAGAGGTCAGCGAGGATGTTGATGCCGTTGAGCAGGGACTGCCCCTTGGACTTGGAATATTCCGTGTAGACGATGTGTACCGGTTGTTCCACGACCCGGGCATCGAGGGCGGCGAACTGGTGGACCAGTTCGGAGGCGTGTGCCATCCGGTTTTGGGTCAGGTGGATCTTCCGGGCCAGGTCGGCGGAGATGGCACGCAGCCCGTTGTGGGCATCGGTCAGGCGGTAGCCGGTGGAAATCCGGGACTGGATGGCCGCCGTGCGCAGGACCAGGCGCTTGAGCGCCGAGACCTCGCCCCGCCCGTCGAGGAAGCGGGAACCGAGCACCACGTCCGCTTCGCCGGCCCTGATCCGCGCCAGCATCGCCGCGGCGTCCTGGACCCGGTGCTGGCCGTCCGCATCGAAGGTGATGACCGCGTCCAGCTGCGGATCCTGCACGGCATATTCGATTCCGGTCTGCAGGGCGGCGCCTTGGCCCAGGTTCACCGGGTGGGCAACGACGACGGCGCCGGCCTTGCGGGCCAGGGCGGCTGAATCGTCGGTGCTGCCATCGTCCACGCAGACCACGTGGGGAAAGGTTTCGAGCAGCTCCTGAATGACTGAACCGACGACGGTGGCCTCGTTGTACATCGGCACGACGACCCAGCAGCGACTCACCCGCCTAGTATTCCACACAGGGAATGGTCACGGCTGTTCCGGCGGCGGCGGGCCCTGCCATCCGGCGGCCGGCGGCTGGGCTGCCACGTCGCGATAGTGGCCGTCCAGCTCCCGCACGCTGCCCGCCAGGCTCCGCTGATCCACCACGAACTTGCGCGCGTCGCGGCGCATGGCCAGGTACTCCGCGCTGCCCAGCTGCAGCAATTGCTGCAACCCGTCCTGCAGCTGGTTGTACTCGGCTTCCGGTGCCAGCAGGCCGGTGACGCCGTCGTCCATCATTTCGGGAATGCCCCCGCTGCGGTACGCCAGCACGGGAGTGCCGCACGCCTGGGCTTCCAGCAGCACCAGTCCGGCCGCCTCCCGGGCGCCGCCGGCTTCCTGGCTGGGTGCCACCAGGACATGCGCCCGCTGCAGCCAGGAGCGGATCGCGCTCCTGTCCTGGCGGCCCAGGTAGTCGATGTGCGGATGGCTGGCGGCCTGCTCGGCGACGGTGTCCCGCAAGGGCCCGTCCCCGATCACCACCAGCCGGTGCCGGGCCTTGCGCCAGACGGCCAGGGAGGCGTCCAACAGATCCCGGATGCCCTTTTGCGTGTTCAGCCGGCCGACGAAGAGCACCACCGGCACTTCATCGGCCTCGTAGCGGACCGGCTCGAAATAGTCGGTATCGACGCCCTGGTAATGCACTTGGATTTTCGCGGTGTCCAGGTCCAGCTCCGCTGCGCGGCCGGCCATGTAGTTGCTGACCACCAGGATGCGGGTGCTGTGCGCCGCCGCGGCCAGGACGTTCCGGTGGTGCCACCGGGCCATCACTGTGTCCGCAGGATTCCCCAGCGAGACCATGTCGGAGCCATGCATGGTGGTGATGAGCGGCGTCCCGGACACCATGGAGGCCTTGACGGCGGGCGTCGACCAGGTGGCGAAGTGCTGATGGATGATGTCCGGTTCAAACCGGCCCACTGCCACGGTCATGGCCGGCATGAAAGCGGGCATCATGAGCTCGCGGCGCCGGAAGCCCAGCCGCGGCACCGGGACGAAGTCCGTCACCGGGATCGTGACGGACGAATCCTCGATCTCGGCCACCAGCGTGAAGACACGGAAGTCGTGCCTGTCCTTCAGCCGCTCGGCGTGCGCCGTGGCGAAGTACGTTGGCGGAATCCGCAACGTGCTCTTGGTGATGGCGATCTTCACGGGGCTCCCGGATCTTGGTGGGCTGCAGCCGGCTCGGTGCGGCTTATCGCCATCCTAGCCCGGCGTCCTGAACGCCACCCGGGGCTCCGGGCCCCGCCCGGGCCCCTGCCGCGGCCCGGGGTCCGCAGGGCTGCCATGAGCCCGGCTGCCCTGGGCCGGAGGCCTGCAGCCCGGGCCCGCATCCTCCCCTCGCGCCGCGGTCCGGCGCGCCCGGTGCACCGTCGCGCCGCGGCGGACCGATTCCCGGACGGTAATCTTTCAGTGTCCGGCATTCGCCCGGCGTCAGCGACAAGGAGCAGTGGTGGCCCAGCAGATCCTGTGTATCTCGTTCTCGGATATCCAGGCCGATTCCCGGGTGCTGCGGCAAGTCAAGCTGTTGGCCGAAGCCGGTGAGGTCACCACGCTCAGCTACGGCAAGCGTCCCCCCGGAGCCACCCACCACCTCGAAATCGACGCGTCGTTGCCCTCGCTGCCGCAGACGCCGCTGGGTGTGCTGCTGTTGGCGCTGCGCCTGTATTCTGCGGTGGAGCTGGCTGCCCCCGCCATCAGGCAGGCCCGCGAACTGGTGGCGGGACGCCGCTTCGACCTGGTCGTGGCGAATGAGGCGCGCGCCCTGCCCCTGGCCCACGCCGTGGCTCAGGGGGCACCGGTGTGGGGAGACATGCACGAGTGGGCGCCGGAGGAACGCTCCCATGTACTGCCCTGGCGGCTGCTGGTCGCGCCGTATATGCACAGGCTCTGCGCCAAGTACCTGCCGATCAGCGCCGCGGTCACCGCCGTTAACGGATCGATCGCCCGGATGTATGCTGATCAGTTCGGCTGCACGGTGGAAGTGGTCCGTAACGCGGGGCCGTTCCGATATCTGGACCCGTCGGCCCCCGTGCCGGGGAAGATCCGGCTGGTCCACAGCGGCGCCGCGGTACCCGGACGCAACCTGGAAGGCACCATCAACGCCGTAAAGCTGCTCGATGACCGCTTCACGCTGGATCTGTACCTGATCAAGGCGCGCGACGGCGGGCGCTACTGGCAGCAGCTCAAGGACCTGGCCGACGGCGACGAACGCATCACCTTCCACGACGCGGTGCCGCCGGAAGATCTGCCGGCAACGCTCAATGCCTATGACGTCGGGGTCTTTTCCCTTCCGCCGCAGACGATGAACCACCGGTTCATGTTGCCGAACAAGTTCTTTGATTTCGTCCAGGCGCGGCTGGCGCTGGTGTTCAGCCCGTCCCCGGAGACCGCGGCGCTGATGAAGGCCTACGACCTGGGCGTGGTGACCGAGGACTTCAGCACCGAGTCGCTGGCCCGGGCGCTGGCGTCGCTGACCACGGAACAGGTGGACAAGTACAAGGCCAACGCCCACGGAGCCGCCGCGGCGCTCAGCTCGGCCGAGGACGAGGCCGTCACCAGGGGCATCCTCGCGGCCCTGCTGACGCCCTGATCGAGGCCGTCGCCGAAGGAATCCTTTCGGGGCTGCGGACCCCCTGAGCGCGCCACCACCGGAGGCACTCCCGCGACCCTGCCGACGCGCTGCCGGAGCCGGCGTCAGCGCGGTCGGAAGTCTTTCGCGGCACCCGCGATGGCCTCGGCGGCGCGGGCCCCCACGCTGCGCAGCGAGTAGTTCCGCTCGACCCAGTCGGACAGCCGGCGGCGCTCGGCGTCGTCCGGGGTCCGTTCCAGCGCCGCGGCCAGGGCCTCGGCCACCTGGCCGGCGTCCCAGTCCACGCTCTGGCCCAGCCCGTGGTCGGCCACCAGCTGCCGCAGCGGGCCGACGCCGGCGTAGACCACGGGCGTGCCGCAGCTCAGCGAGACGAAGGCCTTGGTGGCAAAGGCGAAGTCATAGCCGCGGGCCGGCCGCACGGAGGCCAGCCCCGCGGTAGCGGAGCGCAGCGCGCCGGCGATCGTGCCGCCGTCGGCCGTTCCCATGAAGCGGATGCGCTCCCCCGCCGGTGCCGCCCGCCGGCGCAGCTCCTCCAGCTCCACGCCGCCGCCGTACATCAGCAGCCGCGCGTGAGGGTACCGGTCCATGATCTTGTGGAACCCGTCCACGAACACGCCGGCGCCCTGGATTTCGGACATGGTTCCGGCGTAGACGAAGGTGGGGCCGGGGTGCTCGTCCCGGGGCCCGTGCAGGCTGAAGGTGCCGGTGTCGATGCCGGTGCCCACCTCGGCCACCCTGGCGCGTCCGGAGGTCAGCCGCACCAGCGCCTGGGTCACGCCGGTCGAAATGCTCAGGACGCCGGCTGCGCCGGTCACCACCCAGCGTTCCACTGCCCGCAGCACCTTGACCACCTGCGGGTGCACTCCGATTCCGGCCGCCGCATCGGAGCTGACGTCGGCGGAAAAGTACACGTAGGGACGGCGCCGCAGCGCGGCCGCGGCCCGGACCACCACGCCGGTGGTCGGCGGCGGCTCGACGAGCAGCACGTCGAAGGGTTTCTGCGCCAGCAGGCGGAAGAACAGCGGGATGTCGAAGCTGGCGTACTGCAGATAGCCCCGCACGGCGCCGCTGGCGTCCCGCAGCACGGGCCAGCGGAGGATCTTGGCGTCGTCGCCGCTGGTCCCCGTCGCGGCACGGAGTCCCTTGGGGGGCCGGGTGGTGAGCACGGTGACCTGGTGGCCGGCCTCGGTCAGGGCCCGCACGGTGGCGGCCAGCCGGTAGGCGGCGGCGCCGGCCTCCGGCGCGTAGATCCGGGTGGCCAGCACGATCCGCAGGCCCATCAGGCGTGCAGCCCGATGGTGCGGGATTCCTTCGCGCTGGCGATCATGGCTTCGGCCACGCGCAGCGTGTTCAGCCCTTCCCGCATGGTGACGATGCTGGCCGCCAGGCGGCCGGGGCGGGCACCGCCGTCGTGCCGGGCAGCCGGGGAACCCGGCGGCAGGCCGCGGGTGGCGAGCACGGCGTCGCGGAAGGCCTCGTGTTCGACCTTCAGCGGCTCGCGCTTGGGGATGGCCAGGCGGGTGATGTTGCCTTCGGAGACGCCGCGGAAATTGGCCACGGACTCCCACTCGGTGTTGATGGTGCCGTTTTCGTGGAAGGTCAGGTCGGCGGTCAGCGTGTCGGCCACGAAGGCGCCGCGTTCTCCGGTGACCACCGTGACGCGTTCCTTCGTCGGCGACAGCCAGTTCACCAGATGGCTGGTGATCACGCCGTTGTCCAGCAGGCCGGTGGCCGCCACCATGTCCTCGTGCTCTCGGCCGGTGCGGATGGTGGTGTTGGCGCTGACGGATGCGTAGCCGGCCTGTGCCAGCCAGGCGGTGAGGTCGATGTCGTGCGTGCCCAGGTCCTTGATCACGCCGACGTCCGCGATCCGCGCCGGGAAGGGGCCCTGCCGGCGGGTGGCGATCTGGAAGATCCGGCCGAGTTCGCCGGCTTCCAGCCGCGCGCGCAGCGACTGCAGCGCCGGGTTGTAGCGTTCGATGTGCCCGACGGCGCCGACCAGCCCGCGGGATTCGAACGCGTCCGCCAGCTTCTCGCCGCCCGCGACGGTGTCCGCGATCGGCTTTTCCACCATGGTGTGGATGCCGGCCTCGGCCAGGGCCATTCCGACTTCCACGTGCAGGCCGGTGGGCACCGCGCACATGGCGATGTCGATCCCGGCCCCGATCAGCTCCTCGACGCCGCCGAAGACGGGCAGGCCGGGCGCCGCGCCGTGCGGGTCGCCGTACGCGTCGGCCACGGCCACCAGTTCCACGCCCTCGGTTTCGCGGAGCACCCGGGCGTGGTGGCGGCCCATCATGCCCAGGCCGATCAGCCCGGCGCGCAGCACGTTCTTACCCGCCATGCTCACGCCCCTGCCTTCGCGAGGGCGTTGACCGCCGTGGCGATCCGGTCCAGGTCCTCGGCGTCGAGGGAGGGATGCACCGGCAGCGAGAGCACCTCAGCGGCCGCGGCTTCGGTCGCCGGCAGGTCCGCGGCAACGTTGAAGGAGGGCAGCCTGTGGTTCGGGATCGGGTAGTAGACCCCGGACCCGATGTTGTATTCGTCCTTCAGCGCCGCGGCGAACCGGTCGCGCTCCCCCGCGCCGATCCGCACGGTGTACTGGTGGTACACGTGGACCGCCCCGGCTGCCACCTTCGGCGTGCCCACACCGTCCAGGTTCGCGTCCAGGAACGCGGCGTTGGCCCGGCGCCGTTCGGTCCAGCCGAGGACCTTGCCCAGCTGCACGCGGCCGATCGCGGCGTGCAGGTTGGTCATCCGGGCGTTGAAGCCGACCAGTTCGTTTTCGTATTGGCGTTCCATGCCCTGGTTGCGCAGCAGCTGCAGCCGGCGCGCCACGTCGTCGCTGCCGGTGGACACCATGCCGCCCTCGCCGGAGGTCATGTTCTTGGTCGGGTACAGGCTGAACATCGCGAACTCGCCGAACGTGCCCACCGGCCGGCCGCCCAGCGACGCCCCGTGGGCCTGCGCGGCGTCCTCGAAGAGCAGCAGCGACTTTTCCGCGGCGAGCCTGCCCAGCCCGTCCATGTCGGCCGGGTGGCCGTACAGGTGCACCGGCATGACGGCCTTGGTCCGCGGCGTAATGGCGGCGGCGACCGCGTCCGGGTCCAGGCAGTAGTGCTCCGGCTCGATGTCGGCGAACACCGGAGTGGCGCCGGTCAGGGCCACCGAGTTCGCGGTGGCCGCGAACGTGAAGGACGGGACGATGACCTCGTCACCCGGGCCGATACCGGCGGCCAGCAGGCCCAGGTGCAGGCCCGACGTCCCGGAATTGACCGCCACCGCGTGCCGGCCGTCCAGCAGCACCTGCGAGAACTCCCGCTCGAAGGCGGCGACCTCCGACCCCTGGGCGAGCATCCCGGAGGCCAGCACGGCGTCCACCGCGGCCCGTTCCTCGTCTCCGATGATCGGCTTGGCCGCCGGTATGAAGTCCTTGCTCACAGCTGCTCTCCTCCGGTTTCGTCCGAAACTTCGTGCAACATGCCCTCGTCCTCCCGGTACCGGGCGCCGGTCGCCGGGCACACCCAGCCCGACGGGTCCGCCGGGTCCTGGACCAGCCGCTGTCCGGCCCGGCCCACCCAGCCGATCCGCCTGGCCGGAACACCGGCCACGAGGGCGAAGTCGGGCACGTCGCGGGTGACCACGGAGCCTGCCGCCACGGTGGCCCAGGCGCCGATGGTCACCGGGGCCACGCAGACCGCCCGCGCGCCGATCGACGCGCCGTCGCGGATGTCCACGCCCACCGGCGTCCAGTCGTCGGCGCTCTTCAGCGACCCGTCCGGGGCGACCGCCCGCGGGTAGGTGTCGTTGGTCAGCACGACCGCCGGTCCGATGAACACGCCGCGGCCGAGCCGCGCCGGCTCGTACACCAGCGCATAGTTCTGGATCTTGCAGTTGTCCCCGGCCTGCACCCCGGTGCCGATGTAGGCGCCCCGGCCCACGATGCAGTTCTCTCCCAGCACGGCGCCCTCGCGGACCTGCGCCAAGTGCCAGATCTTCGTGCCCTTGCCCAGCCGGGCGGCGTCGGCGACGTCCGCCGAATCGGCGATGAACGCCATGGGTTCCCTCTTTCCGCTCGCGACCGCTGCTCCACCATCCATTGCCTCTACGCTCCGGCCCTCATGCCTTGCCGATCACCCGGTACGCCACGCCCGGCCACCGTTCGGCCGAGCTGACCCGCCGGCCGTCGACGAACACCTTCACGCCGGGAAGGTCGTCCGGTCCCAGCTGCGCATATTCGGCGTGGTCGGCCTGCACCACCGCGGCGTCGGCCGGCTCGCCCAGCCGGTAGGGCGTGAAGCCCAAGGCGGCGAGCTCGGCGTCGCTGAACATCGGATCATGCACGACGGCGGTGCCGCCCCGCGCGTTGATCGCCTCCACGGCGCCGAACACCCCGGAGAACGCCGTCTCCTTCACGCCGCCGCGGTAGGCAGCGCCCAGCACGGCCACGCGCGCGCCGGCCAGGTCGCCGTACGCGCCCTCCAGCAGGCCGATCGTGTAGTCCGGCATGCCCGCGTTCGCGGCCCGGGCCGCAGCCACCACCGTGGCCGACGGATCGTTCCAGAGGTACAGCCGCGGGTAGACCGGGATGCAGTGCCCGCCGACGGCGATGCCGGGCTGGTGGATATGGCTGTAGGGCTGGGAGTTGGACGCCTCGATCACCTGGTAGATGTCGATCCCGGCGGTCGCGGCATAGCGGGCGAACTGGTTCGCCAACCCGATGTTCACGTCCCGGTAGGTGGTCTCGGCGAGCTTGGCCAGCTCGGAGGCCTCGGCCGAGCCCAGGTCCCAGACGCCGTTGCCGCGCGGCAGGTCCGGGCGGTCGTCGAAGTCCAGCACCGCCTCGTAAAACTCCTGCGCCGCCACGGCACCGGCCCCGGAGAGCCCGCCGATGAGCTTGGGATACTTCCGCAGGTCCTCGAACACCCGCCCGGTCAGCACCCGCTCCGGGGAAAAGACCACGTGAAAGTCCTCGCCCTCGACCAGGCCGGAGCCGGCCTCGAGCATCGGCTTCCACCGGGTCCGGGTGGTGCCCACCGGCAGCGTGGTCTCGTAGGAGACCAGCGTGCCCGGCGTCAGGTGCCTGGCCAGCTCCTGCGTGGCGGCATCCATCCAGCCGAAGTCGGGCTTGGCCTCCGCGTCCACGAACAGGGGCACCACCAGCACCACGGCGTCTGCTCCCGGCACCGCGTCCGCATAGTCGGTGGTCGCCCGCAGCCTGCCCGCCGGCACCAGCTCGGCCAACCTGTCCTGGAGCCCCGCCTCTCCCGGGAACGGCTCGCTGCCCGCGTTGACCAGATCGACCACGGCGGGGTTGACGTCCACGCCGACGACCTCGTGCCCCTTCGAGGCGAACTGGGCGGCCAGCGGCAACCCGATCTTTCCCAGAGCAATGACAGCGATCTTCAAGAGCAAAGGCCTTTTCTCGTTGTGTCGGTGTGTCGGCCCTTCGGCCCAGAGTCAAGGGTATCGCTTGTTCGCGTCAGCCTCCGGTACCGCAGGTTATCCACATACCGGAAGCCGAACAGGAAAATAGCGCGCCCTTCTGCCTAGGTTCCTTGTCATGGTCCTTCATCTGACGCTGGTGGCGGCCCCCGGCCTTCCGGCCACCGCGGCGGCCTGGGTCGCGGCGCATGCCGATGCCGTCGCGGGGCTGGAGTCGGGAAGCAGCGCCGCGCCGTTGGCTGCCTGGCTGGGCGGGCGCCTGCCCGGGGCGGCCTTCACGGTGGCCGGACGGAGGCTGTCCTCCCTCGCCGCCGGCGTGTCCCCGCTGGTCGATGGCGCCGTCGTCGTCTGCGCCCCGGACGCGGTGGCGGTGCCGTGCCGGGAACCGCCCGCGCTGCCGCCGCTGCTGCTGGCCGTCACCGCCGGCCCCGACGCCGGCCGGTTGTTCACCCTCGGGCGCGGCAGCTTCAGCGTCGGCCGCCATGCCTGCACGCTGACCATCGCGGATCCGGCGCTCTCGAGGCTGCACGCCACCGTGGACGTCACCGACCGCCAGGTGATGCTGCGCGACGCCGGGTCGTCCAACGGCATTTTCTGGCGGGGCAGGCTCACCCGGCAGGTCGTGCTGCAGGCGGGCCGCAGCGTGCGGATCGGTGCCACCCGGCTGCAACTGGTCGTGGGCAGCGAACCGGACGATCCGTTCCGGCCGGACACGGACCTGGCCGATCCGGTGCCCGTGGCTGAAAAGCCTCCGGAGCAACGGGCCAAAACGGCGTTGCTGCTGGCCGGGCTTCCGTTGCTCGCCGGGCTCGCGCTGGCCCTGCTGACGGGCCTGTGGTTCTTCCTGGTCTTCAGCGCCATGTCCCTGCTGGCCGCCGCCGTGCCCTACGCCGCCGGGCGCCGGCAGCGCCGCCGCTACCGGGCCGCGGTGCACGCGGCGGCGGAAACCGATGCGCGGCGGCGGCGTCTGGCGGCCCCGGGTGCCGCGGATCTGGCCGTGTCCCTGCTGCGGGCCGGGACGGGGGCCCGGCGTCCTGCCGGGGACCCCGGCCCTCCGGACCGCCCGGCGCACGTGTGGCTGCGGCTGGGGACGGCCGGCCTGCCGGCACACATCGGTTCGGCGTCGGCGCCGGTGGTCCCGCCCCCGCCGCCGAGGGATGCTCCGCTGTGCGTGGACCTGCTCGCCGGGCCCCCGCTGCGGATCCAGGGAACACCTTTCGGGCTGGACGGTCTGCTGCGTTCGGCCCTGCTGCAGTTGGCCGCACGGGCGGCGGGAACCGCCCTGCGCGTTGTCTGCTACGCGTTGCCGGAGTCCGTTCGCGCGTCGGCGCGGTTCCTTCCCGGCGTGGAGCTGGCGGACCGGCCCGGACAACTGGCGGAGCGGCTCGCCACCGGCGGCGGCACCCTCGTGCTCCTGGTCGCCGGACGCGGCGGCGAGGCGGCCCGGGTCCTGGCGAATTCCGGACGGCCGGCCGCGCAGCTCTGGTTCGGCGGTCCGGCCGACGCCGGGACCCGGATCATCGTGGCCGGACAGGCCTCCCGCCTGAGCGCAGACGGCGGAGACGTCGTGTTCTCGGCGGATCTGGTGCAGGCCCCCACGTTGGACCGCCTTGCCCGGCTGGCCGCCGCGGCCATGCCCTCCGAGACGCTGCCGGCCACCGGTTCGGTGCCGCCGCGCTGCCGCCTGCAGTCGATGCTGCCGCGGGAGCCGCTGGCCGAACGCTGGTCCCGCGGGGACCGCCATCCCGGCCTCACCGCCCTGCCGGGTGCCGGCGCCGCCGGGCCGCTGGCGCTCGACCTGGCCGTCCACGGGCCGCACCTGCTGGTCGCCGGCACCACCGGCTCCGGCAAGTCCGAACTGCTGCGGAGCCTTGTCCTCTCGCTGGCCCTGACCAGGTCCCCCAACACGGTGAATTTCCTGCTGATCGACTTCAAGGGCGGTTCCGGGCTCGGCCCGCTCGCACGGCTGCCGCACTGCGCCGGCCTGCTCACGGACCTGACGCTGGAGGCAGTCGGCCGATCGCTGGCCTGGCTGCAGGCGGAGGTACGCCGCCGCGAAGCCCTGCTGGCAGCCCGCGGCATCGGGGACATCGCGGCCTGCACGCCCGGCACGCTGCCGCGGCTCGTCGTCGTCGTCGACGAATTCCGGATGCTGGGCGAGGACGCGCCGCAGGCGCTTCCCGAGCTGATGCGCGTGGCCACCGTGGGCCGCGCCTTGGGCATCCACCTGGTGCTGGCCACGCAACGGCCGCAGGGTGCCGTCTCCTCGGACATCCGCGCGAATATCACCACCATGATCGTGCTGCGGACGCAGAACACGGTCGAGTCCCGCGACCTGCTGGATTCGCCCGTGGCCGCCGACATTCCGGTGACCGCGAGGGGCAGGGCCTACCTGCGCGTCGGCACGCAGGATGCGGTGCCCTTCCAGTCCGCCTGCAGCACCCTGCCGGCCGCCGGACACTTCCCGCTCTTCCGGACCGTGGACGAATGGCTGGCGGCAGAACCACCGGCAGCGGCAGCGCCGGAGGGCACCGGAGTGGTGGAGCGGCTGGTGGCCGAGGCAGCGGCAGCCTCCCGTGACCTCGGCCTGCCGGAGGCCCGGCGGTTGCCGCCCGCCCTGCCGCTGAGCCTGGCCGCCGCCGACCTCGCGGGGCCCGGGCCGTCCGCTCCCGCCCGCTCTCCCGGCGGCGACGACGGCGGCGGGAGCCCGGTCCCCGCCGCCGCGCCCCAGGACGGGGGCAGCATCCCGATCGGCCTGCTGGACATGCCGTCGCGGCAACGGCAGGTGCCGCTGCGCTGGCAACCGGAGCACGACGGCCACCTGGCAGTTCTCGGGGTAGGGGGCGGAGGACACCGGGAGTTTTTGCGGGTCCTGGCGACGCAGCTCCTGGGCGGACCGGTGGAACGCCACTGCTACGTGCTGGACGGTGACGGTTCGCTCGGCTTCGCCGCGGACGCCGGCCGGACCGGCGCCTACGTCGGCCCCCAGGACAGCGAACGGGCGGCAAGGGTGCTGCGGCGCCTGGCCAACGAGGTTTCCGCCCGGCTCGGCAGCCTGGCCTCGGCCGGGGGTCCGCCCGATCCGGCAGCCGTCGTTCCGCTGGCCCTGCTGGTCAGCGGGTGGGGCCGCTGGCTCGGTGGCTTCCGGGCCGGCCGGCTCGGCTGGGCAGAAGACTGCCTGCAGGATCTGGCCCGCGACGGCCAGGCCACGGGGGTCGTCCTGGTTGTGTCCGGAGACCGAGAGCTGTCCGGCAGCCGCTTCCTGCCGCTCATGGCCAACCGGCTTTACCTTCCGACCGGTGCCGGTCCCGAAACCTTGTTGGGCTGGCCCCGCCTTCCTCCCATGAACGCGGTGTCCGGCAGGGCTTTTGTGCAGGGCCGTTTCGGCGGCGACGGCGGGGCCTGCCAGCTGGTCACCGATCCAACCGGCTGCCCGCCGCCGGCCGCGGCCCGCGCCCGTCCCTTTCGGGTCGAAGCGCTGCCGCTGACCCTTCCCGCGGCCACGCTGCCCCGCGCGGCCCGCGGGCTACCGGTGATCGGCGTCGAGGGCGACGAGCTGGGGCCCTCCACGCTGCCGCTGGCCGCCGGCGAGGTGTACCTGGTGCTGGGGCCCGATGGCAGCGGGAAGACCAACCTGATGGTCGTGCTGCAGCGGGCGCTGGAGGGACTGAGGACCTGTTGCGCACCGCCGCACGGCAGAGACGCCGACGACTTCTGGGCCGGCCGCGCGGCCGTCGGGCGCGGCGCCGTCCTGCTGGTCGACGACGCCGAGGACCTGGGCACGCGTGCCCACGGTGCCATCGCGGCCCTGATCGCCGCCGGTGCATCGGCCGTGGTGGCCGCGCGCCCCGGGCCGTTGCTGCCGCAGCAGGTTCCGCTGGTCCTGCAGGCCAGGGCACGCGGGCGCGGCATGGTCCTGGCGCCGCGGGCGGGCGCGGATGCGGACTTCTTCGGTGTGCGGCTCAACGACGGGTGGAGACCGCCGGGACGCGGCTACCGGATCGAGGCCGGCCGGGCCGTCCCGCTGCAGGTGGCGCTGGCTACAGGGCGCGGGGTGCGGCGCCCTTGACCAGGAAATCCGTCACGGGCTTGGTCAGCAGCAGGACGAAGGAGGCTGCGGCCGCCACCAACAGGACCGGGCCCAGCAGCAGTTGGCCGCCTTGGATCATAGAGATGGCCACAACAACCACGAAGATCTGCCACACCAGGGCAGCAGCGCGGGTCCAGCGGTACCCGCGGAACAGGTAATGCCCGACGACGAGCAGCCAGAGGCCGAAGACCAACATCAGGACCAGCAGGAAGACGCTGCTGGTCAGCGATATCGGGGTTTGGGTGGCCAGCCCGTACGCGAACAGGGCCGCTCCGCCCAAGAGCACCAGTGCTTCCAGCACCACTGCCGCCGCTACGATTTTGATGGCGATCGGACGGGCGGCAGGGAAGGATGAGGGTGCAGGCATTGACACACTCGCACCCTACCTTAGATAGTCGGAATAACGGCTCCAGATCGCCGGGCACCGGCTCCCGCTTGGAGCCGAACCATATCACCCTGTGACGAATGACTCAGGTATTACGGCCGGTTAAGTCCGCACGACCTCTTGTTTACGCGGATTTAACATGAAACGCTTGATGGCGAAGCGCAGAGGGGGCCGGTCGGGCTCCCTTTTCTATGAGTCTGTTCGTGAATGTTTTCACAAAAACCACCGGACACCATTTAAAGGAGTATGTGATCAGCATGGATTGGCGTAGCCGCGCGGCATGCCTGGACAAGGACCCGGAACTGTTTTTCCCCGTGGGGAACACCGGGCCGGCACTCCTGCAGATCGAAGAGGCCAAGAGCGTCTGCCGGCGCTGCCCGGTGATTGATACCTGCCTGCAGTGGGCCATCGAATCCGGCCAGGACGCCGGCGTGTGGGGAGGCATGAGCGAGGACGAGCGCCGGGCGCTGAAGCGCCGTGCCGCCCGGGCCCGCCGGGCCTCCTGACCCGGTACCCCCAGTGTGGCGAGAGGCCGCTGCCGGATTCGGCAGCGGCCTCTCGCGTCGGCTGATCCGCCCGCGCTCAGCGGGCCCCTTTGGTGTTGAGCACCAGGTCAATCCGCACACACGTTCCCCCGCCGTCGCGCGGGGTCCATTCGATCCGGCCGCCTAATTCGCTGGTGACGAGGGTGCGGACAATCTGCAGGCCCAGGCCCTCCCGCCGCGGTTCCTCGGGCAGGCCCACGCCGTCGTCCTCGACCGAGACGGTTAGCAATTCGTCTTCGCCCCGCCGGCTCCGCCGGGCAGTCAACCGGACGGTGCCGTGCCGCCCGGCCAGCCCGTGCTCGACGGCGTTCGTGACCAGTTCATTGATCACCAGGGCCAGCGGGGTGGCGAACTCGCTGGGCAGTTCCCCGAACTCGCCGCTGCGCTCCGTGCGGACGGCCTGCGTGGGCGAGGCTACTTCCGCCGAGAGCCGGAACTGACGCCCGATCAGTTCGTCGAAGTCCACGTTCTGCGCCAAGCCCTGGGACAGCGTTTCGTGGACCAGCGCGATCGAGGCGACGCGGCGCATGGCCTGTTCCAGCCCCTGCTTTGCTTCGTCGCTGACCATCCGGCGCGACTGCATGCGCAGCAGCGCCGCGACCGTCTGGAGGTTGTTCTTCACGCGGTGGTGGATCTCCCGAATGGTGGCGTCCTTCGACACCAGCTCCATCTCCCGCCGGCGCAGCTCGGAGACGTCCCGGCACAGCACCAGGGCGCCGAAACGCTCCTGTTCGTTCCTCAGCGGTATGGCCCGGAGCGAGAGCGAGACGCCGCGGGATTCAATCTCCGTGCGCCAGGGCATCCGGCCGGTGACCACCAGCGGCAGGGTTTCGTCGACCATCCGCCGGTCCTTGAGCAGCGCCGTCGTCACCTCGGCCAGTGAGCGGCCCTCCAGGGACTCGACGTCGCCGAGGCGCCGGAATGCAGAAACCCCGTTGGGGCTGGCGTATTCCACCACCCCGTCGGCGTCCAGCCTGATCAGGCCGTCGCCGACCCGGGGCGCGCCGCGGCGCGACCCGGTCGGCGAGGCGAAGTCCGGCCACAGTCCCAGCGTTCCCATCTTCAAGAGATCGTAGGCGCACTGCCGGTAGGTCAGCTCCAGCCGCGACGGCATTCTGGAGCTGGACAGGTCCATGTGCGACGTCACGACGGCGAGCGTCCGGCCGTTGCGGACCATGGGCACCGCCTCGACCCGCATGGCCATCTCCGTGGTCCAGTCCGCCTCCGACGACCGTTCGATCGCCTGCGACCGGCGTGCCTGGTCCACCAGCGGCTTGAGGTCCTCACGGATCCGCTCCCCCACGAAGTCCCGGTGGAACACCGTGTGGGTGGTTGACGGGCGCACATGCGCCAGCGCCACGTAGCTCCCGTCCGGCGTCGGGAACCACAGGACCAGGTCGGCGAACGCCAGGTCGGCGATCAGCTGCCAGTCGCCCACCAGCAGGTGGAGCCACTCCGCGTCACCCGGACGAAAGTCCGCGTAGTCGCGGATGGGATCGGTGAAGATCGCCAAGCTATCGCCGCACTGTCGAACGCATCAGTCGCAGTGCCACGGACAGCGACGCCATGTCGTCCTGCTCGAGCCTGTTCACTTCCTCGAACATGTCCCGGGTGCGCTTGATGTTCTCCGCGTTGGCCCGTTCCCACTCGTCGAGCCTGGCCTCGGCCTGCTCCCCTGCCGGGGTGCTTTGCATGACCGCCACGGTGATGTCCGTGACCGTCGTGTACAGGTCGTCGCGCATGGCGGCACGGGCGAGCGACTGCCAGCGGTCCTCCCGCGGCAGCGCCGTGATCCGCTCGAGCAGGTTGTCGACGTCGAACCGGTCGTAGACCGCGTAGTAGACGCGTGCGACGGACTCGACCGGTTCGTCGATCTGCCCGGCGATGCGGGCGACGTCGAGCAAACCGAAGCTCTCGAACTGCTCGGCCCACTGCCGGGCGATCCCTGCGGGCAGCCCGCGTTCTTCGGCCGTTTCCAGCCATTCGTGCACGCGGACCAGGTCGTCGCCGCGCAGGTACTGAGCCAGGTTGTTGCGCAACGGGTCCATTTGGGGCTTGAACATCGCGACGCCTTCTGCCACCGGGGTTCCGCTGTCGACATGGTTGATATACCAACGCACTGCCCGGTCCAGCAGGCGGCGCATGTCCAGATGCACCATGCACCACAAATCCGTGGGGAAGCTGGCCGGCAACGCGTTCAACGCTTCCACGAGCTTGTCGAATTCGTAGATCTCGCGCAGCGCCACGAACGCCCGCGCCACGTCCGCCTCGGAGACGGACGTTTCCTCCATGACACGGAAGGCGAAGGTGATGCCGCCCATGTTGATCATGTCGTTGGCAACGACGGTAGCGATGATTTCCCGGCGCAGCGGGTGGCCCGCCATATCGTCGCCGAACCGCTCGACCAGCTGGTGCGGGAAATAACCGCGCAGCACGCCGTCGAAGTACGGGTCGTCGGCCAGGTTGCTCTCGGTCAGCGCATGGGTCAGCTCGATCTTCGAGTACGCCGCCAGCACGGACAGCTCCGGAGAGGTCAGGCCCTGGCCGGCCGCGATCCGTTCGTGCAGCTCCTCGGTGGTAGGCAGCGCTTCGAGTTGCCGGTCCAGTTCGGCGTGGCTTTCCAGCCAGTCCATCAGGCGTTCGAAGCTCGGGCTCCACTCGATGATCCGCTGGCGGTCGTTGAGCAGCAGGACGTTCTGGTCGATGTTGTCCTGAATGACCAGGCGTCCGACTTCCTCGGTCATCGAATGCAGCAGGTCGGCCCGCTCCGCTACCGGCAGTTTCCCGGCGGCGACCATCTGGTCCACGAGGATCTTGATGTTGACTTCGTAGTCCGAGCAGTCCACGCCGGCGGAGTTGTCGATGGCATCGGTGTTGAGGATGATCCCCTTCCCGGCGGCTTCGATCCGGCCGCGCTGAGTCATGCCCAGGTTGCCGCCTTCGCCGATCACCTTGACCCGCAGGTCCGCGCCGTTGACGCGGATGGCGTCGTTGGCCTTGTCGCCGACTTCGGCATTCGACTCGGTCGACGCCTTCACATAGGTGCCGATGCCGCCGTTGTACAGCAGGTCCACCGGCGCCTTCAGGATGGCCTGCAGCAGTTCGGGCGGACTCATGCTCGTGACCTGCGGATCGAGGCCGAGAACTTCCCGCACCTGCGCGGACAACGGGATCGACTTCACCGACCGCGGGTAGACCCCGCCGCCGGCGCTGATCAGCTTCTCGTCATAGTCCGCCCAGGAGGAACGGGGCAGCTCGAACAGGCGCCGGCGCTCCTGGAAGGAGGCCGCGGCGTCGGGATCCGGGTCCAGGAAGATATGCCGGTGGTCGAAGGCCGCGACCAGCCGGATGTGCTCGGAAAGCAGCATCCCGTTCCCGAAGACGTCGCCGCTCATGTCCCCGACGCCGACGACGGTGAAGTCCTCGGTCTGGGTGTCGACGCCGAGTTCGCTGAAGTGCCGCTTGACCGACTCCCACGCGCCGCGGGCGGTAATGCCCATCGCCTTGTGGTCGTAGCCGACCGAGCCTCCGGACGCGAAGGCGTCGCCGAGCCAGTGGCCGTATTCCAGCGAGATGTCGTTGGCGATGTCGGAGAAGCTTGCGGTCCCCTTGTCCGCGGCGACGACCAGGTAGGTGTCGTCGCCGTCCAGCCGGACCACCCGCTCGGGCGGCACCACGTCCTGGCCGGTTGCGGACCGGACCAGGTTGTCGGTGATGTCCAGCAGGCCGCGGATGAAGGTGCGGTAGCTTTCCTGCCCCTCCGCCATCCAGGCCGCGCGGTCCACGGCGGGGTCGGGCAGCCGTTTGGCGAAGAAGCCGCCCTTGGCGCCGGTAGGCACGATGACCGCGTTCTTGACGGTCTGCGCCTTGACCAGTCCCAGGATTTCGGTGCGGAAGTCCTCCCGCCGGTCCGACCAGCGCAGTCCGCCGCGGGCCACGTCGCCGAAGCGAAGGTGGACGCCTTCCACCCGCGGCGAGTAGACCCAGATTTCGTATTTTGGCCGCGGGAACGGTGCACCCTCGATCCGCGACGGGCTGAGTTTGAAGCTGAAGTAGGGCTTGTCCTGGAAGTAGTTGGTGCGAAGCGTCGCGTCGATCAGGTTGGCCAGCGAGCGCAGCACCCGGTCCGCGTCAAGGGTGGGCACGGCTTCGAGTCCCGCCGCGAGCTCGGAGCGGGCGGCCTCGACCGCCGCCTCGCGGTCGCCTTCCAGGTCCGGATCGAAGCTGGCGTTGAACACCGCCAGCAGGGCGCGGGCCACTGCCGGGTTGGCCAGCAGCGTGTCGGAGACGAAGGCGTAGGAGACCAGGTTGCCCAGCTGCCGCAGGTAGCGGGTGTACGCGCGCAGCACCGCAACCTGGCGCCAGCCGATGCCCTCGGCCAGGACCAGCCGGTCAAAGCCGTCCGACTCGCTGCGTCCGGTGACGGCAGCGCCGAAGGCTTCCTCGAGCAGGTCGCCGGTGGCGATCGGGTCGACGCCCGCCGGATACCGGAGGCCGAAGTCGTACAGGAAGTAGTCTTCGCCGTCCGCCGTGTTGATCTCGAACGGGCGCTCGTCCAGTACCTCCAGCCCGGTGTTCTGCAGCACGGGCATGATGTTGCTCAGCGACCGGGCCTCCGGCAGGTACAGCTTCAGCCGGGCGTCGGCGGCGAGGACGTCGGCGCTGTCCTCGGGAACGTAGACGTGCAGCACCGGGGCCGCGCCGGGGTCGCCTCCCTCGTAGTTGCGGAAACGGGCGATGTCCTCGAGCGCGTCTTCCACCTCGTAGTCCACCCGGTAGCTGGGCGGGAACGCGTCCTTCCAGTTCGCCGAGAGGCGGGCAGCCTCCTCGCCGTCGAAATTGGCGCGCAGCACCTCTTCGATGCCCTCCGACCAGGACCGGGACGCCTGGGCAAGCCGGCGCTCAAGGTCGGCCGTGTCGACCTTCGGCACCGTGGAGGCACGCTTGAGGCGGATGCGGAAGAACAGCCTGGCCAGGGCGGATTCGGACATCCGCGCCTCGTAGTCGATGCTCTGCGGGTCGAAGGTGTTGCGCAGCTCCTGCTCGATCCGCAGCCGGACGGCGGTCGTGTAGCGGTCGCGCGGCAGGAACACCAGGGCCGACACGAACCTGCCGTAGGCGTCGGTGCGCAGGAACAGCCGGGTCCGGCGCCGCTCCTGCAGCCGCAGGATGCCCATCGCGGTCGCGGCCAGCTCCTCGACGTCCATCTGGAACAACTCGTCCCGCGGGTACGTTTCGAGGATCGACAGCAGGTCCTTGCCGGAGTGCGAATCGGCCGGGAAGCCGCTGTGCTGCAGCACTGCCGCGACCTTTTCCCGGGCAATCGGGACGCTCTTCACCGAACGGTTGTAGGCGCTGGTGGCGAAGAGGCCGATAAAGCGGCGCTCGCCGTCGACGTTGCCCTGCGCATCGAAGCTCTTCACGCCGATGTAGTCCAGGTATGCCGCGCGGTGCACCGTGGACCGCGAGTTCGCCTTGGTAATCACCAGCGCGCGTTTTTCCCGGGCGCGGGCACGGCCCTCTTCGGTGAGGTGCTGGACCCGCTTCGTGTCGCCGATGTGGCGCATCATGCCCAGGCCGCTGTCCTCGCGGACCAGGAGCACGTCTTCCCCGTCCTGGGTGACGAGATCGTATTCGCGGTAGCCCAGGAAGGTGAAATTCCCGTCGTCGAGCCACTCAAGCAGCTCCTTGGCCTCCTGCAGGTCGGGAATCTCCTCCGCTCCCACGACCGCATCCAGCGACGCCGCAACCTGCCGCACCTGCCGGCGCATGGCCGGCCAGTCCTCGACCGATGCCCGGACATCCGCCAGGACGCTCTTGAGGCCGGACATCAGCTCGGCGGCCTTGTCCGGCTCGATCCGCCCGGTCTCCACGGCCATCCAGGATTCGATCCGCAGGACCTGGTCGCCGCCGGTCTCAAAGGATCCCAGCTGCGGCAGTGCCGCCGTGTCGCCGCTGGAGACTCCGGCGGCGGCCGGCACCTGTTCCACGCCGGTGAGGTCGTGGCTGTCCCGGGCCCGGGTGGCTACAAAGGTGGGGTGCGTGATCATCCGGATGGCAATGCCGTGGCGCAGCAGCTCCGCGGTCACCGAATCGACCAGGAACGGCATGTCATCGGTGACGATCATGACGACGCTGGCCTCGGGTTCGTCCCGGATGGCGGTCACGGGCTGCGCCGGCGGCCGGTGAACCGCCAGCTCCCGGTGCGCCAGCGCGCGGGCGCGGAGCACATCCGGACTGTAGCTCGCGGCATCCTCCGCGGCCAGGTGCTCATAGTATTTAGCGATGAATTCCTCATCGCCGGTAGCTGAGCTGGACAGATCCGCCATGCTGGATCCAGTCGACATGTAAAACGCCTCCGATAGGTGGGTCCCAACCGCGCCGTTGCGGTCCTTCGGCAAGCCTAACGCGGCGCGTTCAAAACTTCACTTTGAGCGGGCACGACGGCAGATTCCCCGCCTGGGCGGCGCCGGCCGGCTTCCGGCCAGCCCGGCGATGGCGTGCCGCAGCGCAGAGCCCGGCGCGGATTCCAACAGGACCGAGCCGCCCAGCAGGGCGGCATCGGCTGCGGCGGTATCGGACGGCAGCAGGGCGGGGACGCCGGCGGCCGGCACGAACCGTTCCCAGGCCTCCCGCAACTGTGCTTCCGGCCGGGCTCCCACGGCTGCCGCCCGAACCTTGTTGAGCACCACTTCGGCCGAGGCGGAGGGGACGGCATGCGCCAGTTCGTCCAGCGCGCGGACCAGCCGCGGCAGCCCCACCGAATCCGCGCTGCCCACGGCCAGCACCCGGTCCGCCGCCTCCAGCACCCGCAACGTGGCACCATTGCGCCGCGGCGCCATCGAGTCAAAGCTCAGCTCCTCGTCGTGTTCCAGCGAGAAACCGCAATCCACGACGACGGTCTCCGCCACCGCCCGCGCCACGTCCAGCACCGCCCCGAGCGCCGACGGCCTCAGCTCGGTCCACCGGTCCACCCTCGTAATCCCGGTCAGCACCAGCATCGAGGTTCCGGCCACGGCTACCTTCAGGCAGACCCGTTCCAGGGCCGGGCTGTCCAGCACGCCCTGGTCCGCCAGCCGGCAGGCGTGGGCAAGCGCGGCAGATTCATCGAGCAGGCCAAGGAACGCGGCGACGCTGGCCCCGTAGGTATCCGCATCCATCAGCAGGTCCGCCGGCCGGCGGCGGCGTATTCGGCGGCGAGGTTGACCGCCACGGTGGTGCGTCCCGGCGCCCCGGCCGGACCCCACACCGCGACGAGTTCACCCTTGGCCCCTGCAGGTGCCGGCGGTTTAACTGCAGCGTCGTGCGGCCGCAGGGCCCGGGCGGGGTCGGCCAGCGCCGCCCCTCCCGGCGCAGCGGCTCCTGCTGCCGCTTTGGCCGCCGTCAGCGAGCGCAGCTGCGCGACGGACTCGGCCACCAGTGCTGCCAGGGCCACGGGCTCAACGGTTGCGGCACCCGTGCGGATGCCGAGCGCTTCGAGCCGGAGGCGTTCCCCGCCGTCGTCGGTCAACGCCACCACGGACACCTCGGCGCCGTGCAGCCGCTCCAGCACACTGCCGTCGAGCTCCCTCGTCCGGCCCGCCACGATGGCCGCCCGGGCCAGCCCGGACTGCGCCGCCGCCAGCAACTCCGCGAGGTCGGTGCAGCGCCGGACCACGGTGACAGGCCCATGGAGCCGTTCCAGGCCGGTCACGAAGTCGGCGGCCGCCGTTCCCAGCGTGACGACCGGCAGACTCATGGAGTACCGGCCGGGTTGAGTACCACGTTGATGCGTGCCCCGTTGGCGAGGGCATGCAGCAGCGCCGGCATGGTGTCATCCCCCACCAGGACGTGCAGCCGTTCCGCCCCGGACGAGCCGAAAGCGGTGGTGGCGCGCGTCAACTGCGACACCTCGGCCGCCTCGAGCAGCCTCTCCGGCTCCTTGAAACCGTTGCGTCCGTCGGGCAGCGACACCCATACATCGACCCGGGAACCGGGACCGGCCTCCTCGGGCAACGGGCTCTCGATACTCAGGCCGATCGGTTTCCGGTCCAAGTCGTCGCCGGCGCCCAGCACGGAAGCCGGCAGCAGTTCACCGCCCCGGACCAGCGCGGTGGCGACGGCATCTGCCGGCAACCCCGTTGCTGCCGGCAGATAAAGGCTGCCCGCCTCGCCCAGCCGAACGTCGACGACGACCACGTCGGCGGCGGAGATCGGTTGTCCCACCGCGATGTCCGTCCTGGCCGCCAGGACACCGGTGGTCTTATCCGCGCTGTTGACCAGCGCTGCGACTCCGGCCACCGAAGCCGCCACGAGCAGCAGCCCCACCAGCAACCGGGGATCTTTCCACGACGGGCGTTTCAACCGCTGTGCGACGGTTTTTTCTGCGATGGCAGCGCTCACGAATTTTCCCCCCTTATTCCCGCGCCCCAGGGGACAGCCAGCCTGCGCTCCGAGAGTCGGCCCCGAGGCCGCGGGTGGCACCATTCTGGTCGTGGCCCAGGGGAAAGGGAACCGCCGCGGCCACCCGGGCCGGATCTGGGGAAAACTTTTCAGAAGCAACGGGTCCAGTTGGATCAAACGACGTCAAACGGTGCCATAATGGCTGAAACCGTCCCCGCTCCGAAGGATCAGCCCATGCCGCGGTTCCTCACCCTGTCCGATGTGGCGGAGGAGTTGCAGATCTCCTCGTCGCAGACGTACGCCCTGGTTCGCAGCGGCGAACTTCCCGCCATCCAGATCGGCGGCCGGGGCCAATGGCGCGTCGAGCAGGTCATGCTCGACCAGTACATCCAGGACAAGTATGCCCAGACGCGGCGGCTGATCGAAGAGGCCAAGTCCACCACGGAATGAGCATTCAGTCCGGGCTGCGCGACACGAGGGCCGCAATGGCCGCGAAGGGCACCGTGTAGACCGACCGGACATTTGCCGCGCGCCTGTCCTCGCCCGACGGCACCGCCGCGAGGTCGAAGGAGTCCGCCCCGACCCTGTCGACCACCCCCTCGGCCGCCGGGATGCCGGGGCCGCCCGACAGGTAGACCGCGACCGGTGCGCGGTCGCGGCCAAGGGCGCGCAGTGCGGATCCGAGCCCGAGCCGACGCGCCCCGGTCGAGTCGGCAACCGCATGCCGGCCCATTCCTTCGAGCAGTTGGACAGCGGCCAACGGCAGGAGCACGCTCCGCACTCCCTCGTACAGCACCAACCAGGTTGATCCGACATGGGCCAGCGTCCCCTCGAACCTGAGGTCTGTGCCTGCACGGACGCGCAACCTGCTGCCCAGCTGCCCCCGAAGCCGGTCGGCCAGACCCACCGCGGCCAACTCGATCCGGGCGCGCTCGTTTACCTCCGCTTCCAACTCCAGCCGGTCTGCGGCGTGTAGCTGGGTCTCCAAATCGGCAAACAGGGCGTCCCAACGCATGGCGCCAGCCTAGGAACCTGCACCACATACCGTCAACGGAAAACCGACTGCTTTACAACAAGTGTTTGAAGCTGCCACTATTGGAAAACAAATAGCACTAAACATAACCAAACTACATCAAACGGCAGTAACACGTTTCTCTCCGGAGGCGCTTCCCATGCTCAGAACCACCGCCGATCTGGCAACCACAGGGCTGGTGACGGCTTGTGCCGCCGTGCTGGTGCTCGCGGGGAGGGAGCTGGCCACCGGCGCCACGTGGCCTTCGCAGAACTATCAGGACCTGCTGGCGCTCCTGTCGATCGGAGCCGGCGCGGCCGTGCTCTGTTGGTTGCTCCTGGGCATGGCGGCAGCGGCGGCCTGCGCGGTGCTGGCCAGGACCGGCCACAGTCGCCTGGCGGCCCGGTGGGCCGTGTGGAGTCCCGCGTTCCTGCGGCGCTTGGCGGGCGCCGTCGTCGGCCTCAATCTGGTGGTGGTCGCGGGCGCCCATGCGGCGGCCGCAACGCGTCCGGCCGAAGCCGCGGCCGGGACCGGCGCGTCCAGCGCTGCCGTTGTGGATCCCCGGTGGCAGCCGGACGGCCTGGCCGGTCGGATAAACCCTCCGGTGGACCCCTCATGGAAGCCCGCTCCGCCGGCCGCGGCCCCGGGCGCCGTCGTCAAGCCGCCAACCCGGGAAGCCTCTGACGCACCCCGGCTGGTTACCGTCACCGCCGGGGATTCCCTCTGGCAGCTCGCGGCCGCCGAGCTGGGCCCGCTGGCGACCGACGTGGAAATCGCCGAGCGGTGGCCGGAGTGGTATGCCGCCAACCAAACCCTCATCGGTCACGACCCCTCCCTAATCAAACCCGGGCAAACGCTCGTCGTACCTCCGCCCGGATAGTGAAGCTTTCCGGAAGCGGCCGAGAGACGCACACGGGAGCCGTGCTGTGTGGCGCGGCTGGAAGCCAAGGCAGTACCAGTGGAAGGAAGGGCAGGACATGGACAACGTGCGACACCTCCCGGCCGTGCAGACGCCGGAGAAGGAAGCCGCGGCGGGCGCGCGCCTGGACACGCTGGCACCGGCGAGCGGGGCGCCCCGGCCCCTGACGGTACGGCGGGTCAAACCGGCCGGGCCGGACGGCTACTTTGCGCCCGTCATCCGGTTGCAGCCCAGGCGACCGGATGACACCCGCGGGACGGCCGGACCCGCCGCAGTGCCCCGTCCCGTTCCGCTGCCGGTGGGCGGGGACCCCGAGGCGGAGGCCGAACTGCTCCACGTCACGGCGATGGCCCGGTCCGTGGCGCAGGCCTGCCTGGAGGCCGTCTCCGGCACACGGCCGGTCCAACAGCTGGCCCGCTGGCTTGACCCCGCCAGCTACGAAAAGCTGGTGCACCGGGCGGACATCGCCAGGGCCCACCAGGCGCAGCTGCGTTCCGATGGCCGGGCACCGCTGCGGCTGCACCGCAGCCCCGTGGTCCGCTCCGCCCGGGTGTGCCGTGCCGCCGACAGCGCCTATGAAGCGTCGTTGGTGGTGGCCGAGACCCGCCGGATACGCGCGGTGGCGCTGCGGCTGGAGTGGATCCGCGGACTGTGGAAGGTCACGGCCCTGGAGATCGGCTGAAGCCCCAAACTACTTCCGGCGCTTGCCGCTCTTGGCGGGGCGCTTGTCCCTGGCGGGCGCTGCCGCCTTGGCCGGGGCCTGGCGTTCGACCCGTGTCTCGGCTTCCCCGGATGCACTGGGCGCCGTGAACTGCAGGGCCGCCGGCCGCTGCGGAGCTTCCAGGCCGGCCGCGGTGATCTGCGGCGCCGCCGCCGCCCGGGCGTCAGCGACCCCGGGGACCGTCGCCTCGGCCGGCTGCTGAACCTGGACCTCGAGGTTGAAGAGATAGCCGATGCTCTCTTCACGGATGGACTCCATCATGGCCTGGAACATCACGAATCCCTCGCGCTGGTATTCGACCAGCGGATCGCGTTGGGCCATGGCCCGCAGTCCGATGCCCTCCTTGAGGTAATCCATCTCGTAGAGGTGTTCCTGCCACTTCCTGCCGATCACCGAGAGCACCACGCGCCGCTCCAGTTCGCGCATAGTCTCGGAGCCGAGCGTCTGCTCGCGCTGGGCGTAGGCGACCTTGGCATCGGAGACAATTTCGGCGCGCAGGAAATCCGCCGTGACCCTCGAGCGCCCGCCGGCTTCCTCCAGCACCTCGTCGATCGTCAGTTCGATCGGGTAGAGCTGCTTGAGGTTGGTCCACAGCTGCTCGTAGTCCCAGTCGTCGCCATGGCCCTCAGCGGTGGCTTCGTTGACCATCGCCGTCACCACGTCCTCAAGGAAGAACGCGACCTTCTCGTGCAGGTCGTCGCCTTCCAGGATGCGCCGCCGGTCGTTGTAGATTGCCTCACGCTGCCGGTTGAGCACGTCGTCGTACTTCAGCACGTTCTTGCGCTGCTCGGCGTTCCGGCCTTCGACCTGTGCCTGGGCGTTCTGGATGGCCTTGGAAACCATCTTGGACTCCAACGCCACGTCGTCGGGCATGCGGGAGGAGTTCATGATGCGTTCGGCCGCGCCCGAGTTGAACAGCCGCATCAGGTCATCGGTCAGGGAGAGGTAGAAGCGGGATTCACCCGGGTCGCCCTGGCGCCCCGAGCGGCCGCGGAGCTGGTTGTCGATGCGCCGCGACTCATGCCGTTCGGTGCCCAGCACGTAGAGACCGCCGAGCTCCTTGACCTCGTCGTGCTCGGCCTGCACGGCTTTCTGCGCCGCTGCCAGGGCGGCGGGCCAGGCGGCCTCGTAGTCTTCCGGGTTCGCGGCGGGGTCCAGGCCGCGGCGTTCCAATTCGGCCACCGCGTTGAACTCGGCGTTGCCGCCGAGCATGATGTCCGTACCGCGGCCGGCCATGTTGGTGGCCACCGTGACGGCACCCTTGCGGCCGGCCTGCGCGACGATCGCCGCTTCCCGGGCGTGGTTCTTGGCGTTGAGCACTTCGTGCCGGATACCCTGTTTCGCCAACTGCTTGGACAGGTACTCGCTCTTCTCCACGCTGGTGGTGCCCACCAGGACCGGCTGGCCCTTTTCGTGGCGCTCGGCGATGTCCTTCACGACGGCGTCGAACTTGGCGACTTCGTTCTTGTAGATCAGGTCCGACTGGTCGATGCGGGCCATCGGCTTGTTCGTCGGGATCGGAACCACGCCGAGCTTGTAGGTGCTCATGAACTCGGCCGCTTCGGTTTCGGCGGTGCCGGTCATGCCCGAGAGCTTGCCGTAGAGGCGGAAGTAGTTCTGCAGGGTCACCGTGGCCAGCGTCTGGTTCTCGGCCTTGATCTCGACGCCCTCTTTGGCCTCGATCGCCTGGTGCATGCCTTCGTTGTAGCGCCGGCCGGCCAGGATGCGGCCGGTGTGCTCGTCGACGATGAGCACCTCGCCCTTGAGCACCACGTAGTCCTTGTCCCGCTTGAACAACTCCTTGGCCTTGATGGCGTTGTTCAGGAACCCGATCAGCGGCGTATTCGCCGATTCATACAGGTTGTCGATGCCGAGGTAGTCCTCGACCTTTTCGATGCCGGATTCCAGCACGCCGACGGTACGCTTCTTCTCGTCGACTTCGTAGTCTTCGGTGTCCTTCAGCCGCATCACGACGCGCGCAAATTCGGTGTACCAACGGTTCACGTCGCCGGAGGCCTGGCCGGAAATGATCAGCGGGGTGCGGGCCTCGTCGATCAGGATCGAGTCGACTTCGTCCACGATCGCGAAGTGGTGTCCGCGCTGGACCAGTTCGTCACGGCTCCAGGCCATGTTGTCGCGCAGGTAGTCGAAGCCAAACTCGTTGTTCGTGCCGTAGGTGATGTCCGCCGCGTACTGTTCGCGGCGCGTCGCCGGGTTCTGGTTCGACAGGATGCAGCCGCTGGTCAGGCCCAGGAAGCGGTAAACACGGCCCATCAGGTCGGACTGGTATTCGGCCAGGTAGTCGTTGACCGTCACCACGTGGACGCCCTTGCCGGTGAGCGCGTTCAGGTAGGCGGGCGCGGTGGCCACCAGCGTCTTGCCTTCGCCGGTCTTCATCTCCGCGATGTTGCCCATGTGCAGGGCTGCGCCGCCCATCAGCTGGACGTCGAAGTGGCGCAGGCCGAGCGTGCGGCTGGCGGCTTCGCGGACGGCCGCGAATGCCTCCGGGAGCAGGTCGTCGAGCAGCTCGCCGTCCTGGTAGCGCTGCTTCAACGTGTCGGTTTCCCCGCGCAACTCGGCATCCGTGAGGGACTTGAAGTCCTCTTCCAGGACGTTGATCGCATCGGCGTAGCCGCGCAGCCTCTTCAGCGTCTTCTTGTCGCCGGTACGAAGCACACGCTCGAGAATCGTTGGCACTACATAGCTCCCAGTCAGTTGCGCAGAAATCTGGCTCGTTCAGTCTACGTGAGAGACGAGTCCCGCAGCGTTTTGGTTCCCGGCGGCCGTTTCGCGCTCTCACGGGCCAGGGCCGGGGCCAAACCGCCGCTCTCCTGAACCACGACGGCGTCCAGCGCCAGCCACTCGGCCATGCCGGCCAGCTCGGCTGCCAGCTCCGCGGCGGTTCCGGGCGGGGCGTCGTCTTCGGCGTGCGCAGCCCGGACCACGAGCCTGCCCGAGGCCCGGTCCGCTTTCAAGTCCACGCGGGCACACAGCCGGTCCCCCAGCAGGAACGGCAGGACGTAGTAGCCGTAGGTCCGCTTCGGCGCCGGCGTGTAGATTTCGATCCGGTAGCGAAAGCCGAACAGCCGCTCCACCCGCTGGCGTTCGAACACCAAGGAATCGAAGGGGCTCAGGAGTGCCCTGCCGGTGGCGCGGCGCGGCCGGGCCGCCTCGGCGTGCAGGTACACGTCGCCCCTCCAGCCATCCACCTGCACCGCTTCCAGCTTTCCGGCCGCCTCCAGGGTCCGCACCGCGTCGGCGGCCGCCCGCACCGGCACCCGGAAGTAGTCGGCGAAGCACTTGACGGTCCCGATGCCGTGAGCCAGCGCGGCGGCCTCGATCAGCCTCAGCATCGCCTGTTCAGGATCGGGCCGGTACTGTGCGTCGTGCGGGGCTGGCAGCACCCGCTCGGTCAGGGTGTAGAGCCGTTCGAACTGGGGAGTCCGCGCGGCGGCGCTGACCAGCCCCTGTTCGAAGAGGTCCTCCAGCACCCGCTTGACCGCGTTCCAGTTCCAGCCCCAGTCGGTCTTCGGCTGGTGCGCGTCATGGCCGATCCGGTCGGCGACCGCCCGGGCGGTCAGGCCGCGCGAGGAGGAAAGCGTGTCCAGGATCTTGGCGGTCAGGTCCTGGACGAGGACCGGGTCCATGCCGGCGGCGCCAACCCACCGGCGACGCTGCCACTGGCGGAGATCGGCGAAATCCTGCGGCTTGATATAGCTGGCTTCGTGCGCCCAGTACTCCATCATGCGGCGCGGCGCTTTTCCCGCAAACCGGTGGAGGATGTCGACGTCGTAGCCGCCGAGCCTGGAGAAGAACGGCAGGTAATGCGAGCGCACCAGCACGTTCACGGAGTCAATCTGCAGCAGCCGCAGCCGGTCAAAGGTCCGGCCCACCTGCCTTGCCGTGACAAGGCCGGTGGGCCGTTCCTGAACCAAGCCCTGCGCCGCCAGCGCGATGCGGCGGGCCTGGGCCGGAGTGATGCGGGCTGTCATGCCTTCATACTAGGCAGCCGCGGCGCTGTCAGGCCTTGGCGCCCGCCGACGCGCGGTAGGCCAGCACCTCTTCGCGCGCCTTGGCTTCTTCGGCGCTGCAATCGGCGTCGAGGGTGATCACGCCGTACGTCCAGCCACGACGGCGGTAGACGACGCTGGGTGCGTTCGTCGCCTTGTCGATGAACAGGTAGAAGTCGTGTCCCACCAGTTCCATGTTGTCCACGGCATCGTCGAGAGTCATGGACGCGGCCGGGAAGACCTTGCGGCGGATCAGCACCGGTGAGTCTCCGGCGGGAACATCGTTGTCGATGTCGTAGCCGGTCCGGTCCTCGGCCTGGTCCTGGGCAGTTGCCGCAGCCAGCGCCGCTTCGTGCAGCGGCATGTCCGAGCTGGCCGGTTCCAGCGTGGCGGTGGCCTGATGGACGGCGGTCGGGGTGTGACGGCCGTGGTGGACCTTGCGGCGGTCCCGAGCGCGGCGCAGGCGCTCCAAAAGCTTGTTATAGGCAATGTCGAAAGCTGCAAACTTGTCCGCGGCCTTGGCCTCGGCGCGGACCACGCTGCCCCGTCCGAGCACGGTGAGCTCGACGGTCATCGAGCTTTCGGCATTGCGGGCATTAGCCTCTTTGGTGACTTTGGCATCAAGCCGCTGGACCTTGTCGCCCAACTGCTCGATCTTGGAGATCTTCTCCTCAGCGTACTCGCGGAACCGATCCGAAACGGACAGGTTGCGGCCGTTGATGTTGAATTCCATGGTGCCCTCCATAATTGCCTAGATGACACAACAGCGACCGAAAAGAGAAACTCCTTTCAGCCGCTGAAGACGGGTTGCCTCCCTCGCGGGAGCCCATACTTCACGTTAGATCACGGACACCTTTTATTCACCCTTTACCCACGAATATCTACAACATTTGCCGACGATGTCCGAGGGCACTCCGAGGGCCGGTGCAGCCGGCACTGCATAATCGTTACACCCCGCGTCATTCCGCGGTGCTCACGAGGGCCGGCTCGCGGCCTCCCGGCCCGCATCCCGGCCGGCGGGCCCGGCCGGGGCCGAGGCGGCTGCCAGCACCGCTCCGCCCAGGGGATGTCCGCCGGCGGCACGCAGGGCCCGGGCCAGCTCACCCATCGTGGCACCGGTGGTGAGCACGTCGTCCACCAGGAGGCAGCACCTCCCGGCGATCAGGGGTGCGTACCCCGGCGGCACGGCCATGCTGCCGGCAACGTTCCGTTGCCGCGCCGACCGGCCCAGCGACTTCTGCCCGCCCGGGGAACCCGGCCGCTGCAGGCGCCGCGCCGGGTCCACCTGGCGGACGGCGGGCAGCAACTGCAGGCCGGCCGGCAGCAGGCCTTGCCGGGCCAGGCGGGACAGCAGCAGTTGAAGCGGATCGTAGCCGCGGCGCCGGCGGGAGCTGCCGCGCGAGGGAACCGGGACCAGCACCGCCGCGGCGGGCCGGCCCGCACGTGCCGCGGCCGCGTCCAGGGCTCCGGCCAGCACGACGGCCAGCACCGGCGCCAACTCGGTCCGGCCGTGGTTCTTAAAGGCCAGCACGGCCTGGGACAGTTCACGCCGGTAGGGCCCCCCGGCGGTCACCGGCAGCGGTCGGCCTGCCTCGTCCAGCGGCAAGGAGTCGGCGTCCTGCTCCACGGCGATCGGTCGCACCGTCGAGCGCCGCAGGCGCCGCCTGCAGGCAGCGCACAGGACGTAATCCGTCGCACCGCAGGCCACGCAGTCGGTCGGCAGCAGCAGCCGGCCGAACTGCCCGGACCAGATCCGCAGCGCCTGCGCGGCCCGGCTGAAATACAGCCTGTCCAGCCGGGTGCCCACGTCCGCCGTCACCTTCATCACCGTGTCCCCGCCATCCCTTCAGCCTGGCCGCGCCCCCGCCCGCCCGGGGCGGCCCGGGCGCCGGCTGTGGAGTGTTCCGGTGCTGCGGCCGCTGTGGAGGCGGGGCTATCCGGGGAAGGACGGATCGATGACCAGCGGGGAATTTCGCTGCGGAGCCCAGCTGTTGCCGACGCGGATGTAGAGCATCTCGTTGGTCTGGGCGTACACGTCCTGGTCGCCGTTGCCCGCGCTGATCTCCACCATCCCCTGCAGGGGCGCGGTCCGCAGGGTGCTGCCGTCCAGGTTCAGCACCTCCGCAGTCACCGCTTGGTCGGGCGAGGCCTGCATGACGACGACGGTATCCTCGTCCGCCCAGACGCCCGAGTCCACCGGCACCGAGGGGTTCAGCCGCTTGGGGGTGGTGATGCCCCGGGGCCGGCCGTCCTGGTCGCGGACGACGCCGGCAACGTAGACCGAGGTGCTCTCGCCTTCACGGGTGGTGATGAGCGCCCTGGAACCTTCACGTGAAATCTGCAGCTCGGTCACGGTCCGCTCCGTCAGCCATTGGGCGCTGACCGCCACCGATTCGTCCGGCGCCTCGACGGAAACCGCGGAGACTTTCCCGCTGCCGTCGCCGGCCGCCGCCCAGGCCCAGCCGAAGGGATCGACGCTGGGTCCGGTGAGGTTGCTTCCGGTTGCCGCCTCCACCGCGCGGCGGTCCTCGCCGATCACGAACATCCGGTTGCGCTCGGCGGTCAGGAAGGCAAAGCGTTCCTGGTCCAGCGACATCGCCGGTTCGCGCGGGCGCAGCCGGCTGACGGACGGCAGGTCTTCCGGCTTGACCGGCCGCGATCCTTCGTAAAACACCAGTTCCTCGTCCAAAACCCCGATCTGCACGTTGCCGACCGCGGGGTCCGTCACCGCGGCTTGGAACTGGGGATCGGGGGAATTGCCCAGGTCCACTTCCCGCTGGTCCACGGTCATCTGGACGGTGGAGACGGTATTGAGCTCTCCCAGCGTCAGTTCCAGCTGCTGTTGCATCTGCTGCCGGCGCAGGAACGTGGTGCCCGTGAGGACTTCGGCCGACAGGTCCACGCTGGCAGCCCCCGATTCGATCGGTACGGCCCGCCGAACCAGCTGCGAGCCTTCCGGGAAGGCACTGATCACGGCGCCGGCCAGGTACGGCGCGGGCCCCTCCAGCATGGCAGCCACGATGGCCGCCGAGATGCCCTGCCGGTTGGCGAACCAGCGCACGTCCGGCACGGCATACGTGTACGTCGGGTCGTAGTAGTACAGGTTGAACGGGGAGAACAAGGTGCGGAAGTCCACCGTGGAGACCATGGTCCCGTCCGGAACGCTGGAGATCCGCCATTCGCCGTCCACCTGCGCCAGTTCCACCGGCAGCGATTCGGTGGCCCCTTCCTCCGCCTGGGTGCGGACGCCCGACTCGTTGATCGTGGCATCGACCTCCACCTGGAGCACGAATTCGGTTTCGGACGGCGATCCGACAATCCGCACGACGTTCCGGTACACCAGCGTCCGCTGCACCGGCTGCCATTCGCCGGCGAGGTCCGGGGCGAGGAATTCGCGCGCAATCCGGTAATCGTCCTGCGTGGCCGTGCCCGCCTGGATGAAGCCGGCGACGATCTGCTGCGGGGAGTCCCCCGGCGACGGCCCCGGCGGGTTGAAGGTGTAGCCGGTCCCCCCGGTTTCGCCCGAATCGGCCTGGACCGTGCCCACCGGCCCCGACATCGGGATGGAGGAACAGGAGACCAGCGCCAGCATGGCACAGAGCATGACGACGACGGCGCGCAGCCGGGAGGGGCGGGCAGGCTCAGCTGGGATCCGGAACACCGTTTTCCTCCTGCTGTTCGAGGAGCACATTCTCGGCCACCAGTTGGCCGTGCCACGCGGAGGCGCCGGCCGGTGGCAGCGGCAGCGGCGAATGGGTAAGCGTGCCGCCGCTGTGCCGCGGCAGCGTGAGCCGGAAGCAGGCACCGTTGCCCGGCTCGCCCCACGCCTGCAGCCAGCCGCCGTGGAGGCGGGCATCCTCGGTGGAAATCGACAGCCCCAGACCGCTGCCGCCGGTGGTCCGAGCCCGGGCCGGGTCGGCGCGCCAGAAGCGGTCGAACACCCTGGAGGCTTCCATGGGCGTCATCCCGATGCCGTAGTCCCGCACCGAGACGGCCACGGCGTCCTCGGTTGCCCCGACCGTGACCTCCACCGGTTTGCCTTCGCCGTGTTCCAGTGCGTTGACAATCAGGTTGCGCAGGATGCGTTCGATCCTGCGACGGTCCATGTCGGCGATGCAGCGCGGCTCGTGGGCAATCAGCCGCAGCTCCGACCCGCTGTTCTCCGCAAGCGGCTGGGCGGCGTCGAGCGCGGTGCGGGCGATCTCCACCAAATCGGTCGGCTCCGCGTCCAGTGCGGCAGCACCGGCGTCGAAACGGGAGATTTCCAAGAGGTCGGCGAGCAGCGCCTGGAAACGCTCCACCTGGTTGTACAGCAGTTCCGTGGAGCGGGCGTTGATGGGATCGAAGTCCCCGCGCGATTCGTACAGCACCTCCGCGGCCATGCGGACCGTGGTCAGCGGCGTCCGCAGTTCGTGCGACACATCGGACACGAACCGCTGCTGCATTTCCGACAGCGCCGCCAGCTGCGTGATCTGCTCCTGCAGGCTGTTGGCCATGTGGTTGAAGGAGGCCCCCAGCCGGGCGAGTTCGTCCTCGCCCCGGACTTCCAGCCGCTCCTGCAGTTGTCCTGCCGCCAGCTTCTCCGAGGCGATCGCCGCCTGGCTGACCGGGTGCACGACGGCGCGGGTCAGCAGCCAGACGATGCCGCCGACCAGGATCAGCAGCAGCCCGCCGCCGATCCAAAGCACCCGGTGAATGAAGTCCAGGGTCTGCTGGACCGAGGAGAGGTCGTAGATCAGGTACAGCGCATACGAATTGCCCGGCGGCAACGACACCTTGGTGCCGAATCCGATCGCGGGGACATCGCTGTCGCCCACGGGCAGCGCGAGCGCCTGGCGGTACTGCCCGGTGCCGGTGGCGACTTCCCGGGCCAGCCCCTCCGGAATGATGTTGGCGGTGATGGAGGTGTTCGACTGGCTGAACACGTAGAGGTTCTGGCCGCCCGGCAGCGGCGTCAGCAGGTAGTAGCGCGGCGCTTCGGCGCCGGTGCCTTCCAGCAGTTTCAGCGTGTCCGCCACCATGCTGGAGACGGTCGCCCGGTCGCTGGCCGAGGAACTCTCGAAGATTGTCTTGACCTGGGACAGCCCGCGCCGGGACTCGGCTTCCGCCTGGTTTACCCGCTCCTGGTAGAGCCCGGAGGCGATCTGGCTGGAGAGGAACGCGCCCACGCCCATGAAGGCGAAGGCGGTGAGCAGGACGGCGGCGGTCACCGTACGGAACTGCAGCGACCGCCGCCATTTCCGGTTCAGGAACTCGCGGGCCCGCAGCGTGGCATGCCAAGCGGCCTCAGCTGCCGCCTTCAGCTTGGCTGTCCACCGGCTGAGAACCGGCTCCACTTACCCTTGGCCGGCCTTGTAACCGACGCCGCGCACCGTGAGCACCACTTCGGGGGCCTCCGGATCGCGTTCGATCTTGGAGCGCAACCGCTGGACGTGAACGTTGACCAGGCGGGTGTCTGCGGCGTGGCGGTAGCCCCAGACCTGCTCCAGCAGCAATTCGCGGGTGAAGACCTGCCAGGGTTTCCGGGCCAGGGCCACCAGCAGGTCGAATTCCAGCGGGGTGAGCGAGATCTTCTCGTCCCCGCGGTGGACCACGTGCCCGGCAACATCGATCACCACGTCGGCGATCCGCAGGGTCTCGGGCGCCCGCTGGTCGCCCGGGCGCAGGCGCGCGCGCACCCGGGCTACGAGTTCTGCCGGCTTGAACGGCTTGGGCACGTAGTCGTCGGCACCGGATTCCAGGCCCCGGACCACGTCGGAGGTGTCCGACTTGGCCGTCAGCATGACAATGGGAACATCCGATTCGCCACGGATCTGGCGGCAGACCTCGATGCCGTCCAGCCCCGGGAGCATCAGGTCGAGCAGCACCAGGTCCGGCTTGCTGCTGCGGAAGACCTCGAGGGCCTGCGCGCCGTCCGCGCAGAACACGGGATCGAATCCGTCGTTGCGCAGCACGATGCCGATCATCTCGGCCAGGGCCTCGTCGTCGTCTACGACCAGAATGCGTGCCTTCATATCTCCCTATTGTTCCCTATTCCCCTCATCCCTGACGTAACGACGCACAGGGCACACCGACACTGCGCCCACGGCGGGCCCGCGCCGGGATGGTAGGAACTGGCGGACCGAAACTATAGGCTGATGAGAGGCTAACACTTCGCCGGAGGCCTCCCGCAGCCGGCGACACGAGATGAGGAAGACGGGACGCGATGAGCCACGGGGCCAATGACGCCGGGCACGACAGCAGGGATCCGCAAGGCCAGGGCCCCGACGGCACGGGCCCCGGCAACGGCGCCGGGGCCGACAGCCAGGCGCCGGGCCAGCCTGCGTGGGGGCAGCAGCCGGTGTGGGGCCAGCCGCCGGCCTGGGGACAGCCCGGGCCGGGCGCGCAACACCCGACGTGGGCGCCGCCGGGCCAGCAGCCTCCGCCCTCCCAGCCCGGATGGAACCCGCAGCCGGTGTGGGGACAGCCCGCGCCCGGCGCACAGCAGCAGGAAGGTTGGCCGGCGCCCTCCCAGTCCGGGTGGAACCCGCAGCCGCAGTGGGGACAGCCCGCGCCCGGCGCACAGCAGCAGGGAGGCTGGCCGGCGCCCGCAGGTCCGGGCCCTTACCGCGGCTATGTGGCTCCGCCGAAACCGGGCGTCATCCCGCTGCGTCCGCTCGGCGTCGGCGAGATCCTCGACGGCGCCTTCCAGGCGGCCCGCAAGAACGCCGCGGCGGTCTTCGGCACCGCGGTGCTGCTCCAGGTGGTCGTCAGCGCGCTGGCCTGGCTGGTCGGCGGGCTGATCATTTCGGCCTTCGGCGGCCTGCAGGTCATGGCCAACGAGGAACTCACGGATGCATCCGCGGTGGCCTTCGGCCTGTCCATCATCATCTCCTCGCTCGTGCTCGGCCTGCTGTCCGGGGTGGGGATCCTGGTCCTGCAGGGCGTCCTCGCCATTCCCACCGCCCGGGCCGCGGTCAACCAGAAAACCGGCTTCGGCCTGATGTTCGCGCTTGCGAAGGGCCGGATCGGTGCGCTGGTCGGGCTGGCCCTGCTCTATCTCGCCCTCACCGCTGCCGCACTGGTCGCGATCATCGCCGGCTCCTTCTTCCTGGCCGACCAGCTCGGCGTGTCCTCGGCCTGGATCATCGTGCTGATCATTGTGGGCCTGACGGCGGTATCCGTCTGGATCGGCATCAAGCTGATGCTGGCACCTGCGGTGATCATCATGGAACGCGCCTCGGTCTTCCGGGCGCTCGCCCGGTCGTGGCAGCTGACCGACCGCAGCTGGTGGCGGACCTTTGGCATCATCCTCTTGTGCACCATCATCGTCACGGTGATCACCTCCGTGGTCAGCATGCCCATCTCGTTCATCGTGGGACTCGCCGGTCCGCTGCTGGGCGACCCCACATCGCCCGAGAGCATGCTGGCGACCATGGGGCCGCTCACGCTGGTCTCGATGCTGCTGTCTTCCATCTTCTCGGCCATCGGCTACGCCTTCCAAGCGGCCGTGATCGCCCTGGTCTACATCGACCTGAGGATCCGCCGCGAAGGGTTCGACGTCGTGCTGTTGCGCGAACATGAAGCCTCCGGCGGCCGGGAGACCCGGACCATTCCGGGACTCGGCGCGGGCGCGGCACCCGGCCCCGCGGTTCCCGGGCCGGCCGGCCCCTGGCCGACGTGACCGTGCACGCCCCGGGCATCGCGGCAGCGGCACCGGGTTCCGCAGCTGTCCCCTTCGAGGTCCCGGTGGAGCCGGGGCCGGAAGAGGCGCGCGAACTGCTCGTCCGCGAACTGGCCAAGGAGGAGTACCAGGATGCCCGGCCCGGGGTCTTGGAATCGGTGCTGCAGGCCATCCTCGACTGGCTGGCCGGGCTGGTCGCCCAACTCAATGGCTTCAGCCCCAATCTCGGCACGCTGGTCCTGGTCCTGGCCGCCCTGCTGCTGATCGGCGCGGCCGTGTGGCTGATCAAGCCCCGGCGCAACGCCCGCAGCCGCGCGGCGGCGGAGATGTTCGACGGCGCCGTCCCGCTCACAGCCGACGAACACCGCCGCAAGTCCCGGGCGGCCGCGGACCGGGGCGACTGGGATGCGGCGCTGACGGAGCGGTTCCGCGCGCTGGTGCGCTCGATGGAAGAGCGGGTGGTCCTGGATGCCCGGCCGGGCCGCACCGCCGACGAAGCGGCCGCAGGCATCGCCGCCGCGTTCGGCGCCGAGGCCGGGCGGCTGCGGGTTGCGGCCAACCGGTTCGACGCCGTGCGGTACGGCAACGTTCCCGCCACGCGTGCGGACCTTGACCAGCTGGCGGCCCTGGACGATTCCCTGGCCGCGGCCTCCCCGCAGCCGGGCGGCAGCGGCCCGGCGCCGCTGGCGGTTCCGCGATGAGCCACGCACGCGCCGCGGACCGGACTGCTGCGGCAGCCAACAGCTTCGCCGGAGGCACCACCGGAACCGGCGGCGCACCCGGAGACCTGCCGGAAACCGTCGGCGACGGCGGCTCGGTGCTGTCCACGCTGCGCGACCGGCTGCGCCGGTGGAGCTTCTGGCTCCTGCTGCTGGTGCTGCTGTGCGGCGTCGTGGCGCTGGAACTGCTCCGCGGCCCGGCCGCCGACCGCGCCGACCTCTCCCCCGGCAACGCCGCGCCCAACGGGGCCCAGGCCGTGGCCGAAGTGCTTCGCCAGCAGGGGGTGCAGGTGACCGCCACGAATTCGCTGCAGGAGACCCGGGACCAGCTGACGGCAGGCGACGCCGCCCTGCTGATCCACGACCCGGACGGCTACCTGACCGCCGGGCAGCTGAAACCGCTGAAGGAGCAGGCCGCGCGGATCGTGCTGCTCGAGCCCGGCTTTGAGGCGCTGCGGGCCCTTGCCCCCGGCGTCCGGGCCGCCGGCGTCGTCCCTGCCGACGGGGGCAACCTCGCGGCCGCCTGCGGCCTGCCCGGCCCCGCCGCGGCCGGCGAAATCACCCGCGGCGGCTTGGCCTACCGCGGCGGCGGCGAGCTGTGCTTCGCCTTCGAGACACCGGCCGATGACGCGGCGCCCTTCGTCGTGTCCGACGACGGAGCCACCATCGTGCTCGGCGCCGGCCATGTGCTCAGCAACGAAGGCGTCGTCCGCGCCGGCAACGCCGCGCTGGCCCTGCGCACGCTGGGAGCCACCGAGCGGCTGGTGTGGTACCGGGCGGGACTGGAGGACCTTCCGGTGTCCGGCGAAGCGGTCAACCCCATGAGCCTGCTGCCCGCCTGGGTGCTTCCGGTGTCCCTGTGGCTCATGGCCGTCGGCGTCGCCGCGATGTTCTGGCGCGGACGCCGGCTCGGGCCCCTGGTGTCCGAGCCGTTGCCGGTGGTGGTCCGCTCGGCCGAGACGATCGAGGGCCGTGCCCGGCTGTACCGGAGCGCCAAGGCCGTGAACCACGCCGCCGACAACCTGCGCGCCGCCACCCTGACCCGGCTCGCCGCCCACCTGCGGCTGCCCGCAGGCGCCGCGAGCGCCGACGTCGTCGATGCGGTAGCCCGGGACAGCAGCCGCCCGCGTGCCGAACTGGAGCGCCTCCTGCGCCACGAGGCACCCGGCACCGAAGCCCGGCTGGCGGCCTGGGCACAAGAACTGCAGCAGCTAGAGAAAGAGGTAACGCACCGATGAGCGATCAGCCAGGACAGCGGCAGGCATCCCAGTACGGCGGAGGGCCGGCCGTCGCCACGCCGCCCGCCGACGACGACCGCCTGCGCCAGACCCTGCATGACGTCCGCACCGAAGTGGCGAAGGCAGTGGTGGGCCAGGATGCCACCGTCACCGGGCTGCTGATCGCCCTGCTGTCGCACGGGCATGTGCTGCTGGAGGGAGTGCCCGGCGTCGCCAAGACGCTGCTGGTCCGCTCGCTCTCCGCAGCCTTGAGCCTGGACACCAAACGGATCCAGTTCACGCCCGACCTGATGCCGGGCGATGTCACGGGCTCCATGATTTACGACACCCACACGGCCGAATTCCGCTTCCGGGAGGGCCCTGTCTTCACGAACATCCTCCTGGCCGACGAAATCAACCGGACGCCGCCGAAGACGCAGGCCTCGCTGCTGGAAGCGATGGAAGAACGCCAGGTGTCGGTGGACGGCACCTCACGGAAGCTGCCCGAACCGTTCATCGTGGCGGCCACGCAGAACCCGGTGGAATACGAGGGCACCTACCCGCTGCCGGAAGCGCAGTTGGACCGCTTCCTGCTGAAGCTCACCATGCACCTGCCCGACCGGGACGCGGAAATCGAAATCATCCGCCGCCACAGCCAGGGCTTCGACCCGCGCGACCTGCAGGCCGCCGGGGTGCGGGCCGCCGCCTCCGCCGAGGACCTGGTGCGGGCCCGGGCCGCCGTGGCCCGGGTGGCGATCGCGCCGGAGGTGGTCGGCTACATCGTGGACCTGGTCCGGGCCACGCGGTCCGCGCCGTCGTTCCAGCTGGGCGTTTCGCCGCGCGGCGCCACAGCCCTGCTCAACACCTCCCGGGCATGGGCGTGGCTTAACGGCCGCGGTTTTGTCACGCCGGACGACGTCAAGGCGATGGCCCTGCCGGCGCTGCGGCACCGGGTGGGACTGCGGCCGGAGGCGCAGATGGACGGAGTGCAGGCCGACGACGTACTGCAGAGCATCCTGGCCACCGTGCCGGTTCCCCGCTGAGTGACGCCGTGGCGATCACCGGACGTTTCGTCCTGCTGGCCCTGGCGGGCGTCATCCCGCTGATGCTCTTCCCGCGCCCGGTCACGGCCCTGGTGTGCTGCCTGCTGCTGGCCGCGGCGGTCGGCGTGGACCTGTCGCTGGCGCTGTCGCCGCGCCGCGTCGGGCTGCAGCGGAGGCTGCCGTCGAATGTCCGGCTGGGGGAATCCGTGACGGCCAGGCTGCTGCTGGCAAACAATGGCCGCCGCCGGCTGCGGGCCGTGGTGCGCGACGGCTGGCAGCCCTCGGCCGGCGCCACCAACCCGGAGCAGCGCGCGCGCCTCGCGCCGGGGGAACGGCGGCTGGTCGAGGTGCAGCTGACGCCGCAGCGCCGCGGCGACCTGCAGGCGCACCACGTCACCGTCCGGTCGCTGGGGCCGCTGGGGGTGGCCGCGCGCCAGATCACCATCGCCCTGCCCGGCCGGCTGCGGGTGCTGCCGCCGTTCCATTCCAAGCGGCACCTGCCCTCCAAGCTGCGCAAGCTGCGCGAACTGGACGGCCGCGTGGCAGTGCAAATCCGCGGGGCCGGCACCGAGTTCGATTCGCTGCGCGACTACGTGCGCGGCGACGACGTGCGCTCCATCGACTGGCGCGCCACCGCCCGGCGGCAGGCCGTCGTCGTCCGCACCTGGCGTCCCGAACGCGACCGCCGGGTAGTGATCGTGCTGGACACCTCCCGCACCTCGGCCGCACGGATCGAGGACGAGCCGCGGCTGGACACCGGAATCGAGGCGTCGCTGCTGCTGGCCGTGCTCGCCGAGCGCGGCGGCGACCGCGTGGATTTTTTGGCCTTCGACCGGCGGCCGCGGGCCAGGGTTGCCTCCGCGGCCAAGGGCAACCTGCTCAACCAGCTGGTCAACGCCATGGCCCCGCTGGAACCGGAACTGATCGAAGCGGACTGGTCGCAGATACCCGCGGAGATCCACGCCCTGTCCTCGCACCGGTCGCTGGTCGTGCTGCTGACCTCGCTGGACTCCGGGGCGGCGGAGGAGGGGCTGCTGCCGGTGCTGGCCCAGTTGACCGCCAAGCACACCGTGGTGGTCGCCTCCGTCAGCGATCCGCACGTGGACCGGCTGCGCGCCGTCCGCGGGACCGCCGACGACACGTACCGGGCCGCCGCCGCCGAGCGTGCCGTGCTGGAACGGGCGGCAGTCGCCGCGCGGATCCGCCAGTTCGGCGCGGAAGTGGTGGACGCTCCCCCGCACGAACTGCCGCCTCAACTGGCCGACCTGTACATCCGGCTCAAAGCCGCCGGACGGCTGTAACCGCCATGGACCCCGCTGCCGGCCTGCCTGGCCGGCCCGCCTCCCGACCCGGATGGTGATGCAATGGTTTCCGTCTACCAGATGGCCCTGGGGCCGGACTTTCCCCGTCTGGCGCCCGAACTGCAGGAATACTTCTCGCTCGCCCCGCCGGCAGCGGACGACGGCCGACACGAAGCCCGGGGCATCGGGTCCGGCCTGTTCGACGTCGCCGGCTGCCCGGTTCCGGCGATGCGGCCGTTCCTCGGCCTGACCAGCGGCGACAACGCTCTGTTCCCCGAGTACCAGCAGAATGTGCCCTTCAGCATCGAGAACCGGGCTTCCCTGAACGCCAGCGGCCAGCCGGAGCTCACCGCCGTCAGGACGCTCAGCTTCGACGACCGGACCCGGATCGTGGAGGACCGGACCAGCTGGGACGACGATCTGCGCCGGCCCGTCGGTGCGCTGGGCCGCAGCGGTCGGCTGCTGACGGACGTGGCGTGCTCGGTCGGTGCCGACGGCCGGATGCGCCTCGCGTCGCGGCGATGCCGGATATCAGCCGGCCCGCTCACCATCGGGCTTCCGCTGCTGCTGGATGCCGCGGCCTTCACGGAACAGTGGTGGGACGGATCCGAGGGCCGTTTCCGGATCCGGACAAAGGTCATCCAGCGCCAACTCGGCACCGTGCTGGAATACTCCGGATCCTTTACGTACGCGGTGCACGCCTAATCGAAGTCCAACACAGCGCGCAATCCGGGATTCTTTGCCGGCCGCCCGCCGCCGGCTCTTGTCGGAGCCGCTCCGGGCGGAGCCGCTCCGGGCTCATGCCTCGGCGACGACCTGGTTCAGGGCGTCGGCCGTCTGGGTGAGCCGCTTGACCACCGCGCGCGCCGTCTCCGGCGAACGTCCGGCCAGGCCGGCGGAGGGCGTGATCCTCACCCGGGGCAGCCGCGTCAACGGCAGGCCCAGCTGCCGCCAGGGACGGACGACCGCATCGACGAGCGCGCTGACCTGCGGAACGGCGCCCGCGGCCGGGTCAATGATGCCTGCCCACACGGTCCGGTCCGCTTCCACCGCGGCGGCGATGGTCTCCCACTGCCGGGTGGTCAGGGCACCGGTAGGGAGGGCGAGCCCGTCCAGTGCGCTGCCCGCCACGGCGTCGAGGGACGCATCGGCGGCGGGGACCAGGGCCACCACCTCCACGGCTCCGGCATCGCGCAGTGCGGCGGCCACCAAATCCCAGCCGGCGGAGGCCTCCGTGGCCGCGACCGCGCGCAGCGTGCGGTATCCGCTGGCCGTGGGGATGGTCCCGGCCAGCACGGCATCGAGCTCCGGCTCCTCGAGCTGGACCACCAGTTCCGTGCCGGCCGGCAGCGCGGCCCTGACGTTGGCCAGGTGTCCGGCCGCGCCTGCCGCGAGCGACTGGGCGAGGTCCCGCCGGGCGCCGGCGTCGATCAGGGCGCGTTCGCCGTTGTGCAGGTGGAGGTTGGCGGCCAGGGACATCGGTCCGCGCATTTGGATTTTGAGTTGGCTGCCGGGGCGGTCTTCGGCGCCGACCACATCGGCCAGCACGTTCAGGTCGGTCCGCAGCGCGGACACGGTCCTGCGGTGATCCTGCCCCGGACGGTCCACCAAGCGCCAGCCGTGCGGCTGCAGATCGATGAACAGCCCCTCCAGCATGCCCGCGGTTCGTGCGGTCGGATCCGACCCGGCGCCTCGGTCCGGCAGCTCGACCAGATGCGGCAGGTTCGGCTCGCCCAGTTCACCGCGGACGATGCGCGCGGCCTCGGCTGGTTCCGTGCCGGGCCAGCTGCCCAGCCCGGTGGCGCTCACGTGGGCGGGCCGCCCGGCGGTGGGCACGTCGGCGGCAGGCCCGTGGGAACCGGCGGCCACGTCAGTTGCCGCCGTTGTGCTCGTCGGAGATGGCCTGATGGTGCCTGATGACCTCCGAAATGATGAAGTTCAGGAACTTCTCGGCGAAGGCCGGATCCAAATGCGCTTCTTCGGCCAGCCGCCGCAACCGGTTGATCTGAGCGGTCTCGCGATCGGGGTCAGCCGGCGGCAGTTTGTGCGCGGCCTTCAGGTACCCCACCCGCTGGGTCGCCTTGAACCGCTCGGCGAGCAAATAGACCAGCGTTGCGTCGATGTTGTCGATGCTTCCCCGCACCGCCAACAGCTCCGCCATCACCTCGGGCGCTACCTGATCGGAGAGGGAGCTGGCGGTCGGGTCGTAGTCATCGGCAAGGTGGGGGTCGGTCATGCCACCAGTTTATGGTTCGGCCCGCGCGGGAGGTGCACCGGTTACCGCTCTGTGAAGCACCGCCCGTCCCGGCCCGCGTCCCCGGCGTGAAAGGACGACCGCCGCCGGCGCGGCGGACGAAGGTGTTCCGCACCGCGCGTGCCGCGTCATCTAGGAAACGTTGGCAGGGTCCCAGCTCAGCGAACGCGCCGAATCGATGGTTGCCTGGCCCAGCACCCTCGTTCCTTGGTAGAGCACCATGGTCTGGCCCGGGGCCACGCCGCGCATCGGCTCGATGAGGGTCACGACCAACTGCTGCCGGCCATCCTCGCCAACTTCCGCCTGCGCCCGCGCCGCCACCGGGTCGCCGTGCGCGCGGACCTGCACCATGCAGTCAAACTCGGTGTGCGCCTCGACCTCGGGCAACGGCAGGCCCGCCCAAGAGACCTTGATGCCGCGCATTTGGTCGACGGCCAGCAGGTCCTCGGGGCCCACCACCACCTTGTTCTCCTTGGGCCGGATCTCCAGCACGAACCGCGGCTTGCCGTCCTGCGCCGGCCGGCCCAGCTTCAGTCCGCGGCGCTGGCCGACGGTGAAGGCATTGGCGCCCTCGTGTTCGCCGACCACCTGGCCGTCCTGGTCAACGATGGATCCCGATTCCATCTCGATCTTTTCGGCCAGCCAGCCGCGGGTGTCGCCGTCGGAAATAAAACAAATGTCGTGGCTGTCCGGCTTGTTCGCCACGGAGAGCCCGCGCGCCGCCGCCTCGGCGCGCACCTCGGCCTTGGACGGCGTTTCGGCCAGCGGGAACATGGAATGCTTCAGCTGTTCGTGGGTGAGCACGCCCAGCACGTAGGACTGGTCCTTGGCCCAGTCGGCGGCGCGGTGCAGTTCGCGGTTGCCGTGCTCGTCCTCGATGACCTTGGCGTAGTGGCCGGTGCATACCGCGTCGAACCCCAGCGCCAGTGCCTTCTCCAGCAGCGCGGCGAACTTGATCCGCTCGTTGCAGCGCATGCAGGGGTTCGGCGTCCGGCCGGCGGCGTATTCGGCGATGAAATCGTCCACCACGTCTTCCTTGAACCGCTCGGAGAAATCCCAGACGTAGTACGGGATGCCCAGAATGTCGCAGGCACGCCAGGCGTCACGCGAATCCTCGATGGTGCAGCAGCCGCGGCTGCCGGTGCGGAGTGTGCCGGGCATCCGGCTCAGGGCCAGGTGCACGCCCACCACGTCGTGGCCGGCCTCCACCGCCCGTGCCGCCGCCACGGCGGAGTCTACGCCGCCGCTCATCGCTGCCAGTACCTTCATGAATTCGTTTCCCTACTGATTCGTTGTCGTGTCCCCGCGGCCGCCACGTTCCGTGTACCCCACCGCACCTGCCCGGTCCGCCGAGGCCTCAGCCGAACTGCGTGCCCGCGGTCTGGATGCTGGAGACGTGGCCGGCCATCCCGGCCTTCCTGGCCCGCGCGTATGCCTCCGGCAACGCTGCCACCAGTGAGTCAACGTCTGACTCGGTTGTTGTATGCCCGAGCGTGAAGCGCTGGGCCCCGCGGGCTTCTTCTTCGCTCAGCCCCATGGCCAGCAGGACGTGCGATGGCCGGGGCACTCCCGCGGTGCAGGCCGACCCGGTGGAGGACTCCACGCCGGCCAGGTCCAGCAGGAACAACAGCGAATCGCCCTCGCAGCCCGGGAAGGTGAAGTGCGCGTTGCCGGGCAACCGCAGGCCCTCGTGCTGCGGATCCGGGGTGCCCCGCAACACCGCCTCCGGGACGCCGCGCGCGACGCCGGCGATGAGCCGGTCGCGCAATTCCGCCAGCCGTGCGGCTTCTTCCGGCAACTGCCCGACGGCGGCCTCCGCGGCCGCGGCGAAGGCCGCGATCGCCGGGGTGTCCAGGGTGCCCGACCGGATGTCGCGTTCCTGGCCGCCGCCGTGCTGGACGGGCGTCAGCTTCACGTCCCGGCCGACCAGCAGCGCACCGACCCCCACCGGGCCGCCGATCTTGTGCCCGCTGATGGCGAGGGTGTCCAGCCCGGAGGCCTTGAAATCCACCCGCAGGTGGCCGAACGCCTGGACGGCGTCCGAGTGGACCGGGATGCCGTGCGGCTGCGCGGCGGCGACTATTTCTGCCATCGGCTGGACGCTGCCGACCTCATTGTTGGCCCACATGACCGTGACCAACGCCACGGCTGCGGGGTCGGCTTCGATTTCCCGCCGCAGGGCCTCGACGGAGACCACGCCGTGGGCGTCGACCGGCAGCCAGACCGCCTCGGCGCCCTCATGCTTCGCCAGCCATTCCACCGTGTCGAGCACGGCATGGTGCTCCACCGGCGAACACAGGATCCGCCGCCGCCGGGGGTCGGCGTCGCGCCGGGACCAATACAGGCCCTTGACGGCAAGATTGTCGGCTTCGGTACCGCCGGACGTGAAAATCACCTCGGACGGATGCGCCCCGGCCGCGGCGGCGATGGTTTCGCGGGCGTCCTCGACCACCCTGCGGGCACGCCGGCCGGAACCGTGCAGCGAGGAGGGGTTTCCGCTGCGGCTGAGTTCATGGGTGAGTGCGGCCAGGGCCTGCGCCACAAGGGGCGTGGTCGCCGCGTGGTCAAGGTACACGGGCACGCCAATATTTTACATGCCCCGGTGCGCCTGGTTGCAGCCCGTCGCCCGGCCCCGGGAGGCACGGAGCCCGCGGGCGGTTCAGCGCCGGTTGATCCTGGCGCAGCAGAACGGCCCGTCCGGATCTGCGGCGACGCGGTGGGACTGGTCCGCGCAGCCGGCCAGCATCCCTTGCAGCAGGGCGAGGTTCAGGCCGCATACCGTTTCCGTGTGGCTGCGGGCCAGCAAGTGGAACGGGCAGTTCCCCAGCGCGAAACCGGCCGCGTCCGGCAGCGGCCGGTAGCCCGCCGCGGCGAGGGCTTCCGCCAGGCCGCCGGCGCCGGCCCCCAGCTCGCGGCCCTTGGCGTGGGCGGCCTCGGCCACCAGTTCGTGCGCCGGGCGGGCGGTCCTGGCCGATTCCTCGACCGCCGTGGCCAGCAACTCGCCGGCCAGGCCGTAGGCACGTTCGGGCACGGAGGCCGATACTTCCGGCACCGCCGCCGCGTACACCTTGGCCGGCCGGCCGGAGCCCGGCCCTGATTTGCCGCTGAGTTTCCTGAACTCGATGCTCAGCAGTCCGTGCCCGGCGAGCGCGTCCAGTTGGAGGGACACGGTGCTGCGCGGCAAATCCAGGGCGGCGGCTGCCTGGTCCCGGGTCACCGGTTCGGCGCTGTAGCGGACGAATTCGAAGAGGCGGCGGCGGACGTCGTCGCCAAGGGCCGAGACGGCAGGGAGTCCGGGTGGCGGCTGGTCGGCCATGGGGTCCTTTCCGGTGGGGGGGTGCATTGACTTATCCGGAACCGGTTTCTAAAGTCGGATGTACCCATTTTAGAACATCTGGCCCTGCCCCGACAGGCAGCTGCCGGTGCTTCCATCAGATCGGCGGCCAGGGGGCGGACCCGCCGCGTGCCCGCCGGCACATGAAGGAGCGCTGCCATGGCTGGGAAACCGATCGTCATCGCCGGGGCCGGCCTGGCCGGTGCGACAGCGGCCAGGGAGCTGCGCAGCGGCGGCTTCAGCGACGAGATTGTGCTGGCCGGCGCCGAGGACCAGCCCCCTTATCTTCGTCCGCCGCTGTCCAAGGGCTTTCTGGCGGGCCGGGAGGATGAACAGTCGGGGCTCGTGCAGCAGCCCGACTGGTATGCGGAGCACGGCGTCCAACTGTTGCGCGGCACCACGGTGGAAGCCTTCGATCCCGCTGCGCGTACTGTCTCGCTCGCCGATGCGGGCACGCTGGAGTACTCGCAGCTGTTGCTGGCCACCGGGGCATCGCCGCGCAGGCTGGAGCTGCCCGGCGCCGGGCTGGGCGGCGTGCACTACCTGCGCACGCTGGCGGACAGCCGGGCCCTGCACGCCGTGCTGGCTTCCGGGGACCAGCGGCTGGTCGTGATCGGCATGGGCTGGATCGGCATGGAGGTTGCGGCCACGGCGCGCCAGCTCGGCAACGAGGTCACGGTCCTGGGCCGCGGCGACATCCCGCTCGCCCCCGCCCTGGGCGACGCCGTCGGCAGCATCTTCGCCGATACCCACCGCCGCGAGGGCGTCCTGCTGCGCACCCGTCGCTGGCCGGTGGAAATTTTCGGCGAGGACGGCAACGGCGGGGAGGGCAGGGTCGCCGGCATTGTCCTGGACAACGGCGAGCGCCTGCCCGCCGACCTGGTCCTGGTGGCCATCGGCGCCGTCCCGAACACCGCCTTGGCCGAAGCTGCGGGGCTGGCCGTGTCCAGCGGCATTGACACCGACCAGACCCTGCGCACCTCCGCCGAGCATGTCTACGCTGCCGGCGACGTTGCCCGTGCCTACCATCCCGGTTACGGCGGCCCGCTGCGCAGCGAGCACTGGGCGAACGCCCTGGCCCAAGGGAAGACCGCCGCTGCCGCCATGCTGGGCCAGGACGCGTCCAACGACGACATCCCGTACTTCTACACCGACCAGTTCGGGATCGGCATGGAGTACTCCGGCTATTTCCCCTGGTCGGCGCGGGGCGAGCCGGTGTTCCGGGGCAACTACCAGGACCTGGACTCATTGGAGTTCATCGCGTTCTGGCTGCGTGAGGGCAAGGTGGTGGCTGGTATGAATGTAAATATCTGGGACGTCCAGGAGCCCATCCAGGACCTGATCCGTTCCGGCCGCAGCGTCGATGCCGCGGACCTGTCCAATCCCGACAAGGAGCTGACCAGCCTGTGAGCCAGCCACTGACGACGCGGTCGCCGTCCAGCGCCTTCCTGCCCGAGCTGTACCACCCGGTGCATGACTTCGGTGTCCGACGGATCGACTTCCGCCGCCAGGTGGCGCTGATGGCCATCATCAACCGCACCCCCGACTCTTTCTACGACACCGGCCGCACCTTCACCCGGCGGGCCGCCATCGACGCCGCCCTGGCGGCGGTGGCCGCGGGCGCGGACTGGGTGGACATCGGCGGCGTGCCGTTCGCCCCGGGCCCGGCATTGTCAGCGCGGGAGGAAGCCGAGCGGGTTGTCCCGGTCATCGAGACCGTGCGGGCCGGTTCGGACGCCATCATCTCCGCCGACACCTTCCTGCCCGAGGTGGCCGAAGCGAGCATCCGCGCCGGAGCCAACGTCATCAACGACACCACCGGATTGCACCACCCGGAGCTGGCGGCGGTCGTGGCGGAAGGCGGGGCGCATCTGGTCATCACGCACTCGCTCGCCGCCCCACGCACCGTCTTTCCCCGCCCCCGTTACGACGACGTGGTCGACGACGTCGCCGGGTTCCTGCGACGAAAGGTGCAGCTGGCCCTGGACCTGGGCATCCCGGCCGGGAAAATCATCGTCGACCCGGGCCACGACCTGAACAAGAACACGCTGCATTCGTTGGAAATCACCCGGCGCTTTGCCGAAATCGCGTCCCTCGGCTACCCGGCGCTGGCGGCGGTGTCCAACAAGGACTTCATCGGCGAGACGCTGGCGCAGCGCAAGCAGGAACGGCTCTCCGGCTCGCTGGCCGCAGCGGTCATGTGCATCATGAACGGGGCGCGGATCCTGCGCATGCACAACGTCGCGGAAGCCAGCTCCGCCATCCGCATGACCGAGGCCGTGATGGGCTGGCGGGAACCGTCCTGCCTGAGGCACAACATGGGCGACGTCAACGAACCGGCGGCGCCGTGACACGCCCGATCCGGCGCCTCCTGCCGCCTGGGCCGGAGCAGGCCACCGACCAGCAGCTGCTGGCCTGGTACGGCGATCTCCCCCGCTCCGGCCCGTGGGTCCGCTTCAATTTCGTGGCCAGCCTGGACGGCGCCTCGACCTATGCCGGCCGCTCCGGAACCCTGGGCGACGAGGTGGACCAGCGGGTCTTCCTGCTGTTGCGCAGGCTGGCCGATGTCCTGCTGGTCGGTGCCGGAACGATCCGGGCCGAAGGCTACGGCGGCGAGCTGCTCTCGGCGGAGTCCCAGGCGTGGCGCCTGGCCCGCGGCATGAGTGCGCATCCGCCTGTCGCCGTGGTCTCGGCGTCGCTGGACCTGGACCCGGGCAGCGCATTCTTCACCGCCGCGCCCGTGCGGCCGATCGTGCTGACCAGCGCCGCGTCGCCCGCGACCCGGCGCCGGGCGCTGGAACCGGTCGCCGACGTGCTCGACGCCGGCACCACCAGGGTGGAACCGGCGCGGGTGGTGAAGGCGCTGGCCGCCCGCGGCTACGAGCAGATCCACAGCGAAGGCGGGCCGCTTCTCTTCGGCAGCTTCCAGGCGGCGGGGCTGGTGGACGAGCTGTGCCTGACGATCAGCCCGGTGTTAACCGGCGGGGCCGCCAAGCGGATATCAGACCATGTTCCCGGCGCGCGCGAGTCGCTGCAGCGGCTTCAACTGCGGCAGGTGCTCGAGTCCGGGTCGATGCTGCTGTTGCGTTACACCGCCGCGGACAGCGCACCGGGGACCACGTCCACGGACACCGGCAGCCTCCCCACCCGCTCGCCGTCGGCGTAAGCGGTGACGCCGGCAGCCTCCAACCGGACCGTCCCGACCCGCTCGATGCGGACGGCCGGATGGCCGAGGTGCCGGCCGGCGTAGACGCGCGGAAAGATGCCGACGAAGGCCCGACGGGACAGTGGCGAGACGATGAACAGATCCAGCAAACCGTCGTCGTACGCCGCCCCCGGCACCACGCGCATCCCGCCGCCAAAGGAGCGGCCGTTCGCCACGGCGACGAGCATCGCGTCGACCTCCCGCGGCACGCCGTCCACGACCAGCCGGTAGCGGATGGGCCGGAAGGAGGCGAGTTCGCGCAGCATGGCCAGCGGATAGCGCAGCCGGCCGCGGGGGAACCTCCAGCGGTTGGCACGGTCGTTGACGGCCGCATCGAAGCCGGCCGAGAGCACCCCGGCGAACCAAACCGTGGACCCGTCCGGATGCGTCACCCGGCCCAGGTCCACCCTGCGCGGCTGCTCCAAGGCGTGCAGGAAATGCCCGACGGCGGCGGCCGGCCCGGCGGGCAGGCCGAACAGCCGGCCAAAGTCGTTTCCGGTGCCCGCCGGCACGATGCCCAGCGGAACCTGTGTGCCCGCCAGCGCGTTGACTGCTAAGTGAACCATTCCGTCACCGCCCACCACCAGGAGGGCGGAGACCCCGCGGCGCAGCGCGCCGGCGACCAGGTCGGCGAGCGCGGCCCCCGTTTCCGCCCGCAGCTCGACGGCGGGGCGGCCACGCCGGGCGAGCTCGGCCATGACCTCCGCTCCCGCACCGGCGGCCGTTCCAAAGGACGCACGGGGGTTGACCGCGACGGCGATCGGCGCAGAGGACGGCAGCGAGGTCACAGCAGATCATTGTGGCATCGCGGCGGCCCGCGGTCGCGGTACGACACAGGCGGCCGGCAGTTACACTTGGCTTCGCGCAGGACTCCCGAGACCCGACAGAGAGGCGGCCGGTGATTCCCCTATCCCACTACGACGTCCTGGGGTTGCCGGTTAATGCCACGGCGCACCAGATCAAGGCCGCGTACCGCCGGGCCGCCCGCGCCACGCACCCGGACCATGGCGGGGATGCCGCCGAGTTCCGCCGCGTCAGCCAGGCCTACGAAGTCCTCAGCAACCCGCAGGCCAGGTCCCGCTACGACCGTTCCTACGGTGCCGCCGGCCCAGGCGCCCCGACGGACAGCACCGGAACCTTCGCGGCCGGCCCCGGCCCCCGGCACTCTGCGCCCGGACAACGCGGCCCGTCGGCGTCGGACTCCCCCGTCTATGTTCCCGCCTACGGCTCCCCGGACGAATCCCCCGCATTGCCGGAGAACATCGCCCGCCAACACATCCATGGGGCGCCGCGGAAGCGTGGCATCTTCGGCGCCGGGGCCCGGCTGCGGCGCGAGGCGCTGACGGCGCAGCTGATCAGCCGGCAGATCCTGCCGGCCATCCCGTCCGCACGGCTGGTCAACGGCTTGCACTCGCCGGCGGACAACGGCTTCATCGACCACGCGCTGTTGGCAGGCTACCGGCTGGCACTGATTGATTCGATGCTGCTGCCGCGGGGGAATTTCCGCTGGGACGGCCGCACCCTGCACAAGGACGGACGGATCGTGGAACCGCCGAGGCTGGCACCGGCGGTGCGCAGGATGCAGGAACTGTTTCCGGAGCTCAATGTCACCGGTTGGACGGTGATCCACTCCGCCGACGGGAACCTCCACGAACCGGTGATCGATTACACGCGCGGCTACGACCCGGACGGGATCGTCCCGGTGCACGTGGTCAACGCGGCGCGGCTGGTGCGCGAGCTCAAACAGTTCCTGTCCTCCGGCCCGGCGCCAAACACCGTGCACGTCCCCTCGCTCGCGAAGTTGCTGGGCGGCATGCACGCCTGACGGCGTGCTTCTCCGCCCCCCGGGCGCTGCTCCGCCCGCCAGCCGGATGCCGGGCCGCGGCTGAGGCGCGTTTAGGATGTAATCCGTGTTCCGCATCCTCTTCTACGCCCCCGAAATCCCCGGCAATACCGGCAACGCCATCCGGCTGGCCGCGGTCACCGGAGCCGAACTGCATCTGGTCGAGCCGCTGGGCTTCACCTTCGAAGACTCCAAGCTGCGCCGCGCCGGGCTGGACTACCACGATCTTGCCGTGGTCCGGGTCCACGCGGATCTGGAGGCTGCGTGGGACGCCCTGCAGCCGGAACAGGTCTTCGCTTTTGCGTCCGACGGGGAGCGTTCCTATACGGACGTCGCCTACGCTCCCGGCGACGTGCTGATGTTCGGGCCGGAGTCGGTCGGGCTGCCGGCATCGGTCAAACAGGATCCGCACGTCACGGCGCGGCTGCGCCTGCCCATGCTTCCGTCGCTGCGGTCGCTGAACCTGGCCAACGCGGCCTCCATCGCCGTCTATGAGGCGTGGCGGCAGCACGGTTTTGCCGGGGCCAAACTGTAGCGCCACGCTGTGCGGTGCGGCGGCGTGTCGGGCTGGACCCTGCCTTCGGCGGGGACGGATAGACTTGAATCCTATGGATACGCCCCAGCCATCTGATCGCCTGGCCAGCCCCGGTAACTCCCCCGGGGACAACGACTACGCACCGGATGACGATGCCTCCGTGCTGCACGCCGACCAGCTCACCGGCGGATCGGAAGACGCCGAGCGGCGGCCGATGCCGGCCGTCACGAAGTGGCTGCTGCTTGCCCTGGCCGCCGTCGTCGTGGTGGTGGGGGCCATCGCCGTAGCGAAAACCGTGGGCGGAACCTCGGACCAGGACGTCACGGCTGCCGCGGACGTCGTCGCCAGCCAGCAGGAACTGGAGGGAGGCGGCACCGTGGATGCCTCGGTGTCGCTCCGCGAGAACGCCGCCGTCCTGACGTTCCACGGCGTCCAGGCGTCCGAGGGGCGCACGTACCAGGTCTGGCGGCTTCCGGTGGACGGTTCGGCGCCGGTGTCGGCCGGCACCATCGACGCCGCCGACATCACCTCGGGCAAGCCGGTGGTAATCGACGGCATCTCCACCAGCCGCGAACTGGCCGTCTCCATCGAGGCACCCGGCGGAGCGGAATCGCCCCGCCTGCCGTTCGCCGTCGTCATTCCGCTCGCCACGCCGTAGCCCGGCGCCGCCGGCCACCTGCCGAGGCACGGGCGCACGCACCCGGCGCGACCGGCCATTGTGACGCCGTGGGGGCGCAGGTCTCCCACCGTGCCGGCGTGAGCGGCAGATCGGCCGGCGGGCGGCCTGCGTCAGAATCCGGCGATGGTTTCCGGGGTATTGATCCCCACCACGTGGAAGGCTTCGGCGCTGCGTCCGGGCAGGCCGCCGCGCATGGCGTTCTCCGCCAGGTTCTGGCGTACACGGGCGTCCATGGCGGCCAGGTCTGGGTGTTGGCTCGCGTGGATCCTGATGGCGGCCAGCTTCGTGTCGACGTGGTCGGTGATGTCCACGTAGTGGTTCTCGCGTTCCCGCGGCCCGCCGTAGAACCACAGGAACGGCACCTTGTAGGCGGCCAGCCCTGCCTCGAGCAGTTCGGGATAGGCGTACGGGTTTTCCACGGCCGGGTAGATCGCGCGGGTGACGATTTCTCCGCAGGCCAGATGGTCCGGGTGGCTCTTTTGGATCCGGTCCCAGGCACGCTCCGGGTGCATGGACAGCACGATGTCGGGCCGGATGCGGCGCATCAGCTCCACCACCTGGCGGATCACCTCGTGGGTGGGCTCCAGGTAGCCGTCTGGCTGATGCAGGAAATGCAGGTCGGTGACGCCGGCCAGCGCCGCGGCCTTGGCCTGCTCGGCCGCCCGCAGTTCGACGATGCCGGCGCGCTGGGCGTCGTCAAAGCCGCCGGCGTCGCCGTCGGTCATGATGCAGTAGCTGACTTCAACGCCCGCCGCGGTCCAGCGGGCAATGGTGCCGGCGGCCCCGAAGTCCAGGTCGTCGGGGTGCGCGGCAAAGACCAGGACGCGTGCCGGCTGGAATTCCTCAACCGTCACCGCCGCTAGCCCTTCCGCCGGCGGATCTCGGCGGCGGCCTGCGGCAAGACGGTGGCCAGGTCGCCCACGATGCCGAAGTCGGCGATCTCGAAGACCGGCGAGTCGGCGTCGTTGTTGACCGCAACAATCACCTTGGCGGTCTGCATGCCGGCCTTCTGCTGGATGGCCCCGGAGATGCCCGCGGAAATGTAGAGCTGGGGCGAGACGGTCTTGCCGGTCTGGCCGACCTGCGCCGAGTGCTCGATCCAGCCGGCATCGGTGGCGGCCCGGGAGGCACCCACCGCCCCGCCGAGCGCGTCGGCCAGGTCTTCGATCGGCGCGAAATCGCCGCCGGTGCCGCGGCCCCCGGCCACGACGACGCGTGCCTCGGTCAGGTCAGGACGGCCGGTGGCGGTCTTCTCGGTGCGTTCGGTGATGCGGGCGGCGGGGCCGAAGTCCCCCGCGTCGACCGTCACGACCTGCGGCGCCGCGGCCTGGGCCGCCGGCGCCTCGGCCACAACATTGGCCTTCACGGTGATGACCGGCGTGCCTTCGGTGACGTTGGCCTGCACGGTATAGGCGCCGGCCAGCACGCTCTTGGTGACCGTCAGGTCCGCCGAGACGTCGATGGCGTCGGTGATGACCCCGGATGACAGCTTGATGCCGGCCCGTGCGGCGATCTCCTTGCCTTCGAACGTGTTGTCCAGCAGCACCGCAGCCGGAGGGGCCTGGCGCACGGCCGCCGCCAGGAAGGCGGCCTTCGGGGCCACCAGGGCGCCGTCCACGTCCGCGGCCGGCAGGTAGACGGTGCCCACGCCGTACTCCCCGAGCTCGGTCCGCAGGGCGTCGGTGAGATCGCCGTTAAATGCTGCCACCGGTTCTCCGATGTTGCGGGCGAGCGTGAGCAGTTCCCGGTGGATCTTGTGCAGGGCGTGACCGGGACGGTCGATGAAGACAAGAACAGTAGTCATGGTGCCGATATCCTTCGCGGTTTCCGTGGCGGACTAGAGCAGGTTCTGGGCGGCCAGGAAGTCCACCAGGCGGATCCCGGCGTCGCCCTCATCGGTGATGATGGTGCCCTGCGACCGCGGCGGCCGCGCTTCTGCCTTGGCGACGGCGGTCCAGGCACCCGCCGTGCCGACCGCGCCGGGTTCGATGCCCAAATCCGCCAGCGACACGGTGGCCACGGGCTTTTTCTTGGCGGCGATGATGCCCTTGAAGTTCGGGTAACGCGGTTCGTTAATCTGGTCGGTGACCGATACCACCGCGGGGAGTTCCGCTTCCAGGCTGTCGGCGTGGGTATCGCCGTCCCGACGGGCGCGCACGGTGGTCCCGTCGACCTCCAGGCTGGCGGCGAAGGTCAGCTGCGGCAGGCCCAGGCGCTCGGCCAGCTGCGCCGGAACCAGCGAGGTTTCGCCGTCGGTGGATGCCATCCCGGTGAGCACCAGGTCGATGTCGCCGAGGCTGCGGACGGCGGCCGCCAGCACCAGCGACGTCCCGGCGGCGTCCGAGCCGGCCAGGGCATCGTCGTTTACGTGCATGCCTTCGGTGGCGCCGATCTGGAGCGCCTTCTTCACGGCGGTGGCCGCTGCTGCCGGGCCCATGCTCAGTGCGATGACCCGGTTCCCGGCCTTCGGGCCGCCGCGCTCCTCCGCCAGCTGCAGGGCGGCTTCGATGGCGTATTCGTCCAGTTCGGACAGGATGCTCTCCGAGCGGTCCACCGTTGCCGGATCGCCGGTCAGGTGCCGGTCGAACTGTGCGTCCGGTACGTGCTTGACCAGCACCACGATGTTCAAGGCTGTGCCTGCTGCTTTTTGCATCCTCGCTGAACTTCCTTCCGCCGTCCACGGCCCGCGCGGGTGTTGCGGGCCGCTGCAAACACCCTAACCTTACCGGCATCGCCGCGGCGGTAAACACCTGCGGGGCCGCCGCCTGCGCCACGGCAAACCCCACGGCGGTAAACACCTGCGGGGCTGCCGGTGTGCGCCGTCCCGGTGAGGGCTGGTGCCTCACCGGGGACGTGCGGTCAGGCCTGGCCTTCGCCCAGGGTCACGTCGACGGTGCGTTCTTCGCCGCCACGCAGGTAGGTGACCTGCACGGTGCTGCCGGCGGCGTGTTCGCGGATGGCCGCGGTCAAGGACTGGCTGTCGTCAATGACTCGGTTTTCCACCCGGGTGATGACGTCGCCCTTTTGCAGGCCGGCCTCCTTGGCGGGCGATCCCTCAACCACCTCCACGACGGCCGCCCCCACCGAGAACTGGGTGTTGCCGGAGGAGTTGCCGGAGGGCTTGGCCGTCACCGTCACACCGAGTTGGCCGTGGCTCGCCGTCCCGTCTTCGATCAGGTCCTGGGCGATCCGCTGCGCGTAGTTGCTGGGGATGGAAAAGCCCACGCCGATGCTGCCGCTGTCTTCGCCCGAGGAAGCGATGGCCACGTTGACGCCGATGACCTCTCCGTTGGTGTTCACGAGCGGACCGCCCGAGTTGCCATGGTTGATCGCCGCGTCGGTCTGGATGACGTTCAGGAAAATGCTGCCCTGGTTCGAGGACCGTTCCTCGCCGGGGAACTGGAAGTTCCACTGGTCGCCCGGGCCCGGCTGGGCACTGTCGCCTGAATTTTCCGGCACGGCGGAGGACGAGACGCTGATGGTGCGGCTCAAGGTGGACACGATGCCGTCGGTGACGGTGCCCGCCAGGCCCAGCGGCGCTCCGATGGCAATGGTGGTGTCGCCGACGTTGAGCTTGTCGGAGTCGGCAAACGTCGCGGGCGTGAGGCCCTTGGCATTGATCTTGATCACGGCCAGGTCCGACAAGGGATCGGTGCCGACCACCTTGGCCTTGTGCACGCCGCCGTCGCTGGTGCGCACCTCGACGTCGGGATTAGCCGTCTGGCCGCCCAGCGTCACCACGTGCGCGTTGGTGAGGATATGCCCCTCCGTGTCCAGGATGATGCCCGATCCTGATCCCCCGGTGTTGCCGCTGGCCACCGAGATCGTCACCACGCTCGGCGAGGCCTTGGCCGCCGCGGCGGTGATCTCGTTGACCGAGTCCGTGTTGTTCACGATCAGCTGCTCCGGACCGCTGCCGGTGATGGAGGTGCCCGCCGAGCCGTCCGCCAGCGCCTGCGAACCCACGGCGACTCCACCGCCGGCCAGGCCTGCCAGCAACATGCCGGCGATCAGCGTCCCGGTGCCAAAGCGTTTCCTGGCGCCCGCCCCGGCACGCTGCCCGCCTGCCGGGTTTCCGTAGCCGTTCCCCTGCCCGTGGCTGCCGCTCCCGTATCCGGGGGTGTGGCCCTGTCCCCCGTAGCCGCCTGGACTGCCGGCGTTCTCCGGGCCGTAGGACGGCACGGCATACTGGCCAAACGTGCCCGGGGCGTGCTGGCCGTACTGAGGCTGCTGCGGGGTGTGGTGTTGGGGCTCCTGCCGGGCCTGGTCTTGCGCCGAAACCTGCCGCGCAGCTTCCGGTGCCGGGCGACGGAACCGCTGGGTCTCGTCGGCTGCCGCCGGCTGCTCCTCGGCACGGAAGGCCGGCGGATTCTGCGGCAACGGTGGCATCGGCCGGGCGGGCCGCTGCTGCGGCTCCTGGTTGTTCTCGCTCATGGCAGGTCCTTTCTTGGTCTGCATTCCACTATGCACGGCTTCGCTGGGATAACGTCGCACGTTTCCTGTAAGGAATCTGGAAACCAGCCGTATGCCGGCGGCGGGGCGCGGCCCCGCCGGAAGCCTCCGCACGCCCGCCCGCAGGGTCAAACGGTGTATCGCAGTCCTCCACATGCGGCGGAGGAGCTGCTCGAGTGTTCGCCGCGGGCGGAGGGCTGTGGTGGACGGTGCCAAACGCAGGACCATAGAATCACGAGTGGGTGGATCCGCCCCGCCCGGGGCCAGGACCACGCCGATGAGCCGGGGCGCCACGGCCCCAGCTGCTGCTGAAGGGACCTTTATGCGCTCACCGTTCAGGCGTCTGGCGGCCGTAGCCGGCCTGACGGCAGTCTTTCTCGCGCCCGCAGCGCTGGCGCACGCGGTGCCGCCGGTCGACATTCCGCCGGGCGAGTTCGTAGTGGACCAGGCCGGTGTGCTCGGTGCCCGGACGGCCGAGGTCGAGGACGCGGTACGCGAGCTGCAGCAGTCCGAAGGCCTGAACGTCTACATCGTCTTCGTGGATGAATTCACCGAACCGGCCGACCGCAAGCAGTGGGTGCTGGAGATGGCCGAGCTCAACTCGCTGGGCTCCGTCGACAGCTTGCTGGCCGTTGCGGTCGACGGCCGCGAATACCTGTTCCAGTCGGCCGAGGGCAACCCCGTCGTCTCCCAGGACCAGAACATCGCGCAATCGATCCGGCCTGCCCTCGGCGAAGCGGACTGGGCAGGGGCCGCGCTGACCGCCGTGGCGGCGGTCGAGGACGCCGCCACCGGCGGTGACGGTTCCGTCGGATCCGGTGGCGGCTCGCTGGGCCCGGTGCTGCTCATTGGCGGCGTCGTGGTGGTGGGCGGCGGCGCGGCACTGCTGTATGCCCGATTCAAGCGGAACAAGAACCAGCGCCCGCAGCCTCAGCTGCAGACCGGCCCCGACGGGCGGCCGCTGGATCCGCATGACGCCATGTCCGTGGAGGACCTTCGCAAGAAGGCCGGCAGCCTGCTGGTGGCCGCCGACGACGCGATCAAATCGAGCGAGCAGGAACTGGGCTTCGCCATGGCCCAGTACGGGGACGAAGCCGTGCAGCCGTTCCGCCAGGACATCACCGCGGCCAAGTCCCACATGATGGAGTCTTTCAAACTGCAGCAGCAGCTCGATGACCATATTCCGGACACCGAAGAAGAGCAGCGCGCCTGGCTGGGCGACATCATCCGCCGCTGTGAGGCAGTCAACGATTCCCTCCAGGCACACAAAGAGGACTTCGACGCGCTGCGGGAGCTGGAAAAAACCGCACCGCAGGCGCTTGAGCAGGCTCGGGCCGCCGCCCGGGAAACCCGCGGCAGGCTGGACGACGGCACGGCCCGGCTGGAACAGCTTCGCGCCCGCTTCGCCGACAGCGCGCTGCAACAGGTCGCCGACAACATCGGCCAGGCCGGGGAACGACTGGATTTCGTCGAGAACGCGGCCGACACCGCGCAGGACAAGCTCGACGAAGGAGACCGCAGCGCCGCCGTGATCGCCGTGCGCGCGGCCGAGGAGAGCCTGCACCAGGCCAACATCCTGTTGGAGGCCATCGCCAGGACGGCCAAGGACCTCGAGGACGCCCGGCAGAGCATGGAACGCAGCATCGCCGACGCGACCCAGGACATCGCCCAAGCCAGGGCCATCATCGCCTCCGGGCAGCACCCCGAGCTTGCCGGCCCCTTGGCCGGGCTGGAGGCGGCCGTGTCCGCCGTCCGGCAGGAGGTCGCCGGGGGACGCATCGATCCGATCATGATGGTGCAGCGGCTGGAGGCAGCCATGGAGCCCTTGGATGCCTCGCTCTCCGGGATCCGGGACGCCCAGGACCGCAACCGGCGTGCCCGCGAGGCCCTGCAGCACGCCATCATGTCCGCGCAGGCCCAGATCTCCGGCACCTCGGATTACATCCAGGCGCGGCGCGGCGGCGTTCGCAGCGAGGCACGCACCCGGCTGGCGGAGGCGGAACGAAATCTCGACCATGCGCTGGCCATCGCCGACTCGGATCCGGAGCAGGCGCTCCACTACGCCCGCCAAGCCAATGCCCTGGCGCAGCAGGCCAGCCAGATGGCCCAGGAGGATGTGGACGGTTTCGGCGGCGGCATGGGCGGCTTCGGCGGCGGCGGAATGTTCGGCGGTCGGGGCGGCGGCCTGGGCGGGGCAATCCTCGGCGGCATCCTCATCGATTCCATCCTGCACGGCGGACACGGCTCGCACGGCGGCGGCGGGATCTTCGGTGGCGGCGGCGGCGGTGACGTTTTCGGCGGCGGCGGCTTCGGCGGTTTCGGCGGTGGCGGCGGCGGCTTCGGTGGCTTCGGCGACGGCGGCGGAGCCGGCGGCGGTTTCTAGACCAGACAGACCGGGCAGCCATCCTGGCTGCTTGGAAGGCAAAGTTCGAGTAATCCCGATCGAAAGGCATCACCGTGGTAAAGCACTCAATTTTCGGCCGCATGGCACAGTTGGCCAAGGCAAACATTAACGCGCTGCTCGACCAGGCGGAGGATCCGCAGAAGATGCTGGACCAGATGGTCCGCGACTACACGAACAACATTGCCGAAGCCGAAAGCGCCGTCGCGCAGACCATCGGCAACCTGCGCATGCTGCAGGACGACTACAACGAAGACCTCGAGAACGCCCGCAGCTGGGGTGCCAAGGCCTTGGCCGCCAGCCGAAAGGCCGATGAGTACCGCACCTCGGGCCACGCCGCCGACGCCGAGAAGTTCGACAACCTCGCGAAGGTGGCAATCCAGCGCCAGATCTCCTCGGAGAACGAAGCAAAGGGCGCCGAGCCCACGATCTCCTCGCAGACCGAAATCGTGGAAAAGCTCAAGCAGGGACTCAACCAGATGAAGTCCAAGCTCAATGAGCTGCAGAACAAGCGTGACGAGCTGATCGCGCGCGCCAAGACCGCGCAGGCCCAGTCGCAGGTCCACGACGCCATCAAGAGCATCGACATTCTCGACCCGACCAGCGAAGTCGGCCGCTTTGAGGAGAAGATCCGCCGCGAGGAAGCAAAGGTACGCGGCCAGGCCGAGCTGGCCGCTTCCAGCCTGGATGCCCAGTTCGAGAGCCTGGAAGACCTCGGCGAGCAGACGGAGGTTGAGGCGCGGTTGGCAGCCCTGAAGTCCGGGACCGGCCCGGCCCCGTCGTCGCTGGAGGCCGGCAAGGAAGCTACCTCAGAGAGCTACTGAGCACCAGCCCTCCGGCCGCCCTGGCATGAATGGCTCCGTGCCGCACCTTCCGGTGTGGCCCGGAGCCTTTCCTGTCGGCCCGGGTCCTTCCTTTCCGGGGGCGGTGCGATCGCGTTAACGGCGCGGCTTCACGGCCCGGAGAAGGCTGCGGCCGGTGAAACGGCCGGGTCCGGAGGCGCGGATCCGCGCGCGGCGCAGGGCCTTGGGGTTGTAGTGCCGGGGACGGTGCTCGACTGCGTCCGGCACGCCGGCGCCCCGCCCCCGCGGCGCCGAAGCCACTCCCCCGTCCTGCTCTGGCGACGGACGACGGCGGGAGCCCGCCCGGGACGCCGCCGGAGCCGGCTGTGCGGCGGGCGCCGCGGCCGGCGCAGGGGTGGCGGGCGCCGCGGCCGGAGCAGGGGTGGCGGGCGCCGCGGCCGGAGCAGGGGTGGCGGCCCGGTCGTGCCCGGACTCAGGTTCCGGGGGCCCGGGACGCCGCCTGCGCAGCAGTAGCCAGCCGATCAATGCAAGGTAGGCAGTTGGAACCAACCAGGCGGGGACGGCGTACAGCACATCGGTAAGCAACCCGTGGGCCCCGTGCGCGGCATCGATCAGCCGGTCCTCGACCTGGTGTCCCGCGGCATTCCGGACAGCAAAGAAGGCGTAGTAGGCGGTGCCCAGCCCGGCGAGCAGCAGCAGGTAGCCCTGGGCTCTTTCCAGCACCGGCCAGGCTTCGGGCCATCGCCGGCCGGCGGCGGCCCCGACCGAGGACGCTGCGGCGCACAGCAGGCCGAAACCGGCGAGCAGGCCCAGGACGTAGGCGGCCATGCCGGCGACAGGGGCTTCCGCGCCGCCCTGCTCCCCGGCCGCGGCCAGCAATTCCGGCAGCTGTGGCGCGAGCGAGGCCAGCCCGAGCACCGCACCAGCAACAGCCATCGCGCTGAGCCGGACGAACGCTCCGCCTCCCGCCGCCGCTGCCTGCAACAGCCGGACCCGCCCGCCGGCCACCAGGAAGGACGCGAGCAGGACCAACAACATCCCGGTCCCGGCCGAAATGTAGGCCAGGGCCCCGGCATGGGTCGCCGGATTACCTGCCGCCAGGAGCGCCAACGAGAACGACGTCGTGTAGCCGCCGGTCAAGACAAGAGCCGTCACGGCGGACCGGCGCACGGCGTCAGCGGCCGTGCTGTGCCAGCTGCTGCCGGCGGCCATCAGGAGCCACGCCGGCAACAGGAGCAGGCTGCAGGGGTTGAACAGGGCTGCCGCTCCGGCGGCCAGGGCGTAGCTGCTCACTGATTCCAGCATGGGACAACAACGATCTTTCCGAGGGAAAATCGGGGACGGGTGAAACCATACTACCGGTCGGGGTTGTGGCCTCGGGCACTAACCCGCCTGGCTCGCGGCCCGGGGCTTGCGGCCCAGGCACGCCGGTCCGGCTTGCGGCACCCCGGGCACAGCCGGTCCGGCTCGCGGCCCCCGGGCACGCCGGTCCGGCTTGCGGCCCCCCGGGCACAGCCGGTCCGGCTTGCGGCATCGGGGCATGCAAAAGCCCCGCCCGATATGACATCGGACGGGGCCCTTGCTCTTGGTTGCGGGGAGAGGATTTGAACCTCTGACCTCTGGGTTATGAGCCCAGCGAGCTACCGAACTGCTCCACCCCGCGGCGCAGTGAATACATTACCGGCCGCGGGGTAACGAAGCAAATCGGTCAGTTGCCCTCGGTCGCCTCCGGAGAAGGCTGCTCCGTTGCCCCGTCCGCTCCGCCTTCGGGGGCGGCGCCGGAGATCGCTGCCTCGGCGTCGATGGCGTCCTGCAGCGCCGCCTGGAGCCGCTCCTGGGCTTCGCCGTAGGCGGCGAAGTCGCCCTCCGCCAGCGCGGCCTGTCCCTCCTGGATCGCGGTGCGCGCGGCCTGCAGGGCCGCCTGCAGGTCCTCCTCGGCACTGGTCTCCGGTGCGTCCGGCGTCGCCGGTGTCTCCCCGACGTTTTCTTCGTCGCCGGTGGTGGCGCCCGAATCGCCTTGGAACACCTGGTCCAATGCTTCGGACAGCGTCGGGGCGAAGCCGACTTCCTCACCGAAGCTCACCAGCACGCGGCGCAGGATCGGGTAGGAGGAAGCGCCCGAGGACTGGACGTAGACCGGCTGCACGTACAGCATGCCCCCGCCGACCGGCAGGCTGAGCAGGTTGCCGTTCTTCACCTCGGAAGCGCCCTGGCGCAGCAGGTTCAGCGCCTGCGACACTTCGGTGTCCGAGTTGAACAGGTTCTGTGCCTGGCCCGGACCGGGCACGGTGATGTCGCGCGGCAGTTCGAGCAACCGCAGCGTGCCGTAGTCCTCGGACTTCACGCCGTCTTCGCCGGTGCCGGCGTCCGCGTTGGCGGAAAGGAACCCGTACAGCACGTTGCGTGCCTGCTCGCCGGGAACGGCGAACGGAATGAACGGGGTGGTGAGCGAGAAGGACGCCGCGTCCTGGTTGGGCATCTGCAGCGACAGGTAGTACGGCGGCTGCTTGACGGTCGATCCCTCGCCCAGCGTCGGATCCGTGGGAACACTCCAGGCGTCGGAGTTCTCGTAGAAGCGGTTGACGTTGGTCACGTGGTACCTGGTGAGCAACTCCCGCTGCACCTTGAACAGGTCCTCCGGGTAGCGCACGTGCGCCATCAGGTCGGCCGACATCTCGCTGTACGGCTTGATCGTCGTCGGGAACACGTTCGTCCAGGCCTTGAGCAGCGGATCCTGGTCGTCCCAGGCGTAGAGGTCCACGGACCCGTCGTAAGCGTCCACGGTTGCCTTGACGGCGTTGCGGATGTAGTTGACCTCCTCCGCCGGCAGTGCCACCGTGGCGCCCCCGGTGGTCCCGGAGTCAATGGTGGCCGACTCCAGTTGCTGCGGAGTCGAGTACGGGAAGTGCTCGCTGGTGGTGTAGGCGTCCACGATCCACTTCACGCGGCCGTCAACGATGGCGGGGTAGGCATTGCCGTCCACCGTCAAGTACGGAGCGACTTTTTCGATACGCTGGCGCGGATCGCGGTCGTAGAGGATCTGCGATTCGGAATTGACCGCGTCCGACAGCATCAGGTCCGTCGACTGGAATTTCAGCGCATAGACCAACCGGTTGAACCAGTTGCCGATGTTGGGACCGCCGTCGCCGTCGAACGTGTTCCGGGTATCGGTTTCGGCATTGGCACTCTGCGGCCGGTCGATCTCGATCGGGGTGCTGCCCTCGGGCGCACCGACGATCGAATAGTCCGGAGACGCTTCGCCGAAGTAGATCCTGGGCTCGTAGGTCGAGTCGTCGCCCAACACGCCCTGCGACGGGATCCCGGAGAGCATGAACGACGGTTTGCCGTCCGGCTCCACGCGGGAGCCGGCAGCCGCGACGACGCCGTAGCCGTGGGTGTAGAGCAGGTGCTCGTTGACCCAGCCGGCCGGCACGCCCGCGGTGTTCAGTTCGCGGACGGCGATGACGGTGTCCTGCACCTCGCCGTCGACCGTGTAGCGGTCCACGTTGAGGGTCTCGTCGAACTGGTAGTACTGGCGGAACTGTTCCAGCTGCGCGAACGCGTCCGACACCAGGTTCGGATCCAGCAGGCGGATATTGGCCGTGGTTTCGGCGTCCTCGCGCAGCGCGCCGGCTTCTGCCTCCACGACGGCTTCATAGTTCATGGTCTGGACGTCGTCCAGCCCGTAGGCCAGGCGGGTCAGGGCGATGTTGCGTTCGATGTACGGGGCCTCGACGTCCTGCTCATTCGGGATCACCTGGAAGCGCTGGACGATCCACGGGTAGACCCCGCCGGCGAGGATGGCGGTGACGACAAGCATGGCCGTGCCGACGATCGGCAGCCGCCAGCGGCCGATGAAGGCCGAGACGATGAAGAGGATGGCCACCAGCACGGCGGCGACGGCGAGGATGGCCTTGGTGGGAATCACGGCGTTGACGTCGGTGTACAGCGCACCGGTCCAGTTTCCGGCGTTGGACTGCACGGTGGCGTACCGGTCCAGCCAGTAGTTGACACCCTGCAGGATGAGGAACAGCGCGGCAAAGATTCCCACATGGATCTTCGCCGCGGTGGAGGCGAAGAACCCCTTGTCCTCCAGCCTGATCCCGCCGTAGAGGTAGTGGGTCAGCAGCCCGGCGATGCCGGCAATCAGCACCACGCTGATCAGGAAGCCGTTAATAAAACCGAGGAACGGCAGGGTGTTCATGTAGAAGCTGAAGTCAAGGCCGAACTGGGGATCGGTCTGGCCGAACGGCTGCTGGTTGAAGAACAGCAGGACGGTCTGCCACGCCGAGGCGGCGGCGGTGCCGGCGAAACCGGCGAGCACTACCGGGATGCCGATCATCAGCAGGCGCCGCACCGGCTCCAGCTGCTGCTGGTAACGGTTAAGGTTGTCCTGCAGCGAGCTGTCCGGCGCGTACACCGGGCGTGAACGGTATGCCAGCCGGAGGCTGAAGTAGACGGCAAGGCCCATGATCAGGAAGGCAATGAGGAAGATGGCGATCTTGGTGCCGGTTTCCTTAAGCATGACTTCCAGGTAGCCCAGCTGGTTGTACCAGAGGATGTCTGCGTAGATCTGGGAGAAGAAGACGAAGCCCACCACCAGGACGGCCACCACGATCAGGGTGGGCACCAATGCGGAACGTTTCTTGCCAGGACTGTTAAGCGGTGTTGGCCGGTCGCCGTAAGACCGGTCTTGTCCGAACGTCACTCGTTACCTCGTTGTCTGCATGCGTGGCATCACGGCGAAACCGCCGCTGCGGGGAGACTCCCCCTAGATGCCACGAACGGCGGTCTCGGAGGGTTCCGTTCCCATTCTGCCTTGTCAACACCGGCCCCGGCGAACCGCGGCGCGGGAACGGTCCGGCACCGTTGCCGGAATGTGACCGCGCCGCCGCTGAAACGAATCAGCTGCAGCCGGGCAGGGCGGCAGCGTCGCCGCCGCCGCCGATCGCGGTGACGGCCTTGACGGCGTCGTCCAGCGTCGCCACCGACACGACCTGAAGGCCCTCCGGAACGTGTCCGGCGACCTGCGCGCAGTTAGCCTCCGGCGCCAGGAAGACGGTGGCGCCGGCCTCCCGCGCGCCCAGCATTTTCTGCCGGATGCCGCCGATCGGCCCGACGGTGCCTTCGGCGTCAATCGTGCCGGTCCCCGCGAAGTGCTTGCCGCCGGTCATCTCGCCTGGCGTCAGGATGTCGATGATCCCCAGCGCGAACATCATGCCCGCGCTGGGGCCGCCCACGTTGTCCAGTTGGATCTTCACTTCGAACGGAAAGTCGAAGTCGGTGCCCAGCAGGACGCCCAACTGGTAGTCGCCGTCGCCGTTGGCCCGCGGTGCCACATCCACGGTTTCCTCGCGGCCGTCGCGCGCGATGCCCAGTTCGACCGGGGCGCCGGCACTGGCATTGAGCTCCTCACGCAGCACCTCGATGCCGGTGACCGGCCGGCCGTTGATGGTCCGGATCGCGTCCTGCAGCTCCAAGACTCCTGCCGCCGCCGCGTCCGGGGTGAAATCGGCCACCGAGAGGGTCTGCGAGTACTCCACGTCCAACTGGGTCAGGGCCGCCGCGATCGAGGACTCCTGCGACGAGGCCATCAGCGCCGCATTCTGCTGCTGGATGTCGTCCTGCGTGACGTCCGGGGGGTAGACCAGGTCGGCGGGTGCGACGCTGCGCTGGGGATGGAGCCAGGCGGCCAGGACCTGCAGCATGTTGACGTTCGAGTTGGGCCCGCCCTCCACGTACACCGTCGTCAGGTCCAGGGCGCCGGAAGTCTCGTAGGTGGGCCGGTCCGGAACCTCGATCAGCGGGGTGCCGGAAACCTCACCGATGGTGTTGATGGCAGGACCGGGCGTCTCGATGACGTAGCCCGCCGGCAGGGCCAGCCCTGCGGCACCGGCCACCACAGCGACGACGGCGGCGGCCGCCAGGACCGGTTGCCTGCGGTTTCGGGTCGGCGGCGCAGCCGGCTGCGGGCCGGGAACGTTGCCGGACCAGCCGTCCGTGCCGTGCTCCGTGCCGTTGTTGGTGGACTGTGTCACCTGGTGGTTCCCTCCCGCAGCTGTCCGGGCCGTGCACCCAACGCGCTGCCGCCCGGGGCGCTCGCGGCGCCTGCTCTAGCGTACGCCGTCGGCCCGGCATCGGTGGTGCTGCGCCTGCTCGGCCTTGAGCGAACTGCCGGTGCCCGGCGCGACAAGGAATCCCGGCTGCCGGTAACGTGGAACTCACGCAACACCCCGGGCACAGCCCCCGCCGCCTCCCCGGCAGCCGCTGCGGCCCGTGCCCGCTCCAACCCTCGAGGACCGGTGGTAGTGATGACCCCCAAGCAGCCCGACGACGACCCGCAGGATCCGCTGGCGGAGATGTTCGCCAAGCTCTTCGGTGGCCAGGCCGGGGCAATGGATCCCGCGGAAATAGCCAAGGCGGCAGGACTTCCCTCCGACCCCACTGCCTTGGCGCAGATGTTCCAGCAGGTCCAGGCGATGATGAGTGCCCCCGCCGAAGGTCCGGTCAACTGGAAACTGGCCCATGAAAGCGCCCGCAAGGTGGCCGCCTCGGACAGCGACCCGTCCGTCTCTACGGCACAGGGCCGCGCCGTCGACGAAGCGCTCCGGCTGGCCGAGATGTGGCTCGATCCGGTGACGAGCATGCCCGGCACCGGGCTCATCGGCAGGGCCTGGTCCCGCGCCGAGTGGGTTGAGGCAACCCTGCCGACTTGGAAGCGGTTGACGGAGCCGGTCGCCAACAGCATCGCCTTCGCGCTGACCAGCGCGCTGACCGAGCAGGTGCCGGAGGAGATGAAGCAGATGCTCGGCGGGGCACACTCCATGCTGCAGAACCTCGGCGGCGCGATGTTCGGCATGCAGCTGGGCCAGGCCGTGGGCGCCCTGGCCAAGGACGTGGTCAGTTCCAGCGACATCGGTGTCCCGCTGGTGGAAGGCAAGATGGCCCTGCTGCCGGCCAACGTCAAGTCGTTCGGCGAGGGCCTGGACATCCCGGGGCAGGACGTGCTGCTCTTCCTGGCGATCCGGGAAGCTGCGCACACCCGCCTGTTCACGCATGTCCCGTGGCTCTCCGGCTATTTGCTGGGCGCTATCGAAAGCTATGCGCGGGGCATCCATATCGACATGGGGCGGATCGAGGAAGTGGCCCGCGACCTCGATCCCACAAACCCCGAATCCATGCAGCAGGCACTCTCGCAGGGCGTGTTCATGCCGAAGCGCACGCCGGAACAGGAAGCCGCCCTGGCCAAGCTCGAAACTGCGCTCGCGCTGGTCGAGGGCTGGGTGGACGAGCTCACCGCCGGCGCAGCGGCCAACCTGCCCTCGGCACCGGCGCTGCGCGAAACGGTCCGACGGCGGCGGGCCACCGGCGGTCCGTCGGAACACGCCTTCGCGGCTCTGGTCGGACTGGAGCTGCGCCCCCGCCGGCTGCGGGATGCCGCCGCCCTGTGGTCCGCCCTGAAGGAGGAACGCGGGGTCGAAGGACGGGACGCGATCTGGAACCACCCCGACCTGCTGCCGACCGCGGAGGATCTGGACGATCCGGCCGGCTTCAGCGCCCGGCGGAAGCTGCTGGACGCCTCGGAGGCGGAAGTCGACGAGGCGCTGCAGAAACTCTTAAGCGGTGGCTTCGAAGGGCAGCAGCCCGGCGACGGCGATGCCCGGAAGCCGGACGGCACCGCCGACCGTGGAGACTCCGGCAGCGCCGGCGGAGGTCCGGACGGCTCCGCTGGCGGTGAGGATACCGGCACCGCCGACGGAGGCCCGGACGGTTCCGGAAGCGGAGACCGCGGCTAGCAGTCGCTCTCGCCGGCACCGTCCACGTCGTCCCCGTCCTGCAGGCCGCGGCCCATGGCAAAGGCGGCGCCGGAGAGGAAGGCCTTGGCCCGTTCGAGCTCCGGATAGGCCTGCAGCAAGCGCCAGAAGCGTGGGCCGTGGCCGGGCTCAAGCAGGTGTGCCAGCTCGTGCAGGATCACGTAGTCGACGACCCAGGCGGGCATGTCCTTGATCTTGTCCGAGATGCGGATGGTGCCCCGGGCCGGCGTTGCCGACCCCCAGCGGTCGTTCTGGTTGGAAACCCATCGGATGCTGGTCGGGACGGCGTTGCCGGCCAGGTAACGCTGCGACAGCTCCGCCGCGTGGCGGGCCAGGTCAGTGTCGCCCGCGGCGGTCCGTCCCTCCGGCCGGGAGCCGCGCGTCTCGAGCCTGGCCAGCATCCGCTGCACCCACTCCCGTTCCTGCGCCGGCGAAAAGTGGCCGGGAATGGAGATCACGGCGGCCCCGTCCCGCCACGCGGCGGAGACGGTCCGGCGCCGGCGTGCTGACCGTTTGACCACCACGGGGGCCCCTGTGGATGTGGTCAGCGCCACCCGCTCCCCCGTGTCGGCCACCAGCGGGACCGGCCGCGGAGGCGTTGCACTGGCACGGGATTCCTGCGTCTGATCTGCTCGGGACATGCGACGAGGTTACCGGGTCAATCCGACCGTCCGCATCCGCCCAGGCCCGGTGCCCGGTTTTCTGTGGATAACCCTCCGACGCCTGCGGCCGCCGTGCCAGCATGGAGGACCGGGCCGCGCCCGGACCACGGGCAGGCGGCGAGGAGGGTTGCGGTGGCACAGTTGAGAATCAATCCAGGCCTGCGCATGCTGGAGGGCGCCGCGGGCAGCGTCCAGTTCGGCCTGGGCGCCGGCGGACTGGTGGTCGAGGGGACCGGGGAAGCGGACCGGCACTTCCTGTCCCGGCTGTGCCGGGGCATCGAATCGGCCGACCTGGATGACGTGCGGGCAGCCTGTGGCCTGGACAGGGAGCGGGCCGCGTCGCTGTTGGCGGCACTGGCACCGGTCCTGCTGCCGGACTCCGGCGGGGAACGCCTGTCGGGGTTGCGCGCCGATCGGCTCGCGCCGGACGCGCGCCGTTGGTCGGCGGTGTACTCGGCCGACGGTGAAGGACCGCTGGCCGCCCGGGGCCGCTGCATCGTTCAGCTGATCGGGCTGGGACGCACCGGTGCAGCGTTGGGCACCGCCCTGGCTGCGGCCGGCGTCGGCACGCTTCTGCTCGAGGATTCGGCGGTCGCCGCCGCCTCAGATGTCGGTTCCGGCGCCATCCGGCTCGCCGACATCGGCCTGGGCCGCGGGCAGGCCGTGCGGCGGGCGGTGCACCAGGTGGATCCCACGGTAGCCTGCCACCTCTTGCCCGGCTCGACCGCGGAGCAGGGTGCCGCAGGCATCTTTCCGCGCGCGCTCAGCCTGGCCGTCTACGTCGACCGCGACGTGGCCGATCCCCGGGTCGCCGCGGCGCTCATGAGCCGGGGACACCCGCACCTGAGCGTCCTGGTGCGCGAGCAGGACACCCTGATCGGACCGTTGGTGGTCCCCGGCCAGACAAGCTGCCTTGGCTGCGTTGAACTGCACCGCGCCGACGCCGATCCGGGGTGGCCGGACGTCGTTGCCCGGTTGACCAGCCGGCCGGCGGAGCCGCAGGCAGACCGGGGCGCGGCCGACGAAGTGTCGCAGGCGGTGGCCGCGGCCGGCCTGGCGGCGGTGCAGGCCCTGCTGTTCCTGGATGGACGGAACCAGCCCGGCAGCTTCTCCGCCGTGCTCAAACTCGACAGCGGCGACGGCACCGTGTCGCGCCACGCCTACCCGCCGCACCCGGGCTGCGGCTGCGTGCTGGGCGCGGCGGCCTGAGCGCGCTCGCCTCCGGGCCCGCACAGTCTCAGTTCGCGGCCAGGACGCGCAGCACCTCCTCGCCGTAACGCTCCAGTTTGGACGGCCCCACGCCGGCCAGCCTGGACAGCTCCTGCAAGGACTGGGGCCGGGCTTCGGCGATGGCCACGAGGGTGGCATCCGTGAAGATCACAAAGGCGGGCATCGAGGCTTCACTGGCCGTCTCCTTGCGCCACTCGCGCAGCGCCTCGAACGTCGACTCCTCGTAGGTGGGCGGACAGTTGTGGCACCGGCCCACCTTGCGTTCCGCCCCGCTGCCGAGCAGGGTGCCGCAGACGCGGCACGCCGCCGGTGCGGCCTGCTTGCGCCGCGCCAGCCGCTGGCCCGGCGTGCTGCGGACGGAGGAGGAAGAGGCCGGCCGCAGCCCGTCCAGGAACCGGGACGGCTTGCGGTTGGCGCGGCCTCCCGGGGTCCGGGCCAGCGACCAGGACAGCGCCAGGTGCTGGCGGGCACGGGTGATGCCCACGTAGAGCAGCCGGCGTTCCTCATCCACGGCCTCGTCGGTGTCGGCGAAGGAGATCGGCATCAGCCCCTCGCTCAAACCGACCAGGAAGACTGCGTCCCATTCGAGGCCCTTCGCCGAGTGCAGCGAGGCGAGGGTGACACCCTGTACGGTGGGGGCATGCTGGGCGGCGGCGCGTTCGTCGAGCTCTGCCACGAAGTCGGACATGGTGAAAACACCGCCCGCCGCGGAACCGCGGGCCGCGTCCAGCTCGTCGGCCAGTCCCACCAGCGCGGCCAGGGATTCCCAGCGTTCGCGCACCGCGCCGCCGGTCTGCGGAGCTTCCCGCGTGTAGCCCAGGTTCGCCAGCACGTCCCGGACCAGTTGCGGCACGGGTTCGGTTCCGGCGGCCCGGGAGGAGGCCCGCAGCTGGAGGATCGCGTCGCGGACCTCCCGCCGCTGGAAAAACCGCTCCCCGCCGCGCAGCTGATAGCCGATGCCGGCATTGGCCAGCGCCTGTTCGTAGGCTTGGGACTGCCCGTTGGTGCGGAACAGCACGGCGATCTGGGCGGCGCCCACGCCGTCGTCGAGCAGTTTGCGGATGCGGGTGGCCACCTGGGCCGCCTCGGCCTCGTCGTCGGCGCATTCCGTGAACGAGGGCTCGGGCCCGGCCGGACGCTGGGCGATGAGCTCCAGCGGGGTCGGCCAGCTGTCGTTGTCCCGCGCCGGCTGCCGGGTGCGGGCGGCCAGCAGCGAGTTGGCCAGCTGCACCACCTGCGGCGAGGAGCGGTAGTCCCGGACCAGTTTGACGACGTCGGCTCCGGGGAAGCGTTTGGTGAACTCGAGCAGATGCCGGGAGGTCGCTCCCGTGAAGGAGTAGATGGTCTGGCTGGCGTCGCCGACGACACAGAGTTCTTCACGGTCACCCAGCCAGAGGTCCAGGAGCCGCTGCTGGAGCGGCGAGACGTCCTGGTATTCGTCCACCACGAAGTGCCGGTACTGGTCCCGTACGGCGGCCGCCACCTTCGGGTCTTCCTCGAGGATCCCCACGGTGATGAGCAGGACGTCCTCGAAGTCGATGATGTTCCGGTCCGTCTTCACGTCCTCATAGGCCTGGTACAGCCGCGCCACCGTCGTCAGGTCGTAGCCTGCCGGTGCGGCGCGCCCGGCCGCCCGGCGGACATAGCTCTCGGGCGTGAGCATGGACACCTTGGCCCACTCGATCTCGGCCGCCAGGTCGCGGATGGCGGCGCGGTCGGTGGTCAGCCGCAGGCGCCGGGCAGATTCGGCGATGACGCTGGCCTTGTGGTCCAGCAGGCCGGGCAACGGACCGCCGACCGCCTGCGGCCAGAAAAACTGCAGCTGGCGCAGCGCCGCGGCGTGGAACGTTCGCGCCTGCACCCCGCCAACACCGAGGTCGCGCAGCCGCGTCCGCATCTCGGCGGCCGCGCGCGCGGTGAACGTCACCGCCAGCACCCGCTGCGGCGTATACACCCCGGTGTGTACCCCGTAGGCGATCCGATGCGTGATCGCCCGGGTCTTGCCGGTGCCCGCTCCGGCGAGGACGCACAGCGGTCCGGCCAGGTTGGTGGCCACCTGCCGCTGCTCGTCGTCCAGTCCGGCCAGGATCCGGTCTTCGAGGCTGCTGTCCGGGAGGGGCCCGGCTGCCGCTGCGCTCATCGTCCGGCCTGCGGCAGTTCGCCGCCGTACCAGTGCTCGATCAGTGCCCGCGCAATTGAAATGCCGCTGGCCACCTGGACCTCGTCGGCCTTCAGTGCCGCGGCCAGTTCCTCCCGGCTGAACCACCGTGTGTCCAGGATCTCCACGCCGTCGGGCACCGACGCCGCGTCCGTCGCGACCGCCGTGAAACCAATCATCAGCGATGCCGGGAACGGCCACGGCTGGGACCCAAGGTAGCGCGGCGAGTGCACGACGACGCCGGACTCCTCCTCGATTTCCCGCACCACCGCGGCCTCGAGCGACTCCCCCGGCTCGACGAAGCCGGCAAGGGTCGAATACCGGCTGGCCGGCCATGCGCTGTTGCGGCCGAGCAGCAGGCGGTCGTCCTCGTCGATGACCGAAACGATGACGGCGGGATCGGTGCGCGGGAAATGCTGGCTTCCGTCGGCGGGACAGCGGCGAACCCAGCCGCCCTGCTCGATCTCCGTGCGGTGGCCGCAACGCGGGCAGTGGGTGTGGGTCAGGTGCCAGTTGGAAATCGCCGCGGCCTCCACAAACAGCCCGGCGTCCTGCGCAGAGAGCTCCCCCGCCACGTCCCGCAGGCCCAGCCACTCGCCGTCGTACCCGGCAGCTTCTGCGCGGTCCGCCAACACCGAGAGCACAATGTCGGTCCCGACGGGCACATCCGCACCCTCCACGGCCCGGCCGAGGTAGACGGAGAGGTCGGTTGCGGTCCGTTCCCTGCTCGGAAGCAACACGATCCTTCCGCCGCGGACCAGCGTCTTGCCGTCGGCGATCAGCATCACATGCGTGGTGTCGCTGCCCCAGATGCCGTCCACCAGGCCGGGGTGGCTGCGCCGCTCGCACCCGCGGTCCATGGTGGTGCGCGCCAGCATCAGCTGGCCCAGCGGCGGGAACCCTGCAGCGGCGGTGCTAAGACTCATGCTCTCTACCGTACTCACCCCGGCGCCCGGACCGTTATTCGCGCCGCCGGCGCTGTGGACTGCGCACCGGCGGTGCCCCGCCGGTGCGGCCTGCCTCACCCTTCCGGCGACTCGCCGCGGCCGTGGCCGGGTTGCCGGTACCGGTTGCACGTACGGTGGACTACGTGAGAAAGACACCTCTGGAGCTGGCGGCCATAGCCACCGCGGCCGTTCCCGGGTTGACGCCCACGGGCGTTGCCGGGCTGCCGGATGATGCGGCGGATTTCCAGTCCGCGGTACTCACCGATGCGTCCGGCAAGCGGTGGCGCGTGCGTTCTCCGAAGCACGCCGAGGCGAGCATGCGGCTCGAAACGGAACTGCTGGTGCTCCGGGCCTTCTCGCCCGCGATCCGCGCGGAGTTGCCTTTCCAGGTGCCCACGGTCGCCGGGACCGTCCAGCAGTCCGAGCTGCGCACCTTCGTTTACAACCACGTGCCGGGGAGCATGCTGGCGCTGGAAGCTCTGGTCGCCGCCGGCGCCGCCGTCCCGGTATCGATCGGACGGGCGACAGCCGGCATCCACGACCTGCCCCAGCGCATGGTCGACGCCGCGGATCTGCCCAGCTACACGGCCGACCAGTTCCGCCAGCGCAAGCTCAACGAACTCGACCAGGCTGCCACCACCGGCAAGATACCGCCGGCCCTGCTGCGCCGGTGGGAGCACGCCCTGGAGGACGTGGCCCTTTGGAAGTTCAATCCGTGCGTGGTGCACGGCGACCTGCACGAAGACAACCTCCTGGTCCAAGACGGCAGCGTCAGCTCGGTGACCGGTTGGACCGACCTGCGCATTGGCGATCCCGCCGATGACTTCGCGTGGCTGGTGGCCGTGCACGAACAGTCGTTCGCCGACGTCGTGCTGGAGTCCTACCGCAAGTACCGCAAGGACCCGGTCGATCCCCACCTGATGCGCCGGGCAGCGCTGTCCGCCGAATTCGCGCTGGCCCAATGGCTGATCCGCGGACTGGCCGCGGGCGACCAGACCATGGTTGACGAGGCGGTCGACATGCTGAACGAGCTCGAGGCCGACGTGGCCGTACACGGCGGCCAGCCCATCAGTGTCACCGCTCCCCCGCCGCCTGCCGTTCCGCCCACGGTTGCCGCTGTCCCTGCGGCTCCGGCCCGGGAACCGGCCGCCGGTTCCGAGGGCCGGAACCGTGCCGCTGAGCCGGCTGCTGCCGACCGGCCGACAGGGGACGAAGCGGCGGACGGCGAGCAGGACGGCGCCGGCAGGGCGGCTGCGGCGGGTGGGAACGGTTCGGCCGGGCAGGAGCACCGGCACGACGGACCGGCCCGCGTCCAGCTTGCCGGCCGATCCGGGAGTTCCAAGGTCACGCTGCTCCCGGTTGAGGGGCCTGACGTCGATCCAGCTCCTCCGGCACCGCCCGCGGCGGAACAGGACGCCGCGGAGCCTGCGCCGCCGGAGAACGGCGGCGCCGACGGCGCAGCGGCCGCCGGCAAGGAGGCCCGGCCGGTTAAGGAAGCCGAGCCTGCGTCCGCGGACACCACGGCACTTCCGATCATCAACCAGCGGCGCTGACACTGCTGCGCGGCGCCGCTGACCGCTGACCGCTGCTGTGCGGGGCGCTGACCGCTGCCGCGCGGCGGCCCTACGCGTAGGCCCGCAGCACCGCCGCCTCCAGCTCCGCCTCGCCGGCCAGGCCGTGCGGGCGCACCAGTTTGTCCTGCCCGACGTAGTAAAAGGCGGCCTTGACGCGGTCCAATTCGATGCCGTGCAGGCGTGCCCACGCCAGCCGATAGACGGCCAGCTGCACCGACTTCACCGACAATTGCCGGCCCGTCGGCGCGGTTCCGGTCTTCCAGTCGATCAGGTCCCAGCTGCCGTCGGCGTCGCGGAACACGGCGTCGATGCGCCCGCGCACCACGACGCCGCCGACGCGGGTCTCGACGGGCACTTCGATGGCTGCCGGGACCCGGTTGGCCCATTCGGATGCCTTGAAGTTCTCGACCAGTCCGGCCAGCTCATAGGCCTCGTCGACGAAGGCGTCGGCCGCGTCCGGGTAGGCCTCGAGATCTAACATCCCCGTGGTGCCGAAGTATTCCTCGATCCAGCTGTGGAAGGCGGTACCCTTTCTGGCGGCCATGCCGGGCTTCCGGGGCACCGGGCGCCGCAGGCGCCGCGTGACTTCTTCCGGGTCGTCGGCCAGGTCCACCAGCAGCGACGCGGAGATGTGCGCCGGCAGCTCCACCTCGCCGGCGGTCGGTGCGGCATTGTGGCGTTCCAACAGCAGCCTGGCCTCATGGGCCCAGGTCGAGTCCGCGGCCGGCTGCCGGTGCTGTGCCAGCGACTCCAGCACGGCCTGCGCGGCCTGTTCCATGGCCGCCCGGCGGCCCGGACGCTGCCGCTGCGGGACACCGCTGCGGTAGACCCGCGGCCCTTCCAACGGGTCGAAGGGCCACATGGCTGTTTCCACTTCGGCCCGAAACGGATTCTCCGGCCCGAGTTCCTCGTCCCCTACCCATTGCCGCACTTGCACTGCCGTGGGTTCGTCCTGTGACATTGCGTGCAGTTCGGCCAGGAAGGCCGACACGGCCGTGGGCTTGACCTTGCTGCCGGTCCAGCCGGCGGAGCTGCAGACCAGCAGGTGCTTGGCCCGGGTGTAGGCGACGTAGGCCAGCCGGCGCTCTTCGTCTTCACCGTGTGCCTGGACTTCCGACTTGTAGTCCGCTTCCGCGTTCAGCCAGGACAACTGGTCCGGCTGGTCGGTATCCCACTGGGGAAGGTCGGACCGGTCTCCGCGCAGCGGCCAGGGCAGGGCGGCGTGGCCGCTGCTCCACCGGTTGTCCGAGGAGGAGGGGAAGGCGCCGTCGTTGAGTCCGGGGACGAAGACTGCGTCCCATTCGAGCCCCTTGGAAGCGTGCACGGTCAGCAGCTGCACGGCATCGTGCCGCACGTCCACCTGCGCCATGTCCAGGCCTCCCTCTTCGGCGGCAGCCGCTTCCAGCCACGCCAAAAAGGCCAGCAGGTCCACGCGCTGCGATGTCTGCATGAACGCTGCCGCCGCGTCGTGGAAAGCATCAAGGTTGCGCCGCGCCTGGTGGATGCTCTGCCCGGGTTTGGAGGCAACCTCGATGTCCAGCAGCATGGTGCGTTCCACCTCGCCCAGCAACAGCGTCAGGTCGTCGCCGACGAAGCTGCGCAGGTAGCGGACCTCTTCCGCGAGGCGCCCCAGACGCTCCAGCGCGACGGGTGTCAGCGACCGCCCGTGGCGCGAGGTCCAGCCCGGCTTGGGCAGCCGGTCCAGCGCCTCGACCAGGGACGCGGCCTCGGCCAGGTCCTGTTCGACGACGGCCTCCCCCGCGGCCTCGTCCCGGTCCAGCTCGGCGGCCTCGCCTGCCGTTGCCGCGCGGCGCCGGCTCTCCAGGAACCGGGACCAATCGGCCAGGGCCATCAGGTCCGCCGGTCCGATCCGCCAGCGTGCCCCCGCCAGCAGCCGCATCAGCGCGTCGGACCGTCCCGGATCAGCCAGGACGCGCAGGGTCGCCACGAGGTCCACGATCTCCGGCTGTGCCAGCAGCCCGGCCAGCCCGATGATTTCGTAGGGAATGCCCCGCTCTTCGAGTACCTTGGCGATGCCCGGGATCTGTGCCCGCCGCCGGCACAGCACGGCGGTGCTGACGGGTTCGGCACGGCCGGTTTCAGGCTCCCGGGCGAAAACCGTCTTCCGTGCCCGTTCGATCGCGTCGGCGAGGGCGAGGGTCTCCTCCGCCTCGGTCGCGTAGCGCCCCAGTGCCACCGTTCCTTCCGTGGCTCCCGGCCGTGGGCGCAGCGGCGGAACGCTGATCCGGCCGGGGCGCGGACGGTTCGGGTCTTCCCGGTTCAGCGGTGCCGAGATCCGGTTGGCCATCCGCAGGATGTTGATGCTGTTGCGCCAGGCCACCGTGAGGAAACCGGCGGGAGCCGGGGCCCGCCGGCCGTCGTCGCCCACCAGGGGAAAGTGCTCCCGGAAAGCGAAGAGCTGGCCGGCGGAGGCACCGCGGAAGCCGTAGATGGACTGGTTCGGGTCGCCCACTGCGGTGACGGCATGCCCGTCGCCGAACAGTTCGGAGAACAGCACCATTTGGGCGTGGGAGGTGTCCTGGAATTCGTCCAGCAACACGACTTTGTAGCGGCTGCGTTCCAGCTGGCGGGCCTGCGGCACTTCACGGGCGATGCGGGCCGCGAGGGAGACCAGGTCACCGAAATCCAGCACCCCCCGTTCCCGCTTTGCCCGGTTGTAGCCGGCCGCCAGGTTGGCCACGGTGATCCGGGTCCGCAGCCGGTCCAGCAATTTCTTCACCTCCGCCTTGGCCTGCTTGGTGCTGCCGTCGATGTAGGGAAGGGCGGCGATCCGCTCCACCTCCTCCGCGAGGTAGCCGGCAGCCTGGTCCGGGGTGACCAGATGCTCCGAGCATTCCCCGGCGAACTGCATCACGGCGTTGACCAGGGTCGATTTGCCGGCCACCAGGTGCTCGATGGGGCCGTCGTACGCCTCCACGCAGTGGCTGGCCAGCTGCCAGGACTGCGCGGTGCCCAGCAGCACCACGTCGCGTTCAATTCCCAGGCGCAGCCCGTAGTCGCTGACCAAACCATTGGCGTACGAGTGGTACGTCGAGACCTTCGGTTCCACCAGTCCGGCAGCATCGTCGACCTCCTGCGGCAGCAGGCCCTTGCGGTCCAGCTTGGCCAGCTGCGCGCGGATCCGGGCTGCCAGCTCGCCTGCGGCCTTGCGGGTGAAAGTGACGCCGAGGATTTCATCCGGGCGGACAAAGCCATTGGCCACGAGCCAGACAACGCGGTCGGCCATTGTCGCCGTCTTGCCGGAACCCGCGCCGGCGATGACCAGCATCGGCTGCAGCGGGGAGCTGATGATGGCCGACTGTTCGGCTGTCGGCAGGTGCTGGCCCAGCAGTCCGGCAAGCTCTTCCGGGCTGTAGGTTGTGGTGACCGTTCCTATGCTCATTCGGTGACCTGCCTTCCTTCTGCGCACAGGGGACAAATTTCCGGTGCACGGCAGCCGTGACCGCCGTTGCCGGACCGCTGCGGATCGTGCCGGGCCTCGAATTCGGAAGCGGCCATGAGCGCCGCGGCCTCGTGGATCATCGCTGTGGCCCAGTCTTCGCCATCGGCCAGGCTCTCCTGCTGCTGGACTTTGACCGATTTCAGGTCCTGTCCCAGTTGGACCAGGGAAGCGCCGCCCGGGGCTGACGCATGTTCGGGGAATCCTCCGGCCTGGACCGCCGCCTGGTAGCTGCCCAGCTGCGGGTGCCGCTCCAGTTCTGCCTTGGTCGGGGCAGCGCGTCCCGTTTTCAGGTCCACGATGTGGAGCCGCCCGTCGGCGTCCAGTTCCAACCGGTCCACCTGTCCACGCAGCCTGGCCACGCGTTCCGGACCCGGCAGGTCAACCGAGAAGTCCTGTTCCACGCCGACCAGGCTCCGGCCCTCCGCACGCATCTGGATCACATACTGGGCCAGTCTCCGGACCATTCCTTCGGCACGGTTGAAGTCAAGCCGTCCCTCCCAGTTCTCCTTCATCCCCAACTGCGGCCAGCGTCGGACCAGTTCGGCCACGTATTCCGTTCCCGTGCCCGCGGGGATGTCTTGCGCAATTCCGTGGACCAGGGTGCCCAGGCTGCGGGCGAAGTCGGTGGCCGCTTCGCCCCCTGCCGCTTGGATGAACCAGTCGAGCGGGGATTTCTGGACGGCTTCCACCTTTGAGGGGGAAACCGGGACGGGTTCCCCCTCCGGAACGACCGGTGCCGTGCTGCTCAGCGGCAGCAGTCCCCACCAGTCGCGCGGGTGAGCGCCGGGCACCGGCACCGGGCTGGCCGCCAGCAGGGCGAGCACGGCGGCCGCATCCGCCGCCTCTCCCGGACGGGTCGAGGCTTGCTGGGCGGCCTGCCGGAGTTCCGCTGCCAAGGCACGCACGGTTCGCGGGCGGAGGACTTCGGTCGCCGGACGGGGGGTTTCCGGATCCAGCCATGGCTCAACCAGATCGAGGAACTGGGACGGCTGGGCGTCTTCGGACTGCACCGCCGTGCAGATCAGCCGGCGTTCGGCGCGCGAAATGGCCGTGGAGAAACTGCGCAATTCGTCGTACCGGATTTCCCGCAGCCGGGTCACCGCGTCGATCCGCCGGGCCTCCTCGACGCCGCGCTCCAAAACCTCCACGAACTCCGTGCTGCCCAGCAGTTCGCCACGCAGCCTGGTGTTCGGCCACACCCCCTCCTGGACGCCCGCCACGATGACCAGCGGCCAGCCCCGGCCCGCCGCCGAGGCGGGCGTGAGCAGTTCCACGGCTTCCCGCACCTGGGCGCGCGGCGCGAGGTTGTCCATCGGCAGTTCCTGGTTCAACAGGTATTCCAGGAACTGCCGCGGGCTCGAGCCGGGGAGTTGGTCCACATACCGCTCGGCGGTCTGGAACAGCGCCATCATGGCGTCGAGGTCCCGGTCGGCCCGCACGCCGACCGGGCCGCCTTGCAGTGCCTGTGCCGCCCAGCGATCGGAGAGCCCGGTGGCGGACCACAGTGCCCACAGCACCGTCTCGGCGTTGGCCCCCGGCTCGGCCGCCGCGTCCCGACCGGCCTTGAGCATCCGCGCGATCCTCCTGGCGGATCCGCCTTCCCTTCCGAGCGTGCCGAGGAACACGGGGTCGCCGATCGCTTCCACGAGCAGGGAATCGCTGGACCGGCCCCCGCCGCCGAGCAGCTCTTCGCGCCTTAGTGCCTGGCGCAGGCGGCGCAGGTCGATCGCCGTCGCGCCGCCGATCCTGGAGGTCAGGAGGGCGACGGCAGCGTCGGGGGTGAGTAGTTCCGGCTCCAGGGCCACGGCCAACGCGTCCAGCAGCGGCCGGACCGCGGCCTCGTCGCGCACCGCGCTTTCGGCAACCGGGACCTTGACCGCGATGTCCTGGCCGGTGAGGTAGCGGGCGAGGGCCGAGAGCTGGCCGCCGGTGCGGACGATCACGGCCATCTCGCTGAGCCGGTAGCCCTCGAACAGCCTGGCTTCCAGGATCCGCTGCGCCACATAGCGGTGCTCGTGGACCGGCGACGCGACCACGTGCGAACTGGCGGCGGGCGCGTCGTTCCGGTCCGCGCCGCCGTGGGCGGTTCCGCTCCCGGTTTCTGCTTCCGCACCGGGATGGACGAGGTCGCGGGCGCGGTGCGCCCCGGCGACCTGCGAGATCCGGGCGGCAGCTGACTGCCAGGCGGTTGCGACTCCGGGAGCCATCCGGTGCGAACTGGTGAGGACCAGCGTGTGCAGCGGCCTGTCCGGTGTGCCAACCAGCCCGGGCAACTTGCCGAGGACATCCGGACGGGCGCCGCGGAACCCTTGGACGACGGTGTCCGGCGAGGCCGCGAAGACGGCATCCTGTCCCTCCGCAAGCAAGGCCAGGAGCTCGAAGACCGCGGGGTTGGCTTCCTGGAGGTCGTCCGCCAGGATCAGCCGGAGGCGGCTGCGCTCCCGCTCCAGCAGGCCGGGATGCTCCAGCAGCAGCTGGCGTGCCGAAGTGATGATTCCGGCCGGGTCGAAGGCCTCGGGCATCCGGAGGTCGATCACGTCACGGTACTCGCGATACAGCCGGGCCGCCGCCATCCAGTCCGCCCGGCCATACTCTGCGCCCAACTGTTCCAGTTGCCCTGCGGTGCTGCCGTACTCGGTCAGCCGGTCGAAGAGCTGGCGGACCTCCTGCCGGAAGCCGCGGGTCGCCAGAGCCTGCTGCAGGTCTTCCGGCCAGCCGGCCCCCGGGCCGTAGCCGGCACGATGGCCGGCCAGCAGTTCGGCGATGATCTGGTCCTGCTCGGGTCCGGACAGCAGCCGGGGCGCGCGCTCCACCAGCGGCAGCAGTCCTTCCACCCGTGCCCGTCGGATCAGGTCGAAGGCATAGGCCGACCAGGTCCTGGTCGGGGTGGTGCCCAGGCTGCGGTTGAGGCGCCCGGTCAGCGCGTCGCGCAGGCGCGCGGCCGCCAGCCGGTTCGGGGCCAGGAACAGCAGGTTCGCCGGGTCAAGTCCGGTTTCCTCCACGCGGTGCACCGCGAGTTCCACCAGAGCGGTCGATTTTCCCGTACCCGGGCCGCCGAGGACCAGCACCGGACCGCAGCCGGCGGGCAGGTCGATGACCTGCGCCTGGTCCGGACTCGGAAGCGGGGCACCGGCGGATCCGGTTTCGGGCCGGACCAGTTGCAGCCCGGCCGACGGCTTGGTCTCGATCATGGCCCCATCCCATCAGCCGGTTCGGACACTTTGCGCCGGAGCTCCTCGATCGCTGCGTATGCTTCAGGCCCGGGCACCCAACGGGCTTCCGCCATGCGCACCCTGGCCGGCCACGCCGCCGGCTCCGTCAGGGGCGTGCCTTCCCGGCGGTAGTGCGCCACAGCCTGTTCCATCAGCTCACCGGGCAGGGAACCGTTGGCACGAATAACGCGCCACCACGGAACCGCCGCGCCGTGCAGGGACAGGATCCTGCCGACCAGCCGGGCGCCTCCGGCGTCGAGCAGCTCGGCGACATCGCCATAGGAGAGCACCCGGCCCCGCGGAATGATCGCGGCAAGGTCGAGGACCGCCTCTACTATCGCCTCGCGCATTACACCAGTGTAATTTAGCGGCCCCGCGAGGCCTGCACCGGCGGGCTGCGGGAGCCGCTTCCACACACCGCGCGGCGCCTCCCCGGGATTGTCCGATCCGCCGGATAGCGTTGCGGACATGAACAGCTGGCATACCGGTCCCCGCGCCGCCTTCGATCTCGAAACCACGGGCCGTGATCCCCACACCGCGCGGATCGTGACGGCGTCCATCGTCCTGGTCGACGCGGCGGGACAGCCGCTGCAGGAGCGGGAGTGGCTGGTGGACCCCGGAGTGGAGATCCCTGTGGAAGCCGCCGCAATCCACGGGGTCAGCACCGAACGGGCCCGCAGCGAGGGCCTGCCCGCGGCAATTGCCACCGCCGGTATCGCCGAGGCACTGACCGGCTACTTCGACGCGGGCATCCCGGTCATGGCCTTCAACGCCGCCTACGATTTCACCGTGCTGGCACTCGAATGCTCGCGGTACGGCCTGCCGGCCCCGGCGGCGGCTCCGGTGATCGATCCGTATGTCCTGGACAAGCAGGTGGACCGCTACCGGCGGGGGAAGCGCACCTTGGGGGCGCTGTGCGAACTTTACGGCGTCCGTCTCGACGCGGCGCACACGTCGGCGGCGGACGCCCTGGCCACCATCGGCGTCGCGGATGCCCTCGCCCGCCGCTACGCCGGATTGTGCATCGGCGCGGCCGAGCTGCATGCCCTGCAGGTCGACTGGTGCGCACAGCAGGCGGCAAATTTCGAGGCCTGGCTGCGGCGCAAGGATCCGGAAGCCGTCGTGGACGGGGTCTGGCCGGTGCGCCTGACGCCCGCCGCTGTCTGACCCTGCCCCGGCCGGCACGAGCGCACGCGCCCGGCCCCTGAGTCAGCGCGGCGCTGTCAACTTCGGGTCGCCGTATGACGCAACGTCCCGTCGAATTCTGGCGTGTTGTCGCGGCTGTCATAATTAATCCTTGATGGCGGCACATGCTATGGCGGCTGTCGCCGCTTCAGACATCGATTCCCCGAGGTTCCATGATCACCGTTACCGACCTGCGCAAGGTCTACCGCCAAGGCGGCCGCGAAGTGGTGGCCCTGGACGGCGTCAGCCTGTCCGTCCCCAGGGGCACCGTCCACGGCATCGTCGGCCATTCCGGTGCCGGCAAATCCACGTTGGTGCGTTGCCTGACCCTCCTGGACAGCCCGACGTCCGGATCGGTATCGATCAACGGGGCCGAGCTCAGTGCCGCCCGCGACGCCGACCTGAGGTCGGCCCGGCGCCGCATCGGGATGATCTTCCAGCACGCCAACCTGATGGACTCCCGCACCACCGCCCAGAATGTGGCGCATCCCCTGGAGATCGTCAAGACGCCCAAGGCGTCCATCCGCGCCAAGGTTTCGGAGCTGATCAGGCTCGTCGGCCTGGAGGGGTTTGAGGACGCCTACCCGTCCCAGCTCTCCGGCGGCCAGCGGCAGCGGGTCGGCATCGCCCGCGCCTTGGCTTCGGACCCGGACGTGCTGCTCTGCGACGAGCCCACGTCGGCCCTGGACCCGAAGACCACCGACGAAATCCTGACCCTGATCCGTGACCTGACCGAGCGGCTCCAACTGACCGTGCTGGTGATCACGCACGAGATGCAGGTCATCAAGCGCATCTGTGATTCGGTGTCGCTGCTGGAGGCCGGCCGGATCGTCGAACACGGCCCGTTGCGCGAGGTCGCCGCCGACCTGGGCGGCCGCCTCTCGAGCACGCTGCTGCCGCTGCCTTCGGCCGAGGCGACCGGCGGGGGCACGATGCTGGAAATCCTCTATTCCGGCGAACGCGCGTCGGAGCCTGTGCTGACCGGGGCTGCCCGGGCCTTCGGCCTGGACCTGAACGTCCTGGCCGGCAGCGTGGAGTCGCTGGCCGGCACCCAGTTCGGCCACCTGCGCATCGAACTGCCGGCCGGGGCGGACACGGCTGCCCTCACCGAGCACCTGGTCGGCCAGGGCGTTGCCGTCCGCGTCCTGCAGGAGGAAGCGGCATGAACTTCATCGACGAACTGACAACCAACCCGGGCATCACCAATGCCCTGCCGGAAGCGATCGGCGAAACGTTGCTGATGGTCGGGGTCTCGGGGGCTTTCACCCTGCTGATCGGCCTGCCGCTGGGCATCTTCCTCTACACCAGTGCGCCCGCCGGGCTGCGGCCCATGCCGGTGACGAACCGGATCGTGTCGGACATCATCGTGAACATCACCCGGTCCATTCCGTTCGCCATCCTGATGATCTCGCTGATCCCGCTGGCCCGGGTCATCACCGGCACCTCGATCGGTGCCTTGGCCGCCTGCGTCTCGCTGACCATCGGCACGGTGCCGTTCTTCGCCCGCCTGGTGGAAACCGCGCTGCGGGATGTGAGCTCCGGCAAAATCGACGCGGCCCTCGTCATGGGTTCCACCCGCCTGCAGGTCGTGGCCAAGGTCCTCGTTCCCGAGGCTTTGCCCGGGCTGGTCGCCGCCTTGACGACGACGTTGGTCACGCTCGTGGGATACTCCGCCATGGCGGGCCTCACCGGCGGCGGCGGCCTCGGCCAGCTCGCCTACAACTATGGCTTCCAGCGGTTCGACACCACCGTCATGGTGGTCACCATCGTGATCATGGTGGTCCTTGTCCAGCTGATTCAATGGATCGGCGACGCCGTGGCCCGGCGGGTGGACCACCGCAGCGCTTCCACCGCAGGCTCGAAGCGCCGGCGGCATGAGCCGGTAACCGCTGTCTGAGCGCAACGTCCGCGACCGTGTCGGGACACCGCCGTCCCGCCCCCACGCTTCCCGCCCGCCTCAAGGGCAGCGGAAGAATGCAGCCAGTAGCCGCTAGCTGCACCACATCCGGGACGAGCCGACTTCGGCCGGCCCGGTCATTCGAAAGGAACGCACGCAGATGCGTAAAGCACTAACGCTCATTGGTACCGGCCTGGCTGCGGCCTTGGCGCTGACGGCTTGCGGTGGATCCGAATCCACCCCCAGCGCCGAGACCACGCTGGATCCGGCCAATCCCGTCACCGTCACGGTCGGTGCCACTCCCGTGCCGCAGGGCCGGATCCTGGAATTCGTGGATGAGAACCTGGCCCAGGAAGCCGGGATCGATCTGGAGATCAAGGAATTCACCGATTACCAGACCCCGAACATCGCCCTGAGCGACGGCTCGCTGGATGCCAACTACTTCCAACATCTGGCCTTCTTTGAGCAGCAGGTGGCTGACAAGGGCTACGACTTCGAACATGGCGAAGGCATCCACATCGAGCCGTACGCCGGGTTCTCGTCGAAGCACCAGAGCGTCGACGACCTTGGCGAGGGCGCAACCATTGCGATCACCAACGACCCGGGGAACCAGCCGCGCGCACTCAAGATGCTCGAAACGGCCGGGCTGCTGACCGGGATCGAGGACGATTCGGCGGCGCTGACGCTGACCGCGGAGCAGAACCCCAAGGGCCTGAAATTCGAGGAGAACCAGCCGGAAATCCTGGTCCAGTTGATCGAGGATCCGAAGATCGACCTGGCCATCATCAATGGCAACTTCATCCTGGATGCGGGGCTGAACACCGACGATGCAGTGGTCGTCGAGTCCTCGGAGAACAACCCGTATGCCAACTTCCTGGTCTGGAACGCCGGTGACGATAATCCTGCCGTGGCGAAGCTCGAAGAGCTGCTCCACTCGCCGGACGTGAAGAAGTTCATCGAGGAAACGTGGCCCAACGGCGACGTCTTCCCCGCTTTCTAGTCAGTCCCGAACCGCTGGCGTGAGCGGCAACGGCTGACGCCAGGAAGGTCCCCGGAAGCTTGGGCTTCCGGGGACCTTCTGTGTCCGGCCGATATCTGGCCGGCGGCGTGCCTGGTCAGCGGCCTCGCCGGACCGGCGCGGGTTCCTCCGCGGAGGTCCTTCCCGACATCACCTGGATCACCACCCAGCCCACGGCGGTGACCGGAACGGCCAGGACGGCGCCGATGATGCCGCCCAAGATGGTTCCCGCGGTCAGGGCCAACAGGATCACCAGCGAGTGCAGGCTCACCGAGCGGCCCATCACCACCGGCTGCAGGAAGTTGCCCTCCAGCTGCTGCACGATGATCACGACGGCGACCACTACCAGCGCGGCCACCGGCCCGTTGGCCACCAGCGCCACCAGGGTCGCCAGCACGCCGGCGATGGTGGCTCCGACGATCGGGATGAAGCCGCCGATGAAAATCAGCACCGAGAGCGGCAGCGCCAGCGGTACCTGCAGGATGAACAGGGCGAGTCCGATGAAGAAGGCGTCGACGGCCGCGACGGTGGCGGTGCCCCGCACGTAGCTGCCCAGCACGTCCATGGCGCGCGACCCGGCCAGCTCAAGCTGCGGCCGCTTGGCCGCCGGGAACCAGCTGAGCAGGAAACGCCAGATGCGCGGCCCGTCCTTGAGGAAGAAGAAGAGGATCACGGCCATCAGGACGGCCCCGGTGACGACTTCGGCCGCGGTCGACAATCCGCTCAGCGCGCTGCGTCCCACCGTGGCGCTGGTCAGGAAGTCGACCACCCCGGCGAGCGCCTCGTCGATCTGCTGCTGGCTGACCGGCAGCGGGAAGGTGGCCAGGAACTCCTGCAGCTGCATCCAGCCCTCGCGGGCGGAGCTGACCAGCTCGTCCGCTTCGCTGCGGACCGCGAAGACGATCCCGGTGATCACGCCGCCGAGCACCACGAGGATCCCGAGGAACGCCGTCGCCGTGGCCAGCGCCGCGGACCAGCCCCAGCCGCGCAGCAGCCGCACCACCGGGCCCACGGCCGCCGCCAGGATCAGGGCGATCAGGACGGGAATGACGAGGAGCCGCAGCTGCAACAGCCCGTAGATCACCACGCCGGCCAGCAGCAGCGTGAGCAGCAGCTGTGCGGAACGGGTGGCCGTTCGTCCGAGTCCGTCGGACCAGATCGCGCGGGGCGGCATGGGCGCCGGGGCCGGATCCAGCCGTGACTGCACCGGGGCGGGGGCCGGCTCGGTCCCGGACCGCACCGGCGGCGGCACGGCCTCCGCCAGGGGCGTCGCGGCGTCCGCCAGGGGCGGGGCGGCGTCGTCCGCGGCCTCCGGGCGGAGCGTCTCGGCGTCGTAGTCTTCCGGTGTTTGCCTGCGCCTGGAGAACAGGCCCATCTGCACGCTCCTGGGTTCGCGCGGCGGTTCCGTGTACCGCCGTCAGCATCAGTCTGCCATGCCGCTGTCCCCGGGACCGGGCGGCAGGCGGACGGCACCCTTCGCCCCCGGCACCGGAGTTGCGGTCAGGCCGGCGGCGTGGCTGCCGCGGCAGCCCGCGCGGCCGCCGGCAATGCGGCGAAGATTTTCTCCATCGCGGCGTCGTCGTGCGCCGCCGAAAGGAACCACGCTTCGAACACCGACGGCGGCAGGTAGACGCCGGCGTCGAGCATGGCATGGAAGAAGGGGGCGTAGCGGAAGACTTCCTGGCCCTGGGCGTCGGCGTAGTTGTGGACGCCGTTGGCCGAGGTGCCGAAGGCCACGCTGAACAGGTTCCCCGCGGTCTGGATGCTGTGGTCCACGCCGGCCTTGGACAGGGCGGCGGTCAGCGCGGCCTGCAGTTCGAGCGAGCGGGCGTCGATCGCCGCGTAGACCGCGGGCGTCGCGGCGGTCAGGGTCGCGACGCCGGCCGCCATGGCGATCGGGTTGCCGGAGAGCGTGCCGGCCTGGTAGACGGGACCGGACGGCGCCAGGTAATCCATCACGTCGGCGCGGCCGCCCAGGGCCGCCACCGGCATGCCGCCGCCGATGACCTTGCCGAAGGTCAACAGGTCGGGCACGAACGGATCGGCTGCCCCGTCGGCTCCCCCGGTCAGGCCCCAGTAGCCGGCGTAGCCGGTGCGGAAGCCGGTCAGCACCTCGTCCAGGATCAGCAGCGCCCCGTGCTCCCGGGTGATGCGGGACAGGGCCGCGTTGAAGCCGTCGGCGGGGGTGACCACGCCCATGTTCGCGGGGGCCGCTTCGGTGATGACGGCGGCGATCTGGCTGCCGCGGGCGGCGAACACTTCCTCGACGGCGGCGATGTCGTTGTACGGCAGCACCAGGGTCTCCGCGGCCGTCGCCTCGGTGACGCCCGCAGAACCCGGCAGGGCCAGGGTGGCCACGCCCGAGCCCGCGGCGGCCAGCAGCCCGTCCAGGTGCCCGTGGTAGCAGCCGGCGAACTTCACGACCAGGTTGCGGCCGGTGTAGCCGCGGGCCAGGCGCACGGCGGTCATCGTGGCCTCGGTGCCGGTGGAGACCATGCGGAGGCGCTCGACGGCGGAGACCCTGCCGACGACCAGGGCCGCCAGTTCGGATTCGGCGGGCGTGGAGGCGCCGAAGGACAGTCCCCGGTCCACGGCCGTGTGCACGGCCTCGAGGACGGCCGGATGGGCGTGGCCCAGCAGGGCCGGGCCCCAGGAGCACACGAGGTCTACGTACTCGCACCCGTCGGCGTCGGTGAGGTAGGCCCCCTTGGCACCGACCATCATGCGCGGCGTCCCGCCGACGGAGCCGAAGGCCCGGACCGGTGAGTTCACCCCGCCGGGCATCAGCTGGCGGGCGCGTTCGAAGAGTTCCTCGGAGCGGATGGCTTCAATCATGGTCTTGGGTCCTTTCGGGACAGCGGAATCCGCTGCGGACGGGTCGTGGGGCGCGGCAACCGGCGGCCGACGGTGAACGGTTACTTCAGCCAGCGGGCGATTTCCGGGGCCCAGTAGGTCAGCACCATGTCGGCGCCGGCGCGGCGGATGCCCAGGACAGATTCCAGGATGGCCGCCTTCCGGTCGATCCAGCCATTGGCGGCGGCTGCCTCGATCATCGCGTACTCGCCGGAGATCTGGTACGCGGCCACCGGCACCGGAGACATCTCCGCCACGTCGGAGAGGATGTCCAGGTAGCTCATCGCGGGTTTGACCATGACCATGTCCGCGCCTTCGGCCAGGTCCAGTTCCACTTCCCGGATGGCTTCGCGCCGGTTGGCGGCGTCCATCTGGTAGGTCCGCCGGTCCCCGGTCAGCTGCGAGTCGACCGCTTCGCGGAACGGCCCGTAGAAGGCCGAGGCATACTTTGCGGCGTACGCCAGGATGGAGACGTCCTGGTAGCCGGCCTCGTCGAGTGCCTGCCGGATCACCGCCACCTGTCCGTCCATCATGCCGGAGGGACCGAGCACGTCCGCGCCGGCAGCCGCCTGGGCGACGGCCATTTCCGCGTAGATCGACAGCGTGGCGTCGTTGTCGACGGTGCCGTCGGGGGCCAGCACGCCGCAGTGGCCGTGGTCGGTGAACTCGTCCAGGCAGACGTCGCCCATCACCACCAGGTCGTTCCCGACCTCCGCTTTCACGTCGGCGATGGCGCGGTTCAGCACGCCGTCGGGATCCACTCCGGCGCTGCCCGTGGCGTCGCGCACCTGGGGAACTCCGAAGAGCATGATGCCGCCGAGGCCCAGCTCCACGGCCTCGGCAGCCGCGCGCTTGAGCGTGTCGGTGGTGTGCTGGACCACGCCCGGCATGGACTGCAGCGGCACCGGTTCGCTGAGGCCTTCGCGGATGAAGGCGGGCAGGATCAGCTGGTTCGGGTGGGTCCGGACCTCCGCCGTCATCCGGCGGATCGCCTCGGTGGCCCGCAGCCGGCGCGGCCGGTGGGAGGGGAAGCTCATGGCGTTCCTTCTGGTTCGGTGGGATGGTTTTCAAGCGACCGCGCCAGGGCGTCGGCGATTCCGGGCGGCGTCGGTTCGGCAGCGGTGGCGGCGATCTCCAAGCCCAGTTCGGCGGCCTGCCGAGCGGAACTGGTGCCGATCGCGATCAGCCGCATTCCGGCCGGCCACGGGTCAAGGAGTCCCGCCAGCCGCCTGGTGACGCTGGGCGAGGTCAGGACGACGGCGTCGATGGCGCCGTTGCCGGCGCGGCTGCGGAAATCCGCGGCCGTGATGAGTTCCAGGTCGTCGGCGGGCTCGCGGGCGGCGATCTCCAATTCCGCGGTCAGGCGGAGCTCGGGACGGGCGGGGTAGTCCACCGTGCGGTAGGCGGTCACGGGCAGCACCTGCCAGCCCTTCGCCATCAGGCCTTCGAACACCGTGGGCGCCGCGATGTCGGCCTGCGGCAGCAGGACCAGCATCCGCTCGGCCGGGCCGCCGGCGGTTTCCGGCGGCAGCGGCCACGCATCGACCAAGCCGACGGCGTCCATGCTGCCGGGTGGCACCAGGTCGACGGTGAGGCCCTCGGCCTCCAGCGCCCTGGCGCTCGGGCTTCCGACGGCCGCAATCTTCGTGTCCCCTGCCAGCGCGGCGAGGCTGGTGCCACGCTCCAGGGCGCACGCCTTCAGCGCCCGCACCGTCGTGATGCTGGTAATGACCAGCCAGACGGCCTTGTTCTGCGCCAGCAGGGTCAGGGCCTGGTCCAGTTCGTCCGGCTTGTCCGTCCGTTCGAAGTCGATCAGCGGCAGGACGCTGGGGGACGCGCCGCGGCGGACCAGTTCGGCGGCCATGCCAGCCGCCCGGTCAGGGCTGCGCGGCAGCACCACCCGCAGGCCCTGTAGCTGGTTGTCCGGCGCGCCGCGCTGCCACAGCAACGCCATCGTCAGCGCCCGGCCAGGCTCATTAGGTCGCCGGCACCCTGCCCGAGCAGCTCTTCAGCCAGTCGTGCGCCCAGGGCCACGGCATCCTCGGAACCGGCCGCCTGCACCGTCCGCTCGCCGTGCAGCAGCCGGCTGCCGTCGGGGCTGCAGACCACGGCCCGCAGAACCAGGGAGCCGGCGTCGACCGATGCCAGCGCCCCGACCGGGGCGCTGCAGCCGGCTTCCAGCCGCGCCAGCAGCGACCGTTCGGCCGTCACCGCCAGGCGGGTGTCCGCGTCGTCGTAGTCGGCCAGCGCGCCGGCCAGCGCCGTCCCGGAAGCTGCGTCGGCAACCCGGCATTCAACGGCCAGCGCGCCCTGGCCGGGGGCCGGCAGCATGACCGACGGATCCAGCAGCTCCGTGACGTGCTCGGTGCGTCCCAGCCGTGCCAGCCCGGCCGCGGCGAGCACCACGGCGTCGAGATCTGCGTGCTTTCCCTCTTGCCTTTCTTCGCCCGTGAGCCCCTTGACCCGTCCCAGGCGGGTGTCCACGTTGCCGCGGATATCCACCACGTCCAGGTCGGGGCGGGCGGCACGCAGCTGGGCTGCCCGGCGCGGGGAGCCGGTGCCGACCTTGGCGCCAGCCGGCAGCCCGGCCAGGGTCAGCCCGTCCCGGGCGCAGAGGGCGTCGCGGACGTCGACGCGGGCGGGAATGGCGGCGATCTGCAGCCCGTCGGCCACGCCGGTGGGCAGGTCCTTCAGCGAATGCACGGCCACGTCGCAGCGGTCATCCAGCAGGGCCTCGCGCAGCGCGGCGGTGAAGACTCCGGTTCCGCCGATCTGGGCCAGCGGCCCCCGCAGCACGTCGCCCTCGGTCTTGATCCGGACCAGTTCATACTCCAAGGCCCCGCCGGCGGCCAGCGCCTCGGCCACGGTGGTGGTCTGGGTGACCGCCAGGGCGCTGCCGCGGGTGCCGATGCGGACTGTGACGGTCATGGCTGCGGCACCCCCACGGTCGAATCCATGCCGGCCACCGTCGGTTTCTCGCCGCGGCGGTTGGCGCAGCAGCCGGGCATGCACACGTCCATCCAGGGTCCCAGGTTGGTCAGCGCCGGGCGGTCCGCGCGGTGCTGTTCCACCGTCCGCTCACAGACCAGGTCCACGAGGCCCTCGACGAACTTCCGGTGCACGCCCGGGGTGGGCACGCGGGCGGCGGCCAGCCCGAGGCCGCGGCAGGTCTCCAGTGCCTCCGTGTCCAGGTCCCACATCACCTCCATGTGGTCGCTGACAAAGCCCAGCGGCACGATGACCACGCCCTTCACCCCCTGCGCGGGCAGCTCTTCGAGCGCGTCGTTGATGTCCGGCTCCAGCCACGGCACATGCGGCGCGCCGGAGCGGGACTGGTAGACGAGGGACCATTCGACGCCGGCTGCTCCCGGCACGCGGTCCAGGACGGCCCGGGCGGTGGCCAGGTGCTGCGCCACGTAGGCGCTGCCGCCCTCGTAGTCCACCCCGCGGGGCCCGGCGTTTTCGGCGTCCCCGAGGGGAATGGAGTGGGTCGCGAACATCACGTGGACCGGCGCGTCCGCGGCGCCCTGCGCGGACAAGTCGGCGCGTACCCGGTCCAGGCCCTCGGCCAGGCCCTCGGCGAACGGTTCCACGAAGCCCGGGTGGTCGAAGTACTGGCGCACCTTGTCCACTTCCAGCTTGCCGGCGAGCCCGGTCTCGACCAGGGCCATGCCGAAGTCCTCGCGGTACTGGCGGCAGCTTGAGTAGCCGGCGTAGGCGCTGGTGGTCACGGCCAACACGCGGCGGTGGCCGGCGTCGTACGCTTCCTTGAAAACATCGGTGATGTAAGGATCCCAGTTTCGGTTTCCCCAGAGCACCGGCAGCTCGATCCCGCGGCGGGCCAGCTCGGCCTCGAGCGCCGCCTTCAGTGCCCGGTTCTGCGCGTTGATGGGGCTGACGCCGCCGTTGGCGCGGTAGTGCGTGGCGACTTCTTCCAGCCGTTCATCGGGGATCCCGCGGCCGCTGGTGACGTTGCGGAGGAAGGGGATGACATCGTCCTGGCCCTCGGGGCCGCCGAAGGAGGCCAGCAGCAGGGCGTCGTACTTCTTCGGCTGCATGGTCCCGTCGGCGGCGACGCCGGCACGCGGGTCAAAGGACGGTTCGGCGGACTGGTTCACCGCAGCACCTCGGCGATTTCGGCGGTGCTGATGCGCTTGCCGGTGTAGAACGGGATCTCTTCGCGCACGTGGTTGCGCGCGTCGGTGTAGCGCAGGTGGCGCATCAGGTCCACCAGGTCGATCAGTTCGGGGGCTTCCAGGGCCAGGATCCATTCCCAGTCCCCCAGCGCGAACGAGGCGACCGTGTTGGACAGCACCTGCGGGAAGTCGCGGCCGAGCAGTCCGTGGTCGCGCAGCATCTTGCCGCGCTCCTCGGCCGGCAGCAGGTACCACTCGTAGGAGCGCACGAAGGGGTAGACGCAGAGCCAGGCCTCCGGGTCCTTGCCCAGGGAGAAGGCCGGGGCGTGGTTCTTGCTGAATTCGGCATCGCGGTGGACGCCCATCGCGGACCAGACCATTTCGGCGGGGGCGAACAGCGGGGTCCTGCGGATGTCGCGGACCGCCGCCTGGAGTTCGTCCGGCTGCGGTCCGTGCAGCCAGATCATCACGTCGGCATCCTCGCGCATGGCGGAAACGTCGTACGCGCCGCGCAGGGTGACGTTGCGGCCGGCGAGTTCGGCAACCGTCTCATCGAACGCCGTGGCGGCGGACGAATCCACCGGTGCGCCGGTGCGCTTAAAGACCGTCCAGAGGGTGTAGAACAGTTCCTCGTCGGTGCCGCCGGCGGCGGGGATTGCTGACTCTGACCTTGCCGATTCGCTCATGCTTACCAGTCTGCCTTCTGCATCGTAATTAATCGAAAACCACTTCTACATATTGTAGAAGATCAGTGCGCCGCCGGCTGCAGCCGTGCGGCGAGATCGCGTGCGCGGCGCCGCGCGTCCCCCACCACGGCTACCAGCCCGGTCCCTGCCAGCCATGCCCCGGTGCTGCCCAGCCCGGGATGCGCAACCAGTTCGCGGCGCACCGCTGCCACCCGCTCGCGGTGCCCCACGGTGGCGGACGGAAGCGCGTTGGTCCAGCGCACCACCTTCGAGCCCACCACGTCGTCGTCGCCCACGGCCACCCCCAGCAGGAAGCTGGCATCGGCCAGCGCCTGGCGGTAGAGCCTGTCGTCGGCCCAGCCGGTGAAGTCCTCGGCGCCCCGCTGCCCCACCGCGCGCCCGTAGGACAGCCGCAGCACGTGGCTTCCCGGGCCGGCTTCATCCGCCAGCCACGGCCATTTGGCGGTGGCATGGGTGAGTGCCTTGGCCTTGACGTTGCGCACCGACGGCGCCACCAGCATGCCGGTGCCCCGCGGCATGGCGTCGAGGTCGGGCAGGTCCACCACCAGGGTCACCAGCGAGACGGCGGGTCCGGTTTCGGGTTCCAGTCCGGCCAGCCCGGGGACGGCGCCGGAGAGCAGCCGGACGGCGGCAGCGCCATCGGCCGCCAGCATCACGGCGTCCGCGCGGAACGTCCCGGCCGCCGACTCGACCTGCCACCCGCCGCCGTGCCGGGTGACGGCTGTGGCTTCCGCCCCGGTGTGCAGGGCCACGTGACGGGCTTTCAGGTCGGCCAGCAGGGCCTCGGTCAGCCGCCCCATGCCGCCGGCGATGCCGGCCACGTTGGAACCGGCCGGGGCGGCCTTCCGGATGGCGCCCACCGCGGCGGCCAGGGACCCGTGGGCGGCCACCGAGGCGCGCAGGCCCGGCATCACCGAGTCCACGTCCAGCACATCCGGATCCGCCGAGTACACCCCGCCTGCCACCGGCGCGACCAGTTTCTGCAGCACGGCATCACCCATCCGGGCGCGCACCAGCTGGCCCAGGCTGAGCTGCTCGCGGCGCAGCAGCGAACCCAGCGGCATGACCTTGTCGCCCGAGGCGCGCAACGCCGCCCGGCGGCCGATGGCGCGCACCACGTCCGGGTCGGAAGGGTCTGCCGGGATGCCGAGCACGCCCGTCTTCGGGAGCCGTTGCGCACCGTCCGGCAGCTGGATCCAGGCGCCGGCCGGGTTCGGCTGGACAATGTCGTTGCCCAGGCCCAATTCGCCGATCAGGTCCGGGACCACACTGGAGCGCGTCGCGAAAGATTCGGCGCCGGCGTCGAGCATCAGCCCGCCCACCTCGTGCCGGACCACGCAGCCGCCGAACAAGGGACCGCGCTCCAGGACCGTCACCTCGACGCCGGCCAGCGCCAGCTCGCGCGCAGCGACCAGGCCGCCGATCCCGCCGCCGACGACGACGGCGGTGCCCGGCTTGGGCTTGCGCCCGCCCTGCCGTTCAGGACGGCGGGCGGGCTGCGGATGCGGGTGCTGCATGGCTACGGGGCCACGGAATGAATCAGCTTGACCACCCGGGTCAGGACCTCCGGGTCCGTCTCCGGCGGCACGCCGTGGCCCAGGTTGACCACGTGGCCCGGGGCGCTGCTGCCAGCGGCCAGCACGTCGCGCACATGGGCCTCCAGCACCTCCCACGGCGCCGACAACAGCGCCGGATCGATGTTGCCCTGCAGCGGCGTGCGTCCGCCCAGCCGGCGGTTCGCCTCGTCCAGCGGCAGCCGGTAGTCGACGCCGATCACGTCCGCCCCGACGTCGCGCATGGCCACGAGCAGTTCGGACGTGCCGGTGCCGAAGTGGACCAGCGGCGCGCCCAGGTGGCGGACGTGGTCCAGGGCGCGCGACGACGCCGGTGCCACGCGGCGGCGGTAGTCAGCCAGGGACAGCGAACCCGCCCAGGAATCGAACAGCTGTCCCGCACTGGCGCCCGCTTCCAGCTGCGCCCGCAGGAACTTGCCCGAAGCGTCCGCGGCCCAGCCGGCCAAGGCATCCCAGGTCTCCGGGTCGGCATGCATCATGGTGCGCGGCCCCAGGTGGTCGCGCGACGGCCGGCCCTCCACCATGTACGCGGCGAGCGTGAACGGGGCGCCGGCGAAGCCGATCAGCGGCTTGGCACCGAGCTCGGCCACCGTCAGCCGGACCGCCTCGCGGATGGGCTCCAGCGATTCGTCGGTGAGTTCCGGCAGGGCGGCGACGTCGGCGGCGGTGCGGACGGGTGCGCCCAGGACCGGGCCGACGCCGGGGACGATGTCAACATCGACCCCGGCCAGCTTCAACGGGATAACGATGTCGGAGAAGAAGATGCCGGCGTCCACATCGTGGCGGCGCACCGGCTGCAGGGTGATTTCCGCCGCCAGTTCCGGTTTCAGGCAGGCATCCAGCATCGCGATGCCCTGCCGCGCTTCCTTGTATTCGGGCAATGAGCGCCCGGCCTGCCGCATGAACCAGACAGGACGGCGGCCCGGCTTCCCTCCGCGGTAGGCGGTGATCAGGTCCGAGTCGGCGGTACGCCCATCCACCAGGGGATGGGAAGCATTGAGTGTCATGACATAGATTCTGGTCCAGCGGCCCTGCTTCTGGCCAACCGCGGGCGGCGCCGGGAGCGCGGGATGGCGGCGGCCACCGGCCCGAGTGGCCAATATCACCGGCGCCGGCGGCGCCCGGAACCAGGTTAACGCCGGGTTAATGGGCCAAGCTTGGAGGAGCCGACGCTGGCTTCCCGCTAAGATAGAGGCGCTGTGGTCTTACTTTCACTTGTTGCAACCCATTCCAAGGTCGATCTGGAAACGGTGGCCCGCCTGAGTGCCGGCACCTCCCGGATCGATACCGACGTGCTCGCAGACGGGTCCCCGGTCACCGGCGCCGTGGTCCTGGCTACCTGCAACCGGGTGGAAGTTTACTGCGAGACCGAGAGCGAGTCCGACCTGGAGGCCGCCCGCGCCGCGCTCATTGAACAGATCAGCCGCTGCTCGGGGCTGGACGACGCGCTGGTCGCCCGCTCCTTCGACGTGAACACCGGCGAGGACGTTGCGCGGCACCTGTTCGCGGTCGGGGCCGGCCTGGATTCGGCCGTGGTCGGCGAACGCGAGGTGGCCGGCCAGGTGCGTCGGGCCCTGATCGAGGCGCAGGAAAAAGGCACCGCGAGCGGGGGGCTGGTCCGGCTCTTCCAGACCGCTTCCCGGACGGCCAAGGACGTCGGGACGCAGACGGCACTCGGCGGCCGCGGGCTTTCGATCGTGTCGGTCGCGCTCGACCTCGCCACGGATCTGGCCGTCGAGAAGGACTGGTCGGGCAAGCAGGTTGTACTCTTCGGGACCGGCGCCTACGCCGGGGCCACCATGGCGCTGCTGCGCGAACGCGGCTGCACCCATATCAGCGTCTACTCGGCTTCCGGCCGCGCCGCGGCGTTCACCGAAACCCGCGGCGGCGTCCCGCTGACCCACGCGGCGCTGGACAGCGCGATGGCTTCCGCCGACGTCGTCATTGGCTGCAGCGGCAGCGACAACCAGGTCAGTGCCGAGCGCGTGGCCGGGGTGCGCACCGGCGTCGACAAGCCGCTGACGATCATCGACCTCGCGCTGAGCCACGACTTTGATCCCGCCGTGGGGGCGCTCGAGGGCGTGGAGCTGATCACGCTGGAGTCCGTGCGGATGGCAGCGCCCGAGGAGCAGGCCGAATCCGTGCAGCAGGCGGCCGAGATCGTCGCCAACGCGGCGCGCAGCTTCGAGGCCAGCCGGCAGGCGCGCAGCGTGGACTCCGCCATCGTGGCGCTTCGCAAGCACACCATGCAGGTACTGGAGAACGAGCTCGAGAAAGTGCGCTCGCAGCACGGCTGCACCGGCCCAGCCCAGGAAGTCGAGTTCGCCATGCGCCGCATGGTCAAGCAGTTGCTGCACCTGCCCACCGTGCGGGCGCGGGAACTGGCCGCCAACGGCGAGCAGGAGCGTTACATTGCCGCCCTGGAAGCGCTGTACGGCATCACGGTCGAAGACCCCGCCCTGCCCCGGGCCGCGGATGCGGCGTCCTGCCCGGTCGCGCACGGCGACGAGGCCGCCACTGCCTGAGGCGGCCGCGGCGCCTGCAGCCGGTCGCGGCCGGCGCCAGGGTGACCCTTAGTACACCGGCTTTGAGGGCTCCACGTCCCTGACCCACGCCAGGATTCCGCCGTCGAGGTGGGATACCCGGGTGTAGCCCCGCGCCAGCAGGCTCTGCAGGACTTCGGCCGAGCGCGCGCCCGATTTGCAGTGGAAAACCAGGTCCGTGTCCCGGGGCAGGTCCTCCAGGGCCTCGCCGGACAGGATGCGTCCCTTCGGAACCAGGACGGCGCCGGGAATGTTCACCACTTCGTATTCGCCCGGTTCGCGGACGTCGATCAGCTCGAAGTCGCCCCTGCCGGCATCGCGGTCGGCCAGCATCCGGGACAGGGTGCGGGCGTCCACCGCGTGGTCGGCGTCGACCCGGCGCGGCGGCGCGACCCCGCAGAACGACTCGTAGTCGGCCAGCCCGGTGATTGGCTCGGCGTCGGGATCCTTGCGTACCTTCAGCTCCCGCCAGCTCATCTGGAGGGCATTGAAGACCAGGACGCGGCCCAACAGCGTCTGCCCGATGCCGGTGATCAGCTTGATCGCCTCGTTGACCATCACGGAGCCGATCTGTGCGCACAGGACGCCGAGCACGCCGCCCTCGGCGCAGGACGGCACCGAACCGGGCGGCGGCGCCTCCGGATAGAGGTCGCGGTAGTTCGGCCCGTGGGCGTCCCAAAAGACACTGACCTGCCCGTCGAACCGCAGGATGGATCCCCACACGTAGGGTTTGCCCAGCAGCGCGGCGGCGTCGTTGACCAGATACCGGGTGGCGAAGTTGTCGGTGCCGTCCAGGATGACGTCGTAGCCGGCGAAAATTTCCAGGACGTTGCCGGTGTCCAGCCGGACCTCGTGCAGCACCACATCCACGCCGGGGTTCAGCGCCAGGATGCTGTCCCGTGCCGAGGCCGCCTTGCTGCGCCCCAGGTCCGCCACGCCATGGATGACCTGGCGCTGCAGGTTGCTCGCTTCCACCGCGTCGTCGTCCACGATCCCGATCCGGCCCACCCCCGCAGCGGCCAGGTACAGCATGGCCGGCGATCCGAGGCCGCCGGCGCCGATCACCAGCACCCTGGCGTTCTTCAGCCTCAGCTGGCCGGCCATGCCGACTTCGGGGATGATCAGGTGCCGCGAATACCGCTCGGTCTCGGCCTTGCTGAGGGACACTGCCGGTTCCACGAGCGGCGGCAGCTGCCGGGTCTCCAAGGTGCTCATTCTTCCAATCTACGCCCCAGCCGGTTGCTGGTGCGTAGACTGGTCGGGACTGACACTTACTGCACCGTGGCGCTGTAAGTTTTCCTGACCGCAGCGCCGGAAGAGGCCGTGTACTACCGTGACGACAGAACCCCGCTCAGCCGCCAAGCCCACCCGACTGCCGCGGGAGGAACGACGGCGCCAGCTGCTGCAGGCGGCACACGAGGTCTTCGTGGTCAATGGCTACCATGCGGCGGCGATGGACGAGATCGCCGACGCAGCGAACGTGAGCAAGCCGGTGCTCTACCAGCACTTCCCCGGCAAGCGGGAGCTCTATCTGGCCCTGCTGGACCACCACCTGGAATCGCTGAACGCGATGCTGATGGCTGCGCTGAACTCGACGACGGACAACAAACTTCGCGTGCACGCCACCATCCGGGCCTACTACCAGTTCATCGCCCAGGACAGCCAGGCGCACCGGCTGGTCTTCGAATCCGACCTGAACAACGACCCCGACGTGAGCGGCCGCTTGGAGGACTTCAACGCGCGGCTGGCCAGCGCCATCGCCGGTGTCATCGCCGAGGACACCAAGCTGTCGGCGGTCGAGGCCACACTGCTGGGCCGGGCCCTGGCCGGCATGGCGCAGATCAGTGCCCGGCACTGGCTGCGCTCGGGCGGGGAACTGGACCAGGACGCCGCGAGCGAACTGATCTACCGTTTAGCTTGGCGCGGAATTTCACGCTTCCCGAAGGAACCCTAGGATAGATTCGCCAGTAGGGAACCCACCCGGCTTACAGCATTACCAGGAGGCATCAGCGTGGAAGTGAAGATCGGCATGCAGAACGTCGGCCGTGAAATCGTGCTCGATTCGTCGCAGTCGCCGGACGAGGTGGCCGAGATCGCGAGCCGTGCCATGAACGGCGGCGCCGAGCTGCGCCTGACCGACGCCAAGGGACGCCTGGTCATCATCCCGTCCAATGTCCTGGCCTACGTCGAGATCGGCGCCGAGGGGCCGCGCCCCGTCGGATTCGGCGCTCTCTAACCACCCATGGTCGCACTGGTCCTGCTGGTGCTCGTCGCCGCCGCCGTCGGCTTCACCGCCTGGGCGGTGGACCGGCGGCGCCACGCCTACGGGGTGCTGCTGCTGCCCGGGATCGCGGTGGCGGCGGCGGTGCTGCTCTGGTTCGTCCTCATGGCCGCCGGCCTCGGCTCCGAACCGGGCGTGCACTTCCTGTCCTGGCTGCTGCCGATGGCCGTTTCCGTTCCGGCCGCGTGGGCCGGTGCCTGGTGGATCGGACGCCGCCGCGTGCAGCGGGATACCGAACGGCTGACCGCCCTGCTGGGCTGAACGAAGCCGGCCGGGCAGGAAAGCTAGCCGGGATAGCCGTCCGGGTCCGCGTCCGCGCCAAGCTTCCGCGCCAGCACGCTCACCGCTGCCGCCGCGGACACGTCACGGGTAGTGACTGCCGAATCGGCGTCATGCGACGTGAAGCGCAACAAGACCTTGTTGTACCGCCAGTCCAGGTCCGGGTGGTGCCGCTGCTCCTCGGCCAGGTCGCCCACGGCGGCAATGAAATTCAGGGCCTCGCGCCCATTGTCCAGCTTGAACGCGCTGACCAGCGCTCCGTCCGCGTAGCGCCACTGCGGCAACCCGCGCAGCTGCCGGTCTATTTCCTCACTGTCGAGTACGTCTTTCGCACGTCCCACGATGCCCTCCCGGTTGCGCGGCGGTCTGCCGCGCGGCCCGGCTGCCGCGGCTTGCGGCCGCCTGTGCCGCCAGCCTACCGGTGAAGCCAACCCCGTTGAAGGCCTGCGCTCACGCCGTCAGGCCCAGGTCATTCATTCGGCGCGAATGGTTTTGGGTCAGCCGGGCAAACAACTCTCCGGTGGCCTGTGCCTGCCGGTCGGGATCCTGCCCCCGCATCAGCTCGCTGAGCACGGCGCGCTCAATCCCGATCCGCTGTGCCTGGGTCAAGGCCTCCCCCACCAGCCTGCGCCCCCACAGCGCCAGCCGCGAGGCCAGCCGTGGATCGTCGGCCAGCACCTGCTGCAGCCGGGCCGCGATCATGGAGATCTGCTCGGTGTTTTCCTTGATCCGGGCGACCAGCTTCTGCGTCTCGCTGTCGAGGGCTCCGGCGATGTGCAGGTAGAAGTCCCCCAGCACGCCGTCGGTGACGTAGGCCTTCATCAGGGACTCGTACCAGTCGGCCGGGCGCGTCCGGTCGTGGAAGGCATCGATGGAGGGCTGGAAAGGGGCCATGGCCGTTTCCACGTCCACGCCGAGTTGCTCCAGCTGCGCGGCCACGGCCTCGAAATGTTCAAACTCGGTCACCGCGAGCCGGCCGACTGCGGCCCGGTCATGCAGGGTGGGCGAAAAGCGTGCGTCGGAGGAAAACCGCTCGAAGGCGGACAGCTCGCCGTAGGCCATCACGCCGTACAGATCGATCAGGAATTGCCGGCGGCGGCCGGAATCCTCGCCGGGCGCTGCGGGAACGGTGCTCACGGTGCTCATGAATCCAAGGGTAGCGTCCCATTTCGACGCGGCTGCCGTTAGGCTAACCGTGTGCCGTACCCGCATTTGGACCCGAAGGTCAACGAGTCCCAGCATCTGCTGGCACGGGTGCTGAAAGACCTGCGGACAGAGTTCGACCTGCCGCAGGAGTTCGACGCGGGCGCACTCGCGGAGGCCCGGGCCGCCGTGGCCGCCCATCGGCTGCCGGAGACCGATCTGACCGCACTGGAATTCGTGACCATCGATCCGCCCGCGTCCACCGACTTGGACCAGGCCCTGTACATCGAGTCCACCGACGGCGGTTACACGGTCTGGTACGCGATCGCCGACGTCCCCTCCTTTGTGGAGGCCGGCGGCGAACTGGATGCCGAAACCCGGCGGCGGGGCCAGACCATCTACGCCCCGGACGGACGGATCCCGCTGCATCCCGACGTCATCGGCGAACAGGCCGGGTCGCTGCTGGCGGACCAGCTGCGGTCAGCCTATGTGTGGCGATTCGAGCTCGACGCCGCCGCGCGGGTCACCGCGGCCACCCTGGAACGCGCCAAGGTGCGGAGCCGGGCCAAGCTGAACTACGAGCAGGTGCAGCAGGACATCGATTCGGGCGATGCGGCGCCCACCCTGCTGCTGCTGAAGGAAGTGGGCAGCAAGCGGGTGGAGCTCGAACGCGAGCGCGGCGGGGCGAGCCTGAATGTCCCCGACCAGGAGATTGCCCATGACGGCCGGCACTACTTCATTGTCACCAGGCCGCCGTTGCCGGTGGAGGATTGGAACGCCCAGATATCGCTGATGACCGGGATGGCCGCGGCCGAGATCATGCTGGCAGGCCGGATCGGGATACTGCGCACCATGCCGGGACCGGACGCTGACGCCGAGGCCCAGTACCGCCGGCAGACCGAGGCGTTGGGGTTCCCGTGGCCGCACGAGATGGCCTACGGCGACTATCTGCGCAGCCTGGACACCACCGATCCCAAGCAACTGGCCCTGATGCACGGGGCCACCGCCCTCTTCCGCGGTGCCGGCTACACGCCGTTCGTCGGCGAGCTCCCGCCCGAACGGCAGCAGGCCGCCATTGCCGCACCCTATGCGCACGCCACGGCTCCCCTGCGGCGGCTGGTGGACCGTTTCGTGCTGGTGATCTGCCATGCCCTGTGCGCCGGCGAACCCGTCCCGCAGTGGGCCCAGGACGCGCTGGAGGAATTGCCCAAGCTGATGGCGGCTTCCGACCAGTTGGCGGGGCGGGTGGACCGCGCCGCCCTGGACGCCGTTGAAACGGCGCTGCTGAGCCACCGCGTCGGGGAAGAATTCGACGCCGTCGTGATCACCGGCACCCGGTACCCGGGCAACGGAAACGGAAACGGCGCCGGCGGCCGCAACGGGAGCGGGAACGGGAAGGTCCTGGTGGCCGGCAGGGGCAAAGGCAACGGCGGCCAGGAGCCGTACGGCGTGGTTCAGCTCAGCGACCCGCCGGTCACCGCACGGTGCTCGGGAATCCTGGCGGCAGGGGCCACGGTGCGCGTTCGCTTGACCATGGCGGACATCGGGGAACGGCGCCTGCACTTTGAACTGGCCGACGGTTAAGTGCCCGCACGGTGCGGCGCGGGGGCCGGTTTGCCAACGACCGGTAGACTTAACCGTGTAGTACTGGATGCCCGGTCGTTGATTGAGTGAAGTGAATCCATCAACAGATCCGTCCCTACGCGATCTTTAACCTCCTTGGCTGCCTCGTTGGCCGGCCGGGAAAGCAGTTGTTAGCCCGCGATCGGCTTCCACTGGTTGCGCCACGCTTCCGCCTTGTTCCGCTCCCGCAGCATCTGCGGGACCGTTGAGCACCGCCGGCGTCGGCGCCTGAATGAACGGTATGTAATTGAACACTGAAAATATCCAGGTGGCTGGCGAACAGCTCATCCACGCTGACAACAGCGCCGAAGAACTGGTCGTCGAGGCCGTGCTGGCCTCCGACGAACGCCCCCACGAACTGCCCAAGCAGACCTTCGCCGACTTCAACGTCCGCGCGGACATCGTGCGGTCGCTTTTCGACGCCGGCATTACCCACCCCTTCCCGATCCAGTCCATGACCCTGCCGGTGGCCCTCGGCGGCCACGACATCATCGGCCAGGCCAAGACCGGTACGGGCAAGACCCTGGGCTTCGGCATCCCCGCGCTGCAGCGGGTGGTGGGACCGGACGACGACGGCTTCGACAAGCTTCCGGTGCCCGGTGCGCCGCAGGCCCTGATCGTTGTGCCGACGCGCGAACTGGCCGTGCAGGTCGGCAACGACCTGATGACCGCCTCCAAGCAGCGCAACGCCCGCGTCGCCGTCATCTACGGCGGCCGCGCCTACGAGCCCCAGATCGAGCTGCTGCAGAAGGGCGTCGAGGTCGTGGTCGGCACCCCCGGCCGTCTGATCGACCTGCACCGCCAGAAGCACCTGAGCCTGAAGAACGTCCGCATCGTGGTCCTGGACGAAGCCGACGAGATGCTGGACCTGGGCTTCCTGCCGGACGTCGAGACGCTGCTGGCCGCGACCCCGGCCGTACGCCAGACCATGCTCTTTTCCGCAACCATGCCCGGACCGGTCATCGCCATGGCCCGGCGGTACATGACGCAGCCGACGCACATCCGCGCCGCAGACCCGGACGACGAAGGCATCACCAAGAAGGACATCCGCCAGGTTGTCTACCGCGCACACAACCTGGACAAGGACGAGGTGGTGGCCCGCATCCTGCAGGCCGAGGGCCGCGGCCGGACCATCATCTTCACCAAGACCAAGCGCACGGCCGCCAAGCTGTCCGAGGAGCTGATCGACCGCGGGTTCGCCGCCGGCGCCATCCACGGCGACCTCGGCCAGGGCGCCCGCGAACAGGCGCTGCGCGCGTTCCGCAACAACAAGGTGGACGTGCTGGTCGCGACCGACGTCGCAGCCCGTGGCATCGACGTGGAAGACGTCACCCACGTGATCAACTTCCAGTGCCCCGAAGACGAGAAGGCCTACCTGCACCGGGTGGGCCGGACCGGCCGCGCCGGTAACAAGGGCACCGCCGTCACCTTCGTGGACTGGGACGACGTCCCGCGCTGGGGCCTGATCAACAAGGCCCTCGGCCTGGACGTGCCGGAACCCCAGGAGACCTACTCCTCCTCCCCGCACCTGTTCACCGACCTGAACATTCCCGAAGGCACCAAGGGCAGGCTTCCGCGCAGCCAGCGCAAGCTCGCCGGCATCGACGCCGAGAAGCTCGAAGACCTGGGCGAGACCGGAAAGCACCCTGCCCGCTCCGGCGGCCAGCGACAGGACGGCGGCCGCGGCGGTGCGCGCCGCGGCGGCGCACGCCAGGGCGGCCCGCAGGGCCGGTCCGACTCGGGCAACCCGCGGCAGCGCCGCGGCACCGAGGAGGCAGCCACCGAGAACACGACCGTCGCCTCGGCCGACAAGCCGCGCCGGAAGCGTTCACGCACCCGCCGCCGCAACGGCGAGGTCGTCAACGGGACCGCCCAGCAGGTCACCGACGGCGCCAGCGGGGAATAGTGGCCGGTATCCGGTGGACGCCCGACGGCAGCTCGCTGGTAGTCCGGGCGGACAACGCCGACTTCCTGCCCACGCTGCCCGACGGCGCTTTCACCATGATCTACCTGGACCCGCCGTTCAACACCGGCCGGGCCCAGGTCCGGCAGCAGACCTCCATGGTGCGCAGCGCCGATGGCGAAGGCGACCGCATCGGGTTCAAGGGCAAGTCGTACCAGACGGTCAAGGGCACGCTCGCCAGCTATGACGACGCGTTCGACGACTACTGGTCCTTCCTGGAGCCCCGCCTCTCCGAGGCGTGGCGGCTGCTGGCCGACGACGGCACGCTGTACCTGCACCTGGATTACCGCGAGGTGCACTATGCCAAGGTGCTGCTGGATATGCTCTTCGGCCGCGAGAGCTTCCTGAACGAGATCATCTGGGCCTACGATTACGGCGCCCGTGCGCGCAACCGCTGGCCCGCCAAGCACGACAACATCCTGGTCTACGTGAAGAACCCGAAGGCGTACCACTTCGACAACGCGGAAGTGGACCGCGAGCCGTACATGGCTCCGGGCCTGGTGACCGCGGAGAAGGCCGCCCGCGGCAAGCTCCCGACCGATGTCTGGTGGCACACCATCGTCTCCCCCACCGGCCGGGAGAAGACCGGCTACCCTACCCAGAAGCCCGAAGGGCTGCTGCGCCGGATGGTTGCCGCGAGCAGCCGGCCCGGCGACTGGGTGCTCGACTTCTTTGCCGGCTCCGGGACCCTCGGCGCCGTGGCCGCCGGCATGGACCGGCGGTTCGTCTGCGTGGACCAGAACCCGCAGGCCATCGACGTCATGCGCAAACGGCTGGGCCGCCACGCGGCAGTGGTTGAGGCCGCCGGAGCAGAGGCCGCCGTGGGCGCCGAGGCCACGGTCGGCGCCGGCGAAAGCTAACCGGCGGAAAAGAACGGCGGGGCGCGGACCGGTTCCAGGAACCGGCCCGCGCCCCGCCGTCGTTGTGGTGTCCCGGGGCGGCGGCTAGATGATGCCGCGGCCCTCCCGGCCCGCCTGAGCCCACTTCTTGAAGAAGCCGCGGGCAATGACGTACAGGGTTGCGGCCACAATGACCGGCCAGACGAGGACGTAAAGCGTCACCGGGCGATGCGGCCGGGAAGGTGCGCCGCAGCGCCCGTCCCGGCGGCGAGGATGCGGTCCAGCATGGCCGGGTCGGTGGTGTTTTCGCCCAGCCGGTTCGGCTTGCCCGCGCCGTGGTAATCGCTGGAACCCGTGACTATCAGATCGTGCTTGGCGGCCAGCCGGCGCAGCTGTTCCCTGCCCTCTTCCGGGTTGTCCCGGTGATCGATTTCCACCCCGGCCAGCCCCGCGTCGAGCATCTCGCGGACGACGGCATCGCCGACCACCCGGCCCCTGCTGCTGGCCACAGGATGGGCAAAGACCGGCACTCCCCCCGCCTCGCGCACCAGGGCGACGGCGGTGGCCGGGTCGGGCGCGTAGTGCGACACGTAGTAGCGCGAGTGGGCGGTCAGGATCCGGGCGAAGGCCTCGCTGCGGTCAGACACGACCCCCGCCGCCACCAATGCGTCGGCGATGTGCGGCCGGCCGATGGTCGCCCCGTGCCCGGCCCGGGCCGTGACCTCTGCCCAAGAGATGGGGAAGTCCTCGGCGAGCAGTTCCACCATCCGTTCGGCCCGGGTCCTCCGCGCGTCGCGGGCCTTGTTGATTTCGGCCAGCAGGCCGGGGTGGGCTGGATCGTGGAGATAGGAGAGCACATGAACGCTGATGCCCTCCACGGTCCGGCACGTGACCTCCATGCCGGGCACAAACCCGAGGCCTGCCTCGACGGCGGCGGTTCGTGCCGCTTCCCAGCCGGCAGTGGAGTCATGGTCGGTCAGCGCCACGACGTCAAGACCGGCGGCTGCGGCGGCACGCACCACCTCGGCGGGCGGTTCGGTGCCGTCGGAAACCGTGGAATGCGCGTGCAGGTCGATCATCACAGAACTAATTTACGCCAGGAGCCCCTGCCGGGCGCCGATGTTGGCAGCGCCTTGGGCCGGTGAGACGATGGACCGGTGAGTACTTACCAGAATGAGGACGCCTCACAGCAGCCTGCCGGGGAGCAGCCGCTGGAAGACCGCGTCAACAACCGTTCCCAGCGCCCGGAATCGGATGCCTTCAAGGAGTTCATGGGCAGCCATTGGGCTCCGGCCGGCTCGTCCGCACCGGAGCAGGAAGCCGTCGCACCCTACGCCGCGCGCCGCCGTAGGGCTCTCTCGGAGCACTTCCACGGCGAACGCCTGGTCATTCCGGCCGGCCCGCTGAAGGTCCGCTCCAATGACACCGACTACCGCTTCCGCCCGCATTCGGGCTTCGCCCACCTCACGGGCCTGGGCCTGGACCATGAGCCGGACGCCGTGCTGGTCATGGAACCCACCGAGGCGGGATCTGGAGACGACGGCGGCCACCACCGGGCCACGCTGTACTTCCGCCCCATGTCCGGCCGGGATTCCGCCGAGTTCTACGCCAACGCGCGGTACGGCGAGTTCTGGATCGGTCCCCGGCCCACGCTGGAGGAGCTGAGCCGCCGATTGGGCCTGCCCACCGCCGACCTGGGCGAACTCGAGGTCGCCATCACCAAGGATGCCGGCGTCGTCCATGTGGGCGGCATGCGCATCCGGCTGCTGCGTGAGGTCGACCTGAACGTGGACGCCCTCGTGGACACCTCCCGGATCAACACCGGCGTGGACCTGGAGGAATCAGACCGGCTCGACGGCAAGCTCTCCGAAGCGCTGTCCGAACTGCGCCTGCTCAAGGACGAGTGGGAAGTCCAGGAGATGAAGAAGGCCGTGGAGGCCACGGTGAACGGCTTTCACGAGGTGGTCAAGGTGCTGCCTCGCGCGCTGACGCACGAGCGGGGCGAACGCGTGGTGGAGGGCGCGTTTTTTGCCCGGGCACGCGAAGAAGGCAACGACCTGGGCTACGACACCATCGCCGCCAGCGGCAACAACGCAACCATCCTGCACTGGATCCGCAACAACGGGCAGGTGAAGGCCGGAGACCTGCTGCTGCTGGACGCAGGCGTGGAAGCCGACTCCCTGTACACCGCGGACGTAACCCGCACGCTGCCGGTCAACGGCACGTTCACCGAGGTCCAGCGCAGGATCTACCAGGCGGTACTCGATGCCGCCGACGCCGGTTTTGCCGCCGCGCAGCCGGGCGTGAAGTTCCGTGACGTGCACACCGCCGCCGTGACCGTGCTCGCCGAGCGGCTGGACGAGTGGGGCCTGTTGCCGGTTCCCCTGGCCGAGGCGCTCTCCCCCGAGGGCCAGCACCACCGGCGCTGGATGCCGCACGGCACCAGCCATCACCTTGGCCTGGACGTCCATGACTGTGCGCAGGCGAAGCGCGAGCTGTACCTGGACGGCGTGCTCACCCCGGGCATGGTGTTCACGATCGAGCCCGGACTCTATTTCAAGGACGAAGACCTGTCCGTTCCGGCCGAATACCGCGGCATCGGGGTGCGGATCGAGGACGACATCCTGATGACCGCCGACGGCCCCGTGAACCTGTCGGCGGCCCTGCCGCGCAAGCCCGAGGACGTGGAGTCCTGGATGGCCGGCATCTACGGCACGTCAGGGGAATAGCGCCCCCGGCAGCCGTGGCCGGAGCAACGCCAGGGAAGGGATCCGCCGTCTGCGACGGCGGATCCCTTCCCGTTTATGGTGCGTGCATGGTGCGGGGCCTCGCACGGTGCCCGTTCGTCGTGCGGGCGGTTCATCCTGCGGGGCGCCGGTGGCGTGCGGCTAGGTGCCGGGCCGGTCGTTGTCGTTGAAGGAGTCCGGGTTCCCCTCGCCGGCCCGAGGGCCGGCCGGCTGGCTCCCGCCGGTCGGCGTGCCGCCGTCGGGCTCGGAGACGCCGGCCTGCGGGCCGGCGCCGTTCTGGGGCCCGTCGGCCTGCTGGCTGGAGCCGTTCTGGGGCTCGCCGGCCTGCTGGGGCTGGGCGGGCTCCGGAGTAACGCGGATTCCGTACTGCGGGCGGCCGTCGGGCAGGTCCGGAAAGCGCCCGCGCACGGGCTGGCCCGGCACCCCGGGCTGGACCGCGTCGGGCGGGCCGGGCTGGGGCTGCTGTCCTTGGACGCCGCCCTGGCGGTACGGGTCCTCGCCCCACTGGGCCGGTCGCTCCGGGGCCTGCGGCTGCTGGCCCGCAGGAGGCTGCGGGCCATAGCCGGCAGGCGGCTGCGGCCCGACGGGCGACTGCCCGTGGTTTGCCGGGCGGCCGGGAACCGCGGTCCCGGCCATCGGCAGCTGCGCGGCCAACCGCCGGGCCTCGTGTGCCACCTCGGTGGAGACCACCACGTCATAGCTGGTGGCGATCACCTGGTTGGTGGAGGTGAAGTCCCGCTTGCCGCGCTGCAGTGCGTAGGAAATGATGCCGAAGAGCATCCAGAAGGCCGCGCCCATGGCCATCGACGAGATCAGCAGCACAAAGGTTTCGCCGCCACCGAAGAGCATCAGCAGCAAGCCGACGAACAGGCCGAACCAGGCGCCGGTGGCCGCGCCGGAGAGGGCAACCCGGGGATAGCTGAGCTTGCCGGTCACCCGCTCGACGGTCTTCAGGTCGTTGCCGACGATGGTCACGTGCTGGACGGGGAATTCCTCGTCCGCGAGGTAGTCCACCACTTTCTGGGCATCCAGATACGAGCGGTAGTTTCCGATCAACTCGCCCTGCGGAAGGGTACGGCTGGGGTCCCGGGAATCTGTACGGCCAAGCATCGACATACCCCCATTGTCGCTGATATACGCAACCGGTGGTTTGGGTATCGCTTCAGGTGAACGTGGGAACCGCCGCGCTGCCTTAGCCTCCGCCAGTGCGGCGGCCGGGAGCAAGGCAAAGCCGGCCCGCCAAATCCCGGATTTCCGGGCCCAGCACGTAGCCTAAAGGGGTGAGCACAAAAACCAACCGCGTCTTCGTAGCCCGGCTGCTCGGCCTGGACGTCTTCGACCCGCTCGGAGACCGCCTGGGCCGGCTGCGCGACGTCGTCGTCCTCGACTACGGCCCCGCCAAGCCGCCCCTGGTGGTCGGCCTGGTGGTCGAGGTCCCCGGCAAGAAACGCGTGTTCGTCCCCATGACCCGGATCACCTCGATCACCGCCGGGCAGGTCATCTGCACCGGGCTGGTCAACCTGCGCCGGTTCGAGCAGCGCGGCGCCGAGACCCTGGTGGTCGCCGAGATGTTCGACCGCCGCGTCACGCTCGCCGACGGCAGCGGCGACGCCACCATCCTGGACATCGGCATGGAACAGTCCCGCGACGGCGACTGGTATGTGTCCCAGCTCTTCGTCCGGCGCGGCCATTCGACGTCGCCGCTGCGCAGCCTGCGCCGCAACGAAACACTGATCGTGGACTGGCACGAGGCCTACCAGGGCGCCAGGCACGAACCGCAGGCGGCCACTACTTTCGTGGCCAGCCACGAGGACCTCAAGCCCGCCGACTTCGCCGAGGCACTGCACGAGATGACCCAGAAGCGCCGGCTGGAAGTCGCGAGCGAGCTGCAGGACGACCGTCTGGCGGATGTGCTCCAGGAGCTGCCGGACGACGACCAGGTGCAGATCCTCACGTCGCTGGATGCCGAACGCGCCGCCGTCGTGCTGGAGGAGATGGATCCCGACGACGCCGCCGACCTGCTGGCCGAGCTGCCCGAGGAGCAGAAGGAAGAACTGCTGCAGCTGATGGAGCCGGAAGAAGCAAAGGACGTCCGCCGCCTGCTGGAGTATGAGGAAAACACCGCCGGTTCCATGATGACCCCGGTGCCGGTGATCCTGCCCCCGGAAGCCACGGTCGCCGAGGCCCTGGCGCATGTGCGCCGCGAAGAGCTCACGCCGGCCTTGGCGTCGGCCATCTTCGTCTGCCGGCCGCCGCTGGAGACCCCCACCGGGAAATACCTGGGCGTGGTCCACATCCAGCAGCTGCTGCGCTACCCGCCGCCGGAGGCGCTGGGCAACATCGTGGATACCGATCTGGAGCCGGTGCTGGACCAGGCCGATGTCAGCGACGTGGCCCGCACCCTGGCAACCTACAATCTGAATGCCCTGGCAGTGGTCAACAGCTCCGGCCGGCTGGTCGGAGCCGTGACCGTTGACGACGTGCTGGACCATTTGCTGCCCGACGACTGGCGGGCGCAGGACGACTCCCCCGTAAGCGGAGGTGGACGCTTTGGCTGAAAAGGCAGACCGGAAAATCAAGGTCGCGGGACTGGACACCCCGCGGGAGACCCGTACGCGCCTGCTGGTCCGGTTGCGGCCGAACCCCGATTATTTCGGCAAGGCCACGGAGTCCTTCGCCCGTTTCATGGGCACCCCGCAGTTCCTGATGTGGATGTCGGTCTTCTGTGCGCTCTGGCTGGCCTGGAACACGTTCGGACCCGCACACCTGCGCTTCGACAGCGCCGCGCTGGGCTTCACCGCGTTGACCCTGATGCTCTCGCTGCAGGCCTCCTACGCCGCTCCGCTGCTGCTGTTGGCGCAGAACCGCCAGGACGACCGGGACAAGGTCTCGCTGCAGCAGGACCGCCAGCGGGCCGAACGCAATCTGGCGGACACCGAGTACCTGACCCGCGAACTGGCCGCGCTGCGGATCGCCATCCGCGAAGTGGCCACGCGTGACTTCGTCCGGAGCGAGCTGCGCTCGGTGCTGGAAGAACTGTTGGACGACGAGTCCGCGGACGAACGCCGCCGCGGCCGGCGCCGTTCCTCCGATGCCACCACCTCGCTGCCCAAGCTGCCGCCCGTCCAACACGGCGGCCAGGAGAACTGATGCATGACTGATCCACACCCGTCGCAACACCCGGACCCGGCCTCCGTACGGCGCGCACTGGGAACCGTGATCGATCCGGAGCTGCGCCGGCCCCTCGCGGAGCTGGGCATGCTCAAGGACGTCCGGATTGACGACGCCGGACGGGTCACCGTCGGCGTGCTGCTCACCATCTCGGGCTGCCCGCTGCGCGGCACCATCACCGCCGACATCGAGCACGCCCTGGCTGCCGTCCCGGGCGTTTCCGGGGTGGCGGTGGAGCTGGACGTGATGACGCCGCAGCAGCGCGACGCGCTCAAGGAGCAGCTGCGCGGTGCCGGCCGCGGCAATCCGTTCGCCGATCCGTCCTCGCTCACCCGCATCTATGCCGTGGCGAGCGGCAAGGGCGGGGTGGGCAAGTCGAGCGTCACCGTCAACCTCGCGTGCGCCATGGCCGCCCAGGGTTTGCGCGTGGGCATCATCGACGCCGATGTCTACGGTTTCTCGGTTCCCGGGCTGCTGGGCATCACGCAGGCTCCCACCCGGGTGGACGAGATGATCCTGCCGCCGGTGGCCTACGGCGTGAAGGTCATCTCGATCGGCATGTTCGTCTCAGGCAACCAGCCGGTGGCCTGGCGCGGTCCCATGCTGCACCGGGCCCTGGAGCAGTTCCTCACCGACGTCTATTTCGGCGACCTGGATGCACTGTTCCTGGACCTGCCTCCGGGCACCGGGGACGTGGCGATCTCGGTGGCGCAGCTGCTCCCGTCCTCGCAGATCCTGGTGGTGACCACCCCGCAGGGCGCCGCGGCGGAGGTGGCGGAACGCGCCGGCGCCATCGCCGCGCAGACCGGGCAGCAGGTGGCGGGAGTCATCGAGAACATGTCCTGGCTGGCGCTGCCGGACGGATCCAGGATGGAAGTCTTCGGCTCCGGCGGCGGAACTGCCGTCGCCGGGCGTCTCTCCGCCGTGCTGGAGAAGCCGGTACCGCTGCTGGGAAGCATCCCGCTGGAGCCACGGCTGCGCGCCGGCGGCGACGCCGGCCGACCGATCGTCCTGGACGAGGCGGACGCCTCCGTGGCCGGCAGCTCCGCGGCCGAACTGCGGCGGATTGCGGCCGACTTGGCGGCGCGTCCGCGTGGCCTGGCCGGACGCACGCTGGGCGTCACCCCCCGCTAGGGCCTCAGCCGGGAAACGCCCGTGCGCAACGGCGCGCCGGTGGCTAATGCGCCCCGGAGGTCAGGTCGCCTCGGTATCGAACGGCGCTGCCTCACCCGGGGCCAGCTGCGCGCGCGACGCGGCCGCCGCCCGCGCCGGCGCCCGCGAACCGGTTGACACGGCCGTGCCTGCCGCGGTCGCGGCTGCTGCCGCGACAGCCGGCGCCGCCGGCGCAGGACGCGGCGCCTCGTCGTCGTCCAACAGGGCTTCCTTGATGATGCGCCGAGGGTCGTATTGCCGCGGATCAAGCTTGCGCCAGTCCATGTCGACGATGTCGTCGCCGACTTCTTCGCGCAGCTGTTCCTTGGCACCGGCGGCCATGGTCTTCAGCTGTTTGACGAACCTGGCCAGCTGCGCGGCGTATTCGGGCAACCGCTCAGGTCCGAGGATCACCACGGCAAGAATTGCCAGGATGATCAGTTCTGAGCCGTTGATTCCAAACACGATTGAAGGTTACCCGTTCGCCGGGCCGGTCAGCCACTTGGCGGGCTGACCATCATGCCCAGTCCGCGGACGATCCGGCTGAACGGATCGTCGGCAGGGGACGGCATCGGCAGCTTCAGGCGGGAGTTCTCCGACAGCACCACGTGGCTGACCGTCTCCGGCATCTCGGCCAGCGGGAGGTCGGACCACAACGTGTACGTCACCTCGTCGGAGTGGAGCACCACGGTCCAGTCCTCGCCGCCGCGCACCCACACCGCGCGGTCCAGCCCGGCCACTTCCCGGAAGCCGTCCTTGGTCACGGGATGGCCCGTGGCCGCATTCACCGGCGGCGCGGGGTCCGCCACCCGGGCCGTTCCGCCGGCGCTGCCGTCTCCGCGCCGTTGCTCGGTGACCGTCACCCGGTGGCTGCCGTCGCCGAGCTCGAGCCTGACGGCAGGCTGCCCGTCCACGACGGTCTGTTCCGCGCTCTGCAGGCGGTAGCCGAGCCCGGGCAGCAGCGGGCAGGTCCAGCCGCCGCGCCGCAGCTCCTCGAGTGCCGCGCCGTCCAGGGCGATCGGACGGGCGGTGCCTGCATCGGCGGCCACCGGCACCCAGGCCGTCCCGGTGGCAAGGCCGCGGCCGGCGTCCGCCGGCCCGGTCTCGCCGCCCAGGACGAAGGCCGCGGACAGCGTCAGCACGGCGCAGCCGGCCAGGACCCCGCCGGCAACCGCCAGCGCGCGCCTGGCCGGCCTGCGCGCGGGCAACGCCTCCGCCGCGGCACCGGCGGCGGCGTCAGGAAGGGCGGCGGCGGGAGGGAGGGCGGCGGGCGGGAGGCCGCCGGCGGCACCGGCGGGCGCGGGGGTGCGCCCGCCCGCGGGTACGCCGGGGTTCCGGTCTTCCGCGGTGCCGGAAGTTTCGAGGCCGAGCGGGGGCCCGGCCGGTCCGGCGGCCCCGGGCCGGCTGCAGCGCAGCAACCGCGCGGTCAGGTTGTCGTCAGGGGGCGGCACGTCCAGCGAGCGCAGGCGGTCCTGGATCTGGCGGAATTCGTCGACGCTCTTGCGGCACCGCCGGCAGCGTTGAAGATGGCGTTCAAGGGCCGGGCGGCGATCATCGGAGAGTTCGCCGTCCAGGTACTCCGCCAGCTCTCTTTCCGGGTGGAGCATTGCAGCGATCAGTGGGCTCCGGCGATGCGCGGCAGTTTCAGGCGCGGGCGTTCGGCAGGATCCCGGTGCGCCAGCTTTTCCCGAAGCATGGTCCGGCCACGGTGGATCCGCGAGCGGACGGTGCCAAGCTTGACGCCAAGGGCCGCGGAGACCTCGTCATAGGACAGCCCCTCCAGGTCGCAGAGCACCACCGCGGCGCGGAAGTCCGGCGGCAGCTCTTCCAGCGCGGCCTGGACATCGATGTCCAGGTTGTTGAATTCGAAGCTGCGCTCGGGGCCGGGATCCTTGCCGGGCAGCCGGGCTTCGGCTTCGTCGCTCAGTCCATCGAACCGAATCCGGCTCTTGCGCCGGGCCTGGTCCAGGAAGAGGTTGGTGGTGATCCGGTGGAGCCAGCCGTCCAGCGTGCCGGGCTTGAAGTTGTCCAGTGACCGGAAGACGCGGACAAAGACTTCCTGGGTGAGGTCTTCGGCGTCGTACCGGTTTCCCGTGAGCCTGAAGGCCAAGCGGTAGACCTTGGCGGAGTGGTTGCTCACCACTTCTTCCCACGTCGGAGCGACCCACTGATCGTTGCCGGCCGCGGCGTTCGACGCGGCGTCCTGTAGCTTCGTCATTATCGTGCCCCTTCGTCGGACCGCCCGCGGCCGCCCACCTCCTGGGGGTCCGGGAATGCGGCTGCGTGCTGCCGGTCTGGCTTTCGGCGTCCCGGGTATCCATCTTGGCCCAAAAGACTGGGAGAATTCTGTAAACCGGCTGCACAAAGACCGCTAAGCCCGGTCCCCGTCTGACCCGGCCGGCGGCAGCGTGTCCCGGCCCCGGGGCACGCGCCTGAACCCGCCACCTGTGGCAGTAGGCTTGGCACTGCGGCCCTGTGCCGTTTTCCCGCAAAAGCTGAAGAGAAAGCGATGTTTCATGAGTGCCGACAAGCAGACGAGTTGGTCCTACACGGAGGGGCTCCCTGCCGAGGATGACGTCTTGCTTCGGGCCCGTGAGCGTTCCCAGGAACTGGGCGTTGCCGCCGTCGGCAGGGGGGTCGGCGCGGCCCTGACCGTCCTCGCCGCGGGCACCAAGGCGCAGACGGTGGTGGAAATCGGTTCCGGCGCCGGTGTCTCCGGGGTCTGCCTCCTGCGCGGACTGCCGCCGGCCGCGGTGCTGACCACCATCGATGCGGACGTCGATCATCTGCGTGCGGCACGCCAGTCCTTCGTCGATGCCGGCATTCCGGGCAACCGCACCCGCACCATCTCCGGCCGCGCGGCCGACGTGCTGCCCCGGCTGACCGACAACGCCTACGACCTCGTCTTCGTCGATGCGGACAAGCCCTCATATCCGCTGTACGTGGAGCAAGCGGTCCGGCTGCTCAAGCGCGGCGGCATGCTGATTGTCAACGACGCTCTGGACCACGACCGGGTCTCGGATCCGGCCATCCGCGAAGAATCCACCACCACGCTGCGCAAGGTCGGCAAGGCCATCCGGGAAAACGACCAACTGCTGTCCACCATCCTGCCGACCGGCGAGGGACTGCTGCTGGCCGTCAAACGCTGACCGACCCGCGGCGCCCTGCCCGCGGGCCGCCGGGCCACCCGCCGGCCCGGTGCTAGCCGCGGTAGGAGCGCAGGAAGGACAGCAGCAGCCGGGCACCGTACCCGGTGGCGCCCTTCGTGACCTCGGCCCGGTCGGAGTCTGCCCGGGCGGGGCCGGCGATGTCCAGATGGATCCACGGAAGGGCGCCGGTGAATTCGCGCAGGAACAGCGCTGCAGTGATCGATCCCCCGCCGACCTTCGACCGCTGGGACGCGATATGCGAGATGTCGGCGATGCCGGATTCCAACGCGAAGCCGTATTCGGCCGCCACCTCGTCCAGCGGCATGTGCCAGACCCGCTCCCCGGTTGCCTCCCCCGCGGCTTCGAACGCGCGCACCAGGGACCGCCGGGTGCCGTACAGTGCCGCATGCTGCCTGCCCAGCCCCAGGGACGCCGCGCCGGTGAGGGTAGCGATATCCACCAGGACGTCAGGCTGCAGCCGGGCGGCGGCGTAGGAGAGGCCGTCGGCCAGCACCATGCGCCCCTCCGCATCCGTGTTGCCGATCTCTACGGTTGTGCCGTCGTGGACGGTCACCACGTCGCCGGGCCGGTAGGCGTCGGCGCCGATGGCGTTCTCGGCCAGGGCGAGCAGGCCCGTGACACGGTGCGGAACGCGCAGCTCCGCCGCAGCGGCCAGCACCGCCAGCACGACGCCGGCGCCCGCCATGTCGGTCTTCATCGGCAGCATCGGCTCCCGCGGCTTGAGCGACAGCCCGCCGGTGTCGAAGGTGACGCCCTTGCCGACGATGACAACGTGCCTGGTGTTCTCGCCGGCCTGTGCGGGCGTGTAGTCCAGCTGGACCAGCCTGGGCGGAGTCGGGGAGGCCGAGCCCACCGCCAGCAGACCGCCGAACCCTCCGGCAGCCAGCTGATGCTCGTCCCACGTGCGGATGCCCAGGCCGCGGGCCGCGGCGAGGCGCGCGGCCTGGCCGGCCATCCACTCCGGGCTCTTCACGTTGGACGGCATGTTTGCCAGGTCCCGTGCCAGCCACGTGGCCCGGGCGCCGGCGGCGGCCGTTGCGGCCGTCCCCGCCGCGGTTCCGGTCAGTTCCAGCACCGCGGCCATCGGCTTGGGCGCGGCGGACGTCCCGGCGCGCGGCGGCCGGTAGCCGCCCAGCAGGAACCCCTCGATGAAGGCCTGTTGCAGCCCTTCGGGCAGTCCGTCGACGGCGCTGCTGCGCACCCGGTCGGTGCCCATCGTCGCCCTGGCCAGGGCGGCTCCGGCCTTGCGCAGCTCCGCCGCGCTGCCACTGCCCAGCCCAATCAAGATCAAACGCTCCGGCAGCCGGGCGGAGCCTGGCGGCGCCGGCACCGCCAGCACTTCGCCGGCCTTACCGGCAATCCCGTGGACCTCTGCCAAGGCCGCCACGTCGGCGCCAAAGTCGGCTGCCGCCTCGGCGGCACCCTGGCGCGGCTGCGGCGTGGCCCGCTCAACGTTGGCCTCGCCTTCAGCAATGGGGACCGCCAGCACCGTGACATCCCCGGCGCCCTCGGCCGGAGACCGTCCGCGGCCGAGGGCCGGAAGGGCTTGGACGCGCGCCATCTGCGGTTCAACCAGGGCCTGCTCCAGATGACGGGCGGTTTGTTCCTCTGCGGTGGAGGGAACGTGGCTCACAGCAAACGGTTCCTAGCCTGCCACGTCGCTGGTGACGCCGAGCAGGCAGTCCTTGAGGTTGCCGGCTTCTTCGGCGTTCAGTTCGAGCACCAGACGCCCGCCGCCGTCGATGGGCACCCGCAGGATGAGGCTTCGCCCCTCCTTGGTCACTTCCATCGGACCGTCACCGGTACGCGGTTTCATCGCAGCCATCTGGGAATTCCCTTCCGCCATGGGGCAGCCCGATCGGTGATCGCCCTGCCCGCCAACCTCACATCGGCGGCCCTTCAGTTGCCCGGCCGCCATGTCCAACCACTACCCATTATCGCGTACATCACAACCGGGTGCTAATTTGCGCGACACGGGGCGCACCGGCGCCGGCCACCGCTAGGGCGGATAGTCCCCGCCGCCGGGCAGTTCGGCCCAGGACCAGAGCCAGGTCACCCAGACAATCTGCCCGGCCAGGAACATCACTGCCAGGCACGCGCGGTACGCCCGGCTGCGTGATACCAAGGCCGCCGCCAGGGCCAGCGGGAAGAGCGGAAGCAACAGCCGGAAGGTGCTGGTCTGCGGATGCAGAAAGGCAAGCAGGTAGCCCAGGTAGCAGGCGCACCACAGCCTCAGGTCCGCCCCCATCTTCCGGGCAGGCGGGGAGCACAGGACCCCGGCCGCCGCGGCCACCAGCAGCAGCGGGGCGGCCATTCCGCCCAACAGCCCGAAAAGGTTCACGCCCATGTCGAACCACGGCTTGAACAGGATCAGGGCCTCGCCCCGCCAGGCTGTCTCGGTATCGGTGTACGCGGTCATCTCGCCCGTGACCGACCACGCCAGCACCGGCCAGGCGAGGGCCGCGGCACAGCTGACCAGCGCCAGCGCTGCCGCGCGGAGGAATTCCGGGGTCTGCAGCGGATCGGTGCGGCGCTGCCTGATCCGCCACAGCAGGTGAAGGCCGGCGAGCGCCGCGAACGGCACGCCGACCGGCCGGGAGAGGCACATCAGCACGACGACGGGAATCGCCAGCAGGTACTTCCGCCGCACCAGCAGCAGCAGCGCCGCCGCCAGCAGCGCCAAGTTCAGCGATTCGGCGTAGGGCACCTGGAGGATCGGCGAGACCGGAAAGACCGCCACGAAGAACACGGCCCACAGCGCGGTGCCGTGGGGGGCGTAGCGACGGAAAAGTTTGTAGATGAGCAGCACGGCGGCAAAACCGGCGAGGGTCGCAACCAGCGGTGCCAGCAACTGCCACCCCAGCCCGGTGGCCGCCGCCAGGATGCGGACGATGCCGGGGAAAAGCGCGTAGAACGCCCACTGGTTCTCGTCGACCCGCCCGTCCTGGCCGCGGGGAATATCGGCGGGATACCCCTCCCGGTAGACCTGCTCGTACCAGGCGCTGTCCCAGATTCCGATGAAGGACAGATAGTCGGGGTGCGGTCCGGTCCACGGATTCGGCCCCTGCTGGCGTGCCACCGCGAGGAAGACCAGCAGCGAATACACCCGGGAAAGGGCGTAAAGCACGCAGACCTGGACCCACCACGGCCACCCGGAGATCCGTCGGCGCCAGAAGGAAAGCTCCGCGTGCACGGCCTCCCGAAGCACGCGCGTGCGCGGAAGGCGGTCCTGCACCCCCGTCATCCTTCCCGCGCCGGGTGGGCACCGCCGTCGGGCTGCGGCTGTTCGTGGCTCAGTTGCCGGATCAGGCGCTCCTTGGCTCCCAGCTCGGCCCGCAGGACGTCCAGCACTTCGTCCACCTGGTCCATCCGGTAGCCCCGCAGGGCGGTGGAAAACCGGACGCTGTCCAGGTCTTCGGCACGGGGGTGTTCAGGCAGCAAAACCGCCGGCAGCCGCGCCTCATGCTCGCTCAGGCCCTGGAGCGCGGCCACGTGCCCGCGCTCCCATCCGGTGCCGTCACTCTCGCCGCCCGCGCCGGCGGCGGCAGCCTTCCTCCGGCCCCGCCAGCCCGACGCGGCGACAGCGGCCGCACCTGCAACGGCGATGGCAAGGAAAACCAGGAATGCGCTCACAGCACCATCGTGCCAGAGACGACGTCGCGCCGGGTCAAAATCCGGAGCGGGCGGACAGCCCGGAGATGACCTGCTCGACTGCTTCCTCGGCCGTGTCCACCACGCTGACCAGGTCCAGATCGGCCTCCGCGATCATCGCTTCGGCCAGGAGAGTGTTGCGGATCCAGTCGATCAGCGGCGACCAGAATGCCGTGCCCACCAGGACGATCGGGAAGGACGTCACCTTCTTCGTCTGGACCAGCACCATGGCTTCGAACAGCTCGTCGAGCGTGCCAAGCCCGCCGGGGAGCACGATGAACCCCTGCGCGTACTTGACGAACATTGTCTTGCGGGCGAAGAAATACCGGAAGTTGATGCCCAGGTCCACCCAGTTGTTGAGCCCCTGCTCGAACGGCAGTTCGATGCCCAGCCCGACCGAGACGCCGCCGGCCTCGCTGGCGCCCTTATTGGCCGCCTCCATGGAACCGGGGCCGCCGCCGGTGATGACCGCGAAATTATGCCGGACCAGCAGCTGCCCGATCTCCTCGGCGATGGCGTAGTGCTTGCTTCCCTGCCGGGTGCGGGCCGAACCGAACACGCTGATCGCCGGGCCGAGGTCGGCCAGGGTGCCGAACCCTTCGACGAATTCGCTCTGGATCCGCAGCACGCGCCAAGGATCCGTGTGCGTAAATTCCGCCCGGTCCTTGGTGTCCAGCAGGTACTGGTCGGCCTGCGGGATGTCCGCCTGGCTGCGGCGCAGCTCCACCGGCCCCTTGAAACGGGTTTTCGGTGCGCCCGGAAGTTGCGACGGGAGCGGGATGTCTTGCTGGTTTGTCATTTCCCAAGGCTACAGATCCGCCGGCCATCCGTGGCGGTTTCCGCCGTTTCGGTGGCAATTCGGCCCTCACGCGGTCCGGGGCGCAGGTTGCTCTTAAATCACGATTCCGGCGGTTCGGTCGCGAATGCATTGCTTGAAGGGAATCTTTCGCTAGATTCGTTCCATGACCAGTGACGCATCGCACAGTAAAACGCCGCCTGCTGCTCCCGCGGCGGCATCCCGAGCCACGTCCGCCGCGCCGGCGGGTCAGCCGCTGGTGTCCCTGAAGAACGTTAACAAGCACTTCGGATCCCTCCATGTTCTGCAGGACATCAACCTGGAGGTCACCAAGGGCGAAGTGGTGGTCGTGATCGGGCCGTCGGGTTCCGGCAAGTCCACCCTCTGCCGGGCGATCAACCGCCTGGAGACCATCGACGACGGCGAAATCCTGATCGACGGCGAGAAGATGCCGGCCGAGGGCAAGGCCCTGGCCAAGCTGCGGGCCGACGTCGGCATGGTGTTCCAGTCCTTCAACCTTTTTGCCCACAAATCGATCTTGGAGAACGTCACCCTGGGACCGATCAAGGTCAAGGGGATGAAGCAGTCCGAGGCCAAGGAGCTGGCCATGAGCCTGCTCGAGCGCGTCGGCGTGGCCAACCAGTCGCAAAAGCTGCCGGCCCAGCTCTCCGGCGGCCAGCAGCAGCGCGTGGCGATTGCCCGGGCCCTGGCGATGAAACCGAAGGTGATGCTCTTCGACGAGCCCACCTCGGCACTGGATCCGGAAATGATCAACGAAGTGCTCGACACCATGGTGCAGTTGGCCAGCGAAGGCATGACCATGATCGTGGTCACGCACGAGATGGGCTTTGCCCGCAAGGCGGCGGACCGCGTGCTCTTCATGGCCGACGGCCAGATCGTGGAGCAGGCCACCCCGGAAGAATTCTTCACCAACCCGAAGAGCACCCGCGCCAAGGACTTCCTGGGCAAGATCCTCGAACACTGACCCCCACACCTGGCCCTTCACTGACGGAGGGCCGACAACGCAAGGAGAAAACATGCGAAAGACCCGTTATGGAATGGCTGCCATGGCAGCCGGAGCCGCGCTCGTGCTGTCCGCCTGCGGCGGCGGCGGCGGCACAGGCGGCGGAGGCGGCGGCGAGACTGCCGGCGGCGGCGAAGGCATCCGTATCGGCATCAAGTACGACCAGCCGGGCCTGGGCTTTTCCTCCGGCGGCAAGTTCAGCGGCTTCGACGTGGATGTCGCCAAGTACGTGGCCAACGAGCTGGGCTACTCGGAGGACCAGATCGAATTCGTCGAGTCGCCCTCGGCGAACCGCGAAAACATGCTCGCCAACAACCAGGTGGACATGATCTTCGCGACGTACTCCATCACCGACGAGCGCAAGCAGACCGTCGACTTCGCCGGACCGTACTTCGTGGCCGGCCAGGACCTGCTGGTCCGGACCGACGACACCGAAATCACCGGCCCGGATGCGCTTAACGGCAAGAACCTCTGCTCGGTGACCGGCTCCACCTCCGCCCAGCGCATCAAGGACGAGCACGCCGCCGAAGTGAACCTGGTCGAGCGGCCCAGCTACGCAGAGTGCGTGACCGCCATGCAGGGCGGCCAGATCGACGCGGTGACCACCGACGACATCATCCTGGCCGGACTCGCGGCGCAGCCGAACAACGCCGGCAAGTACAAGGTGGTCGGCAACCCGTTCTCGGAGGAGAACTACGGCGTCGGCCTGCCGAAGGGCTCGGAACTCTGCGCGGACATCAACGCAGCCATCAACAAGATGGTCGAGGAAGGTGCCTGGGAAGAAGCCCTCAAGAAGAACACCGAGGGTGTGGATTACTCCTACAACAAGGACCTGAACCCGCCGAAGCCGGGCGAAGCCTGCGCCTAGCACCATCCGTTGTGGGGCGGGGCACTCCCGCCCCACAACATGATCTGCCTCTTCCCACCGAAAGGGGATGGACAGTTTGTCCGAGTATTTCCAGAGCTACCTGACGGCGCTGGAGACCTACGACGTCGTCGGAGCCTTGTGGGTCAATATCCAGCTCGCTTTCTGGGCCGCCCTGGGTTCGTTGGTGCTGGGTACCGTCCTGGCCCTGATGCGCATCTCACCGGTGCCCAGCTTCCGCTGGGCCGGCGCGGCGTACGTCAACGTCTTCCGCAACACGCCGCTGACCATCATCATGGTGTTCTGCATCCTGGTGGCGGTCTTCCAGCTCCAGATGAACCTCTCCGGCGATTTCGACTTCAACTTCTTCCTCTGGGCCATCGTCGGGCTGTCCGTCTACCACGCGGCCTTCGTCTGCGAATCCATTCGCAGCGGAGTCAACACCGTGCCCCTGGGACAGGCCGAGGCCGCCCGCGCCATCGGGCTGAGCTTCCTGCCGGCGGCGCGGATGGTCATCCTGCCCCAGGCCTTCCGGGGTGCCGTGGCGCCGCTGGGCAACACCCTGATCGCCCTGACCAAGAACACCACGGTGGCAACGGCGGCGTCGGTCGCCGAATCCGCCGGGCTGATGAAAACCATGATCGAGTTCCGGCCGGATGTCATCATGGCCATTTTCGCGACCTTCGCCATCGGCTTCGTGATCATCGTGCTGCCGATCGGTCTGGTGACCACTTGGCTCTCCAAGAAACTGGCGGTGTCACGATGAACATCAAGCAGAACGTCCTCTTTGATGCGCCCGGCCCGAAGGCCCGTGCGCGGATCATGGTCACCAACATCATCGGCATCCTGCTCTTCCTCGGCGCGGCGATCTTCGTCATCGTCGGACTGAACGACAAGGGCCAGCTGTCATCCGAGCTGTGGACGCCGTTCCTGACCGGCGAGGTCTGGCAGTTCACCATCCTGCCGGGCCTGATCAACACCTTTAAGGCCGCCGCAGTCTCGATCCTCACGTCCGTGGTCTTCGGGCTGCTCTTCGGCGTGGGCAGGCTCGCCTCGAACGGCCCCCTGCGGTGGCTCTGCGGAGTGATCGTCGAACTCTTGCGGGCTGTCCCGGTGTTGCTGATGATGATTTTCTTCTGGCTCCTGTTCGGGCAGCTGAGAATCGGCACCCCGGCGGACATCCCGTTTTACGCCGTCGTGACGGCCCTGACGCTGTACAACGGATCGGTGATCGCAGAACTGGTCCGCTCCGGCGTGTTCGGCCTGCCCAAGGGCCAGCGTGAAGCCGGGATGGCGATCGGCATGACCCGTGCCCAGTCGTTGCGCAGCATCGAACTGCCGCAGGCCCTGGTGGCCATGCTGCCGGCCCTGGTCAGCCAATTCGTGGTGATCCTGAAGGACTCTGCCCTCGGCTACATCATCACGTACTCCGAGTTGCTGCGGTCGATGCAGATTTACGGCTCCGCCGGTCCGATCCTGCAGTCGCTGACGATTGCGGCCGTCCTCTTCATCGTCGTCAACTTCGCCTTGTCCTGGGTAGCCAACTGGCTCTCCAAGTTCCTGAGCAGCAGGACCGCGGGCGAGACCGCGCCGCTGACCACGCAGCCGATGGCCGTCAAGGTGTGACCGGCTGCCGCTGACCGCCGACAGGGAAGGGGAGGATGCCTGCGCGTCCTCCCCTTCCCTGTTGCCCGGCGGCATCCTCCGGCGCCCCCGGACGGTCAGGCCAGCAGCCAGCGGCGCAGCGCCGCCCGGCACTCGCGGACGGCCTCCGCCGGAACGTGTTCGTTGTCGGTGTGGGCCAGCAACGCGTCGCCGGGGCCGAAGTTGACGGCCGGAATGCCCAGCTCGCTGAACCGAGCCACGTCGGTCCAGCCGTACTTCGGCTTTGGCTCCGCCCCCACGGCGGCGACGAATTCGGCGGCTGCCGGGTGGTCGAGGCCGGGCCGGGCGCCGGCCGCGGCATCCGTGCAGACCACCGTGAAGCCCTCCAGCAGGTTCCGCACGTACAGTTCGGCGTCTGCGGGCGTCTTATCCGGAGCGAACCGGTAATTGATTTCCACCGTGGTGCTGTCGGGGATGATGTTGCCCGCCGTGCCGCCCTTGATCTTCACCGCGTTCAGGCTCTCGCGGTACTCCAGGCCGTCGACCGTGACAGTGGCCGGTTCATGGTCCCGGAGCCGGACCAGGATATCGGCCGCGGCGTGGATAGCGTTGACGCCCCGCCAAGCGCGCGCGGAATGCGCCGCCTGGCCCACCGTGCTCGCTTCGAACCGGGCCGTGCCGTTGCAGCCGCCTTCCACGGTTCCGTCGGTCGGTTCGAGCAGGATGGCGAAGTCGCCCTGCAGCAACTGGGGGTGGTTGCGCACCAGCCGGCCCAGCCCGCTCATCGAAGCATCCACTTCCTCGTGGTCGTAGAAGACGTAGGTGACATCGCGGTTGGGTGCCGCCAGCTCGGCGGCCAGCGCCAGCTGCACCGCTACCCCGCCCTTCATATCGGTGGCGCCGCGCCCGTACAGCACGTCCCCGTCCCACACCGACGGCACGGTTCCGAGGGAGCCGGGCACGGCGGGCAACGGCACGGTGTCGAGGTGGCCGGCCAGGATGACCCGCTCCGGCCGCCCCAGCTGCGTGCGCGCGACGATGGCGTCGCCGTCGCGCAGCACCTTCAGGTGCGGCAGGGCCCGCAGGGCGGCCTCCACGGCGTCGGCCAGGGCGGTCTCGTTGCCGGACACGCTGTCAACGTCGATCAGCGCCGCGGTCAGCTCGGCGACGTCGGCGGTCAAGTCCAGGGCAATGGTGGAAGTCACTCCCCCAGCTTAGCCAGACGCGCCTGCGGCATCCCGGCGTCACCGGCCCCGACGCGCTCGGTAGACTTGCATCCATGACCGCGAGCACCACCGCCACCGCCACTCCCCGCACCGCCCACGGCACCGGGCTGGCCACCGTCACCGACAGCGGCACCGTCCTCGACGTCTGGTATCCGGCGCCGGCGCTGGGCCCTGCCGGCGCCGCCCGGGACGCGGAGACCGGCCTCGAGGCCGACGCCGCGGACAGCGCCGACGCGGACCGCGGCACCCGTCTTGAGGTCCTCACCCGCAGCATCGACCTGGACGCCGCGCCGGCCGACACCGCCGACGCCTACCTCCGGCTGCATCTGCTCTCCCACCGCCTCGTCACCCCCAATTCGCTGAACATGGACGGCATTTTCGGGCAGCTGCCCAACGTGGTCTGGACCAACTTCGGCCCGTGCGCCGTGGACGGTTTCGAAGCGGTCCGCCGCCGGCTGCGCCGCCGCGGCCAGGTGACCGTCTTCGGCGTGGACAAGTTTCCGCGCATGGTGGACTACGTGGTTCCCACCGGCGTGCGGATTGCCGAGGCCGACCGGGTCCGCCTCGGCGCGCACCTGGCCGCCGGCACCACGGTGATGCACGAAGGCTTCGTCAACTTCAACGCCGGCACGCTGGGCACTTCCATGGTGGAGGGCCGCATTTCCGCCGGCGTCATTGTGGCGGACGGGTCCGACGTCGGCGGCGGCGCCTCGATCATGGGCACGCTCTCCGGCGGGGGGAAGGAACGGATCAGCATCGGCGAGCGCGTGCTGCTGGGCGCCAACTCGGGCGTCGGCATCAGCATCGGCGACGACTGCGTGGTCGAGGCCGGCCTCTATGTGACCGCCGGAACCCGGGTCAGCCTGATCGACGTTGCCACCGGGGACCACCGCCAGGTCAAGGCCGTGGAACTCTCCGGCCTGCCCAACCTCCTCTTCCGCCGCAACTCCACCAGCGGCGCAGTGGAAGTCCTGCCGCGCAAGGGCCAGAGCGTGGAGCTCAACGCGGTCCTGCACGCCAACTAGCAGTCCCGGACGGCACCGCCATGTCCCGGCAAGCCCGTGCACGCAGGACACGCAGCCTGCTCAGCCTGATCGTCCTGCTGGCCCTGGTCGGCGGTGCCGCCTACTTCGCCGCCACCTTCATTGACCGTTCCCAAACCCTGGTCCGCGAGCGGTGCACCGCCGTCGTCGGTTCGGACACCTACGAACTGGCACCGGACCAGGCCGCGAACGCCGCGCTCATCTCGGGGATTGCCGTCGGGCGCGGGCTGCCCGCACGCGCCGCGTCGATCGCCCTGGCGACGGCCATCCAGGAGTCGAAGCTGCGCAACATCGATTACGGCGACACGGCCGGTCCCGACTCCCGGGGGCTGTTCCAGCAGCGGCCGTCCCAGGGCTGGGGCACCGAGGAACAAGTGCAGGACCCGGTGTATGCGGCCAACAAGTTCTACGAGGTGCTCGAACAGGTCCCGGGCTACGAGTCCATGCCGGTGACAGACGCGGCCCAGACCGTCCAGCGCAGCGCCTATCCGCTGGCGTACGCGGACCATGAGGCCGAGGCCAAGGCCTTCGCCTCGGCGCTGACCGGGCACTCGCCCGCCGCCCTGAACTGCGTGCTCAAGGATGCCGAGGCAGCCGGCGACCCCGCTGTCGTCCTGGCGCAGCTGGAGGCCGTGCATCCCGGCCTGGACATGGCCGTCGCCGGCCGCGAGGTCCGGGTGGCGGCAGCCGACGAGCGGGGCTGGGCGGTGGCGCAGTGGGCGGTCGCTTCTGCCAAAGGGCTCGACCTTGAGTCGGTGGCCCACGCGGGCCTGAGCTGGCAGCGTGACGACGGCGGCTGGGTCGGCGCCGATACCGACACCGGCTACGTCGTGATCACGGTGGCGCGGGGCCCGGTCGCCTGAACCCCCCGTCGCGGCTAGACGATGAGTTCGACGATCGGCTGAAGGTAACTGCGGAAGGCGCTTTCGTCGTCCAACAGTGTCTGGCACAGCAGCACCCGGTCCGGCTCCACGAACCAGGCACGCGGCTCGCACAGCGGCAGCTCGATGAGCTTCAGCTCGAAGGTGCGCGCGGCGCGGCCGAGCTCCATTTCCCGGTCCTGGACCAGCTCGCGGATCAACCCGTTCGTGCCCTTGGCCTCGCGCTCCTGCGCCAACTTCCCGTACTCGGCCATCCGGGCACGCGCCCAGCTCATCCCGGCGCCGAAGTGGGCCTGCAGCAGCAGCCGCAGCGCGGGGCTGCCGGCGAAGGCGGGAAAGGACGGCGGGGCCAGTTTGGCGGCGTTGCCCGGGCGGTCACGGACCAGGTCCTCCCACCACTTCTCCCATTCGTCCCGCAGCGCCGCCGGGCCGCCGACATGCGCGGTCAGCTGGGTGGGATCGGCGGTGCGGACCGTCGGCAACACCGGCGACACCGCGGGCCGGCCGGCTCCGGCCAGGCCGGCGGCGTCGCGAAGGTAGAGGGCCAGCAGCATATGTCCCGAGGTGTCTGCGGTGATCCGCCACCCCGGCCCGCCCGTCTGGTGCATGCTGTCCGCGTCCTTTCGCTCGGACCGACGACGCAGCTCATCTGCAGTTGCCCCCGCACGCGGGTGCCGCCGGCGGGCATCCCCACTGCCGCCTGTAGCTCAACTCTAGACCTTGCTGTCCAGCCCTTGTACCTGCCCCGCTGCGGGCCGTGGCGGGGTGATCCGGGGTGAGCTACTAAGCTGGTGGGCATGAGAATTCTGGTCACCGGAGGAACCGGCTTCATCGGCTCGCACACCACGCTCGCCCTGCTGGAGGCGGGGCACGACGTGGTGGTGCTCGACAACCTGGCCAATTCCAGCGAGGAGTCGCTGCGCCGCGTCCAGGAGCTGGCCGGCCGGCAGGCACGGTTCCACCAGGCCGACCTGCTGGACGAGGCCGCGCTTAACCGGGTGCTGGAGACAGAGTCCGTGGACGCCGTGATCCACTTTGCCGGCCTGAAGGCCGTCGGCGAGTCCGTTGAAAAACCCCTGCACTACTACCACAACAACGTGGGCGGCACGCTGAACCTGCTCCGCGCGATGGATGCCCACAACGTCCGCACGATCGTGTTCAGTTCCTCGGCCACCGTGTACGGCGCCACCGAGGAGGTGCCGCTGACCGAGAAGCTTCCGCTGGACGCGATTAATCCCTACGGCCGGACCAAGGAACAGATCGAGGACATCCTGTCCGACCTGGGCGACTCCGACCCGCGCTGGCACGTGGCCCTGTTGCGCTACTTCAACCCCGTGGGCGCGCACGAAAGCGGGCGGATCGGCGAAGACCCGACGGGTGTGCCCAACAACCTGCTGCCGTTCGTGGCGCAGGTGGCCGTGGGCCGCCGGGACAAGGTCCGGGTCTTCGGCAGCGACTACCCGACGCCGGACGGTACCGGCGTGCGCGACTACATCCATGTCATGGACCTGGCCGCCGGACACCTGGCGGCCCTGGACTTCATCGCCGGCCGGCCCGGAGTGCGCCGGTGGAACCTGGGCACCGGCAAGGGCTCCTCCGTGCTGGAGGTGCTCGCCGCGTTCGGCAAGGCCGCGGGATTCGACATCCCCTACGAGCTGACCGACCGGCGCCCCGGAGACGCCGCCATCAGCTATGCCGACCCTTCCGCCGCGCTGGCCGAGCTCGGCTGGTCGGCGGTCAAGAACCTCGAGCAGATGTGCGAAGACCACTGGCGCTGGCAGAAGAACAACCCGAACGGCTACGCCGGCTGAAGCAAAACGAACGGCCCCCGGATTGAACTGGGCCCCGAAAGTTGGACTGGCTAAATAAGAGACTAGGCCGCGAGGGCCTGAGCACGGTACTGCACCGGGCTTAGGCCCTCGAGCTTTGTC
>NZ_JBNHGB010000002.1:0-618527 GCF_059090825.1 Arthrobacter sp. Y3224055 | reverse complement strand
GTCAGGATCGTGGTGAGCGTCGGGACTTTGGTGATCGTCCGCGTCAGGATCGTGGTGAGCGTCGGGACTTTGGTGATCGTCCGCGTCAGGATCGTGGTGAGCGTCGGGACTTTGGTGATCGTCCGCGTCAGGATCGTGGTGAGCGTCGGGACTTTGGTGATCGTCCGCGTCAGGATCGTGGTGAGCGTCGGGACTTTGGTGATCGTCCGCGTCAGGATCGTGGTGAGCGTCGGGACTTTGGTGATCGTCCGCGTCAGGATCGTGGTGAGCGTCGGGACTTTGGTGATCGTCCGCGTCAGGATCGTGGCAGCGCGTCTGGTGGTGCCGGTGGTTTCCGTTCGCGCGATGACAGGCCGCGTCAGGATCGTGGCAGCGCGTCTGGCGGTGCCGGTGGTTTCCGCTCGCGCGATGATCGGCCGCGTCAGGATCGTGGTGAGCGTCGGGATTTCGGTGACCGCCCCCGCCAGGACCGCGGTGACCGTTCCCGCAACGATGGCGGTGGCAGGTCGTTCGACCGCGCCGGCGGAGCGCCTGATCACAATGCCGGAGACCTGCGCAGTTCCAACCGGGTCGACCGCCCGCGTTCACCGGAGATTGACCCCGACGTCACGGGTGCCGAGCTGGACCGCGTCACGCGCGCGCAGCTGCGGACCTTGGAGTCCAAGAACGCTGAGTGGGTTGCCAAGCACCTGGTGATGGCCGGGCGACTGCTGGACGAGGAACCGGAACTTGCCTTCCAGCACGCCCTGGCGGCCAGCCGCAGGGGTGGGCGCATGGCTCCGGTGCGAGAGGCCGTCGGCCTGACCGCATACGCGGCCGGTCACTACGGTGAAGCCCTCAGGGAGTTCCGCACCTTCCGTCGCATCAGCGGCTCCAATGAGCACCTGCCGATCATGGCCGACTGCGAACGTGGCCTCGGGCGGCCGGACAGGGCGCTGGAGCTGACGCGGTCAGAAGACGCCGCAACACTGGATACGGCGGGCAAAGTGGAACTGGCGATTGTGGCCTCCGGCGCCCGTTCCGACCTGGAGCAGTACGACGCGGCGGTTGCGGCCTTGGAGATTCCGCAACTGGACCGAAACAGGGCCTTCTCCTACAGCCCGCGGCTGTTCCGGGCGTATGCGGACGCCTTGGATGCCGCTAACCGTGGTGAGGAAGCACAGCAATGGAGGCGCCAGGCGATGGTGGCCGAAAACGCCCTGGGCGTGGGAGATTTTGCCGAGCCTGAGATTGTCGACCTGGTCGGCGATGAGATGGAACCGGATGACGGCCGCCGCGAAGCTGGCCCCGTTACCGATGTGCGGGGTTTCATCAACGAGGCCGACACGGCCGGCCCGGCCGAATCTGAAGAGTCAGCGCCGGACGACGGCGAAAGTGAACCTGCGGCTGGTTCTCCGACCGCCTCCGATCAAGCGGCTGCTCCAGCTGCGACGGACGTCGAAGACGCCGGCGCTCCCGGCACCGCGTCCGCCCAGGCCAGCAGGGACGATGACGGGTAAGCCCCTGATCTCCGGTTACGACGCCGTGCTGTCCGATCTGGACGGCGTCGTGTACGCCGGGCACCAGGCTATCCCCGGAGCCGTAGAGGCACTGAGGGGCCTCGCGGAGACCCGGACGGCGCTGGGCTACATCACCAACAATGCGTCGCGGTCAGCGGCGCAGGTGGCCGCTCATTTGCGCGAGCTCGGTGCCCCGGCCACCGCCGACCAGGTCTTCGGGTCGGCGCGGGCCGGTGCGCTGATGCTTGCCCGACATGTTCCGGCGGGCTCAAAGGTCTTGGTCACGGGTAGCCGGACCCTGGCGGACGAAACAGCCGCCCAGGGCTTCGTACCGGTCCGTTCCGCCCTCGATGCCCCGGTCGCCGTGATCCAGGGGTTCGACCCGGAGCTGGGCTGGAAAGACCTGGCGGAGGCATCATTCGCCGTCGCCGCGGGCGCCCTCTGGATCGCCACCAACACCGACCTGACCATTCCCCGAGAGCGTGGCATCGCCCCCGGAAACGGGTCGTTGGTGGCGGCCGTACAGGCAGCCACCGGCGCGGTGCCCCTGGTTGCAGGAAAGCCGGAAGCGGGCATTTTTACGACGGCGGCTGCGGCGTTGGGGGCTCGCCGGCCGCTGGTAGTGGGGGACCGGCTCGATACGGACATCCTGGGCGGCAACAACGCGGGCATGGACACGGCAGTCGTCTTGACCGGCATCGACGGGGTCGAAACGATCCTCGCCGCGCGCACGGCGGAACGGCCACGGTATCTGCTGGGCAGCCTGACCGAACTGTACCGGCCCTATCCTGCCGTTACCCCTGACGGCTCGGGGTTCCGCTGCGGTGCTGCGGTGGCCGCCGTCGAAAACGGGAAGCTGAATGTCTCCGGCAGCCGGGAGGATGTGGACACCTGGCGCGCTGCCTGCGCGGCCTGGTGGGATGCCCATCCGCACCAGGCGTCCGCGGCCGCGCCTGACCTTGCCGGTTGAAGGCCGATATTAGACTGGCTCATGCGGTTGGGTACAGCCGCCGACGCGAGGGAGGATAGCTTGGACCTGCCAGAATCAGGGGAAAGCGGCGGCCGGATGCAGCCGCAGTGGCCGGTTCCCGGCGACTCCACGGCCGACGAGCCGGTCGACGCGATCATCTCCGGCCTGGCCCGGATTCCGGACCTTCCCGTACGCGGGCACCAACACGTGTACCAGCAGATCCACGACGATTTGCTGGCCGAGCTGGAGACCGAGGCTGATTGAGCCCTATGCCCAGACTGGACCAGGAGCTCGTATCCCGCGGATTGGCACGGTCCCGTACCCACGCAGCCAAGCTCATAGCGGCCGGGCGGGTCAGCCGTGCCGGAACTGTTCTGACCAAGGCGGCGGCCGCCGTCGGCCCGGACGACCAGCTGGCCGTGGCCGCAGACGGAGGCCCCGACTACGTCAGCAGGGCCGGACACAAACTTGCCGGTGCACTGGCGGTCTTCCCCGCAGTTAATCCGGCGGGCCTGCGCTGCCTCGATGCCGGAGCTTCTACCGGAGGCTTCACCGATGTACTGCTGCGCGCCGGCGCGCGGGAGATCGTCGCCGTGGACGTCGGACACGGCCAGCTCGTCGACGCGATCCGGACGGACAGCAGGGTCCGGGTATTCGAAGGCCTGAACGTCCGGTATCTCGAACCGGCAGCGATCGGCGGCCCGGTGGACCTGACCGTCGCTGACCTGTCGTTCATCTCCCTCACCCTGGTCATAGGACCGTTGGCCGATGCGACCCGTCCGGCCGGGAATCTGCTGCTGATGGTCAAGCCGCAGTTCGAGGTTGGCCGCGAGCGGCTGGCGCGCAGCGGCGTCGTCAGTTCCGACACGGAACGGTACCGGGCGGTTCGCAACGTTGTCGCCGCAGCGTTGGAACGGGGGCTGGACATACGCGGATTGGCGGCCAGCCCGCTTCCCGGCCAGGACGGGAACGTCGAATATTTCCTGTGGATAAGTGTTCCCCCGGGGGCCACTGAGCGCAGAACGGGTAGTGTGCTGCAGGAGGCAGTGGACGCGGCCATGGCCGGTTTCCCGCGGGAGCGGGAAGCGAGGCCGGACCAGTTGGATGAACCGAGAGGGCAGGAACCGGGAGTGGAGCGATGAGCCGGCGGATATTGGTGCTCGCGCACACCGGGCGCGCAGACGCCCTGGCGGCCGCCCAGGAAACCTGCGCCCAACTCCACTCGTCCGGCCTGGTGCCGGTCATGCGACGGGAAGAGGTCGGACACCTCCAGGAGACCTACGGCGAGCTGGCCGTTCCCACCGAAATACTGGACGAGGACATCGGCCTGGACGGCGTTGATCTGGGCATGGTCCTCGGCGGCGACGGTACCATCCTGCGCTCGGCCGAACTGGTCCGGGAATCGGACGTCCCGCTGCTGGGTGTTAACCTCGGACACGTCGGCTTTTTGGCCGAGAGCGAGCGGGCGGATCTGGCCCAGACGGTTCACTGGGTGGTAAACCGCGAATACACGGTTGAGGAGCGCCTGACCATTGACGTCCAGGTGTGGCTGGACAAGCGCAAGATCGGCCATACCTGGGCGCTGAACGAGGCGGCGGTGGAAAAAGGCGACCGGCAGCGGATGCTGGAAGTGGTGGTCGAGGTCGACGCCCTGCCCATCAGCTCGTTCGGCTGCGACGGCGTGGTCATGGCCACCCCCACGGGGTCCACTGCCTACGCCTTCTCCGCGGGCGGACCGGTGGTTTGGCCCCAGGTGGAAGCCCTGCTGATGACCCCGATCAGCGCCCACGCGCTGTTCGCCAAACCGCTGGTGGTTGCCCCGGATTCGATCATGGCGGTGGAAGTGCTCAGCCGCAGCGATGCCAACGGCGTACTCTGGTGCGACGGCCGCCGAAGCCTGGAGCTGCCGCCCGGTTCCCGGATCGAAGTGACGCGCTCCAACAAACCCGTGCGGCTGGCCCGGACCAGGAGGACGCCGTTCTCGGAGCGTTTGGTCCGCAAATTCGAACTGCCGACGTCGGGATGGCGCGGGCCCGTCAGCCCCTCGGAAGAACAGCCGCCGACTTCGTCCCTGCCTACGGTGCGGACAGTGGAACCACGATACGCCCAGCCAAGCCAGGAGGCGCCGAAGTGATCGAAGAAATCCGGATCCGCAACCTCGGTGTGATCACCGAGGCTACGCTTCCGCTGGGGCCCGGCCTGTCGGTGGTGACGGGCGAGACGGGTGCGGGCAAGACCATGGTGGTCACCGCGCTCGGCCTGCTGCTGGGAGCCCGCGCGGACGCCGGGGCGGTGCGGACCGGGGCACGCAACGCAGTGACCGAGGCCGTGGTTCGGCTTGCCGCGGGAAGTCCTGCCCTGGCCCGCGCGGGTGAGGCGGGCGCTGACATCGACGAGTTCGACGGCGGAGCTGAACTGATGCTGGCCCGGACGGTGAACGCCGATGGCCGCAGCCGCGCGCACGTCGGCGGCCGGGGAGCGCCGGTGGGAACGCTGGCCGAGATCGGCGGCCACCTGGTGGCGGTCCACGGCCAAACAGACCAGCTGCGGCTCAAGAGCCAGCAGGCGCAGCGGGAAGCGCTGGACAAGTTTGCCGGTGAAGCCCTCACCACGGCGCTGTCCGGTTATGCAGCGTCATTCGCCCGTTGGAGGGAAGCCAGCACCGAACTGGAGACCCTGCGGACCGAGGCCCGCGAACGCCTGCGCGAAGCCGAGGCGCTGCAGCAGGCCCTGGAGGAAATCGACGGGCTGGACCCCCAGCCCGGTGAAGACGACGCCTTGAAGGCCGAGGCCGTGAAGCTGGCCAACGTCGAGGAACTGCGCGCTGCTGCCACCTTGGCGCACCAGGCGCTCGTGGCCGAGGAGTACACCGACTCTCCGGACGCGACGGCCCTGGTCGACGCGGCGAAGCGGTCGCTGGAGCAGGTCCAGGACGAAGACGCCGAATTGGGCCGCGCTGCGGCCCGACTGGCCGAGGTCGGCATCATCCTCGCCGACGTCGCCGCGGAGCTGGCGAGCTACGGCGCATCGCTGGACAGCGAGGGGCCGGGCCGGCTGGAGGAGGTCGAAGCACGCCGGGCCGACCTGGCGCGGCTCGTGCGCAAATACGCGCCGAGCATCGACGAAGTGCTCGAGTGGGCCGTTCAGGCCCGCACCCGCTTGGAAGACCTGACAGACGACTCCAGCCGGATCGAGCGGTTGGAGGCGGAAATCGCAGAACTGGACTCCGCCCTGGCCGTCCAGTCAGCCGCGGTGACGGCGCTGCGGCGTGACGCCGCAGCCGAACTCGGCCGCCGGGTCGGCGCAGAACTGTCGGCGCTGGCCATGGCCGAGGCCGAACTGTTGATCGATATCGAACCGGCGCCCGCCCTCACGGTGCACGGCGCCGACGTCATCACGTTCTTGCTGAAGCCGCACCGGGGCGCCCCGCCGCGTCCCCTGGGCAAGGGGGCCTCCGGCGGTGAACTGTCCCGCGTGATGCTTGCCATCGAAGTGGTGCTGGCGGAAGTCGATCCCGTGCCCACCTTCGTCTTCGACGAGGTGGATGCCGGCGTCGGCGGCAAGGCGGCCGTCGAGATCGGCCGCCGCCTGGCCATGCTGGGGCGCTACGTGCAGGTCATCGTGGTGACCCACCTGCCGCAGGTGGCGGCCTTCGCGGACCAGCACATCCGGGTGATCAAGACGGCCGGCGGGGACGACGGCGGGATGACCGCCAGTGACGTCCGGTTGCTCGACGACGAAGAGCGGGTGACCGAACTGGCCCGCATGCTCGCCGGCCAGGAAGAATCCCATTCCGCCCGCGCCCATGCCCAGGAACTCATCGACGGGGCGAGGGCGCTGTAGCATCGGCTACAGGCACGACCAGCCCCGCCGCCGGCGGGGGAGCAGTTGACCGGCGGGTGTGTGTTCGCACACCCGGCAGCGGTCGGAACGGCCTTGAGATCCGAGGGCGTCCAGAAAGGTGATAGGCTCGAATTCCGTGGTGCAGCGAACTAATTCCCGGTTTTCCAAGTCGTCCAAGACGACCAAACATATCTTTGTCACCGGCGGCGTGGCGTCCTCGCTCGGGAAGGGACTGACGGCTTCAAGCCTCGGCCACCTGCTCCGTGCCCGCGGCCTCTCCGTGACGATGCAGAAGCTCGATCCCTACCTGAACGTGGATCCGGGCACGATGAATCCCTTCCAGCACGGTGAAGTCTTCGTCACGGACGACGGCGCGGAAACCGATCTGGATATCGGACACTACGAGCGGTTCCTGGACGAGAATCTGGACGGTTCGGCGAACGTGACCACCGGCCAGGTGTACTCCACCGTGATCGCGAAGGAACGACGCGGCGAGTACCTCGGCGACACCGTTCAGGTCATCCCGCACATCACCGACGAGATCAAGCGCCGCATGCGCCTGCCCGCCGAGCCTGTCGCGGGCAAGAAGGTTCCGGACGTGATCATCACCGAGATCGGCGGCACCGTCGGCGATATCGAATCGCAGCCGTTCCTCGAATCCGCCCGTCAGGTCCGGCAGGATGTCGGGCGCAACAACGTGTTCTTCCTGCATGTGTCGCTGGTGCCGTACATCGGCCCGTCGCATGAGCTGAAGACCAAACCGACACAGCATTCCGTCGCCGCGCTTCGCTCCATCGGCATCCAGCCGGACGCCATCGTGATCCGGTCCGACCGGGAAGTCCCTGCGGCGATGCGGGAGAAGATCGGCCGCATGTGCGACGTGGACATCGACGCGGTCATTGGCTGCCCGGATGCGCCGAGCATCTACGACATCCCCAAGACCCTGCACTCGCAGAACCTGGACGCGTACATCGTGCAGCACCTTGACCTGAAGTTCAAGGATGTCAATTGGACCAAGTGGGACCGGCTGCTGTCGGCGGTCCACAACCCGAAGCACCACGTCGAGGTGGCGCTGGTCGGCAAATACATCGACCTGCCCGACGCCTACCTGTCGGTGACCGAAGCGCTCCGGGCCGGCGGCTTCGCCAACCAGACCAAGGTCAAGATCCGTTGGGTTCCCTCCGACGACTGCGCCACCGAAGAAGGCGCAGCAACCGCCCTCGACGGCGTGCACGCCATCTGCGTGCCCGGCGGCTTCGGCATCCGCGGCCTGGAGGGCAAACTCGGCGCACTCAGGCACGCCCGCGAACACAAGCTGCCCACCCTTGGCCTGTGCCTCGGCCTGCAGTCGATGGTGATGGAGTACGCCCGCAACATCGTGGGACTGGAAGACGCTTCGTCCACCGAGTTTGATCCGGACACCAAGCACCCGGTGATCGCCACCATGGCCGAGCAGCTGGACATCGTCGACGGCAAGGGTGATCTGGGCGGCACCATGCGCCTTGGCCTGTACGAGGCAGCCCTGCAGTCCGGTTCCGTCGTCGCGGAGACCTACGGCAGCACCAGGGTCAGCGAACGTCACCGCCACCGTTACGAGGTCAACAACGAATACCGCGACCAGTTGGCCGCGGCGGGCCTGGTCTTCTCCGGCACCTCCCCGGACGGCAAGCTGGTGGAGTTCGTGGAACTGCCCCGCGACGTGCACCCGTACTACGTCTCCACCCAGGCGCATCCGGAACTCAGTTCGCGCCCCACGCGGCCGCACCCGCTGTTCGCCGGCCTCGTCGCCGCCGCACTGGAGCATGGCAAGGCCAAGGCCACGGCAAAGTCCGGAGCCTGAGTGTCGGCGCACTCCGCGGCCTTTGCCGACATCCCCGACCCGCGTCCGCTGGTCGACAGCCGAACCGTTTACCGCGGACGCATTTGGGACGTGGTCAGCGACACCTTCACGCTGGGCCCGGACACGGGCGAGACGTTGGTGCGCGACTACATCGCACATCCTGGCGCGGTGGCCATCCTGGCGATGGACACGGAGGGACGGGTCCTGCTGCTGAGGCAGTACCGGCAGCCCACCAGGATGTCGCTGTGGGAAATCCCGGCGGGCCTGCTGGACGTGGACGGCGAGGACTTCGTCGATGCCGCGGTGCGGGAACTGGCCGAGGAAGCCGACCTGGTGGCCGGGCGCTGGAACGTGCTGGTGGATTTTTTCAATTCGCCCGGCTCTTCCAGTGAGGCGATCCGGATCTACCTGGCCCGTGACCTCTCGGAGGTGCCGGAGGCGCAGCGGCACCAGCGCACCGACGAGGAGGCCGAAATCGAGCATCTCTGGGTAGATCTGGACGATGCGGTGGACGCGGTCATGGCCGGGCGGCTGCACAATCCGTCGGCCGTGACCGGGGTGCTTGCCGCCGCGCGCGCGGCCGCCACCGGCTTCGAGGACCTGCGCCCGGCCGACGCGCCGTGGCCGGAGCATCCCAGCCAGCGCCCGGACGGTGCCGCCGGAACCGGCCGGGACTGATCCGCCATCGCGCCCCTGCAGGCCCCGTCCGCCAAGGGAGACGAATTCACCGCGACACCGCTGGGCCGCGCGGCGGGCGACTACCTGCAGCACATGGCGGTGGAACGCGGGCTGGCCGCCAACACGGTAGCGGCCTACCGCAGGGACCTGGGCCGTTACCTGCGGTTCCTGCAGGCGCGCGCGGTCGAGGAGCCGGCCACGGTGACCCGGCACGATGTCACGGCCTTCGCCCAGGCCATCACCGAGGGGTCCGACGGCGCCGCCGCCCTGAGCGTCAGGTCCGCGGCGCGGACCATCGTGGCCGTGCGGGGGCTGCATAAGTTCTGGACGCTTGAAGGGGTCACGGAGACCGACCCCGCTACTGACGTGCATCCGCCGATGCCCGGCAAACGCCTGCCGAAGGCGATTTCCGTCGCCGCTGTGACGGCAATCCTGGAGTCTGCGGGTGCAGACACCCCCACCGGCCTGCGCGACCGGGCGCTTTTGGAGTTCCTGTACGCGACCGGCGCCCGGATCAGTGAAGCCGTCGGCCTGGACGTCGATGATGTCAGCGTCGAACCGCAGAGCGACGGCCCCGCCGTCGTCCGCCTGTTCGGCAAGGGATCCAAGGAGCGGCTGGTGCCGCTGGGCTCCTTCGCCGCGCAGGCGGCGGACGCATACCTGGTCCGTGGACGTCCGGCTCTGGCCGCGAAGGGGCACGGCACACCGGCCTTGTTCCTGAACGCCCGCGGCGGCCGGCTGAGCCGCCAAAGCGCCTGGACTATTTTGAAGACCGCCGCGGAGAAGGCCGGGATCACCCAGCCCGTGTCCCCGCACACCCTGCGGCACTCCTTCGCCACCCACCTGCTGGAGGGCGGCGCGGACGTCCGGGTGGTGCAGGAGCTGCTGGGCCACGCGTCCGTCACCACGACGCAGATCTACACCCTGGTCACCGCCGATACCCTCCGCGAAGTTTACGCGGCGGCGCATCCGCGGGCCCGGGGCTGACGCGTCTCCCGGGGGCCCCGGAGCTAAGGCCGCTCCGCGCGCGCCCGGGCCCGCCGGCGTCTCTCTCGGGCACCGGCCGGTTGCACCGGAACGCACCGTCGGCGCCGTCGCGCCGGGCTAGACTCGCTGCCATGACTGTCGCCGTTGCCCTGTGTTTCCTGCTCCGGGAGGAAGCCGGGCGCCGTTACGTGCTGCTCGGCCGGAAGAAGACCGGGTTCGGCGCCGGGAAGGTCGTGGGGGTCGGCGGCAAAGTGGAGCCGGGGGAGGGCGACGACGACGCGGCCTGCCGTGAGATGCAGGAAGAGACCGGAGTCCGCGTGGGGCCGGAGGCGCTGGAGCAGGCCGGACGGATCTTCTTCGATTTTCCGGCCCTTCCCGCGTGGAACATGGACACCGCGCTCTTCGTGGCCCGGCGGTGGGAGGGCGTCCCGGTAGAGTCCGCGGAAATCGCGCCGGCCTGGTACCGGGTGGACCGGCTGCCGCTGGCGCAGATGTGGCAGGACGCCGGCCACTGGCTGCCGCTGGCGTTGTCGGGGCAGCGGCCGCGGCTGCGGGTGCTGATGCAGCCGGACAACGAAACGGTGGCCGGCGTCGAGAATCTCGACACCGGCCACCGCGTGGCCTGGCAGCTTTAGCGGCCCAGCTCCCGCTGGGCGGGCCCGTTGTATTCACTGAGCGGCCGGATCAGCGAGTTCGACTCCAACTGCTCCATGATGTGCGCGGTCCAGCCGGTGATGCGGCTGGCCACGAACAGCGGGGTGAACATCTCGGTGTCGAACCCCATCAGGTGGTAGGTGGGGCCGGCGGGGTAATCCAGGTTCGGCTTGATGTCCTTCGCCTCGGCCATCGCGTGCTCCAGGCCGTCATAGAGGCCGAGTATTTCGGGCCGCCCATAGTGTTCGATCATCTTGTCCAGCGCGGCCTTCATGGTCGGCACCCGGGAGTCGCCGTGCTTGTAGACCCGGTGGCCGAAGCCCATCACCTTCTGCTTCCGGGCCAGCGCCTGTTCCATCCAGGTCCGGGCGCGTGCGGCGGCTTCCTCGCGGGGCTCGTCAGGGCGGATCCCGATCTGCTCGAAGGTGTGCATGACCGCCTCATTGGCTCCGCCGTGCAGCGGGCCCTTCAGCGCGCCGATCGCACCGGTCACGGCCGAGTGCAGGTCGGAGAGCGTGGAGGTGATTACCCGCGCCGCGAACGTGGACGCGTTGAACGAGTGCTCCGCGTACAGGATCATCGACACGTTGAATGCGTCCACGACTTCCGGCGCGGCCTCTTCGCCGAAGGACATCCACAGGAAGTTCGCCGCGTAGCCCAGGTCCGCGCGCGGTTCCACCAGGTCCTGGCCGCGGCGCCGGCGCTGGTCGTAGGCGACGACCGCCGGGAAGGCCGCCAGCAGTTCCACGGCCTTGGACATGTTCGCCGCCGGAGAGGAATCCCCGGCCAGCGGGTGCCGGGCCCCGATCACGCTGGCGGCGGTCCGGCAGACATCCATGGGGTGGGCCTCGGCCGGCAGGGCATCGATGACCGATTTCACCACCGGGTCCAGCGCGCGTCCGCCGCGTTCGGCCGCGGTGAACTCCCGCAACTGGTCGCCGTCCGGCAGCTCCGAGTTCCACAGCAGGTAGGCCACTTCTTCGAAGCTGCAGTGCGCGGCCAGATCCTGGACCGGGTAGCCGCGGTAGAGCAGCGAGTTTGTCTCCGCGTTGACCTTGGAAATCTTCGTGGTGTCGACGACGACGCCGGCCAGCCCCTTGCGGATCTGCGGTGCTTCGGTTGATGCATCGGTGCTCATGGCGACTCCTATGTCTTGTGGTCAGTACCGGCCGGGCACGTGGAAATTGAATACAGAGGTGTCGAATTGGTTATACGCCTCATAATCCACCAATTCGTACAAACGCGCACGGGTGAGCATGTCGCCTACCTGTGCCTGCTGGGTCCCGTCGGCCTTGATGGCGTCGAGGGTCCGCTCTGCCGCGCCCATCGCGCTGCGCAGCAGGGTCACCGGATAGATCACCATGTTCACACCCACGGAGGACAGCTGGTCCGCGGTGAACAGGTCGCTCTTGCCGAACTCGGTCATGTTGGCCAGCACCGGCACGTCGACGGCGTCGCGGATGGCTGCGAATTCGTCCAGGGTCCTCATGGCTTCGGGGAAGATGGCGTCCGCGCCGGCGTCGACCAGGGCGCGGGCACGGTCCTGGGCCGCGGCCAGGCCGTCCACGGCCCTAATGTCGGTGCGCGCCATGATCAGGAAGTTCTGGTCCCGGCGGGCGTCGGCGGCGGCGCGGATCCGCTTGCTGGCGGTCTCCAGGTCCACCACGTTCTTGCCGTCCAGGTGGCCGCAGCGCTTGGGGTTGAACTGGTCCTCGATGTGGCAGCCGGCCAGGCCGGCGTTCTCCAGTTCCTGCACCGTGCGGGCCACGTTCATCGGCTCGCCGAAGCCGGTGTCGGCGTCCACCAAGGCCGGCAGGTCGGTCATCCGCGCGATCTGCCCGGCCCGGACAGCGACCTCGGTCAGCGTGGTCAGCCCGATGTCCGGCAGCCCCAGGTCGTTGGCCAGCACGGCGCCGGAGATGTACACGCCGTCGAACCCCTTCTCCTGGATCAGCCGCGCCGAGAGGGGATTGAACGTGCCGGGGAACTGCTGCAGCTTCCCGGAGGCCAGCCCTTCGCGCAGCGTCCGGCGCTTCTGCTCGGGGGTTGTCGCGGAGTAGAGCATTTAGAACAGCCCCTTCGGCCCGGCGGAGAGGTCGATGACGCCGTCGGCCGCCCGGATGTTCAGCTGGTCCAGCTCTCCGGCGGCCAGTTCGGGCAACCGCTCGACGGCGGCGAGGAACCGGTCGATTTCGGCATCGTCGACGATGCCCTTGGCCAGGGTGCGCAGCTTGTTCACATACTGTGCCCGGGCGAACGGGCGGGCGCCCAGCGGGTGGGCGTCGGCCACGGCGATCTCGTCGGCGATGACGGTCCCGTCGGTGAGCGTGATCTCCACCGAGCCGCCGAACGCCTTCTCGGCGATGTCCAGCGAATGGTAGCGGCGGGTCCACTCCGGGTCTTCCTCGGTGCTGACCTTCTGCCACAGCGCCACGGTGTCCGGCCGGGCCGCCCGTTCGGGGGCGTACGAATCAACGTGGTGCCAGGCGCCGTCCTGCAGGGCCACGGCGAAGATATACGGGATCGAGTGGTCCAGCGTCTCGCGGGACGCCGTGGGGCTGTACTTCTGCGGATCGTTCGCGCCGGAGCCGATCACGTAGTGCGTGTGGTGGCTGGTCCTGATCAGGACGGACTTCACGTTCTCCGCGTCGGTGGCTTCCGGATGCTCGCGGTGCAGCTTGCGGGCCAGGTCGATCCAGGCCTGGGCCTGGTACTCGGCGGAGTGTTCCTTGGTGTAGGTGTCCAGGATGGCGCGCTTGGGCTCGCCCGGGGCCGGCAGCGGCACGTCGTAGGAGGCGTCCGGCCCGTCCAGCAGCCAGGCGATGACGCCGTCCTCGCCCTCGTAGATCGGCACGGGTGAGGTCTGGCCGCGCATCGCCCGGTCCACTGCCTCCACCGCCATCTTGCCCGCGAAGGCCGGTGCGTGCGCCTTCCAGGTGGAGATCTCGCCCTTGCGCGACTGGCGCGTCGCCGTCGTCGTATGCAGCGCCTGGCCCACGGCTTGGAAGATGGTCTCCGTATCCAGGCCCAGCAGCGTGCCGATGCCCGCCGCGGCCGACGGGCCCAAATGGGCCACGTGATCGATCTTGTGCTTGTGCAGGCAGATGGCCTTGACCAGGTCCACCTGGATTTCGTAGCCGGTGGCGATGCCGCGGAGCAGGTCGCGGCCATTCGCGCCCACGTGCTGGGCCACCGCGAGGATGGGTGGGATGTTGTCCCCCGGGTGCGAGTAGTCGGCGGCCAGGAACGTGTCGTGGTAATCCAGTTCGCGCACGGCCACGCCGTTGGCCCAGGCCGCCCACTCCGGGGAGGTCTTCCCGGCGATGCCGAAGACCCCGGCACCGGCACCGCCGCCGGAGACCGGGTGGCTTAGCGCCTGCGCACGCGCGGCGACAATGGGGGAGCGGTTCAGCGACGCGATGGCAACCGAAGCGTTGTCGATGATCCGGTTGATCACCATCTCGGCCACGTCGGCGGAAACCTCCACCGGGTCGGTGGCCACGCGGGCGATCTTGTAGGCGAGCTGGTCCTCGCGGGGCAGGTTCTCTTCGCTGCGGTAGACGCGCACATGATGGTTGACGGTCATTCAGAATGTCCTCTCGGCTGGCAGGTCGGTCCGGTGTTTCGGATCGGTGGTCTTGAAGTGTTCCAGGCTCTGGTGAAGATGGATGCGGGTGGCGGCGGCCGCCACCTGGCTGTCGCCGTCGGCGATGGCGCCGGCGATGTTGGCGTGTTCGGCCGCCGAGGCCAGCAGGCGGGCCGGGTTGTCCCGTGCTAGCCGCCGGATCCTCACCAAGTGGACGCGCAGGTTGGCCATCGCCTGGCGGAGGTAGGTGTTGGCGGCGGCGTGGTCCACCGCGGCGTCCAGCCGGCCGACCAGCCGGTAGTAGGCCTGCGGGTCCGGAACGGCGCCGCGCATGGCCTCGGCCGCCGCGAGGAATTCCTGCTGCAGCCGCCGGAATTCGGCCGGTTCGCCGCGCCTGGCGGCCAAGGCCGTCGCCTGGCACTCCAGTGCCGTGCGCAGTTCGAAGAGCTCGGTGACGTTCTCCAGTGAAACGTCGGCGACGACGACGCCGCGTCCGGTGTGGGGCGTGGCCAGCCCTTCGGCGGTCAGCCGGCCCAGCGCCTCGCGGAGCGGCGTGCGGGAGATGCCCAGCCGGGCGGCCTGCTCAACCTCGGCCAGGACCGTGCCCGGGGGCAACCGCCATTCCACAATGTCCTCGCGCAGCGTCCAGTACGCCCGTTCGCCGGCACGCAAGTTCTGCTTCATCCCGCCAGTGTATACATAGCTGCGGGAAAAGCGGGACACATTGCGGAAAATGCTCGCTTCTGTATACATGTCGATCCGCCACCGCCGTCGTGCCTGCCCTTATTTCCCGACGGCGAAGGATAAACCTTAGACCTCTACTTGAAGCTAAAGGCTCGCCGATCATCAGCGGCCTGTCGATCGATAACGGGGCGGTCACTGTAACCTTGTCAGGAAGAAGAACGGCAGCGAAACGATGGAAGCTGGGTTAGATACGTGAGCAGCGAACAAGGTTCGACAACCACTCTGCGGCAAGCGGACGAGGATGTCCTGGGCCCGACCGGGCGGCCGCTGACCGAGTTCCCTGAACCGCCCGTCCTGACGTCCCACGGCCCCGCGCGCATCGTGGCAATGGTCAACCAAAAGGGCGGCGTCGGCAAGACCACGTCCACCATCAACCTCGGCGCCGCCTTGGCCGAGGTCGGCCGTAAGGTCCTGCTGGTCGACTTCGACCCGCAGGGCGCCCTGTCGGCCGGGCTTGGCACCAATCCGCATGAGCTGGACCTGACCGTCTACAACGTGCTGATGGACCGCAAGACCGACATCCGTGAGGCGATCCAGCCCACGGACGTGGAAAACATCGACCTGCTGCCGGCCAACATCGACCTCTCGGCCGCGGAAGTGCAGCTGGTCAACGAGGTGGCGCGCGAGCAGGTCCTGGCCCACGCGCTGCGCAAGGTCGAGGACGACTACGACGTCATCCTGATTGACTGCCAGCCCTCGCTGGGCCTGCTGACCGTCAACGCGCTCACCGCGGCCCACGGCGTGATCATTCCGCTCATCTGCGAGTTCTTCGCGCTGCGCGCGGTGGCGCTGTTGGTGGAGACCATCGAAAAGGTCCAGGACCGGCTGAACCCGCGCCTGCAGATCGACGGCGTGTTGGCCACCATGTACGACGCCCGCACCCTGCATAGCCGCGAGGTCATCGGCCGGTTGCTGGAAGCCTTCGGCGACAAGGTCTTCGAAACCGTGATCAAACGCACCATCAAGTTCGCCGACGCCACCGTCGCCGCGGAACCGATCACCAGCTACGCGGGCAACCACGCCGGCGCGACCGCCTACCGCGACTTGGCCAAGGAGCTCATCGCCCGCGGCGGCGCCCCCTGATGACGCCGGCGCCGGCGGGGACGGTGCCGGCAGGCGGCCTCCCGGCAGGGCAGGACACCGTGCCCGGCGTCCCGGACCAGGAGGGCGACCGGAAGCCGGCAGGCTTCGCCGTCACGCTGGACAACTTCAGCGGACCGTTCGATTTGTTGCTGGGACTGATCTCCAAGCACGAATTGGACATCACCGAAGTGGCGCTTGCCCGCGTCACGGACGAGTTCATCTCCTACATCCGCCGCCTCCAGGCCGATGGCAACGACAAGGCCCTGGACGAAGCCAGCGAGTTCCTCGTCATCGCGGCGACCCTGCTGGACCTCAAGGCCGCCCGGCTGCTGCCCACCGGCGAGGTGGAGGACGACGAGGACATCGCCCTGCTCGAGGCCCGGGACCTGCTCTTCGCCCGGCTGCTGCAGTACAAGGCCTTCAAGGAAATCGCGGCCCTGCTCGGCCAGCGCCTGGCCCGGGAGGCCGAACGATTCCCGAGGCAGGTCGCGCTGGAGCCGCAGTTCGCCGCGCTGCTGCCCGAGCTCGTCTGGCGCACGCCCCTGGCGGACTTTGCCGCCCTTGCGGCCAAAGCCCTGGAGCCCAAGGAGCCCGCGCCGACCCAAGTCGGGCTCTCGCACCTGCACGCGCCGCCGGTCAGCGTGAAGGAGCAGGCGGCGATCCTTGGGGCGCGACTGCAGGCAGGCCCGCCCCTGACGTTCCGGGCGCTCACCGACGACGCGGACGGCGCGCTGGTGGTGGTTGCCCGCTTCCTGGCGCTGTTGGAGATGTTCCGCGACGGCGTCATCGCCTTCAACCAGGTTGCGCCGCTCGGCGAGTTGACGGTCCATTGGACCGGGCCGGACGCGGAATGGACCGGCGCCAACCTCAGCGAGGAATATGACAACGCGCCGGCCGCGGACACGGCCGCGGACACAACGGAGGGACGCGATGACTGATCCGCAGGAGGAGACGGCGGGGCCCGAGGTCGATGTGGAACGGTTGCCGGGCGGTGCCCGGGCCGCGTTGGAAGCGGTCCTGATGGTTATCGACGAACCGGCCACCGATGTGGAATTGGCCACAGCGCTGGCCCTTCCGGTGGGCACCGTCCAGGCCCTGCTGCTGGACCTGCAGCGCGATTACGACGGCGGAGTCCGCTCCGAAGGGCGGCCCGCCGCGGAGCCGCGGGGCTTTGAGCTGCGCCACATCGCCGGCGGCTGGCGGATCTTCTCGCGCAGCGATTTCGCGCCGCTGGTGTCCCGTTTCGTGCTGGAAGGCCAGACCGCCCGGTTGACCCAGGCCGCATTGGAGACGCTGGCCGTCATCGCGTATCGGCAGCCGGTCTCGCGGGCCCGGGTTTCGGCGATCCGAGGGGTCAATGTCGATTCCGTGGTGCGCACGCTCACCCAGCGCGGCCTCATCGAGGATTCCGGCACCGATCCGGAGACCGGAGCCGTCCTGTACCGGACCACCTCTTATTTTCTGGAAAGATTGGGGATAGGAAGCATCGGCGAACTGCCGGAGATCGCCCCGCATCTGCCGGGACTGGAAAACCTGTGCGAGTACGACGACGCTTCGCTCTAGGCTGCCGGCCTCCGGCAGCAGCAGACCATTGCAGTAGTTTCCACGGGTAAGGATCCACCATGACACAACCGCCTCGTTCCGGCTCCGGACGGAACAACCCCCGCGGCGGAAAACGTCCCGGCGACGGCCGCCGTCCGGACGATGCCGAGCGCCGTCCCCAGGGCGGTTCCGCCCAGGGACGTGGCCGGCCCGGTCAGGGGACCGGCGGCGCCGGCCGGACCGGTGCCGGCAAGCCGGGCGGCGGCCGCTCCGGGGCGGCCGGACGGGACCAGGGCCGCAACGAGTTCGGCACGGGTCAGCCCGGTGCCCGCCGCGGCCCGGCCGAGCCCGGTGCGGCCAAGCACGGGAGTCGCAAGCCGTCGACGGCCGGCCCGGGCCAAGGAAAGCCGGCCAAACCGGCCGGCGGCAAGTCCGGCGGCAAGGCTGCGGGCAAGGCCGGCGCCGGCAAGTCACGCGGCGGGCAGCCGCAGCGTCCCGCCGGGCCGCGGCCCTTCGGGCGGGAGCGGTTCGGCCAGAACCTCGGACCGGTCAGGCGCCCGGACCGTCCCTCGCGGGCGGGAGCGGGGGCGGCCTCCGAGCTGCACGATCCCGAGGGCGTGCGCCTGCAGAAGGTGCTCGCCGGTGCGGGCGTGGCCTCCCGGCGGGTGTGCGAGGAATTGATCCAGGCCGGCCGGGTCGAGGTTGACGGCGTTATCGTGCGCGAACTTGGCGTGCGCGTCGACCCGTCCCGCGCGGTCATCCATGTGGACGGCATCCGCGTCCAGATGGATGAAACGCTGACGTACCTGGTCTTCAACAAGCCAAAGGGTGTTGTCTCCACCATGGAGGATCCGGAGGGACGCCCCTGCATCAGCGACTACCTCAAGCCGCAGCAGGGCCAGCGGCTGTTCCATGTGGGGCGGCTGGATCAGGCCACCGAAGGCCTGCTGCTGTTGACCAACGACGGCGAACTCGCCAACCGCCTCACCCATCCGTCCTACGAGGTACCCAAGACGTATCTGGTGCAGGTCCGCGGGCCGATGCCGCACGGTGTCGGGGCGCGGATGAAATCCGGGATCGAGCTGGAAGACGGCGTGTCCTCGGTCGATTCGTTCAAGCTGGTCGACTCGACGCCGGGACACGTCCTGGTGGAAGTCGTGCTGCATTCGGGCAAGAACCGCGTTGTGCGGCGGTTGTTTGACGCCGTCGGCCACCCCGTGGAACGGCTCGTCCGGATCCAGTTCGGCCCCATCCGGCTGGGCGACCAGCGACAGGGCAGCATCCGCGCCCTCGGCCGCCAGGAAGCAGGGCACCTGCTGGCCCTGGTGGGGATGTAGCCGGTGAACCCGGCACACGCGCAGGCAACCCACCTGTCCGGGCCGGTCCTGGTGATGGGAACCGGCCTGCTCGGAGCCAGCATCGGGCTCGGCCTGCGTGCCCGCGGCATCGACGTGCTGCTCTCGGACCCCTCGCCGTCGGCGCAGGCCGTGGCGCAGGATATCGGTGCGGGCCGGATCCTGCCTGCCGGCGAGAGGGTGGAGCCCCAGTTGGTCGTCGTCGCGGCGCCCCCGGACGTCACCGCCGCCGTCGTGTCGCGCGCGCTGCGCGACTACCCGGACGCCGTCGTCGTGGATATCGCGAGCGTCAAGACGGCCGTCTTCGAGGCACTGGCCAAGGACCCGGACCTGGCGGAGGCGGACCTGGGCCGCTACGTGGGTACCCACCCGATGGCGGGGCGGGAAAAATCCGGCCCCGTCGCCGCCCGCGGCGAGCTCTTCACGTCGATGCCGTGGGTCCTGTGCCCGTCGGAGTTGTCCTCGCCGGGGGCGGTGAAGACGGCGCACGCGCTGGCGATCGACCTAGGCGCGGTGGTCTCCCACATGTCGGCCGACGAACATGATGCCGCCGTGGCGTTGATCTCGCACCTGCCGCAAGTGATGTCCTCGCTGCTGGCCAGCCGGCTGCAGGACACCCCGGCGCATGCCTTGTCCCTTTCCGGCCAGGGCCTGCGCGACGTCACCCGGATTGCGGCCAGCGACCCGGCGTTATGGGTGCAGATCCTCGGCGCGAACGCGTCCCGGCTCGTGGACATCCTGTATGGCGTCCGCGAAGACCTGGAACGGCTGATCAGGACGCTTGAGCACCCCGAGGCCGACGGCGCCCGGTTGGACATGGCCAAGCTGATCAGCGAAGGCAACGCAGGCCAGGCGCGGATTCCCGGCAAGCACGGCGCTCCGCCGCAGGCGTTCGCATGGCTGACCGTCCTGGTCGACGACACACCGGGCCAAATCGCCCGCCTGCTGAGCGAGATCGGCGAGGTGGGCATCAACCTGGAAGACCTGCGCCTGGAGCACTCGGCGGGCCAGCCGGTGGGGCTGGCGGAGCTTGCCGTGCTGCCTAGCAAGCGGCACGAATTAATTGATTACTTGACCTCACGTGGATGGAAGGTTGTGCAATGAGCGCGGCGGAAGTGGATATGGCTCGTTACCGGCAGGGCAAGGCGCTGGTGGTTGCCATCGACGGGCCGTCCGGCTCCGGCAAGTCGTCCGTCAGCAAGGAAACCGCACGGCGGCTGCACGCGTCCTACCTCGACACCGGCGCCATGTACCGTGCCGTGACCTGGTACTGCGTCAACACCGGTGTGGACCTGGCGGATGCGGCGGCCGTCGAACAGGCCAGCAAGGACGTCGACCTGCAGATCAGCACCCACCCGGACGACGAATACGTGCGCATCGGCTCCACGGACATCACCGACGAAATCCGCAAGCCGTCAATCTCCGCCTCCGTGAGCGCCGTGGCCACGACGCTGGGGGCACGGGCCGAGCTGGTCCGGCGCCAGCAGCAGATCATCGCCGACTCCGGCCGTCGGATCGTTGCCGAGGGCCGCGACATCACCACGGTCGTCGCTCCCGACGCCGAGGTGCGGCTGCTGCTGACCGCCAGCGAAGAAGCAAGGCTGCGCCGGCGCGGCCTCCAGCTGGGCGGAACGCAGAGCGACGCCGACCTGCACGAGCAGGTGCTGGCCCGGGACGCCAAGGATTCGACCGTGGTGAACTTTTCCGAGGCCGCCGACGGCGTCTTCACGGTGGATTCGTCCGATCTGGATTTCGAACAAACCGTCGAAGCGGTGCTCGCCGTCGTCCGGCATGCCGCGCACTGAACCCGCCCGGAACGGCGGATCCACCGGTCCGGTGCGGCGGGGGCCGCGGTGGGGCAGGCCGGTCGGCAAGGTGCCGGACCAGTCGGCGTTCGGCTCCCCGCAGACCTGCCGGAGGCGGTCCTCGGTGTCCGGGCGTGTTTCAATTGACACTGCAGCCGAAGAGATCCGCCGGCAGTTGTCCGGCTATGTCCGGCACAGCGTGGCGTTCACCGGGCAGCCGCTTCCGGCCAACCACGCCCCCCGACGACAACCGGCTTGCTGCCTACCCAGAAGGAACAGACGATGAGTGACACCCAGCCCGGATCCTCCCCGGCGGATCGGCCGGCCGACGAGGAATACCGTCCGGCGGGCGAGGACCAGATCGCCGAGCACATGCTTGAGCTCGATGACGACGAAGCCGAGTTGCGCGCCGCGTCGCTGCGCGCCGGCCTGGCCGATTACGACCTTGACGACGAGGACGCCGCGCTGCTGGCGGCTGCAGGAGAACCCGTCCCCGACGACGAACCGCTCCGGGTGGCCCCGGTGCTGGCCATCGTCGGCCGGCCCAATGTGGGCAAGTCGACGCTGGTGAACAGGATCATTGGCCGGCGCGAGGCAGTCGTCGAAGACACCCCCGGCGTCACCCGCGACCGGGTCTCCTACTCGGCCCACTGGAACGGGCGCCCGTTCACCCTGGTGGACACCGGCGGCTGGGAGCATGACGCCCGCGGCATCCACGCCCGCGTCGCCGACCAGGCCGAAATCGCGGTGGACATGGCCGACGCCGTCCTGCTGGTCGTCGACGCCAACGTCGGGGCCACGGCCACGGATGAGGCCGTGGTAAAGATGCTGCGCCGCAAGAAGAAACCGGTCATCCTGGTGGCCAACAAGGTGGACGACCTGGCCCAGGAAGCCGAAGCCGCGGCCCTGTGGGGCCTCGGCTTCGGCGAGCCCTATCCCGTGTCGGCACTGCACGGCCGGGGAACGGCCGACATGCTCGATGCGGCCCTGGAGGTGCTGCCCGAATTCTCTGCCTACGGGGGACTCGAGCGCACGGGAGGCCCCCGGCGGGTCGCCCTGATCGGCCGCCCGAACGTCGGCAAATCGTCGCTGCTGAACAAGCTGGCCGGGAGCGAGCGGGTAGTGGTCGACACGATCGCCGGCACCACCCGCGATCCGGTCGACGAAATGATCGAACTGGGCGGACGGACGTGGCGCTTCGTTGACACGGCCGGGATCCGCCGCCGCGTGCACATGCAGCAAGGCGCGGACTTCTATGCTTCGCTCCGCACGCAGGCCGCGCTCGAAAAGGCGGAGGTCGCCGTCGTGCTGCTGGCCGTGGACGAGGTGCTCAGCGAGCAGGACGTGCGCATCCTGCAGCTCGCCATCGATTCCGGCCGGGCCCTGGTGCTTGCCTTCAACAAGTGGGACCTGCTGGACGACGACCGCCGCCGGTACCTCGAACGCGAGATCGAGCAGGACCTGGCCCACGTGGACTGGGCGCCCCGGGTGAACATCTCGGCCAAGACCGGCTGGCACAAGGACAGGCTGGTCCCGGCGCTGGACCGTGCCCTCGAGTCCTGGGACAAACGCATCCCCACCGGCCGCCTGAACGCCTTCCTGGGCGAACTGGTCGCGGCCCACCCGCACCCGGTACGCGGCGGCAAGCAGCCGCGCATTCTGTTCGGCACGCAGGCTTCCTCACGGCCGCCGAAGTTCGTGCTGTTCACCACCGGTTTCCTGGACCCCGGCTACCGCCGCTTCATTACGCGCCGGTTGCGTGAAACATTCGGCTTCGAAGGCACCCCGATCGAGGTCAGCATGCGGGTGCGCGAGAAGCGGTCCCGCAAGCACTGACCCGGGCCCCGCCGCCCGCGGTGGCGCCCGGTGGTCATGACGCAGGGAAAAATGCTGTACAGTATTTGAGGTGGTTCCGCCGGTTGCATGAAGGCGGAACTTCGGGTTGTGGCGCAGCTTGGTAGCGCACTTGACTGGGGGTCAAGGGGTCGCAGGTTCAAATCCTGTCAACCCGACAGCAAGGGATCCGGTCCGCGAGGACCGGGTCCCTTTTCCATTGGCTTGTGCAAGGCCCTGTATGCCTATACTTTCAGCGATGGCGGGGAACGGATCCTTGCCGGAGCAACTGGCCGTCCATGGTGCGAGAAAGGCAACCGATGAGCAATATTCCTGCCGACCTGAAGTACACAGCCGAGCATGAGTGGGTGGCTGCCGCCGAGGCCGAAGGCACGGTGCGCCTGGGTATCACCGACTTTGCGCAGGACGCCCTTGGCGATGTGGTCTACGTGCAGATGCCGGAAGCCGGCTCCTCCATCACCGCCAACGAGGTCATCGGCGAGGTGGAATCGACCAAGAGCGTCAGCGACATCTACGCTCCCGTCAGCGGTGAGGTCGCGGCCGTCAACGACGCCCTGGAAACCGACCCGGCCCTGATCAACTCCGATCCGTACGGGGAGGGGTGGCTGCTGGAGGTCAAGCTGTCGGATCCGGCGGCGCTGGAGACCTTGCTCAGTGCCCCGGAGTATGAACAGCAGGTAGGCTAGGAGCTACCGGAGCCACTCGACGGCCAACCGGTCCTGAACCGGTTGGCCGCTACATTTTTACGGGAGGAACTATTGATGGTGGGCGAAGCTCGCAACGCCACGGATAACGGGAACGGCGACAGCCGGAACCCGGAGGCGCACGCGGAAACCACATCCATCTTTTTGCCGCCGCAGACCCTGGCCCACGTCGCCAAACCGAGGCTCTCCCGCGAAGAGGAAGCATCGGTGATCGCGCTGCCGGCCGGGTCGGCGCTGCTGATAGCCCACGACGGCCCGAACGCCGGGGCCCGGTTCCTGCTGGACCAGGACGTCACCACCGCCGGCCGGCACCCGGAAGCGGACATCTTCCTTGACGACGTCACGGTGTCGCGGAAGCACGCGGAATTCCGCCGCTCCGGCGACGGCTTCATGGTGGTGGACTCCGGCAGCCTCAACGGCACCTACGTGAACAACGACCGTGTGGACAGCCTGCAGCTGCGGACAGGCAATGAGGTGCAGATTGGCAAGTTCCGCCTGACCTACTACGCAGGCACGGCGGCAAAGGGGCAGGGCTAACCCGTGCCCGGGTCCCAGCCAGCGCGGCGCACCCTCGGGCCGTCCCGGGAGGGGTACCGCAGCAGCGTCCTCAATATCGGCGAGGTGCTGCAACAGCTGACGGAGGATTTCCCGCAGATCACGGCCTCCAAGATCCGGTTTCTGGAAGAAAAGGGGCTGATCAGCCCCCAGCGGACGCCGGCCGGCTACCGGAAGTACACCGGCCAGGACGTAGAACGCCTCCGTTTCGTGCTGGCCCTGCAACGCGACCAGTACCTGCCGCTCAAGGTCATCAAGGATTATCTGGACGCGATCGATCGCGGCGAGCGGCCGGAGGCCCTGCCCGGCGGTATGACCCTGGCCCCCCGGATGGTCTCGGAGCCGCTGGCGGCAGAACTAAACGGACGCGGCCGGGCGCTCACCCGGGCCGAGCTCCTGCAGGCCAGCGGAGCGTCCACGGAACTCGTGGACGACCTTCTGGCCTACGGCCTGATCCACGCCCACGACGCCTGTTTCGACGAACACGCACTCAAGGTCGTGCGCGCCTGCAGGCAGCTGGGCAGCCATGGCATCGAACCTCGGCACCTCCGCCCGTTCCGGGCCGCCGCAGACCGCGAGGTCGGGCTGGTGGAGCGTGCGGTGGCCCCGCTGGCGTCCCGGCGCGACGTCGCCTCCCGGGCCCGCGCCGCCGAGGCGGCCAAGGAAATCAGCGATCTGTGCCTGAACCTGCATACGGCGCTGGTTCACGGGCACCTGGCCCAGATGGACCGCTGAACGGAGAAGCCATGCTCGAACTCGAGGTTGTCGGAGTCCGCATTGAACTCCCGTCGAACCAGCCGCTGGTGCTGCTCAAGGAAACCGAAGGCGAACGGCACATACCCATCTGGATCGGCGCGCCGGAAGCCAGCGCGATTGCGTTCGCCCAGCAGGGCATCAAACCGCCGCGCCCCATGACCCACGACCTGCTCCGCGACGTCGTGGACGTGCTCGGCCGGCGGATCACCGAAGTCCGTCTGGTGACGGTCCAGGACACCGTCTTCTTTGCCGAGCTGGTGTTTGACGGCGGGGTGACAGTCAGCTCCCGCGCCTCGGACGCCATCGCGGTGGCACTGCGCGTGCCCTGCCCGATCTATTGTGCGGACGAGGTAATGGACGAGGCCGGGGTCAAGATCGCCGAAGCGGCCGACGACGAGGAATCCGACGGCCCGGCGCAGGAGAACGCGGAAAGCCAGTTGCGCGAGTTCAGGGAATTCCTCGCCGACGTGGAGCCCGAGGACTTCGAGAAATAGCCGTCGCCGGCATCTGGTTCCGGCACCCGAAACGCCCGGCCCGGCTCCGGGGCATCCGACACGCCGCAGCAAAAAGGCCAGCGTCTTTGACCGGCGGCCCCCGCCGTTCTAACGTCGAAGCATACAGTTCCCATTGCACCGCAGGCCATCTCAAGGCAGACTTAGACCAGACCTCTGGGCTGACTGCGAAGCTCATTCCCCACAGGGAACTTCGACAAGGAGGGTTCACGTGAGTCCTAAAGGTGATGCAGGCGAGATGCCGCACGCTCTGCAGACCGGCGCTGCCATACCCGCAAGTGCCCAGGGCTTGCTGTTCACCGAAGACCTGCCCGTGCTGGACGAGGACGCCGGTTACCGCGGTCCCACAGCATGCAAGGCAGCCGGCATCACCTACCGGCAGTTGGACTACTGGGCACGCACCGGACTGGTGGAACCTGCCGTCCGCGGCGCGTCCGGCTCCGGCTCGCAGCGTCTCTACAGCTTCCGCGACATCCTGGTCCTGAAGGTGGTCAAGCGCCTGCTCGACACCGGCGTCTCGCTGCAGCAGATCCGCTCCGCCGTCGGCCACCTGCGTGAACGCGGCGTGGAAGATCTGGCCCAGATTACCCTCATGAGCGACGGCGCCAGCGTGTACGAGTGCACGTCCGCCGACGAAGTCATCGACTTGGTCCAGGGCGGACAGGGAGTCTTCGGCATCGCCGTCGGCCGGGTGTGGCGAGAGGTCGAAGGCAGCCTCGCGGAGCTCCCCAGCGAACATGCCGCAGAGGAACAGGATTTTCCCGACGACGAGCTGAGCCGCCGGCGCGCCGCACGCAAGATCAGCTGACCGCACACAGGACATAACAGCGGGAGGGGCTCCGGGAAACCGGGGCCCCTCCCGCTGATTAATGGCGCGATCCCGTGTATCGCGATCCCGTGTGTAAGGTGCGGCCCGGGCGGACCCGCCGCACGGTTCGGGACCTGTTGTCAGCTGGGCTGGCGGCGGAGCGTGCGGCTGCGCATCCGCCCGGAATCGGTCAGGTTCTTGAGCAGTTCGTCGAAAAGCGCGGCCGCCTGCCGTGCCGATTCACCCGGCCACTGGTGGACGGAATGCGCTGCCCCCTGGATCTGCTGCCAGTTCGCCTGCTCGGCGATGGTGGGGGAGAGCAGCAGGTCGCCGAACATGGTTTTCATTTCGGCCAGCCGGTAACCGTGTTCGTTGGAGCTGGGCCGGACACGGTTGGCCACCACCCCGGCCGTCTTCAGGTCCGGGGCGAATTCTTCCCGGAACAAATCGATGGCGCGCATGGTGCGCTCGGTGCCCGCCACCGAGAAGAGGCTCGGCTCGGCCACGAGCAGCACCCGGGTGCTCGCCGTCCACGCCATGCGCGTCAGCCCGTTGAGCGACGGCGGGCAGTCGATGAGCACCAGCGAGTAGTCATTCACGCGGGAGAGCACGGTCGAAAGCCTGCGCAGGTCCCGGCGGCTCAAATCGGGCCGGTCGTAGATGCCGGAGTAGGCGGAGCCGATGGCGACGTCGAGAACCTTCCGGCCGGAAGCCGGCGCGCTGCCGGGATCCGCCGAGGCCACCCAGCCGCTCGGGGCGACGTTGGCCCGCAGGTCGGCCTTGCGTGCGTTCTTGAGGAGCCGGCCGACGTCGGTCTGGCGGGACGGCTTGACGCCTAGTCCCGTGGTCGCGTCAGCATGCGGATCCAAGTCGATGACCAGGGTGGGGATTCCCGCTGCCAGCGCCGCAGAGGCCAGGCCCAGCGTGACCGAGGTCTTGCCGACCCCGCCCTTGAGGCTGCTGATGCTCACTACTTGCACGTAAAAACCAAAACCTAACGTATCGAGTCGTGGGGCTTCTGCGCCGGATAAGTCTTCACGGCACCCTATTCATCATAAGTGGAGCGCCGCAGCACACCGTGCCACCCGCGCCGCCGGGGCGTTTCGCAGCTTGCGCCGTAACATGCGGCCCGTGAGGACCGCCGCGGCGCGTGATCTGTGCAACACTGGCTTGCCAGCCCGGCTCGCAGTCCGTGAGACTTGGCTCACTGAGTCCGCCGGCGCCGGCGCCGGACGGTCGGTGCTTCGCCCCCAAAGTCCGGACCCGGCAACGATGCAGGAGTGAAATGTTCGAAAAGATCTTGGTAGCCAACCGTGGCGAAATCGCCATCAGGGCCTTCCGTGCGGCCTACGAACTGGGCGCCAAAACGGTGGCTGTCTTCCCGTATGAAGACCGCAACTCGATCCACCGGCAGAAGGCCGACGAAGCGTATCTGATCGGCGAGCAGGGGCATCCTGTCCGGGCTTACCTCGACGTCAACGAAATCATTCGGGTCGCCAAGGAGTCGGGCGCGGACGCCATCTACCCGGGTTACGGATTCCTGTCCGAGAATCCCGAGCTGGCCCGCGCCGCTGCCGGTGCCGGCATCGCCTTCGTCGGCCCCAAGGCCGATGTGCTGGAGCTCGCGGGTCATAAGGTCCATGCCCTGCAGGCGGCCCGCCGGGCCGGGATCCCGGTGCTGAAGTCCACCGAGCCCAGTGCCGATCCGGAGAAGTTGCTGGCCGAAGCCGAGGAGATCGGCTTCCCGATCTTCGTCAAGGCGGTTGCTGGCGGTGGCGGGCGCGGCATGCGCCGGGTCGACAGCCGCAAGGATCTCCCGGACGCCCTCGCGGCTGCCATGCGGGAAGCCGACACGGCCTTCGGCGATCCGACCGTTTTCCTTGAGCAGGCCGTATTGCGGCCGCGCCACATCGAGGTGCAGATCCTGGCCGACGGGCAGGGCAACGTCATGCACCTCTTCGAACGCGACTGCTCGCTCCAGCGCCGGCACCAGAAGGTCATCGAAATTGCCCCCGCACCCAACCTGGACGAGGGCATCCGGCAGGCACTGTACCGGGACGCGGTCACGTTCGCACAGGCGCTCGGATACACCAATGCCGGCACGGTCGAGTTCCTGGTGGACACGGTCGGTGAACGGGCCGGGCAGCATGTCTTCATTGAGATGAACCCGCGCATCCAGGTGGAGCATACGGTGACCGAGGAGATCACCGACGTCGACCTGGTACAGTCCCAGCTGCGCATCGCCGCGGGCGAGACGCTGGCCGACCTGGGCCTGTCCCAGCAGGCCGTGTCCGTCAACGGCACGGCCATGCAGTCCCGTATTACCACCGAGGACCCGGCCAACGGCTTCCGTCCCGACGTCGGCAAGGTCACCGCCTACCGGTCGGCCGGCGGCGCCGGTGTCCGGCTGGACGGCGGCACCATCTACACCGGGGCCGAAATCAGCCCGCACTTTGACTCGATGCTGGTCAAGCTCACCTGCCGCGGCCGCGACTTCGCGACGGCGGCCGCCCGCGCCAGGCGTGCGCTGGCCGAGTTCCGCATCCGCGGCGTCTCCACCAACATCGCGTTCCTGCAGGCGGTGCTGGAGGACCCGGACTTCCTGGCCGGAAACGTCGCCACCTCGTTCATCGACGAGCGGCCGGAACTGCTCAAGGCCCGGGTCTCGGCCGACCGCGGCACCAAGCTGCTGACCTGGCTGGCGGACGTCACCGTCAACAAACCGCACGGCGAGCTGCCGGTATCCACGGCACCGGTGGAGAAGCTGCCCGAACCCGCCAGGCAGGCGCTGGAGGCCACCGGTGCCCTGACGGCCGTTCCGGCGTCCGGATCCCGGCAGCGGCTGCAGCTACTGGGCCCGGAGAAGTTTGCGGCCGAGCTGCGGGCCCAGACAGCCGTGGCGGTCACGGACACGACCTTCCGTGACGCCCACCAGTCGCTGCTGGCCACCCGGGTACGCACCAAGGACCTGCTCAACGCCGCACCCGCCGTCTCGGCCCTCACCCCGCAGCTGCTCTCGGTCGAGGCGTGGGGCGGCGCAACCTACGATGTCGCGCTGCGGTTCCTGGGCGAGGACCCGTGGGAGCGCCTGGCGGCGCTGCGCCAGGCGATGCCGAACATCTGCCTGCAGATGCTGCTGCGCGGACGGAACACCGTCGGTTATACCCCGTACCCGGAGGAAGTCACCACGGCGTTCGTCCGGGAAGCTGCCGCCACCGGCATCGACATCTTCAGGATCTTCGATGCGCTCAACGACGTCTCCCAGATGGAGCCGGCAATCCGGGCGGTGCGGGAGACGGGAACCGCCGTGGCCGAAGTAGCGCTCTGCTACACCGGAGACCTGCTGGATCCGGCGGAGGACCTGTACACGCTGGACTACTACCTGGAGCTGGCCGGGCGGATCGTCGAGGCCGGGGCGCATATCCTGGCGATCAAGGACATGGCCGGCCTGTTGCGTCCGGCGGCCGCGGCGAAGCTGGTCACGGCGCTGCGCGAGCGCTTCGATCTGCCGGTGCACGTGCATACCCACGACACGGCCGGGGGCCAGCTGGCGACGCTGCTGGCCGCCGTGGATGCCGGTGCAGACGCGGTGGACGTCGCCAGCGCGGCCATGGCCGGCACCACCAGCCAGCCGCCCATGTCGGCGCTCGTGGCGGCGCTGGCGCACACCGAGCGCGACACCGGCCTGGATCTGGCCGCCGTCGGCTCGCTGGAGCCCTACTGGGAGGCGGTCCGCCGCGTGTATGCCCCGTTCGAGTCGGGGTTGCCGGGGCCGACCGGCCGCGTGTACGCGCACGAGATTCCGGGCGGCCAGCTCTCCAACCTGAGGCAGCAGGCCATCGCGCTGGGACTCGGGGAGCGGTTTGAGGCGATCGAGGACATGTACTCCGCCGCGGACAAGATCCTGGGCCGCTTGGTGAAGGTGACCCCGTCGTCCAAGGTGGTGGGCGACCTGGCCCTTCAGCTGGTCGGCGCAAACGTCGATCCGGAGGAGTTCGCGTCCGATCCGGGGAAGTACGATATCCCCGATTCCGTCATTGGCTTCCTCTCCGGCGAGCTGGGCGATCCTCCCGGCGGCTGGCCCGAGCCGTTCCGCACCAAGGCCCTGGCTGGCCGCACCATCAAGCGGCGCGACGAGGAGCTGACGGCCGAGGACTCGGCGGCGCTGGCCGCGGATTCGGCGACCCGGCGCGCGGCCCTGAACCGGCTGCTGTTTGCCGGCCCGGCCAAGGAGTTTGAGAAGATCCGGGACATGTACGGCGACGTGTCCGTGCTGGACACGCTGGACTACCTGTACGGGCTGCAGCCGGGAACCGAACACGTGATCGAGCTTGAGAAGGGCGTCCGCCTGATCGCCATGCTCGGGGCCATCTCCGAGCCGGATGAGAAGGGCATGCGCACCGTGCACTGCACGCTCAACGGCCAGCAGCGCAATGTGATGGTGCGCGACGCCAGCGTGGAATCCGAAGTCAAGGTCGCCGAGAAGGCCGATCCCGCGCAGCCGGGGCACGTGGCGGCTCCGTTCGCCGGCGCCGTCACCGTCCTCGCCAAGGTCGGCGACACCATTAAGGCGGGCGACACGGTGGCCACCATCGAGGCCATGAAGATGGAAGCCGGCATCACCGCTCCCGCCGGAGGCACCGTCACGCGGCTGGCGGTCTCCGCCGTCGAACAGGTCCAGGGCGGGGACCTGCTCCTGGTCATCGACCCGGCGTAGGCCCGAGGCAACCTTCGGGAGGAGACAGGCAGGGCCGCGGCGTGGAAGCCGCGGCCCTGCCTGTCTCGTCGAGGCTACTGACGCACGCCGGCGTAAATCTGCTCCACGTAGTCGTCGAAATCGGCCAGCACCTGCGCCCGCTTGATCTTCAGCGACGGGGTCAGGTGCCCCGATGCTTCCGTGAAGTCGGACGGGATGATCCGGAAGGACTTGATCCCTTCCGCCTGGGAGACGGTCTGGTTGGCGCGGTCGATGAGCGACTGGACCGCCTCCTTCACCACTTCGTGGTCGGCTGCCTGGTCCATGGTGGTGTCGGCCGGCAGGTTGTGGCGGTCCAGCCAGCCGGGCAGGGCCTCCTCGTCCAACGTGATGAGCGCGGAGATAAACGGCCGGTTGTCGCCGATCACCACGCACTGGGAGACCAGCGCATCGGCGCGGATCTGGTCTTCAAGCAGGGCCGGGACGACGTTCTTGCCGCTGGCGGTGACGATGATTTCCTTCTTCCGGCCGGTGATGCGCAGGAAACCGTCAGCGTCCAGTTCGCCGATGTCTCCGGTGCGGAACCAGCCGTCTTCGAAGGCCTCGGAGGTGAGGTCGGGCCGGTTGTAGTAGCCGCGCAGCACGCAGACGCCCTTGGCGAGGATCTCGCCGTCGTCGGCGATTTTGACCGCGTTTCCGGGCAGCGGTGCCCCGACCGAACCGATCTTGACCAGTTTGGGGGTGTTGACGGACACCGGGGCCGTGGTTTCGGTCAGGCCGTAGCCCTCCAGCACCAGAAGGCCGATGCCGTGGAAGAAATGCCCCAGCCGTTCGCCCAGTGGGCCGCCGCCGGAGACCGCGTGCTCGACCCGACCGCCCATCGCTTCGGATCTTGTGGTACACCAGCTTGTCGAAGAGCTTGTGCTTAAGCTTGAGCATCAGCGGCACCTTGCCGGCCTCGTCGGCCCGGGACCAGGCGACGGCCGTGTCCGCGGCGGCGTGGAAGATCTTGCCCTTGCCGGCATCCTCCGCCTTGAGCATGGAGTTGTTGTAGACCTTTTCGAACACCCGCGGGACAGCCAGGATGAACGTCGGGCGGTAGCTTTGCAGATCCGGCAGCAGGTTCTTGATGTCCGGCGTATGCGCCACGGTGGCACCCGCGGCGACGCACAGGACGGAGATAAACCGGGCGAAGACGTGGGCCAGTGGCAGGAACATGATGGTCTGCGCGCCCTCGTGGGCGACGTCCGGCAGCGCCGCCGCGGCGTTCTTGGACAGCTCCACGAAATTTCCGTGGGTGAGTTCGCAGCCCTTGGGCCGGCCGGTGGTGCCGGAGGTGTAGATGATCGTGGCCAGATCGTCCAGATTCGCCGCCGTGCGGCGTTCCTCCACCGTGGCGTCGGGCACCTCCCGGCCGGCGGCGCGGAGCGCGTCCAGCGACTCCTCGCCCAGTTGCCACACGTGTTTCAGGTCCTCCAAGCCTTCGTTGAGGGCGGCCTGGCGGACCTTCGCCTCATGGGAGGCGCTTTCCGCGAAGACTGCCACAGCCCCGGAGTCGCCGAGGATCCAGGCGATCTGGCTGGGGGAGGAGGTCTCATAAATCGGCACCGACACGGCGCCGGCGAACCAGATGGCGAAGTCCACCAGGGACCATTCGTAGCGGGTGCGGGCCATGATGCCCACCCGGTCGCCCGGCTGAACACCGCTGGAGACCAGCCCCTTGGCCAGCCGGGTCACATCCGCGAGGAACTCAGTGGCACGGATGTCCTGCCACGTCCCGGACGGGTCCTTGCGGGAAAACAGGGCCGGATTCGATGCCTTCTGCGCCTGTTCAACCACCAGACCGGCGATATTGGCCTCCCGCGGAACGTCAACCAGGACGGGCACGCTGTATTCGCGCACGATAGCTCCTCACTTCCTCAGCTGTGGCCAGCTCTGTATAGCCTCCCTGACGGAGGGTGCTTTTAGCCTATAACCTAAATCACAACGGATACCGGCAGGTAACCTACGAAACGGTAACGGTCGGGCCCTCCCTGGCCCGGCAGGCCCGCCGCGAGCGGCTGCCTAAGATGGTGGGGTGGAGAACAGCGCCCTGGCGGTGGGCATAGACATCGGCGGCACCAAGGTGGCCGCCGGGGCCGTCGACCGGGCCGGGCGCGTAGTGGCGGAGCTGGTCCGTCCCACGCCGGGACACGATCCGCGGCACGTGGAACACCTCATCTCGGCGATGGTGCGGGAGTTGGCTTCCGAGCACGACGTTGCCGCAGTGGGCGTCGGAGCGGCGGGGTGGATGGACCTTGCCGGGGGAACGGTTCTGTTCAGCCCGCACCTGGCGTGGCGGAATGAACCGCTGCGGGACAACCTGGAGCGGCTGCTGGCCCGGCCCGTCAAAGTGGTCAACGACGCCGACGCCGCCGCGTGGGGGGAGTTCCGCTTTGGCGCCGGGACGGGGGAGCGGCGCCTGGTCTGCATCACCTTGGGCACCGGCATCGGCGGGGCGATGGTGATGGATGGCCGGCTGGAGCGGGGCCGGTGGGGTGTTGCCGGGGAATTCGGGCACCAGGTCATTATGCCCGGCGGGCACCGCTGCGCGTGTGGAAACCGCGGCTGCTGGGAGCAATACGCCTCGGGCAACGCCCTGGGCAGGGAGGCCCGGGAGTTGGCCGCGGCGAACTCGCCCGTGGCGCAGCGTTGGCTGGAGGCCGTGGGCGGAACGGTGGCAGACATCACCGGCGCGGTGGTCACGGATCAGGCGAAACGCGCCGACCCCGCCAGCGTCCGGCTGCTGGAAGAGGCCGGCGAGTGGCTGGGGCTGGGGCTGGCCAATCTTGCCGCGGCGCTGGATCCCGGGCTGTTCGTGATCGGCGGCGGCCTGTGCGAAGCCGGGGACCTGCTGTTGGAGCCGGCCCGCCATGCGCTGCAGCGGAACCTGACCGGTCGCGGGTTCCGGCCGGTGGCTGAGGTTCGGGCGGCCGGCCTGGGACCGAAGGCGGGGATGATCGGCGCCGCGGACCTCGCCCGCGGGGCCTCCGTCTGATTCCACGGCCGGCGCTAGACGCGCGCCCCGTCGTCGTGCCCGTCGCGTTCCGTGGGCAGGCGGAAGAGCAGGTAGGCCGCAGAGGCCACGAAGAGGGCCACCAGCGCCAGCACCGCGGTGAAGGGGGCGCCCGGCCAGAACATGGCGGTCAGCAGCAGGCCCAGCGGGGCCCCCACGGCACCGATCCACGCCAGCACCAGCAGCGGCTCGCCGGCGCCCAGCGGGGCAGGTTCCGGCGGGACGTAGCCCTCGTCGTCGTCCGGTTCGGCGACCGTGTAATCGCGCGGCCCGGGCGGCGCTTCATCCGCCGGGACCTCCGGCAGGCGGTTCTCGAAGATCTCGCGCAGGCGCTGTGCATCGCCGCCGTTGCCGGCCGCGGGCCGCTCCGGGGGCATGCCGTCCGCGTTGCCGGAGTCTGTCTCTTCCAGCCGGGCGACCAGATCCTGCCAGGCGGCGTCGTCCCGGTCCTGGTCATGCCCGGGCATGGGTGGCTCCCGTCTGCCCCGGAGACGCGGCCGCAGTGGCGTGAATGAATTCGGCGGACCGGCGGTAGATCAGCTCGGCGTCGTGGTCCATGGTGGCCACGTGATAGCTGTCCGCCAGCGGCACCACCTCCAGCCGGTCCGTGCCAATCCGCCGCCGGAGCACATCCATGGAAGATTCCGGGACTATGTGGTCCACCGCGGAGCGGAAGACGAGCGTGGGAGCAGTGACGCGTGGCAGGTCGGCCACGACAGTCTTGAAGAGCTGGCCCAGCTGGTGCGCGGCGGCCACCGGGGTGCGTTCATAGGCACCCTCATCCATGCCCGGCTTGTTGATGTCGTTGCCAATGGCCGGCACCGACCGCAGGACATACTTCAACAGGCCCGACAGCGGAGCGCGCCGGTCCGCGATGGTTAGACCCGGGTTGACCAGCAGCACGCCGGAGACCGGACGGTGCGCGGCCAGCCGCAACGCCAGCGCTCCGCCCATGGACAGACCGGCCACGAAGACGTGGCTGCGCTCGCGGGCGAGCTCCGAAAAGGCCTGCTCGGCCGCCCCGTACCAGCTTTGCCAACGGGATGTGGCCAAGTCCTGCCACGTGGTGCCGTGACCGGGCAGCAGCGGCAACCGTACTCCGAAGCCGGCATCGGCCAGGCTTTCCGCCCACCCCCGCATACTGCGCGGGGAACCGGTGAAACCATGCAGCAGGACGACGCCGACGCGGGAATTCGGGCCGTGCCCGGGGCTGGAAAAGACGCCGTCGGCAACAGAAGTCATGGCACTATCGTGTCATTACGGGAGCCGTTCGGCCATCAATAGCCGACCGGTTCCTTTCTCCGGCACCCCCATCCCGCGCAGCCACGCAAAGCCAAAGCTGGAGTAGAGTCTCAAGCGGTATTGGTAAAGCGGCCGGCGGCGGCGGAACGGAAAGGCACACGTGTTCTACTGGTTCATGAAGACCATCGTCGTAGGACCGGTGGTCCGGCTACTCTTCCGGCCATGGGTCAAGGGGCTGGACAATATTCCCGACAGCGGCCCCGCGGTGCTGGCCAGCAACCACCTTTCCTTCTCCGATTCGATTTTCCTGCCCCTCGCGGTGCCCCGGCCCGTGGTGTTCCTGGCCAAGAGCGAGTACTTCACCGGCAAGGGCGCCAAGGGCAAGCTCACCGCGGCTTTCTTCAGGATGACCAACCAGCTTCCAATGGACCGATCCGGCGGAGCGGCCTCGGCCACGTCCTTGCTGGCGGGACGGGACGCGCTGCAGGATGGCGGCCTGCTGGGCATCTACCCGGAGGGCACCCGGTCACCGGACGGAAAGCTATACCGCGGCAAGACCGGCGTGGCCAAGTTGGTGCTGCACACCGGCGTGCCGGTGATCCCGGTGGCGATGATCGGCACGGACAAGGTTCAGCCCATCGGCCGGCGCATCCCCAACATCCGCCGGGTGGGCATCATCATCGGCAAGCCGTTGGACTTCTCCCGCTACAAGGGGCTGGAAGACGACCGGTTCATCCAGCGTTCGGTCACCGACGAGATCATGTACGAGATCATGCGGCTCTCCGGCCAGGAATACGTCGACTCGTACGCCAGCACGGTCAAGGCCAAGCTGACCGCCCGCAAACCGGCCAAGACCGAAAACCAGCGCCACGCCGCCGTCGGCCTGCCGCCGGAGCAACCGGAACCTCCGAAGGCCAAAGCGCCCGGCGCCATCACGGTCATCGGCGGAGCGGACCCCGCCGCGGGACGGGAGCCGGCCGCCGCAGGGCCTGAGCCTGCCGCCGCGGGGTTGGGGCAGGAACAGCCCGAGGCGGACGGGCAGGCTGCCGGCCACGCCGCAGCGGCCACGCCCTCCGGCGCCCTGCCCGACAGCCCGTCCGACAGCACCGCAGGGCACAGCGGCGGAGCGGGCGCGGCCGCGGCGGAAGGACCGGATGCCGGGGGAACAGTCCCGCGATCCGGCCGGAAGGGCCGGCGCTGACGCCGTCGGAATGTGACGCCCGTGTGGCGGCCCATGACCCCTGCACGTGAAGCCAGCGAAGCCGCAGGTCTACGATTGAAGGGTGACCGATACAACCTTCATTTCTTCCGTTCCCGACCAGCTGCCGACGGCAGCGGACTATCCCGGTCTGGATGACTGGCGAGAGCTGCCGGTGGTGCAGCAGCCCACCTGGCACGATCCCTCGGTCTACGCGTCCTCCGTTGCCGAGCTGAACTCCCTGCCGCCGCTGGTCTTTGCCGGGGAAGTCGACGTCCTGCGGGAGCGTCTGGCCCTGGCCGCCGACGGCAAGGCGTTCCTGCTCCAGGGCGGGGACTGCGCCGAAACCTTCGGCGCGGCCACTGCCGACAAGATCAGTGCCCGCGTCAAGACCATCCTGCAGATGGCCGTGGTGCTCACCTACGGCGCCTCGCTGCCCGTGATCAAGATGGGCCGGATGGCCGGGCAGTTCGCGAAGCCCCGCTCGTCCAACGACGAAACCCGTGAAGGCGTGACCCTGCCGGCCTACCGCGGCGACATGGTCAACGGCTTCGAATTCACCCCCGAGTCCCGGGCCCACGATGCCAGCCGGATGGTGCAGGCGTACCACACGTCCGCTTCCACCCTGAACCTGATTCGTGCTTTCACCCAGGGCGGTTTCGCCGACCTGCGCCTGGTGCACCACTGGAACAAGGGCTTCACGGCCAACCCGGCGCATTCGCGCTACGAGTCACTGGCACGGGAAATCGACCGCGCCGTGAAGTTCATGGATGCCTGCGGCGCCGACTTCGACGCCCTCAAGCGGGTCGAGTTCTTCGCCAGCCACGAGGCGCTGGTGCTGGACTACGAGCGCGCGCTGACCCGCATCGATTCACGGACGGGCCTGCCCTACAACACCTCCGGGCATTTCCTCTGGATCGGTGAACGCACCCGCCAGCTGGACGGCGCCCACGTGGACTTCCTGTCCCGGGTGCGGAACCCCATCGGCGTCAAGCTGGGCCCGACCACGTCCGCCGACGACGCCCTGCGGCTGATCGACAAACTGGATCCCGAGCGCGAGCCGGGCAGGCTGACCTTCATCACGCGGATGGGTGCCGGCAACATCCGCCACAAGCTGCCGGAGCTCGTAAAGCGGGTCACCGAGAGCGGCGCCAAGGTGCTCTGGGTGACCGACCCCATGCACGGCAACACGGTCACCTCGCCCAACGGCTACAAGACCCGGAACTTCGACGACGTCATCGAGGAGGTGCGCGGTTTCTTCGACGTGCACCACGAACTGGGCACCTTCCCCGGCGGCCTGCACGTGGAAATGACCGGCGACGACGTGGCGGAGTGCCTGGGCGGCGCCGATCCCATCGATCAGAACGCCTTCCTGGACCGCTACGAGTCCGTCTGCGACCCGCGGCTGAACCACATGCAGTCCCTGGAGATGGCGTTCCTGGTGGCGGGAGCGCTCTCCCGCCAGCGGTAGCCCGCCGCACGCCCGCCGTCCCCGCGCTCCTCAGGACCGGGACGAGATGGAAGGCCCGGAACCAGGTGAACAGGTTCCGGGCCTTCCGGCTTCACGGGACGCGGGCGGGGCGAGCCGCCGGCTTGCTGGCTCAGGCTCTTGCTCGCGCCAGGGACAGCGTCACACCACGGTCAGGGTGATGACCGATCCCTCCGGCAGCGACCCGCTGTCCGGGTCCTGCGTCCGCACGGTGCCGAAGAAGCCGCCGAGGAACTCCTTGACCTTCACCTCGAAGCCCAGGTCCTCCAGCGCGCGCTTCGCCTCGTCGACCTGCCGGCCCACGGTGTCCGGAACCTCGACCATCCGCGGGCCCTTGGAAAGCGTCAGCGTCACGGTGTCACCGCGGATGACCTGTCCTTCGGCCGGCGTCTGCGCCGCGACCGAGCCGGCCGGGACGTTGCGGTCGAACACGGCCTCCGGGGCCACCGCCACCTTCAGGCCGGCGCCTTCCAAGGCTGCGGCGGCGTCGGACTGCGGCTGGCCCACCACCTGCGGCACGCTGAACGGCTTCGGCCCCTTGGAGACCGTGAGCCCGACGGCGGTGCCCCGCCGCAGCTGTTCGCCCTCGCCGGGTTTGTGGCCGAGGACGGTACCCGCCGCTGCTTCTTCGTCGTACTTCTCCTTGACATCACCGGCGGCCAGCCCAGCCTCCTCCAGCGCGGCGGTGGCCTCCTCCACGCTCATGCCCGCCAACGCGGGCACGCCGAAGAGCTCCGGGCCCTTCGAGACCACGAGGGCCACCTGCTCGAAGCGGCGGACTTCGACGGGCGCATCGGGTTCCGTGCCGACGGCTACCCCCGCGGCCAACTTCTCGTCGAAGACTTCCTCGAGCGTGTACTCCAACCCCTGTTCCCGGAGCATGCCCTCGGCTTCGGCCACCGGCTTGCCGGCAACGTCGGGCACGGAAACAATGGCGCCGGGCCCCATGCCGAAGAACCACCCTGCGGCTGCGACCAAGGCGGCCAGGATGGCCAGCACGACAATCCAGATGATGCCCCGGCGCCGGGGATTTCCGCGGCGCAGGTTCTGTTCGGGACGCCGCGATTGGCGGGCGAGTTCCCGCTGGCGCTTCTTGGATTCGCGGGCGGAGAGCGGGCGCTGCTGGCCGGCCGGTGCCGCCGCAGCGGCCTCGCCGGCGCTGAAAACCTGCGTGTGGTTTGCGGAGCGGGAGATGACGGTGGTGCGGTGCGGATCGGACGGGATGACCTGGGTGGATGATGTTCCCGCCGGCTCGGCCCGGGGTGGCCGGGCATCCAGCTGGGCGTCGCTGAGGGATTTGTGCACGTGCCGCAGTTCACCCAGCAGCGCGGCGGCGTCCACCGGCCGCTGGTCCGGATCGGACCCGGTGCACCAGAGCACCAGTTCGTCGAGATCGGGAGCCAGCCCGGGAACCAGGGTTGACGGCGCAGGGACGGTGGAATTGACGTGCTGGAATGCCACCTGGATCGGCACGTCGCCGGTGAACGGCTGACGCCCGGTCAGCATCTCGAACAGCATGATGCCGACCGAGTAGACATCGCTGCGTTCATCGGACGCGGTTCCGGTGACCAATTCGGGCGGCAGGTACGCCACCGTCCCGATCAGGGACCCGGTATTGGTGCTGGTGGTCACGGCGCGCGCCAGGCCGAAGTCTCCGAGCTTGACCCGGCCGTCGTCGGACATCAGCACGTTCTCCGGCTTGATGTCGCGGTGCACCAGACCGGCGGCGTGCGCGGCGGCCAGCCCCTCGATCACAGGATCAAGGACAGCCAGCGCATGCCGCGGCGTCAGCGGAGCGGACTCGTCGAGCAGGTCCCGCAGCGTGTGTCCGGGCACGTATTCCATCGCGAGGTAGGCGACGTTGCCGTCGATGCCCTGGTCGTAGACGCCCACCACATGGGGGTGTGAGAGCCGGGCCGCGGACTTGGCCTCGCGTTCAAACCGTTCCAGGAAGCCGGCGTCTTCCGCCAGGTAGGGATAGAGGACCTTGAGCGCCACATTGCGGTCCAGCCGGGTGTCGGATGCCAGGTAAACGGTGGACATTCCGCCGCGCGCCAGGCGCGAGGCAACCCGGTAGCGCCCGTCGATCAGGGCGCCGACCAGTGAATCAGTTGCCGGTTGCACTCTACGATCCTAAGTCCGATGAGCGAAAGGACCCGAATCCACACCGGGGTTCGGCTCCTTTTGCCACGGGGGCGGTGGCCGCTAGAACTTCTTCATGTGCGATTTAACCGCTGCCACGTAGGCCTTCGTGTCGTTGTACATGCCGTACGTCATCACGCCGTACTGGCCCTGGTAGTAGGACGCAATGGCGATGTCCAGGGACGGGCTGGTGCTCACCAGGGACCGGATGATCGCTACGCCGGCGGTTGCGTTGTCGTAGGGGTCCAGCAGGTTGAGCTTGCGGCCCACCAGGGTCGAGGCCCACTCGCCCGAGGACGGAATGACCTGCATGGCGCCGATCGCGTTGGCCGGCGACACGGCGTCCTGCTGGAAGCCGGATTCCTGGTAGGCGTGCGCCAGGGCGAGCCGCGGGTCCACCCCCATCTTGACGGCCGTCTCGGCGATGATGTCTTTCATCTGCGCCTGGGTGGGCTGCGGGGTGGAGAGCAGCAGGCGCTTGTTCTCGTTCGCCTTGCCCACCACGGCGGCCGGGTAGGTGTAGTGCAGGAAGGTACTGGGAACCAGCGGCTGGGCCGACGCGGTCCCCACAGTCGACGTCGTGGTTTGCGCACCGCCGGGGACGCTGATCTTCTGGCCCGGGTGGATGATCGACGTCGACTTCAGGCCGCTGGACTGCAGCAGGCTGGACAGGGTCACGTTCAGCTTGGCGGCAATGCCGGAAAGCGTATCGCCGGACTTGACCGTATAGCTGCCCGCGCCGGTGGCTGCGCCGTTGTTGGCCGGGGCCTTGGACGACGCCGACGCGCTGGTAACCGACGAACCGCTCACCTTAATTTTTTGGCCCGGGTAAATGACCGAGGTGACCTTGAGGTTGTTGGCGGAGAGGACGGCGCCCAGGCTCATGCCGTGGCGGGCGGCGATGCCGGAGAGGGTATCGCCCGGCCTGACCGTGTAGCTTCCGGTGCCGGAGGGCGCGACCGACGTGGTGGAAGGTTTCGCCTGCGCGGCCGGAGCGGGCGAGGCGCTGGAGGTCTTGGTCGCGCCGTTGACCGAGATCTTCTGGCCCGGGTAGATGATCGAGCTGATCTTGAGGTTGTTGGCGGAGAGGAGGGCGCCCAGGCCCATGCCGTGCTTGGCGGCGATGCCGGAGAGGGTGTCGCCCGACTTGACCGTGTAGCTGCCGTTACCGGCGACGGTTTTGGCGGAAGGTTTCGCCCGGACAACGGCCGAGGCGGCCGAGACCTGGGCGGCGCCGCCGTTGACCGAGATCTTCTGGCCCGGGTAGATGATCGAGCTGATCTTGAGGTTGTTGGCCGAGAGCACGGCGCCCAGGCTCATGCCGTGCTTGGCGGCGATGCCGGAGAGGGTATCGCCGGACCTGACGGTGTAGCTGCCGGAACCCGACGAGGACTGCTTCGCGGCGTTGCCGGAGGACTTGGCGGCCGAGCCGCCCAGCTTGATCTTCTGCCCCGGGTGAATGATGGTGCTGGCACTGAGGCCGTTCAGCGACAGTACCTTCTGCGTGGAGAGGCCGTACCGGGCCGCGATGCCGCTGATCGTCTCGCCGGCCCTCACCGTATGGACGGCGGGAGTGTTCTGCGCCCGCAGGGAAGCGGGCAATCGGGCGGCAACCTGGGAAGCGGGAATGAAAGCGGTCGCCGGAACCGTAACGCCCGGAATCGCCGCCTTGGGCTGCAGCGCAGAGCGCGGCGGCAGCTCGGCTGCCTGGGCCGGCATGGCCAAGGCAGCGGAGGACAGCACGACGGCGGGAATCGCCGCGGTTGCTGCCGCGGACAGTAGTACCCGGCGGGGCTGGCTGCGGTCGTTGCGCGTGATCGGGCGCTGATCGGTCATTGGTGTCCCTCATCCTTGTTCTGCGGCCTGGCGAGCGTCCCCCAACGGGCCGCACAGTGGTACTGGTGTGCCGTTTGTTATCGATGTGAAAGCTGTTACTCAAGTGAATTTACACTATCGACGCATAACACAAAAGCCACCGGCGGAGAATGAAGAATGAAGGCGGCGTGTCGAAAAGGAAATGGCTCCGCGGGGGCCGCCGTGGCACCCTTATACGGTGAGTGAACTTGAAGAACTGATTACCGACTGGCTGCCCCTTCCCGACGTCGCCGAACAACTGGACGTCTCCATTAAAAAGGTGCACGCCCTGCTCGAAGAACGCGCCTTGGTGGAGGCGCGCGTGGGGGAGCGCAGGATCCGCTCGGTGCCGGCGGCGTTCCTGGTCGGCGGGACCGTGCTCGAAAGCCTCAAGGGGACCCTGGCGGTGCTGTCCGACGCCGGCTACAGCGATGAGGAAGCCCTGGTCTGGCTCTTCACCGCCGATGACTCGCTGCCCGGCCGGCCCATCGACGCGCTGCGCGAGGGCCGCAAAACCGAGATCCGCCGCCGCGCCCAGGCGCTCGGCTGGTAGGGACCCGGTAGCCGGCGCAATTGCCCAACCCGCGGGGGTCGGGCCCCGGGCTGCCGGCTCAGGCGCTGCGGCGCACCGCTGCGTCGGCCAGCATGCCCAGGGCCTGCCGCACACCGTCGGCCACCGGCAGGGCCGCCAGGGCCGCCTCGACCGCGGCGGTCCGGTCGGCAATCATTTGCTCGGCGGCAGCCAGGGCGCCGCTTCCGGTGATCAGGTCCCGCAGTTCTTCCACCGCCGCGTCCGAGAGTTCCGGTGAACCCAGCCGGGTCTCCAGCAGGGCGCGTTCGGCCGGCGTGCAGTGGTTGAGCGTGTGCGCAATCAGGACCGTGCGTTTGCCTTCCCGCAGGTCGTCCCCGGCCGGCTTGCCGGTGGTGGCCGGATCGCCGAACACGCCCAGCACGTCGTCGCGGATTTGGAAGGCCTCGCCCAAGGGCAGCGAGAATGCCTCGTAGGCCTCCAGCAGGCCGGTAGAAGCGCCGGCCAGCGCACCGCCCACGCTCAGGGGATGCACGGTGGAGTACTTGGCCGACTTGTAGCGGAGGATCTGCAGCGCGCGGTCCACGGCGGCTTCGGCCGGGCGCCCCGGTCCGGCAGCTTCCTCCAGCAGGTCCAGATACTGCCCGGCCATGACCTCCGCGCGCATGCGGTTGAAAATTGCGCGGGCCGGCGTTCCTGACGCGGACTCCGCCCCGATGCCGGCAAAGACTTCTTCGCTGAGGGACAGGCAGAGGTCGCCGGCCAGCAGGGCGGCGGCCTGCCCGTAGCGCTCGGCGTCCAGCGCCCAGCCGTTGAGCCGGTGCTGCTGCTCAAATCGCCGGTGCACGCTCGGGCTGCCCCGCCGGGTGTCCGAGCGGTCGATGATGTCGTCGTGGATCAGTGCCGCGGCCTGGAAGAGCTCCAGCGCGACTCCCGCCTGAACGGCCTGGCCGGCGAGCACGGACCCCCCTGCCCCGCGCCAGCCCCAGTAGGCCAACAACGCCCGGAGGCGCTTGCCGCCCGCGGTGAGGTCGGTGATGGCCTCCACCAGCGGTGCCGCGTCCGGGGCCGCATCCTGCAGCAGGTCCTTCTGTCCGGCCAGGAACTCCCGGAGCAATCCGGCCACGGCCTGCCGGAAGTCTTCCTGTTCCGCCGCGCTCGTTGTGGTCGCAGAGGGTTCCATGCCGTTACCTCCGGTCTGCCCGTGCGGGGAGGGATTCGTCAGGGCGGTACAGCATGCGGCGGAGCTCCTCGCGGTGGTACTGATGTCTGCAGCCAGTCTAGACAATCCCGCCGGGCCGCCGGGCCGCCCGCCCGCAGCTTCGGCCGCACCGCAGGCGGCAGCCAGCCTACGATAGTGCTGTGACCTCCCCGGACCAGCACAACTGCACCATTCTCCACGTGGACATGGACGCCTTTTTCGTGGGTGTGGAGTTGCTGGAGCGGCCGGAGCTGGTCGGGAAGCCGGTCATCGTGGGATCCGCCTCGGGCCGGGCGGTGGTGCTCTCGGCGTCGTACGAGGCCCGCAAATACGGTGTCCGCTCGGCGATGCCGATGGCACGGGCCCGCATGCTCTGCCCGCAGGCGCTCATCATTGAACCCAGCCACGGCAAGTACCAGCAGGCCTCGACCCGGATCATGGCGATCTTCCGGGAAATCACGCCGTACGTGGAACCGCTCAGCGTCGACGAAGCCTTCCTCGATGTGGCCGGTGCCCGCCGGCGGCTGGGCGAACCGCTGGAGATCGGCGCGCTGATCCGCCGTAGGATCTCGGCCGAGCTGGGACTGACCGCGACGGTGGGCATCGCCACGACCAAGTTCGTGGCCAAGATAGCCTCTACGCACGCCAAGCCGGACGGCCTGCTGCTCATACCCGAGGCCGAGACGGTCGACTTCCTGCATTCCCTGCCGGTGGGCGCCCTGTGGGGAGTCGGCGCCAAGACGCGGGAGGTCCTGGCCCGCCTTGGCATCCGTACCGTTGCCGATGTGGCACACACGCCGCCCGCGGCGCTGCACCGCGTCCTGGGAGCCACCGGCGACCACGTCCATCGGCTGGCCTGGGGAATGGACGACCGGGCGGTCACCCCTGAACGGGTGGAGAAAAGCATAGGTGCCGAAGAAACCTTCGAAAAGGACGTCGACGACGACGAGGTGCTCGAGCGCGAGCTCCTGCGGCTGGCCTACCGGACGGCCGCCAGGCTCCGCGCCGGGAACATGCGCGCCGGAACCATAGCGTTGAAACTCAGGTATTCCGACTTCACCACCTTGAACCGGTCACGGAAGCTGCCAGCGCCCTCGAACAGCGCCCAGCAGTTGCAGGCCGCCGCTGCGGCGCTTTTGTCGGCCCTCGGCGAGCGGCCGCAGGCGGTCCGGCTCATCGGGTTGCGGGCGGAGCAGTTGGAGGACGCCGGCCGGGGCGGCCAGCAGTTGAGCTTCGACGGCCACGAAGACACGTGGCACAGCGCCGAACAGGCCCTGGACGAGGTGAACCGGAAGTTCGGCGGCGCGGGGATTGTGCCTGCCTCGCTGCTGAAGTCCGGGCCCCGCAAGCCGGCGGAGCAGGGCCCGGAATCCCGCCGCCGGCCGGGCCGGGGCCAGGGTGCGTGAAATCGGGGCGGGTGGGATCACAGGTGGGTCATCGTGGCTTTTGATTGCAGGCTTTGCGCTCTATTCTTAGTAGCAGAGGTCAATTCGGTTCCGGTTGGTTTCAGGAACTCTTGTCCCGCGGAGTTCGTTGTACGCTATGCACCCTTGGGGGACTGGAACAAAGGAGGCTCAGATGCCACTCTCAGAGCATGAACAGCGGCTGCTGGAACAACTGGAGCAGCAGTTGCATGCTGATGACCCGAAGTTTGCCAGCCACATGGAATCGGCCAGCGGCCGATCGTTGTCGACGCGCCACATCGTCGTGGGCTCACTCGTCGCGATTGCCGGAATCCTGGTCCTGCTCACCGGCATCCTCAGCCAGATCATCGCCGTCGGAGTCCTGGGATTCGTCATCATGGGTGCCGGCGTCTACTGGGCCACCACGCGTCGCGCCGGGGCAGGGTCGCCGCGGGCGACCGGCACCAGGCAGACTTCCTCATCGAAGGGCGGCTTCATGGCCAGCCTCGAGGAGCGGTGGGACGAGCGGCATCACGGCGAAGACCGCTGACATAAGACCCGGCCGCCGGAGCAACCGTTGAGGCTCCTCCACTTCGCCCCACCCGGCGGCTAGCGGCCGAAGGCACGAAGGCAAGACCCGTCAAACGTCGGGTCTTTTCGTGTTTAAAGGCCCCGTGTGGGCCGGATCCGGCCCGTTTCCCGGCGCAACGGCCGCATCGGCCGGCCTGGACGCGATCCAACAGGAAACTTCTACTGCCGGGGTTCCCAGACCCTCCACTTTCCCTCCACTCTGCTCCACCCGCCTGCTTCCGCGCCCCCACGCGGAGGGCACCGAACATTTCCAGCTACAAAAGGGGCCGGAAGTAGTTGACTGTGGCGTGATGTGGAGTAAAGTGGAGGACATAAGAGGGTAGTGGTGACGCAGGGGGCGACGGTCTCCTCCAATCGGCAGGGCGGTGGCGATGTTCCTCGGGACACACTCGCCGCGGCTCGACGAGAAGGGGCGCCTGATACTTCCCGCAAAGTTCCGCGAGGAGCTTGCCGATGGACTCGTCCTGACGAGAGGCCAGGAGCGTTGCATCTACGTCTTCAGCCAGAAGGAATTCGAGCGGGTCCACGAGGAGATGCGGAAGGCTCCGATATCTTCCCGCCACGCCCGTGACTACATTCGCGTCTTTCTGTCAGGAGCCTCTGACGAAGTTCCGGATAAGCAGGGCCGGGTCACCATCCCGCCGGCACTGCGGACCTATGCAGGGCTGGACCGGGAGCTGGCGGTCATCGGTGCGGGAACCCGCGCTGAGATCTGGGATGCCCGGGCCTGGGACGACTACCTCCAGGAGCAGGAAACCGCCTTCTCCGAAACAGACGAAGACGTATTGCCCGGAGTCTTTTGACCCCGGCACGACAAACAGCACACGCGGCACGGACGTTCTTGGATGAGATCTCCAGCCGCCCGGCAGGTCCAACCTGGCTCACCTTCCCCGGAGCCAGGCGGGACAGGCCAGGCGCGGATGGGGATCTGGTTCAAGGACTTTCGGACTTAAAGACTCCAGCGACCAACCGGTCCCGGGCACCAGCAGGAAAGAAGGCTTCAGGATGAACAGCGAGCGGCCGGCAGGGGAGCGCCACATTCCGGTGCTCCGCGACCGCTGCATCAACCTGCTCGCCCCGGCCGTCGAACGTGCGGTGGCCGAACGCGGCCGCGCCGTCGTCGTCGATGCGACGCTCGGCATGGGCGGGCATTCGGAGGCCTTGCTGCAGCGTTTTCCGCAGCTGCATCTGATCGGGATCGACCGGGACGAACAGGCGCTGGCGTTGGCCGGAGAGCGGCTGCGCCGCTTCGCGGAGCGCACCGATCTGGTTCACGCGGTGTACGACGAGATCGCCGACGCGGTTGACGACCTCGGCGTCGGCCAGATCGACGGCGCGCTGTTCGACCTGGGCGTCTCCTCGCTCCAGCTGGACGAGCGGGACCGCGGCTTCGCCTATTCCTACGACGCGCCCCTGGACATGCGGATGGACACCAGCCGGGGCATGACTGCCGCGGACATTGTCAACACGTATGCCGAGGCGGACCTGGTGCGCATCATCCGGCGCTGGGGCGAAGAGAAGTTCGCCGGACGCATCGCCTCCAGCATTGTGGCAGCCCGCGACGAGGCCCCGCTGACCACCACGGGCCAACTCGTGGACGCGATCCGCAAGGTCGTGCCGGCTGCTGCGGCGCGGACCGGCGGCCATCCGGCGAAACGCACCTTCCAGGCACTGCGGATCGAGGTCAACGAGGAGCTGGACGTGCTCGAGCGGGCCTTGCCGGCCGCCATCGACGTGCTGGCGCTGGGCGGCCGGATCGTCGTGATGTCCTACCACTCGCTGGAGGACAAGATCACCAAGGCCGTTTTCGGACAGCTCTCGAAGTCATCCGCACCCCGCGGGTTCCCCGTCGAGCTGGAAGAACACAAGCCGCAGCTGAAGACCCTGACCAAGGGCACCGAAGTGCCGACGGCGGCAGAGATTGCAGAAAACCCGCGGGCGGCTTCGGCCAAGCTGCGGGCGGTAGAACGGATCCGGAACAGGAGCGCAAAATGAGTGCCAGTGCCCACGCGGCCCGTCCCGACCAGCATCAGTACGTGCACGGCAGTGCCGTGCCGGCCCGAGGTCCCGCAGCGGCGCCCCGGCAGGCCCCCCGCCGCACCCCGCTCTCCGTCGTACCCAACAGCCCGACGCGCAAGCGCGTGCCGTTCGCCCTGTTCTGTTTCACGGTTCTGGTGCTCGCGCTCGGCAGCGTCCTGATGCTGAACATCTCGGTCTCCAGCGGGCAGTACAAACTGGTGGAGCTGCGCAACGAGCAGGTCTCCCTGGCCCAGGCGAACGAAAAACTGACACAGCAACTCGAAAACCACCAGGCTCCCCAGAATCTTGCCGCGAAGGCGGCAGAATTGGGGATGGTAACGTCTCCGTCGGTCGGCTCCATCAATCTGGAGAGCCAGAAGGTCACCGGGAAGCCGAAGGCGGCGGAACCAGGCGCAGCCCCGGAGCTGTTGGTGGCCCAGCCGGAAAATCCGGTCCAAAAGCCGGCCGCGAAGGATGAAGCCGGGAAGAAGGACGGCACCCCCGCGGCGGCGAAGGAACCGGCGAAACCTGCTGCCGCTGCTGAAGCCGGTGCAGAAGAAGGCGCGGCACCGAAACCCGCCGAAAAGCAGCTGAACGGCGGCAGCATCCCGGCGCCGAAGCAACAGACAGGCCAGTAATCGCCCGGCAACGCAAACGAGGTACCTGTGGCAGCACCAACAGCCGACCGGCAGCACCCCAACCGCACGGCGAGGGCTACCAGGAGGCTCCGGGCCGGGCTGGCGATGGTGCTGATCCTGCTGGTCATTCTCGGGGCCCGTCTGTTCCAGCTGCAGGGGCTGGACACCGCTGGCATGGCCCAGGCGGCGGTGGACAAGCGCCTGCGCACCGTCGACCTGCCCGCGCTCCGCGGCGAGATCCTGGACGCCAACAACAACGTGCTCGCCCGCAGCGTGCAGCGGTTCGACGTGGTGGTGGACCAGCGGCTGGTCGAGGACTACACCCGGTTCGATCCGATCAGCCAAAAGTCCGAGGACGTCAAGATCGCCGACGCCATCGCCGAGCTGGCCGGCATCCTGGGCCAGGACGTGGAGACCGTCACCAAAGCGGTCACCGGCGACAAACCCTTTAATTACGTGGCCAAGTCGGTCACCCCGGAAGTCCAGCAGAAGATCGAGGAGCTGGCCTTTCCCGGGCTGTCCGCGCGCGCGACCACCATCCGCAACTACCCGGCAGGGGCGGTGGCCGGCTCGGTGGTCGGATTCATGCGGTCGGATGGCGTGCCGCTCGAAGGCATCGAGGCCTCGCAGAACGACGTCCTCTCCGGGACGCCGGGCACGAAGACCTACGAAATCGGCGCCGACGGCATCCGCATACCGGTCGGCACCTATGAAGAAGTCCCGGCCGTGGATGGCCAAAGCGTGCGACTGACCCTCAATACCGACATCCAGTGGTACGCCCAGGAAGTCATCGCCGAGACCGTGCGGGATTACGGCGCCGACTACGGTACCGTCGTCGTCCTCAATGCCAAGACCGGCGACCTGATCGCGCTGGCGGACTCCACGACGGTGGACCCCAATGACCCGGGCGCCACTCCGGACAGCGAACGGCAGTCGATGGCTGTGACACGTGCCTTCGAGCCGGGGTCCACTACCAAGATGATCACCATGGCGGCCGCGATCGAAGAGGGCATCACGACCCCGGCGTCGCGATACACCATCCCGCCCAAGTACACGGTCAACGGCCAGACCTTCCAGGACGCGACACCGCACGGCACCCTGACGCGCACCACGGCCGGCATCTTCGCGCAGTCGCTCAATACCGGCACCACCATGATCGGCCAGCAGTTGACGCGGCAGCAGCGCTACGACTACCTGCGGAAGTTCGGCATCGGCCAGCGCTTCGACATCGGCATCAACGGCGCCACCGCCGGCCTGCTGGCCGAGCCGGAGACGTGGGACGGGCGGCAGGAGTTCACCGTCCTCTTCGGCCAGGGCCTCGCTCAGACGGCCCTCCACACCGCCGTGGCCTTCGGGACCATCGCCAACAACGGCGTGCTGATGCAGCCGCGGCTGATCGACGCCTATATCGATCCGAACGGCACCGAGCACGAGGTGCCGGTCGAGAAGGGCAGCCGGGCGGTTTCCAAGAAGACCGCCAACCTGGTGCAGGACATGCTGGAAACCAACTCGAAGTACCACAGCGGCAAGCCCGGTAACATTAAGGAGTATCGGATCGGGGTCAAGACGGGTACAGCCGAAGCACCGGCCGCCGACGGGGGATTCAGCGGCTACACCATTTCGATGGCCGGCATCGCCCCGATGGAGGATCCGCAGTTCGTCGTCGTGGCGACCATCCAGCGGCCGCAGGGCGGGGTGCTGACGCTGTCGGCCGGACCGACGTTCAAGAAGGTCATGACGCAGGTCCTCAACGCCTACGACGTGCCGCCGTCCACCAGCAAACGGGTCGACCTGCCGCTGGAATGAGCCAACCTGGAGAATATGTGAGTTCCACTGCCGAGCAGCCCCACCGGTCCGCCTCGCCCTTGCGGCCCCCAACGGTCAGGCCGGTCCGGCTGGCGGCGCTGAGCGGCATGCTGCAGCACCGCGGGCTTCCCGTACCCGAGGGCGGCCCGGGGTCGGAGGACCTGACCTTTACCGGCATCACCATAGATTCGCGTTCCGTCGAGCCGGGGGACCTGTATGTCGGCCTGCCCGGAGCCCGCCGGCACGGCGCCGACTTCGCCGCCCAGGCCGAAGCGGCCGGAGCGGCGGCCATCCTGACCGATGACGACGGCGCCCGGCGGGCAGCCGGCCTGGCTCCGGGCCTGCCCGTGCTGCGGTCGCGGGACCTGCGTGCACTCGTGGGGCCGCTGGCGGCCGCCGTCTACCGCAGCCAGCCGGCGGGCGGACAGGCGCCGGCGCTGTTTGGCGTCACCGGAACCAACGGCAAGACCACCACCACCTACTTCATCAAGTCCCTGCTGGAGGCGCTGGGCCTCAGCACCGGACTGATCGGAACCATCGAGATCACGGCCGGTTCCGAACCGATTCCCAGCGCCCTGACCACGCCGGAATCGCCCGAGGTGCACGGGTTGCTGGCCCTGATGCGCGAACGCGGGCTGGACGCGGCGGCCATGGAGGTCTCCTCGCATGCCATTTCCTTCCGGCGGGTCGATGCCGTCCGGTTCGACGTGGCCGGCTTCACCAATCTCACCCAGGACCACCTGGACCTGCACGGGAGCATGGACGAGTACTTCGAGACCAAGGCCCGCCTGTTCAGCCCGGAGCGGTCCGGCCACGCGGTCGTCTGCGTCGACGACGACTGGGGCCGCCGGCTCGCCGGCCAGGCCCGGGCCGCCGGAGTCCCGGTGGCCACCCTGGCCACCCAGGGCGGCAACGCCGACTGGTCCGTCCGCAACCCGGTTCGGGAGGGCCTGGGGCACCGGTTTGAACTGCACGGGCCCGACGGCGTGGTGCTGCGGTTGCACACCGGGTTGCCCGGCTCGTTCAACATCTCCAACGCCGCGCTGGCCGTGGTGATGGTGGCGGCCTCCGGCACCCCTCCGGTGCGGCTCCAGCAGGCGCTCGACACGGCGGATCCGCTGACCGTGGAGGTTCCCGGCCGGATGCAGGTGCTCAGCGGCAACCCGGCAGCGATCGTTGACTTCGCTCACAATCCCGACGCGCTCGAGCGGACCCTGGCCTCGGTGCGCCGCCCCGACCCCGGGTCACGCGTGATCGTGGTGTTCGGAGCCACCGGGGAACGCGATCAAACCAAGCGCCCGCTGATGGGGGCGATCGCCGCCCGGCTCGCCGACGTCGTCATCGTCAGCGACGACGACCCGCACGGCGAGGACGCCGCCCGCATCCGCGCGGATGTGCTGTCCGGCGCACGCGCCGCGGTCGAACGGGAGCAGCTGCCGGCCGACATTATCGAAGTCTTCCCCCGTGCGGAGGCCATCGAGCGGGCCGTGGCCCTGGCGGCGCCCGGTGACACGGTCCTCGTCGCCGGCCGCGGCCATGAGGTCTGGCAGGAGGTCAACGGCCAGAACCTGGCCCTCGACGACCGGGAGGAACTGCGCGCGGCCCTGCACCGGCACGGATTCGAAGTGCTCTCCCCGAACGCGGTAGAGTCCTAGATCGTCATGATTGAACTAACTGCAGCCGATATAGCGGCGATTACCGGCGGACGGATCGTTGGGGAACCCGTCGGTGCCACGGGGGACACCGGCGGCATCACCGTGAGTTCCGCCACCACAGACTCCCGCGAAATTGAGCCCGGCGGCCTGTTCGTGGCCAAGCCGGGCGAGACCGCAGACGGTCATTTCTACGTCGCCGCGGCCTTCGAAGCCGGTGCCGTGCTGGCGCTGACCGAACGCGAGGTCTCCGACCCGACCGGCCGCCTCCTGCCGCAGATCGTGGTGGCGGACGCCGTGCTGGCCATGGGCGCCGTCGCCGCGGCCATCGTGGCACGGCTGCGCGCCGCCGCGGGACTCGAGGTCGTGGGCATCACCGGCAGCGCCGGCAAGACCACCACCAAGGACCTGCTCGCGGGGATCCTGCGCCGGACCGCGCCCACCGTGGCCCCGATCGGCTCCTACAACGGCGAGGTCGGCGTCCCGCTGACGGTGTTCTCCGCGGACTTCGACACCCGCTACCTGGTCGTGGAAATGGGCGCCACCGGCATTGGCCACATCCGGTACCTGACGGACATGGTCAACCCCGGCGTCGGCGTGGTGCTGGGAGTCGGGACCGCCCACGCAGGGGAATTCGGCGGCGTGGACAACATCGCGATCGCGAAGGGCGAGCTGGCCGAGGCCGTGCCGGCCGGCGGTACCGTCGTGCTCAATGCCGACGATCCCCGCGTCCGGGCCATGGCCGCCCGTACCCGGGCCCGCATTCTGTACTTCAGCTCCGACGACGACTTCACCCTGCCCGACGGGAGTACCGCGCCGTTGCTGCGGGCCCGCGGCGCCCGCGTCAACGACGACGGGCACCCCGAATTCACGCTCCGCTTCCCGGACGGCTCCGAGCACCCGGTAACCTCCGGGCTGATCGGCATCCACCACGTGACCAACCTGCTGGCCGCCGCCGGCGCCGCCTGGGCGCTGGGCGTGCCGGCGGAAACCATCGCCGCCGGCCTGAACGGGGCCGGCCCCGCCAGCCGCTGGCGGATGGAACGCACCGAGCGCGCCGACGGCGTCACGGTGATCAACGACGCCTACAACGCCAACCCCGAATCCATGCGGGCAGCGCTGCGCACGCTGGCCGAACTCGGCCGCGGCCGCCGCACCTGGGCGGTGCTGGGCGAAATGCTGGAACTGGGCGAAGACTCCGTGCAGGCCCACGACGCGATCGGGCGGATTGTGGTCCGGCTGAACATCTCCCACCTGATCGTCGTGGGAGAGGGAGCCAAGGCCATGCACAACGCCGCCGTGCTGGAAGGCTCCTGGGGCGACGAATCGCTCTGGGTCGCCACGCCCGAGGAGGCCCGCCGGGTGCTCGAGGAGAAACTGGAACCGGGCGACCTGGTGCTGTTCAAGTCCTCCAACTCGTCCGGGCTGCGGTTCTTGGGCGACCGGATAGCATTAGGAAATCCGTCGACGGACGGCCCCGCGTCGGCTGCAGCGCGCAGACCCGAAACCCAACAGGAAGGCCAGGCGCAGTGATAGCCCTGCTGATCGGCTCTGCCCTGGCGCTGGTCCTGTCCCTGCTCGGCACGCCCTTGTTCATCAAGCTCTTGGTGCGGAGAGGCTACGGCCAGTTCATCCGCGACGACGGCCCGACGGCGCACCACACCAAGCGCGGAACGCCCACCATGGGCGGCGTGGTCATCGTGGCCGCGGTGATGCTCTCCTACTTTGCCACGCACCTGATGATGTGGATGATGAACGGGGAAGCGCATTCCGGGCCCACCGTCTCCGCCGGCGTCCTCATGCTGCTGATGGCCGGCATGGGGCTGGTCGGTTTCCTGGACGACTTCATCAAGATCTCCAAGCAGCGCAGCCTCGGGCTGCGGGCCTGGGCCAAGATCGTGCTGCAGGGCATCGTCGGCATCCTCTTTGCCGTCCTGGCCCTGAACTTCCCGGACAATATGGGCCGCACCCCGGCGTCGATGAACATCTCCTTCGCCCGTGACATCCCGTGGCTGGACCTCGCCTTCGGCGGCACCGTACTCGGCACTATCCTGTTCATCATCTGGTCGAACGTCATTGTCACCGCAGCCACCAACGGCGTGAACCTGACCGACGGGCTGGACGGGCTCGCGGCGGGCGCATCGGTGATGGTCTGCGGCGCCTACATGCTGATGGGGATCTGGCAGTTCAACCAGAGCTGCGGCTCGGTCAAGGTCCCCGGGGAGGTCTGCTACGAGGTACGCGACCCGCTGGACCTGGCGCTGCTGGCAGGAACCATGGCCGGCGCGCTGATCGGGTTCCTGTGGTGGAACACCGCGCCCGCCAAGATCTTCATGGGCGATACCGGATCGCTGGCGATCGGCGGCGCCATCGCCGGGTTCGCCATCCTGTCCCGCAGCCAACTGCTGCTGGTGGTCATGGCGGGCCTGTTCGTGATCATCTCGCTGTCCGTGATCATCCAAGTGGTCTACTTCAAGCTCAGCGGCGGCAAACGCGTCTTCAAGATGGCCCCGCTGCAGCACCACTTCGAGCTCAAGGGGTGGGCCGAAGTCACCGTCGTCGTGCGCTTCTGGATCATCGCCGGGCTGTGCGTGGCGGCCGCGCTGGGCATCTTCTACGCCGAATGGGTGCTGGGCTCATGAGCCGGCTGGACGAACTCACCTCCTGGGACGCGGACTGGTCCGGGCTGCGCGTGGTGGTCGCCGGGATCGGGCTGTCGGGATTCTCCGCGGCCGACACGCTGATCGAACTGGGCGCCGCCGTCGTCGTCGTGGACGGCAGCGACACGGCGGAAAACCGGGCCAAGGCCGACACGTTGAAGATCGTCGGGGCCCGGCAGGTCCTGCTGGGTGAAGACCACACCGGTGCACTGCCCGACGTCGGCGGGGAGCCGGCCGAACTGGTGGTCACCTCGCCGGGCTGGCAGCCGCGGACACCGCTGCTGGCCGCCGCGGCGGACGCGGGGATTCCCATCTGGGGCGACGTTGAACTGGCGTGGCGGGTGCGCGAACGCGCCGGCCGGCGCACCGCCGAATGGCTGGCCATCACCGGTACGAACGGCAAGACCACGACGGTGGGGATGGCCGAATCCATGCTGCAGGCGGCCGGGCTGCGCGCCATCGCCGCCGGCAACGTCGGCACGCCCATCCTGGACGCGGTGCGTGATCCCATCGGCTACGACGTCATCGCCGTCGAGCTGTCGAGCTTCCAGCTGCACTGGACCCACACCATGTCCCCGCTGGCCTCCGTGGTACTCAACGTGGCCGAAGACCACGTGGACTGGCACGGGACCTATGAGGCATACCTGGCCGACAAGGCCAGGATTTACGAGCGGACCAGGATCGCGTGCGTCTACAACGCCGAGCAGCGCGAGACCGAGGAGATGGTCGAGGAGGCCGACGTCGTCGAGGGCTGCCGGGCGATCGGCTTCACGACCGGAATGCCGGCGGTCAGCATGGTCGGCGTCGTGGAGAACCTGCTCGTGGACCGGGCCTACATCGAAGAACGCCGGGACTCCGCAACCGAGCTGGCCGGCCTCGGCGACCTGGGTGACCCGGCGCCCCGGCACCAGGTGGCCAACGCCCTGGCCGCCGCCGCCCTGGTCCGGGCGTACGGCGTGGAACCGGCCGCGGTCCGCGAAGGACTGCGGCGGTTCGATCCCGGGGCACACCGGATCCAAAAGGTGCTGGAGCACGCCGGCGTGCTGTGGGTCAATGACTCCAAGGCGACGAACCCCCATGCGGCTTCGGCCTCGCTGGCGTCCTTCTCCTCGGTCGTGTGGATCGCCGGGGGACTGTCCAAGGGCGTCAGCTACGACGAGCTGATCGCCGACCACGCGCGCAGGCTGAAAGCGGTGGTGCTGATCGGCAGGGACAACACCGCCCTCCTGGCCTCGCTGCAGCGACACGCACCGGATGTCCCGGTCCTCCACGCGCACCCGGGAGACACTGGAAACAGCGCCCCGGAGGCGGAGGACACTGACGGCGAAACCGTGATGGCGGCGGCCGTGGAAGCGGCAGCGGGCATCGCCGCCGGCGGGGACACCGTGCTGATGGCGCCGGCAGCCGCCTCGATGGACCGGTTCACGTCCTACGCCCACCGGGGCAATGCGTACATGGAAGCAGTCCGCCGGTACGGAGAGGGACAGGCACCGTCGACTAAGGAGCAGTAATGGCCACCACCCGCAGCGGAAGCCGGACACCGGCCCCCGCCGCTGCCCGCGGACACGCCGCTCCCGGCACGAAGCCCGCCCCCGAAGGCCGGTTGCCCGAGCTCCGGCAGCGCGGCACCGACCTGCTGGACCGCATCCAAGGCACCGGCACGCGGTCCAGCGGGGCCAGCTACTACCTGATCCTGGGCTCCGCGCTGGCCCTGACGGCCATCGGCCTGCTGATGGTGCTGTCGTCGTCCGCCGTGGAATCGATCGCCGATGAAACCTCGCCGTTCAGCCTGTTCATCCGGCAGGCCGTGTTCGCCGGCCTGGGAGTCACCGCGATGCTGGTCCTCTCGCGGTGGAAGGTCTCCACCTACCGGAAGCTCGCCTGGCCCGGCCTCGCGGTGTCGGTGCTCCTGCTGCTGCTGGTCTTTACCCCGCTGGGCGAATCCGTCGGCGGCAACCGCAACTGGATCCATTTCCCCGGCAACGTGTCCCTGCAGCCGTCGGAAGTGGCCAAGCTGGGGATGTCCCTGTGGATGGCAACGGTGCTGGCGGCCAAAGAGCGGCTGCTGGGCCAATGGAAGCACCTGCTGATCCCGGTGGTCGTGCCCGGTGCCCTCCTCGTGGTCGGCCCGGTGCTGCTCGGCAACGACCTAGGCACCGCGATGATCCTGATGCTCATCATCGCCGGCGGACTGTTTTTCGCCGGCGCACCGTTGAAGCTGTTCGGCGTGGCCGGACTGGGGGCCGGCGCGCTGGTGCTGCTGCTCGTGGTGGTCAGCCCCAACCGCATGGGCCGCATCCTCATGTGGACGGACCAGAGCTGTGAAGCGACGACCGGGCTGAACATGCAGTCATGCAACGGGCTCTTCGCACTCGCCTCCGGCGGCTGGTGGGGCGTGGGACTGGGACAGAGCCGGCAAAAATACAACTGGATTCCGGAAGCCCACAACGACTACATTTTCGCCATCATCGGCGAAGAGCTGGGCCTGCTCGGCACCACCGTCATCCTGGCGCTGTTCGGCGTCCTGGCCATTGCCCTGGTGCGCACCGTGATGCGCCAGGATTCCCTCTTCGTGCGCATCCTCGCCGGTTCCATCATGGTGTGGATCATCGGCCAGGCGTTCGTGAACATCGCGGTGGTCACCGGCCTGCTTCCGGTGATCGGAGTGCCCCTGCCGTTCATCTCCTACGGCGGCTCCGCGCTGACGGTCACCCTGGCCGCCGTCGGTGTACTCTTGTCCTTTGCCCGGACCGATGTGCCCGGCCGGAAGAAGTCCGGGGGACTCCTGGGCCGGTGGCGGCAGCAAGCGCCGGCCGGGAACCGCTGACCCCAACCCAGACCACCAGCAGCCGAGCAGAAGGTACTTCCGCAACACCATGAACACTTCCGATCCCTCTGTGGTCCTGGCCGGCGGCGGCACGGCGGGGCATGTCAGCCCGCTGCTGGCCATCGCCGGCGCCGTCCTCCGGGCCGCCCCCGCGGCCCGCATCCTCGCCGTCGGCACCGCCGTCGGCATGGAGACCCGGCTGGTCCCCGCGGCGGGCCACCGGCTCGCCACGATCGGGCGGGTTCCGCTGCCGCGCCGCCCCTCCCTCGACCTGCTGAAGCTGCCGTTCAAGTTCGCCGCGGCCGTGCGCCAGGCCGCGGGCATCATCGAGGGCGCGAAGGCCGACGTCGTGGTGGGCGTCGGCGGGTACGTGTGCACCCCGGTCTACATCGCAGCCAGGCTCCGCCGGGTGCCGATCGTGATCCATGAGGCCAACGCCCGGCCGGGGCTCGCGAACCGGGTCGGGGCACGGCTGACCGGCCGGGTCGCGGTCGCGTTCAAAGACACGAAACTGCCCGGCGCCCGCTGGGTCGGCATGCCCATGCGGCCCGAAATCGCCACCCTGGACCGGAATGCCTCCCGCGAAGCCGCGCGCCGGCGGCTGGGACTGGCGGCGGACCGGCCGACCCTCATCGTCACCGGCGGCTCCTCGGGCGCGCTGAGCATCAACCGCACCATCGGCGCTTCCCTGCAGGAGCTCGCCGCGGCAGGCATCCAGGTGCTGCACATCACCGGGCGGAACAAGGCGCTGCGGGACGCCGACGGGCAACTGCTCGCCGCTCCCGGCTACCACCAGGTGGAATTTGTGGACGGCATGCAGGATGTCTACGCGGCGGCCGACCTGCTGCTGGCCCGCGCCGGCGCGGCCACGGTGTGCGAGATAGCCGCCGTGGGCCTGCCGTCCGTGCTGGTGCCGCTGCCGCACGGCAACGGCGAACAGGCCCTGAACGCGGCCTCCCTCGTGGCCGCCGGCGGGGCCGTGCTGGTCGGCGACGGCGGGTTCACACCCCGCTGGGTCACGGACGAACTAATCCCGTTGCTGCGAAACGCGGAGCGGCTGCAGCAGATGTCCGCCGCGGCACACACCCTGGGAATCCGCGACGCAGACACCAGAATGGCACAATTGGTGCTCGAGGCAGCAGGGAGGAACACAGATGAAAGCCGTTGATTTCCACACCACCGCCCGGCTGCCGTTCGGCGACCTCGGCGCCGTGCACTTCATCGGATTGGGCGGCGCCGGAATGTCCGCCATCGCCCGGATCCTGCTGGCCCGCGGCGTGCCGGTCTCCGGTTCGGACGCGCGCGACTCGGCGGTCCTGCGCCAGCTGGAGGCCCTCGGTGCGACCGTCTTCGTGGGCCACAAGGCCGCCCATGTCGCCGGCGCGGACACGGTGGTTGTCTCCACCGCCATCCGGCCGGAGAACCCCGAACTGCAGGCCGCTGCCGCCGCCGGCCTGAACATCGTGCACCGCTCGGTGGCCCTTGCCGCCGCGATGGAGGGGAAGCGGCTGATCGCCGTCGGCGGCACCCACGGCAAGACCACCACCACGGCCATGGCGACCGTGATGCTGCAGGCGGCCGGCTGCGAACCCTCGTTCGCCATCGGCGGCGACGTGGCGGCGCTCGGCGTCAACGCCGCCCACGGGCAGGGCGAACTGTTCGTCGCCGAAGCCGACGAATCCGACGGATCGTTCCTCAACTACAATCCGCAGGTCATCGTGGTGACCAACGTGGAGGCCGACCACCTGGACCACTACGGGTCGGCCGAAGCCGTGTACGCCTCCTTCGACCGGTTCACCGCACTGCTTCCGGCCGACGGCACCCTGGTGGCCTGCCTCGACGACGACGGCGCCCGCGCCCTGGCGGAACGGACGACGGCGTCCGGCACAGCAGGCCGCGTGCTGGGCTACGGCTACGCGGCCGACGCCCAGGTGCGCGTCGAAGACACCGTCTTCGCCGGCTCGGGGAGCACCAGCAGGATCGTATACCCCGGCGGCAGCTGCACGCTGCGGCTGCAGGTGCCCGGCGAGCACAACATCCGCAACGCCGCCGCCGCCCTCGCCGTGGCCATCACCCAGGGCATCGATCCGGCCTCCGCGGCCGAGGGACTGTCCGGGTTCACCGGAGCAGCCAGGCGGTTCGAGGCCAAGGGCACGGCGGCAGGGGTACGCGTGTTCGACGACTACGCACACCACCCCACCGAGGTCCACGCGGCCCTCACGGCCGCCCGCGAGGTGGCCGGCGGGCATGCGGTGCACGTCCTGTTCCAGCCGCACCTGTTTTCCCGCACCCGGGAATTCGCCGCCGAGTTCGCCCGGGCCCTGCAACTGGCCGATTCGGCGGCCGTTCTCGACATCTACGCCTCCCGCGAAGACCCCATCCCGGGCGTCACCAGCGAACTGATCACCAACCGGCTCGCTCCCGGCAGCTACGCACCCGATCCGGGGCGGGCGGTGAGGGACATTGTTGCCCGTTCCCGGCCCGGGGACATCGTGCTGACCGTCGGCGCCGGTGACGTGACCCAATACGGGCCCGTGCTGGTCGAGGCCCTGGGGCAGGCCGCAGCGGCGGCGCGATGAGTCCGCGCAAGCCCCGCACTCCCGCCGCGCGTCCCGCCGCCGCCCGGCAGCCGGAGGCCCCGCGGCCGCCGGAAGCCGCCGGGCAGCAGCCAAACCCTGGAGCCGCGACGGAGGCGCCCCGGGACACCGGCGTGCGGATCAACACCGGCAGGGTGTCGGCCATGCCCGCCGCGGAGTCCACCGCGGCTGCCGGGCCCGCCGCGGCAGAAGGGCCCGCCGCCGCTGCCCGGCCCGCCCCCGCTGCCAGGCCCGCCCCGCGCGCCCCTCAGCGCGGATCGGGCAAGCCTTCCGGTCGGGGCGGTGCCCCCGCCGGGAGGACGGCCGGGACGGCCGCGCCCTCCCGCACCCCCAAAGCCGGGGGAGCGGCACGGCCCACGCGTGCGCCCAGGCCCGGCGCCGGCACCCCGTCCGTCCCTGCAGCATCCGGCAAGGCGGCAGGCAAGGCCGCGCGCGCGTCCGGCGCCAAGCGGGCCGGGGCGGCAGCGCTGCTATCGCGGTGGCGGGGCCACAAGGGACCGGACCGCGCGGACGGGGCGGACACCTCCGAATCCACCGTTGTCAGTTTCCCCGAACCGGCGGCGCGCAAGACGCGGCGCCGGCTGTTGATTGCTTCCGGCATTGTGGCCGTGCTCTTCGCCGTCTTGATGTCGGTCATCTTCCTGTCGCCGGCGCTGGCCGTGAAGACAATCACCGTCGAGGGCGACGAACTCACCGAAAAAGCAACGCTCACCGAGGCGCTGCGACCGCTCATGGGAACACCGCTGGCCCGCATCGGAGAACGCGACGTCCATGCCCGGGTGGACCACCTGCCGGCGGTGGAGTCGGTGGAAGTGATCGCCAGGCCGCCGTCGGAACTGCACGTTCGGATCATCGAGCACACGCCCGTGGCTGTGCTGAAGGACGGCAAGAAATTCGTGCTGATCGACGAGTCGGGGACGGAGCTTGCGTCGGTCGCCAAGCGCAGCGAGGCGAAACTGCCCTTGATCGACGGAGCGAAGGCCGCCGAAAACCCGGATGTCTTCGCGTCCATCACCGGGGTGCTCGCCGCGCTGCCGCCGGACGTCCTGAGGCAGCTCAAGCACGCCTCAGCGCAGTCGGTGGACTCGGTGGAACTCCAGCTGGCCGGCGGCCAAAAAGTGCTGTGGGGCAACGCGCAGGAGCAGGAACTCAAGGCCACCGTCCTGCAGGCGATGCTGCGGGCAAAAGACGTGAAAGACAAGGCGAGCGTCATCGATGTGAGCACGCCCACACGCCCGGTGACCCGTTGAGCAGGAGACGGGAAATGCGCAACATCCGGGGAACGCGCGACACGCGGAGCAAGGTCGTTGTGTGGGCCGGGGCTTGCGTCTAGCGTCTCGAATAGAAACTACTTGACATAACTATAACCTTCAAGCTGAAGGTTAAGGTTAGGTGAAACTACCGGACAGGGTACCCGCCCGCTCCGGCAGAACTGATCAGTGCACAGACTCGAGCAAGGGACACAGGACGTGGCAGCACCGCAGAATTACTTGGCCGTCATCAAGGTCGTCGGCATCGGCGGCGGTGGCGTGAATGCCGTCAACCGGATGATCGAGGTGGGACTCCGTGGCGTGGAGTTCATCGCCATCAACACCGACGCTCAGGCACTGCTGATGAGTGACGCCGACGTCAAGCTCGACGTCGGGCGCGAACTCACCCGGGGTCTTGGCGCCGGCGCCGACCCGGAGGTGGGCCGGAAGGCCGCCGAGGACCATGCCGAAGAGATCGAGGAAGTGCTGCGCGGGGCGGACATGGTCTTCGTGACCGCCGGCGAAGGCGGCGGCACCGGCACCGGCGGCGCACCCGTGGTGGCCCGGATCGCGCGCTCGCTCGGCGCCCTGACCATCGGCGTTGTCACCCGTCCGTTCACGTTCGAGGGCCGCCGCCGCTCGAACCAGGCCGAAAGCGGCATCGAGACGCTGCGCGACGAAGTCGACACCCTCATCGTGATCCCCAACGACCGCCTGCTGTCCATCAGCGACCGCAACGTCTCCATGCTCGATGCCTTCCGGTCCGCCGACCAGGTGCTGCTCTCCGGCGTGCAGGGCATCACCGACCTGATCACCACCCCGGGCCTGATCAACCTCGACTTCGCCGACGTGAAGTCCGTCATGCAGGGCGCCGGCTCGGCGCTGATGGGCATCGGCTCCGCCCGCGGCGAGGACCGGGCCGTCAAGGCCGCCGAGCTGGCCATCGCGTCTCCGCTGCTGGAAGCTTCGATCGACGGTGCGCACGGCGTGCTGCTGTCGATCCAGGGCGGATCCGACCTGGGCCTGTTCGAGATCAACGAGGCCGCCCGGCTGGTGCAGGAGGTCGCACACCCCGAGGCGAACATCATCTTCGGCGCCGTCATCGACGATGCACTCGGCGACGAAGCCCGCGTGACCGTCATCGCCGCCGGCTTTGACCAGGTGGACGTCACCTCCGCTCCGACCCAGAAGCCGGCCGCCGCCCCCGCCGGTACGCCCGCCGTTCCGGCCGCCCAGCCGTCCGTGCCGGTCTCGGAGCCCATGGAGCACAGCTTCAGCGGTGCCATGCCGCAGCACCACGTTCCCGCCGACGCGGGCTTCGACATGGACCTGCCGGCCATCGTCGAGCCGGACCTGAGCGCAGGCCGCGTCGACGACCTGGACGTTCCGGACTTCCTGAAGTAAACCCTCAGGCAGGTCCGGCAGTGTTTTGGTGGAAGCAGCGGGTCCACACCGGCGTGTGGGCCGCCTTTACCGACCGCTCGGCCGGGAACCTTGGCCTGCATGTCGGGGACGACCCCGACACGGTGCTCCGGCGGCGCGCGGCGCTGGAAGACGCCATGGCTGTACCGGCCGGTTCGCTGCGGTTCATGAACCAGGTGCATTCGTCCGTCGCCGCGGTCATCCCCGCCGGCTGCGGGGAGGCCGACGCCACTGAAAGAGCCGCGCCGGCCGACGCGCTGGTCAGCGCCGACGGCGCGGCGCCGCTGGCGGTGATGGTCGCGGACTGCCTGCCGGTCGTGCTGGTGGGAACACGGGCCGACGGCGGGCCCGCCACCGCCGTGGCCCATGCCGGCCGCCGCGGACTGCTCGACGGGGTGCTGGCCAACACCGTCGCCCGGCTCCGCGAGGCCGGTTCGGGCGAACTGCGGGCCTGGATCGGTCCCTCCATCTGCGGGGCCTGCTATGAGGTTCCCGAGCATATGCAGGCCGAGGCGGTTGCCCGGATTCCCCAACTGGCGGCGAGGACAGCCTGGGGGACGCCGGCTTTGGACCTTGCCGCCGGAGCCAGGGCAGAGCTGGCCGGGCTCGATGTGGACGTGCACCAGGTGGCCGGCTGCACCCGAGAGGACGAAAGGCTCTACTCCTACCGGCGCGATCAACAAACCGGCCGGTTCGCCGGCCTTGTCTGGAAGGACGCATGAGTACCGACGCCCGCAAGTCCGAACTCGCAGCGAACCTGGAACGTGTCCGGGCACGGATTGCCCGGTCCGCCGCGGGGCGATCCACGGAGCCGGAACTGATCGTCGTGACGAAGTTCTTCCCGGCCTCCGACGTTGCGCTGCTGCATGACCTGGGCGTCACCGACGTCGGCGAAAACCGGGACCAGGAAGCGGCCGCGAAGGCCGCCGAGCTTGCCGGTGCCGGGCTCCGCTGGCACTTCATCGGGCAACTGCAGACGAACAAGGCAAAGTCCGTGGTGCGGTACGCGGATGTGGTCCATTCGGTGGACCGACGGCAACTCGTCACCGCCCTCGGCAAGGCCGTGGTGGCCGAGCAGGAACGGCGGGAGGCGGCCGGGCTCGGACCACGGGCGCACCTGGACTGCCTGATCCAGGTGAACCTTGACGAGAGCGGCGCCGGGCAGGCCGCGGGCACGGCGGCCCGCGGCGGTGCCCGGCCCGAGGACATCCCGGCGCTGGCCGATGCCCTCGGCGACACCGAGGGACTGAACCCCGCCGGGCTGATGGCCGTCGCACCGCTGGGCGCAGACCCTGCCCGCGCATTCGGCCGGCTGGTCGAACTGTCGCAGCGGCTTCGGGAACAGCATCCCGGCGCCGGCCTGGTGTCGGCGGGCATGAGCCAGGACCTCGAAGCGGCGGTCGCCGCGGGCGCGACACACCTCCGCGTCGGTTCCGATGTCCTCGGCCCGCGACCAGCCGTGGGGTAGCGTTTTGGCTAGGCAGACTCCTTGCCGGGCCGGCCGATCCGGGACCTGGCAAGGCGCGACAGCAGCGCTGAAGACAGGATGGGAGCGACCATGGCAGGCACACTGCGCAAGACAATGATTTATCTTGGGCTCGCCGATGGTGACGAGCACTACGAAGCCGAGCAGGCAGACACGCCCGCTCGAGATGAGGAGCAGCCTGTGGACCAGCCCCGCCAGGAGCGCCGCCCCGAGCCCGCCCCGCCGGTGAAGCAGGTTGCCGAGGAATACCGGGCGCCGGTGACGCCGATCAAGCGCGCTCCGTCGGCCCGCGAGGACGCTACCGTGCTGCACCAGATCACCACCGTGCATCCGCGGTCGTACAATGATGCCAAGATCATTGGCGAAAGTTTCCGCGACGGCATTCCGGTGATCATGAACGTCACGGACATGGGCGAAGCGGAAGCCAAGCGTTTGGTCGACTTTTCCGCCGGCTTGGTCTTCGGACTGCACGGCAGCATCGAGCGGGTCACGAACAAGGTCTTCCTGCTCTCGCCGTCGAGCGTTGAAGTGCTGGGCGAGGACCGGAAGTCCAGCGACCAGCAGGCCAGCTTCTTTAACCAGAGCTAGCCCGCAGCTACGTCCGGCAGGCGTGCCGCCAGCCTTACTCCTTCTAGCGCTAGGAATCGTGGAACCGGCGTGTCCCTCATTTTCGTCCTGCTCTACCTGATCTTGATGCTGTTCCAGCTGTCCCTGATCGTGCGGATCGTCTTTGAAATCGTGCAGGCCTTCGCCCGGCGCTGGCGGCCGCGCGGCATCGCGCTCGTCGCGGCGTCGGCGGTCTACTCCGTGACCGACCCTCCCATGAAGGCCCTCCGGCGGCTCATTCCGCCGCTGCGAATCGGAGGATTCGCGCTCGATCTTGCGTTCCTGGTCCTGTTCCTTGCCGTCACGATCGCCATGGCGATCGTGGCCGGTCTGGCCTGACCCGAGGCGCGTTAGTGTTCGTCTCCGAAACGATATATTCTGATTCAGATATAGCTGGCGGATGCCCGTTGCACGGCGGATATTCGCTACCGTTGTTATGAATCCAGCACGTAGCATTCATGACCCACGAACCAGTATGAGGTGACCAGATGGCTTTGACGCCAGAAGACGTTGTCAACAAGCGGTTCCAGCCGACCAAGTTTCGCGAAGGCTATGACCAGGACGAGGTCGACGATTTCCTAGATGAGATCGTCGTCGAACTCCGCCGGCTGAACCAGGAGAACGACGAACTTCGCAAGAAGCTGGCCGAAGCCACGTCGAACCAGGGTCCGGAGGCCTCCGTGCCGGCTCCGGTCTCCGCCGCCCCGAAGACCGAGCAGGTCCGGGAACCGGTCAAGGAAGAGCCCAAGGAAGAGCCCAAGCCGAAGGAAGAGCCGAAGCCGGCCCCCGCGGCCGTTCCGGCATCCGGGACCGGGCACACCGCGGCCGCCGAGTCCGCCGCAGGCGTGCTGGCCATGGCCCAGAAGCTCCACGACGAGTACGTCACCGCCGGTGTGGAGCAGCGGGACAAGATCATTGCCGAGGCACAGCTGGAAGCCAGCAGCCTGGTCAACGACGCCGAAGAGAAGAGCCGCAAGACCCTGGGCAACCTCGAGCAGCAGAAGGCCGTGCTGGAGCGCAAACTGGAGCAGCTGCGTGGATTCGAACGCGACTACCGGGCCCGCCTGAAGGCGTACATCGAAGGCCAGCTGCGGGATTTGGAAGCCCGCGGATCCTTCGCTGCCCCCGAGGTCAAGGACAGCGCGGACGCGTAAGCGCGGAAGATAACCGCCAGCCCCGTGCCACGGGGCTCCCAATGGCCGGCGCCGGGATTACCCTGCCGCCGGCCATTGGCTTTGGGCGCCCCGCCCCGGCGCCCGACCGGCACTGAAGACGAGAGAGACATGTCAGAAACTTCACCGGCAGCCGATCGACCCGACGATGGGGCGGCGGCCGCACCGGAACAGCGGAAGGGCGCCGGCCGGTTCATCCTGCTGCTGGCCGGCTGCGCGGCGTTCGCCTATGCCTTCGACCAGCTGACCAAGTGGTGGGTGGTGTCCACCATGACCGAGGGCCAGATCACCCCGGTGCTGCCGCCGCTGCTGCACTGGCACTTCATCCGCAATTCCGGGGCCGCGTTCTCGATCGGCGAGGACTACACGTGGGTGTTCACCATCGTCATGACGGCCGTTTCCGCGGCGATCGTGGTCTACGCGCGCAAGGTCCGGTCCCTGTGGTGGTCCGTGGCGCTCGGCTTCCTGCTCGGCGGCGCGCTGGGCAACCTGACCGACCGACTGTTCCGCGAACCCGGCTTCGGTGTGGGCCACGTGGTGGACTTCATCGCCTTCCCCAACTTCGCCATCTTTAACATTGCCGACTCCGCCGTGGTGGGAGCGGTCATCCTGTGGTGCGTGTTGACCTTCATGGGCATCGGAATGGACGGTACCCGGGAGGCCCCCAAGGCCGCGGACAAGCCGGCCGGCGACGGCAAGGCGGCGGGGGAGAGCGGTGACTGACGACGTCAGGGTCGTGGAGCTGGACGCCCGGACAGCCGGCGCGCGGGCCGATACCGCGGTGGCCGCGCTGCTGGGAGTATCCCGCTCGGCGGCCGCAGCACTCCTCGGCGACGGACGCGTGGAATTGGACGGCCGGGTTATCGCCAAGTCGGAGAAGCTCCCGCAGGAGGGAAGCCTGCGCATTGCCGTACCCGAACAGCGGGATCCGCTCGCCGTCGTGGTGGAAGAGGTAGAGGATTTGAAGATTCTCGGAGACGAGGACGATTTCGTCGTCATCGACAAGCCGGTGGGCGTTGCCGCCCACCCGTCGCCGGGCTGGGTCGGCCCGACCGTCGTCGGCGCCCTGGCCGCCCGGGGCTACCGGATTTCGACGTCAGGCGCCGCCGAGCGGGCCGGCATCGTCCACCGCCTCGACGTGGGAACCTCCGGCGTCATGGTGGTCGCCAAGACCGAACACGGCTACACCCTGCTGAAGCGCGCGTTCAAGGAACGCACGGTGGACAAGGTCTACCACGCGCTGGTCCAGGGACTGCCGGACCCGCTGGAGGGCACCATCGATGCGCCGATCGGCCGGCATCCCGGCTACGACTGGCGGTTCGCCGTGGTCGAAGACGGCCGCAACTCGATCACCCACTACGAGGTACTCGAGGCCTTCGGCAGGGCTTCGCTGGTCGAGGTGCACTTGGAGACCGGCCGCACGCACCAGATCCGCGTGCACTTTTCCGCGCTGCGGCATCCGTGTGCCGGCGACCTGACATATGGCGCGGACCCCAAACTCGCCGCCGCACTGGGACTGACCCGGCAGTGGCTGCACGCCAAGAAACTTGGTTTCCACCACCCCGGCAGCGGGGAGTGGGTCGAATACGAGAGCGAGTACCCGCGGGACCTGGCCTACGCGCTGCAGGCGCTGGCCGAACACCGCGTGTAAGCCGGTACCGGCCGACTCCGGCACCTAGAATGAAACGGTGGCAGCAGTGACTTCATCCAAGATCGGCAACGATTCCTTCGTCCACCTTCACAACCACACCGAGTACTCGATGCTCGACGGTGCCGCGCGGCTGACCGACTTGTTCAGCCACGCCGATGAACTGGGCATGAACGCGGTGGCGACGACCGACCACGGGTTCGTTTTCGGCGCCTTCGATTTCTGGAACAAGGCCCGCAACGCCGGCATCAAGCCGATCGTCGGGGTGGAGGCGTATCTGACCCCGGGCACCGCCCGGGCGGACAAGACACGCGTGCGGTGGGGCGACGGCGGACGCAACGACGTCTCCGGCGCCGGCGCCTACACCCACATGACCATGTGGGCCGAGACCACCGAAGGCATGCACAACCTGTTCCGCGCCTCGTCGCTGGCCTCCCTGGAAGGCTACCTCTACAAGCCCCGGATGGACCGCGACCTGCTGCAGACCTACGGCAAGGGGCTGATCGCCACCACCGGCTGCCCGTCCGGCGAGGTCCAGACCAAGCTGCGACTCGGACTCTACGACGAGGCCAAGCAGGCCGCCTCCGATTTCCGGGACATCTTCGGCAAAGAGAACTTCTACTGCGAGTTGATGGACCACGGCCTGGACATCGAACGCAACGTCCAGGCCGACCTGCGGAAACTGGCCCGCGAACTCGGGCTGCCGTTCGTCGCCACCAACGACCTCCACTACACCCATGCCGAAGACGCCAAGTCGCACGCGGCGCTGCTGTGCGTGCAGTCCGGATCGACGCTGGCCGACCCGAAGCGCTTCAAGTTCGATGCGGACGAGTTCTACCTGAAATCGCCGGCGGAAATGCGCGCCATCTTCCGCGACGTCCCGGAGGCCTGCGACAACACGCTCCTGATCGCCGAGCGCTGCAACGTGGAGTTCAATACCAAGGCTTCCTACATGCCGCGCTTCCCGGTGCCGGAGGGGGAAAACGAGGAGTCCTGGTTCGTCAAGGAAGTCGAGAAGGGCCTGCACTACCGGTTCCCCCACGGCATTCCCGACGACGTGCGGAAGCAGGCCGAATATGAGATCGGCATCATCCTCCAGATGGGCTTCCCCGGCTACTTCCTGGTGGTCGCCGACTTCATCAACTGGTCGAAGGACCACGGCATCCGCGTGGGACCCGGCCGTGGTTCCGGCGCCGGCTCCATGGTCGCGTACGCGATGCGCATCACCGACCTGAACCCGCTAAAGCACGGGCTGATCTTCGAGCGCTTCCTGAACCCGGACCGCGTCTCGATGCCCGACTTCGACGTCGACTTCGACGACCGCCGCCGCCCCGAGGTGATTAAGTACGTCACCGAGAAGTACGGCGACGACCGCGTCGCCATGATCGTCACCTACGGCACCATCAAGGCCAAGCAGGCGCTGAAGGACTCGTCCCGCGTCATGGGCTATCCGTTCTCCACCGGCGAGCGGCTGTCCAAGGCGATGCCGCCGGACGTCATGGGCAAGGGCCTGACGCTGAAGGAAGTCCACGATCCCAACGCCAAGCGCTACGGCGAGGCCGAGGAGATGCGCGAGCTGCTCAAGTCCGACCAGGAGTCCGCGAAGGTCTTCGAAACCGCGCTGGGCCTGGAGGGGCTGAAGCGCCAATGGGGCGTGCACGCGGCCGGCGTGATCATGTCCTCGGAACCGCTGATCGACATCATCCCGATCATGCGCCGGGAGCAGGACGGCCAGGTCATTACGCAGTTCGACTACCCCACCTGCGAAGGCCTCGGCCTGATCAAGATGGACTTCCTCGGCCTGCGCAACCTGACGATCATCACGGACGCCATCGAGAACATCAAGATGAACCAGGACATCGACCTGGACCTTGAAACGCTCGACCTGGACGACCGGCCGTCCTACGAACTGCTGGCCCGCGGCGATACCCTCGGCGTGTTCCAGCTCGACGGCGGCCCCATGCGGTCCCTGCTGAAGATGATGCGCCCGGACAACTTCGAAGACATCTCCGCCGTCATCGCCTTGTATCGGCCGGGCCCGATGGGCGCGAACTCCCACACCAACTACGCCCTGCGCAAGACCGGCGTCCAAGAGATCACCCCGATCCATCCGGAGCTGGAAGAGCCGCTGCGGGAAATCCTGGATACCACCTACGGCCTGATCGTGTACCAGGAGCAGGTGATGGCGATCGCGCAGAAGGTGGCCGGCTTCTCGCTGGGCCAGGCGGACATCCTGCGCCGCGCCATGGGCAAGAAGAAGAAGTCCGAACTGGACAAGCAGTATGCGGGCTTCCACCAGGGCATGGTGGACCGCGGCTACTCGGAGGCGGCGGTCAAGGCGCTGTGGGACATCCTGCTGCCCTTCTCCGACTACGCGTTCAACAAGGCGCACTCGGCGGCCTACGGCCTGGTGTCCTACTGGACGGCCTACCTGAAGGCGCACTATCCGGCCGAATACATGGCCGCCCTGCTCACCTCGGTGGGCGACGACAAGGACAAGCTGGCGCTGTACCTGAACGAATGCCGGCACATGGGCATCACCGTGCTGCCGCCGGATGTGAACGAGTCGGCGCTGAACTTCACCCCGGTCGGCACGGACATCCGTTTCGGCATGGGCGCCATCCGCAACGTCGGCGCCAACGTGGTGCACGCCATGGTGGCCGCACGCGACGAGAAGGGCAACTTCGCCAGCTTCAGCGACTTCCTGCAGAAGGTCCCGGCCGTGGTGTGCAACAAGCGCACCATCGAGTCGCTGGTCAAGGCCGGCGCGTTCGACTCGCTGGGCCATCCGCGCCGCGCCCTGGCCATGATCCACGAAGAAGCGGTGGACTCGGTCATCGTGCTCAAGCGCAACGAGGCGGCCAACCAGTTCGACCTCTTCAGCGCGTTCGACGACGGCGGCGAAACCGCCGGGGGTCTGTCGGTCGACGTGCCGGACCTGCCCGAGTGGGACAAGAAGGACAAGCTCGCGTTCGAGCGGGACATGCTCGGCCTGTATGTCTCGGACCACCCGCTGCAGGGGCTGGACGGGATCCTGAGCCAGCACGCGGACCTGTCCATCACGTCCGTGATCGGCGAGGACGGCCCGCCGGACGGGCAGATCATCACCATCGCGGGCATGATCACGTCGCTGCAGCGCCGGATCGCCAAGAACAGCGGCAACGCCTACGCCCGTGCCGAGGTCGAGGACCTGGGCGGTTCCATGGAAGTGATGTTCTTCGGGCAGGCCTACGCGCCGATCGCCACCGTGCTCGCGGAAGACCTGATCGTGGTGGTCCGCGGCCGGCTGCAGCGCCGCGACGACGGTGCCGTCACCCTGAATGCCCAGGAACTCACCGTTCCGGACCTGAGCGACGGGCACTCCGGGCCCGTCGTGATCTCGATGGCCAGCTTCAAGGCCACCGAGTCGGTGGTCACCGCGCTGGGCGACGTGCTGCGCACCCACCCGGGCACCACCGAGGTGCAGGTGCGGCTGAACGGCTCGCGCAAGGTCGAGGTGATGAAGCTCGGGGTGGACCTGCGGGTCAATCCGAACCCCTCGCTGTTCGGCGACCTCAAGGTCCTGCTCGGGCCGGCCTGCCTCGATGCCTGACCGGGCGGCGGCGCCGGGTCAGTAGAATGGGTGCGTGACTTCTGCAGCCTCGGCCAACACCTTCACCGATTTCCCCACCCTTGACCTGCGCGGCCGCCGGCTAGGCACCGCCGAACTCAAGGCGGCCATGCCGCGGGCGGAGACCACCTTCGACGCCGCCACCGGCGCCGTAGAGGAAATCATCGGCAAGGTCCGGGCGGGCGGGTTCGCCGCGTTGGCGGAGCTTGCCCGCCGGTTCGACGGGGTGGAGCAACTGCATCCCCGGGTGCCGGCGGCCGCGCTGGAGGAAGCCCTGGAACTGCTCGATCCGCAGGTCCGCGCCGGCCTGGAGGAATCGATCGCGCGGGCCCGGCGGTTCGCCGCGGCGCAAAAGCCGGGGGACACCGACGTCGAGATCGGTGACGGAGCGGTGGTGACGCACAAGTGGATCCCGGTGAACCGGGTGGGCCTCTACGTCCCGGGCGGGCTGGCGGTGTACCCGTCATCTGTCGTCATGAACGTTGTGCCCGCCCAGGCCGCCGGCGTGGCGTCCATCGCCCTCGCGTCGCCGCCGCAGAAGGACTTCGGCTCGCTCCCACACCCGACAATCCTGGCCGCCGCCAGGCTGCTGGGAATCGACGAGGTGTACGCCATCGGCGGCGCGCAGGCGGTGGCGGCGTTCGCCTACGGCGCGCCCGCGAACGGGCACGGCCCGGCGCTGGAGCCGGTGGACGTCGTCACCGGCCCCGGCAACGTCTATGTGGCCACGGCCAAGAGGCTGGTCAAGAGCGTGGTGGGGATCGACGCCGAGGCCGGCACCACCGAGATCGCCATCCTGGCGGACGAGACTGCCAATCCGGCGTTCGTGGCCGCCGACCTCATCAGCCAGGCCGAGCACGACCCGCACGCCGCCTCCGTCCTGATCACGGCTTCTGAGGAACTGGCGGCGGCAGTGCGCCGGGAACTCGGCGAGCAGGTCGCCCGGACCAAACACGCCGCCCGCGTCCGCGAGGCGCTGTCCGGCCCGCAGTCGGGGACCATCCTGGTGGACGGGCTGGAACAGGGCATCGCCGTCTGCGACGCCTACGCCGCCGAACACCTGGAGATCCAGACCGCCGACGCGGCCGCGGTAGCCGCCCGCATCCGCAACGCCGGAGCGATCTTCGTGGGCGACTACAGCCCGGTGAGCCTGGGCGACTACTGCGCCGGCTCCAACCACGTGCTGCCCACCAGCGGCACCGCCACCTTCGCCAGCGGCCTGAACGTGACGACCTTCCTGCGCGCCGTCCAGGTGGTCAATTACGGCGACGCGGCGCTGCGGGAAGTCAGCGGGCACATCGCCGCGCTGGCCCGAGCCGAGGACCTCCCGGCCCACGGCGACGCCGTCGCCATCCGGTTCGCCTGAACGGGCCCAAACCCCAACATGTAGTAATCACAGTCTTGTAATTCACCTAGATATGGTTCTAGGATGAATAAGTTGGCTGTCCCGAAGGAAGGAGTGTGGCGTGTACTGTCCGTTCTGCCGTAACTCCGATTCCCGGGTGGTGGACAGCCGGCTGACCGATGACGGTTCCGCGATCCGGCGGCGCCGCCAGTGTCCGGCCTGCGGGCGGCGCTTCACCACAGTGGAGACCACCAGCCTCAGCGTGATCAAGCGCTCCGGGGTCAGCGAGCCGTTCAGCCGGACCAAGGTCGTCAACGGCGTGCGCAAGGCCTGCCAGGGCCGTCCCGTGACGGAAGACGACCTGGCCATGCTGGCCCAGGAAGTCGAGGAGTCGGTCCGCGCCAGCGGTGCCGCGGAAATCGACGCGCATGAGGTGGGCCTGGCCATCCTGGGGCCGCTGAAGAAGCTGGACCTGATCGCCTACCTGCGGTTCGCCAGCGTCTACCAGGGCTACGAATCGCTGGAGGATTTTGAATCCGCGATCGACCAGCTGCGCCACGATGCGCAGAGGAACGGCCAGCAGGGGCCCGAAGGCCGGCAACGGCCGTTGACAGCGCAGTAGCGCGACCAAGACTCCGGTGGCGGCTGCGGAGGGGAAGCCGAGGCCGCCACCGGCACCAACCTCCCGGTTGCCGGCCTATTTGGCGAAGCCGAAGTGCAGGGCCGCCTGCAGGGCCGCCCCCACGATGCCGGCGTTGTTGCGCAGCTGGGCCGGGATGATCGGCGTGGCCAGCTGAAGCCGGGGCAGGAAGTCCTCGCTGCGTTTCGAGATGCCACCGCCGATGATGAACAGCTCCGGCGAGAACAGGAACTCGACGTGCGAAAAGTACCGCTGCAGGCGCTGCGAGTACTCCGCCCAGTCCAAGCCGTCGCGTTCGCGGGCCACGGCGGAAGCCTTCGACTCGGCGTCGTGCCCGTCCAGCTCCAGGTGGCCCAGCTCGGCGTTCGGGACCAGCTTGCCGTCGAAGATGAACGCGGAGCCGATGCCCGTGCCCAGGGTGATGACCAGCACGGTTCCCTTCACCCCCGCACCCGCCCCGTAGCGGACCTCCGCCAGGCCGGCCGCGTCGGCGTCGTTCATCACCTGGACGGGGCGGGACATCCGGTGCGTGAGCAGCGCGTCCACGTCGGTCCCGATCCAGCGCTCGTCCACGTTGGCCGCCGACCGTGCAATGCCGTGGCGGATGATGGCGGGGAATGTCACGCCCACCGGCCGGTCGGATTCCGGTCCCTCCGGGCGGGCGCTGAGTTCTTTGACGATGCGCGCGACGACGTCGGCCACGGCCTCCGGACTGGACGGACGGGGCGTGTCATAGCGGATGCGGTCGCCGACCAGGATGCCCTTTTTGAGGTCGACGATGCCGCCCTTGATGCCGGTTCCGCCGATATCGATGCCGATCGCCGACCGGGCCGCCCGCTTGGCTGCCTTCTTGGCCACGATGTCCTCGGTCGCCATGCCACCTCCGTGCGCGTTGAGACCCGGCGTGCCTCGCCGGACTACCGGAAGCCTACCCGCTGTGTCCGGCGGTGTCAGGCTGCGAAAAGCTAGGGGAGGGTAAGGATTTCCGCCCCGGTCTCGGTGACCACCAGCGTGTGCTCGAACTGGGCGGTCCGCCTGCGGTCCTTCGTGACGACCGTCCAGTTGTCATCCCACATCTCCCACTCGATCGTGCCCAGGGTCAGCATGGGCTCGATGGTGAAAACCATGCCCGGCTCGATCGCCCGGCTGTAGGCCGGGGCGGCATCGTAGTGCGGGATGATCAGGCCGGTGTGGAAGGCCTCGCCGACGCCGTGGCCGGTGAAATCGCGGACCACGCCGTAGCCGAAACGCCTGGCATAGGACTCGATGCTCCGGCCGATGACGTTGATCTCCCGTCCCGGGGCCACGGCCTTGATGCCGCGGCGCAGCGACTCCTGGGTGCGCTCGACCAGCAGGCGGGACTCTTCATCGACGTCGCCGACCAAAAAGGTGTAGTTCGTGTCCCCGTGGACGCCGTCCAAATACGCGGTGATATCGATGTTGACGATGTCCCCGTCCTGCAGCACGGTGGTATCCGGAATGCCGTGGCAGATCACTTCATTCACCGAGGAACAGATCGACTTGGGGAAGCCGCGATAGCCCAGGCAGGAGGGATACGCGCCGTGGTCCAGCAGGAATTCATGCCCGATGCGGTCCAACTCGTCGGTGGTCACGCCCGGCTCGATGTGCTTGCCCACCTCCACGATGGCCTGTGCGGCGATCCGCCCGGCGACGCGGATTTTTTCGATGGTCTCCGGCGTCTTGACCTCCGAGCCGGTGAATTTGGCCGGCGCCGGCTTCCACGCGTACTCGGGCCGGACGATCGAAGGAGGAACGGGCAACGGGGGGCTGACGGTGCCTTGAACGAGGGTTCCGACGGGTGCTGTTGCTGCGTTGTGGGGCATAGTATCGATCATATAGGTGCTGCAGAGGTGCCCGACAGCGGAGGGGCAACAGCCTTCGCACGCTGCCGGGCGCCGTCAACGTAAGGAGGCCGGCATGGCGGATTTCTGGTACAACGTGGTCACCCATCAGGTGGAAGTGGGCGCCCAGTCCGACTGGACGCAGCTGATCGGCCCCTACGAGACCCGCGAAGAGGCCGAGCACGCACTGGAAAAGGTGCAGCGGCGCAACGAGGAGTGGGACGCGGAGGACGACTGACCCGCCGGCGCCTGCTCCGGGCGCGGGGTTTACGGACCCAAAGGACGGGGTGCCTAGAAGGAGTGCTCCGGGCCGGGGAACACGCCGTCCTGGACGTCCGAGCGGAAGGCGGCGGCGGCGTCGGAAATGATGGTGCGCACGTCCGCATACTGTTTGACGAACTTCGCCATCTTGCCGCCGCGCAGGCCGACCATGTCCTGCCAGACCAGGACCTGGCCGGTGGTCGACGGTCCGGCCCCGATCCCGATCGTGGGGACACGCAGGGCCTGGTCCACCTTGGCGGCCGCCTCGGCCGGAACCATCTCCATGAGCACGGCGAAGGCTCCGGCCGCTTCCAGGGCCAGGGCGTCGTCGATGAGCCGTTCGGCGTCGTCGCCGCGGCCCTGCACCCGGTAGCCGCCCAGCGCATGTTCGCTCTGCGGAGTGAAGCCGATATGCGCCAGTACCGGAACTCCGGCCTGCACCATGGCCCGGACGGTGTCCGCATAGTAGGCGCCGCCCTCCATTTTCACCGCGTGGACGCCGGTCTCCTTCAGGAAGCGCACGGCCGATTCCACCGCCTGCGCCGGCGACACCTCGTAGCTGCCGAAGGGCAGGTCGGCAACGACGAACGCGCTGCGGGCCGAGCGGGCGACCGCCCGGCAGAGCGGCAGCATCTCGTCCACGGTGATCGGCAGGGAAGTCTCGTTGCCCAGGACGTTGTTGGACGCCGAGTCCCCGATCAGCAGCACCTCGATGCCGGCGGCGTCGAAAATCTCCGCGGTGTACTGGTCATACGCCGTCAACATCGCGAAGCGCCGGCCCTCGTCCTTGGCCTGCTGCAGGTGGTGGATGCGGGTGCGGCGGGCCGGGCGGGAAGCCGATGCCGCCGCCGGCGTGCCGTAAGGAGCCGGCTGCTCGGCGCCGGAAGACTGTGAAGTGGGCATGTGGTAGAGCCTAATCCTCAGGCGTCCGCTTCCTCCACTCTGTCGCGGACGCGTTACCGGGGGCGCCAACTTCGGTTGTGCTGCCAGTAGGCTAAAGGGAAGCAGACCACCGCAGGCTTTGGCATGCAGTTTTTGGATGCCGTGGCCCGGACACAGCGAAAGGCAGCACATGGACCGTCAGCAGGAATTCGTCCTCCGTACCATCGAGGAACGCGACGTGCGCTTTGTCCGGCTCTGGTTCACCGACATCGTCGGGTCGCTGAAATCCGTGGCGCTGGCCCCTGCGGAGGTCGAAGGCGCCTTCGAGGAGGGGCTCGGCTTCGACGGCTCCTCTATTGAAGGACTGGCCCGGGTCTTCGAGTCCGACATGCTGGTCCAGCCGGATCCCACCACGTTCCAGATCCTGCCGTGGCGGGGCGAAGCGGAGCAAACGTCCCGGATGTTCTGCGACGTGCTCACCCCCGACGGCGAACCGTCCACCGCCGACCCGCGCAATGTCCTCAAGCGGACGCTGGGCAAGGCCGCGGAGATGGGCTTCACTTGCTACACGCACCCCGAAATCGAGTTCTACCTGCTCAAGTCCGACCAGCTGGGTCCGGACGGGGTCCCGGTGCCCGTGGACCACGCCGGGTATTTTGACCACGTGCCCGGCGGTGTTGCCCAGGACTTCCGCCGCACCGCGGTGACCATGCTGGAAAACGTGGGCATCTCGGTGGAGTTCAGCCACCACGAGGACGGGCCCGGCCAAAACGAAATCGACCTCCGGTACGCCGATGCCCTGCAGACGGCGGACAACATCATGACCTTCCGCACGGTGGTCAAGGAAGTGGCGTTGATGGAGGGCATCTACGCCACCTTCATGCCCAAGCCGTTCTCCGACCACCCGGGTTCCGGCATGCACACGCACTTTTCGCTGTTCGAGGGAGACTCGAACGCCTTCTTCGAAGCCGGCGCCGAATTCCAGCTCTCCAAGACGGCGCGCCAGTTCATGGCCGGGATCCTGCGCCATGCGCCCGAATTCACCGCCGTCACCAACCAATTCGTCAACTCCTACAAGCGCCTGTGGGGTGGGGGAGAGGCCCCCAGTTACGTGTCCTGGGGCCACAACAACCGGTCGGCGCTGCTGCGGGTGCCGCTGTACAAGCCGAGCAAGGGCCAGTCCGCCCGGGTGGAATACCGGGGCATCGACTCGGCGGCCAATCCCTACCTGTCCTACGCGGTGCTCCTGGGCGCCGGGCTCAAGGGCATCGAGGAGGGCTACGAGTTGCCGCCGGCCGCCGAGGACGACGTGTGGAGCCTGAGCACCGCCGAGCGGCGGGCCATGGGCCTGGACCCGTTGCCGTCCAGCCTGCATGACGCCATCCGCACCATGGAGGAGTCGGAGCTGGTGGCCGGGATCCTGGGCGAACAGGTGTACGAGATTTTCCTGCGCAACAAGCGGGCCGAGTGGCACGACTACCGCCTGCAGGTCACCCCGCACGAGCTGAAGCGCAACATCGGAATCCTCTAGGGCGGACACGTGCTGACGAACCGGCGCTTGATCGCCCGAGGATTCCACGATCTGGAGCGCAGCACCCGGTTCCTGCAGGCCAGGGAACTGTCCGGCATCAGCCAGGAGCGGCTGGAGGCCGGGTTCGCGGTCAGCGCCGACCCGGACCAGGCGCTGGTGTCGCTGGTGCGACTGCTGGAGAAAAACCCGTCCCTGGCGGACGTCATCAACATGGGCGGCGACGGCAGCGAAGCCCTGTTCCGGCTGCTCGGGGCTTCCGAGGCCCTGGCGGACTTCCTGCTCCGCCGGCCGGAGCATCTGGACGTCCTCGACACGGACATCGGACCGGAACCCGGCCGGGTGCCGGCATCCCGCCTGCGCAGCTCGCTGCTGCGTTCCGTCGGGGCGGACCCCTTGTCGGGACAACCGGTCGCCTCGTTTTCGGGCAAGGACGCCTACGTCGCGCTGCGGAGCACGTACCGCCGGCACCTGTCCGAACTGGCGATCCGGGACCTCTCCGCGGCCTCGCCGGTCGACTTCCTGCCGGACGCCGCCCGGGAACTGGCGGACCTGGCCGCGGCCGCGCTGGACGCCGGGCTTGCGGTGGCCCGGGCCGAAGCAGCGGAACGTTACGGCGCCGGCGACGTCGCGGCCGTGCGGCTGGCCATCATCGGCATGGGCAAGTGCGGGGCCGGGGAGCTGAACTATATTTCCGACGTCGACGTGGTGTACGTCGTCGAGGCCGACGGGCTCGCCGACACCGAGGCCGGGGTGATCGGCGCGGCGCTGGCCAGCGGAACGGCCCGCGTCATCTCCTCGCCCGGCCCGGAACCAGGGCTCTGGGAAGTCGACGCCAACCTGCGCCCGGAGGGCAAGGACGGGCCGCTGGTCCGGACGCTGGACTCGCACCTGACGTACTACCGGCGCTGGGCGCAGAGCTGGGAGTTCCAGGCACTCCTGAAGGCCCGGGCCGTGGCCGGGGATGCCGAGCTGGGCCGCCGGTACGAGGAAGCGGTGTCGCCGTTGGTGTGGTCCTCGTCGGAACGGGAAGGGTTCGTCGAGTCGGTGCAGTCCATGCGCCGCCGGGTCACCGAAAACATCCCGGCCCATGAGCGCGGCCGTCAGATCAAGCTGGGCCGCGGCGGGCTTCGCGACGTCGAATTCACGGTCCAACTGCTGCAGCTGGTGCATGCCCGGGTAGACGAATCCATCCGCCAGCGCGACACGACGTCGGCCATCGCGGCGTTGAGCACGGCGGGCTACATCTCGCGCGCCGACGCGCAGGAATTCGATGAGGCCTACCGGTACCTGCGCGTCCTGGAACACCGGATCCAGTTGGTGCACCTGCGCCGGACCCACTTGATGCCCGACGACGAGCAGGCGCAGCGCGTGCTGGCCAAAGCCGCGCAGGGAGCGCTGCTCGAGAGGCGGCCGGCGCCGGCCGAGCTGCTGGAGAAGTGGCAGCAGACCAAGCGCAGGGTGCGGGCGCTGCACGAGCGCATCTTCTACCGGCCGCTGCTGGCCGCAGCCTCCAACCTGAGCCTGGACGAGGTGCGGCTGACCCCGGAGGCGGCGCAGGGCCGGCTGGCCGCGCTGGGCTACCAGGATCCGCGGGGTGCGATGCGTCATATCGAGGCCCTGACCGGCGGAGTCAGCAGGAAGGCGTTGCTGCAGCGCCAGCTGCTCCCGGTCTTGCTGGAATGGATCGCTTCCGGCGTGGACCCGGACGCGGGCCTGCTGGGCTTCCGCCGGCTGAGCGAACGGCTGGGAGACTCGCACTGGTACCTGGGCATGCTGCGGGACTCGAGCTCGGCCGCCGAACGCCTGTGCCACATCCTTTCCAGCAGCCGCTTCATCACGGACCTGCTGGAGGTCTCGCCGGAGTCCACGGCCTGGCTGGGCACCGACAAGGACCTCGTACCGCTCAGCTTCGACGCCCAGTGGCAGGAAATCCGGTCCAAGATGTCCCGCCATCCGGTGCCCGAGGAGGCCATCCGGCTGATCCGGCTGATCCGGCGCCGGGAAACGCTGCGCATCGCGCTCGCCGACTCCTCCGGGCTGCTGGAGCAGTCCCAGGTCGGGGCCGCTCTGGCGGACGCCGACCGTGCCGCCGTGCTCGGCGCGCTCCACGTCGCGGAAACCTCCGTGCTGGAGTCCGAGGAACGGCTGACGGCCCTGTTGGTGGTGGCCATGGGCCGGCAGGGCGGACGGGAAATCAGCTACGGCTCGGATGCCGACGTCATGTACGTGCACCGGCCCTTGCCGGGGGCCGACCCCGGCCTGGCCCAGCAGCAGGCGGAGCGCATTGTCACGCGGATCTCTTCCCTCCTGAAGCAGCCCTGCACACCCCCGGTGCTGGCCGAACGGGTGCTCGAAGTGGATGCGGCGCTGCGGCCGGAAGGCAAGAACGGGCCGATGGTGCGCTCGCTGGACTCCTACCGCGAGTATTACCAACGCTGGTCCCTGGTCTGGGAGGCGCAGGCCTTGCTGCGCGCCCGCCCGATGGCCGGCGACGACAACCTGGCGGACGAGTTCATCGCGCTCGTGGATCCGATCCGCTACCCGGAGGGGCTGGGAAGCGATCAGGTGCGCGAAATCCGCCGGATCAAGGCGCGGGTGGAATCGGAGCGGCTCCCGCGCGGCGCCGATCCGGCCCGCCATCTGAAGCTGGGCCGCGGGGGACTCAGCGACGTGGAGTGGCTGGTCCAGCTGCTGCAGCTGGAGCACGCCCGGAAGCTCCCGGAGCTGCGCACCACCAACACGCTCGAAGCGCTCTCCGCCATCGCCGCCGCCGGGCTGCTGCCGGGCGAGGACGCCGCCGCCCTCGGGCGAAGCTGGAGCCTTGCCACCCGGATCCGGTCGGCCAATGTGATCTGGGCGGGCAAGAACTCGGACGTCCTGCCGGCCTCGCGCCGGGACCTCGAAGCGGTGGCACGCTGGTGCGGTTACGAGCCCGGGAACGCTGCGGCGATCGAGGAAGACTACCTGCGCCTGACCCGCCGCGCCCGGGCCATCTTCGAGCGCTACTTCTACGGTTACGGCACCTAGCCTCCCCGACGCCAAGTGGTGCTGCCGGTCACCGGTCTGTACCCTCAATGAGGATCTTTTGCGCCTTGCACAGGCTGTACAGGCGTGCCCTGAGAACAAATCTAGGAGCTGTTTAGTTTGCACACCCTCCAACGCACCGGGCTGGGACGGCGCCTGCTGGCCCTGACCGGACTGCTGGCGGTGCTCTCGCTGGTCTTCGGCGGCAACGCGGCCGCGGCCGCGGCCCAGGCGCCGCAGAGCGCCAGCGGCAAGAGCTACGTCATCGGTACCGACACGACGTTCGCCCCCTTCGAGTTCCGCCAGGGCGGCGAACTGGTCGGCATCGACATGGACCTGCTGCGGGCGATCGCCGAGAACCAGGGTTTCGAGGTGGAAATCCGGTCGCTCGGGTTCGACGCCGCGCTGCAGGCGCTGCAGTCCAACCAGGTGGATGGAGTCATCGCCGGCATGTCCATCACGGACGAGCGCCGGCAGGTCTTCGACTTCTCCGACCCGTACTTCGACTCGGGTGTGCAGATGGCCGTGGCGCAGAGCAACAACGAGATCACCTCGTACGAGGACCTCGCGGGCGAGACGGTCGCGGTCAAGCGCGGCAGCGAGGGTGAAGCCTTCGCCGACTCCATTGCCGAAGAGTACGGTTTCACGGTCAAGCCGCTGGACCAGTCGGCCACCATGTACGACGACGTCAAGGCCGGCAACTCCGTGGCAGTCTTCGACGACTACCCGGTGCTGGCCTACGGCATCGCCCAAAACAACGGGCTGAAGGCCGTCACGGAGAAGGAACGCGGAAGTTCCTACGGCTTCGCGGTCAACAAGGACCAGAATCCCGAACTGATCGCAGCCTTCAACGCCGGCCTGGCCGAGCTCAAGGCCAGCGGCGAATACCAGCAGATCCTGGACAAGTACCTCGCTTCGCCGGAGACCGCCGGGAAGAGCAGCTTCTGGCAGCTGTTGACGGACAGCCTCCCCGCCCTGATGAAGGGCCTGGGACTCACGCTGTTCGCCACGGCGGTCTCGATCATCATCGCCCTGGTCCTGGGCGTCGCCTTCGGGTTCCTGAAGGTATCCCGCCGGATCGTGCTGCGCGGGATCGCGACCACCTACGTGGGCATCTTCCGCGGCACGCCGTTGCTGGTCCAGGCGTTCTTCTTCTACTTCGGCCTGCCGCAGCTGACCGGGGCGCCGATCGACGTCCTCACCGCCGGCGTGCTGACGCTGAGCCTGAACGCCGGCGCCTACATGACGGAGATCGTCCGCGGCGGCATCCAGTCCGTCGATCCAGGCCAGATGGAAGCCAGCCGCAGCCTGGGCCTGGGCTACGTCAAGTCGATGCAGAAGGTCGTGATCCCGCAGGCGGTCAAGATCATGACCCCCAGTTTCATCAACCAGTTCGTCATCACGCTCAAGGACAGCTCCCTGCTCGCGGTCATCGGTTTCGCCGAACTGACCTACCAGGGCCAGCAGATCTACGCCTCCAACTTCCGCACCGGCGAAACGCTGCTGATCGTGGCGGCGTTGTACTTCGTGGTGATCACCGCGCTGATCAAGCTTTCCAACATCCTGGATAAGAGGTTCAACAAGTGAGCAAGATTCACGTCGCCGGACTCAGAAAAAGCTTTGGCAGCAACGAGGTCCTCAAGGGCCTCGACGTCGAGGTGGCCGAAGGCGAAGTCGTCTGCGTGATCGGGCCGTCCGGCTCCGGCAAGTCGACCTTCCTGCGCTGCCTGAACAAGCTGGAGGACATCAGCGGGGGAACCGTGGTGGTTGACGGTTTCGACCTGACCGACCCGAAGGTCGACCTGGACAAGGTGCGCCAGCACATCGGCATGGTCTTCCAACACTTCAACCTGTTCCCACACAAGTCCGTGTTGGAGAACATCATGCTGGCCCCGGTGGAGCTCAAGAAGCTCGGGAAGGCCGAAGCACGCAGCAAGGCCCTGGAACTGCTGGAGAGGGTCGGGCTGTCCGAGAAGGCCGACGCCCGCCCGGCCCAGCTCTCTGGCGGACAGAAGCAGCGCGTGGCCATCGCGCGGGCATTGGCCATGAACCCCGACATCATGCTCTTCGACGAGGCCACCAGCGCCCTGGACCCGGAGATGGTGGGGGAGGTGCTGCAGGTCATCAAGGACCTGGCGGCGGAAGGCATGACCATGGTGGTGGTCACCCACGAGATGGGCTTCGCCCGCGAAGTCTCGGACCGCGTCATCTTCATGGCCGACGGCAACATCGTGGAGGAAGGCAGGCCGGAGGCACTCTTCGGCGCCCCGCAGCAGGCACGTACCCAGGACTTCCTGGCCAAGGTCCTCTGAGGTCCTCTGACCGGCCGACGGCGGTGCCCTCCGATGCGCGGGGGCGCGCCGCCGTCGGGCCCCCGCCCTGTAGGTGTGTGGCCGGGAACAGGGCGCCGGGCTAGGCTGAGGCCGGAACCCAACCGAAGGAGGCGCCGGACATGACCGACATCGATGTGCTTGGACGCGAACACCTGGCCGTGGCCGTCGGAGCGCCGCACGGTCGCAGTGCCGCCTTGGTGGCCCAGGACGGTCCGCTGCGCCAGACGGTGTTGGCCTTGAAGGCCGGGGCGGAGCTGGGGGAGCACAACGCCCCGCTGGCCGGCACGCTGCTGGTCCTGGAAGGGGCGGTCACCGTGGTGTCCGCGTCCGGCCGCATGGCCGTCAACCAGAACCAGCTCGCCGTGATCCCGCAGGAGCGGCACTCGGTGGAGGCGTCCGAGGACTCGGTGTTCCTGCTGACAGCCGTCACCGAGACACGCCGGGACAGCTGAACGGCGCCGCCGGGACCCACCGGGACAGCCGAGCAACGCGCCGGGCCTTGCCCGCATGGCGCGTCGCGCGTCACCTGCGCAGCGCGCTGCGGATGATCGCCACCACTCCCGCGAACAGCAGCGCGGTGGCCGTCAGCACCAGCGAATAGGCGACTCCGACGCGCAGGATGACCAGGAACACCAGGAAGGTAACGGCAGCGCCGATGAGCGCGGCCCTGACCGGTCGCGGCGTGCGGCCCTGAGGTGCGGGCTCCCCGCTTTCGCCCATGGGCTTCATTTTGCCACGCCTCGAAGTCGCAGCCGAGGCTCTCTCCGGCAGCCGCTCACTTGTGCGGACCAATCGGCCGACGGGCGAAAGCGCCGGGAGCGCAGACAACGCGTGAGGCTCCTCCCGTGGCAGGAGGAGCCTTAGGCGCCGTACCGACTCGCGCGGATTAATCGCGGCTTGCCGCCGATTCAGGCATGATCCAGGTTTTTTGTCGTTGGTGATCAATGAATGGAATGGGCCGTTTTGAGGACCTATTGCGGACTGAATGCCGAGTCCCCCGGCATGGTGAGCCGGGGGACTTGGCTGGTCAGTCTGTTACTTCTGTTCGATAGCCACAGCTATGCGCTTCAGGTAGCCGATCATCACCAGCATCATGGCTGGAATAGTGCCTGAAAACATTAAGGCGTTTCCGCCGTTGCCTGCGAAGACGAGACCGAGAATCAGGCAGATGAAGGCCAACACAGTGCCGATGCCGACCATCACGTCTCCGGCCCGCTTGTTATTCGTTTTCTTGTTTTCCCCAACTGTTGTCATGGCGCTGATTATGGCACGCCACCTGTCCAATGCCTCGTACATACGTTCCGCTCTATGTCGAGCCGCTGGGCTGTCGCCAGCGTCTTCTCGTGAAGGGCAAAGACCCGGAACCGTTGCCCACGCAGGATGCATCCAGGGGCGCGGCCAAGATTCCCACTTCGACGCTTACGGCCACGGGGCCAGCCCTACCGGAAGGTGCAAGCTGAGCGTCTAGACGATGAACTGGTGTCCTCGCGCTGTGTGTGTTTCGACTGAGAGGCCGCTGACCTGAACCTTCGCACGTCACTCGTATATAGTGACGACTTCAGAGTTCATTTCACCGGTTTCCGGGTCCACGATCATCTCGTCGCTCTGACGGAATATGCGGATCCGGTCGATCATCATTTGCCGCGCTGCGTTGAGGCCTGCTTTGACTGCCGTCACCGAGCCCAAATATCCGGTCCGTTTCCGGTACAGGTGGAGCACTGCCAGTTCTGGCAGGGTGAGGCCGTCCAGGGGGCCGAAGGTCTGGGAGAAGTCGTCCATCTTAAACCGTTTGGCCTGCTGTGGTTTGACTACGAGGCGGGCGGTCGCGGTTTTGATAACGGCGGCAAGGTTGGCGTTCGGCTCGGTTTCCTAAAGCCACTGGCTCGGACGTTACTGTCGACTGGCAGGTGTCCCCGGCCAGGGAGACAAGCTCTGTATTATCTCCCCGGCCCAGGAAGTCGGCCAAGTGCTGCCCGGTGACCGTTGCCATGCCTAAGCTCCTGCTCGGTCCTCAGAACACCTTCGGGACGCAACAGGCCCAGATCGAAGCGGGCCGTCACGCGGATCGCATGTTCGTCGTACTCGGCGTAGCGCTGCTCCAGAGCCTTCACAGTCGGGTTGGTGTCGCGAGCAACGGCGACTTCGGCCATGTTCGCCAGCACGGTCCTGCAGAACGGAGGAGCAGTTCGTTTTTGAAGCGGATAAGGGTCTTGCTGGACTTCCGGTTGGTCGGGATCAGCGAGACTTCATCAAAGTCCACTTCATGCTCAGGGATCAGTGCACCTTCCCCTACCCATGACGGCTCTTAGGAAGAAACTAGCTTGGGTATGCGCAGCGGCTCGGCGGTGTCGAAAAATGCGGGGGCTGGTTGCCAAGACTACAGAGGCCGATTCGAGTGGCTGAATTAGGAGGCTGGAAACCTGCTCTCGGAGCAGTTCCGGGTTGCGGTCGTGGTCTCAGTCATCAGATTGGCACTAACGATGTGGAGGAAAGTTTCTTTGTTCCTCGTGCCGCCAGGACAACGGTGAGGGCCGGATTCCGGCACGGCCCTCACCGATACTCCTAGCGGGTATCTATTGCTGCACGAACTTGCCAGGAGTCGGCTTTACTCGTTTGGTGACGATTCCCCATCCGTTGACGGTGTTGCCGTCCCCGTCGCTGGATGATGTGTTCTGCGGGTTCAGCGCGGACAGTTCTTGAGCGATGGAGAGCAGTGCTGCCACCTCGGCTACCTTGAGTCGCTGATCAACGGACAGATGATCCAGGTCAGTGATGCTGCCTGAACTCTGCCCCTTTGCAGCGCCGATGGTCTCGGCCAATGAATCCCATGCATCGTGGTAGTCGTTACTCATGTTGTCCTCTTCTACAGTGCGCGTGACCGGAGGATACCGGCGAGGTCCACGCTAGCGGAGAGCGCGGACGTTATGCCCTGCCCGACGTCGCCGCGCTCTGGGCGCTGCATAACGCTATGCCGGAAACCATGCGGCCAGCAATCTTGTTAGCCGCCTTCGCCGGGTTACGTGTGGCTGAGGCTGTCGCCCTGCGTTGTGAGGACGTGGACTTCATGCGCGGGGTCGTATCGCTCGCTGTGCAGGATCCTAACAAACCGCTAAAGACTGAAATCTCCACGACGCCTATTCCCATTTCACGAGATCTCGCACTTGAGCTAAGCAAGATGCCGGCCCGGTTCGGTTCGGAAACCATCGTCGCGTCGGAGTGGGTCGTCCTATGGCTCCGTATACTCTAGAACGCTATTTTCGCGACGTGCGCGTTTCTGTAGAGGGGTTGCCGGAGGATTCCGCTACCAAGATCTGAGGCACTACTTCGCGTCGCTGCTGATCGCCTCGGGCCTGATGTGAAGGTAGTGCAGCGGTGCCTGCGTCACGCCTCGGCGAAGACCACGCTGGACACTTACGGGCAAATAGATCCCGGACAAAGGAGAGTCCGCACGAGCAGCCCCCACCGAAGTGATGGCCCCTCGTACGGACTCTCTGCGGACTAACCCCATTAGCCGCGGAATCTAGCTAGCAGCCGTAGTAGAGCTCGAATTCGTACGGGTTCGGGCGGGCGGCCAGCGGCGCGATTTCCTCTTCGCGCTTGTAGGCGATCCAGGTGTCGATCAGGTCCTGGGTGAAGACACCGCCGGCCTGCAGGAACTCGTTGTCCGCCTCCAGTGCCTCGAGCGCTTCCTCCAACGAACCCGGAGCCTTCTGGATGTCCTTGGCTTCCTCGGCGGGCAGCTCGTACAGGTCCTTGTCGATCGGGTCGGCCGGCTCGATTCGGTTCTTGATGCCGTCCAGGCCCGCCATCAGCTGCGCGGCGAAGGCCAGGTAGGGGTTGGAACTGGGGTCCGGAGCACGGAACTCGATGCGCTTGGCCTTCGGGTTGGAGCCGGTGATCGGGATGCGGATGCCGGCCGACCGGTTGCCCTGCGAGTAGACCATGTTCACCGGGGCCTCGAAGCCCTTGACCAGCCGGCGGTATGAGTTGACCGTCGGGTTGGTGAACGCCAGCACGGCGGAAGCATGCTTGAGCAGGCCGCCGATGTACCAGCGGGCCGTGTCGGAGAGGCCGGCGTAGCCCTTCTCGTCGTAGAACAGCGGCTGCCCGCCGGTCCAGAGCGACTGGTGGCAGTGCATGCCGGAGCCGTTGTCGCCGAACACGGGCTTGGGCATGAACGTGGCGGACTTGCCCCAGGCGTCGGCGACGTTCTTGACGATGTACTTGAACTTCAGCAAATCGTCGGCCGCGTGCGTCAGCGTGCTGAACTTGTAATTGATCTCGGCCTGGCCGGCGGCGCCGACCTCGTGGTGGGAGCGCTCGACCTCGAGGCCGACGGCGTCCAGCTCCACGCAGATCGCGTCGCGCAGGTCCGCCTGCTTGTCGGTGGGGGCCACCGGGAAGTAGCCGCCCTTGACCGGGGTCTTGTACCCCTGGTTCCCGCCTTCTTCCCGCTTCCCGGAGTTCCAGTAGGCCTCGACCGAGTCCACCCTGTAGAAGGAATGCTCGGGGCTGGACTGGTAGCGGACGTCGTCGAAAATAAAGAATTCGGCTTCCGGGGCGAAGAACGCGGTGTCGGCGATGCCGGTGGAGGCCAGGTACGCCTCGGCGCGCTCGGCCACGCCGCGGGGGTCGCGGTGGTAGGGGTCGCCGGTGCGCGGGTTCACGATGGAGAAGTTCAGCGCCAGCGTCTTCTCGACGCGGAAGGGATCGATGAAGGCGGTCGAAACATCCGGGATCAGCTGCATGTCGGACTCGGCGATGCCTTGGAAGCCGCGGATCGAGGAGCCGTCGAAGAGTTGGCCGTTCACGAAGAAGTCCGCGTCAACGGTCTTGGCCGGCACGTTGAAGTGCTGCTGGACGCCGGGCAGATCGGTGAAACGGATATCGACGAACTTAACGTCTTCGTCGGCGATGTACTTGAGGACCTCGTCCGCATTCTTGAACATCGGGTCATGCTCCTTACGCATTCTGGGGGAACCTGCCTCCGCTGTACGGGGCCGGCAACAGTTACAACAATAGGAGCAGGGAATTTCCCGACAGTGTCGCAAGTGTTTCGGGCAGGTTACGAAATCGATGTGCACTGCAAGTTTACCGTCAGTGGCCTTCACGCTTTACCGGCGGGAACTCTGGCCCGCACCCCGGGGAAACCCCGTTACAGGCTGGACCGGTAAACTTGAGGGGTGGTAAGCAGACGCGATCTTGGTTCCTGGCTCGAAGGCCCCCCGCAGTCCAACATCCAGAAATGGCCCGGGCAGCGGCTCGGGCTCCCGCAATCCGGGCCCGGCTCGATTGCGCGTCCGGGGCGCCGGTTCGTGGCGCTGCTCATCGACTGGCTCCTGTGCTACGCGATCGCGAACGCCTTCCTGGGCGGCAGCCAGCTGGCCATCTTGGGGGTGTTCGCCGTCGAGCAGCTGCTGCTGGTGGGGACGCTCGGCTACAGTTTCGGCCACCGACTGCTCGGCATCCACGTGCGCAAACTCGACGGCTCCGCCCCCGGCTTGCTGGCCGCCGTCGTGCGCACCGTCCTCCTGTGCCTGGTGATTCCGGCGGTTATTTTCGACCCCGACCAGCGAGGCTTCCACGATCGCGCCATGGGCACCGTGCTGGTGCGCCGCTGAGCCAAGCGTTCCTCGATCGTGCCGTGAGCACCACCGTCCCGGCGCCCCGCTGAGCCGGCGCCTCACTGCAGGCCTCAAGCCTGCTGTCTGGCGCGATGCGTTAAACCCGAAAGGCTGCCGGTGAAACCGGCAGCCTTTCGGGTTTAACGGGCGGGACGCTCAGCGGCCGCGCATGGCCTTGCGGTCCGGGCGGGCCTTGAACGGATCCACGCCCTTGGGGATGGGGAGCTTGTTGCTGCCCAGGGCCGACAGGCGCTTGTCCACGGCGCTGACTTCCTGTTTGGTCAGTTCCTTCTTGAGCTTCTGCACGGTCTTGGCCACCTTGCTCAACTCCACCTGGCCTTCGCCGCGGCCGGTCTCGATCACATGGATCGTGACGTTGGGCAGGATGCGGCGAAGCCTGCGCCGCTCCGACTCGACCAGCTGCCGCACGCGGTGCGAGGGGCCCTCGGTGACCAGCACAATGCCGGGGCGGCCCACGGCGCGGAAGACGGCGTCCTGGGTGCGCGGGTTTACGGCCACCGGCTGGTCCTGCAGGATCCAGCCGCGGCGCAGCACGCTGAGGGCCGCGCCGGAAGCACCGGGCTGGCCCTCGATCTGCGAGAACGCCGCACGTTCGGCGCGCCGCGACAAGATGAAGGTGGCGGCCAGCAGGCCCAGCGGGAAGGAGATGATCAGCAGCGTGACCCAGTTGTTGATCAGCAGGCCGATGACCAGGCCGACGGCGACGATGCCGAGGAAGGCCAGCAGCATGAACCAGACGACGTTCGGGTCGTTGCGCCGGGTCATCCGGAAGACCTGGCCGATCTGCTTCAGCCGGCCGGGCTGCTTGTTGGCTTTGGAGGGTTTCCCAGCCTTGGGCTTGCGTGAGAAGAGACCCCGCTTCGGGGCGTCGGAATCGGTGCTATGGGCCATAATGTCCAATTCTATCGTGAGCCAGGAGGCACTCGTGCCGTACGCGGACACGGCAACGGCCCGGCAGCCGGCAGGCTCCCGGACCGCGGTTCCGGCGGTTCAGCTACCGGGCAGCAATCAGCGTGGCGGCTTCCTGGCGGGTGCTGCCGGATTCGCCGATATGGGCGAGCTGGGGCGGGAGCTCCAGGCCCTTCTTGCGCATCGCGGTGGCCCAGAGGCGGCTGGCCCGGTAGGACGAGCGCACCAGCGGCCCGCTCATCACGCCCAGGAAGCCGATGTCCTCGGCCTCCTGGCTTAGTTCCACGAATTCCTCCGGCTTCACCCAGCGCTCCACCGGGTGGTGGCGTTCGGTCGGGCGCAGGTACTGCGTGATGGTCACCAGGTCGCAGCCGGCGGCGTGGAGATCGCGCAGCGCCTCGGAAATTTCTTCGCGGGTTTCGCCCATGCCCAGGATCAGGTTGGACTTGGTCACCATGCCCTGGTCGCGGCCCTGCGTGATGACATCCAGCGAACGCTCATAGCGGAAGGCCGGCCGGATGCGCTTGAAGATCCGGGGCACGGTTTCCACGTTGTGCGCGAATACCTCCGGTTTGGCGTCGCAGATGGCCGTGATGTGTTCGGGCTTTCCGGAGAAGTCCGGAATCAGGATTTCGACGCCGGTGCCGGGGTTGAGTTCGTGGATCTTGCGGATGGTCTCGGCGTAGAGCCACACGCCCTCGTCGGCCAGGTCGTCGCGGGCCACGCCGGTGACGGTGGCGTAGCGCAGGTTCATCTGCTGGACCGACTGGGCTACCTTGGTGGGTTCCAGGATGTCGACGGGGGAGGGCTTGCCCGTATGGATCTGGCAAAAGTCGCAGCGGCGCGTGCACTCGGAGCCGCCGATCAGGAACGTCGCCTCGCGGTCTTCCCAGCATTCGAAAATATTGGGGCAGCCTGCCTCTTCGCAGACGGTATGCAGCCCCTCCTTCTTGACCAGGTTCTTCATGCCCACGTACTCGGGGCCCATGTTGACCTTGGCCTTGATCCAGTCCGGCTTGCGCTCAACGGGGGTGGCTGCATTGCGGGCCTCGACGCGCAGCAGGCGGCGTCCTTCAGGGGCGAGCGTCACAACAGGGCTCCTTCGGTCTGGCGGTGGCCAGGGTCGGTGTCGGTGGCCGCGGGGCCGGGGGTGCCGGCCTTGACCAGGGATGTCTCGAACGAGCGGAGTTCTTCCTCCACCCGGTCTGCGATGTCGGCCGGGGCCACGTCCAGCCCGGTCTCGGCCTGGATGGTGGTGGTGCCGGCGTCGGTAATGCCGCAGGCAATGATCTGGCTGTAGGGTGCCAGGTCGTTCCGGCAATTGAGCGCGAAGCCGTGCATGGTTACCCGGCGGTTGACGCGGATGCCGATGGCGGCGATCTTGCGGGCGGGCCCGCGCTCGTCGGCCTCGATCCAGACGCCGGAGCGGCCCTCCATCCTGGTGCCGGCCACGCCGTAATCGGCGAGCACATTAATCAGGACCTGCTCGAGGATGTCAACGTAGTCGGCCACCCGGGTGGGATCCGGGAGGGCCACGATGGGGTAACCCACCAGTTGGCCGGGGCCGTGCCAGGTCAGTTTGCCGCCACGGTCCACGCTGACCACGGGGGTGCCGTCCAACGGCCGCTCATGGTCTTCGGTCCGCTTGCCGGCGGTGTAGACGGCGCTGTGCTCCAGCAACAACACGGTGCTGGGCGCCGTGCCCGCCACGACTTCGGCGTGCAGCTTGCGCTGCAGCGCCCAGCCTTCTTCATAATCGACGTAGTCAGGGGCGAAGCCCAGCCGAGAAAACTCAAGAGCCATTCAGCAAGACTACGCTCCGGGGGCCGGGCACTGCTATTTGTGTAACGACTCAAGTGCTGTGGATAACTCCTGCGCCCCGCGGCCAAACGGAGTACAAGTGGTCCATGGAAGATGGGCAGACACCCGGGGCGGCCTCCGTCGGGCAGGAACCGCCGCGGCCGGCGGCGCCGGGGCTGCACGTGCAGCGGTGGCTGGGCAGCGGCGCCTCGGCCTCGGTATGGCTGGTCCGCGACGCGCTGACCCGAACGGAGTACGCACTGAAGGTGCTGTCTGCGCCCACTGTTCCCTCCTCCTCCGACGACGCCGAACGCCCGCGGCCGGGGCCGCGCCCTGCCCGGCACGTATTAGCCGCCGATGAGGGGGAGCCCGCTCCCTGGGCGGTTGCCCCCGAGGGGCAACCGGGGGCCGCGGCCGCTGCCGCCGACCATGAACTATTCCTGTTGGCGGGGGCGCGGCACGAGCACCTGCTGCCCGTCCACGGACAAGTGGCAACCGACCGCGGGCCGGGGCTGCTGCTGGAATATGCTGCCGGCGGCTCGCTCGCGGCGCTCGTCGCCGCCCGCGGCCCGCTGGCCGTGGGCGAGGCCGTGACGATTCTGACTCCGATAGCCCAGGCCTTGGATTACCTGCACGGGACCGGGACCGTGCACGGGGACGTATCGCCCGGCAACGTGCTGTTCACCGCGGTGGGAAAGCCGATGCTGGCCGACCTGGGCGTCGCTCGCGCGCTGGGCAGCGACCGCCCACCGGCGGCGGGCACGCCGGGGTTCGGTGCACCGCGCAGCGGTTCCGGCGGCGGCCGGCTGGATCCCGAGGCGGACATTTATGCGTTGGCAGCCATCGGCTGGTTCGCGCTCACCGGCCGGGTGCCCGGTGCCACCGCGCAGCGGCCGCCACTGGCGGCGTTGGTGCCCGAGGTGCCAGATCCCCTGGTGGTCCTCCTGGAAGACGGACTGGCCGAGAGTGCAGGGGAGCGCCCCTCGGCGGCGGAGTTCGCCCGCCGGGCGATCCGGGCCGCAAAGCCGGAGGCACTGGATTTGACGGCGTCGGCTCATCCTTCCGTTGCCAGCCAGTTGCTGACCCGGCGGCAGGCGGCGGGTAAGGCTGCCGGCCGCCGGGACAGGGGTCCGCTGCCGCCGTTTCCGCGGGCGTCAGCCGGGGCCGGCCGTGGAGGCGGTGCCCGGCCCGCCCCCGGTCGGCGGGCCGCGGCCACGTTGGCGGTCGCCGCGGCCGCGGCGGCAGCGGGCATCCTGTTCGCCCTGGCCGGCAACGTAGCGCCTGCTCCGCCGAGCGATCCGGATACGGTCTCATCGCCTGGTGGTGGCCGGTCGGTGCAACAGGTGTCCACGGCGCAGCGCGAAGGGCAGGACCCGGCTCCCCCCGAAGCCCGGGTACTGCCGGCGGAACTGGAACGGGCGCTGCGGGGCCGCGATGCGGCGGCGGCCGTGCCGGCCCTGGCCTGGTTGCGCACCGAGGCCGTCAGGACGCGCGACGCAACGCTGCTTAACCGGGTCAATATGCCCGGCACGGCCGTCATGGACACGGACCAAGGCATCATCGCTGCACTGGCAGGCTCCGGCAGTTGGCTCGACGGCTTCGAAACCACGGTGGAGGAGGTAACGGCTGATCCAGCGCCACCAGGCGGAGGGCCACAGGAATGGGTGGCCGCAACCGTCAGCACGTCGGCGTACCGGCAGGTGGCCGCCGACGGCAGCGTGCTGGGACGACGCGCCGAACCCAGCGTGCAACGGGTCCACCTTGAGATGGTGAGGCGGGACGCCGGCTGGCTGATCCAGTCAGTCCGCGAGGCGCCCCGCCGCTCGGATGACCCCGGGGCCAGCACAGGCCGTGACTAAGATCGAGGCATGACTTCATCGAGCTACTTCCGCTACCCGCACGTGCACGGCGATCTGGTCACGTTCGTCGCTGAGGACGACGTGTGGGTCGCCCCCCTTGCCGGCGGCCGGGCGTGGCGTGTCTCGTCACTGCAACTGCCGGCCCGGAACCCGAGGTTCTCGCCGGACGGGCAGCACCTGGCCTGGAGCGTGGTGCAGGCCAGCGCCCCCGAGGCCGTCACGGCGTCGGTCGACGGCGGGGGATTCCGCCAACTGACCTACTGGGGGCATGCCAGCACGAAGGTAAAAGGATTCACACCGGCGGGCCACGCCCTGGTGACGAGTTCCTTCGAACGCGAAGAATCACGTCACACCTGGGCCTATGCTGTGCCGCTGGACGGTTCGGACGCCCGGGTCCTGCCCTATGGGCCCGTCGACTCAATCGCGTTCGGGCCGGAACTCGGCGACGAGCGTCCGGTCGTGGTCGGCAGCGTGCTCTCGCGCGAACCGGCGTGGTGGAAGCGGTACCGCGGCGGAACGGCCGGCAAACTGTGGATCGACCGGGACGGCGGCGGCGAGTTCGGGCGCCTGGCGGCCGAACTCGACGGCAACCTGGCAGACCCGATGTGGATCGGCAACCGGATCGCGTTCCTGAGCGATCACGAAGGTTACGGCAACCTGTATTCGGTGGGGCCGGACGGAACAGGCCTGCGCCGGCACACCGACTACGACGGTTTCTACGTCCGCCATGCCGCGACGGACGGCACGCGCGTGGTCTTCGAGTCCGCCGGCGAACTCTGGATCCTGGACTCCCTCGATTCCGCGGACGCGGCCCGCCGGCTTGAGATCACGCTGGGCTCGGCATCCACGAGCCGCCGCAGCCGCCCGCTCGACGTGTCAAAGCACCTGGCCTCCGCCGTGCCGAATCCCAAGGGAACCGCCTCCGTCATCGAAACGCACGGCACGGTGCACTGGCTGACCCACCGGGACGGCCCGTCGCGCGCTGTGGAATCGACGCCCGGCGTCCGCGCCCGGCTCGCGCGGCCCCTCGGCGACACGCGGGTGGTCTATGTCGCGGACCACGACGGGGAAGAAGCCCTCTACATCCGCCAGGTCTTCGAACAGCTGTCCCGGGCCGACCAGCCTGCTCCCGCGGCAGCCGTGCCGGCCCCCGCCGAACCGGAGCCCGACGGCTTGCCGCGCCCGGTGTCGGCCTCCGCCGTCGTCCATCCGACCCAGTCCCAGCCCATCGTGGAGGTGCGGTCCGGCGGAAGGCAAGGCGGCGGCGGAAGCGGCGGCCGGGAACCGGACGCCCGTTCGGCTGAGGCGCTGGAGCCGCAGCAATTGCGCCGCGTGGAGCTGCCCGGCCCGGACCGGGTGAGCGCGCTTGCCGCCAGTCCGGACGGCAAGCTGGCGGCAGTGGCCACCGAATACGGCCAGGTACTGGTCCTGGACGCCGAAAGCGCGCAGCTCCGCCGGCTCTCCGAAACCGACCACGGGGCGATCAGCGAGCTGGTCTTCTCGCCGGATTCCCGCTGGATCCTGTGGGCCGAGCCCGTGACAGCGGAGGGCACCCGCACGCGTCTCCGGCTGGCCCGGGCCGACGGCACCGGCGGGATCGTCGACGTGACCGACGGACGCTTCCGCGACCATGGTCCGGCGTTCACCCCGGACGGCAAGTTCGCCGCGTTCCTCTCCGAACGGAGCTTCGATCCGGTCTATTCCACCCACAGCTTCGACCTGGGTTTTCCCGAATCGACCAAGCCGTTCCTGGTGGCCCTGGCCGCCGCCACGTCTTCGCCGTTCGGTCCGTCGGTGCACGGCACGCTGCCGGACGCGCCGCCGTCGGCCGGGAAGGATCACGACGGATCCCCGAACGGGGAGGACCAGGCCACGCCCGCCGTCGCCGACATGGTGGTGGACGCCGAACGGCTGGGAGAGCGGATCATCCCGGTCCCGGTCCGGCAGGGCCGCTACACCGACCTCAGCGCGGTAGACGGAGCCCTGCTGTGGCTGGCCAGCGACCCCGCCGGCGTCACCGGAGAAGGCCGCGCGTCGGCGGAAGAGCCGGAGCAGTCCCAGCGGCTGGAGCGGTTCGACCTCTCCCGCCGGGAGGTTTCCGTGCTGGTGCCGGCGCTGGACTCCTACGAGGTGTCCCAGGACCGCAAGCGGATCGTGTACGTGCACAAGGCGCAGGTCAAGGCCGTGCCGGCCGCCGGGAAGGTCGACGACGACTCGCCCGAGAGCGTGCAGGTCGACCTGGGCCGGATCCGGGTCACCCTCGAACCGCTCAAGGTCTGGGGCCAGGCGTTCGACGAGGCCTGGCGGCTGCAGCGCGACTTCTACTGGGCCGAGGACCTGGCCGGGCTGGACTGGCAAGGCGTCTACGACCGTTACCGGCCCCTGGTCGAGCGGCTTGGATCCCACGACGACCTGGTGGACCTGCTCTGGGAGCTGCACGGCGAACTCGGCACCTCGCACGCCTACGTTTCGCCCCCGCCGGTCGCGGAGCCCGGCTCCGGCAAACAGGGACGGCTCGGCGCCGACCTGGCACGGACCGAGGCGGGCTGGACCGTGCAGAAGATCCTCGCCGGAGAATCGTCGGATCCGCTGGCGCTGTCTCCGCTGACTGCTCCGGGCGCAGCCGTCGACCCGGGGGACGTGATCGCGGCGGTGGACGGCATCCCCGTGGACCCGCTGGCAGGCCCTGCGCCGCTGCTGGCCGGCGCGGCCGGCAAGACGGTCGAACTGACCATCGTCAACGGGGCGGGCAGCCCGGAAGCCGGCCTGCAGCGGCGAATCGCGGTGATCCCCATCCGCGACGAAGAGCGGCTCCGGTACCAGAACTGGGTCTCGGGGAACCGCCGCAATGTCCGCGAGGCATCGAACGGACGCTTCGGATACCTCCATATCCCGGACATGGTGGCGCGCGGCTGGGCACAACTCCACCGCGACCTGGATGTGGAGACCGCCAAGGACGCGCTCGTCATCGACGTACGGCGCAACCGCGGCGGCCATACCTCCCAGCTGGTTGCCGAGTTGATCGGCCGCAAGGTCACCGCCTGGAACCTCGCCCGCGGCGAGCAGCCGGGCACGTACCCGGCCCACGCGCCCCGGGGCCCAGTCGTCGTCCTCACCGATGAATACGCCGGGTCCGACGGCGACATCATCACCCAGGTGAGCAAGCTGCGCGGGATTGGTCCCGTAGTCGGGACCCGGACGTGGGGCGGGGTGGTCGGCATCGACGCGAAGTTCTCGCTGGCCGACGGAACCGGCGTCACGCAGCCGCGGTACGCGTTCTGGTTCACCCAGGGCGTGGGCTGGGGCGTGGAGAACTACGGGGTGGACCCGGACATCGAGGTGCCGTTCCCGCCGCACGCGTACGGGGCGGGGGAGGACCCGCAGCTGGAGCACAGCGTCGGCATCCTCAAGGAGATGCTGGGCGAGCTGCCGACCGACCAGCCGCCGGCGCGGGCCGGTTATCCCGTGCTGCGCCCCGGACCGCTGCCGCCGCGTCCGCAGGATGTGCGTTGACCTTCGCCTGGGCGCACCGGGCGTGAACGGAAGAACCCCGGCGCATCCAAGATGCGCCGGGGTTCTTCGGTCTGTTCGGGATTAGCCGGCCAGGGTGGCATCAATCGTGATGCTCGGGACGGAGGCCAGGGCGCCGGAGACAGGACAGGTGTCCTTGGCGCCGGAGGCCAGGCGCTGGAAGTCGTCCTCGCTGATCCCGGGCACGGTCGCGTTTACGGTCAGGCGAATCTCGGTGATGCCGGTGCCCGGCACGAAATCCACGGCCGCCGAGGTTTTAATGCTCTCGGCTGTGGTCCCGTTTTCCTTGAGCATGTTGCTGAACTGCATGGAGTAGCAGGTGGCGTGGGCGGCAGCCAGCAGTTCTTCGGGGCTGGTCTTTCCCTCGGACTGGTCCGCACGTGCCTTCCAAGTGACATCGTAAGTGCCGATCCCGGACGTTTCGAACGTAGTCTGGCCGGCGCCGCTAAACAGGTCGCCGTTCCACTCGGTGCTGGCAGAACGTGTTGTAGCCATATGTCCTCCTTGGTCGATCTCGGATGAGTTCCATGCCGGCCCGGCCGCGGGCGGCCGGCGCCGTCCTTTTCATACTAGGGGAGTTGCCGCGGACTGTCCGGGCGGCACCGGGTTAAGCCACAGCGGCCGGCCCCGGAGCCCGGGACCGGCCGCAGCGTCAGGAGCTTTGGAAAGTCAGTTCCACAAGGTCGCGATGGCGACGTTCAGCAGCGCCAGGCCGCCCACCGAGTGGGCCAGGCCGGTGGAAATCGGTTCGCCGGCCTTGTACTTGCGGCGGCCGATGAACGCGAGGACGCCCACGACGAGCCCGATGACCAGCTTGATGGTCAGCTTCACGTAGTCGGCGTCCATGTCCAGGGCCGGAATCAGGCCCATCATGATGACGCCGGTAATCAGCTGGAGGGCTGCGCCGTCGAACTGGCGGGGGTGGACGGTGGGCTTCTTCATGTTGCCTATCCAGATGCCGACGATCATGGCGGCACCGACGATGTGCAGGAAGACGAAAATGCTGTAAAGGATGTCCATGGGCCCAGCTTATCGGCCGGGGAGGCACGCAGATCCGCGCCATGCCGCGGCGGGACGGGTATTTCTACCTGGCGTAGTAGCGGCTGGCGGGCCGAGGGGACAAAGCACAGCGGCGGGCTGCGTCCACTGGGAACGCAGCCCGCCGCTCATCCGTGCGTCGCGCGGGGCAGGCCGGGCTAGAGGCCCAGGTCCGCCTCGAACTGTCCGGCTTCCAGACGCGCCCGCAGCGTCTGCAGGAAACGGCCGGCATCCGCGCCGTCGACCAAACGGTGGTCGTAGGTCAGGGACAGATACATCATCGAGCGGATGGCGATCGAATCGTCGCCGTTCTCATCCTGGACAACCATGGGCCGCTTGACGATGGCGCCGGTACCGAGGATTCCCACCTGCGGCTGGTTGATGATCGGAGTGTCGAACAGGGCGCCGACGCTGCCGATGTTGGTGATCGAGAAGGTACCGCCGGAGAGCTCGTCGGGAGCGATCTTGTTGCTGCGGGTACGGGCGGCAACATCGGCGATCTTGCCCGCCAGGCCGGCCAGGTTCAGGCTGCCGGCGTCATTGATCACCGGGACCAGCAGGCCCTTGTCGGTATCCACCGCAATCGCCAGGTGCTCTGCGTTGTGGTAGGTGATCTCCTGCTTTTCCTCGTCGTACTCGGCGTTCAGCTTCGGATGCTGCTTGAGCGCCTCCGCGACGGCCTTGGCGATGAAGGGCAGGTACGTCAGCTTGACGCCGTTTTGCTCCTGGAAGGACTTCTTGGCACGCTCGCGCAGCTTGGCCACCTTGGTCATGTCGACCTCGTGGACCTGGGTGAGCTGGGTGGAAGCGTCCAGCGATTCGCGCATCCGGCGGGCGATCACCTGGCGGATCCGCGGTGCCTTCTCGACGGTGCCGCGCTTGGCCGAGGCCGCGGCGTCCGCCGGAGCCTTCGCGGCGGCTGCCGGTGCTGCGGCCGGTTTGGCGGATTCGGCCGCCTCCAGCACGTCCTGCTTGCGGATGCGTCCGCCCACGCCGGTGCCCTTGACGTTGGACAGGTCCACGCCGTGCTGGTTGGCCAGCTTGCGGACCAGCGGGGTGACGTAGCCGGCGTCCGGGCCCGCGGCGGGCTCGGCGGCGGCCAGAGCCTCGGCCTTCGGAGCTTCGGCCTTGGGAGCCTCGGCCTTCGGGGCTTCGGCGGCCGGCTGTTCGGCGGACGGTTCAACCACCGGGGCTTCGCGTTCCTCGGCAGGCGCGGCGGCCACCGGCTCGGCTTCCTTCGGCTCCGCCTTGGCGGGGCCGGCGCCGGTGCCGATGATGGCAAGCACCGAACCGACCTCTGCGGTCTCATCCTCGGCGACCTTGATCTCCTGGACCGTGCCGGCCACCGGGGACGGAATCTCCGTGTCTACCTTGTCGGTGGAGACCTCGAGCAGCGGCTCATCGACCTCGACCGTGTCGCCCACCTGCTTCAGCCAGCGGGTGACCGTGCCCTCGGTCACGCTCTCGCCCAGGGCCGGGAGGGTGACTTCGGTGCCTTCGCCGGAACCGGCGGCGGGCGCCTCCTCGGCGGGGGCTTCCTGCCGGGGCTCCTCCTGCTTCGGGGCCTCCTGTGCTGGGGCTTCCTCGGCGGGGGCTTCCTGCTGGGGGGCTTCAGCCTCCTGCTGCGCCGCCGGCGCTTCTTCGGCGGTCTCGCCGGAGCCGGAACCGTCGCCAATCCGCACCAGCGGGGCTCCGACGTCGGCGGTTTCGTCCTCGGCGACCAGGATCTCTTCGATCACGCCGGCTACCGGAGAGGGGATCTCGGTGTCGACCTTGTCGGTGGAAACCTCGAGCAGGGGTTCGTCGACTTCGACCCGGTCGCCGACCTGTTTCAGCCAGCGAGTGACAGTGCCTTCGGTGACGCTTTCACCGAGGGCGGGCAAGTTCACGGTTTCAGACATGTGGTGCCCGTTCTCCTTTGAGTCTATTTTCCGGCCTGGCCGGTACATCGAGTCTTGTCTTGAGCCTAGTGCACCCGCCCGGCGGGGACGGGTGCACCAGGAGAGGGCCTGTTAGCCGTGCAGCGGGCGGCCGGCCAGCGCCATGGCGGCCTCGCCGAGGGCCTCGTTCTGCGTGGGGTGCGCGTGGATGAGCGCCGCGACGTCCTCCGGGTAGGCTTCCCAGCTGACGATCAGCTGGGCCTCGCCGATCTGCTCGCCGATGCGGCCGCCGATCATGTGCATGCCCACAATGGGGCCGTCCTTTTCGCGGACCATCTTGATCATGCCGCTGGTGCCCAGGATCGAGCTCTTGCCGTTGCCGGCCAGGTTGTACTCGACGGTCTCCACGTTGTCCTTGCCGAACTTCTCCTCGGCCTGCGGCTGGTTGAGGCCGACGGAGGCAATCTCCGGATCGCAGTAGGTGACCTTCGGGATGTTGATGTCTTCGATGAGGGCCGGCTTGTTGCCGGCAATCTCCTCGGCCACGAAGATGCCCTGCTGGAATCCGCGGTGGGCCAGCTGGACGCCGGGGACAATGTCGCCGACGGCGTAGATGTTGCCGACACCGGTGTGCAGCCGCTCGTTGGTGATCACGAAGCCGCGGTCAACCGTGAGGCCGGCTTCCTCGAAGCCCAGGCCCGCGGTGCTCGGTCCGCGCCCGACGGCAACCAGCATCAGGTCGGCTTGGAACGTCTTGCCATCGGCCAGGGTGACCACCACGCCGTCGTCGTTCTGTTCCACCTTTTCGAAGAACACGCCGGTGTTGAACTTGATGCCGCGCTTCTTGAACGCGCGCTCCAGCTGCTTGATGATCGCCGGGTCCTCGTTGGGCACCAGCGAGGGCAGGCCCTCGACGATGGTGACGTCAACGCCGAACGAGTTCCATACCGAGGCGAACTCGACGCCGATGACGCCGCCGCCGAGCACCACGGCGCTCTTGGGCAGGGTGTCCATCTTCAGGGCATGGTCGGACGTGATGACCTTGCCGCCGATTTCCAGGCCCGGGAGGGTCTTGGAGTAGGAGCCGGTGGCCAGGACGATGTTCTTGCCCTTGTAGGCGGTGCCGCCGACCTCGATGGTGTCCTTGCCGACGAGCTTGCCTTCGCCTTCGATGACGGTGATGCCCTTGGACTTCACCAGGCCGGTCAGGCCCTTGAACTTCCCGGCGATGACACCGTCCTTGTAGGCATTGACGGCAGCCATGTCGATGGAATCGAGGCTCACGTTCACGCCGTACTTAGCGGCGTCCTTGGCGTGGTCGGCCAGCTCGGCGGAATGCAGCAGCGCCTTGGTGGGGATGCAGCCGTTGTGCAGGCAGGTGCCGCCGAGCTTGCCCTTTTCCACCAGACCGACGCTGAAGCCCAGCTGCACGGCGCGCAGGGCAGCGGCATAACCGCCGCTGCCGCCGCCGAGGATCAGGATGTCGAATTCTTGCGCTGTTGCCGAATCGGCCACGTGAACGCTCCCTCGCGTGTTCGCAACGTGTGGTGACACGTCGATGAGTTGATTGGGGTTGACGAACGAAGTTGGTTGGGTCTCACCTTAGCCCTCCCGCATACCATCATCTAGTTGGTGACGGCCCCAACAGGCCGGATTGTGTGCGGATTCACGCGGGCGCGCCCCGAGGCGCGGGCCTTTAGGAGCTGCGGGCCACTACATCCTCGGCGTAGGCCACCAGCGTGCGGACGGCGACGCCGGTGCCCTCCTTCGGGGTGTAGCCGTGCGGGGATCCTTCGTTGAAGGCCGGGCCGGCGATGTCCAGGTGGGCCCACGGGATGCGCGCGCCGCCGGATTCGCCCACGAACTCGCGCAGGAAGATCGCGGCCGTCAGCATGCCGCCGTACTTGTCGCCCATGTTGGACAGGTCTGCCACCTGCGAGTCCAGGCTGGGACGAAGTTCCTCCGGCAACGGCATCGGCCAGAACAGTTCCCCCGCCCGGTCGGCGGCGGCCTTGACGGCATCGCGCACGGGTTCGTCGCCCATGACCGCGGCCACCCGGCTTCCCAGCGCGACCATCTGCGCGCCCGTCAGGGTGGCGACGTCCAGCAGGACGTCGGGATGTTCCTCGCTGGCGGCGGCCAGTCCGTCGGCCATGACCAGCCGGCCTTCGGCGTCGGTGTTCAGCACTTCCACCGTCTTGCCGCCGTACATGGTTAATACGTCGGAGGGCCGGGACGCGGTGCCGGACGGCATGTTCTCCGCCAGGCAAAGCCAGGCCGTGGCCTTCACCGGCAGTCCCAGCTCGGCGATCGCCAGGACGGCGTTCAGCACCACGGCCGCGCCTGCCATGTCGCACTTCATGGTCATCATGCCGGTGGCGGGCTTGAGCGAGAGGCCGCCGGAGTCGAAGGTGATGCCCTTGCCCACGAAGGCGAGCTTCGCCTTGGCCCGGACCGGCGCGTATTCCACCTTGACCAGGCGGGGCGGGCGGCTGGATCCCTTGCCGACGCCGGTCAGGCCCCCGTAACCGTCTTTCGCCAGCCGACCCTCGTCCAGGACGGTGACCTTGACCGGCAGGTTCCGGGCCATCTGGGTGGCCGCCTCGGCGAACGTCTCCGGGTACAGGTGGCTCGGCGGCTGGTTGACCAGGGAGCGCGTCGCATTGACCGCCCGTCCCAGCACCGAGGCCCGCTTGAGTGCCTTCGCCAGTTCCTTGTCGCCGGCAACCGGCGTGATGACGGTGGCTTCGGCCACCGGGCCGCGGGCCCCGGCCGCCCGGGTGCGGTGATCGCTGAAGTCATAGGCGCCCAGGGCGGCGCCTTCGGCGACAGCCGCCGCTTCGGCGACTGTTCCGGCCGGCAGGCCGAGTGCCACCGAGCGGACCCCGGCCAGTTGGCGCACCGCCGAGCCGGCGGTGCGGCGCAGGGTTTCTTCCGTCAACGCCTGCCCGGGCAGCAGCTTCCCGACGCCGGCCAGCACCACCACGTCCGCCCCGGCCCCGGGCAGCCCCGGCAGGCGGTGGACCTGGTCGGCCGCCCCGGTGACGCCGAGCAGCGGAAGGGAGTCCTGCAGCGACTTCGAGGCCTTGGCCGGCAGCGGATTCTCCAGCAGGACCGGACCGTCTCCGTCCTGCCCGACCGCAATGACGAGGGCGGCTGACTTGGCCTTTTTGACATCCTTGGCAATGGCGCTGAGCTTGAGCTCGGTCGTGGGGATCACGCAGATCTGTCCTAACTTCTCCTACAGCCGGCCGGCCGGACGGGTGGTGCCCGCCGCCGCTCACCGGTTGCTTACCGTTGTGTCTACAGTAGTTCCAGCAGGAATGAGCCTTTGAAAAGGTTGGCCGGAACAGGGCCTGCACCTGTCGATCGTAGTCTCTCCGCACCGGATGCGGTGCCGCGCACGCGCTCTCCGGCCCGCGGGCCGGAATTTTTCCGCCCGCCCGGGCGCTGAACATTGCGAGAGGCATGCACGGCAGGGAAAGAGACGATGCCGGAACGGAGGGCACATTGCTGGATCCACGGTCGCTGATGTCGACCAACGCGGAGTTGTTCGACTCGCCTGAGCTGCGCGGGCTTGATCTCGTCATGGGATTCACCGGTGCTGCGGAAGCCGGCCACGTGGTGGAGCAGATCGGCGACGAGCTGCTCGACGGGCTCGACGCACAACTGGTCGCCTCCTTCGACGCCGACCAACTGGTGGACTACCGCAGCAGGCGGCCCCGCATCACCTTCGCCGGCGACCGTTTCACCGACTACGAAGCCCCCGCCATCGAGCTGTACCGGCTGGTCGACGGGCTCGGCACTCCGTTCCTGCTGTTGACCGGCCCCGAACCCGACTACCAGTGGGAGCGGTTCTCCCGTGCGGTCGTCTGGGTGGCGAACCGGCTCCAGACGCGCCTGGTCGCGTGGGTCCAGTCGCTGCCCATGCCGGTGCCCCACACCCGCCCGATCGGCGTCACCGTCCACGGCTCGCGGCAGGACCTGATCGACGGGATCACCAGCTGGAAACCCCAGGCGGAGCTGCAGGCCGGCATCGGCCCGCTGCTGGAAGTGCGCCTCGCAGAGGCCGGGCGTGACGTCGTCGGCTATTCCATCCACGTGCCCCACTACCTGTCCGACGCCCAGTACCCGCCTGCCGCCGTCGCGGCGCTGGAGTACATCGGTGCCGCCACCTCGCTGACGTTGCCCACAGACCGGCTGCGCGAGACCGGACGCGAGGTGGAAAGCCAGATCGACCGGCAGGTACAGGACTCCGCGGACGTCCAGCGCGTCGTCGGCCGGCTGGAAGAGCGGTACGACGAGTACGCGGGGCATGAAGAGCGCCGCTCGCTGCTGGTCAAGGACAACGAAGAGCTTCCCGACGCCGACGAGATCGGCGCGGCAGTGGAGGCCTTCCTGGCCACTCAGCCTGCCACCGACGACGACGGCGCCGAAGGAGCCTCCACGGGGTCCGGCGACGCCGATTAGTCCCGCGCCCCGGACCGTGGGCAAGATGGAGCAATGGATTCGCGGCGTGCTTGGTGGGTGTGGGGGAGCGGGATATTCGCCTACTTGGTGGCGATCACCCAGCGGACCTCCTTCGGCGTAGCAGGCCTGCAGGCCACCGAGCGCTTTGACGCCACCGCCGCCGCGTTGTCGACGTTCACCGTGGTGCAACTGGTGGTGCACGCGGGCCTGCAGATCCCCGTCGGCCTCATGGTGGACAAATACGGACCCCGGATGATGGTGGCCGGAGGGGCCGTACTGATGCTGGCCGGGCAAACCGCCCTGGCCTTCGCGTCCTCCGTCCCCGAAGGGCTGGCCGGACGCGTCCTCGTCGGTGCCGGCGACGCGATGACCTTCGTGTCGGTGCTGCGGCTGCTGCCCAGTTGGTTCAGCGGGAAGCACATTCCGTTGCTGACCCAGTTAACCGGCCAGCTGGGCCAGATCGGCCAGCTGATCAGCGTCATCCCGTTCGTGGCCATCCTTAACCTGGCGGGTTGGACGCCGGCTTTCCTCTCTGTTGCCGCGCTCTCCGCGGTGGCCTTCGTCCTTGCCCTCGCAGTGGTCCGCAACGAGCCGGGACCCCGGCGGACGGCCCCGCAGCCGACCCTCCGCCAGACCGGCGCGTCGCTGGCCGAAGCGTGGCGGGAACCGGGTACGCGACTGGGACTGTGGACTCATTTCACGGTCCAGTTTCCCGCGAACGTGTTCATGCTCATGTGGGGTTACCCGTTCCTGGTGTCGGCTCAAGGCCTGACGCCGACGGAAGCCTCGGCGCTGATGACGGCAGCGGTCATGACCTCCTTCGTCGCCGGCCCGTTGCTGGGCCGCTGGGTGGGCCGGCATCCCCTCCGGCGCTCCACCATGGCCCTGCTGATCGTGGGGGCCATGTCGGCGGCCTGGCTGTGCGTCCTGGTTTACCCGGGCCCGGCCCCGTTTTGGCTGCTCCTACTGCTGGTCATGGCCGTGGCCGTCGGCGGCCCGGGTTCCATGATCGGCTTCGACTTCGCCCGGACCTTCAATCCGCTCAGCCGCGCCGGAACGGCCACCGGGATTGTCAACGTCGGCGGCTTCATCTCGGCGCTGCTGGTGATGCTCGGCATGGGCGTGGTGCTCGATGCCCTGCTGGCCAGCGGGTTCTCGCAGGGCGACCTGTACGCGCTGGACTCGTTCAAGCTGGCCTTCAGCCTCCAGTTCCTCTTCCTGATCGCGGGCACGCTGGCGATGCTGGCCGTGCGCAAACGCGTGCGCACCCGGATGTCGCACGGCGGGATTACCGTGCCGCCGCTGCGCGATGCGCTGGCACGGGAGCGCCGCCGGCGGCGCGAACGGATCCGGGAAAGCAGGGGGAACGGCGGAACCCGGGGCGGCTAAGCACCCTCCCTCCACCGTTGAGCACCCTTCCTCCACCTGGGCTTTGGAAGGGCAGTTGTCCACAGGGGAGCCCCCTCGGCTGGCCGCCGGGCAGGCAGCGGCGGAAGGCTCCTGTCATGGAGAAGAAGAAGTTCACCGCCCGCCGCTCCGTCGACATTCTCGGTTTCGTGCCGCATGCGCTGGGATTCCTTCCCGCCGACAGCGTGGTGCTGCTGGCCCTTTCCCAAGGCCGTTTGGGCGCGACCCTCCGCCTGGACCTCCCCGCCAGCGGGGACGGCTGCCACCTCGAACTGTTTGCCGAAACGGCGGCGGACTATCTGCGCTCCGACGAGGACGCCGACTGCGCGCTGCTCATCCTGTACACGGACGACCCCTGGCGTTCGCCGGGCCGGCCGCCCCATGCCCGGCTCGTGGCCGCCCTCGGCCGTTCCTTGGCCGCCGTCGGGCTGCCGGTCCGCGCGGGCTGGACGGTAGGCCCGCAGCACTGGCGGGAGCTTTATTGCGCCGACGCCGAATGCTGTCCGCTGCCCGGACGTCCGGTGTCACAGATCCGGGACAGTGCCCTGAGCGCCGAACTTGTCTACAGCGGCAGCACTTACGCGGCCTCCGCAGCGGAGGCCGTGGCCGTCCCACGGGCGGCAGCCTCCGGCGCGCCGTACGCGACCGCCACGTCCGTCCGGAGAGTCGGGGCTGCACAGGCACCGGAACCGGCACCGGCAGCGACACCCGATGTCGCGGCCGGGATACGGCAGGAGGCGGACCGGCTGGCCGCGGGATGCGCGGGAGAGTGGACCCATGCGGACTTCTACTTCCACACCCTCCGCCGCTGGGAGCAATCCCTGGCAGCGCACAAGGCCGGAACCCTCACGGCGGAAGCGCAGGCCTTCCTGCTGGCGAGCCTGAGCGACAACGCGGTACGGGACGGTATTGCCATCTTCGCCTGCAGCAGCGCCGAGACGGCGTTCCTCTGGGCCGAGGCATCCGGCCTCCTCGATGACGCGGACCGGGCGGCGGGCGCCGCGCCGCCCGTCGATCCATTGCCCGGGTCCGGCGATCCTGCCGCAGCCCGGGGCTGGTCCAAAATTTTGATCGGTGAGTCGCCCCACGCTCCGGACTGGGATCGCGTGGACGCCACGGCACACCTGCTCTCCCGCCTGCACGCCGTCGGAGCGGGGCGCTCCCGCGCTGCCGCCGGCACGCTGCATGCCTGGATCGAATGGGCCCGGGGACGCGGTACGCATGCGCATCAACGGGCCGAGGCCTGCCTTCGCGAATTGCCCGGCTACCGGCTGGCGGAACTGGTGCAGGAACTGGCAGACAGCGGAATGCTGCCGGTGTGGGCGCGCCGGCGGGAGACCGCCTGGCCCGGACGGAGGCACCTGACGGCATGATCGCGGCGTCGCGACGGTCGAAAATCAGTTCATCCGGCGGTCTGAATCGTGAGACAATGGGAACCGAGACCCGGTTGGGTTCGTGTTTCAAACAGCGGTAGATCCTGCGGGAATACCGCCGCCGCGGATCAGGTTATGCCATGTAGACCCTGCGTCCGTGGCTTGGTTTGAATTCATTCACGGACTTGACAGGGTCATAGTGGTGTTACCCGCAGGTAGCGTCACAGACCGCCGTACGAAAGGTTCTCTGTGTCACCGGACAAGAAGACTGCTGCAGCTCCCGATGAGGAGACTGCTGCCTCCGCTCCGAAAAAGTCCGCGACGACCAAGCGCGCGGGCGCCCAGTCAGCGGCAGCGGCGGAAGCTGCTCCCAAACGGCGCGGCCGCAAGCCCGGTGCCGCTGCCAAGAAGGATGAGGCGAACACCGCCGAGCTGGCCACGGAAGAAGTCGACGAGGATCCCGAGGTTGAGCCGGAGCCCACCGAGGAAGACGTAGAAGCCACCGAGGAAGCCGGCGCCAAGAAGGGCAAGGACGGCGAGACCGGGTCCGGGTTTGTTTACTCCGACGCCGACGACGACGACGCCCCCGCCCAGCAGGTGGTCTCCGCCGGCGCCACCGCCGACCCCGTCAAGGACTACCTGAAGCAGATCGGCAAGGTCGCCCTGCTGAACGCCGAGCAGGAAGTCGACCTCGCCCTGCGGATCGAGGCCGGTCTCTTCGCCGAAGAGAAACTGGCCAAGGACGACGGCACCATGGAGACGCGCCTGCGGCGCGACCTGGAGCAGATCGTCCACGACGGCAAGCGCGCCAAGAACCACCTGCTGGAAGCCAACCTCCGACTGGTCGTCTCGCTGGCCAAGCGCTACACCGGCCGCGGCATGCTGTTCCTGGACCTGATCCAGGAAGGCAACCTGGGCCTCATCCGCGCCGTCGAGAAGTTCGACTACACCAAGGGCTTCAAGTTCTCCACCTACGCCACCTGGTGGATCCGGCAGGCCATCACCCGCGCCATGGCGGACCAGGCCCGCACCATCCGCATCCCGGTGCACATGGTGGAAGTCATCAACAAGCTGGCACGCGTGCAGCGCCAGATGCTCCAGGACCTGGGCCGCGAGCCCACTCCCGAAGAGCTGGCCAAGGAACTGGACATGACACCGGAAAAGGTCGTCGAGGTCCAGAAGTACGGCCGGGAGCCGATCTCGCTGCACACGCCGCTGGGCGAAGACGGCGACTCGGAGTTCGGCGACCTGATCGAAGACTCCGAGGCCGTGGTTCCCGCCGACGCGGTCAGCTTTACCTTGCTGCAGGAACAGCTCCACTCGGTGCTGGACACGCTGTCCGAGCGCGAAGCCGGCGTGGTGGCCATGCGCTTCGGACTCACCGACGGCCAGCCGAAGACTTTAGACGAAATCGGCAAGGTCTACGGCGTCACGCGGGAACGCATCCGCCAGATCGAATCCAAGACCATGTCCAAGCTGCGGCACCCGTCGCGGTCGCAGGTACTCCGCGACTACCTGGACTAATCCGACTGCGCGGCAGGGCCGGCACCCGCAAGGGGCCGGCCCTGCTGGGTTAACCGGCACCCGCAAAAGGCCGGCCCTGCTGCGTTAGCCGGCGGCAGCGGGGGAAGGGGAGCGCTTCCGCGTTCCGGCGCCAGGTCCCCGGGCGCCCCCGGCGGAAAGGCCTCCGGAGACGCAAAGGGCGCCGTTCCCCTTGCGGGGAACGGCGCCCTTTGACCGGGTACCGGGCGGACCTGTCGGACCGCTCCGGGAACGGGCTGCGGCTGCAGCCCGTTCCCAAAGAACCTATTCGGCGGCGGCGCCGGCCTTTTCGGTCAACCGGCTGGTTTCGTCCTGCCATTCCGAGGCCTTGGAGCGAAGCTGCGGCTCATGCTGCCGGGCATGGTGCCCGCAGAAGAGGAGTTCGCCGCCGGAGGAGGCCAGGACAACCCGTACATAGGCTTGGGCACCACACCGGTCGCATCGGTCCAATGCGGTCAGTTCACGGGGGGCTACTGCTGTCGTCATGATGACCTCCTTACGAGTGCGTCTATCCATAGAACCATCCGAAGCGCGGAAATCTTCGCAAGATGGGGTCACTTTCGCTCACCGCGTATCACGTGTGGGTAACAGCCGGGAGCTGCGTCACATGCCGGTCTGCGCTCCGGCGCGGTGCACAAGCCCGCCCGCAAAGGGGATTAGCCTAGTAACGGTCCGTTATTCGCGGCGGACCGCGGCCAAGGACCGCAGTTCTGTCTGCCAAGGAGCACTCGTACACGTGGCGCCAACGAAGTCTGAGTACACAGCACGCCATCTTTCCGTCCTGGAAGGGCTGGAAGCCGTCCGCAAGAGGCCGGGCATGTACATCGGATCCACTGATTCCCGCGGGTTGATGCACTGCCTTTGGGAAATCATCGACAACTCCGTCGACGAGGCGCTGGCCGGGTACGGGCAGAGCATCAAGATCACGCTGCACCCGGACGGCTCGGTGGAGATCCACGACGACGGCCGCGGCATCCCGGTGGACATCGAGCCAAAGACCGGCTTGAGCGGCGTCGAAGTAGTGTTCACCAAGCTGCACGCCGGCGGAAAGTTCGGCGGCGGCTCCTACACGGCCTCCGGCGGCCTGCACGGCGTCGGCGCCAGCGTGGTCAACGCCCTGTCCTCCCGCCTGGATGTCCAGGTGGACCGCGGCGGCAAGACGTACCAAATGTCCTTCCGCCGCGGCGAGCCGGGCAAGTTCATCGACACGGGCAGGGGGCCGGGCCCGGAGTCCGCGTTCGAGCCGTTCGTCACGGGCTCCAAACTGGAAGTGGTCGGAACCGCCAAGCGCGGCGTGACCGGAACGCGCATCAGATACTGGGGCGACCGGCAGATTTTCACCCCGGACGCCAAGTTCTCCTACGAAGAGCTGCAGAACCGGGCGCGGCAGACCTCGTTCCTGGTTCCGGGGCTGAAGATCACGCTGCGCGACGAGCGCAGGTTGGCCGGCACCGCCGGCGAGAACGGCCCGATCGAGGAAGTGTTCCACCACGACGGCGGCATCGCCGAGTTCGTCGAGTACCTGGCCAACGACAGCGCCGTCACGGATGTCTGGCGCTTCCACGGCTCCGGCAAGTTCAAGGAAACCGTTCCGGTACTCGATGAAAACGGGCACAGCAAGATCGCCGAGGTCGACCGCGACTGCCACGTTGACGTCGCCCTGCGCTGGGGCATTGGCTACGACACCACGGTCCGTTCCTATGTGAACATCATCGCCACCCCCAAGGGCGGCACGCACCAGGCCGGCTTCGAACAGGCGCTGTTGAAAACCTTCCGCAAGGTGATCGAGGCGAACGCCCGCAAGCTGAAGGCCGGCAGCGACAAGATTGAAAAGGACGACGTCTTCGCGGGACTCACCGCGGTGCTCACCGTCCGCCTGGCCGAGCCGCAGTTCGAAGGCCAGACCAAGGAAATCCTGGGCACCTCCGCCGTCCGCGCCATCGTGTCCCGGGTGGTGGAGAAGGAGCTGGCCGCCAAGCTGGGGTCCTCGAACCGCGGGGACAAGGCCCAATCCGCGCTGCTGCTCGAAAAGGTCGTCAGCGAGATGAAGTCCCGCATCTCGGCCCGCGTCCACAAGGAGACGCAGCGGCGCAAGAACGCGTTGGAGACGTCCTCCATGCCGGCAAAGCTGATCGACTGCCGCACCAGCGACGTCGAACGCTCCGAGCTGTTCATCGTCGAGGGCGACAGCGCTTTGGGCACGGCACGGCTGGCCCGCTCGTCCGACCACCAGGCGCTGCTGCCGATCCGCGGCAAGATCCTCAACGTGCAGAAGGCATCGGTGGGCGACATGCTCTCCAACGCCGAATGCGCGGCCATCATCCAGGTGGTGGGGGCCGGGTCCGGGCGCAGCTTCCAGCTGGACGCGGCCCGCTACGGCAAGGTCGTCCTGATGACGGACGCCGACGTCGACGGCGCGCACATCCGCACGCTGCTGCTCACGCTCTTCTTCCGCTACATGCGCCCCCTGGTTGACGCCGGTCGCGTGTACGCCGCCGTGCCCCCGCTGCACCGGGTGGAGATCATCAACCCGGGTGCCAAGGCCAACGAGGTGGTGTACACCTACTCGGAGAACGAGCTGCACAAACTGCTCGCCACCCTGGAGAAGGACGGCCGGAAGTACAAGGAGCCGATCCAGCGCTACAAGGGCCTGGGCGAGATGGACGCCGACCAGTTGGCCGAAACCACCATGGAGCCCCGCCACCGAACGCTGCGCCGGGTGCGGATCGAGGATGCCGAAGCCGCCGAGCGTTCCTTCGACCTGCTGATGGGCTCCGACGTGGCGCCGCGCAAGGAGTTCATCGTGGCAGGCGCCTCGATGCTCGACCGGGAACGGATCGACGCCTAGGCCGCCAGCCCGGGTGCCACCAACAGGACGGTCGGCACCGCCAGCAGCAAAGCCGCGGCCAGCAGTACCGCGGACCGGGCCGCGCCGCCAAGGGCCGGAACAGGGGAGAGCAGCCGCCGCAGCCGGTGTGCGGTGACAAAGGACTCCGCCTCGGCGGCGCCGAGCAATCCCTTCGCCGGGTCGCCCAGGCTTGCGGCCGGGCCTGCCGCCGGCGGCCGCTCACCGGCAGCGACGACGGCGATCGCACGCACCAGCGTCTCGCGGGCCGACGTCTTCAGGGAATGGTCGTCCGCGAGCATCTCGATCAGCTCGTTCACCGCCGTCCGGGCCAGCTTCGAGGTGGGGAGCCAGGGCAGGGCCGCCCGCCAGGCGGCGAAGGCCCACAGCAGCAGGTCGTGGCGCTGTTCCAGGTGCGCCTTTTCGTGCGTCATGACCGCGTGCAGTTCGTCCGGCGAGAGCAACTCGAGCAGGCCGTTCGAGAGCACCGTGACGGAGCCGCCGCCGCCGGGCAGGCAGTAGGCCACCGGCGCCGGGTGGTTGATCACCAGGGTGCGCGGGGAGTCTTCGGACGGGGAGCTCAGCAGATTCAGCAGGTCGCGGTGCCGGCCGCGCTGTTTGCGGATCTTGTAGTAGGTCAGCAGCAGCGTGAAGACCAGGTGCACGGTCAGCAGCAGGGCGGCGCTGAGCGCGAACACGTGCACCAGGTCCAGGCCGGTATCCGCACTGTCGTCCAGCAGAAGGCCGGTCAGGCCCCGGAGGCCGGCCAGCAGGTGGTCTCCCAGCGGTTCCAAGCCCCACGTCAGCATGGCGCCGATCATGGACAGGCCGCCGGCCAGGGCGATGGCCTGCCAAAGCACCAGCGCCGTCCCGGGACTGCGGGCCGTCCAACGTGCCCGCGAGAGCAGGATGGGAGCAGGCCACGCCAAAATGACCGCCATGGCGGCCAGCAGGTAGGAGGCCAGGAACATTCAGCTCAGTTGGAAGAGAGGATCTTGCGCAGGGTTTCCGCTTCCTCGTCGCTGACCGTCCCGATAAAGCGGGCCAAGACGGCCTCGCGGTCCGGGGCCGAGCCCAGGACCTCGTGCATCAGCTCCACGGTGTGCTCTTCACGGCTTGTCACCGCCCGGTAGCGGTGCGGGCGGATGTCGCGGCCGCGCTGGACCAGGCCCTTCTTCTCGAGCCGGGACAGAACGGTCAGCACCGTTGTGACGGCCAGCTCCTTGCCGTCCGCCCCGTCCGCGGAGACCTGCGCCAACGTGTCGCGCAGCTCATTGGCGGTCAGTCCGGCCTCGGCCGGATCGGCGGCGTTCTGGGACCACAGCACGTCCATGACCGCCCGTTCCAAATCTCCGAGAGTAGCCATCTGGTTCCTTTTCGTCTCTTAACGTCGCATCACCGGCGCGCAGAACCTTTCTACGACCGTGCTCTTGGTCTCTAATTTACCGTCTTTCGTGCAAATGTTCTACAGTTCGTAGAAGATTAAGTTCTACGGCGTGTAGAAATGAGTTCCGGAGTAGTCCGGAACCCAGGTCAGTCCGGGAGGCAGCGGCAATGGAAGCACTTGAAATCGCGCGGTGGCAGTTCGGTATCACCACCGTCTACCACTTCCTCATGGTGCCGCTGACCATCGGCCTGGGACTGCTCGTCGCGATCATGCACACGGCCTGGTACCGCACCGGCAAGGACCAGTACCTGCGGATGACCAAGTTCTGGGGCAAGCTGTTCCTGATCAACTTCATCATGGGCGTGGCCACCGGCCTGGTCCAGGAATTCCAGTTCGGCATGGCCTGGAGCGAATACAGCCGCTTCGTCGGCGACGTCTTCGGTGCGCCGCTGGCCATGGAAGCCCTGCTCGCGTTCTTCGTCGAGTCCATCTTCCTGGGCCTGTGGATTTTCGGCTGGGGCCGACTGCCCAAAGCGGTGCACCTGCTCAGCATCTGGGGTGCCTCGCTGGCCACCGTCGCTTCGGCCTACTTCATCCTGGCCGCCAACTCCTGGATGCAGCACCCGGTCGGCGTCGAAATGATCGACGGTCGGCCGGTCATGGTGGACGTCTGGGCCGTGCTGACCAACAACACGCTGCTGGTGGCCTTCCCGCACACCATCTTCGGCGCCACCTCGGTGGCCGGCGGTTTCCTGCTGGGCATCAGCTGGTACCACCTGTGGAAGCGCCGCCGCGACGGCATCGACACCGTGGGCCCGGACGGCACGGTAGTCGTCGGATCCGACCCGGCGCGCGGCAGGGATGCGGCCGACCACAAGGTCTGGCTCCGCTCGCTGCGGATCGGCGCCGTCGTCGCGGTCGTCTCCTTCGCCGGGGTGTCCCTCACCGGGGACCTGCAGGCCAAACTGATGTTCCAGCAACAACCCATGAAGATGGCCGCCGCGGAGGCCGCCTGCCACGACGGCACGGGCTTCTCCATCCTGACGGTCGGCGACCTCGGCTCCAACGACTGCGACGACATGGTCGCCGTGGTCGAGCTGCCCGGACTGCTCTCCTTCATGGCCAACGGCGACTTCGACACCGAGATCCGGGGCATCAACAGCCTGCTGCCGGAGTACCAGGAGCGCTTCGGAACGCACCTGCCCGACAACCCGATCTACGGCGAGCGCGCCGGCAGCGAAATCGACTACGTGCCGGTCATGGAAGTCACCTACTGGGGCTTCCGGATGATGATCACCTTCGGCATGCTGGCCGCCGCGGCCGCCGCCGTCGCCCTGTGGGTGGTGCGCAAGGGCACGGTGCCCGAATCGAAGTGGCTGATGCGGCTGGCCGTGTTCGGAATCCTGGCCCCGTTCGGTGCCAACTCGGCGGGCTGGATCTTCACCGAAATGGGCCGCCAGCCGTTCGTCGTGGCACCCAACCCGGATCCCGACGGCATCGACAACGTCTTTATGTTCACGGCCGCGGCCGTGTCGCCGGGCGTCTCGCTGGGGGAGCTGATTTTCTCGCTCAGCGCCTTCACCTTGGTCTACGGCTCGCTGCTGGTGGTGGAAGTGAAGCTGCTCGCCGCCTACTGCCGCGGCGGTGTGCCGGCGGCAATGCCCGAGCTGCTGCCCGCGGCGTCCGCGGATGGCACGGGCACGGACGACGACGGCGGCACCGGCGGCCGCGGCAAGGACGGAGATGGAACGGACGGGAACGGAAAAGACCCTGATGACGTGCTCGCGTTCGCGTACTGAACCGGCTCCTACGGATCGATAAGGACGACTCATGGAAACCCTGCCCACCATCTGGTTCATTGTCATCGCCTTCTTCTGGACCGGGTACCTGTTCCTGGAAGGATTCGACCTCGGCGTCGGCATGATGATGCGCGGCTTCGCCCGGAACAACACGGAACGCCGCGTGCTGCTCAACACCATCGGCCCGGTCTGGGACGGCAACGAAGTCTGGCTGGTCACCGCGGGGGCCGCCACGTTCGCGGCCTTCCCCGAGTGGTACGCCGCCCTGTTCTCCGGCCTGTACCTCCCGCTGGTGCTCGTGCTGCTGGCTTTGATCTTCCGCGCCGTCGGGATCGAATACCGCGGCAAGGTGGACACGGACCGGTGGCGGGCGCGCTGGGACTGGGCGATCGCGCTGGGCTCGTTGGTCGCGGCCTTCGGCGTCGGGGCCATGCTCGCCCTGACCACCACCGGCCTGCCGCTCAACGCCAACGGCGACCGGGTGGGCGGACCGTTCGCCTGGTTCAACGGCTACGCCGTGCTCGGCGGGCTGGCGGTGGTCGGCTTCAGCCTGGTCCACGCGGCGGCGTTCCTGGCGCTGAAGACCGACGGCGAGGTCCGGTTGCGGGCCAAGGCGCTGGTCCTGCGCTGGCTGCCGGTGGCGCTGCTGCCGATGGCCGCGTGGGCCGCCGTGTTGGTGCTGCGCCACGGCAAGGCCGTCACGGTGGCGACGCTGTTGCTGGCCGCCCTCGGCGCGGCGGCGGCCTGGCTGCTGGCCAGGGCCGGACGGGACGGACTCTCCTTCGCCGGGCTCGGCACCTTCGTGGTCGCCGGGTCGGCAACCATCTTCACCGCGGTGTTCCCCACGGTACTGCCCTCGACCATCGACGAGTCCTTCAGCCTGACGGTGGACTCGGCGTCGTCGTCGGACTACACGCTGGGCGTGATGAGCGTAGTGGCGCTGTTCGGCATCCCGGCCGTGCTGGTCTATCAGGGCTACACGTACTGGGTGTTCCGCAAGCGCGTGAGCGCCTCCGCCATCCCCGCAGCACACGCCGTCACCGCACAGTGAAGCCGGTGCTTCCGGTGGGCGCCGCCGGCAAACGGGCGCTCTACCTGCTGGGACTGGCCGCGGCCGTCAAGGCCGGCGGCTTGGTCTTGCTCGCTTCGGCGGTGGCCGCCGGGGTGGCAGGCGTGGCGGCCGGGACGTTCAGCTGGGAGGCGGTCCTGCTGCCCGGCGCCCTCGGCGCCGTCCTGCGCGCGGCCGCGGCCTGGGGCCAGGACGTGGCCGCGCAGCGGGCGGCGGCCGGCATCAAGGAGGACCTGCGGGCCCGCCTCGCCGCCCGGATCCTGCACGACGGCGGTGCCTCCCCGGCCGGGCGCGACGGCTCCGCCCCGGGCGAGGGCGCCCTGAGTGTGCTGGCCACCCGGGGACTGGACAACCTGGATGACTACTACGCCAAGTACCTGCCGGCCCTGGTGACCTGCGCCACCGTACCCCTGCTGGTGGGGCTGCGGATCCTGGCCGCGGACTGGGTGAGCGCGCTGATCGTGGTGCTCACGCTGCCGCTGGTGCCGGTCTTCATGATCCTGATCGGCAAGCACACCGAAGACCGGACGAAACAGGCGGCCGCGGCCTTGGACCGCCTGTCCGACCACCTGCTGGAACTGGCCCGGGGACTGCCGGTCCTGGTCGGCCTGGGCCGGGCCGCCGCGCAGACCCGGGCCTTGGGCGATGTCGCCCGCGCCTACCGGGAACGGACCCTGGCCACGCTGCGGGTCGCCTTCCTGTCCTCGCTGGCACTGGAACTGATCGCCACCATTTCCGTGGCCGTGGTGGCGGTGTTCGTGGGCATCCGGCTGGTTTACGGCGGAATGGAACTGGAAGCCGGGCTGCTGGCCCTGATCCTGGCTCCGGAGTGTTTCCAACCGCTGCGCGACCTCGGCTCGGCGCACCACGCGAGCGAAGACGGACTGGAAGCCCTCGAGCGCAGCAAGGCTGTGTTGGACGCGCCGGCGGGCCGGCCGCTGGTCGCCGCTCCGGACGCCGGGCACCGGCCCGGGGAGCGCCGCGGGGAAGCGCCGGAGCTGCGGGTTGCCGGGCTGGCCGCCGCTTACCCGGGCCGTGGGCAGGTGCTGGAAGGGCTGGACTTCACGGCTCCGGCCGGCCGCATCACCGCCTTGTCCGGGCCGAGCGGCGGCGGCAAGACCACGGTGCTGGAGATCCTGGCGGGCCTGCGCCGGGACGGGGCCGGCATCCGGCTGGCCGGCCGGGTGTCCGGCCTCGACCGCGGCCGGATCGCGTGGATCCCGCAGCATCCGGTTCCCTCCGAGTCCACCGCGGCCGAGGAGGTGGCGCTGTATGCCGGGCTGGCCGGGCCGGCCGGGCGCGCAGCGGCGGAGGAAGCGCTGGCGCAGGTCAATGCCGCCGGCCTGGCGGACGCGGACACCGGCGACCTCAGCCCGGGAGAGCTGCGCCGCGTGGCCGTGGCACGGGCTTTGGCCCGGGTTGACCATGTCCCCGGGGTGGACGTGCTGCTGGCCGATGAACCTACCGCGCACGTGGATGAGCGCAGTGCCCGGGCCATCGAGGCCGCGCTGGACGGTCTCCGCGGCAGGGTGACCACCGTGCTGGTGGCCCACGACCCGGACACCGCGGCGCTCGCCGACCACGTGGTGCCGGTGGTGCCGGCGTCCGGGGAACCCGTTGCTGCCGCCCCGTCGGATACGGATGGTGTGCGGTCCCCGGCACCGGGCACCGAACGCGGCGGGCAGGCGCCCGGAGCAAGGGCGGGCTCCGGCACGGAAGCGGCGGGGGAGGACGGCGGAACCGAAGCGGCGGGGATGGACGCCGCCGGCGCCGGACCCGGCCTGTGGCGGCAGGCGGCGCTGCTACGGCCGTGGAGCGGGAGGTTCCTGGCCGCACTGTGCTTTGGCCTCGGCGCGGCGCTCTTCGCCGTCGCGCTGGCGGGCCTGTCGGGCTGGCTGATCGTCTATGCCAGCGAACAGCCGCCGATCCTGTACCTGATGACCTCCATCGTCGGTGTCCGGTTCTTCGGGATCGGGCGTTCGGTCCTGCGTTACCAGGAGCGGCTGAAGCTGCACGACGCCGTCTTCGAAAGCACCGACCGGCTGCGGATCAGGTTGTGGAACGGGCTGCTGCAGCGGCCGGCAGCGTGGCGGCGGCTGGCACGCGGCGGCGGCGCCCTGGAGCGGCTGGTCGGAGACGTGGACGAACTGCGGGACATCGCCCCTCGGGCGGTCTTCGCCCCGCTGGTCGGCCTGCTGGTGGCCGCCGCGTCCTGCGTGGCCACCGCGCTGCTGATGCCCGCGGCCCTTGGCTGGCAGCTGCTGCTCTCCGGGATCTGCATAGTGGGAGCCCCCGCGGTGACGCGCTGGGCGGACCGCCACGCCCAGGCAACCACCGTGCGGCTCAAGGGCAGGTCGCTGAACGCGTTCACGCGGCTGCTGGCGGCCGCGCGGGACCTGGCCGCAAACACGGCTGCCGGGCCGCTGCTGCTGCGTGCCCGCCGCCTTGACCGGGAAGCGACCGCCGCCGTGCAGCGCAGCGCCTGGGCGCAGGGCCTGGGACACGCGCTGACGGTGCTGGCCTGTTCCCTCTCAGCCGTCGTGATGCTCGGCTCGGCGGGAGGCACGGTGCCGGGGGTGGTGGCCGTCGTCGTCCTGATGCAGTTGGCGCTGGCCGAACCTTTCATGGCGGTGAACACCGCGGTGCAGCAATGGGGCGCCTGGCGCGCCGCCGGGGCACGCGTCATTCCGGAGCTGGGCAGCGGCGGCGCGGCCCCGGCCCGCCAAGCACGGCGGGAAGCTCCGGTCGAGGCGCTGGAACTGCGCAACGCGTCCTACCGGTACCCGGGCGCGGACCACGACGCCTTCACCGGCGTGGACCTGCGGGTGGAGCGCGGTCAATGGCTGGCGGTCACCGGCCCGTCGGGGAGCGGGAAGTCCACGCTGCTCGGCGTACTGCTGGGGTTCCTGCCACTGGCCTCCGGCCGCTACCTGGTCAACGGGAGGTCCGGCGGGGCTCCGCGGTCGGCCATCGCGTGGATGCCCCAGGAAGCGCACCTGTTCAACTCGACGCTCCGCGCCAATCTGCTGCTGGCCCGGCCTGCCACGGACCCGCCGGCCGCAGAGGAGATGCGCTCGGCGCTCGCCGCCGTGGGGTTGGGCGGATTCCTGGCCGGACTGCCGCACGGGCTGGGCACCCGGATCGGCCCGGGCGGGCACTTCCTCTCCGGCGGCCAGCGGCAGCGGCTCGCCGTGGCCCGGGCGCTGCTGGCCGACTCCGATGTGGTGCTGCTCGACGAACCGGCCGCGCACCTGGACCGCGACGCCGGGGACGCGTTGCTGGCCGACCTGCGCCGCGGGCTCGCCGGCAAGGCGGTGGTCATGGTGACGCACGACGAACGGCAAGCCGCATGGTGCGGGCTTCGGCTGCAGCTGCCTACCGGCACGTATGCCGCTGCCCTAAGCTGAGGCAATGACCAATTCCGACCTGCCGGTCGTTCCCGGCGGAGCCCTGCGCTGGCGTCCCATGTCCGCCTCGGACATCGAGGGCTGGCGCCGGTTGATCCAGCGGATGGCCGCGGTGGACAAACCGGTCTGGACCGAGACGACGGCGGATCTGGCGGAGGCGTTCGACGACCCTGCCAACGACCCCGCTGAGTGCACCGCCCTCGGGCTGGATGCCGGCGGGACGGTGCGTGCCGTGGGCCGGGTCTACGCGAACGCCGGCTCACCGGTCGCCCACACCTGGGGCGGGGTGGATCCGGACTGGCGCCGCCGCGGCATCGGCAGGGCGCTCTACGAGTGGCAGGCCGACCGCCAGCGGCGCCGGTTCCGCGCGGCCGGCATCAGGGGCGGCGTCCTGCGGAGCAGCACCGAGGAACAAGATCCGGCGCACAACGCGCTGATGGAAGCGGTGGGCGCCAGGGTGGTCCGCTACTTTACCGAAATGACCCGGCCGCTGGTGGAGATTCCGGACGCGCCGCTGCCGCAGGGCTTCGTCTTTGTGGACCTGGATCCGGGCGACAGCGACGCCGTGCGGCTCGCCCACAACGAGGCGTTCGCGGACCACTGGGGCAGCGAGCCGAGGGACGAGCGCCGGTGGAAGAACCTGGTGCAGCACCCTGAGACCAGGCCGGAGTGGAGCATGTCGGTGGTGGAGGCCGCCTCCGGCGAGACGGTGGCGTACCAGGTGGCCAGCTTTGATCCTCAGTACAAGCTGCAGTCAGGGTATGACGAAGGGTTCACGAACCTCCTCGGCGTCCGCAGGCCGTGGCGCGGCCGCGGGCTTGCCCAGTCGCTGCTGGCCGAAGCGATGCGCCGGTTCCGGGCCGGCGGGATGGCACACGCCGGGCTGGGCGTTGACACCGAGAACCCCAGCGGGGCGCTGGCCCTCTACACCCGGATGGGCTACGTGCCGACCAAGCGCTACCTGGACTATGAACTGCCCCTGACCTGACGCAGGCAGGGGGACCGCCGGCGGCTGGGCCCCGACGTCGTGCACCTACGACGTTGTGCACCGCGGCCGGGCGGCGGCTACGCCCCGACGTCGTGCAGGTGATGCGTGACGTCGTGCAGGAAGTAGCTGCCGAGCGTGACGACGGTGAAAGCCGAACCGTTGCTGCGCCTGCCGCGCCGGTCCCACTCGGCCGGGGTCACCGCATTGAAGCCGGCCGCGACCTCCGCGGCTGCTGCCGCCAGCTCCTCGGCGACGGCGCGCGGGTCCTGGCCGGCGTAACGTCCCTCAACGGCCGCGGCGTTCTGGTCCCAGTCGGCAAACTCCGGGTTGTCCTGGCCGAGCATCAGCTGCAGCCGGGCATCGAACACGCGGCAGACGTCTCGGACGTGGGCGGCGTACTCCAGCACCGACCACGTCGAGTCGTCGGGGCGGACGTGGGCGCCGGGCTCCGCCAGGGCCGCCTGCCAGCGGGGCACCGTGGCCAGCACCTCAGGGCCGATCCGGTCCGGCGTGACGCCGGCCGGGTCGAAGCCGCATTCGGGGCAGGGCCGCCCGGTGACCCACGTCCAGTCCTTGGTATCGGGGATGATCGCCATGCAGCCAGCTTAGGAGTCTTGTGACCCCTGCTGCGATAGGGCGGGGCCGACGGCGTCCACGGGCTGGGACAACGGTATGCCGGAACCATCGCGGCGGCCGTGTTCGGTAGGCAGCGCCCGGGAGGCGCCGTTGGCCGAGCTGGCCTTCGCCGGGCCGTGCCCGGCCCACGCCAGCGAGAGCATGTCCTCGCCCTTCAGGAAGCGGTGCGCGCGCACGCCGCCGGTGGCCCGGCCCTTGGCCGGGTACTCCGTGAACGGGGTGACCTTGACCGAGCCGGGGGAGGTGCCCGGCAGGGCCTCCTGCGAGGAGGCGACGGTGACGACGACGGCGTCCGCATCCCCGGCGGCGACCGCACCGAAGAACGTCACGGTGTCTTCCGCGCCCAGTTTGATGCCCGTGACGCCGCCGGCCGTGCGGCCCTGGGCGCGCACCGTCGAGGCCGGGTAGTGAAGCAGTTGCGCCTGGCGGGTGATGAAGACCAGTTCATCGTCGTCGGCCGGGACGCTCAGGCCCACGATGTAGTCCTTGGGCTTGAGCGCGATGATCTCCCAGTCCTCCCGGTTGAGCGGGTAGTCCGGGGTCACGCGCTTGACGATGCCCTGCGCCGTGCCGAGGGCGAGGACCTTGTCCAGCGGCGCCAAGGCCACCAGCGATTCGCCCTTCGCCAGGGTCACGAACTCCTTGACCGGGACGCCCCCGGCCAGGTTGGGCGACCCGGCAGCGGCGGCGAGCACCGGCATGTCCAGGACCGGGAGCCGCAGCATCCGGCCCAGCGAGGTCACCGCTCCGATTTCGGCCCGTGCAGTGGTCCTGACGACTGACGCCAGGACGTCGTGCCGGATCCGCTGGCCGTCCGACAGGGGCTCCTGGTCCACCGTGCGGGCGAGCTGGCCGGAGGCCGAGAGCAGGACCCAGCACGGGTCGTCCGCGATCTGCAGCGGCAGGGCGGCCTTGGCGTTCTTGCCGGCGGCGGGAGCCGGCAGGGCGGTGCCGCGGAGCGGGGCGGCGGCCTCCGATTCGAGCAGCACGGTCCGCCGCGGCGTGGCGTAGAGCGCGGAAACCTCGCCCAGCTCGTCGGACACCAGCTGGCGCAGCATGGCCTCGTTGGCCAGGATTTCCTCCAGTGCGGCGATCTCGCGGCGCAGCTCGTCCTGTTCCTTCTCGAGCTCGATCCGCGAGTATTTGGTCAGCTGGCGCAGCCGCAGTTCGAGGATGTGGTTGGCCTGGATTTCGGACAGGTCGTAGATGGCCATCAGCCGCTCGCGGGCGGCCGCGGCCTCGTCCGAGGAACGGATGATCTGGATGACCTCGTCGATGTCCACGATGGCGATCAGCAGGCCTTCGACCAGATGCAGCCGGTCCTTCTTCTTGCCCAACCGGAACGCGGTGCGCCGCCGGACGACGCCGATGCGGTGGCTGATGTAGACCTGCAGCAGTTCCATCAGGCCCAGCGTGCGCGGCTGCCCGTCGACCAGCGTCACGTTGTTGATGCCGAAGGAATCCTCCATCGGCGAATAGCGGTACAGCTGCGCCAGCACGGCGTTCGGATTGAAGCCGTTCTTCAGCTCGATGACCAGGCGCAGGCCGTGCTGCCGGTCGGTCAGGTCCACGATGTCGCTGATGCCCTGCAGCTTCTTGGACGTCACCGCGTCCTTGATCTTCTCGATCACCTTCTCCGGGCCCACGCCGTAGGGCAGCTCGGTGACCACCAGTCCGGTGCGGCGGGCGGTGAGCTTCTCCACCTCCACCTTGGCGCGGGTCTTGAAGGAGCCGCGGCCGGTGGCGTACGCGTCGCGGATTCCGTCCAGGCCCACGATCTTGCCGCCGGACGGCAGGTCCGGTCCGGGGACGAACCGCATGATGTCCTCGAGCGTGGCGTCCGGGTTGGCGATCAGGTGCTGGGCCGCGGCGATCACCTCGCCGAGGTTGTGCGGCGCCATGTTCGTGGCCATGCCCACCGCGATGCCGGAAGACCCGTTGACCAGCAGGTTGGGGAAAGCGGCCGGGAGTACCGCCGGCTGCATCAGCTGGTTGTCGTAGTTGGGCACGAAGTCCACAACGTCTTCGTCCAGGTGGTCGGTCAGCGCCAGGGCCGGCGGCGCGAGGCGGGCCTCGGTGTAGCGCGGTGCCGCGGGACCGTCGTCGAGCGATCCGAAGTTGCCGTGGCCGTCAATCAGGGGCATGCGCAGCGAGAAGGACTGCGCCATCCGCACCATCGCGTCGTAGATGGCGGCGTCGCCGTGCGGGTGCAGCTTGCCCATCACCTCGCCGACCACGCGGGCGGACTTCACGTGCCCCTTGTCCGGCCGCAGCCCCATCTGGGACATCATGTAGAGGATGCGGCGCTGTACCGGCTTCAACCCGTCGCGGGCATCGGGCAGTGCGCGCGAGTAGATGACCGAATAGGCGTATTCGAGGAAGGAGCCTTCCATCTCGGAGGTCACGTCGATATCGACGATGTTCTCCGTGTAGTCCTCTTCGGGGGCGGGAGTCTGGCGGCGGGGCATGGGTAGAGCTTCGGTCCTTAGCTAAAAGTTGCGGATACAGTGAGTTTATGGCGCAAGAGGCTGATTCCCCGGATTATCCGGATTATTGGGAGGCGGATGTCGTGCTGCGCGACGGCGGGACGGCGCACCTGCGCCCCATCGTCCCGGCCGATGCCGAGGCCCTGCAGGCCTTCCACGTGGGGCAATCGGAAAGCTCCATCTACCTTCGCTTCTTCACCTTCAAGTCCAAGCTCAGCCCGCGCGAACTGGCCCGCTTCACCAAGGTCGACTACGTCAGCCGGGTTGCCTTCGTCATCACCGTCGGCGATGAAATCATCGGGATCGGCCGCTACGACCGGCTGGACGATCCCGCCGAAGCCGAGGTCGCCTTTAATATCGCCGATGCCCATCAGGGCCGGGGGCTGGGTTCCATCCTGCTGGAGCATCTGGCGGCGGCCGCCCGGGAGAACGGCATCAGCAAGTTCTCCGCCGAGGTGCTGCCGGAGAACCGGAAAATGATCACCGTCTTCAACGACGCGGGGTACGAGGTGCGGCGCCATTTCGACGACGGGGTGGTCGCCCTCGAGTTCGACATCGACCCGACCGAGCGCTCCCGCGCCGTCATGGCCTCCCGGGAACACCGGGCCGAGGCCAAGAGCGTGGCCGCCCTGCTGGCCCCCGGATCCGTGGCCGTGATCGGCGCCAGCCGGGATTGGGGCAGCGTGGGCTACTCGCTGCTGGAGAACATCATCGAAGCCGGCTTTACCGGTCCCGTCTACGCCATCAACCCGCAGGCCTTCGAACTGAACGGCATGATCTCCCATGCCGCCATCGCCGACGTCCCGGACCCCGTGGAACTCGCCGTCGTCGCCGTCCCTTACGGGGAAGTGCCCAAGGTGGCCCGCGAATGCGCCGCCGCCGGCGTCAAGGGCATCCTGGTGGCCAGCGACGGTTTCTCCCAGGCCGGGACCGAAGGCTTGCAGCGGCAGCGCGAGCTGGTGCGCCAGGCCCGCGCCCACGGGATGCGGGTGATCGGCCCGGGCTCCCTCGGGCTCCTGAACACCGACCCGGCGGTGTCGCTGAACGCCTCCATGGCGCCTGCCATGCCCCCGCGCGGAGCGCTCGGGCTGTTCAGCCAGTCTGCGGCCATCGGCGTCCTGCTCTACACCGCCGCCAGCCGGCGCGGGCTGGGCCTGTCCTCCACGGTGTCGGCGGGGAACCGGGCCGACGTCTCCGGCAACGATGTCATGCAGTACTGGGAAGACGACCCGGCCACCCTGGCGGTAGGGCTCTACCTGGAATCCATCGGCAACCCCCGGAAATTTTCCCGCATCGCGCGCCGGCTCTCGCGTAGCAAGCCGGTGATCGTCGCCAAGTCCGATGTGATGGGGCTGCAGCTGCCGCCCGGCCATGCGGTACGCACCACCCAGGCGCCGCCGGGCGCCCTCGACGCCATGTTCCGCCAGTCCGGGGTGATCCGCGTGGAGACCAACGAAGAGCTGATGGACGTGGCGCAGGTCCTGGTCAGCCAGCCGCTTCCGGCCGGCGCCAACCTGGCCGTGTTCAGCAACTCCCTGGCGCTGGGCAACGTGGTGGCCGACGCCGCCAGGGCCCACCAGCTGGACGTGGTCCGGCGGGAGGTGGCGCTGGACCTGGATACCGGGCAGTCCACCGCGCTCCCGATGCTTCGCCGGCAGGTGCGGCAGGCACTGTCCGCACCCGAGGTACACGCCGCCGTCGTCACCCTCCTTCCCGCCACCGGCATCCCGACCTCCCGGCTGGCGGAAGTGCTGCGGGACTGCGCCGAAGAGGCGGGCAAGCCGGTGGTCGCCTCCTTCACCGGCGTGCTCGACCTGGCCGAACGGACCGACGGCCTGCTGGCCGCCGGAGGCCCGGATTCCGGCGGCGGCCTGCAGCGCGGCCTGCCCGCTTTTACCAGCCCCGCCAGCGCCGTGAACGCGCTGGCGGCCGCGGTCCGCTACGCCGAATGGAAGGCCCGCGACCAGGGCGAGTTCCCCGAGCCGGCGGGAACGGATCCCGCCGAGGCGCAACGGCAGATCGACGCCCTGCTCGGCGGGGTCACCGGGACCGAGCTGCTGACGCCGACCCCTGCGCAGACCGCCCGGCTGCTGGGCTGCTACGGCATCACGGTTCAGGAGTCGGCCGGCTTCACGCACGACGACGAGGCCGTGGCCGCCGCCGAACGGCTCGGCTGGCCCGTGGCCGTCAAAACCACCGACGCGCGGCTGCGGCAACGGCTGGACCTGGGCGGGGTCCGGCTGAACATCACAGACGAGGCGACCCTGCGCGCCAACATCGCGCACATGCGGGCCAGCCTGGCCCCGTTCGGCGATATCCCGTTGGAAGTCCAGTCGATGGTGCCCGCCGGCCAGGCCTGCACCATCCGCTCCATCGAGGATCCGCTGCTGGGCCCGGTGGTCTCCTTCGGGCTGGCCGGCGACGCCGTCAACCTGCTGGGGGACTGGTCCCACCGGATCCCCCCGCTGAGCACCGTGGATGTGGCGGACCTGGTCCGCGGGCCCCGCGCGGCGGAGAAGCTCTTCGGCTACCAGGGCCTGCCCGCAGTGGACGTTCCGGCGCTCGAAGACCTGATCGCCCGCGTGGCGCAGCTCAAGGACGAGCATCCCGAAGTGGCCCTGCTGGAGCTCAACCCCGTCCAGCTCTCCGACCGCGGCCTGGCCGTGCTGAACGCCGAAGTCCGGCTCGGAAACCACGCGCACCGCACGGACAGCGCGCGGCGCGCCATGCGGGACTGAACCTGCCGGGTTAGCCATCCGGCGGCAGGGTAGGGGATTATGGAACCATGAGCCCCCTATCGACGGCCGAACGCCGCAGTCTCGACGACGCCCTCAACCGGGCCGGCTTTTATCCGCTGCTGGTTTCCGACGTGGTCCACGACGCCTTGGACGAGCGCGAGCCGCTGTCCCACCTGGTGCACCTGGAGACACACTTCGACCGCAACGAGGTGCACCGGCACATCACCGTGCTGGTGCTCACCGAGGACATGCTGGTCATCACGCACGTGGACGACCAGCAGCTGGACGACGAGGGCGAGCAGATGGTGGCGCAGATTTCCACAGAGTCGGTCCCGGTCAGCCAGATCCGCTCCGTGGTGCTCAGCTACGTCTACGCCCAGCCGCAGAACTACACCTCCGCCGACCAGGCCCGCGAACTGACTCTGGCCATCGCCTGGTCCGGCGGCCAGCGGCTGGACATGGGCCCGGCCGGTTGCGGCGATCCGCAGTGCGACGCCGACCACGGCTACACGGGCAATATCGTCCAGGAAGACATCGTGCTGCGGGTCAGCGCGGAGGCCGACGGGCTGCAGGCGGTCCAGAACGCCAAGGACTTTGCCCGCGCCCTGCGCAAGGTCAGCACCAGCCACCCGGAGCCCGCCGCCGCGCCGGGCCCGGTGCAGCAGCGCCCGCGCATCGGCAACCGCCTGGTCCGCGGCCACCACGGCCGCTGATCTGCGGGATCGACGCTGCGTGACGCTGATACAGGACCCGCTTCCGGCTGCCCCCGGCTACGGCCGCAACTCGCTCGCGGAGGTCATGACCAGTGCCGCGGCCGCGCTGGGCGCCGAGGGCTTCGACAATGAGCTGCAGTTGCCGCAGGCGCGGCGTGTGTGCGTGGTCATGGTGGACGGACTGGGCAAGGCGCTGCTGAAGCAGCGCGGCGGACATGCCCCCTTCCTGCGCCAGGCGATGGACAACTCGCGGACCCTCGGCAGCGCCCTTCCCTCGACGACGGCGGCGTCCCTTGCCAGCCTGGGGACCGGGCTGGCGCCCGGCCTGCACGGCATGGTCGGCTATGACGTCCTGGACCCGGGGCAGGACAAGGTGGTCAACCAGCTCGGAGGCTGGGACCCCGGGGTGGACCCGCAGGTGTGGCAGCCGCATGCCACGGTGTTCGAACGGGTAGCCGGGCAGCTGCCGGTGACCACCGTCAGCCTGCCCCGGTTCGCGGAGTCGGGCATGACCCGGGCGGCACTGCGCGGCAGCAGGTTCGTGCCCGGCGCCACCGGCCATGCCCGGACCCAGGCCACCGCGGAAGCCTTGGCGGCTACGGACCGGGCGTTGGTCTACCTCTATTTCAACGAACTGGACAAGGCGGGCCACCGGTTCGGCGCGGCGTCGGCCCAGTGGGGGCATGCGCTGGAGGAACTTGACTCGGACATGCGCCGCCTGGCCCGACAGCTTCCGGCCGATACGCTGCTGCTGCTGACCGCGGACCACGGCATGCTGGACGTGGCCGAGGAGTTCCGTTTCGACTACTCGGCGGACCCGGCCCTGGTGGCCGGGGTGCGGCACACCGGCGGCGAACCGCGGCTGGTCCACCTCTATTTCGAACCGGACGCCACGGCCGGGCAGCGCGAGCAGGTGGCCCGTGCCTGGCTGGAGCGGTATGGGAAGCAGGCCTGGGTGTTCACCCGGGAAGAGGCGGTCAGCCGCGGGTTCTTCGGTCGGGTGGACCCGCGGGTGTTGCCGCGCATCGGAGACCTGATGGTGGCTGCCCGGGAACCCGTGGCGTTCTACGACACCCGGCGCGTGCCGGAGACCGCGATGTCCGTGGTCGGCCAGCACGGCTCGCTGACGAAGGCGGAGCGGGAAGTGCCCCTGCTGACCCTGGTGGCTCCGGGCAAACGGCGCTAGTCCGCGCCCGCAGGCAACGAGAGGTTGCCGGGCCAGGCAGCCTGGCAGGCCGGGCGCCCAGCCCGGGTCTTCTCTGCAGCCGGCGGCAGATCAGTCGTGCTTGGTGCCGAAGACGATCTCGTCCCAACTGGGCACGCTGGAGCGCTTCGGCTTGATGGAGCGCTTGGGCGGTTCCGGGGCCGGATCCTCCCGCACCGTGTCTTTGGCCCCGGGTTCGGGATCGGCGGCGGTCTCCGCGCCGGCCTGCGCCGTCCGGGCCTTTTCCGCGGCCGCTCCGCTGCTGTTTTCCACGGTTTTCAGCGGTGCCGTGGAAGGACTGACAAACTCAATCCGCTCGTCCGACGGGGCGCCCGTTTCCTGCGCGCCGCCGCCGGTCGCCGGCTCTGCGTCGGCCTCTTCCCCGGTGAGGTCGCCGTCCTGGTCGCGGACGCCGTCCTGGTCGCGGACGCCGTCCTGGTCGCGGACGCCGCCGCCGGTTGCCGCGGCCGGCTCGTCCCGCAGGAAACCGGGCGCGCCGGAGAGCGTGATTTCGTGCGTGTGGGTGCTGATCCCGTGCCCCAATTCCAGCGAAGAGACCGCGCCGTCGTCGTAGGCCGGGGCCAGCGTCAGCGGGAAGCCGGCGCGCGGCCGCGCGCCGGGGTCGTCGCCGGAATCATCCGCGTCCTCGAACGAGTCGCGCGGATGGGCCGCCGGAATCGGACCGTGGGTGAGCATCAAGGCCAGCGCGTCGTCGGCATCTTCGTCCACGCCCAGCCGCTGCCCCCGCCGGGAGCGCAGCACGTCCAGCAGCTCTTCCGACTCGGCGGACTGCCCGTCGTCCTGCCCGCCGTCCTCGTGCCCTGCCGGCCCGAGGTCCGGGTCCGCGCCGGTATCGGCTTCGAAGTCGAAGACATGGTCGGTGACGGCCTTCAGCCGGCGTCCGGGGACCGGGCCGTCCACGGTTTCGAGCTCGCTCAGCTGCTGCGCCCACCGGTTGGCGTTCTGGATGGTGCGGCGGGCCGCATGGAAGACCCAGCGGGCGGGCGGTTCTTCCCCGATGGAGTCGGTGGCGGGAGCCGCCGGCGCGGTGAAGGACGCCACAACTTCCCACGTGCCGTCGCTGCGCCGCCAGGAATCCCAGTTCATCGACTCCGGGTCGATGCCGAAGGCGTGGATCCGGTGGTCCACCATTTCTCCCAGGGTGGCGGGCTCGTCGCCGAAGGCCGACCGGTAGCCGTCGTGGCCGGGCAGCGGGCCGGCGACTTCCACCTTGCGGGCCTGCTCGACGATGTAGTGGCGCTCGGCGAGCACCGGGCTTTCATAGCGCCGGATCCGCTGCAGGTCGAGGCCGGATTCGGCCGCGACCTCCTCGGCCGTGGCGCCCGCTCGGATGCGCGCCTGGATTTCGCGGGGGGACATACCGGCGTCCGACGGTTCGCCGGCCCCGGGAGCGCGCGTTGTTGTCGGTCGGAAGACCGCTGTGCGCAGGGCTTCGTCTATGGCCAGACGGTAGTCGTCCCCACCTGCGCTCAACAGCAGATGTTCGCCATCCTCATGGACACCCACCAGCCGTAGATCCTGCATGAAAACCCTCCACCAGACGACACTTTATGCCTGAAACTCTGCCACCCATACCGGGCTTTTCCTATTGTTTTCGCGGGTGTGGCGCGGAGTTTGTGGCCAAGGTCGCCCCGGCCGGGCGCCGCGTCCGAAGGCGGCCGTGAACGCCCTGCGGCCCCCGGGTTTGGCAGGCGCACCGAAATCGGCAAGAATCTTCGCGTCACGGGCACAAAATCGACGGCGAACGCGTTGAGCCTGTGCACAGATCGTCAGGCACGGGCACGTGTCCCGGAACCGGGGGCCTGACGTGAAACTGGACCGGACCACCGGAGTGGGAGCAAAACAACAATGGCCACTGACTACGACGCCCCGCGGAAGCCTGACGAAGAGACCCACGAGGAGTCCATTGAAGAGCTGAAGTCGCACCGGCGGACCGACACGCAGTCGGCCGTCGTCGACGAGGACGAGGCCGAGGCGGCCGAGGGGTTCGAGTTGCCCGGCGCCGACCTCTCCGGCGAGGAACTGCTGGTCCGCGTACTCCCGGCCCAGCAGGACGAGTTCACCTGTGCTTCCTGCTTCCTGGTCCGCCACCGGTCGCAGGTGGCCAAGGAGAAAGACGGGCTGCTCTACTGCCGGGACTGCGAGGGGTAGCCGCCGGCAACCACGGGACCGGCCCCGCCGGGGGCCCGCCCCGCGGGGCCGCTAGGACGCGTCCGCGGCGGGGCGGTTCAGGGCCGCGGCGAGCTGCTGCGGCCGGCGCGTGGAGGCGATCCAGTAAGGGGTCAGGTCCGTCTCGTCGGTGATTTCGATGGTGACCACCGGATCGATCCAGCCGCGCATGCACATGTACGCGGTGCCGTTCAGCTTGGGGCCGCGCTGCTCGGTGGCAGCCTCGCCGGTGAACGCTTCCACCCGCCCCACGTAGCGGCGCTCGATCTGGGCGCGGCCCACCTGCAGCATGGTGTCGGTGACCAGGATCCGCGGCGTGGAAGCGATCAGCAGGACGGCCAGCAGGATGGCGGCGACGACGGCGCCGATGATGCCCGCGGTCATGCTGATGGGTGCCAGCATGACGATGACCGCCGCGGCGGTGCCGGCGGCGATGAGCCAGACCCAGAAATTGGGCCACAGCCGCTCATCGAAGTGGGTCACGGAGGAAGGACCGCCGGCGGGACCGGAGCCGCCTGCAGGGGTCGCGGGTTGTGTCATGGACTCAGCTTTTCACCTTTTGACAGGCATTTCACCTTGCTCCCGGCGGGCCCCCGGAAGCCCGCCCGCCCGCGGGCGCCACGGTTGAAAACGCGCTAGAGTGATGTGCGGAATATCTCAGCGGGCCCGGCCCTTGGCGGCCGCAGTCTTCCCGCCGCCACATCCGCAATCGCAAGGACAAACGATCACGAGTGCAGCAGACAACTGAAACGCTGACGGTCCAGCTGAAAATGCTCGACGACGGACTGGAACCGCCCGCCTACGCCCACCCGGGGGACGCCGGGGCCGACCTGCGGAGCCGAATCGATTTCCGGATCGCCCCGGGGGAGCGTGTCCTGGTGCCGACGGGCGTGGCGCTGGCGCTGCCGCACGGGTATGTTGCCCTGGTCCACCCACGCTCCGGGCTGGCCGCCAAGCACGGACTGACCATCGTCAACGCCCCCGGCACGGTGGACGCCGGTTACCGGGGCGAGATAGCGGTCACCTTGCTGAATACCGATGCCAGTGAAACGCTCACATTCAAGCGGGGGGACCGGATCGCGCAGCTGGTCATCCAGAAGGTGGAGACGGCCGCGTTCGAACGCGTCGCCGAGCTCCCGGATTCGACGCGGGGGGCCGGCGGATTCGGATCCACCGGAGGGTTCGGCGCCGGTTAGTTCCGCACGCGCGGTGCGGCGGGCACGCACCTGGACGCCTGCCCGCCGCAGGCGGCATCCCCTCGGCGCAGACATTGAGCAACCCGGTGCAGGACCGGAGGAAGAGGAATCTCACGTTATGGCATTTGGGCGTTCCAAGAAGAGGAACCAGAACGACGGCGAAGGGCCGGAAGCCGCCGCGGCCGCACCTGGCGAGGATGCCACGCGGCCGGCGCCGGACAGCGGTCCCCGCCGGAACGGCCCCTACGACGACTCCGAGCAGGACACCGGCAACGGCTACCTGGACCTGGGCGCGCTGAAGGTCCGTCCCCGGGAGGGCCTGCAGCTGCGGCTTGAGGTCGAGGAAAAGTCCAAGCGGGTGGTTGCGGTGACCCTGGACCTGGCCGGTTCCAACTTGCAGCTCCAGGCATTTGCCGCGCCGAAATCCGAGGGGCTGTGGAAGGAAATCCGCACCCAGATCGCGAGTTCCGTGGGGTCACAGGGCGGCACGGTCCAAGAGATCGACGGACCGATGGGCACCGAGGTGGTGGCCAAGCTGCCGGCACAGACCGCCGACGGGAAGCAGGGCTTCCGGGTGGCCCGCTTCCTCGGCGTCGACGGGCCGCGCTGGTTCCTGCGCGGCGTGATCGGGGGACCCGCCGCGCTGGACCGGGCCAAGGCCGCGGACCTCGAGGAACTCTTCCGTTCCACCGTGGTGGTCCGGGGCTCGCAGCCGCTGCCGCCCAAGGATCTGCTGCAGCTCAAGATGCCTAAGGGCGTCCCGGGCCCGCCGCAACCCGAGGCGCCGCGCAACCCCGGACTGACCGCGCCCGAGCGGGGCCCGGAGATCACCGAGATTGGCTGACCGCTCCCGCGTCCATCGCGGCCCTGCGGACAGCCCCATCGCCCGGCTGCCAGAGCGCGGCCACGTCGCCGGAACCGGGTTGGTTGAGGCGATCACCATCGCGCCGCCGGGGCAGCCGCCGCGGTTTGCCGCCGTCGTCACCGACGCGGGCCAGCAGGAGCCGGGCAAGTCCCGTGACGGCGGGCACCCGCGGGTCCGGCTGGTCTGGCTGGGGCAGCGCCGCGTGCCCGGCATCGCGGCGGGCATCCGGTTGGCCTTCGAGGGCATGCTGTTCAGGGTGGAAGGAACTGCCACCATCTACAACCCGCGCTACGAGATCCTCAGCCCGTTGGAGAATTAACCCATGACAGATCAGCAGCCGGACTCCGGTCCGCACAGCGTGCCGCCGGCCGGGGACGGGCAGCCCTCCGGCGCCCGTCCGGAACCCGCGGGAGAACCGGGCAACAGGCGCCCGGACGCGGCCGAGGCGCTTGCCGGCGCCTACGCGGCGAGCGCCGCGGTCCACCGCACCGACGACGGACAGATCGACGTGCTGAAGACCGTGGGCGGCGTCCGCGGGCTGGCCGAGAGCATCCTGCCGGGCGTGATCTTCCTGGTGGTGTTCACCATCGGCCGGGAGCTCGGCCCGGCGCTGATCGGAGCGCTGGCGGCCGCCGCCGTCTTCACCGTGCTGCGCCTGGTGCAGCGGGGCACCGTGACGCAGGCCTTCTCCGGCCTGGTGGGGGTCGCCATCTGCGCCTTCGTCGCCAACAGCACGGGCCGGGCCGAGGACTTCTATGTCTGGGGCTTCATCACGAATGCCGCCTACATTCTGGTCATGCTGGTTTCGGTGGCCGTCAAGTGGCCGGTGCTGGGCCTGATCTTCGGGCTGATCCGCAGCGAGGGAACGGCATGGCGGCAGCAGCCGCAACGGCTGAAGGCGTACACCATGGCCACCTGGATCGTGATGGCGGTGCTCCTGCTGCGGCTTGTGGTGCAGCTTCCCCTCTACCTGATGGGCGAGGACGGCCTGGTGGCGCTGGGCACCACCCGCTTGCTCATGGGCGTGCCGCTGTACGCGCTGGGGCTGTGGCTGGCGTGGCTGGTCTCCCGCCCGGCGTCCGTCGAGGCCGCCCGGGCCGAGTGATCTGGCCCGCCGCCGCCGCGGCCGGCCGGGCCCCGTGACCTAGTCGGCCGCCGCCGCGGCGGCGGGCCGGCCGGTCAGGACCGCACGCAGTTCGTCCTCGGCGGCGATGGTCGTGATGAAGAAGAGCTCGTCGCTGCCTTCCACCACGTCGTCAGGGCTCGGCGTGATCGGCGCGTCGTCGCGCAGGATGGCCACCACCGTGGCATCCTGCGGCCAGGCGATGGAGCCGAGCCGCTGACCGATCAGCGCCGAGTCCGCGGGAACCGTGAACTCGACCATGGACGCGACGCCGCTCTGCAAGGTCAGCAGCCGGACCAGGTCTCCGATCTCCACGGCTTCCTCCACCAGGGCGGTCATCAGGCGCGGGGTGTTCACGGCAACATCCACGCCCCAGGAGTCGTCGAACATCCAGTCGTTCTTGGGGTTGTTCACGCGTCCCACCGTGCGGCCGACGCCGAACTCGCTCTTGGCCAGCAGCGAGACCACCAGGTTGACCTTGTCGTCGCCGGTGGCCGAGACCACCACGTCGGCTTCTTCCAGCCGGGCTTCACGCAGGGTGGTGATCTCGCAGGCGTCGCCGATCAGCCAGCGCGCGCCCTTCAGCCCGCTGCGGCCGATCACCTCGGGCTTCGGATCGATCAGCAGGATGTCGTGGTTGTTCGAGAGCAACTCCCGAGCAATCGACGATCCGACGCTGCCGGCGCCGGCAATGACCACCCTCATTCGGACTCCTCCACGGGGGGCTTGGACAGGATCCTGTCGATTTCGAAGGTCGAATCCACCGCCATCATGGCGTGGACGATGTCGCCCTTTTGGTAGCGGGTGCCGCGGGCGGGCAGGATTCCCTCGCCGAAACGGGTCAGGTAGGCCACCCGGGCGCCGGAGGCGGCTTCGATCTCGGCCAGTTCCCGGCCCACCCAGCCGTCGTCCAGTTGCACCTCACCCAGGATCAGGCGGCCGGAGGCCTCACGGAAGTCGCCCTTGATGCCCTGTTCGGGCAGGATCCGCCGCAGCACCTGATCGGCGCTCCAGCGCACCGCGGCCACCGTGGGGATACCGAGCCGCTGGTAGATCTCGGCGCGGCCGGGATCGTAGATGCGGGCCACCACATGCGGCACGTGGAAGGTTTCGCGGGCCACCCGGGTGGCGAGGATGTTGGAGTTATCGCCGCTGGAAACGGCAGCGAAGGCGTAGGCGTTCTCGATGTCTGCGTGCCGCAGGGTGTCGCGGTCGAATCCGACGCCGGTGACCTTGCGGCCGGTGAACCCCGAGCGCAGCCGGCGGAATGCCCGGTCGTCCTGGTCGATAATGGCCACGCTGTGCCCCGAGTCCTCCAGGGTGTGGGCCAGCGTCACGCCTACGCGCCCGCAGCCCATGATCACAAAGTGCGCCATCCACGTCCTTCCGGCACCCGCTGCAACGCGGGAATCAAATGTACTGCAACCATAACGCTGAACCGGTCCATCGATGCCATGAGCCGGGGTTCGAAACGGCGCCGGCGCCCGCGCGCCGGTCGGGACCGCCTACCCGGCCGCGGGCTCCTGCAGGGCGGCGAGCACGTGCATGTGCTCCCGGTTGGACGGGTAAAGGTGGCTGTAGGTGGCGTAGAGCTTTTCATACAGCGGGGCCGTCGACGGATCGGGACTCACGGTCGCCGCCGTGCGCGCCCAGTTCGTCCCGGCGGGCACGGCCCCGGTGCCGATGGCGGCGAGCAGTGCGTCCCCGTAGCTGGCGCCGATGGCCTGTTCCGGGACCAGCTGTTCGCGCCCGCTGATGTTGCTGACGATTTCCGTCCAGAGCCTGGCCTTGGTGCCGCCGCCGACGGCCACGACGCGCCGGATCGGTTCGCCCGCGTGCTCGAGGTACTCCAGGATCTGCCGGATGCCGAAGCCGATGCCCTCGTAGGCGGCACGGAACAGATGGCCGCGCCCGTGGCGCAGCGACAGGCCGGTGATCAGCCCGCGGGCGTCCGGGTCGAAGACAGGGGTCCGTTCGCCGGCGAAGTAGGGCAGCAGCAGCAGACCGTCGGATCCCGGCGGCACTGTGGCGGCCTCGGTGACGAGCTGCTCGAACGGGACGTCGCCGAACAGCCGCTGCAACCACGTGGTCAGGCTCCCGGACGTGGACATCCCCGCGGCCAAGGTCAGCGACCCCGGCTCCACGCCGGCCGTGGTCCAGAGCTTGGGTTCGGACCGGAACTCCCCGAGGACCTGGACGAAGAACATCGTGGAGCCGTACATCAGCATGAGGTCGCCCGGCTGCCGCACGCCCGCGCTGAAAGCCTCGGCCCAGGCGTCGACGGTGCCCGCGCAGACCGGCACGCCCTCCGGGAGCCCCGTGGCATCGGCCGCCCGGCGGTGGACCCGGCCGCCGACGTCCGACGGCCACGCCAGCCGGGGCTCCGGCAGGTGGCCGGCGACGGCGCCGTACCGGTCCGGATGCCACCGGTTGCCGCGAAGGTCGTAGAGCGGATCGCACTGGCTGGCGGTGTGGTGGTCCAACACCAGCTCGCCGGTCAGCTTGGCCAGGATGAAGGAGTTCAGGCTGTGCCAGTTCCGGGCGCGGGCGAAGACCTCCGGCTCCCGGTTGCGCAGCCAGCGGAGCTTCGGTCCCACGGCCTGGGAGGACAGGACCTTGCCCGCCTCGCGAAAGATTTCCTCGGCACCGAACTCCTCCGTTAATTCGCGGATTTCGACGACGGCGCGCGCGTCGATTCCGTACAGGATCGCCGGCCGCAACGGGACCAGGTTTGCGTCCGTGACCACCAGGGACGGACCCATCGCGCTGACACACACGCCGGCGACGGCCCCGGCGTCGTTCCGGGACATGAGCTCCCGGCACAGCCGGACCACTTCCGCCCACGCCCCGCCCTCGGCGTCAAACTCGGCCCAGCCGGGCCGCGGGTAGCTGACCTCGTGCGCGACCGCGGCGCTGTCCAGCACCCCGCCCCCGGCGTCCGCCAGCACGGCCTTGCTGCTGCCCGTGCCGATGTCGATGCCCAGGAACATGTCGCTCCGGCGGCCGGCCACTAGGCGCGGCCGTGCGAGGTGCGGGACTTGCGGGAGACGGCGTCGAGGATCACGGCCAGCAGCAGCACCAGGCCGGTGATCATGTACCGGAACGAGGACTCAAGGTTCAGCAGGGTGAGGCCGCTGGAGATGGACTGGATGACCAGGATGCCCAGGAGGGCCGAGAAGGCCGAGCCGCGGCCGCCGAACAGGCTGGTCCCGCCGATCACCGCGGCGGCGATGGCGTTCAGGTTCACGTCCCCGGTGCCGCTGCTCTGCGCCGAGGCGGCCAGCCGGCCGGCGGCCAGCATGCCGCCGACGGCGGCGAACGTCGAGCACAGGACGAAGATGGACACGTAGACGCGGTTGACGGCGATGCCGGCCCGCCGCGCCGCTTCCCGGTTGCCGCCGACGGCGTAGACGGAGCGGCCCCACTGGGTCCGGGTGAAGGCGTAGTGCATCACCAGCACCAGGGCGGCGAAGAAGACGAACATCCAGCCGACGCCGCGGGCCTGGTTCAGGTACCAGACCGCGAACAGCAGGATCACGGCCAGCAGGATGGTCTGCATCACGACCAGCCGCATCGGGCGCCCGGACAGGCCCGCCTTGACCCGCTGGCGGGAGAGCGTGAGCTGGCTGAGGAAGAAGCCGGCCACGCCGACGACCGCCAGTACGTACGACAGCCAGCCCGGCACGAACGCCTGCTGGCCGAACCAGACGAGGAAGGAATCGAACGGCAGGTTGATGGTGCCCTCGACCCCGAGCACGAACAGTTGCAGTCCGAGGAAACCGAGCAGGCCGGCCAGCGTGATCACGAAGGACGGGACCCCGAACCTGGTGTAGACCAGCGAATAGACCAGCCCGATCACGGCGCCGGCCGCCATCGCGGTCAGGATCGCCAGCCCAATCGGCCAGTCCTGCTTGATGAAGGTGACGCCGACGATCGCGGCGGACAGGCCGCTGACGGAGCCGACGGACAAATCGATTTCGCCGACCAGCAGGACGCAGACGATGCCCAACGCGATGACCCCGACGGCGGCGCTTTCCAGCAGCAGGTTGACCAGGTTGGCGCTGGAGAGGAAGAACGGGTTGAGCACCTGGAAGATGGACCAGATGACCAGCAGCCCGACGACGATGGGCAGCACGCCCAGGTCGCCGCCGCGGACCCGGTTGATCCCGACCTTGACGGCGCCCTTGAAGCCCTCGGTCCGGATCAGCCGTTCGTCCTGCAGGTCGGTGGCCACCGGGATGACCGGGGCGGCTGGATTCGTTGTCATGGTGCGGTCCCTTCTTCCGGTGCTCCTGCCCCCGACCCCTGTCGGCCCGCGCTTCCGGCGGCCTGGCCGGGCGGGAGCGAGCCTCCGCCCGGTCCGCCCAGCCCGGCCCCCTCGGCCCCGCCGTTCGTTCCTGCCGCGCCGCCCGCCGCCGCTGCCCCGGTCTGGGCGGCGCGCTGGGTCACGACGTTGTCCGTGGCTCCGGTGATGGCGGCGATCAGGTCGTCGGTCGAGACGTCCTTCATCCGGAACGTGCCGTTGTTCTTCCCCAGCCGCAGCACCGCGACACGGTCGGAGACGGCTTTGACGTCTTGCATGCTGTGGCTGATCATGATCACCGCGAGGCCGTTTTCGCGCAGCCGCTCCACCAGGTTCAGCACCTCGGCCGTCTGCGCCACGCCGAGGGCTGCGGTGGGCTCGTCGAGGATGATGAGCTTGGGGCTGCCGAGCAGCGACCGGGCGATGGCGACGGTCTGGCGCTGGCCGCCGGAGAGGGAGGCAACCGCGATGCGGACCGAGGGGATCTTCGCCGAGAGTTGGCGCAGCAGCTTCCACGACTGGACCTCCATCTCCACTTCGTTCAGCCGCCAGGCGCCCAGCTCCCGGCCGAGGAAGAGGTTGTCTACCACGCTGAGGTTGTCGCAGAGGGCGAGGTCCTGGAATACCGTGGCGATGCCCAGCTGAATGGAATCCACCGGCGTGTGGATCGTCACGTCCTGGCCGTCGAAGTTCACGGTACCGGCGTCCTGGGGATGCACGCCCGCGAGGATCTTGACCAGCGTCGACTTCCCGGCGCCGTTGTCGCCGACGAGGGCGACCACTTCGCCGGCGTGGACGTCCAGGTCGATGTCGGTCAAGGCGGCCACGGCACCGAAGTGCTTGCTCACGCCCCGCATGGACAGGACCGGGGCGGTAGCCTCCGGCCGTTCCGCTGACACAGTGGACACTGCTTCCCCTTCCCTTACGACGGCAGTGCCGCGGTGGGCGCGGCACAGCCGTCCGCGGCTGCGCTACTTGATGCCGAGTTCGTCGCAGCCCGCCTTGTACTCGCCGGTGCAGATTTCTTCAGGCTTGTAGATGCCGCCGTCGAAAATCACTTCCTTGACGTTCTCCTTGGTGACCACCGTCGGCACGAACAGCGCTGACGGGGTGTTAAAGAGCGTCGCGTCGGGTTCGGGGGTCTCGCCGTTGAGCAGCTGGACCGCCACCTCTGCCGACTTTTCGGCGACTATCTTGATGGGCTTGGAGATCGTGTTGTACTGGTCGCCCTTGATGATCCGCTGGATCGCGGCGACCTCCGCGTCGTTGCCGGTAACCGGCGGGAACGGCGAGACACCGGCGGCCTTCAGGGCGGCGATGGAGCCGCCGGCCGTGCCGTCGTTGGCGGCCACGATGCCGGTGATGTCTTCACCGAACTGGGTGATCTGGCCGGCCACCCAGTCCTGGGCCTTCGACGGCTGCCACTCCGGGGTGTCATACGAGGCCAGGATTTTATGCTCGCTGGCCTCGACCGCTTCCGTCGCGCCCTCCTTGATCAGCTGCGCGGCCCGGTCCGTGGGGGAGCCGTTGACCATCAGCACCCCTCCGGTCTCTTCGCCGTCGGCGTCCAGCTTCTTGACCAGGTCCTCGGCGATGAGGCTGCCGATCTTCTTGTTGTCGAAGGAGACGTAGAAGTCCGCCGGCGTGTCCGGGACCGGCCGGTCGTAGGTGACAACCTTGATGCCCTGGCCCTTCGCGGTGTTGACCAGCGAGGCGGCAGCGGTGCTGTCCACCGGGTCCAGGACCAGGACCTCGACGCCCTGGGTGATCATCGCGTTGGCCTGCTGCTGCTGCTTGTTCGCGTCGCCGTCGGCGTTCTGGTACAGCACCTCGCAGCCGCCGCACAGTTCTTCGACCTTGGCCTTGAACAGCGGGCTGTCCTGCTGCTCGTAGCGGGTCGAAGCACGGTCCGGCATCAGGAACGCGATCTTGCCCTCGGCCTGGCCGCCGCCACCGCCTGCTGTCCCGCCGCCGCCGCCTCCGGCACCGCCGCCTTCACCGCCGCCGCCGCCACCGCAAGCAGTCATGCCGGCTGCAAGAACGAGGGCCGTGGTGAGGCCCATGATTCCCCGTGTGTTCTTCTTGTTCATCGGAACTCCTCTTACTGGGGGCGTGCCGCGTTGCCGTTCGTGCGTTCCGGCGTCCGCGGTCAGAGCCGCTGGGGGTAGATCATCGCCTTGAGCGATTCGGGTTCGGTGGAGGTGTTTTCCAGGGCGGCCGCGGTCTGCGGCAGGGCAAAGCTGTGCGTTACCAGTCCCTCCAGGTTGATCCGGCCGGAGGACACCAGGTCAATGCCCAGCGGCCAGGTGTTGTTGTACCGGTTCACCATCGAGATGGTGATCTCCTTCCAATTGAGCGTGGACAGGGGCAGCGGCACCTCGTCGGCCTTGGCCAGGCCGATGACGGCTGCCCGCCCGGCCTCGCGCAACCGGCCGAGCCCGGAGGCGAGGACGCCGCCGGCGCCCGAGCATTCCAGCAGCACGTCAAAGGTTTGCGCCGCGGGCGCGTCGCTCTTCTCCACCGCGAAGCCGTGGTCGCGGGCCACGCCGAGCCGGTACTCGGAGATGTCCGTGACCGTGACGCTTCCCGCGCCGAGGGCCCGCGCCGCCTCGGCGGCAAGCAGGCCCACCGGTCCGGCGCCGGTGATCAGCACGTCGTCGCCGGCCTGGAGGTTCGCCCGCCGGCAGCCCCACAACCCCACGGACAGCGGCTCGAGCAGCGCGCCGTCTTCGTAGCTCATCGAATCCGGGATCGGGAAGTAGCAGCGGGCGTCCATGGCCAGGTACTGCAGCAGTGCGCCGTCGTAGGGCGGGGTGGCCAAAAATTCGAGGTTCGGGCAGAGGTGGTAGCGCCCCGCCCGGCACTCTTCGCAGCTGCGGTCCGGCGTCCCCGGCTCGACGGCCACCCGGTCTCCGACGCGCACGTTGCCGACGCCTTCGCCGACGGCGACCACCTCGCCGGAGACCTCGTGGCCCAGGATGAACGGGCCGTCAACGACGAAGGGGCCGATCTTCCCGTAGCGGTAATAGGCGACGTCGGAGCCGCAGACCCCCACGGCTTCCACCCGGATCACGGCCTGGCCCCGGCCCGGCTCGGGCATCGGGCGCTCCTGCATCTCGATGCTGCTCAGGCCGGTCATCACGGCGGCGGCATTGCCCATCTAAGACTCCTTAGCGAGCAGTCACTGGGTCAAACGGCCCCGGACCCCTGAATGTGATACAACGCACATTCATACGCATATGCTAACCCCGGCGGACGTGCCGCCGCTATGAAAGTGCGGGTCGGAGGCCCCCTGGCCCCGTAAATTCCGGCCGGCAGTCTAGACTCTAAGCCGTGAAGATCCGGACCCACTGGCTGCATGTGCCACCGAGGGAAACGTGCTGACATTCCTCGATGCCCTCAAGCGGGTCCTGGTGGGCAAGCCGTTCCGCAGCGAGCGGCTGAAGCAGGATGCGCTGCCGCGGCGCCTGGCGGTTCCGGTCTTCTCAGCCAACGCGCTCTCCTCGGTGGCCTACGCCCCGGACGAGATCCTGCTCACGCTGGCACTGGCGGGCGTCGCGGCGATCGCCCTGTCGCCCTGGGTCGGACTGGCGGTCATGGTGGTGCTGCTGGTCCTGGTGGCTTCCTACCGGCAAAGCATCCACGCGTATCCGTCCGGCGGCGACTATGCGATCGCCACCAGGAACCTGGGCAAGCCGGCGGGCATCACGGTGGGCTCCGCGCTGATGCTGGACTACGTGCTCACCGTCGCGGTGTCCATGTCTTCGGCGGCCCACTACCTCGTGTCCGCCGTTCCGGCGCTCAAGGGCTGGCAGCCCGGAGCGGCCGTCGCCGGCATCGCGATCCTCGCCCTGCTCCATCTGCGCGGGCTGGGACGCGGGCGCCTGACCGTGGCGATCGCCACCTATGTCTTTGTGGGCACCGTGCTGCTGATGTGCCTGGCCGGATTTGTCCTTGACCTCACCGGAAACCTGGGCGAGGCACCCAGCGCTGCGTTCGACGTCGTGCCGGAACCCGGCCTGGAGGCGGGCCTGACCGGGCTGGCCGGCGCACTGCTGGTACTGCGGGCCTTCTCCACGGGCGCCGCGGCACTCACCGGCTTGGAGACACCGGCCAGCAATGTGCCGGCCTTCGAGAAGCCGCGCGCCAGGAACGCCGGCTTTGCGCTGCTGATGCTGGGCATCTCCGCAACCGGGATCACCATGGCGGTGATGTACCTGGCCCGGGCCACGGAGGTGCGGGTGGTGCAGGTCCCGGCCGACCAGCTGCGGCTGGACGGAGGGCCGCTGCCGGCGGGCTATTTCCAGTCCCCGGTGCTCAGCCAGCTGGCGGAGACGGTTTTCGGCGGCGGCGCCCCGCTCTTCTACCTGACGGTCGCGGCCACCGCAGCAATCCTGGTGCTGGCCAGCCATTCGGCGTTCAACGCCTTCCCGCAGCTGGCATCGATCCTCGCCACCGACGGCTTCCTGCCCCGCCAGCTGCGAACCCGCGGGGACCGGCTCAGCTACAGCAACGGTGTGCTCGCACTGGCGGCCGCGGCCGTGGTGCTGGTGCTGATGTTCAACGCGGACGTCACCCGGCTGATCCCGCTCTACGTCATCGGCGTGATCGTTTCCTTCACCTGCAGCCAGCTGGGCATGATCCGGCACTGGTCCCGCGAAATACGGGCCACGCCGCACCGCCCGGTGCGGCGCCGGATGCTGCGCTCGCGGTTCATTAACATGGTCGGTTTCATCCTGACCGTGACCGTGCTGGTGGTGGTATTGGTCAGCAAGTTCGTTTTCGGAGCCTGGCTGGCCGTGCTCGGCATCATCCTGCTCGGGCTGGTCATGCACAGCATCAACCGCCATTACGTCCAGGTCGCCCGCGAGCTCGCGATCGACCCGGACCAACCGACCACCGCGCTGCCGTCCCGGGTACACGCAGTCATCCTGGTCTCGCACGTACGCAAACCGACGCTCCGGGCGCTTGCCTTCGCCCGGGCCTCGCGGCCGTCCCGGCTCGACGCCGTGGTGGTGGACCTGGACCGGGAACAGACCGAGCAGACCCTGCGCGACTGGGAGAAGCTCAACATCCCGGTTCCGATCACGGTGCTCGCTTCCCCGTACCGCGAGACCACCACGCCGATCATCGACTACATCAAGAGCATCCGCCGGGACTCGCCCCGCGAACTGGTGGTGGTCTACATCCCCGAATACGTGGTGGGACGCTGGTGGGAGCAGCTGGTGCACAACCAGACCGCGCTGCGCATCAAGACCCGCCTGCACTTCGAGCCCGGCGTCATGGTGGCCAGCGTGCCGTGGCAACTGGCCTCCTCCGATTCCGTCCGCCGCTACCAGGAGCTTTCATGACCGACCCCGCACCGCAACTGATCGAGCTGACCGTCGGCGCTCCGGCGCACGGAGGCCACTTCGTCGCGCGGCACGACGGCCGGGTGGTGTTCGTACGGCACGCTCTGCCCGGGGAGCGGGTCCTGGCACGCGTCACCGAGGGCGGACCGGACGCGGGATTCTGGCGGGCGGACACCGTCCAGGTGCTGGAAGCATCCCCGGACCGGGTGGAGCATCCCTGGGCGCCCGCGGACGCGTTGGCCGCGGCCGAAGCCGGCCGGCCGGCCGTGGGCGGCGCCGAGTTCGGCCACATCGGGCTAAACGCCCAGCGCCGGCTGAAGGGCCTGATCTTCGCCGAACAGCTGCAACGGCTGGCCAAGCTGGAACGGCAGGTCACCGTGGAAGCCCCCGCGGGGGAGTACGACGACGGGCTCGGCTGGCGCACGCGCGCCGCGTTCGGCGTGGGGTCCGACGGGCGCCTCGCCATGCACGCGCACCGGTCCGACGAGCTGATACCCGTCGAGGCGATGCCGCTGGCCGCGGACGGGGTCAACGACCTGCGGTTGTGGGAGTTGGATCTCTCCGGGCTGGAGCGGGTGGAGGTGGCAGCGCCCGCCGATGGGAGTACGCCGCTGGTGCTGTTGGTGCCGGGCGCGGGGACAACGCCCAAACGGTTGGCGAAGATCGCCGACCGGATCGAACCCGGCGTTTCGGTTGCCGCGTGGGAGCCCGTGCCCGGGCGGCTCACCCGGGTGCGGGGACGCACGTGGGTATCCGAAACCAACGGGCGGCACGAGTACCGCGTGACGGGAGACGGCTTCTGGCAGATTCACCGGCTGGCGCCGGCCACGTTGACTGCCGCCGTCCTCGACGGTGTTGCGCCCCGGGCGGGGGAGAGGGTGGCCGACCTCTATGCGGGTGCCGGACTTTTCACGGCGCCCTTGGCGGATGCCGTCGGGGTGACCGGCAACGTTCTCTCCGTCGAGGGCTCGCCGGCGGCCAGCAAAGACGCCCGCAAGAACCTGCACGGTTTCGGGCAGGTCGAGATCGTCCAGGGCAAGGTCGAGCGGGTGCTGCGCTCGCAGCCCGAAGAGATGGACGCCGTCGTCCTTGACCCGCCCCGCGCGGGCGCCGGAAAAGCCGTGGTGCAGGCGGTGGCCGCCCGAAACCCGCGGGCGGTCGGCTATGTGTCCTGTGACCCGGCGTCCTTCGCCCGGGACCTGGGCTACTTCCTGCAGCTGGGCTGGAACCTCGACTCGCTGCGCGTGTTCGACCTGTACCCGCATACCCACCACATGGAGTCCTTCGCCGTGCTCACCCCGGGGCGCCGCTGAGCGGGAGTGCGCAAATCCCGGCTGTGAGGCAGGCCACAGGCGGCGCTCCGGTTCCTGCCAACCGGCTACCCGATAGGATGGGGGCAGCGGTTCCGGACGAAGCATATTGTCTCTGGCTTCTAAATTCTGCGGGCTGCGGCGCGTCAAAAAGGCCAGAGGCCGAGCCCACAGCTGTCCCTTCACACTTAGGGATGCCTAACTAGCGGGTGGTTGCCGCCCGGACAAAGATAAAGTGTGGCGAGAGGAGTCCTGTCATGAGTAATGTGGACAGCTTCGGTTCCAAAGGCGTCTTGAACGTCGCCGGGACCGAGTACGAAATATTCCGGCTGAGTGCCGTTGAAGGTGCCGAGAGCCTTCCGTTCAGCCTCAAGGTCCTGCTGGAGAACCTGCTTCGCACCGAAGATGGTGCGAACATCACGGCGGACCACGTCCGCGCCCTGGCCGGCTGGAACCCCGACGCGCAGCCGGACACAGAGATCCAGTTCACCCCCGCCCGCGTCATCATGCAGGACTTCACCGGTGTTCCGTGTGTCGTCGACCTGGCCACCATGCGCGAGGCCGTCAAGGAGCTCGGCGGCGACCCGAAGCGCGTGAACCCGCTGGCCCCGGCCGAACTGGTGATCGACCACTCGGTCCAGATCGATGTCTTCGGCAACGCCGGCGCGCTCGAGCGCAACATGGAGATCGAGTACCAGCGCAACGGCGAACGCTACCAGTTCCTGCGCTGGGGACAGACCGCCTTCGAAGACTTCAAGGTGGTCCCCCCGGGAACCGGCATCGTGCACCAGGTCAACATCGAATACCTGGCCCGCACCGTGATGACCCGCGAGGTCGACGGCAAGCTGCGCGCCTACCCGGACACCCTGGTCGGCACCGACTCGCACACCACCATGGTCAACGGCCTGGGCGTGCTCGGCTGGGGCGTCGGCGGCATCGAGGCCGAGGCCGCCATGCTCGGCCAGCCCGTCTCCATGCTGATTCCGCGCGTTGTCGGCTTCAAGCTCACCGGCTCCATCCCCGCCGGCGCCACCGCCACCGACGTCGTGCTGACCATCACCGAGATGCTGCGCAAGCACGGCGTGGTGGGCAAGTTCGTGGAGTTCTACGGCGAAGGCGTGGCAGCGGTGCCGCTGGCCAACCGCGCCACCATCGGCAACATGAGCCCGGAGTTCGGCTCGACCGCCGCCATGTTCCCGATCGACGACGTCACCCTGGACTACCTGCGCCTGACCGGCCGCTCCGAGGAGAACATCGCCCTGGTCGAGGCGTACACCAAGGAACAAGGCCTCTGGCACGATCCGTCGCACGAACTGAAGTTCTCCGAATACCTTGAGCTGGACCTGTCCACCGTTGTTCCGTCCATCGCCGGCCCCAAGCGGCCGCAGGACCGCATCGCCCTGACGTCCGCCAAGAACCAGTTCCGCAAGGACCTGCAGAGCTACGTCGGCACCGGCAACGAGGACGCCCTGGACGAGGCCCTGGAAGAGTCCTTCCCGGCGTCGGACGCCCCGGCCATGACCTCCACGGTCCGTCACGCTGCCGCTGCGCAGGCCGGCGGCGTGAAGTCCGGCACCGCGCAGGCCGACGACCGTCCCTCCGGCGGTTCGGCCGCCCAGGGACGCCACGTCGCCCTGCCCGGCGACGGCCGCGCCTCCAAGCGCGTCCACGTCACCATGGAAGACGGGCGCGAGTTCGAACTGGACCACGGCGCGGTGTCCATCGCCTCGATCACCTCCTGCACCAACACGTCGAACCCGTCGGTCATGCTGGCCGCGGCCGTGCTGGCCCGCAACGCGGTGGAGAAGGGCCTGGCGTCCAAGCCGTGGGTCAAGACCTCCATCGCCCCGGGCTCCAAGGTCGTCACCGATTACTACGAAGAGTCCGGCCTGATCCCGTACCTGGAGAAGCTCGGCTTCTTCGTGGTCGGTTATGGCTGCGCCACCTGCATCGGAAACTCCGGCCCGCTGGAGCCCGAAATCTCGCAGGCGGTCCAGGACAACGACCTGTCGATCACGTCGGTGCTGTCGGGTAACCGCAACTTCGAAGGCCGCATCAACCCGGACGTCAAGATGAACTACCTGGCGTCCCCGCCGCTGGTCGTCGCCTACGCCCTGGCCGGCACCATGGACTTCGACTTCGAGAAGCAGCCGCTGGGCCAGGACCCGGAGGGCAACGACGTGTTCCTGAAGGACATCTGGCCGAACCCGGTCGAAGTCCAGCAGGTGATCGACTCCTCGATCAACAAGGAGATGTTCGCCAAGGGCTACGAGGGCGTGTTCGAGGGCGACGACCGTTGGAAGGCGCTCGAGACCCCGGCAGGCGATACCTTCGCCTGGGATCCGAACTCCACGTACGTGCGGAAGCCACCGTACTTCGAAGGCATGAGCGCCACGCCGGAGCCGGTGCAGGACATCAGCGGCGCGCGGGTGCTCGCCAAGCTGGGCGACTCGGTCACCACCGACCACATCTCCCCGGCCGGTTCGTTCAAGTCCGACAGCCCCGCCGGCCGTTACCTGCTGGAAAACGGCGTGGAGCGCAAGGACTTCAACTCCTACGGTTCCCGCCGCGGCAACCATGAGGTGATGATCCGCGGCACCTTCGCCAACATCCGGCTGCGCAACCAGCTGCTGGACAACGTGGAGGGCGGCTTCACCCGCGACTTCACCCAGCCCGGCGGTCCGCAGGCCTACATCTACGACGCCGCCATGAACTACCAGGCCGCCGGCACCCCGCTGGTGGTGCTGGCCGGCAAGGAGTACGGCTCCGGCTCGTCCCGCGACTGGGCCGCCAAGGGCACCGCGCTGCTGGGTGTCAAGGCCGTCATCGCCGAAAGCTTCGAGCGGATCCACCGTTCGAACCTGATCGGCATGGGTGTGCTGCCGCTGCAGTTCCCGGCTGGCGAGTCCGCTGCGTCGCTGGGCCTGTCCGGCACAGAGACCTTCTCCATCGAGGGCGTGACCGCGCTGAACGAGGGCACCACCCCGAAGACGCTGAAGGTCACCGCCACCGGCGAGGTCGGCGGCACCAAGAGCTTCGACGCGGTGGTGCGGATCGACACCCCGGGTGAAGCCGACTACTACCGCAACGGCGGCATCCTGCAGTACGTGCTGCGCCAGATCTCGGCGAACTAGCCCCCGGTCCGGCACACACCGCACAGCGGCCCAACGCAGGGCGGGCGTCCGATGGACGTCCGCCCTGCGGCGTCTGGCCAGAGCACCAGCGTGCTGTAGGGCTCGGTCCCCGGCCACGCGTCGGCCGCGTTGTGTGCACCCTCGCACCAGGGGAACGCAGAGTGGCGGAGGGATGGCGGTAGGATTAATCGACGCTTTGTGAAGGAAAGGACCTGCTCTGTGGGATTGCTCGAGACCATCCGCGAGCCGCGCGACCTGCGCCGGATCGACATGGTCCAGTTGCAGGACCTGGCCCGGGAAATCCGCCAGTTCCTGATCACGAACGTCGCACAGACCGGCGGACATCTCGGCCCGAACCTTGGAGTCGTCGAGCTGACCCTCGGCATCCACCGCGTGTTCGACTCCCCGCACGACAGCATCGTCTTTGACACCGGCCACCAGTCCTACGTGCACAAACTGGTCACCGGGCGGCAGGACTTCGGCACGCTGCGGCAGCAGGGCGGGCTGGCCGGCTATCCGGACCGCGCCGAATCGGTGCACGACATCGTCGAAAGCTCGCACGCGTCGTCGTCGTTGTCCTGGGCCGACGGCATCTCCCGCGCCCGCCGGCTGACCGGCGAAGGCGACCGCTACGTCGTCGCGGTGGTGGGCGACGGCGCCCTCACCGGCGGCATGGCATGGGAAGCCGTGAACAACATCGCCGCGGACCGAGCGCGGCGCGTGGTGATCGTGGTCAACGACAACGGGCGCTCCTACGCCCCGACGATCGGCGGGCTGGCCGACCAGCTGGCCGCGCTGCGCCGGACCACCATCGACAAGGTCCGCACCCACCAGGCCTACGAAGGCACCTTGGACTGGTGGAAAAGGAAGCTGCAGTCGGGCGGGTCGCTGGGCCAGTTCGCCTACCGGAGTCTGCACGCGACCAAGAAGGGCATCAAGGACTGGTGGGCGCCGCAGGGCCTGTTCGAGGACCTGGGCATGAAGTATATCGGCCCGATCGACGGGCACGACCTGGAGGCCGTCGAGGCCGCGCTGACGCAGGCCAAGAACTACCGGGGCCCGGTCATTGTCCACACGATGACCGAAAAGGGCCGCGGCTACGCGCCCGCCCGCGCCCACGAGGCGGACCAGTTCCACGCCGTGGGCGTCATCGACCCGGAGACCGGCGAACCCGTAGAGTCCGGCGGCCGGCAGTCCTGGACCTCCGTGTTCGCCGACGAGATCGCCGAGATCGCCGACGAGCGCCAGGACATCGTCGGCATCACCGGCGCCATGCTGATCCCGGTGGGCCTGCAAAAATTCGCCAGTAAGCATCCGGACCGTGTCTTCGACGTCGGCATTGCGGAGCAGCACGCGCTGGCCAGCGCCGCCGGCATGGCCTACGGCGGACTCCACCCGGTGGTGGCCCTCTACGCAACGTTCCTGAACCGCGCGTTCGACCAGCTCCTGATGGACGTCGCGCTGCACAAGGCCGGCGTCACCGTTGTACTCGACCGGGCGGGGGTGACCGGCCCGGACGGGCCCAGCCACCACGGCATGTGGGACATGTCGCTGCTGCAGATCGTGCCGGGGCTGCACCTGGCCGCCCCCCGCGACGCCACCCGGTTGAAGGAAGAGCTGCGCGAGGCGGTGTCCGTCGACGATGCCCCTACCGTGGTCCGTTTCTCCAAGGGCTCGGTGGGGCCAGAGGTTGAGGCCCTGGAACGGCTCAAGGACGGCGTCGACGTGCTGGCGCGCCGGCCGTCCGGCTCCACCGAAAACGACGTGCTGATCGTCAGCATCGGCGCCATGAGCGAACTGGCGCTGGATGTCTCGAACCGGCTCGGCGCCCAGGGCATCAGCTCCACCGTTGTCGACCCGCGCTGGGTGCTGCCGGTGCCCCGCTCGATCATCGGCCTTGCGGCCCGGCACCGGATCGTCGTCGTGATCGAAGACGGCGTGCGCGCCGGCGGCGTCGGATCCCGGATCCGCCAGGAGATGCGTGCCGCCGGTGTGGACACGGCGCTGAACGAGGTCGGCCTCCCGGTCGAGTTCCTGGTCCACGGCACCCGCGCCGAGGTCCTGGAGCGCGTAGGCCTCACCGCGCAGCAGGTGACCCAGGACACCGTCGCGCAGGTGCTGGGCACCAAGGTCCCGTTCGCGCGCCCGCTGCCCGGCCAGGAACTGCCGACCGGCCAGATTCCCAAGATCCAGTGACCCGCCGCATCCCCGCCGAGGCCCGGCCCGGCGAGATGGTCGTGTTCCGCAACTGGAAGTACGACGGCGCTGCCCACTGGCTGGTGCCCGGCACCTACCTCGGCTCCGATGGTTTCGGCGACTGGATCTTCCAGCCGGCCGGCTCGCTGGTTGCCCGGCCTGGCATTGCCTTCTTCGCGGCCTCCGACGCCGTGCAGTTACTGCCACGGGAAGGCGACTACGTGGCGACGTTCTACGACGACACCTACCCGGGCGACTTTCGCATCTACATCGACCTGGCCACCGGCATCCGGGTGGACCCGCTGCTTCCGGCCGGCTGGGAAGTCCAGCTCACGGACATGGACCTGGACGTGGTCCGCTCCGTCAGCGGCGGCGTGTACATCGACGACGAGGACGAATTCGCCGAACACCGGGTCACCATGGACTATCCGCCGGCGCTGGTCGAACGGATCCAGGCCAGCTGCCTGGCGCTCTACGGGCAGGTGGCTGCAGAGGCCGCGCCGTTCGACGGAACGGCCCTGACATGGTTGAACAAAGGACGGACATGAGTTTCCTTCGGGTGTACAAGAAGAACGACGACGGCGGGCTGGTGTTCCGCGAGGCGTGGTTCGACGAAGACTACGGCCAGTTCGTGGTCAACCACGGAACGGTGGGCCACCAGAGCACCACGCAGGAGAGCCGGGACGTCGATGCCGAGGCGGCCGAGTCGCTGATGGACGCGTTCGCCGCCCAGTGCGCCGAAGACGGCTACGCGGAGCTCGCGCCGGGGGAGCAGCACTGGGTGATTGCCCAGTATGCGCTGAAGACGGCGGGCGGCAGCGACCGGGACCGTTACCTTGAGGACAAGGCCAAACGAACCATCACCGAGTACTTCGCCTGGCGCGGTCTCGGAACCGTGGAGAAGACCGAATTCGTCCCGCACAAGCTCAACATCTATGTTCTGGCGCCGGATGCGGCCAGGGCGGTGGCCGGCCTGAAGGTCTGCCTCCGCGAAGCCAAACTGGACTTCACCAAGCTGAGCATCGGCGTCGCGCCGCACGGGGACCTCGCCGCGGTCAAGCAAAAGCATCCGCTGCCGGCCAAGACGGCGTTCAGCCTGTAGGCGCGGCAACCTGGTCCGCCCGGCCGCCGTCGGGGACGGCGCTAGCCGCCCTCGGGCACGTCCAGGCCCGCGGCGCGCGCCGCCTCCCGGTAGGCGGCCGCCAGCGTAGCCACGCTGTGGTGGGCGTTGAGGCCGCTGGGATTCGGCACCACCCAGACCTCGGCGCCGCCGAGCGTTTCCGGTTGCCGGCCCAGCTGCGCCTTCGGCCGCTCAAAACCCACCCGGTAGGCGGTCACTCCCGCGACCGCCACCACCCGGGCCCCCAGGGTTTCGACTCGGGCCGCCAGGCGCCGGGCCCCGGTCCGCAGTTCCTCGGCATCCAGCTCGTCCGCCCTGGCTGTAGCCCGCGGGACAATGTTGGTGATGCCCACGCCGCGGTCGATCAGGTGGTTGCGGTCGGCAGGCGCCATGCCTTTCCCGGCGTAGATCTGATGGTCGGTGATGCCGGCCGCCGCCAGGGCCGGATAGAACCGGTTGCCGGGCCGGGCAAAGTGCGAGCCGGTGGCAGCCGACCAGAGGCCGGGATTGATGCCGACGAACAGCAGGCGCAGGCCCGGGCCCAGCAGATCGGGGACCAGCGCGTCCCGGTAAGCGAGCAGTTCAGCACGGGTAAAGGCCACAAAACCACTCTTTCACACGGCGTGCCGTCCCGGCCGCGAAACCGGCCGCATGCTCAGCCTCACGGCCCCAGCTCCGGACAGACGAAGGCACGGCGCCCAAGAAGGTGCGCCGTGCCCGTGCAGCGGCCCGCCGAGGCGGGCCGGCGAATCAGTCGGTACCGGCGTCGAACGCCGCGCGGTCCAGCGCCTCGTCGGCCGCGCGGTCTGCCGGGTCGAGCTGGGCGGTGTCGGCGATTTCGCTCGCGCCGCCGGCTTCCAGCGCGCCCACCAGCTCGGCGGTGGGACCGCCCACCAGGCCCTGGGCCGCGTACTGCTCCAGGCGGGCGCGGGAGTCGGCGATGTCCAGGTTGCGCATGGTCAGCTGGCCGATGCGGTCCAGCGGACCGAAGGCAGCATCGCCCACGCGCTCCATGGACAACTTGTCCGGGTGGTAGCTGAGCGACGGGCCGGTGGTGTCCAGGATGGTGTAGTCCTCGCCGCGGCGCAGCCGCAGGGTGACCTCGCCGGTGACCGCCGAGCCCACCCACTTCTGCAGCGATTCGCGCAGCATGAGCGCCTGCGGGTCCAACCAGCGGCCTTCGTACATCAGGCGGCCCAGGCGGCGGCCCTCGGCGTGGTAGCTGGCCACGGTGTCTTCGTTATGGATCGCGTTGAGCAGCCGCTCGTAGGCGATGTGCAGCAGGGCCATGCCCGGGGCCTCGTAGATCCCGCGCGACTTGGCCTCGATGATGCGGTTCTCGATTTGGTCGGACATGCCCAGCCCGTGGCGGCCGCCAATGGCATTGGCCTCCTGCACCAAAGCGACGGCGTCGGCAAACTCCGTGCCGTTGATCGCCACCGGGCGGCCGGCCTCGAAGCGAATGGAAACGTCTTCAGTGGCGATCTCGACGTCCCCGCGCCAGAAGGCCACGCCCATGATCGGCTCGACGGCCTCCAGGCTGGTGCCCAAATGCTCCAGCGTCTTGGCCTCATGCGTGGCGCCCCAGATGTTGGCGTCGGTGCTGTACGCCTTCTCCGCGGAGTCGCGGTAGGGGAAGTTGTGCGCGGTCAGCCATTCGGACATCTCCTGGCGGCCGCCGAGCTCGGAGACGAAGCGCGGGTCGAGCCACGGCTTGTAGATGCGCAGCCGGGGGTGGGCCAGCAGCCCGTAGCGGTAGAACCGCTCGATGTCGTTGCCCTTGTAGGTGGAACCGTCGCCCCAGATGTCCACGCCGTCTTCCCGCATGGCGCGCACCAGCAAGGTGCCGGTCACGGCGCGGCCCAACGGGGTGGTGTTGTAGTAGGAACGGCCGCCGCTGCGGATATGGAAGGCGCCGCAGGCCAGCGCGGCCAGGCCTTCCTCCACGAGCGCGGGCTTGCAGTCCACCAGGCGGGAGATATCCGCGCCGTACTCGGTGGCGCGGCCGGGCACCGCGTCGATGTCCGGCTCGTCGTACTGGCCGAGGTCGGCGGTGTAGGTGCAGGGCACGGCTCCGCCGTCGCGCATCCATGCAACGGCAACGGACGTATCGAGTCCACCGGAGAAGGCGATGCCGACGCGTTCGCCGACGGGAAGGGAAGTCAGAACTTTGGCCATGGTTTCGATCATATGTGCAGCGGCACCCAAAGACAGAAGCGGCAACGCCGCGGCCCCCTGCGTGACGTGTCCGAACTCACTTGCGCGTCCGGGACGGGGGCCGGAGCCGGGATAGGATGCGAGGCGAACGGCAAAACCCCCAGTGACAAGGATGTAGCGATGGAATACCGGCGTCTCGGCAAATCCGGCCTCACCGTCTCGACGGTGGGACTCGGCTGCAACAATCTTGGCCGGTCCAACACCCCGACGGAAACGCAGGAAGGCACGGACGCGGTGGTCAAGGCCGCACTCGACGCCGGCGTGACCTTTTTCGACGTCGCCGACAGCTACGGGAAGACTCCGGGGCTGAGCGAGGAGTTCCTGGGCAGGGCGCTGGGATCGCGGCGCGACGACGTGGTGGTGGCTACGAAGTTCGGCATGGACATGCGGGGCGCCAACGGCGAAGACTTCGGCGCCCGCGGCTCGCGGCGGTACATTGTCAGGGCGGCCGAGGCGTCGTTGCGGCGGCTGGGCACCGATTGGATTGACCTCTACCAGTTCCACACGCCCGACCCGTTGACTCCGGTCGAGGAGACCCTGTCCGCGCTGGACGACCTGGTCCGCGCCGGCAAGGTCCGCTACATCGGCCACTCCAACCGGGCCGGCTGGCAGATTGCCGAGGCGGAATTCACGGCGCGGATGGGCGGCTACACCCCGTTCATTTCCAGCCAGAACCACTACAACCTGCTGGACCGCCGGGCAGAGCTGGAAGTCGCCCCTGCTGCCGAGGCCTACGGGCTGGGCCTGCTGCCGTACTTCCCGCTGGCCAACGGCCTGCTCACGGGCAAGTACAAGAACGGCAAGGCGCCGGAAGGCAGCCGGCTGACACACTCGCGCACCAACTTGCTCAAGGACGCCGACTGGGAGCAGTTGGGCGCCTTCTCCCGCTTCGCCGCCGACCGCGGACTAACGGAAATCGAGGTGGCCTTTTCCTGGCTTGCCACCCGTCCCGCAGTCGCGTCGGTCATCGCCGGTGCCACGAAGCCGGAACAGATCCGGCAGAACGCCCAGTCAGCGGGCTGGCACCCGACCGCCGAGGACCTGGCCGAGCTGGAAGGCATCTTCCCCGCGGTGCCGAAAGTGGCCCTGTTCTGAGACCTCCGAGGGGGCCGCGGCGGGAGCCGATGGAACGTTGGGAAGGCTTTTACGTTGAGGGCGCCAAGCAAGGCTGCCTCTACCGCCGGTGGGCGGATCACGTCCTCACCACGCGGATGGCTTTCGGGAGCGGGCCGGAGGGGTACCGCGCGGAATCCGTCATCCGGTTCGAGCCCGGGACGCGGCGGTGGGAGTCCTCTTCTTACCGGCAGGGGCCGGGCCGCCCCGAGGCGATCGCCCGCCGGGAAGACTTCGGGCTGACCGACACGAGCCTGCCCAGCTACGGGGAGTACCTGCTGTTGGCGGAAATGCTCGACTCCGGCGCCCAGGCCGTGGAGTACTTCCGGCTGGACGACGCCGCGCCGGCCGAACCCGACAGCGGGGCATGGGCGCGGGTATCGCTGGCCGGCACCGAGACGGTGGGGCTGCCGGACGGCAGCCGGCCCTCGTGCGACCGCTACGACGTCGTCCTAAACACCGGAACGACGGCACCTGGCGGCGGCCTTTCCACCCCGACGGACTATCGACCGGATACCGGGGCGGAGCTGGTCGGCGTTCACTGGGCGTCGGGCGGCCGTGTGGTCAAGAGCGACTGGCGAGGAGCCGAGTCCTTCCTCGCTCCGGATCGCGGGACTGCCATCGCCGGCCTCGACCGGGCACTGATTGACTTCCTGGACACCGGATACGGTGGCCGGCCGGCTGGGGCCGACTTGGACGCCCGCCCCGAGGGCTTCCAGACGGTCCATTTCAGACGGTGACGGTGATCCACTCGCCGTCGATAGCCGCCGCGAAACGCGGAAGCGGAGCGGGTGCCGGACCGCCGGTCACTGTGCCGTCGGCGAGCGCGAAGGTCGAGTTATGGCAAGGGCACACGAATTCGGCCTTCGTCGGGGTCACGCCGCATCCCTGGTGCGTACAAACGGCGCTGTAGGCCAAGACGGTGGTTTCGTCGGGGCGGTGGATGAGGATCTTCTCCCCGCCTGCCTCGCCGCTGGCGCTGCCGCCAACCGGCACGTCGCTGAGCTTCCCGACCCGGACCGGCGTGCCGTCGCTGGCAATCGGGGAAGCGGACGCACCTTGTGCTCCTGTGTAGTCCTGCAGCGGGGAACATGCGGTGAGCGCGCCCATCGAACCGACGGCGGTCGTGGCGGTCAGGATGGCGCGGCGCGAAGGCAGGGACGAACTCATGTCCGCTATTCTCCCGGACGGTGCCGGTGAATTTCCAAACGGAGCGGTGATCGCTCGCGCAGCGTGTCAGCGATCACACCACCACGGTGATCCATTCGCCGTCAATGGCCGCCGCAAAGCGCTGCAACGGTTCCAACGCCGGCCCGTCGAGAACCGTGCCGTCTGCGGCGCTGAAGACCGAGCCGTGGCACGGGCAACGGAACTCCGCGCCCGCCGGCGCCACGGTGCACCCTTGGTGCGTGCAGACTGCGCTGTAGGCCAGGACGGTAGTCTCGTCGGCGCGGTGGATGAGGATTTCCTGCCCGCCCGCTTCGCCATTGGCGCTGCCGCCAACCGGCACGTCTGCGAGCTTCAGGACCTGTACAGCAGCGCCTCCGGAGGTGGCCGGGGCAGGTTTTCCGCCGGCCTCGCCGCCGCCGTTCCCCGCCGGCGCACAGGCAGCCAGTACACACGCCGAGCAGGCCGTTGCGGAGGCGGCCATGACCGAGCGTCGCGAGGGACCGGCATCGGGATTCATGCGCTGACCTTCCCCGTGGGCAGTATGGGTGCCTTTCGCAAAGGGTAGACGTCCGGGCCCATGGGTTGGTTCAGCCAGCTCATGAAAGGGTTTTCGCGCAGGAACCTGCAGTACTTGGCCACCGTTGCCAAAGCCTGGCCGGATGCAATCCGGTCTGGCTGTGTCCGGCGTCTGTCCTAGGACGGAACAGGAGGATCGGATGAGCGTGTGGAGGGATGGTGGAGTCTTGTCGGTTCAGGAAAGCGAACGCGTTCAGCGGGCGTCGCTGAAGCCTGCAAAGGGTTCTGCTGGGATTCCTTGACGTCGGAACGACCGCGAGGGGTTCAGGGCTTCATTCTGCGGTTGTCCCCCACTCCTGCAACCACCCATAATGACGGTGTGGCTATGTCGCTGCTGTTCGGCATCGTGACTTCCAGCGCCCTGATGCTGGGTGGATTTATCGGTGTGCGTTTCGAACTGCCCAAACGCGTCCTGGCGATCATCCTGTCCTTCGCAGCGGGCGCCCTGGTCACCGCCCTGACTTTCGAACTCTTCGAGGACGCCTACCAGCGCGGCGGCATCTGGCGCGCAGCGGTCGGCCTGTTTGTCGGCGCGGTGGTGTTCACGACCTTGAGCGCGCTGCTCGACCGCTGGGCGCAGGCCGGGTCGAACCCGGTTGCGGCGGACGAGTACCGGGGCAGCCCCAAGCTCGATACCGACGCCGCCGCCACCGGGCGTGCGCCGGGGCCGGCATCCACCCGGGGTGCGGCCGGTCTGGCCCTGCTGGCGGCCGCCACGCTCGACGGCATACCGGAGAACCTGGCGCTGGGCGTCTCCCTGGGGGAGGGGACCGGCGGGCTGGCGCTCCTGGCCGCGATCTTCGTCTCCAACCTGCCCGAGGCCCTGGTCGGGGCAGCCTCGATGCGCAGCCAGGGCATGTCCAGGCCCGCCATCATCGGACTGTGGGGTGTGTGCTCAGTGCTGCTGGTCATCGCCGTCGTGGTCGGTGCCGGGCCGCTGTCCGGTACCGACCCAGAGACGATCTCGCTGCCGCTGGCCTTCGCGGCCGGCGCGGTGATCGCCGCACTGGCCGACACCCTGATGCCGGAGGCATACGAACACGGCGGACCGGCGGTCGCCCTGAGCACCGCGGCCGGGTTCGTGCTCTCGTTCCTGCTGTCCCTCGCGTGAGAACCGGCGCCGCTAACGACCCTCCGTGCCCCCGCATCGACCCGGACGGGCACCTGGAACCGGCGAACGAAGGAACGCCGTATTCCATCCGTACCCCGACAGGAGGCCCCGTCCTGCCGGGGGAGGAGCGCACCGGCGCGACCCGCATCGGATGCACAAGTCGCTGTTCCACGAGACCATATGCGCCGTTATCTGGGGTTCCGAGTTAGTCCGCAAGGTTTGTTCGATCTGGAGATGGGCACCGGCGGCTCGTTCAACAACTGCGCCCGGTTCACGCCCAGCGCGAACCACCGGCGGTTCCCCCTGGCAGACCGCTGGCGAGCCGGGCGAAAACCGCACCTACCGCGGAACCCGGCGCTTCGATACCACCGGCATGTCGCAGGTCGAGATCAACGCCCTGCAGGGCGCCCGGGTCCATGTCGACCTGGTCTGGGAGCTGCAGTCGGATGAATCGCCCACGCAGCCGTAAGCCGGTTCCGTCAGTTCCGTGACCCGCCGGCTGCCCGGCAGCGCCTTGCGTCCTCTCTTCTCCCGCGACGGCTGGCTGCTGTACATCGCGTCCACGCTCTCGCGGTTGTATCTGGGCATCGCCCTGAGCCTGGTGCTGATCGGCCTGCTGCCTGCGCTGTTCGGCTGGCATACCAGCGTGATCCAGAGCGGTTCCATGGAACCGCACGTCGGCGCAGGGGACGCGGTGGTGTCCGCGCCCTTAGGCAGTGGTGACCCGGTTTCGCCGCTTCCACTGATTTTCGCGCGGCAAGGCCCCTAGCTGAGCAAGTGGGATAGGGCGGTTACGACGCCATGTTCCTCATTCGTTGGCGCGGTGTAACGGGCGCGGGAACGCAGGATCGGGTGGGCGTTGTCCATGGCGAACGACAGGTCGGCGCGGTCGAACATTTCGAGGTCGTTCAGGAAGTCGCCGAACACGACGGTTTGAGCGGCATTCACGCCCAAGGTCCGTTGCAGTTCCTGCACGGCTCGTCCTTTATTGGTGCCCGGGGCCATGATGTCGATCCACTGCTTACCGGAGACGGCCATCTGGTGGCTGGATGCCAGTGGAGCGACGATGCTTCTCGCGCTGGACTCAACGTCCGTGGAGTCGTAGATCGCGAGCTTGAGGATGTCATCGGTGACAGTGGTGAGATCCTCGACCGTGGTGAGTTCGGCGTAGTAGGTTTCCGCCTCCCGGATGAATCCAGCATCGCGTCGCTCGATGTAGGCACTGCGGCGGCCGCATACGACCAGGCCGAGGCTGTTCGCGGTTTCCGTTGCGTGGCGAACCGCGTGAATGACGTGCGTGACAGTGGGCTCGTCCATGTAGGTGGCGGAGAGTACTGCGCCGTCACGGACAACAAGGGAGCCGTTCTCGGCGATGAAGGTGGCACCTGCTGGTGCACTGGGGAACATGCGGGCCAAAGTGGCGTATTGCCTGCCGCTGGCGGGTACAAATGTGATGCCACGGGCACGCATCCGCTCCAGCAACGGCCAGAACCCGGCTGGAACGTTACCGTCCCCGTCCAGCAGGGTGCCATCCATATCGGAGACCACCAGACGCACGTCGTGAAACCCGCTCGGGATCGAGGACCAAGGCTCAGCGCTTCGAGCAACACCACTCATCGTGCCTCGTTGTCTTGACCATGATCGCCGCTGCCGCGGAATCCTAAGCTAAACATGGTTCTTAACGCTACAGACAGGGAATTGGTAAAGCGACTTCAGAACGACTTCCCGGAGGGTAGGACTCGCGGGGGCGCTTTCTGTGGACGAGTTGTTCACTCTCAGGCGTGCCGTTGCATCTATACCAGGCAGTCGGTGTGGACTCCCTGTGGAGGGGTGGCGAAGTGCGGGAGCATCCGCGGCGCCCCTCGCCTTGGCAAGCCTTGGATTGGTCTTCCCCAACGAGAGGAGACGTTCATGTCCTTGGACCGCCGCAACAAGTCATACCGACTGCAGGTCGCCGGAGTCTTGGATCGGCGCTGCCGGGCTTGTCGTTGCACTGTTCCTAGCCGTCTTTGACGACCTTTGGAACGTCGCTGGACGTTGAACATGGATGCCTTTCCCTGATAAACCTCAGACGTAAGCGCTGTTATCGGCTCAACGGGTGGAGGCCCGACAGCTGAATGTAGTCCAGCTGATTGAACTCAGCGCCTCTTTCGATCACTTCGCGGGAATTGCTTGCGCTCCGTCCCTGCATGCCTGACGGGGTTCATTGGCCGGGTGCACGCCCTGAAGTGCGGCGTTGACTACTTGGTGCGTATCCCTGCATTCAGCGGAAACTGGCGCAGTACGGCCCCGGTCCAGAGGCCGCCCGCGATCATGTCCATGAGCAGCATGGAGATCGGCCTCGGGATTGAGCTCTCCGCGGGCCTTTGCCTTGTCGAAGACCTGTGCCTCGTTAGCCAGCCGATCCGTGAAGAAGCCCTAAATCCGGGCGGCCAGGTCCTCGTTCACGACGGCCGCGGACAGGACGGCGACCACGACGTTGGAGGCGGGAGGCACGGTCAGCAGTGCCGCAATCCGGTCGGCCAAAACCTGCAGGTCGACTCGGAGGGTCCCGGTTTCAGGGACGGCGAGCGTCAGCATCGGGGGCATCAATGAAGGCGGCGCCCAGGAGTTCTGCCTTGGACTTCCACCACCGGTAGATCGTCGTCTTGTTAACGCCGGCGGCCTCGGCCACCCCTTTAATGCTGAACCGCTCGTATCCCCGCTTCTGGAATGAAGCTCTGTACTGCCCTGAGCGCTGATCAAACCAAGGTGCTGAAGGCCTCAGCCTTGTCTTTTGTCCCTTGGACTATTATTTGATCGTCGTCGTAGAGCACAGTTTGTTGGGTGGTGTGCTCCCACTGCCCACCCTTGCGCTTGACAGCGACTACTGTGATGTCGAACTTTGACCGCAGCTGCAGCAGGCCCAGCGGACGGTCCTGGGCTAGCCCGGGCGGGATGGTTCGGATCATGACGAAGTTATCTTCGAATTCGACGTAGTCCAGCATTGCCCCGCGGACCAAGTGCGCCACCCGGCGGCCCATGTCGTGCTCGGGCCGGATCACGTGGTGCACGCCCAACTGTTCGAGGATCTCGGCGTGCGGCTCACTGATGGCTTTGGCCCAAATCGCGGGCCTGGCGAACTTGAGGAGCCGCGAGGTGGTGAGAATGCTAGCTTCCACGTCTGTTCCGATGCCCACCACAGCGCGGTCGAACTCGTGTACAGAGAGCTGTCGCAGCACCTCGTCTTTGGTGGAGTCGGCACGGACTACGTGGGTCAGCAGCCCGTTGAAGGACTGAACGGTCTCTTCGTCGGCGTCGATGCCCAGGACCTGGGTGCCCAGGGACTCGAGCTCCAGCGCCAATGCTCCGCCAAAACGGCCGAGGCCGATAACAACGACGGACCCCGCCTCGGCGATCCGGTCGAAGGAGCGTGAGGGGAAGGGGATTCTAGCCAATGAGCGGCCTTTCTTTCGGGAACTCGTACAGGATCGGTCGCGCGCGAAGCGCCAGCGCGGAGGCCAGCGTGACCGGTCCCAGACGGCCGACGAACATGAGGATGATCAAAATCGACTGTCCGGCAGGTGGCAGCGAGGCAGTGATGCCGGTGGAAAGGCCGACGGTGGCGAAGGCGGAGATAGCTTCGAAGAGCAGTTTTTCCATGCCCGCGTCGGAGAGGAACATCAGGGCCATGGTGGCTGTGACTACCAAGGCGATGGCCAGCAGCACAACGGTCATGGCTTGGCGGTGTACAGAACGGGACAGTCGCTTGCCGAAGATGTTTACGGCGGCGCCGCCGCGGATTTCTGTGTAGAGGATGAAGTAGAGCACTGCGAAAGTAGTGATCTTCAGGCCACCGGCGGTGCCTGCAGGGCCGCCGCCGATGAACATCAGTATGTCCATGCCTAGCCAAGACACCGGGTTCATCTGGCCAATCTCGATACTGTTGAATCCAGCGGTGCGGGTGATGACGGACTGGAAGAACCCGGCCAGCACCCGTGCGGCGGGGTCCAGCGAGCCGAGCGTCGCCCGGTTGGTCCACTCCACCGCGGTGATGAAGACGGTACCTGCCCCCAGCAGCACGGCCGTGCCGGCCAGCACGAGTTTGGTGTTCATGGACCAGTGGATCGGACGCCGGTAGTGCCGGCCGAGCTCGAACAGCACCGGGAAGCCAAGCCCGCCGATGATCACCGCGCTGGCGATCGGCAGGCAGATCCATGGGTCCGCGACGAAGCCCATCAGGTTGTCTGAGAACAGGGCGAAGCCGGCGTTGTTGAAGGAGGAAACGGAGTGGAAGACTCCCAGCCAGAGGGCTTCCCCGGCAGAGTGTCCGTATCCGGTCATGAAGCGTGCCGCAAGGACCAACGCCAGCACGGCTTCGGTAATGAGGCTGATCCTCAGGACGCCGAACAGCACGCGCCGCACGTCGCCAAACCCGGTGCTTTTGGTTTCGGCGGCCGCGGAGATGCGGGAGCGAAGTCCAAGCCGTCCTGCCATCAGCACACCCAGCAGAGCTCCGAAGGACATTACGCCGAACCCGCCGAGCTGGATGAGGACCATGATCACCGCTTGCCCGAATGGGCTCCAGTAGACGGAAGTATCAACGATGATCAGCCCGGTCACGCACACCGAGGACGTCGCCGTGAACAGCGCCTCCAGGAAGGTGGCACCGCCAGGGCCCTGCTTCGACATCGGCAGCATCAGAATGGCCGTGCCGGCCAAGATCGCTGCGATAAAGCCAAGGACTATCACCTGGGACGGATGCCGCGGGCGTACTCGTTGCAGGAGGACGGCACCCGTGGGAGCCTGAAACTTTCGTAGGTCGCTGGTCCGGCGGAAGGCTGCGCCGACGCGACGGGCGGAGGATGCCTTCTCGGGCAAGGGACGTCGCGGTTCAGCCAACGTGAATCCGGGGACGGCGCTGCGGGTCGGGTTCGTTCTGGCGGATGATTTCCCGGACCACGGGGGCAGTGTCACCTTGGCCGAGGAGCAGGTAGCGCATCAGATGGGTCAGCGGATTGCCCTCGGACCATTCAAAGTAGGCCTGCGGCATGACACCGGTCGCATCGCGTAGTGCCAGCAGGACGGCGGCCAGCGCGTTGGGCGCGGCGGGGCTCTGAGCGCGCAGAATCCTGTACCCGCCGATCTCAACTCCGTGGACGTGGAGGGTGTCGCTGAAGCCGGAGGGGGCTTTGATTTCTACTTCGAGGAAGATGACGTCGGCGCTGCCGGGGACTGGGTTTATGCCGCGTTGAAGGACTTCCTTGCTGGAGTATTCCGCGACACCGGTGGCCGGGGGTTTGTGCGCAATCAGGTCCAGCCGTCCATCGAATTCCAGGGACTCGCGGATGAAGCGGCGGGCTTCGTCGTCGAACACTATGCGGTCTGCGCGCAGCTCGGTGGTTCGGGAGACCCGGGAAACCAGGGAGATGACCACGATGCCGGCGATGAACAAGAGCGAAATTGCCAACCCTTCGGGTTTTGCGAGGATGTTGGCTGTCAGGGCGTAGACCAGCACCAGCGTCAGCCCGGTGAACGCGGCGGCAGCGGACCGGCGCCGATTCCGGTACGTGGCAATTGCGACGGCCACCGAGGCAGAGACCATCATGGCCAGGATGCCGGTGGCATAGGCCCCGGCCTGGGCGTTGACATCGGCCCTGAACGCGATGGTGATCATGATACTTACGCCGGTGTAGACCAGGACCACCGGGCGGACAGCGCGGCTCCATTCCGGAGCCATACCGTACGAGGGCAGGTAGCGGGGCACGATGTTGATCAGCCCGGCCATGGCCGAGGCGCCGGCGAACCACAGGATGAGGATGCTGGCCAGGTCGTAGGCGGTGCCGAATCCTTCGCCGAAGCGCTCGTGCGCAAGGTAGGCCAGCGCACGACCGTTGGCCTCGCCGCCCTCGGCGAAGGCATCGGCAGGGATCAGCAAGGTCGTGACGAAACTGCTGCCCAGCAAATACACGCTCATGATCACGGCCGCGGCGGTGAGCAGCTTGCGGGTATTGCGGATCCGGCACGCGAGCCGCTCCTTGGGAGTCCGGCCTTGCGCTGCGACGAGAGGCATCATGCTGACGCCGGTTTCAAAACCGGAGAGCCCTAAGACAAGCAGCGGAAAGGCCAGCAGTGCCGGAAGAACCATCCCGCCTAAGCCCCCCGACGTGGTGGTGAGGAGATCTGTCCAGTCCGCGACGATGCCTGGCCTGCTTAGGATGTCGAGCAGACTGGTGCCGATGACGACTGCATTGAGGACGAGGAAGATTGCCACCAGCGGGACCGCGACTGCGACCGCCTCGGTGAAGCCGAGCAGGAAGACTCCGCCGAGGATGAGCAGCAGCACGATGGTCACCGGTACGGCGTGGCCGTGGAGGAACGCGGGAGTGTGCGGGTTCTCCAGCAGATGTACCGTGGCGTCCGCCGAGGAGAGCGTGATCGTGATGATCCAGGAGGTTGCCACGAAGCCCAAAAGGATGAGGACAAAAACTTTCCCACGCCAGAAGGGCAGCAGATGCTCCAGCATGGCCACCGACCCCTGGCCATGCGGGCTGGTCTGCGCCACCCGGCGGTACATGGGCAGCATTCCGCCCAAGGTCAGAATGACGATCAGCAGTGTCGCGAGCGGCGAGAAGGCGCCGGCGGCCAGCGCCGCGATGGCCGGCAGGTATGACAGGGTGGAGAAGTAGTCCACACCCGTCAGGCACATGACCTTCCACCAGGGCTGCTGAATGTCATTGGTTCCCGGGCTTGCCGGTCCGACGGGTTGAACAACGTGGGCGGTAAGCCAACGGGCCACGCCATGGGACGGCTTTTGACGGCCGGTAGGGCGGGGCACGCTCTCCGGAATGAAGTACTGGGTAGACGCACCCACAGTCGTCTTCTCTCTTATACGGTTCCTGACGCGATTGATCACACTACTCCGGCAGAGGCGGCCAGAGAGCGAAAAACAGCAGCCGACGGCGTTAAGAAATCATCAAAATGTCCGGGTAGCTGGGCGGGGCAGGTGAGCGGGGCGGGGAGGGCCTCGGCTTGCAGAGGCGGTGAGAATGGTCTTTATGGGCAGAGGAATACTGCGGATTTTTCTTGGCGCGGCGCCGGGCGCCGGGACCACTTACGCGATGCTGACCGAAGGGCTGCGGCTGACCGGAGATGGCGCCGATGTGGTCATCGGCGCGGCCCTGCACCGGGGCCGGCCGGAAACGGCTGCCCTGTTCGCGGACATGGAAGCAGTTTCGGATGCCGGCCCGGAGGGCGTTCAGGAGCTGGACCTGCAGGCCGTTTTGTCCCGTGCTCCGGAAACGGTGCTTGTGGATGACCTGGCTCAGGCCCACGGAGTGAACGGTGGGCGCAGGCTGGTATGGGAGGACGTCGATGGCCTGCTCGACGCAGGCATCAATGTCATGGCGACCCTTGAGATTGCGCGACTGGAGTCGTTGGGTGACGTGGTTGAAGCCATTACCGGCGTCCGGCCTGACGAGACGGTGCCGGACGCCTTTGTCCGTGGTGCCGGACAGATTGAACTTGTGGATGTGGATCCCGGACTGCTCCTTGAACGGGTGGCAGCAGGCAAGGTGGTTCCGGCGGAAAACGTGGATGCGGCCCTGGCGGGATATTTCCGCTTGGGGAACCTGACGGCATTGCGGGAGCTGGCCCTGCTGTGGCTGGCGGACCGCGTGGAGGAGGGCCTGAGTGATTACCGGGCGCGCAAGGGGATCGAGGCGGTCTGGAACACTCGGGAGCGGATCGTCGTCGGCCTTTCCGGCGGGCCGGGAGGGCAGTTGCTCGTGCGACGGGCGTTCCGAATGCTCGCCGGCAAGCTTGGCGCCGAGTTGCACGCCGTGCATGTGCGCTCCTCGGTAAGCTCCCGGGAATCACCGGGGGAACTGGACGCCCAGCGTGTTCTTGTGTTGGGGCTGGGGGGAACGTACCACTCGATCGGAGGCGATGATCCTGCCCAGGCGCTCGTTGCTTTCGCGCGCAGGACCGATGCAACACAGATCGTCGTCGGCGCCCCCGGACGGAAGCTGCGGTTGCGCCGCAGCGTCGGCCAGCGCCTTCTGCGCCTTGCAGGGGACGTCGACGTTCATCTGGTCGGTCACGGACGCAAAGGTGCGGCCAGTTCCGTCAGGACGGGCCCGTCATCGCTGGGCAGAGGCCGGATGATGGCCGGCGCCGCTATGGCGTTGCTGCTGCCGTTCATCCTCCAGGCGGGACTTAGTCTCTGGCCGCACAGCCACTTCGCCACCGATATGCTCGTGCAGCTGACCGGGACCATCGCCGTAGCGCTGGTCGGCGGGCTCTGGCCGGCCGTGGCGGCGGCAGTGCTCAGCAGTGCGATCGTGAATTTTTCCGCTCTGCACCCCATCGGCACCATGGGCATCAGCGATCCTGAGAATGTTCTGGCCCTGCTGATCTTCCTGGCCGTCGCGATCGCGGTTTCGCTCGTCGTTGGGCTCTCGGCAAAACGCAGCCGGGCGGCAGCCGCAGCCGGGGCCGAAGCTGCGGCTCTGGCGGAGCTGAGCCGCAGCACCCTTGCCGTCCACTACACCATCGGCGAATTTTTGGACCGGATCCGCGAACACTTCCAAAGCAGCGGTGCCGCGTTGTATGCGCGGGATGAACGCCAAGGCAAAACCCGGGCATGGCAGCTGGTGGCCAGCACCGGCAGAGTCGATGAAGACCTGAACGGCAATGAGAACGTCGAGCAACTTGACCCATCGCATGCCCTGGCGCTCTCCGGCCGCCCCCTCAGCCAGCAGGAACGGCACCTGCTCACTGCCTTCGGCGCCCACCTCATGGCCCTCCTTCAACGGGACCAGCTCCGGGCCAGCCGCCGCGACATCCTGCGGCTATCCGAAGGCAACCAGATGCGCACCTCGATCCTGCGTGCGGTCTCGCACGACCTGCGCACGCCGCTGGCAGGGATCAAACTGGCCGTCAGCAGCTTGCGCCAAGATGCCGTGGAATTCGACCCGGAGGACGAGGCCGAGCTACTGGCTACCATCGAGGACTACGCCGACCGCCTGGGCCTGCTGGTAGGAAATTTATTGGACATGTCGAGACTGACGGCGGACTCGGTCACGCCTTTGATCCGGCCCGTCTACTGGGCCGACGCCGTCGCAGACGCCCTACGCGGAATTCCCGAGGAAGCCGTGCGGGTGGACTTGCCGGACAGCCTGCCCCCGGTTAACGCTGATCCGGGCATGCTGGAACGCGTGATTGCCAATGTCGTTGAAAACGCCGTGAAGTACGCCGGCGGGTCCGATATCTTCATCACTGCGGTCACCGGTACGGGCAAAACCTCGGTGAACGGGAAACCTGCCGGCCAACTGCGCATCATCGACCATGGCCGCGGCATCCCGGCCACTGAGCTGATCAATATGTTCCAGCCATTCCAGCGCCTCGACGACACGCCGGCGGGGACCGGGGTCGGCTTGGGACTGGCTGTCGCGAAGGGCTTTACCGAAGTTATGGACGGGCATCTGGACGCCGAGGAAACCCCAGGTGGAGGGCTGACCATCGTCATCACGATGCCGCGCTCAGCGCGGGCCTGAAGTACATTCGCGGAAGGCCGCTGTCCGGCGTAGGAGACGCGTTAAGATTTGGGCCGTCCGCGTGAAGAAACCGTTAAGAACGGCGCCCGGGGTCCGGTCTTGGGTTTTGCTGGGCGTTGGGAGGGCCAGCCGGGCCTTCTACACCGAAAGTTGGAATACGCATGGACGCGGACCTTTGGTGGGAGATTCTGCCGGTTCTGGCCGCCGGCGGCACCGTGCTGGTGCTGCTGATCCGTTCTCTGGTGCGCATGAAGAAGGGCAGCAATTGGTGGTGAGGAGGTGCCTGTCCGCGGACCCAGGAGACACAATAGAGCTCAACCGACGGGCGACGGTCGGCTTCCGGTGGCGTGCGAGGAGGAGACGGGACAGGCATGACCAACGTCTTGATCGTCGACGACGAGCCACAGATCCTGCGTGCGATGCAGATTAACCTCCGGGCGAGAGGCTACCGTACCTACATTGCAGCTACCGGAAGCGAAGCGCTGACGGAAGCAGCCAAAGAGCCTATCGACTTGGTGATCCTGGATCTGGGGTTGCCTGACATGGATGGGGTGGACGTGATCCGCGGCCTACGCGGGTGGACGGATATACCCATCATCGTGCTGTCCGCCCGGCATGCCTCAGACGACAAGGTTGAGGCCCTGGATGCGGGTGCTGACGACTACGTCACCAAGCCCTTCGACCTGAATGAACTCTTAGCCCGGCTTCGTGCCGCAGACCGGCGGAACGACAGCAGTCTCCAAGGCGCGTCGATTGGCACCGCTGACTTTGAGATCAACCTTAGCGACAAGCGGGTTGTTCGGGACGGACAGGCGGTCCGGCTGACCCCGAACGAGTGGAACATCCTGGAAATTTTGGCCAGAAACCCCGGCCGGCTCGTATCGCAGCAGCAGATCCTGACCCACGTGTGGGGGCCCGCTTATCTAAAGGAAACCCAGTATCTGCGCGTCTACATCGCTCAGCTCAGACGCAAGCTTGAACCTGACGCGTCCAGACCGCGCTATCTCCTCACCGAAGCAGGGATGGGCTACCGCTTTGAACCAGGGGCGCCCCCTTGAAACGGCTGTGCCGTCTCGAGACCGTCCGCCCCTCTTAGGTTTTATGACCAGAGGCCCTTTGCCCCCTGATCGGGCAGCCCTATTTGTCGAACCGTGAACGTGAAGGATGCCGCCGGAACCCGCGCTCAACCCTGTTTTATACTCAGCGGTGCGGCCACTCCGACCGAGCCGCAACCAGAGTGGCGTTGAGCGAAATTTTGTCCCGGCTAGTCGCCGCGTCCGGCTTCGGTACTGATGCACAGCCGGTTCCCTTGGGCATCAGTGGCCACTACCCACACGGGCGCATGTTCATCATCGAGTGTTGCACCAACGGATACCAGAGCATCCAGATTCGAGGCGCTTTCGCTGAAGGGGACAGTGATGTCCAGGTGAAAACGATTCACATTCGGGCTCTAGGATTCCTGAAACCAGATGGCCGGACCCCTGCCATAGGGATCGGTCAGGGTTCCGTCTTCCTGCATCTTGTAGCCCAGTGCAGTTCGCCAGACTTCCGAAATGGCTTCCGGGGTTCTCAATGTCTTCGTGCCCAAGGGCACGCCGCCGGCCATCCTCGGGCTGGGGCGGACGGGTCGCGGCGGTGATTACCATTCCCCATAGATCCGGATCAGCGCACGTTTTGCCGCGGTGTACGGCTCAGCCGAACCGGTGAGGAGCGAACGCGCATTGGCCGCCTCAAGAAATGCCGTCGTCTCGAACACCAGTTGATTCACGTCTACTTCAAGGAGTTCCCCGATGTCGGCCGCAGCCTGGATTTCCGAGGCCAGCAAGGAGCGCCATTCACGAACCGCCTCCGCCACCGCTTCCCTCACCGGACCAGATTTGGAATCGAACTCCGTGCTGGCGGCCGCAAAGAAACATCCGCCGACAAAGACCCTATTGCGGCTGTAGGAAAGCCAAGCGTCAAGAAGGGCGCGAAGTCTTTCGAGCCCGGGTGCGGCGTTGAGGGCGGGAGCTACGACCGCCGCGATGAAAACTTGTCTCGCTGCCTCAACCGTCGCGATTTGCAGCTGCTCTTTAGAACCGAAGAGGGCAGCTACTCCACTCTTGCTCAGAGTCGAACGAGATGCCAGGCCGCCGATCGAAAGGCCCGCAAGCCCCTCAACCGAGGCCATGTTCACAGCTTCCTCTAAAACAGTTTGTCGCGATTTCAGACCTCTGGCCGCTCTGCCATCCATATTTACCTCTCTTCTCCCAAGAAAATCATAGTGTACGATCGTTCGTATTGTTACCGGCTCGCGTATAGCCCCCCGGATTTCCGCCATTGGTAGACCTGCGCGGGGCTGCCAAAAGTCGGCCCGTTGATACTCAAGATTCGAAGGACGACCCCATGCAGACAACCCTGACGCATATCGGCACCGCAACGATGCTTGTCGAATTCGGCGGCCTCACGTTCCTCACAGATCCGGTGTTCAACCCCGCCCCTACTGAGTACAAGTTCGGGCCCCTGGTCCTGCGGAGCACTAACAAACCGGCCATGTCCGCTAGCGAACTTCCACCAATTGATGCCGTGCTGCTCAGTCACGACGAACACCCGGACAATCTAGATGACGCCGGCAGGAGGTTGTTGGAGGGGAAACCCGTCTTGACCACCCAGAGCGGGGCGGGACGGCTGGGTGGCCAAGCAGTTGGTGTGGCGCCTTGGGCCAGTCACACGGTCGCCGTGGGAGAGAAATCCGTGATCATTACAGCGACGCCTGCCCATCATGGCCCCGTTGGTGACGTCATTGGATTCATCCTCCGGGTTCCGGGGGAAGAAAAGGTCCTTTACATCTCCGGCGATACCACCTATGAAAGCGACCTTGACCAAATCGGCGACCTATTCTCGATCGGAGTAGCAGTGCTGCACCTTGGCGCGGCGAAGTTCGCCATACTTGGGGACCAGATGGTCAGTATGGACAGTTCGAGCGCAGCCAAGTTTACTGCCGTCCTCGCCGCCGACGCCGTAGTGCCGATCCATTTCTCCTCTTGGGAACACTTCACTGAAACGGAAGATGAGATCGCGGCTTCATTTGCGGAAGCAGGCCTGACTGACCGCCTTGAATGGCTCACCCCCGGGGTGCCACGGATCCTTGAGGTCTGATTCCGCGAGGCAGCCCCTTCCGGCCTCACAGAGACTATAGCCACCGGTGAACTCCAAGTCGCTGGAATGAAGCACTGCGATCTTGACTCCGCCAACTTTGGGCGGCGACATAGGGAGTCAAGATGCAGGAAGCCTCTGAAAACCTTCAAACGACGGCGTGCCGGGCCTGTCAATAGCGCAGTTATTCGAGTCTGCGGCAAGCCAAGATTTCAAGGCTTCCCAGCTCAGCAACCGCGATGCCGGAAAATGGAAACGGATCATGATCGCTTCGGCAATAGGAGCCGCGCTTTTCAGCCTGCAAGCTGTCATCTCCGCACTGCTCGGCGGTTTCTACGTGACGGCAGTTGTGGTTCCGCTTGCCGTCTTCTTTCTTGCCATGAGTGCTGCAATTTGGTTGATGCTGAGGGCGCGGACGAAGTCACTGGGGAAAGACCGCTAGCCGAACTCAGCCACGAGGCCCCCGTTACTCCGAGTGGAGCCTAAATAATCGCTTCTGACTCATCACGCGCGTGCATAAGCTCTAGCTCATTTTTGTTGCAATGGGTGACCGGCTGATGCGACTGGCGGGCGGGCAACTCCCGACCTTGAGAAGCGAAGGTCTTGTTGCCTCCGGAACGAACGCCACTAACCCCGTTAAGCCAACGGCCCCGCCTCAGCGGCGGGTGGGGAGGACCGTCGTCGTGACGGCCACGGCCTGCGGGGTGCGGGGGAAGGGACTGAATCCGAAGCGCACGGGCGGATCCACCGGCGCGAGGGGCCCGAGGCCGGCCCCGTTCCAGCTCGCCACGGCGCGCTCAACGCTACGGATGGAGCGCACGCCATAGTACTCCCGACGTCCGCCTCCGGCGGAGCCGGCGGTGGCCACCCCCGGGAGCAGGATCCCCGCGGCGCGGTTCACGGCTGTCAGCCACGCCGGGTGGACGGCGATTCGGACGGGGACCAGTTGCAGCATCCAGCCCAGCGCTGTCACGGGGCCCAGGTCGGCGCGCAGTTCCAGCGGGCCGCCGGAAACGCGGAGGACCAGTACGGCGGTCCCGGGTTCGTTCCCCGGTTCCGCGCTCCGCTCCCCGGCGGGGCTCAGGCTGGCGTCCAGCGGCGCCACCACCACCTCATCGAAGCGGTAGGTCGCGGACACATAGTCGGCGACCGCCCGGTTGGGGGCCAGCAGCGTCCGCAGCCCGTCGCGGTCCTCGGTCATGACGTCCGTGAAGGCGCCGAGCGGCGAGTCCATCCAGTGCCCGACCACCAGCCGGCGTCCCGCGCTGGTGCCCAGACCCGCGATGAACCCTGTAAAGCGTTCCATCCGGCTACCGTACGGCTCCGGCCGGCCCCGCCGCACGCCGTTGCGTAAAATCGACGTCGCCACCGGCACTCACCTGACGTCAGGTTGGGTGTACCCTAACTGGCAAACACGCGGAACGCGAGCCAGTCTCCCAATCAGGACCACTCACGATACCCGAGGTCCAAAGCAAGGAGCCGTGTGTCAGCTTGGAGTTGCCGCTGTGAAAGGCTGCAGTTATGGACAACTCATCCCGGGAACATGACCTCGTTCTCTACGGAGCGACGGGTTTCGTTGGCCGACTGATCGCCGGCTACGTCGCGGAGCATGCACCGGCCGGCATGCGAGTCGGACTCGCGGGCCGGTCGAGGTCCAAACTCGAGGCGGTTCGGTCGCAGTTGCCGGTCGCGGCGCACGGATGGGCCCTCATCGAAGCCGACTCGGAGGACGCGGACTCGATCGCTGCCCTGGCCGCGGGCACGCGCGTGCTCCTCACAACCGTCGGTCCATACACGAAACACGGATTACCTGTCGTCGACGCCTGCGCAGGGGCCGGTACCCACTACGCCGACCTCGCGGGTGAGGTGTCCTTCGTCCGGGAGGCGATCGATCGCTACGACGCTCTGGCCATGACGAGCGGGGCCCGGATCGTGCACTCCTGCGGCTACGACTCCGTGCCGTCCGACCTCGCTGTATTGCTGCTTCATCAGGCAGCAGAAGCTGATGGCGCTGGCGGTTTGGCCGAGGTTCAACTCGTCGCTACGGCCAAGGGTGGCATCAGCGGAGGCACGCTCGAGTCGATGCGCGGGCAGCTCGACACGATGCGATCGAGCACCGCCCTGCGGTCATTAGCCGCGGACCCCTACGCTCTGAGCCCCGACCGCACAGGGGAGCCGACGACACAACAGCCTCCTGACGCCGGTCCTGTTCGCCGTTCCGATGACGGCACCTGGACCGCGCCTTTCATCATGGCCGCGGTCAACACTCGGATAGTGCGCCGCAGCAACGCATTGCAGGGTTGGGCCTACGGCCGCTCCCTTCAGTACGGCGAGGTGATGGGGGTAGCCCGCGGACCGGCAGGGGCGGTCATCGCCAGGGCAATGGCACTCGGGCTCCGGGCATTCACGGGCGCGATGGCGTTTCCGCCGACCCGGGGAGTGCTCGACCGCTGTCTTCCGGCACCAGGTTCGGGTCCGAGCACCCGCACGCAGCGCGCGGGCTGGTTCCACTCCCAGGTAACCGCCCGCACCGAGAACGGGCACCGATACCAGGCGATTGCCGCTGGCCCCGGCGATCCCGGCTATGCCGCCACGGCCGTGATGGCAGGGGAGACTGCACTCGCTCTTGCCCTCGACGGTGACCGGCTGCCGACTGCGAAAGGGTCGCTAACACCGGCCACAGCACTCGGCAACGTGCTCATGCAGCGACTCCGTGCGGCCGGCCACACTTACCAGGTAACCAAACTCGCCTGAACCCAGATCCTGCAGGTCCCCTGATAACGGGGCAATCATTGACTGGACCAGTCCGACTAGCGGCGCGATGGGATTTCGCCGAGGGAGTATGCCAGGGTCATCTAAAGATCGCGACCAGCGATGCTTCCAAATCGGCTTTCAACTACCCTGGGCCGCCCCGGCGCGCACCTTCACGCGCTGAGTCCAGACCAGCACTCTGCTCCAGGTCGTGGAGCCCTTGAGCAGCCACTCCCTCTGCCCGTTTTTAAGGCCGATAACGGTGAGTATGTCCAGACATGCGTCTCAATGCAGAAGCTCAGAAGAGAAAGTAATGAACCCGGATGTAGCCCGAACACGACGCACCGGCGTTATTCAGACCATTGCATAAACCCTCGCTCATCTTTGTCGCGGTGGGGGACCGGCTTCGGGCGTCTGCTTCTGACATTATGATGTGGTGAAACTCGACCCTGTTGGCCCAGCCGACCATGACGCAGGCATTCGGATGTGGCAGGCATACTGTGCTGCTCACCCGGAGACGGTAGCTGCGGCCCCGGAATACACAATTGAACACTTCGGTGATACGCAGCGGTTAGCTGATGAACTTCTCGCTCATGTCCTCAGCGGAAACAAACGCGCGACGGCGGAGCCCGTTGCGGACTTCATAGCGCGAGGTGACCAGGTGCCCCGGATCGGGGTCACACTGGATTGCCTGTGATGGGAACGGCACTCCGAGCATCATCATTCGCACTATTGAACTGCGCATTCGTTCTTTCAAAAGTGCTGATGCTGCTTTCGCCCGCGACGAAGGCGAGGACGATTTGAGCCTAGACAGTTGGCAGCGTGAGCACCGCCGCTACTGGACTCGCGTATCAGCAGCCCAAGGGCGTCAATGGGCAGAAACCGACGAGATCGTCTTCGAACGATTCAAGGTGGTTTGGCCACCTCAATATGCAGATTCGGCACAATAAGTCAGCCGCACGTTGGCTCGTAGGGGATTCCCCAAATGGGACAGTAATGAGCCCTGATAGAACGGGATCGCGGCCGGCGTTTCAGCTGTCTTTTTCGGCTTCTTTGCCAGACGCGAGATCCAGAAGCTTCGTCATGAGTATCCGACGTCATAACATCCGGTTGGCGTTCTACCTGCCGCCTTCCCCGAGGCAGATCTGGTACTTTGCCTGGCAGTACGCGCAGCGGCGGCCCCGAAGAAAGGCGAACTCATGCACCCGGAACTTCAACGCTACTCGAGGTCAGCAGACCACCTAGGCAGGGTGAGCGCCAAAACATCGCTGTCTTTACGTGAGGGCATCAGCAACATCCTGTCGTGGCAACCGATCTGGCTAAAGGCGCTGTTCGTGGCTCGTGGTGTGCTGGCCCGCCTCATGCGGCTCGAACACCCATCCGGCCGTACGAACCGCGCACCTCGCCCGGCAGAGATTAGCCTCCGCCCCGGTGGCAGACTCGCCTTCTTCACGGTTTCCGCAAGCAAGGAAGACACCTACCTGGTGCTCACCGCCGAGGACACTCATCTAATCGCGCACCTCATCGTCGAGGTCGAGCCGACCGGAACCGAACCCAAGAACAATTTTCAGATCACTACCGTCGTCCATTACCGCCGTTGGACGGGGCGGCTCTACTTCAACTTGATTTGGCCTTTTCACAAGTTCATCATGCGCCGCATGATCACTGCAGCACTGGTGCATCCCCCGGGTTTTCTGAAGAACTTCCCAAGCCGATGACCGTCTAAATGCCAGGCAGGTGTATCGATACAGAATTCTCAACCGGAACATTCACGAGCGCACAACTGCATTTAGGCAATTGTTCTGCTATCGGCGTTCGCGGAGGCAGGGACGTGGGGTTGTAAACCCTGTTTGGGGTTCCCAACCTCGACCATTTAGCCTCCAGTCCACAGGGGAATCATGAGCGCAAGCAGCAAGAGCAGCAGCAATGCGCCGAGGGTAGACGGGATCCAGTACCACTTGGACATCTGTAGTCCGAATAGTGAGAACACCACGGCACCGGCTACGGCGACAACCACCAGCGCGTTGTCGGTTACGAAAAAGAGGACCAGCGAAACCAAAAGCACAACCGTCGCCGCTATTGGTCCGGCAGTAGGTCGCCGCTCTGGGGTAACGACTGCCGCCATGGCCTCACCTTTCATTTACTGGCATTATGCCTGTTCACTTGCGCCTAGCGCTTCCGCCATTCAGTCCACGTCGGTGATGATTGCCCTATGATCAGCCAGCGAGCCACACCCTTCCGCATCATCCTCGGAGCCCTTGCTGTTGGGGCACTGCTGGCTCAGCTGCTGATTGTTCCGCAGGTCGCCGCAGAGTACGCCGGCGCCTACCCCGAGGTTGCGTACCTGGCGCCCCCGTACGTCACGGCAATCGTGATTGCCATCGGCGGTTTCGAGGTGGCCTTGCTGGCGTCCTGGCAGCTGCTTTCGGCCGCGGTGGCGGGCAACGTGTCGACCAGTCGGTCAAAGCGATGGGCCACCGTCATGGCGGCTTCGCTATGCTTCATGTCGCTGATCTTTGCAGGCGTTTTTGTCCACGCTGGAAGCGTCGCAAACGTCGGCGGACCACCGATGTTGTTCGGACTGCTGGTCTCTCTCGCCCTTGTGCCCGTTGCGTTCAGTGTGAGAGCCAAGGCACTGGGGTTTCTAATGGGAAACGACGTCCACGAACGTGCTGTCGCGTGACTGGAATGCCCCGGGCCTGCGCTCCCGGGTAACGACGTCTTTTCCTCCGGTGAGCCGGCACCGCCGTCGTCCTGAAGGCGCGGTACGACGGCGGTGCGCGGCTTCGGCGACTGCCGTTACCGCTCCGGGTGGAACTTTCGGCCGTTGACCCGTTCGGAGGCGCCGACCCGGTCCAGGTACGGGGTGATGCCGCCCAAATGCAGCGGCCACCCCGCACCCATGATCATGCACAGGTCGATGTCTTCCGGCGCGGCCACCACGCCCTCTTCCAGCATGAGTCCGATCTCCTCGGCCAGTGCGTCCTGGGTGCGCCGCAGCAGCTGCTCGGAGCTGCTGGGGGAGTCTCCGAACTCCAGCAGCGCCAGGGTCGACTCGGGAATAACCTGCCGGCCGTCGTCGTCGGTGATCCAGAGGGAGGTGATGCCGTTGTCGATGAGACGCTGCTGGTTGGCGGAGACCCGGAAGCGGTCGCCGAAGGCCGCATTCAGCGACTCGGTGACATGTTGGGCTACCGGGATGCCGACCATGGCCAGCAGGGTGAACGGGGTCATCGGCAGGCCCATGGGTTTGAGCGCGTTGTCGGCGATGTCGGCGGGCGTGCCCTCGTCGAAGGCGTTGGACACTTCCCCCATCAGCCGCAGCAGCACGCGGTTCACGACGAAGGCGGCGGCGTCCTGGACCAGCACGGTGGTCTTCTTGAGGGCCTTGCCCAGGACAAAGGCGGTGGAGAGCACTTCGTCGCTGGTCTTCGGCGCCCGGACGATTTCCAGCAGGGGCATGACGGCCACGGGGTTGAAGAAGTGAAAGCCGACCACGCGTTCGGGATGCAGCAGGTCCGCTGCCATCTCCGTGACCGACAGCGATGAGGTGTTGGTGGCGAGGATGCAGTCCTCGGAGACCACCGCCTCGACCTCGGCGAAGACCTGCTTCTTGACGGCCAGTTCTTCGAACACGGCCTCAATCACAAAGTCGGCGTCCGAGAACGCTTCCTTGGAGGCCGAGCCGGTGACCAGGGCCTTGGTGCGGTTGGCAGCGTCGGCCGAAATGCGCTGCTTGGCCAGCAGTTTGTCCACTTCGGCGTGGACGTACCCCACGCCCTTGTCCACCCGGGCCTGGTCGATGTCCGTCATGACCACCGGAACCTTCAGCTGGCGGGCGAACAGCAAGGCCAGTTGGCTGGCCATCAGGCCGGCGCCGACCACGCCCACCTTGGTGACAGGTCGGGCGAGCTTGGGGTCCGGTGCGCCGGCCGGCCGCTTGGAACGCTTCTGCACCAGCTCCAGGAAGGCGTATACCGTGTCGCGGAAATGCGGGGTCTGTATCAATTCCGCCAGCGCCTCGACTTCAAGGTCGGCTGATTCCTGCTGGCTCTTGCCCCGGCCGGCGTCCAGGACGTCCAGCACCTTGGCCGGTGCCGGCGCGGCGTTGGACGTCTTGGCCTCCACGAACTTCCGACCGGCCGCGATGGCCTTGTCCCAGTCCGCGTCGGTGGCCGCGGAGGTCTCGGCGCGGCGGTCCGCGACCAGCCGGCGGGCGTCGTCGTCGGTGAGGATCCGCGTGGCCCAGGCCAGCGACTGCTCCAGGAAATCGGCCGGTTCGAAGAGGACGTCGGCGATGCCCAGCCGGTAGGCGGCCGCGCCGTCGAGCGCCTTGTTGTTGCTCAGCGGATTCTCGACCATGACCTTGACGGCATTCGCCGGGCCGATCAGCCGCGGGAGCCGGTAGACCCCGCCCCAGCCGGGGATCAGGCCCAAGAAGGCTTCCGGCAGCGAGATGGCGCCGGCGCCGGTGGAGATGGTGCGGTAGTCGGCGGCGAGCGCGATCTCCAGCCCGCCGCCCATCGCTGCTCCGTTGATGAAGGCGAACGTCGGGACGCCCAGGGAGGCGAGCGTGGCATAGGCATCGTGGCCCAGCCTGGCCATGGCCCGTCCGTCTTCGGGGCCGGTGAGCCTGCCCACGGCGCTCAAGTCGGCCCCGGCCACCAGGTAGTACGGCTTGCCGGTGATGGCGACGGCGGAGATCCTGCCCGCCGCGGCCCGCGCCTTGAGCCCTTCGAGTGCCGTGCCGAGTTCCAGCAGGCTGTTGGGGCCCAGGGTGGTCGGCTTACGGTGGTCCAGGTCGTTGTCCAGGGTCAGCAGCGCCAGGGTGCCGGCACCGGGCAGTTCCACATCCTGCACGTAGGAATGGGTGACGGTCTCGTCCGGGAACTTCGCGGCCAGGGCCGTGTACTCGGCGTTCATGCGTGGTCCTCTCGTGCCTGTGCTGCCGCGGGGGCGGCGGTTCCGACAATTGCGGCGGCCGTATCGGCGGTGCCGCCCGAATAATCTGCATGGTGCGGATTCTCCCAGATCACCGTTCCTCCCATGCCCAGCCCGATGCACATCGTGGTCAGTCCGTAGCGGACCGACGGGTCGTCTTCGAATTGGCGGGCCAGTTGGGTCATGAGGCGCACGCCGGAGGCGGCCAGGGGATGGCCGACGGCGATGGCCCCGCCGTAGCGGTTGACGCGGGGATCGTCATCGGCGATCCCGTAGTAGTCCAGGAAGGACAGCACCTGCACGGCGAAGGCCTCGTTGATCTCGAACAAGCCGATGTCCGCGATGTCCAGGCCCGCCATCTTCAGGGCCTTTTCGGTGGCAGGGACGGGCCCGATGCCCATGACCTCGGGCTCGACTCCGGCGAAGGCGTAGGAGACCAGGCGCATCTTCACCGGCAGGCCAAGCTCGCCGGCTGCCTCCGCAGAGGCCAGCAGCGAGACCGTGGCGCCGTCGTTGAGGCCGGCGGCATTGCCGGCGGTGACCCGGCCGTGCGGGCGGAACGGGGTCCGCAGCCCGGCCAGGTCTTCCACGGTGGTGTCCGGCCGCGGGGGTTCGTCCGCACTGTACAGCGACCAGCCTTCGCCCGGTTTGCGGCCGGCCACCGGCACCAGGTCGGGCTGGATGCTGCCGTTCCGGTAGGCCGCGGCTAGCTTGGCCTGGCTGGCCGCGGCATAGGCGTCCGCGCGTTCCCTGGTGATTGCGGGGAAGCGGTCATGCAGGTTTTCGGCGGTGTTGCCCATGTTCAGCGCCGCAGGGTCCACCAGGCGCTCGCTGGCGAACCGCGGATTCGGATCCGCACCCTGGCCCATCGGGTGGTTGCCCATGTGTTCCACGCCGCCGGCCACCACCACGTCGTACGCGCCGAAGGCGATGCCGCCGGCCGTCGTCGTCACGGCGGTCATGGCGCCGGCGCACATCCGGTCAATGGCGAAGCCGGGGACGGAACGGGGCAAGCCGGCAAGAAGCGCGGCGGTGCGGCCGATGGTCATGCCCTGGTCGCCGGTTTGCGTGGTGGCGGCAATGGCCACGTCGTCGATGCGGCCGGGCGGCAGCGTCGGATTGCGGCGCAGGAGTTCCCGGATGCACTTGACCACCAGGTCGTCGGCCCGGGTGCCGGCGTGGATCCCCTTCTCACCCGCCTTCCCGAACGGGGTGCGCACGCCGTCGACGAAGACGACATCGCGCAGGGCGCGGGGCGGGGACGTGGGGCTCACCTGATACCTCCATGAGATGCGGAACACAGTGCTGACCATGATGTTACCCGCCGGTAACTTAAGCAGCAAGCACGCCGTAGTGGTGCCCCGGAACAATGCAGCGGGTGCGGTCCGGCGGCTACGCTGGGCGGCAGGCAAGCGGCGAGGAGACATGAAAGCGGAAGAACAGCGGTATCGTCCGGCGGAGGCCCCTGCCGGCGCCTTTCTGGTGCTGGCGGCGTCGGTGCTGTGGGGAACCACCGGAACGGCCGCCACCTTCGCGCCCGGCGTCGGACCGCTTGCCATCGGCGCGGTGGCCATGGGAGTGGGCGGGCTTTTTCAGGCGCTGACCGCGCTGTGGCCGATGAATCGTGCCCGGCCGCAACTGCGGGTGCAGTGGAAGCTGGTACTTCTGGGGGCGGGGGCCGTTGCCGTGTACCCGTTGGCCTTTTACAGTTCCATGCGCCTGGCCGGCGTTGCCGTCGGCACGGTGGTGAGCATCGGCTCCGCTCCCTTGGCCTCCGCGCTCATCGAACGGGCTGCCGACCGGCACATCCTGGGGGCCCGCTGGGCCGGCGCCGCCGTGCTGGGGCTCTCCGGAACCGCACTGCTGTGTTTCGCGGCCGCGGGCGGCGGCGGCAACGGTGCCGCGGACGGCGACGCTGCCGGGGGTGCGGGCGGCACGATTGCGGGCATTGCCCTGGGCCTGCTGGCGGGACTGACCTACGCCCTCTACTCCTGGGCAGCGCATCGGATCATCGGCGGCGGTGTGTCCGCCCGCGCCGCCATGGGCGCCATGTTCGGCCTGGGCGGACTGTTGCTGATGCCGGTGCTGCTGGCCACGGGCGCTCCGCTGCTGGCCTCGTGGGGCAACGCGGTCGTGGGGGCCTACATGGCACTGGTCCCGATGTTCGCCGGCTACGTGTTGTTCGGCCTCGGCCTCGCGCGGGTCCGCGCGAGCACGGCCACAACGCTTTCGCTGGCGGAGCCTGTCGTGGCCGCCGTGCTGGCCGTGCTGGTGGTGGGCGAGCGGCTGCCGCCCGCGGGCTGGATCGGCGTCGCCCTGGTCATCGCGAGCCTCGCCGTCCTGACGGTGCCCGGCCGCCGCCCGGCTCCCACGCCGGCGCGGCAAGGGCGGTCAGGCAGGGGAATGCCGTTCACGCCGGCGCCGCCGGATGGAGCCGGACACCGCCCCCGCTGAAGAATCGGCGGGCCCTGCAACAGTTGCCGTGGAAGTCCGCCGGCGCGCGGAGGTGCCGACGGCGCCGCCGCCGGTGGCGGCCTCGGGCTCAGGGTTCTCCTTGAGTGCCAGCGGCTCCGGGTTGGCGTACGCTTCGGCAAGCAGCCCGGCCGTCAGTTTCCGCTGCCAGGGGCGGGCGCCGAGTTCGGCCAGGGCGGCGTCTACCGACTGTTCCGTGGCGGGTTCCGGCGGACGCCATGCGGTGCGGCGCAGGTAGTCGGGGGTGAGCAGGTTCTCCACCGGCATGTCCAACTGCTCGGCGAGGGTTGCCAGCCGGGGGCGTGCGGTCTGCAGCCGGGCCGCGGCGGCCGGGTCCTTGTCGGCCCAGGAGCGCGGCGGCGGGGGAGCGTTGGTGGGCAGGTGCAGGGGAGGCAGGTCCGTCTCGCCCCGGGCCGTGGCGACACAACGCAGCCAGCGCGGTGCTTCACGCTGCGCGGCCCGGCCGTGGAACCCGTGCGTCTCCAGCAGTTGCGGGACGGTGGCGGGCATTGCCTTGGCCGCGGCGACGATGGCCGAGTCCGGGATCAGCCGGCCCGGTGCAACATCGCGCTTGGCGGCCAGGGCTTCGCGTTCGTTCCAGAGTTCGCGCACGGCGGCCAGCTGCCGCCGGTCGCGGATCTGGTGCAGTCCGGAGGTGCGGCGCCAGGGGTCGATGCGCGGCGGCGAAGGCGGGGCGGCGCGCACCGCCTCGAATTCCTCCAGCGCGTACTCGAGCTTGCCCGCGTCGCGCAGCCTGTCGATCAGGGCCTCGCGGAGCTCGATGAGCACCTCGACGTCCAGTGCGGCGTAGCGCAGCCACGGCTCGGGCAGGGGACGCGTGGACCAGTCCGCCGCGGAGTGCTCCTTGGCCAACGTGAAGCCGAGCAGGGATTCGATCACGGCGGCCAGGCCCACCCGGGGCAGGCCGGCCAGCCGGGCCGCGAGTTCGGTGTCGAACAATTTGTCGGGCCACATGCCCAGCTCGGACAGGCAGGGCAAATCCTGGCTGGCGGCGTGCAGGATCCACTCGACGCCGCGCAGGGAGTCATTGAGCAGCTTCAGGTCCTCAAACGGCTCGGGGTCGATCAGCCAGGTGCCGGCACCCTCGCGCCGCAACTGGACCAGGAAGGCGCGCTGCCCGTAGCGGAAGCCCGAGGCCCGCTCGGCGTCGATGGCGACCGGACCGGTGCCGGCCGCCAGCGCAGCGGCGGCCCGCTGCAACCCCGACTCGCTGGCGACGACCAGCGGAACGCCGTCGCGAGGCGCGTCGAGGTGGATCAGCTGGGGGGTCTGCTCCCGGTGTTCTGCGGCGTCGTTGGAAGTGCTCTGGTCAGGGCTGTTCTGCCCGGACGTGTCCGAAGTCAAGGAGCTCATGATCCGTTCAGTTTAGGCCAGCAGCATGCGCCCGGCCGAATGGGGGGACGCGCCATGCCGTAATCGGAGGCGATGAAGCGCCGCACGCCGACTTCCTGGCAGCCCACAGCCATTTCTGATGCATCCGCAGCTCCCGGGTGATTACAAACTTGCAATTGACTTCGCTAGCGGATGGGTTCCTGCGGATGAGCCCTCATCTGGGTTGCGCCAGGACGACGGCGGGCCGGATGTGTTCGCACATTTCTCGGCCAGCGCCTCCAGCGGCGTCGTCGCAGGGATCTTGGTACTTGTTGCATCCTTGCCGGCCCGATGGACTTTCGGTCAGGCTATGTTCAGCCCGGCGCAGGAACGGTTACTTTCGGTTGAAAGGGCCCGCTCTGCGTTATTGAGTGCTGGCCGGGTTCTGTTGCGCTGCACGGCACAACTGCTCTTCACGTTCTTCCGGGGAAAGCTCGTTCCATTTCGCTGTCTGGGCTTGGATCTGGGCTTCGGAGAAACCCAGAACCTTCATTTCTTCGGGGGAAATGATGACACTGTTCTCCGCGCCGATCATATTCTTCCGGTCCAGTTCTGCGCCTGCACCGTCCGCGTAGTCAGCTGAGCATTCGACGAAGGGCTGGTGGGCATCCGGCGTGTCAATTGCAGGGCTCTGGCTGGGAAGGGTGCTGATGCCAAGGATTAGGCCGGCAGTCAGAAAGAAGACTGTAGTCAACAGGATGGACGGTTTCTTAGCCATTTGTTCCCCCTCGCATCAACCCCGGTTTGTGCGAGCGGGGACGAATCGATTTTTCGCCCAGCCTACCCGGTGCGGACGGTGTTGCCGGACACTTGGCCTAGGAGCGGTGTGCCCCAGTAGTAAGGTTCCCCAGCCATTAGCCTTGCATCAAAGTAATGGCGGGGAAGTTTGGCTAGGAAAAGCTTCCAAAGAGTGCGCAAGACAAGCGGCTAAGCCCTACCGGCTCCGCTGGCGCGGGCCGGAGGGTGGACCACTCCGAGCCTGTCGTTGCCTCATCTGGAACCGGAAATGATTTCGGTTACTAGTAGCAGGGTGGCCGCAAAGAAGGGGGCCGCGCCGAGTGTAAACCCGATCCACGGCCATCGTCCGTGTTCAGGTTCGGCTGTCATCCGTTGTGCCAGTGCAGTGCAAGTGACGATAAGTGTCACCGGGGCGTACATGTGAGGCACGTTGAAAACTCCTATGCCCAGGAGCGTCACGAGCCAAATGTCAGCCAGCATAATCAGCACCAAGATTCCGAGTGACCAGGCAGGGACGACGAGACGTTTGTTGGGGAAGTAGATCGTGACGAGGATCCCGAGCAATCCGAAACCTGCCAATGCAACCGCGCCCCATAGAACAGCGTCACCCACCTCGGCCCCAATTTCTTGGGAGGGGGTCTGGACAGCGTCCGAGGAGAGGTAGACAAAATGATGCAGGATGTGCACATACGCGGGAGGCAGGGCCAAGCCGATTAGCGTTCTCGCCCAGATGGATGACCACCAGGGAGAGTTGCCCCTTAAAATATCTGCTGCGGATGATTGCACGGTTTGGAAACCTACTTCTTTACCTGAGACTGAACCCACTTTGTGCGAGCACGCCAATGGCTCCGTCCATCTGTTCCTCGAAACACTACGGCCACCAGACTTCTGTACATAAAGGGTTCCCTTATGCTGGCTCTACGCTCCGGGAAGCGTTTGCATGCTTTCTGTGCAGACCAAGGATCATCATCGGGCTGTGCGGGTCGATCGGGGGGGTCTGACCAGACCAGAAGTGCGGTGCGGACCAAATCTGGCTCAAAGAATGATTCATTTGGCTAATAGGTTGATTTGCAGCATTTCGGCGGGATCTGTGTGATTGCCGTGGATATGGTGACTGGCATGGAACCGGTTTTGAAATTTGTGCGGAATTGGGGCGCCCCTGTGGCGGCCGTCCTTTTCTTTACACTGTGGTGTATTGCGGAGGCAGGAAGGATGGGAGGATCCTGGCAGTCATGGCCAGGGAACTGGCCGCTGGTGCTGATGACACTGGCGGTTGCCACTGCCGCTTGGAAGCCTTTGGTCTCTCTTGGGTTCACGGTTGCACTTCTTACCGGACAGATAAGTCATATTTTGCCGCCGATGGAAGCCAATCACTGGGCCATTTACCTTGGCTCGTTTGTCGCTCTGGGCTTTATCGTGTGGATTGCCCCGGCCCGGCAGCGGTACATGGCTGTGGGCGTGAACGTGGCCGCCGCTGCCGTCATGGCGTTCCTGATGCTTTCGTGGCGATACGGCGACGGTGTCGGCTGGTTCCCCCCGGCGCAGGCCGGCGACCGGTGGATGCTGCAGGACTATGGCTGGCAGTTGTTCGCGCTCCTCCTGTTGATAGCCGGGGCGTGCGCCGCCGTCGGCGGACTGGCGGCGCTGTATCAGGAACGGGGAGGTTTGTTCCGGGCCCGCGAACTGGCGCAAAACAGTCTGCAGGAGACCGAGATCGACCTGATCGTGGAGCAGGAACGGACACGCATCGCCAGGGATTTGCACGACGTCCTCGCTCATTCGCTGGCAGTCGTCGCCGCGCAGGCCGATGGAACCCGCTACCTGAGCAAGGACCAGCCCCAAGCCGTCCTAAGCGCCCTGGACACGATCGCCCGATCCGCCCGGAGCGCCTTGGTGGATGCGCAACGCGTGATCGAGGGCGTCCACGATAACGGTATGGTGGCGCCCCAGCCGCTGCTGAGTGACATCCCGGAACTCATCGAAGGCATGCAGCGCGGAAGTTTGAAGATTCACCCGACCGAGTCTGGGACACCGGTGGAACTGTCTGCCGGGCAGGAGATGGCCGTCTTCCGAATCGTTCAGGAGTGCCTGACCAACGCCCTCAAACATGGCGGGCGCGGCACCGATGTGCAGCTCCACTTTGACTGGAGCGGGCCGGGCCTGACTCTGCACGTGGCCTCGTCCGGCGCCGCAACCGGCCAAGAAGATGCCGCGAATCCGGCCACGTCCCGGGTGGGGAGGGGACTTCCCGGTATGCGCGAACGCGCCCATCTGGCCGGTGGCTGGCTGACGGCCGGGCCGGACGGCGAACACTTCCGGGTGACGGCCTTTATCCCCTACGGAACCATGGAAGCGACGACGGGGGACGATGCAGTCGGCGCCGAAGCCAGGGACACCTTCGGTGACGTTTCGAGTGCGGAAGTCCAGCCGGCTCTCGCCGCAGCGGGCCTTCCCGGGCAGGCAGGGGCCGCACGGGAAGCGGACCACCGTGGTTGAGGAGGGGACACGTATCACCGTGGCCCTGGTGGACGACCAGCCCTTGTTCCGGGCGGGTATCCGCATGCTGATAGAGAGCCAGGAGGATCTGGAATTCTTGGGAGAGGCCGGTGACGGGGAAGCATCGGTGGCCCTTGCAATCGAACGGCGTCCGGACGTGATGCTGATGGACCTGCGTATGCCGGTAATGGATGGCGTCGAAGCCACCCGGCGGATCGTGCAGCACGCCGCGGCGGCCGGCATCGATAAGCCGAAGATCATTGCGTTGACCACGTTCAACAGGGATCAGGCAGTGGTTCAGGTTGTGCAGGCCGGGGCGAGCGGGTATCTGCTCAAGAGCGCGGAACCGGAATTTCTACTGGCGGCGATCCGGACCGTTCATTCCGGCTACTCCGTCATCGCCCCGGGATCCATTCACTCTCTCTTCGAGCATGCAGCCCGCACCGTTCCCGCTATCGGCCCGGACTTGTCCGTACTTAATGTGTTGTCGGTGCGGGAGCGGGACGTCTTCCTGCTCGCGGCAAAAGGCCTGAGCAACGGTGAAATGGCGGAGAGTCTGTTCGTTTCTGAAGCCACCATCAAAACCCACCTGCGCAGCGTGCTGGACAAGCTCGAACTGCGCACCCGCCTCCAGTTGGTCGCCTTCGCCCACGAACGCCGCCTACTGGGCACCTGAACAGGCGACAGTTGCTCGATAACTGTTGCGGGCGCTGATTTGGTGCGTGCATCTCGGTTACCGGGCACTCTCGCGCACCGTTTACGCCGGCTGTCATGTCTCGAGTTTTGATCACCGGCATGCCAGGCGTGGGAAAGACAACGGTGCTGCACGAGTTGTCCCGGCGGGGCTACCGAACGATCGACACCGACTACGACGCCTGGGTGCTTCCTGACGGAACGTGGGATGAACCGCGGATGACGGCACTTCTGGCATCTCATTCGTCTCTGGTTGTCTCGGGGACTGTCGAGAATCAAGGTCGCTTCTATGACCGTTTCGCCGCTGTTGTTCTCCTGAGCGCACCCGTAGAAGTCCTCATCGAGCGAGTCTCGGTTCGTAAGAACAATCCCTACGGCAGCTCAGAGGCAGACCAGTCCGTGATCCGCCAATACGTTCTCGACGTCGAACCGTTGCTTCGGAAAGGGGCGTCCCACGAACTGGATGGTCGTCGACCGGTTCCGGAACTGGCGGATGAGGTTGAGCGTCTCATCTCGACGTGTGATGAGGCCTGACGCCCGATAAACGAACGGCTAGCAGGCACCTGGGAGTCTTGTGGCGGGACGCAAAGAGTAAGGGGCCCGGCACGGCGTCCTTGACGCTAGCCGCCATGCTGGCGAAGTGCCCGGTTAAAGAGCGGCATAGAGGCGCAGGCCCATGTATCGTTCGGTGCTGTTCCCTGACCGCTACGCTCGTCAGCATGGGGAGTGAATCTATCCGAGTCGCATATAGGGCACGTGCCGCCGAGTACACGCGCATTCTTGGTTCCGTTGAGGACATGCACGAGCTGGATCGGCAACGCATCGGACGTTGGGCGACAAGTATTGACGGCTGCGTGATTGATGCCGGGTGTGGACCCGGCCATTGGACCGACTTCCTCTACCAATGCGGTGCCAATGTGCAAGGGATCGACCTTGTTCCCGAATTCATTGAAAGTGCCCGCGTACGCTTTCCCGATGTGCCTTTTCGCGTTGCCTCCTTACGTAATCTAGACGTACCAGATGGATCACTGGATGGTGTGCTGGCCTGGTACTCCCTCATCCACATGCCACCAGACGAGTTGTCCTTCGTGCTCAAGGAGATCGCTCGTGCCCTTGCCCAGGGCGGGCAACTACTCGTCGGATTCTTCGAGGGTTTTTCGGGCAAGCCTTTCCCACACGCTGTTACAACGGCGTACTACTGCTCCATCGAGCAGATGGGGCACTTGCTCAGCGAAGCAGGTTTCGATGTGCTCGACGTCGAGACGCGCCAAGACCCCGGGAAGCGAGCCCATGCCGCCATAACGGCTTCCGTCCGGTAAAAAGAATGAGCAGGCCACTGTCAGCTACCTCATCGTGTACTCCTACGAGACCGCCGCCTGGGCAGGTCTACCCCTACGCCGCGCACGTTGCCGCGCTGACCCGGGAACTCGCCACGGCCCGGTGCCGGTCCGTAACGTGTGGCTCGTGCCCGGTCGAATGGCGGGACGCGCCGGCACACGGGCTGCCCTGCAGGCGGGCGTCGGCTGGTCAGTTGCGGCGGCGGTGCGGCAGGGCGGCAACACCTTCCGGCAGTGGCGGCAACCCGGCATAGGTGCACACCATGTCGCTCCACGCCTCCAGGTGGGAGCGGATGTCGGCGGAGGCAGGCGTCCAGGACGCGCGAAGTTCGATGTCGATCGAGTCCTGCCGCCCGCTCAGCGTGCCGTAGCTTTCGGACAGGATGCGGGTCGCGGTGCCCCCGGCGTTGCGGTAAGGGGCGCCGTGGTTCTCCAAGGCTTCCACCAGCCAGTCCCACGCGACGGAGCCGAGCATGGTGTCGTTGCCCATGTCGGCGTCGAGCTCGGCGCGGATGTAGGTGACGATTCGGAAGGTTCCGTCCCAGACCGCCGAACCTTCCGGGTCGTGCAGCAGGATGAAGCGGCCGGTGGCCAGTTCCGGGCCGTCGGCGGTCTGCAGCGCCGTGACCACCGGGCCGTGGAGCGGCCGGGGGCCCGGTTCGGCGATGACTTCCGCGCCGAGGGCCACCGCGAAGGGGGCCAGCCGGGAGGGCGCGGGAATTTCCTCCAGACGCAGTTCATTCCGGCACTGCGCCTGGCGCAGGGCCGACAGCGCGCGCATGAACTCAGGCGGCACTGCTGAGAGATCAATCGCACTCACACAGCCAGATTATGCCCTGGTGCCCTGAGACGTCAGGCAGGCGCGCCGTGGAGCGGAGGGCATCCCGGCGCGGACTAGGAGAGTTCGCTGCGGATGGCCGCCGCGAAGGCGTCGATGTCGTCTTCGGTGGTGTCGAAGGAGCACATCCAGCGGACCTCCCCGCGCGACGAATCCCAGTCGTAGAAGCGGAATTTTTGCCGCAGCCGGTCCGCCACTCCGGGCGGCAGCGCGGCGAAGACGGCGTTGGACTGGGTCGGCTGGGTCAGGGACAGCCCCTCGACGCCCTCGACGGCGGCGCGCAGCCGGGCGGCCATCGCATTGGCGTGCGAGGCGGAGCGCAGCCACAGGTCGCCGTCGTACAGGGCGATGAGCTGGGCGGAGATGAACCGCATCTTCGAGGCCAGCTGCATGTTCATCTTGCGCAGGTACTGCAGCCCGTGGGCCGCATCCGGGTTCAGCACCACCACGCATTCGCCGTAGAGCAGGCCGTTCTTGGTGCCGCCGAGCGAGAGGATGTCCACCCCGGCGTCGGTGGTGAAGCTGCGCAGGTCGGTGCCCAGGGAGGAGGCCGCGTTGGACAGCCGTGCCCCGTCCATGTGCAGCTTCATGCCGCGCTCGTGCACGTGGTCGGCGATGGCGCGGATTTCCTCAATGCTGTACAGCGTGCCCAGCTCGGTGCTTTGCGTGATGGACACGGCCAGCGGCTGCGCGCGGTGTTCGTCGCCCCAGCCCCACGCCTCGCGGTCGATCAGCTCCGGGGTGAGCTTGCCGTCGTCGGCCGGCACCGCCAGGAGTTTAATCCCGCCCACGCGCTCGGGCGCGCCGTTCTCGTCCACGTTGATGTGCGCGGAGGAGGTGCAGATAACGGCGCCCCACCGCGGCAACAGCGACTGCAGCGACAGCACGTTGGCGCCGGTCCCGTTGAACACCGGGAAAGCCTGGGCGGCGTCGCCGAAGTGTCCGGCGATCACCTGTTGCAGCCGCGCCGTGTAGGCGTCCTCGCCGTAGGCAACCTGGTGCCCGGTGTTGGCGTGGGCCAGCGCGGTCAGGACCTCCGGATGGACGCCGGAGTAATTGTCCGAGGCGAAGCCGCGCAGGTCGGTGTCGTGCAGGGAACCGGAAAGCAGGGGGGAGTCAGTCACGTGTTTCAGTATTCCTTAATGAGTGGGTGCCGTCACAGCCGGACCCGGGTCAGGCCAGCCGGATGCGTTCCCCGTTGAGGCGGGCGGCGTCCAGCGTGAACAGGGAGGCGGCGGCGCGGCCCAGGTCGGCCACGTCGGTAAAACCGGCAAATGCCTTTTCCGGATCGGCCCGGCGCATGGCGTCGTCCAGCAGGGCCTTGACGGCCAGGACGACGGCGGCGGAGCGCTGGGGGGCGGGATTCTCCTTGCGTCCGGACTGGGCCCGGCGGAAGGCATCGGCCACCGAGAACATCCAGCTCTCGGCGGCGGCTTTGGCGGCAGCGTAGTTGGCGCCGGATGCGGTGGGGGAATCCGTTGCCGTGCTCGAGACGATGACCGCCCGGCCGGACGGGGAGGCCTCCAGCTGGGAATAGAAGGCGCGGGTGGTGTTGCGCAGCGTGCTGATCAGCTGCCGGTGCAGGAAGTCCCAGTCCTCGTCCGACTGCCCCGTCAGGCCCTGGCCGCCGCGCCAGCCGCCCACCAGGTGGATCAGGCCGTCGGCCCCGCCGTGCTCGGCGGCAACGGCGCCGGCCAGCTCTTCCACGGCCCGCCGGTCGGCGAGGTCGCATTGGTAGGGGGCCACGGCGTCGTTCTCCGCGTAGGCGGCGTCGAGCCGGTCCTTGCTGCTGCCGACCGCCAGCACGGTGGCACCCGCGCCGGTCAGGGCAGCGGTGACGGCCTGGCCGGAGGCGCCGGATGCGCCGGCGACGACCACCGTGAGGCCGGCGAGGCGGCCGGGGCCGGGCGCGGCGGCCAGCAGCCGTTCGGCATCGGGCGGCCCGTCGCCGTTGCGCTGGTGTTCGGCGGCGGCCATGTCAGGCCGACTCTCCGGTGATCCCCGAGGTGGATTCGATCACCGGCTTCATCTTCCGCGAGAGGGCCTCGTAGAACATCGACAGCGGGAACTCGTCGTCCATGACCTGGTCGGTGACCTCGCGCGGCAGCCCCGTCAGCGGCAGCGCATCGGGACCCTTGGCCCAGACCGAGGCCGGGTGCGGGGTCAGCGTCTTGGTCAGCATCTCGTAGGCGGCCAGCCAGTGGGCCACCTTGGGCCGGTCGATGGAGCGCCAGTACAGCTCCTCGATTTCCCCGCCCAGGGCGACGACGGCGTCCGCCACGTGGTCCCAGTCGATGGAGAGCTTGCCGTCCGTCCAGTGCAGCACCCGGTGCTGGTGCAGCCAGGCGAACAGCAGCTGGCCGCCCAGGCCGTCGTAGTTGCGCACCCGGTTGCCGGTAATGGCGAAGCGGAAGATCCGGTCGAAGATCACCGCGTACTGCACCAGCCGGGCGTGCCTGCGGACCTGATCGGACGCGGTGGCGTCCTGGGCCAGGCGCACCGACTCGCGGAAGGCGGTCAGATCACAGCGCAGTTCCTCCAGCGAGTACAGGAAGTACGGCATCCGCTGCTTGATCATGAACGGGTCGAAGGGCAGGTCGCCGCGCATGTGCGTGCGGTCGTGGATCAGGTCCCACATGACAAAAGTTTCCTGCGTCAACTGCTGGTCATCGAGCAGGGCCGCAGCTTCCTCCGGCAGGTCCAGCGAGGTGATGTCGGCCGCGGCGCGGACCACCGTGCGGAACCGGGCCGCCTCGCGGTCGGCGAAGATGGCGCCCCAGGTGAAGGCGGGGGTTTCCCGCACGGCCACGGTCTCCGGGAAGAGCACGGCCGAGTTGGTGTCGTAGCCGGCCGTGAAGTCCAGGAAGCGGATGGGCACGAACAGCTTGTTGGAGTAGGAGCCCGATTCCAGTTCGCCGATGAAGTCCGGCCAGATGACCTCGATCAGCACGGCTTCGACCAACCGGTCGCTGCTGCCGTTCTGCGTGTACATCGGGAAGACCACCAGGTGCCGCAGGCCGTTGATCCGGTGCTGCTGCGGCTGGAAGGCCAGCAGCGAGTCCAGGAAGTCCGGGACGCCGAATCCGCCGTCGCGCCAGCGGCGGAAGTCCACCACCAGTTTCTCCAGGTAGTCGGCGTCGTGTTCGAACAGCGGGGCCAGCTGGCCGATGGCGTCGATGATCACGTCCGTGTGCCCGGCGGCAGCGGGTTTGTTGCCGTCGTCCGGTACTGAGCCGTCGTGGACCTGGAGTCCGCGCAGCGCGGTGGCCGCCTCTTTCAGGCGCAGCCATGCCGGGTGCTGCGCCGGGTTGCCGTGCACGGCGGCACTGGAGTTGCTGCGGGTGGGGGTGATGGTCATCGTCGCCTCGCTTTCCGTCGGGCCGGGTCTCCCGGCGCCTCACGTGGAATATGCAGCGAGCGTAGCAAGGCACCAGCACTACTTATGTCAAAAGCGGCCCTAAGTAAGGAACTGTAATGCTCAGCCCCTCGGCGGGCGGGAATGATTAAGCCCGGCTCGTGCTGGCCGGGCTTGAATCAGATGAAACGTGGAAGCGCCGAAGGGGTGAGGGGAGGCGCGGTACGAAAAGCTACTGCGTGTCCTTCAGCGTCAGTGACACCGAGTTGATGCAGTAGCGCTGGTCCGTGGGGGTCCCGTAGCCCTCGCCCTCGAACACGTGCCCGAGGTGCGAGTCGCAGCTGGCGCAGCGGACTTCGATCCGCTCCATGCCCAGCGTCGAATCGCGCAGGTAGCGCACGGTGCCCTCGGCCAGCGGCGCCCAGAAGGACGGCCAGCCGCAGTGGGAATCGAACTTCTCCTTGCTGGTAAACAATTCGGCTCCGCAGGCGCGGCAGCTGTAGACCCCCTCGGTATGGGTATCCCAGTATTCGCCGGTGTAGGGCCGCTCCGTGCCGGCCTCGCGGAGCACGTGGTATTCCTCCGGGCTCAGCTCCTGCCGCCATTCATCGTCGGTCTTGGTCACCGGGAACTGTCCGGCCTCTGTGTTGCTCATAGTCTCTCCAACGTTCACGAGTCGCCAATGTATCCCGAGCCCGAGTACAGGTGCAGGACCGGAATGCCCAGCTTGTCCTGTGCCCGGTTGGCCCAGTCGGTATGGAAGGTATCGGAAATGGAATGCGGCCGGGTGATGACAACGGCCCGGTCGGCGGGATGTTCCGCGACGTACTTGACCAGGGCGGACACGCCGTCGTCCTCGACGATGTCCACGGTGGCGTTGAAGCCCGCTTCCGCCAGCAGCCTGGCGGAGATGCGCCTGGCTTCGTCGGCCTCGTGCCGGGCCTCTTCCGGAGTCGGCTGGCCGTGCGCCAGCTCGCGGAATGCGGTGCCAACCTCCAGCAGGCTCAGCCGCTCGACGAAATCGAGCAGCAGGTTCCGCTTGGTGTCCTCCGGAATCAGCACCCGGAAGGTGGTCTGCCCGGCGGCGGTCTGCTCGCCGGCCAGCCAGCCGAAATTCTGCAGGTCGGCGTCGTTGAGCGGTTCCTCGGTCAGCACGACGATGGTTTCGGTCATGCGCCCAGCCTAATCAGCAGCACAAGCGGGGGACAACAACGCGGCGCGCCGACGGCGGCGCCGGTTAGCGGTCGGCACCGGCACCGGCAAGAATGGACCCATGGCTGTGTTCGAACGCTCAGACCGGTCCGGCCGGAACACCTCCGCCGGCGACGGCCAGCTGCCCCGTGCCCGCTGGCTGCTGCTCGGTGCCTTGGCGGGAGCCGGAGCCGGATCAGTCCTGGCCGGAGCGACGTCGGGACTGGCCTCCTATTTCGCCCGCCAGGTGCTCACCCCGGTCCGCGAGCACGTCCAGGACCTGGAAATCCTGGCCGTCGTCGGAACCGGCCCGCAGCAGGAAATCATCCTGCCGGCCACCCCGGACACCACGGCGCCGGGCGTCTACAGCGTCTATTACGACGGCGGACGATCCGTGGCGCGGGTCGGCGAGGTGACGTCCTACTCGCCGCGGGAAGGCACGGTCCAGCGCAGGGTCGAGCAGGTGTATGCCGGCGACCTCGGCGCCGCCACGCGCGGCTGGTGGGGCGGTGCGGCCTACCCGGACCCGGCCGCCGTCGGGCTGGCCAATGAGGAAGTCGACATCGAGGTGGAAGGCGGCATTGCGCCGGCCTGGCTGGTCCGCGCCGAGGCGGAGGCGAAAACCTGGGCCATCATGGTGCACGGCCGGGGTGCGTCCCGGGCCGAGGGCATCCGCGCCGTCCGGTCGGTCCGCGGGCTGGGCATGGCGTCGCTGCTGATCTCCTACCGGAACGACGGCGAAGCCCCCTCAGCCCCGGACCGCCGCTACGGGCTGGGCATGACCGAATGGCGCGACGTCGAGGCGGCGATCGGGTTCGCCCTGGCGAACGGGGCGGAGGATGTGGTGCTGTTCGGCTGGTCGATGGGCGGGGCGATCAGCCTGCAGGCAGCCGACCAGTCCCGCTACCGGAGCCGGATCCGTGCGTTGGTGCTGGACGCCCCGGTGATTGACTGGACCGACGTGCTGGCCCACCAGGCGAAGCTGAACCGGATACCGGATGCCGTGGGGCAGTTCTCGCAGTGGCTGATCTCGAACAAGGCCGGACGGCTGCTGACCGGCCTCGCCGCCCCGCTGGACCTGAAGATGATGAACTGGGTGGCCCGGGCCGACGAGCTGCAGGTGCCGACGCTGATCGTGCACAGCGAGGACGACGACTTCGTGCCGCACGGCCCGTCCGCGGCGCTGGCCGAGAAGAACCCGCTGGTCACGTTCGAGCCCTTCAGCGGGGCCGGTCACACCCGCGAATGGAACGTGGACCCGGAACGCTGGGAGCGCGTCGTCACGTCCTGGTTGACCCGGGTGCTCCGTCCGGTCGGCTAGGGCCCTCACCCGCCTTCAGCGGGGCGAAGGACGCGCCCGTCAGCGCGGCCAGGTCCGCCGGGGCGATCTCGATATCCAGCCCGCGGCGGCCGCCCGAGACCAGGATGGCGCCGAAGTCCCGGGCGGTGGAATCCAGCACCGTGCGGCTGGCGTGTTTCTGCCCCAGCGGCGATATCCCGCCCAGCACATACCCGGTGCGCCGCCGGGCTACCTGCGGGTCTGCCATGGCCGCGCGCTTCCCGCCCAAGGCCGCGGCCAGTTTCTTCAGGTCCAGGCTGGAACTGACGGGCACGACGGCGACCGCCAGCGATTCGTCCACGACGGCCATCAGGGTCTTGAACACGCGGGCGGGATCCATCCCCAGCGCCTCCGCGGCCTCAAGGCCGAAGCTGGGCGCCGCGGGGTCGTGGGCATAGGTGTGCAGCACGTGCGGAACCCCCGCCCGCTGCAGCAGCGTGGTGGCGGGGGTTCCGGCGGATGGTTTGTGCCTGGCCACCGTCAGGCCGAGGCGGCGCGCAGTTGCCGTGCCTCGGTGATCAGGCGCTTAATGCGGTACAGCATGGCGGACATGCCGCGGATCCGCAGCGGGGTGATGGCACGGGTCAGGCCCAGGTGCTCGGCGATATCGTCGGGAACGGCCAGGATCTGCTCTGCCGGCAGCCCGTTGAGCCCCTCGTGCAGCACGGAGGCAAAGCCGCGCGTGGTGGGGGCTTCCGGCGGAGCCGAAAAGTAGATCTGCACGTCCTGATCCGGGTCATCGCCCAGCTCCAGGGTCAGGAAGAGCGGAGACTGGCATTCCACCACCTGCTCCAGCAGTTCCGGATGCCCGGCGAAGCGTTCCGGCAGCTCGGGCAGCTCCCGGGAGAACTCCAGGAGCAGCTGCAGCCGCTCGGCCTCGCTGACCGCCTGGAAGTCGTCGATGATTTCTGCCAGCGGTTCGGGAATCGTCTGCTCGGTCACGGTCATACTTGCGCTCTCTCTTGCAGTTTCGGGCTCGTTACGTCAACGTTGCGTGCCCGCCGGCTATTCCTTAGCGGGCCGAGGCGGGGATCCCGCCGGGCTCGGCGCCCCTGACGATCGGCACGCGCACGGCATTGCCCCATTCCGTCCACGAGCCGTCGTAGTTGCGGACCGTGTCGAAGCCCAGCAGGTACTTGAGCACGAACCACGTGTGGCTGGACCGTTCGCCGATGCGGCAGTATGCCACCACGTCGTCGCCCGGCTTCAGCCCGGCCTCGTCCAGGTAGATGGCCTCAAGCTCTTCGCGCGATCGGAACGTCCCGTCCTCGGCCGCCGCCCGCGCCCACGGCACGGACGCCGCCGTCGGAATGTGGCCCCCGCGCAGGGCCCCTTCCTCGGGGTAGGCGGGCATGGTGGTGCGCACGCCGGTGTATTCCTCCGGAGAGCGGACGTCCACCAGCGGCTTGCCGAAGTGGTCCAGCACGTCGGTGAGGAAGGCTCGGATGGGCGCGTCGTTGCGCTCGACGACGGGGTAGTCAACCGCCTCGGGCCGCGGCACCTCGATGGTCAGTTCCCTGCCCTCCGCGATCCACTTGTCACGGCCGCCGTCCAACAACCGCACGTCTTCGTGGCCAAACAGGGTAAAGACCCAGAGCGCGTAGGCCGCCCACCAGTTGCTCTTGTCCCCGTAGAGCACCACGGTGGTGTCCCGGCTGATGCCCTTGGAACCGAGCAGCGCGGCGAAGCCCTCGCCGTCCACGTAGTCGCGGGTGTCCGGATCATTCAGGTCGGTGTGCCAGTCGATCTTCACCGCGCCCGGAATGTGGCCGGTCTCGTATAGCAGGATGTCTTCGTCGGACTCCACGACCACCAGCCCGTCCGCGCCCAGGTTCTCAGCCAGCCACTGCGTGGAGACCAGGCGGTCGGGGTTGGCATAGGCGGCAAACTTCTCGTTGTGCTCGGCGGCAATGGGCATGGCAAACCTTTCCTTGACGTGCAGCTTTTAGCGTGCAGACGGCCGTGCAAAACGGCCGGGGGACTTCTGTTTAGCCTAACCACCGGAGCAGGCAAAAGCTTCCGGGGCCTCACCCCGCGTCACATCGTGGCCGGGCGGAGCGCCTGGGCCCGCAGGGAGGAGCGCCTGGGTGCGCCGGCCGGAGCACCGTGGCCCGCCGGCCCCGCTGTGGCCTGGCTTACACCGGCTGCCGCCGGCGGGCGGGGTAGCGTATCGTTTTGCTGGCGGCATTCCGGCCGCTGTGCATTCTCCGAGCCCATGTCAGGAAGGCAGCGGTTAGCCTACGTGCCCCAGATTGAACAGCTTTCACGCCGGACGCCGAAGGTGTCCGTGGACGAACTGCTGGCGGGCCTGCACCCGTCGCCGCGCTTCGGCGAAGTATCCTTCGCCAGCTACCGCCCGGACCCGGCCCAGCCGTCCCAGAGCGAGGCCGTGACTGCGCTGCAGCGTTTTGCGGTTGTGGTCGACCGGCCCAAGCCCAAGGGCTTGAAGAAGCTGTTTGGCGGCGGCAAGCCGGAGGGCCACTCCGGCATTTACCTTGACGGCGGGTTCGGCGTGGGCAAGACCCACCTGCTCGCCTCGCTGTGGCACGCCGTCGACGGCCCGAAGGCCTTCGGCACCTTTGTGGAGTACACCAACCTGGTCGGCGCGTTGTCGTTCCGCAAAACCGTGGAAGCGCTCAGCAGCTACCGCCTCGTGTGCATCGACGAGTTTGAACTGGATGATCCCGGTGACACCGTGCTGATGTCGCGGCTGATGCGCGAGCTCGCCGACGCCGGGGTCAAGCTTGCGGCAACCTCCAACACCCTGCCAGGTTCGCTGGGGGAGGGACGCTTTGCCGCCGTCGATTTCCAACGGGAAATCCAGGTGCTGTCCGACCAGTTCGAGGTCATCCGGGTGGACGGCGAGGATTACCGGCACCGGGGGCTTCCGGCCGCCCCCGAGCCGCTCAGCGACCACGAACTTAAGCGGCGGCTGCATGACTTCGATGGCAAGGTGGTGGCCGCCGACGAATTCTCCGATCTCGTCAACCACCTGGCCGGGGTGCATCCCAGCCGGTACAAGCAGTTTCTCGACGGCGTGGACGCGGTGGCCTGGCATAACGTGCACACGATCACCGAGCAGGCCGTGGCCCTGCGGTTCGTGGTGCTGGCCGACCGGCTCTACGACAAGGACGTGCCGATCATCGCCAGCGGCGTGCCGTTCGATGAGCTTTTCACTCCGGAAATGATGTCCGGCGGCTACATGAAGAAGTATTTCCGGGCGGTATCACGCCTGACCGCGCTGGCCCGCGAGGGCCAGGCCGGCGAACCAGCGGCCTAGCTCCCGCAGCCGGGCGCGCACATGCCGCCACTGTGCAGGAGTAATGCCCTGCGCCTGATGACGATACGACCGGGCAACCGACGCGACCGACGCGGTGTTCAACTACGCGACCCCGCCGAATGGCCGAGACCGGGCGCCCCTACTCCGTGATGCCGAGCATGGTGCAGATGTTCGGCATGCTGTTGGCCGTGCACAGCCGGTACGTTCCGGGGCGAATGCTGTCCGGAATGATGAGGGTGTCTGGGCCAGATCCCTCGACGCCAATATCCTTCCAGGTTTGGCCCTTGGGGTCGTTCGCAGGCCACCATGTTGGGGAACCAGAGCCGCCGTCGTCATCGGTCGTGGCAATGAGGTAGTAGCGGACAAGCCAGCTGTTGCCGTCCTGTTCTTCCAGAACCCAGGGGATTCCCCGGGAAGTTTCCTCGGGGAATCGGACCTTGATGGTCTGCCCCGGTTTAGTAGGAGACGGCGAGACTTCGAGCAGTTCGGGATGCATCTGCGCGTCTGGATCGTTCACCCCTGCCGTGCCGGCTGGTTCTTGGACGGCGGTTCCTCCGGATGTTGAACTTCCACAGCCGGACAACGCCAGCAGTACGACAACCCCAGTCGTCAGTTTGGCTATCGCATGCATGACCGCCCCTTGTTGTGATGTACAACGGTCTGCGTCACGGTAGCGGCGGAACAGCATGGAGAGGAAGGGTGGGACGCTGCGAAGCATAACTTCTTGTTGATGCGGCCAGATGACCAGGGCCTGGGCCGAGGCAGTGGATTTCTTGGGGACAGAGGATGTGGAGGATCTGGAGCTTGCTGAGAAGTAGGTGCAGGAGGCTCTGTGCGGTTCTGTGCCGGTCCTATGGTGGGACACTTACCTGACCGAGCTGGAGCGGACGAGGAATCAAAATCTCGAAAGGGAATTCATGAGATCCAATCAGCCCCTGCCAGATAACCCCTGGCCGCAGGACATGGTCATCTCTGTGAAAGTCGCGCCGAACCACCTATCGCTCCTGCTCTTCATCCGTAGCGCTTGGAACATTGCCCCGGATGTCAACATTCCCGAGTTGAATCCGGCACCGAAGCCCGGTGCCTCGCGACTGCCTGCCACTGCAGACAGGACTGAGTGGGGCGCCCGTTGGCAGCAGGCTTGGGAACGAGCTTGGGCCTGGTACGACACGGGGGACCAGAAGAACCAGCATCCAACGCCGGAAATCCGCTCCGATCAGGAGAGGCACGTGGCCTTCCCGCCGGGCTGGACAACCGAATACGGCTGGGATGGCGTGGACATCGACGGCTTCAACCATTGGCAAATCCAGCTGCAGCCCAACCACATGCTCCCTCTTGAACTACACCCCGAGCGCCGCTGTCTGCCGGCTCTGATTGCCGCTTGGAAAACAGGCTTGGACACCGTCCTGGTCATGCCTTATCAGGGGGACTACGCCAAGCGCATCAGCCCAAGGCATCTCGTCGTCTCGGCGCAGACCCATGACGATCCCGAGAGCTACACTCGCGCCTTGGCCTCCAGGCTCCCACCCGGTTAGCTATCAGTTGCCGAGCAGCGGCGCAGGAATGGGACGGGCTGACGGGTCCGCCGGACCGCAAGGCACGCACGGGCGAATAAGCGGCCTCACGACAAAGGGTGCCGGCTCGCCTCCCGGCGGTCCGGCACCCTCCTTGGCGTGCCCAGGACTAGGCGGACGGAGTGTTCCCGTCGGACGGTGCCTGGCCATCCCTGTCACCGAACGTGTCGACGAAACGGGATGCCTTGGCCTGCAGGCCGCCTACCTGCTTGGAATACTTACCGCCGGTCTTGGCGTCGATGTAGTCACCGGTGCTGCCGACGGCACCCTTGATCTTGCCAGAGTGTTCTCCCACGAGACCGGCTGCCTTGTCCTTGAGTCCTCCGGCCTTGCCCTTGAGCTCGTCAAATACAGACACAGCCACCTCCTTTCCGACGGGGGGCCTTTCGCCCCTGCACATCCATCGTAGGCACCGCGCCGCGGGCGCTCAACGGAGTAGACGGCTTAAACAAGGAGGGCTCCCGCCGGGGGAGCCGTGGAGTGGTGGGCGATACTGGGATCGAACCAGTGACCTCTTCCGTGTCAGGGAAGCGCGCTACCGCTGCGCCAATCGCCCCGGTGTGCCCGAGGCGGGCCGCTGGAGAAAACGCTGAAAAAGAGAGCGGACGACGGGATTCGAACCCGCGACATCCACCTTGGCAAGGTGGTGCTCTAGCCAGCTGAGCTACGTCCGCGCGAAACGGTTTCCGAATCACTCCGGACTGCGTTCCAGTGGGCGATACTGGGATCGAACCAGTGACCTCTTCCGTGTCAGGGAAGCGCGCTACCGCTGCGCCAATCGCCCGTGATCTCTCACGAGATGTTTGCTGTGTCGCCGCAAACGAGGTGGGGACGGGATTCGAACCCGCGTATACGGCTTTGCAGGCCGCTGCCTCGCCTCTCGGCCACCCCACCGTGCCTATTCGCAGTTGCGCTAGGACCGGCCAGCGACGCTGGCACGTTACAGTGACTTGCGAGCGGACGACGGGATTCGAACCCGCGACATCCACCTTGGCAAGGTGGTGCTCTAGCCAGCTGAGCTACGTCCGCAAAAGTTTTCCATCACTTTTTCCGCGATCCTTCATCAAACGGCTCGCGGCGTCGCTGTGATTTCCAACGAGTAAAAACTCTATAGGACGATTCCCGCTTCGTCCAATCGACGCTGCGGCGGGTGAAACGACGCGGGCCGTTCGGCCCGGAGGCGGTGAACGCGGCGGCTGGCCCGGCGACCCGTTCCGTGGCCCACCCGCGGTCCCGTTCCTCGCCCGCCCCAAAGACCACACCCGTAACAAGTGGCCAGGCGCCGTAGCCGGGCGATTTTTGTTTCAGCGCCTCGGTGGGCTAGCATTTCTAGACGTTGCAGGAAGCGCCCGCGCATCCGCAGCAAACCCGGGGCGATTGGCGCAGTGGTAGCGCGCTTCGTTCACACCGAAGAGGTCACTGGTTCGAACCCAGTATCGCCCACCACGGAAAACATCCCCGGCCAGGCAGCATCGCCTGGCCGGGGATGTTTTCGTTAACGGCGCGGAGGCCGACCGCCGTTGCGCCCGCGCTGTGCCTTGCGGACCGGAACGGTCAGTGGAACCTGAGAAGATTTCCTTATGACTGCACCACTTCTTGCGCATGCCACCGCCAACGGCCGCATGTACGCGCGCTCCACCTCGGAGCCGCCGTCGGTTCCCTCCATCACCACCGTGATCGCGCAGGAGCCGACCACGCTGGACGGTTGGTTCGCCCACATGGCAGCCACCTCCCTGGCCTCCGATGCCAGGCTGGCCGAGGCCGCCGGAGACCCGGGGCGGCTGCGGTCGCTGGCGAAGGAAGCGACCCTGGCTGCCGACCGCTACCGGGATGCCGCCGCGCTGCGCGGGGACCGCGTCCACGCTTACTGCGAACAGGTGGCACTGCGGGCGCTGGACAGGGAGCACGACGTTGCGGGTGCCCGGGAGGCGCTCAAGGCCAACGGCGAAGAGGCTTTCGCCGCCAGGTTCGACGAATGGTGGCAGCTCTACGGGGTGGAGCCGATAGCCCCGGAGATCACTGTCTGGAACCAGGAAGTCGGATACGCCGGCACGCTGGATCTCGTGGCCCGGATTGCGGGGCGCACCTGCCTGATCGACTTCAAGACCAAGGGCACGGACCGCAACGGTCAGGTCAAGGCGCTCAATGACAAGGTGGTCATGCAGTTGGTGGCCGGCATGAAGGCACAGGAGTCGCTGGTCGACGCCGCGACGGGGCGCTGGGAGCCGTGGGCCCACGGGGACGATCCGCTGCTGCTGGGCGTGGCGATCGGTGAGACGGAAGTCCGGCCGATGCGCGCCAACCCCGAGGTGCTTCGATGGCACTGGTACCGCTTCTGCTCGCTGCGCCGGGCGTGGGAGACGCATCTGCAGGTAGCCGAGGCGGGCCGGGCGCTGCTGCCGATCGCGCCGCCCCCTGCGGCGGCCCTGCAGGCGGTCCAGCAGGCCCACTAAACTGGACCGGAACCAACGGCAGCGTACTGAAGCGGCAACAGTGAGGACAAGAACTACATGGCGATCCTGAGCATCCGGATTATCGGCGACCCCGTGCTGCGGACCAAGGCGGAAACGGTCACCGTGTTCGGGCCGGAGCTGGCCAAGCTGGTGGCGGATATGGACGAAACCATGGAGGACGTCGACGGCGCCGGGCTGGCCGCCCCGCAGGTGGGCGTGAGCCTGCGCGTCTTCACCTTCCGCGTGGACGGCCGGCGCGGCCACGTGGTCAACCCGGTGCTCGAGCTCAGCGACGACTTCCAGGACGACGTCGCCGAAGGGTGCCTGTCCATACCCGCGCTGGGCTACCCGGTGCGCCGGCGCCGCTGGACGCGGGTGACCGGCCAGGACATGCACGGCAACCCGGTGGAGTACGAGGGCGAAGGGATGCTGGCCCGCTGTTTCCAGCATGAGGCCGACCACCTGGACGGAATCCTCTACATCGACCACCTCACCGGCGAGAACCGGAAGAACGCGCTGCGCTCCATCCGCAACGCCGGATACAACGGTGTGGCCGGCGAAACCCAGGCCCAGCGCGCGGCGCACGTCGGCTCCGGCTTCAGCCGCGGGCCGGCCGCGGCGGGCACCGGTTCCTTCGGGCAGCCGCTGGCATGACGGACGGCGGCAGGCGCTTGCGGGTCCTCTTCGCCGGCACTCCCGGCGTGGCCGTGCCCTCCCTCGACCAGCTCGTCGAGGACGGCTTCGAGATTGTGGCCGTGCTCACCCGGGAGGACGCGCCGATAGGGCGTAAACGCGTCCTGACCGCCTCGCCGGTGGCGGCCCGCGCCGCGGAGCTCGGCGTGCCGGTGATCCGGGCCAACCGGATCGGGCCGGCCGCGGCCGATGCCATCCGGGCAGCCGCCCCGGATGTGGCGGCCATCGTGGCCTACGGCGGCCTCGTCCCGGAAGCCGCGCTCGGCATACCCGAACACGGCTGGATCAACCTGCACTTCTCACTCCTGCCCGCGTGGCGCGGCGCCGCGCCGGTGCAGCACGCCATCATCAACGGCGACGACGTCGTCGGCGCCTCCACCTTCCAACTGGAGAAGGGGCTGGATACGGGCCCGGTGTACGGCACCCTGACCGAGGCGTTGCGCCCCGCGGACACCAGCGGCGAGGTGCTGGAGCGGCTCTCCCACAGCGGCGCCGTGCTGCTGTCGCAAACCCTGGCGGCCGTTGGCGCGGGCACAGCGGTGGCGGTGGCGCAGTCCGGCGATGTCAGCCTCGCGCCCAAGCTGTCCCTGGCGGACGGTCACATTGATTGGCGGCAGCCGGCGCTGGCCATCCGCCGCCGCATTAACGGCGTCACCCCCGAGCCCGGTGCCTGGACCATGCTCGACGGCCAGCGCTTCAAGCTGGGCCCGGTACGCCTGCGGCCGGAGCACCGCGGGCTGCCGCCCGGGGCCGTGAGGCTGTCCGGCGGCTCGGCGGCCTCGGCGCTCGTGGGCACCGGTTCCCATGCCGTGGAGCTGGACAGGGTCCAGCCGGCGGGCAAGAAAATGATGGATGCAGCAGATTGGGCCCGCGGGCTCGGACAGCGTGAGGACGTGCACTTCGAATGAGCGGCCGGAATGAAGGCAGCCGGAACAGCGGACGCCAAGGCGGCGGCGGCCAGGGGGCCGGCCGCCGTGATGCTGCGGGGCGGGAGCGCAACCGCGGCGGCGCCAGGCAGTACTCCCGGTCGGCTCCGTCGCAGCGGACGCGGGCGGCCGACCCGGCCCGGCTGGCGGCCTTCGAGGTGCTCCGCGCCGTGGAACGGGACGACGCGTACGCGAACCTGGTGCTGCCGGCGAGCATCCGCAAACACCGGCTGGACAAGCGCGACGCCGGTTTCGCCACGGAGCTGGCCTACGGCGCCCTCCGCGGTTTGGGCACATACGATGCCATCCTCGCCCGCTGCGTGGACCGGCCGCTTGACCAGCTGGACCCCGCGATCCTCGATGCGCTCCGGCTCGGTGCCCACCAGCTGCTGGCCATGCGGGTGCCGGCCCATGCCGCCCTGGACCAGACCGTCGGCCTGGCCCGCGCCGTGATCGGCGCTGGCCCCGGCTCGCTGATCAACGCCGTCCTGCGCAAGGTCACCGCCCGTGACCTGCACGGCTGGACCGCCGAGCTGACCGCCGGTGAGACCGACCCGGTCAAGGCGGCGGCTCTGGAACACAGCCATCCGGAATGGGTGGTGCGGGCACTGCGGCAATCCCTGGCGGGGCACGGACGCCGCGTGGACGAATTGGAAGACCTGCTGGCGGCCGACAACGCCGCGCCGGTCGTGAACCTGGTGGCGCTGCCCGGGCTGGGCTCGCTGGACGAGGCGATCGACGCCGGCGCGGAGCCCGGGGAACTGGTCGCGGGCTCCGCCTTGTATGCGGGGGGAGACCTCGGCCGGCTGGCCAGCGTGCGGGCCGGAACCACCCGCGTCCAGGACGCCGGCTCCCAACTCGTGGCGCTGGCCTTGGCCGCCGCCGCGCCGGTGACGCCGGGCGAGCGCTGGCTGGATCTGTGCGCCGGTCCCGGCGGCAAGGCCGCCCTGCTGGGCGCGCTGGCCGCCGAGCGGGGCGCCACGCTGCTGGCAAACGAGGTGGCCGAACACCGTGCCGAGCTGGTCCGGAAGGCCCTGGCGCCGGTACCGGCCGGGGTGTGGGAGATCCGCACCGGCGACGGCCGCGACGTGGGCGAGCTGTATGCCGGACAGTTCGACCGGATCATGGTGGACGCGCCCTGCACCGGGTTGGGGGCCCTGCGCCGCCGCCCGGAGTCGCGGTGGCGCCGGAAGCCCTCCGACGTGGCCCAGTTGGGGCCGCTGCAGCGCGAACTGCTCGGCGCGGCCGTGGCCGCCGCAAAGCCGGGGGGCCTGATCGCCTACGTGACGTGCTCCCCGCACCCGGCGGAGACGACGGCGGTGGTCGCCGACCTGCTGCGCCGGAATCCCGGGCTGGAACTGCTGGACACCTCCTCCGTCCTCGACGGGGTCAGCCTCCCCGGGCATTTGGAAGCAGGACAACCCGGCGGCGACGCCGTGGGCCGGGCCGGCGGGACGACGGCGCAGCTGTGGCCGCACCGGCACGGCACCGATGCCATGTTCATGGCGCTGCTCCGCCGAACCAACTAGGCCAACACCGGTTCCGACATCCCTCGACACACAGACAGGCAGGCAAGCAACCGATGGCACAGTGCTGCATCAACCCCAGCATCCTCTCGGCCGATTTCGTCAACCTCGAAGCCGAACTGCGGCGCATCAGTACCGCCGATGCCGTGCACGTGGACGTGATGGACAACCATTTCGTGCCGAACCTGACCATCGGGCTGCCGGTGGTGCAGCGGATCCGGGAAGTCAGCACCCTGCCCCTGGACGCGCACCTGATGATCGCCGACCCGGACCGCTGGGCGCCGGCGTATGCCGAGGCGGGGATCGAATCCGTGACCTTCCATGTGGAAGCGGCGGCGGCCCCGGTCCGGCTGGCCAGGGAGCTGAGGTCCCGCGGGGCCAAGGCGGGCATGGCGCTGAAGCCGGCCACCGCCGTCGAGCCTTATCTGGATTTGCTCCCGGAGATGGACCTCCTGCTGATCATGACGGTCGAGCCGGGCTTCGGCGGGCAGTCTTTCCTGGACGTGACCCTGCCCAAGATCCGCAAGGCCGCGCGCGCCGTGGCAGGTTCGGGGCTCCCGGTTGCGATCCAGGTGGACGGGGGCGTCACCGAAGAGACCATCGTGCGGGCCGCCGAGGCCGGCGCCACCGTCTTCGTGGCCGGATCCGCCGTGTACGGCAAGGACGATCCGGAGCAGGCCATCGCCTCGCTGCGGGCCGCGGCCGGCCGGCAACCCCATTCCTGAGGCTCCTGTGACCGGTGTTACAGGTTGTGACGGGAATGGAACGTGCCACAAGGCAGTTGTGAGAGCATAGTTACGCAAACACAAACGTGCTCCGGGGTCGGTGTAAGTCCGAACCGGCGGTTATAGTCCGCGACCCGCTGCCGAGAGTTCCGCCCGGAACTTGACGCAGCGGTTGAACCGGTGAAATTCCGGTACCGACAGTTAAAGTCTGGATGGGAGAAGCACGTACAGGTGGCAGCCATGGGGCCACCGGGTACGGTCGATGACCGCGACCCGGAGACCCCGAAGCTTCCGCTCTGTCGTTCCCCGGAGCCGCCGCGGCTCGAAAGGAACGGCATGGATTTTCTGCGGTGGCTCTTTGAAGCCCAGATTCCCGTAGCCGGCAGCGCTCTGCTGCTGCGCGAAGTTCTGGGCAACGTCTTCGGCCTGCTCAGCGCGCTCGGCGGAATGCGCCGGAAGGTGTGGGCCTGGCCCGTCGGCATCATCGGCAACGTGCTGCTGCTGACCGTATTCCTCGGGTCGCTCTTCGGCTCCGCCAATACCGCCAACCTCCTGGGCCAGGCCGGCCGGCAGGTCATGTTCATCGCCGTGGCCGTCTACGGCTGGAGGCGTTGGCGCTCCGCACGCAGCGGCGAGGGCCACGCCATCACCCCGCAGTGGGCCGGCGGCAAGGCGCGCCTGGGCCTGGTCGCCGCCTTGCTCCTGGGCACCGTCGCCCTGACCCCGGTCTTCGCGGCCCTCGGCTCCTACGAGCCGGTCTGGGCCGATGCCTGGACCTTCGTCGGTTCATTGCTGGCCACCTACGGCATGGCACGCGGCTGGGTCGAATTCTGGCTGATCTGGGTGGCCGTCGACATTGTGGGCGTGCCGCTGCTGTTTAGCGCCGGCTACTACGCCAGCGCCTTTATGTACCTCTTCTACGGAGGCTTCACGCTGGTTGGATTCTTCGTCTGGTGGCGGGCCAACGCGCAGGCCAAGCCCGGCGTCGAAACCCTGCATCCCGATCCGCGCATCGGGCGCCCGGCCGGCGAGCAGGTGCAGGCGTGATGGGCCAGGCGGCAGTCGGCACGGCCAGGGATTTCGCGCCGGCCGAGCAGCGCGCCATGGAGCTTGCGCTGGATACCGCGCGGCAGGGCGTGCGCGGAGCAAACCCCCTCGTGGGCGCCGCCATCATCGACCCGCGGGGCGAGGTGGTCAGCATCGGTTACCACCGGGGCGCCGGCACACCCCACGCCGAAGTCGATGCGCTGGCGAACGTGTCCCCGGAGCGCGCCGCGGACCTGGCGGACTGCACCATGCTGGTGACCCTGGAGCCGTGCAACCACCGCGGCCGCACCGGCCCCTGTTCCGGCGCCATCCTGGACGCGGGCATCGGCTCGCTGGTCTACGCCACGGCCGACCCCACCGAGGCGGCCGCCGGCGGGGCGCAGCGGCTGGCCGAGTCCGGCGTCGCCGTGCGCACGGGACTGCTGCGGGAGCAGGCGCTGGACCTGAACCATCGCTGGTTCGAGGCCCGGCGGGAAGCGCGGCCGTTCACCACTCTGCACGTCGCGCAGACCGTGGACGGCCTGATTGCCGCGGCAGACGGCACCAGCCAATGGATCACCGGGGAAGAGGCGCGGGCGGACAGCCACGGCATCCGCGCCCGCGCGGACGCCATCATCGCCGGCAACGGAACCATCGCGGCCGACAACCCGAGGCTCACCGCCCGCGACCGGGCCGGACACGAAACTCCGGGCCAGCCGCTGCGCGTGGTGATGGGGCGCCGAAAGGTCGCGGCAGACGCCGCGGTCCGCGGCACCGATGGCCGCTTCCTGCAACTGGCGACCCACGACCCGGCCGAAGTCCTGGCCGAACTGGCACGGCGCGGCATCGGCCACGCGATGATCGAGGGCGGAGCTACCGTCGCCTCGGCTTTCCTTCGCGCCGACCTGGTCGACGAACTCGTGCTCTACCTGGCACCCCTGATGCTCGGCGCCGGCACCCGTGCGGTGGCCGACCTCGGCATCGGGACGCTGTCCGAGGCCGGCCGCTGGCGTTGGGACACGGCCGGCGGCAGCACCCGAATCCTGGGCGCGGACCTGCGCCTGCACCTGGAACCCCTGCCGTCCCACGGCACTCAGAAAGGCAAATGAATGTTTACCGGAATCATCGCGGAACAAGGGCGCGTTGAATCGCTGGACCTGAGTCCGGCCACTGACAGCGCAGTGCTGACCTTCACCGCACCCGAAACGGCTGCCGGGCTCGGGCTCGGCGGATCGATCGCCGTCAACGGCGTGTGCCTGACCGCAGTCGCGCTGGACGGCAGCCGGGTCAGCGTGGACGTGATGGGGGAGACCCTCACACGCACCACCACCGGTTCGCTCCGTCCGGGGCAGCCGGTCAACCTGGAACGCTGCGTCCCGGCCGGCGGACGGCTGGACGGACATGTGGTTCAGGGGCACGTGGACGGTGTCGGCACGCTGGCTGAACGCGAGGACTTGGGCGACTGGGAGCGGCTGCGCTTCACCGTTCCCGTGGAGCTGGCCCGTTACATCGCGGAGAAGGGCTCCATCGCCGTCGACGGCGTCTCGCTGACGGTCACGAACGTCAGCGATGCCGGTGCCGCGACGCAGTTCTTCGAAGTCGGCCTGATTCCCACCACGCTGGCCGACACCGGCCTGGGCGCGAAACAGCCCGGCGACAGCGTCAACCTGGAAGTGGACGTCCTCGCCAAGTACGCCGAACGGCTCCTGGCCTTCACCACCGGAGCCAGGGCATGAGCGCCGCGGTGGAGCCGCGGATCGCGCTCGACACGATCGAAGCCGCTGTGGCGGCGGTCGCCGCCGGCCGCCCCGTCGTCGTCGTTGATGACGAGGACCGGGAAAACGAAGGCGACATCATCTTTGCCGCCGACGCCGCGACCCCCGAACTGATGGGCTGGACCATCCGCTATACCTCGGGCGTCATCTGCGTGCCACTGCCGGCGGCGCGGGCCGACGAACTGGGGCTGCCGCCCATGGTCGAAGTCAACCAGGATGCCAAGGGAACGGCCTACACGGTTTCCTGCGACGCGGCCGACGGCGTGACCACTGGCATCAGTTCCGCCGACCGTGCGCGCACCGCCGTGGTGCTGGCGGCGGCGGACAGCACTGCCGCCGACCTGACCCGGCCCGGGCATGTCTTCCCGCTGCGGGCGGTCGACGGCGGCGTGCTCGCGCGGCGCGGACACACCGAAGCCGCCGTGGACCTGTGCCGGCTGGGCGGGCGTGCGCCGGTGGGCGTCATCGCGGAACTGGTGCACGATGAAGGGGACATGATGCGCCTGCCGGCGCTGCGCGCCTTTGCCGACGAGCACGGCTGCCCGCTGGTTTCGATCGAGGACCTCGCGAACCACCTGGCCGGGAACGCGGACACCGCCGGCCTGCCGAAGGCGGCGAACCATGGACGGTAAGGACATCCGCGAAAAGACTCCGGCCGCCACGGTCGAGGGCGGGCCCGCGGTTCAGCTGCCCACGGCCTTCGGCAGCTTCACCGCCCAGGCGTGGACCGATGCCGCCACCGGCGTGGAGCACCTGAGCATCACCTCGCAGGTCAGTCCGGCGGCCGAACCTCTGGTCCGGCTGCACTCCGAATGCCTGACCGGCGACGTGTTCGCCTCCTACCGCTGCGACTGCGGCGAGCAATTGGAGCAGGCGCTGGCCATGATCGGAGAGCACGGCGGGACGGTCCTGTACCTGCGCGGGCAGGAGGGGCGCGGCATCGGGCTGGCCAACAAGATGCGGGCCTACGCGCTGCAGGAAGCCGGCGCCGATACGGTGGAGGCCAACGAGCAGCTGGGCCTGCCCGTGGACGCGCGGGACTACTCCGCCGCCGCCGCCATCCTGCGGGCGATGGGCATCGGCGCCATCCGGCTGCTGAGCAACAATCCTGCCAAGAGCAGCATGCTGGCGGCGCTGGGCATCGATGTGGTCGAGATGGTGGCCGCGGAGGTTCCCTTCCGGGAGCAGAACCGCCGCTACCTGGAGACCAAGCGGGACCGGATGGACCACCGGCTGGCCGTCCTGCAGACAACGCCCGTGCAGCAGAGCTGACGCCTGCGCCCGGCACGGCAACCACAGTTAACCACCGACGAGAGTTTCACGAAGGAAGAACATGAGCGGACACGGAGCACCCACCATCGACATCACCGGCCTGCAGGCGGAGACCGGCGCGCTAAAGCTCGCCATAGTCGCCGCCAGTTGGCACACCGAGATCATGGACGGGCTGGTCGACGGCGCGCTGCGGGCGGCAACCGAGGCGGGCATCGGGGAACCGGCCCTGGTCCGGGTGCCCGGGGCTTTCGAGCTGCCCGTCGCCGCCGCCCGGCTGGCGCCCCACTATGACGCCGTGGTGGCGCTCGGCGTCGTGATTCGCGGCGGGACGCCGCACTTCGAGTACGTCTGCCAGGCCGCCACCGAGGGCCTGACCAGCGTCAGCGTGCAGACCGGCACCCCGGTGGGATTCGGGGTGCTTACCTGCGACACCGAGCAGCAAGGCCTGGACCGCGCCGGCCTGGCGGGCTCCAGCGAGGACAAGGGCCACGAAGCGGTGACCGCCGCACTGGCGACCGCGGCCACGCTCCGAGGCCTCGGCGTCTAAGGCGGGCCGCGGCGCGGCGCGGCGTCCGAAGCGGACCGTCGCGCGGCGCCGCATCTGAAACGGATCGCCGCGCGGCGCCGGAGGCATTCGTCACAATGGGAACGGCGGTTTGCCGCCCCCACGCGCTCCTGACGTAGTCTAAAGGGCGTGAAATCCTTCGAATCCCTGTTTGCGGAACTGAGCGAAAAGGCGCAGCAGCGCCCGGAGGGCTCCCGTACGGTAGCCGAGCTGGATTCCGGCATCCACGGAATCGGGAAGAAGGTCGTCGAAGAGGCCGCCGAAGTCTGGATGGCAGCCGAACACGAATCCGACGAAGCCGCCGCCGAGGAAATCTCCCAGCTCCTCTACCACCTGCAGGTCCTGATGATCGCCAAGGGCCTGCGGCTGGAAGACGTCTACAAGCATCTGTAGCGGGACGCCGCCCCTGCGCGGCGCCCCGCCCAGACCCAGGCCTATTCCACACTTGCGAGGCCCTGCTGCGGCCGAGACGATCCCAGAAAGACCCCCACATGCTGCGTGTAGCTGTTCCCAACAAAGGTTCCCTGTCCGAAGCCGCCTCCGCCATGCTGGGCGAGGCCGGCTACCTCCAGCGCCGCGACAGCCGCGAACTGGTCATGACCGATGCCGACAACGACATTGAGTTTTTCTTCCTCCGCCCGCGCGACATCGCCGTCTACGTAGGCTCCGGCACCCTTGACGTCGGGATCACCGGACGTGACCTGTTTTTGGACGCACAGGTGGACGCCGTCGAGCTGATGAACCTCGGCTTCGCGGCGTCCACGTTCCGGTTCGCCGGTCCGCTCGGCGAGTTCACCAGTGCCGCGCAACTGAACGGCAAGCGCCTGGCCACCAGCTATGACGGGCTGCTGCGCAGCTACCTGGCCGAGCACGGGATCGACGCCTCCGTCGTCCGGCTGGACGGCGCGGTGGAGTCCTCCGTGCGCCTCGGCGTTGCCGACGCGATTGCAGACGTCGTGGAGACCGGCAACACGCTCCGGGCCGCCGGGATGGAAATCTTCGGGGACCCCATCCTGAAGTCCGAGGCCGTGCTGATCGGCCGCGCGGGGGAGACCCCGGCCAACGGGCTGGACGTGCTGATGCGCCGGCTGCGCGGCGTGATTGTTGCCCGCGAGTACGTCATGATGGACTACGACATCCGCAAGGACCTCGTGGACGCCGCCGCGGCGCTGACCCCGGGGCTGGAGTCACCGACCATCTCGCCGCTGCGCGATACCGGCTGGGTGGCCGTGCGCTCGATGGTCCGTCGCACCCAGACCAACCGCATCATGGACGAGCTCTACGATCTCGGTGCCCGGGCCATCCTGGTCAGCACCATCCACGCCTGCCGCATCTGACTGCCCCGGAGTAAGCCATGACTGTTGCCATCCGTGTGATCCCCTGCCTGGACGTCGACGCCGGACGCGTGGTCAAGGGAATTAATTTCGAAGGCCTGCGCGACGCCGGTGACCCGGTGGAACTGGCGCACCGGTACGACCGTGCCGGAGCCGACGAGTTGACCTTTCTGGACGTCACCGCCTCCTCCGGCAACCGCGAGACGACGTTCGACGTCGTGGCCCGCACCGCGGAGGAAGTCTTCATCCCGCTGACCGTGGGCGGCGGCGTGCGCGAGGTCGCCGACGTCGACAAACTGCTGCGCTTCGGGGCGGACAAGGCCGCCATCAACACCGCCGCGGTCGCCCGGCCCGATGTGATCGACGAAATCACCCGCCATTTCGGTTCCCAGGTGCTGGTGCTCTCGCTGGATGCCCGCCGGACCGATGACCCCTCGGTGGCCTCCGGATTCGAAGTCACCACGCACGGCGGCCGCAAGGGCACGGGGATCGACGCGGTGCAGTGGGCCCGCGAGGCGGCCGACCGGGGAGTGGGGGAGTTGTTGCTCAACTCCATCGATGCCGACGGAACGAAGGACGGGTTCGACCTGGAGATGATCCGGGCGGTACGGGCGGCGGTGAAGGTCCCGCTGATTGCTTCCGGCGGCGCCGGCAAGCCCGCGCATTTCCCGCCGGCCGTCGCCGCCGGGGCGGACGCGGTGCTGGCAGCCTCGGTCTTCCATTTCGGGCCCGACGACGCCATCGCGCAGGTCAAGCAGGCGATCCGGGACGCGGGCTACCCGGTCCGGTGAGTCCCGGAGCCGGGGAAGGGTCAGAGGCCGATTTCGGCGCTGTCCAGCAGGGCCACGGCATCGGCCTGGCCCTCGAAGGTGACCAGCGCATGCCTGGTCCGGCCGGACGCATGCATCAGCAGTTCGCCCGGTTCTCCGCCGATGGCCACCGAGACGGGTGCCCGCTTGGCCACGTGCCGCGGGCCGTCCGGACGCACGAGCACGATGCCCAGGTCCACTCCCCGGTACAGCAAGGCCGCCCGCTTAACCAGTTCGTCCCACAGTGCCGCCGAATAGTCCTCGTCCAGCGCCCGCGGCGCCCAGCGGTCGGTGGCCCGGCGGATGTCTTCGGTGTGGACGAAGAATTCCACCAGGTTGGCCACCGTGTCCACGGCCCGCACCCTGAACGGGGACCAGGCCGGCGGGCCCGCGCGGAAGGCTTCCACCAGCTTGGCGTAGCCGGCCGGTTCCCGGGCAGTGTCCGCCACCTTGCGGGTGGCGTCGTCCGAAACCCTGGCCAGCGGCTTAAAGGCCAGGCCGAGGGCGGCACCCACACGGTGTTCACGGATGTACAGATGGGCGGCCAGTTCTGCGGTCTTCCACCCCTCGCACAGGGTGGGTGAATCCGGCCCGGCAGCCAGCAAGGTCTCGGCCAGGACTTCACGGGACGGATTTACGTAATGCATCACTCTGAACCTAGCACGAAGGGGGCGCTTGCGGGCCGATAAATGTGTACGTGCGCCCGTGCCGGCGCGGGCGGGAGCCTCCGGGACTTGGCACTAGACTTGTAGGGATGCCTTCCGAGTCTGATTTCCCCACAACAGTGCCGTCCGGGGCCGGCGCAACGGCCCTCGACCCAGCCGTCGCCGGCCGGCTCAAGCGCGATTCCGCCGGCCTGGTCGCCGCGATCGTCCAGCAGTTCGATTCCGGTGAGGTGCTGATGCTGGGCTGGATGGATGACGAGGCGCTGCACCGCACCTTGACCAGCGGCCGCGTGACCTTCTACTCGCGCTCGCGCCGGGAGTACTGGCGCAAGGGCGACACCTCCGGCCACGTGCAGTTCGTCAAGTCGGTGGCCCTGGACTGCGACGGCGACGCCCTGTTGGTCCGGGTAGACCAGGTCGGCGCCGCCTGCCACACCGGCACCCGCACCTGCTTTGACGGCCGGGGCCTCGACGCCGTCGCCGGCCACAGCGCCGAACCGGACGGCAACCAAGGAGCATCCGGCGCCTGAACGGGCCTCTGACCACCGCAGTATCAGCCACTGAAGCGAAAGACAGATAACGCATGCAGGACCTTGGCGTCATCAGCCCCAGCCTGGAGGAATTCCGCGCGCTGGCCCGCGACCGCAGGGTCATCCCGGTCTCCATCAAGGTGCTCGCCGATGACCAGACTCCCATTTCCATCTACCGCAGGCTGGCCGATTCCCGGCCGGGAACCTTCCTGTTGGAGTCGGCCGCCGTCGGCGGAGTCTGGTCCCGCTATTCCTTCATCGGTGCCAACTCGCGGGCCACGCTCACGACCAGGGACGGGCAGGCGCACTGGCTGGGGGAGCCGCCGGTGGGCGTGCCGCGCACCGGCAACCCGGTGGAGGCCCTGCGCGGCACGGTGGAGGCGCTGCGGACCGAACGGTTCGACTCGCTCCCGCCGCTGACGTCCGGGCTGGTGGGATTCGTCGGCTGGGAGGCCGTGCGGCACTGGGAGAAGCTGACGTCCCCGCCGGAAGACGACCTGAACCTGCCGGAACTGGCCATGAACCTTGTTACCGACCTCGCCGTGCACGACAACGCCGAAGGCACGGTCACGCTGATCGCCAACGCCATCAACTTCGACAACCGCGACGAGCGCGTCGACGAGGCATGGCTGGACGCCGTGAAACGCGCCAAACACCTGCTGGCGCAGCTCGCTGAACCGCTCGCGCAGCAGGTGTCGGTGCTGGAAGACGCCGCCCTGGAAACCGCCGACCTGATGAACAGCGTGACCCACCGCTGGGCCCGGGAGAAGTATTTGGCGGCCGTGGACCGCGGCAAGGAAGCAATCGTCGACGGCGAAGTGTTCCAGGTGGTGATCTCCCGCCGGTTCGAGGCCGAATGTTCGGCCGAGGCCCTCGACGTCTACCGCGTGTTGCGGAACCTGAACCCCAGCCCCTACATGTACCTGTTCAGCCTGGAAGACGCCGACGGCGTGGGCTACTCGATCGTGGGGTCCTCCCCGGAGGCACTGGTCACCCTGACCGGCGACGAGGTCATCACCCACCCGATCGCCGGATCCAGGCCACGCGGGCACAGCGTGGAGCATGACAAGGAACTGGCCGAGGAACTGCTGGCCGACCAAAAGGAACGCGCGGAGCACCTGATGCTCGTGGACCTGGCCCGCAACGACATCTCCAAGGTCTGCACGCCCGGCAGCGTCGACGTCACGCAGTTCATGGAGGTGGAGAAATTCAGCCACATCATGCATCTGGTCTCCACCGTGGTCGGCCGTCTGTCGCCGGACAAGAGCGCCTACGACGTGCTGGCCGCGACGTTCCCGGCGGGCACGCTCTCCGGTGCGCCCAAACCCCGCGCCCTGAGGCTGTTGGACGAACTGGAACCGCACCGCCGCGGCATCTACGGCGGCGTTGTGGGCTACCTGGACTTTGCCGGGGACATGGACATGGCCATCGCCATCCGCTCGGCGCTGCTGCGCGGCGGCGTCGCCTACGTCCAGTCCGGCGGCGGGATCGTGGCCGACTCCCAGCCGGAGGCCGAGGCGCTGGAGACCGTGAACAAGGCGGCGGCGCCGCTGCGGGCAGTGACCCTGGCATCGCGGCTCCACCCGGCCAACCCGGCACACGTACCGGTCAAGGGGCAGCAATGAGCGAAGAGAACACCTCCCCGGCCCCGGACGCGGCACCGGCGCCACGGCCTGCCGCCGCGCGTTGGCGGCGCAAGGGCACCGTGGTGCTCGCCGCCGTCGTGATGTCGCTGGCCGCCTTTGGCACCACGACGCAAACCTGGCTCACGGCCCGGTTCCCGGGGACCCGGGTGCAGACCCCCGACGTGAGCGTGCCCGGCAGCGACGCCGCTACCGCGGTGACGGCCCTTGCGCTGGTGGCACTGGCCGCCGCCTTGGCCGCTTCCATCGCCGGCCGGATCGCCCGCATCGTGATCGCCGTGCTGCTGGCCGCGGCCGGCATCGGCATCTCGGCCGCCAGTCTTACGGTGATCGCCAACCCGGCCGGGGCCGCTTCGGCGGCCATCGGGGAGGCGACCGGGCAGATCGGGGGAGAGGCCGCCGTCGGCATTACGGTCTTCCCGTACCTGGGCGCCGCCGCCGGTGTCCTGCTGTTGCTGACGGCCGTCTGGCTGCTGGCGGCCGGGCGTTCCTGGGCCGCGTCGAAGAAGTACGTGCCGGCAACCGAGCGGCAGGCCGACGGCATGCCGTCCGACCGGGCCGGCAGCGTGGATGAAATCGACAGCTGGGACCAGCTCAGCCGGGGCAACGACCCGACCGACTGAACCGCCGGCCGCCCGGCACCGGGCAGCGGGGCCGCCGGCGGCCGTGTCACACTGGCCTGCCGGGCCCGCAAACAATGGCAGAATGAAGTAGCAGAACCGTTTTTAGAGGGAGATACACCATGGGCAACCAGGCCACCGCCACCGAAACCGCGATGAAGACGGATCCGGCAGGCAGCATCCACGACGAGGTCATCGGCCACGGCAACAGCCCCGCCGCCTGGACCTGCGTGCTCATCATGATCTTGGGCTCCATCGTGGGAGGCATCGGCTTCGCCATGGCCTCGTCCCCGGTCTTCTGGGCCGGCGTGGCAATCATGTTCATTGGCCTGATCGTCGGCTGGATCATGAAGAAGGTCGGCTACGGCGTGGACGGCAGCAAGATCCAGGGCAGCGGACACTGAACGTGACCGTTCTCGACGACATCATCGTTGGAGTCCGCGAAGACCTCGAGTCCCGGCGCGCCCAGGTTCCGTTGGCGCAGATCCAGCGGCTGGCCGCGGCCGCGCCGGCTCCGCGTGATGCTTACGCGGCTCTGGGCGGCAACGATTCGCCGCGAACCGCTCTCAAGGTGATCGCCGAGGTCAAGCGCAAGAGCCCCTCCAAAGGCGACCTGGCGTCCATCGCCGATCCCGCCGAACTGGCCGCCGGTTACGAACGCGGCGGTGCCGCCGTGATCAGCGTGTTGACGGAGCAGCGCCGGTTCAACGGCTCGCTCGCCGACTTCGACGCGGTGCGCGCCGCGGTGGACGTTCCGCTGCTGCGCAAGGACTTCAACGTCGACGAATACCAGATCTTCGAGGCACGCGCCCACGGCGCCGACCTGGTGCTGCTGATCGTCGCCGCACTGGACGACGAGCGGCTGAAGGCCTTGCTGGGGCTGACGCACGAACTGGGCATGGAGGCCTTGGTCGAGACGCATACCGCCGAAGAAATCGACCGCGCCGTCGCCGTGGACGCACGCATCATCGGCGTGAACGTCCGCAACCTGAAGACCCTGGACGTGGACCGCTCGGTGTTCGCCGGATTGGCGGGCCGGATCCCCGCCGGCGCCGTGGTGGTGGCCGAATCCGGAGTCCGCGGAGTGGACGACGTGCGCGACTACGCCACGCAGGGCGCCGACGCCGTCCTGGTGGGCGAGGCGCTGGTCATCACGGGCGACCCGGAAGCCGCCGTGGCCGAATTCGGAGCGGCGGGCGCCGAGGCCATTGCCGCGCGCGGCTGAACCAACGCGCCACACAACTTAAGAATCCCCAGGGGCAGGCAGGGCCGGTTGCGGCTGGCCGTCCTGCCTCCAGTAACAGACAGGACGGCCATGACGCAGAGCCCCGATACCCCGGCGGAGCCCGGAAACTCCCAGGAACCGGCCGATGCCTTCCTGGCCGGCGGCAGCCTCCGCCATGCCCCCGGCCCGTATTTCGGTGCCTTCGGCGGGCGCTGGATGCCGGAATCCCTGATTGCTGCGCTGGACGAACTGGAAGACACGTTCGACAAGGCCAAGGCGGACCCGGAGTTCATCGCCCAGGTCGCCGAGCTGAACAAGAACTATTCGGGCCGGCCATCGCTGCTGACCGAAGCCAAGCGCTTTTCCCGGCATGCCGGCGGCGCCCGGATCTTCCTCAAGCGCGAGGACCTGAACCATACCGGCTCCCACAAGATCAACAACGTGCTGGGCCAGGCCCTGCTGGCCCAGCGGATGGGCAAGACCCGGATTATTGCGGAGACCGGTGCCGGCCAGCACGGCGTCGCCAGCGCCACCGCCGCCGCGCTGCTCGGCCTGGAGTGCGTGGTCTACATGGGCGCCGAGGACACGCGCCGGCAGGCCCTGAACGTGGCCCGGATGGAGCTCCTCGGAGCCACCGTCGTGCCCGTCACCGCCGGGTCGCAGACGCTCAAGGACGCCATCAACGAGGCCCTGCGCGACTGGGTGGCCAATGTGCACGACACCCACTACCTGCTGGGCACCGCCGCCGGCGCCCACCCCTTCCCGGCGCTCGTCCGCTATTTCCACGAAGTCATCGGCGAGGAAGCCCGGGCGCAGATTTTGGACCAGACCGGCCGGCTGCCGGACGCCGTCTGCGCCTGCATCGGGGGCGGTTCGAACGCCATCGGCATCTTCCACGGCTTCCTCGACGACCGGAACGTCGCGCTGTACGGCTTTGAGGCCGGCGGCGACGGCGTCGACACCGGCCGCCATGCCGCAACCATCACGCTGGGCCGGCCCGGCGTGCTGCACGGCGCGCGCTCCTACCTCATGCAGGATGAAGACGGCCAGACCATAGAGTCGCATTCGATCTCGGCCGGGCTGGACTATCCCGGTGTCGGGCCCGAGCACTCCTACCTGTCGGACATCGGCCGGGCCAGCTACGAGCCGGTCACCGACAGCGAGGCGATGGACGCTTTCCGGCTGCTCTGCCGCACCGAGGGCATCATCCCGGCCATCGAGTCGTCGCACGCCCTGGCCGGGGCGCTGCGGGTGGGCAAGCGCCTGACCGAGGGCAAGGATCATCCGCAGGACGTCATCATCGTCGTGAATCTTTCCGGCCGGGGCGACAAGGACGTCGCCACCGCGGCGGAATGGTTCGGCCTGCTGCCGGACGAATCGCCCGAGGCCGAAATCGGCTCCGAAGGAGAGCAGCTGTGAACAATACCGCCACCGCCAGCAAATCCGCCGCGGCCATCGACCGTGCCCTGGCCGACGGCCGGACCGCCCTGATCGGCTATCTGCCCGCCGGCTACCCCGACGTCCAGACCACCATCGACGCCGCCGTCGCGCTGGCGGAGAACGGCGTCGACGTCATTGAGATCGGCATCCCGTACTCCGACCCGGTGATGGACGGCGCCGTCATCCAGGCCGCCACCGTGCAGGCGCTGAAGGACGGCTTCCGGGTCAGCCAGGTGTTCGACATCGTCGCCGGCATCACCGCCCGCTGCGACGCCGCCGTGCTGGTGATGACGTACTGGAATCCGGTCCTGCGGATGGGCGTCGACGAGTTCTCCCGCCGGCTGGCCGAGGCCGGCGGCGCCGGGCTGATCACCCCGGACCTGATTCCGGACGAGGCGGCCGAATGGTTCGAGGCTTCGGACAAGTACGGGCTGGACCGCGTGTTCCTGGTCGCCCCGTCGTCCTCCCCGGAGCGGATGGCGATGACGGTCAAGGCCAGCCGCGGGTTTGTCTACGCGGTGTCGATCATGGGCGTCACCGGCGCCCGCGAGAGCGTTTCCGGCGCCGCCGAGCGCGTGGTGCGGTCGGCGCATGAGGCCGGAGCCGAACGGGTCTGCGTTGGCCTGGGCGTCTCCAGTCCCGAGCACGTACGCGAGATCGGCGCGTATGCCGAAGGCGCCATCGTGGGCACCGCGCTGGTGGCCGAACTCGGCAACGCCGGCGTGCCGGCACTGGGCAAGCTCGCGGCGCGGCTAAGCGAAGGCACAGCCCGGGCCTGACAGAATAACCGGTGGCCAGCGGTTTGCCGCGGGCCGCGCCCGACCCGCAACTTTCGGCCAAGAGGACTCACCTGGTGTACAGCACGACTATTGCAACGGCCGTACCGGCCTCCATCCCCAGCCCCGGCTGGTCCGGATTCAGCATCGGCCCGCTCACCATCCACGCGTACGCGCTGTGCATCCTGCTGGGCATCGTCGCGGCCATCTGGCTCACCCACCGCCGCTGGAAGGCCCGCGGCGGGCCGGAAGAATTCATCTGGGACGTGGCCATCTGGGCCATCCCGTTCGGCATTGTCGGCGGCCGTCTCTACCACGTGTTCTCCTCGCCCGACGCCTACTTCGGGCCGAACGGCGACCTCGGCCTGATCCCGCAGATTTGGCGCGGCGGGCTCGGAATCTGGGGAGCGGTGGCACTGGGCCTGGTCGGTGCCTGGATCGGGTGTCGCCGGGCCGGCTTCAAGCTGCCGGCCTTCATGGACGCCGCCGCACCCGGCGTGCTGCTGGCACAGGCGATCGGCCGCTGGGGCAACTGGTTTAACCAGGAACTCTTCGGCGCCCCCACCACGCTGCCCTGGGGCCTGGAGATCGACGCCGACAACCCCAACTTCCCGGCCGACGCGGAACCGGGCACGCTGTTCCACCCCACCTTCCTCTATGAGTCCCTGTGGAACCTGGCGGGCGTGGCGCTGCTGCTGCTCCTGGACCGGCGCTTCAAGTTCCGCCGCGGAATGCTGTTCTGGCTGTACGTCGCGTTCTATACCCTCGGTCGGGTCTGGATCGAAATGCTGCGCATCGACGATGCCGAAATGATCACGATCTTCGGCATCACCCAGCGGCTGAACGTCTGGACGTCGCTGCTGCTGCTGGTCGCCGCCGTCGTGATCTTCATCGTGCTGGCGCGCCGTCCGCGGACCGCGGAGACCGACTCCCTGTACCTGCCGGGCCGCGAGCCCTCGGCAGTCGCGGAAGGGGCCGAATCCGGGCAGGCCGCGGCTCGGCAGGAGAACGCAGCCAAGCACGACGGCGGACCCCGCGCCGGCGGGGCAGGATCCTCCGTGATCGCGGGGGAGAAGGCCGAAACCGCTGCCGGGAGGCCCGACGCGAAGGCCGGGGAGCCTGCCGCGGACGAAGGTCCTTCAGCCGAGGCCGCCGTCAAGCCCGCGGATGCGGCCAAGCCCGCAGCCGAGACCGCCGCCAAGCCCGCGAATGCTGCCAACCCCGCGGATGCTGCCAACCCCGCGGATGCTGCCAAGCCCGCCGATGCGGCCAATGCCCCCAAAGCCGCCGATGCCGCGGCCGGGAACGACCCGCTCAGGGCGGACAACAACCGCAGCCAGAACTAGTTTCTTCCCCGCGCAGCCGCCGGAACGCAGCAATCTGACGTTCCGGCGGCTTCGTGCGCTCCGGACTGCCGCCGGCAATCCGAAAAGCGGTCGGTAAAAAACCGGAAAAGCCTGTGTTGCGGGGTCCCCGCCGTGCTATCGTCGCTCTACCGCAGAACAGACTCGCTCCGCGGCCGGTCCGCCCTCACCGTCGGTCCGAACCATCAGTACGCACCTCCCGGACCACCAACCGGGCGCAGGCATGCGGCGTACCGACCACACTGACGTGGATTCTCCGCCGGACAGGCGCACCACCCAGTGCGGTCCCGGCGGCCGTGGCCGATCGACCGCACAGTTCATCCTGGCGGCCCCCATCCGACCCCTGGACACCGAATGCGCTGTGCGGGGTGAGCTGGCCACAGAATCCATGGATCACGGGCCTGCTTGCTCGAGCGGGCCCGGGCGGGGCCAGCGCCGTCCCCTTCTCACCTACATCCAGGAGAAGGAAGTTCAGATGACTCCTCCGTTCAAGGGGTCGAGTACCCCGCGCAGCCTCGGCGGCGGACACGAACGCCGGCACACCACGGTGCCCTCGCCGTTCAGTCGTTTCGCCGCCTACCCGGAAAAAACCGGGCTGTACGACCCCGCCCACGAAAAGGACGCCTGCGGCCTGGCGGTGATTGCCACCCTGCGGGGCGGGCCGGGCCACCACATCGTCGACGCGGCGCTGACGGCGCTGCGCAATCTGGAACACCGCGGCGCGGTCGGCGCCGACGAAGGAACCGGCGACGGCGCCGGGTTGCTCACCCAGATCCCCGATGAATTCTTCCGCGCGGTGGTGGGCTTCGAACTGCCGGCGGCGGGCCGGTATGCCGCCGGAACCGCGTTCCTGCCCAGCGACGAGTCTGAGGCGGCGGTAGCGCGGGACGGCGTGGAGGCCATCGCCGCCTCCGAAGGCCTCACAGTCCTCGGCTGGCGCGACGTCCCGGTGGTGGCCGAACTGGTCGGCGCCATGGCGCGGTCCTGCATGCCCCACTTTGCCCAGGTGTTCCTGGGCCTCGACCCGGCCGCTGCCGGCAGCAGCGATGTGGATGCCCGCGTTTTCCGCGTCCGCAAGCGCGCCCAAAACAAGTTCGGCGTGTATTTCCCGTCGCTGTCGTCCAAGACCATCGTCTACAAGGGAATGCTGACCACCGCGCAACTGGAACCCTTCTACCCGGACCTCTCCGACCCTCGCTTCAAGACGAAACTGGGTATCGTCCACTCCCGCTTCTCCACCAACACGTTCCCCTCGTGGCCGCTGGCCCAGCCGTTCCGCACCATCGCGCACAACGGCGAGATCAATACGGTCAAGGGCAACCGCAACTGGATGCGGGCCCGCCAGTCGCAGCTGAAGGGCCCCCTGCTGGGCGACACGCCGGAAGAGCTGTTCCCCATTTGCACGCCCGGCGCCTCCGACTCCGCCTCCTTTGACGAAGTCGCCGAATTGCTGATGCTCGCGGGCCGCCCGATTACGCAGGCGATCATGATGATGATTCCGGAGGCGTGGGAGAACCACGCCACGATGGACCCTGAGCGCCGTGCCTTCTACCAGTACCACTCGATGCTGATGGAGCCGTGGGACGGCCCCGCGGCCGTTTCCTTCACCGACGGCCGGCTCGTTGGAGCCGTGCTCGACCGCAACGGCCTGCGCCCGGCCCGCTACTGGGTTACCGACGACGGGTTGGTCGTGCTGGCCTCGGAGGTCGGGGTCGTCAACATCGATCCCGCCACGGTGGTCAGGAAGGGCCGGGTCTCACCGGGGAAGATGTTCCTGGTGGATACCGAGGCCGGCCGGCTGGTCGAGGACGAGGAGATCAAGGCCGACGTCGCGGCCGCCAACCCGTGGGGCGAATGGCTCAAGGACAACATGATCCGGCTGGAAGACCTGCCGGAACGCGAGCACGTGGTGCACACCGCCGCGTCGGTCAACCTCCGCCAGCGGACCTTCGGCTACACGCAGGAAGAGCTGCGGATCCTGCTGGGCCCGATGGCCCGCACCGGCGCCGAACCGCTGGGGGCCATGGGCACCGACACCCCGATTGCGGTGTTGTCCAAGCGCCCTCGGCTGCTGTTCGACTACTTCGTGCAGTCCTTCGCCCAGGTGACCAACCCCCCGCTGGACGCCATCCGCGAAGAACTCGTGACCTCGCTGCGTTCGTCGATCGGCCCCGACGGCAACCTGCTGGCGACCGGCCAGGTTCGCACCACTCAGGTGGCGCTGAACTTCCCCGTGATCAACAACGACGAACTGGCCAAGATCGCCGCGATGGAAGACGAGGAGGGCAGCCGCCTCGCGCTGAAGGTGAGCGGCCTCTACCGGCCCGACGGCGGCGCCGCCGAGTTGGCCGCCCGGCTGCAGGAAATCTGCGAAAAGGTCTCCGGCGCCGTCAACCGCGGTGTGAAGTTCATCGTGCTCTCGGACCGGGACTCGAACGCCCAATGGGCGCCCATCCCGTCGCTGCTGCTGACCAGCGCCGTGCACCACCACCTGCTCAAGAGCGCCAACCGGACCAAGATCTCCCTGCTGGTGGAAGCCGGCGACGTGCGCGAGGTCCACCACGTGGCCGCCCTCATCGGGTACGGCGCTTCCGCCGTCAATCCGTATCTGGCGATGGAAAGCTGCGAGGAACTGGTGCGCAACGGCGACCTCCAGGGCGTCACCGCGGCCCAGGCCGTGCAGAACCTGATCAAGGGCCTGGGCAAGGGCGTGCTCAAGATCATGTCCAAGATGGGCATTTCCACCGTCCCCTCCTACTGCGGTGCCCAGACGTTCGAAGCGATCGGGCTCGCCCAATCCCTGGTCGACCAGTACTTTGCCGGCACCCAGTCGCAGCTCGGCGGCGTGGGCCTGGACGTCATCGCCGCCGAGACCGCGGCGCGGCACGCCCAGGCCTACCCCGCCGACGGGATCGAAGACCCCCACCGGTCACTCGAGAACGGCGGCGAATATCAGTGGCGCCGCGAAGGACCGCCGCACCTGTTCAACCCGGAGACGGTGTTCCGGCTGCAGCATGCCACCCGCGAACGGCGCTACGACGTGTTCAAGGCGTACACCCGCGGCGTGGACGACCAGGCGAAGGACCTGATGACGCTCCGCGGCCTCTTGAAGTTCAAGGCCGGCGCCCGCCCGCCCGTGCCGCTGGAGGAGGTCGAACCGGTCTCCAGCATAGTCAAGCGTTTCTCCACGGGGGCCATGAGCTACGGCTCCATCTCACAGGAGGCGCACGAAACGCTCGCCATCGCCATGAACCGGCTGGGCGGGAAATCGAACACCGGCGAGGGCGGCGAGGACGTGGACCGGCTGCTGGACCCGGAGCGCCGTTCGGCGATCAAGCAGGTGGCCTCCGGCCGGTTCGGCGTCACCAGCCTGTACCTGACCAACGCGGAGGACCTCCAGATCAAGATGGCCCAGGGAGCCAAGCCCGGCGAGGGCGGCCAACTGATGAGCCAGAAGGTCTACCCGTGGGTGGCCCGGACCAGGCATTCGACGCCGGGCGTGGGCCTGATCTCCCCGCCGCCGCACCACGACATCTACTCGATCGAGGACCTGGCGCAGCTGATCTACGACCTGAAGCGCTCCAACCCCTCGGCGCGCGTTCATGTGAAGCTGGTGTCCGAAGTCGGGATCGGCACCGTGGCGGCCGGCGTGACCAAGGCGAAGGCCGACGTCGTCCTCGTCTCGGGGCATGACGGCGGCACCGGGGCGAGCCCCCTGAACTCGCTCAAGCATGCCGGAGCGCCCTGGGAACTGGGGCTGGCCGAGACGCAGCAGACGCTGATGCTCAACGGCCTGCGGGACCGGGTGGTCGTGCAGGTGGACGGGCAGCTGAAGAGCGGCCGCGACGTGGTGATCGCGGCGCTGCTGGGCGGCGAGGAGTTCGGCTTCGCGACGGCGCCGCTGGTGGTCTCCGGCTGCATCATGATGCGCGTCTGCCACCTGGACACCTGCCCCGTGGGGGTTGCCACGCAGAACCCGGAACTCCGCCGGCGGTTCACCGGCAAGCCCGAGTTCGTGGTGAACTTCTTCGAGTTCATTGCGGAGGAAGTGCGCGAACTGCTGGCCGGACTGGGCTTCCGCAGCCTGGCCGAGGCCGTCGGCCACGCGGAGCTGCTGGACACCCGCGAAGCACTCGACCACTGGAAGGCCGACGGCCTGGACCTGTCACCGATCCTGCGCGGCTACGGCACCGACTCCGACATTCCGCTGCGCAACACGACCACGCAGAACCACGAACTGGACAAGCACTTCGACAACCAGCTGATCGCCATGAGCTCCGACGCGCTGACCAACCGCGAACCGGTGCGGATCAGCCTGGACGTGATCAACACCGACCGGGCCGTGGGCACGATGCTCGGCCACGAAGTGACCAAGCGTTTCGGCATCGAGACCCTGGCGGACGACACCATCGACGTGACGCTGACCGGACAGGCCGGGCAGTCGCTGGGCGCCTTCCTGCCCGCCGGCATCACCCTGCGGCTGCTCGGCGACTCGAACGACTACGTCGGCAAGGGGCTCTCCGGCGGACGGATTATCGTCCGGCCTGACCGGGCCAACACGTTCGCGTCCGAACGCAACGTGATTGCGGGCAACGTCATCGGTTATGGCGCCACCAGCGGCGAGATGTTCCTGCGCGGCCAGGTGGGCGAGCGGTTCCTGGTCCGGAACTCGGGTGCCACCGCCGTCGTCGAAGGAATCGGCGACCACGGCTGCGAGTACATGACCGGGGGACTGGCCCTGGTCCTGGGCCGGACCGGCCGCAACTTCGGCGCCGGCATGTCCGGCGGCGTGGCCTACGTGCTGGACCTGGACCCCGGCATGCTGAACACGCAGAGCACCGGCAGCGGCGAATTGCAGCTGCTGCGGCCGGACCCGGCGGACGAAGGGACCATCGCCACCCTGCTGAAGAAACATACGGAGGAGACCGGTTCCCGGCTCGCCGGGCGCCTGCTCGAGGACCTCGGAGGGACCCTGGCCCGCATCACCAAGGTGCTGCCGCGCGACTACGCGGCGGTGCTGCAAGCCCGGGCGAACGCCGAAGCCGAAGGGCTCGACCCCGACGGCGATGTTGTCTGGACCCGAATCCTGGAGGTAACCGGTGGCTGACCCACGCGGATTTATGAAAGTTCGAGAACGCCAGACCCAGCCCCGCCGTCCTGTTCCCGTGCGGATCATGGACTGGAAGGAAGTCTACGAGGCACAGGAAAAGGGAGTGCTCCGCAGCCAGGCCGGCCGCTGCATGGACTGCGGCATCCCGTTCTGCCACCAGGGCTGCCCGCTGGCGAACCTGATCCCGGAGTGGAACGACCTGACCTGGCGCGGCAAGGACCAGGAAGCGATCGAGCGGCTGCACGCCACCAACAACTTCCCCGAATTCACCGGCCGGCTGTGCCCGGCGCCGTGCGAGGCGGCCTGCGTGCTGGGCATCAACCAGCCGGCGGTGACCATCAAGCAGGTGGAAGTCTCCGTCATCGAGGAAGCCTTCGACCAGGGCTGGGTGACTCCGCACGCGCCGGAGCGGCTGACCGGTCACACGATCGCCGTCGTCGGATCCGGCCCCGCGGGGCTGGCCACGGCGCAGCAACTGACACGGGCCGGCCACACCGTGGCGGTGTACGAGCGCGACGACAAGGTAGGCGGTTTGCTGCGTTACGGCATTCCCGACTTCAAGATGGAGAAGCACTACCTGGACCGCCGGCTGGAGCAGATGCGGGCCGAGGGCACGCGGTTCCGCACCGGCATCGAGGCGGGCAAGGACATCAGCTGGGACCAGCTGCGCCGCCGCTACGACGCCGTGGTGATCGCGACCGGTGCCACCGTGCCACGGGACCTGCCGATCCCCGGTCGCGGGCTGTCCGGCGTGCACTTCGCCATGGACTACCTGGTGCAGGCCAACCGGGTGGTCGCCGGCGAATCGGTCCCGGACCAGATCGACGCCCGGGGCAAGCACGTGGTGATCCTGGGCGGCGGCGACACCGGCGCGGACTGCCTCGGCACCGCGCACCGGCAGCAGGCGGCCTCGGTCACCACCCTGGCCATCGGCAAGCAGCCGCCGGCCCAGCGTGCTTCGCACCAGCCGTGGCCGACGTTCCCCACGCTGTTCGAAGTGGCCAGCGCCCACGAGGAAGGCGGCGAGCGGACCTACCTCGCCTCCACCGTGGAGTTCGTGGGCGAGAACGGCGTGCTCACCGCGCTGAAGGTCGCCGAGACCGAGTTCGTGGACGGCAGGCGGGTGCCCAAGGCGGGAACGGAGCGGGAGATCCCGGCGGACCTGGTGTTCCTGTCCCTGGGCTTCACCGGTCCGGAGCATGCCGGGATCGATGCGCAGGTCAACGCGTCCTTCGACGAGCGCGGGAACGTCGCACGCGACGGCGGCTACATGACCGGCGCCGAGGGCATCTTCGTGGCCGGCGACGCCGGGCGAGGACAGTCCTTGATCGTGTGGGCGATCGCCGAGGGGCGCGCCTGCGCCGCCGCCGTCGACCGGTGGTTGACCGGTACCACGCGGCTGCCGGCACCGGTGGCCCCGGAAGACCGTGCGATCGCGGTGCTGCCCTAGCGGCGGCCCGCCTGCGCGATGGCCGCATTCTGATTAGGGTAGGTATATGAGACGCGCAAAAATCGTTGCAACCTTCGGCCCAGCCATCGCCAGTTACGAGAGCACCTTGGCCGTCCTCCAGGCGGGCGTGGACGTGGCCCGGATGAACATGAGCCACGGCGACTACCGCGTGCATCAGCAGACCTATGACAACGTCCGCAAGGCGTCGGCGGAACTGTCCAAGCCGGTGGGCATTTTCGCCGACCTGCAGGGACCCAAGATCCGCCTGGGGCGCTTCGTGAACGGCCCCCACCACCTCGCGGTGGGGGACCGCTTCACGATCACCACCGAGGACGTGGAGGGAACCGCCGAGCAATGCTCGACCACGCACAAGGGCCTGCCGGGCGACGTCAACGTGGGCGACTCCCTGCTGATCGACGACGGCAAGGTGGCGCTGAAGGCCATCGAGGTCGACGACGTCAAGGTGGTCACGGAAGTCACCGTGGCGGGTGCGGTGTCCAATAACAAGGGCATCAACCTGCCCGGCGTCGCGGTCAACGTCCCGGCCCTGAGCGAGAAGGACGAGGAAGACCTGCGCTGGGCGCTCAAGACCGGCGTCGACATGGTGGCGCTGTCCTTCGTGCGCAACGCCGGCGACGTCCGGCGGGTCCACGAGATCATGGACGAGGAGGGACGCCGCGCCCCGGTCATCGCCAAGATCGAGAAGCCGCAGGCCGTGGACGCCATCGAAGAGATCATCGACGCGTTCGACGCCATCATGATCGCCCGCGGCGACCTGGGCGTGGAGTTGCCGCTGGAGGACGTGCCGCTGGTGCAGAAGCGCGCCGTCGAACTCGCCCGCCGCTGGGCGAAACCGGTGATCGTGGCCACCCAGGTGCTCGAATCGATGATCGACAACCCCCGGCCCACCCGGGCCGAGGCGTCGGACTGCGCCAACGCCGTGCTCGACGGTGCGGACGCGGTCATGCTCTCGGGCGAAACCAGCGTGGGCAAGTACCCGCTGGAGACGGTCCGGACCATGGCCCGGATCATCGAGTCCACCGAGCAGCACGGGCTGGACCGCATCCAGCCGCTGGGCAGCCAGCCGAGGACCCGCGGCGGCGCCATCACGCGGGCGGCCGTGCAAATCGCCGACCAGCTCGACGCCAAGTACATCTGTACGTTCACCCAGTCGGGCGACTCGGCCCGCCGGCTCAGCCGGCTGCGCCCGGGGCGGCCGGTCTTCGCGTTCACCCCGCTCCAGTCCACCCTGAACGTGCTGTCGCTGACCTGGGGCATCCAGCCGCTGGTCGTGGAGTTCGTCGAGCACACGGATCATATGACCGCCCAGGTGGACCGGATCCTCTACGAGCGCGGGCTGGTGGAGATTGATGACCTGGTCGTCATCGCCGCCGGTTCGCCCCCGGGCAAGGCCGGTTCCACCAACTCCCTGAAGGTGCACCGGGTAGGCGACCTGGCGGATGCCGGCGAGCTGCTGGACGGCCAGCCGCACCCCCGGCCCGAGCGGGTCGGCCCCTGGCCGACGTCGTAGGCGAAGGGCCGGCGCAGTCCGCGGACAACAGAACGGCCTCCGGATCATTCCGGAGGCCGTTCCCGTAGTCTAGTTTCGCCAACTGGGTTGGCCGTTCGCGTTGCCTTAGTTCACCTGGTTGATGATGGTCTCGGCGACTTCGCGCATGCTCAGCCGGCGGTCCATCGACGTCTTCTGGATCCAGCGGAACGCTTCCGGCTCGGTCAGGCCCATCTTGGTGATGAGCAGGCTCTTGGCCCGCTCCACCAGCTTCCGGGTCTCGAACTGCTCCTGCAGGTCGGACACCTCGGACTCCAGGGCGGCGATCTCTTCGTGGCGGGAGAGCGCGATCTCGATGGCCGGGATCAGGTCCGCCGGCGTGAAGGGCTTCACCACGTACGCCATGGCACCGGCGTCGCGGGCGCGCTCCACGAGCTCTTTCTGGCTGAACGCGGTCAGCAGCACCACCGGGGCGATGCGTGCCTTGACGATCTGCTCCGCGGCCGAGATGCCGTCCATCACGGGCATCTTCACATCCATGAGGACCAGGTCCGGCTTCAGTTCCTGGGCGAGTTCCACGGCCTTTTCGCCGTTGTCGGCTTCGCCAACGACGTCGTAGCCCTCGCCCCTCAAAATTTCGACGATATCCAGGCGGATCAGTGTCTCGTCCTCCGCGACGACGACGCGGCGAGCGGGGACAGACTCGGTTTGTTCAGACACTGGCGCTCCTAGAGTGTTGCGTTGCCATTGGCATGGCGTCGGTTCCGTGAAATAGCCTATCGGCATGTAGAGTAGATTCGCGCACCGGGCAGCATGACGGTTTTCACAGTTGGAGACCGGCTTCGCGACCGATGCAGGCCCGAGTGGCGGAATGGCAGACGCACCGCACTCAAAATGCGGCGGGGAAACTCGTGTGGGTTCGAATCCCACCTCGGGCACGTTTTTACTGTGCGGAGGCATGTAGGCCTCTGGTAGTGGACAAATGTTGACTTGTGGGCCCCTTCGGGGGTCTTTCATTTGTCGGCCGTTGCCGGGGCAGCCGGCTCCTCGCTTGGTTTTGGCGCAGTGGCGCTGCAGATTGGTCATGGCGGAGCTGTTCCGCGTCGGAACTGCAAGACGTGACATTGGCTGGGGGACAAGCTGCACCTTGCAGACACCGGCTGTTCCGTTGGCTTTGTGCGCTTCCGGTTTTTGGTCAGTGGGTTAGGACCCCGGGCGCCCCGGCCAGTCCTTGCCGGCCCATGGGTCGTAGTCGCTGATGAGCTCCTCCTGCGGCGGCCGCTTCGTTACGGGGACGTGCTGCAAGTTCACTCGCACCCTGTACCAGAGCGAGCTTGATCCGCGCATTCCGTCGACGAGCACATCAGCCGGTTGCAGGGCCGGGACGACGTCCGCATGCCGAGTCTTCCACTCATCGAGCGCCGCGTACGCCTCGCGCTTGGTCTTGGTTCGGGCCACTTCAATGAGCGGCATCATCGACTTCCGGCGGCCGGAGCCGTCGCCGCCGCCCGGCGGTTTCTCGGCGGGGCCGAGCTCGGCCGCCAAGGCGAGGAGCCCGTCGAGGGTGCCGACCGCGTCATCGATGCCGGCGTGAGGGTCGCCCACGTCGGCGAAGCGCTCGAGCACCGAGCGCACAGTGAACTGTTCCGGCCGGGCGGAGGTGACCTCGTCCCATGTGAGCGGCGTCGAAACCCGGGCGTCGGGCAGGGGCCGGATCGAGTACGCGGAAGCCACGGTGCGGTCTTTGGCGTTCTGGTTGAAGTCGACGAACACACTCTCGCCGCGCTCCTCCTTCCACCACCGTGCGGTGGCGAGGCCGGGAGCGCGGTTCTCGACCTCGCGAGCGAGGGTCTCTGCGGCGAGCCGCACGTGGCGGTACGACCATTGAGGCGCGATGCGCACAAGGATGTGGAGTCCCCGCGACCCACTCGTCTTCGGCCAACCCACCAGTCCCACGTCGTTGAGCACCTCCCGTGCGACGCAGGCGACGTCGACGATCTGCGACCAGTCGACTCCCGGCATCGGATCGAGGTCGACCCGCAGCTCGTCGGGGTGCTCGAGGTCCTCGGCGCGCACGGGGTGCGGGTTGAGGTCCAGGCATCCAAGATTCACGACCCACGCTAGGCCCGCAGCATCCCTAAGGACGGCCTCTTCGGCTGATGTCCCCGACGCATAGTGCAGCGTTGTCGTGTGGATGAAGTCAGGGTGGTTTTCAGGCACGCGCTTCTGAAAGAATGGCTCAGCATCGATGCCCTTCGGGAAGCGCTTGAGCACCATTGGGCGGCCGCCGGCGCCGCGCAGTGCACCATCCGCGACGGCAAGGTAGTAGCGAACCAGGTCGAGCTTCGTCAGCCCGGGTTGTGGGAACACCACCTTGTCCGGACTCGAGATGCGAACCTCGCTGCCGGCAATGTTAAGGATCTCGGCTGGGGCCTTCGACGGGTTCATTCCGCCACGCTAGCAACGATCGGATGTCCCAACCAGACCAGCTGCGCGGCAGCCCGGCCTGGTCTTGTTTGCACAGGGAAGCGGTCCAACCCTTGCCGGTGTACCCCTTCTGGGTGTCGAATCTGTTAACAGCACGCGAGTGTGCAGGGACGAGGCTGCCTACGACGCCAGGAGGCGCTCATGTCGGGGAAATCGGCCAACGGGTTGGCGAAGGGTTCTGGACGGAGCGCGGATCTGCGCCGGGCGGAGGTCTCCGCCGCGGCAACGGTGTCCCGGCCGGAGCAGATCCGCAACGTGGCGTTGGTGGGCCACTCCGGTGCCGGGAAGACGATGCTCGCGGAGGCCCTCTTGCTGGCGGCGGGGGCCACGAACCGGATGGGTTCGATCATCGACGGCACCACCGTCAGCGACTCGGATCCCTCCGAGATCCGCCAGCAGCGTTCCGTCGTGCTCTCCGTCCTTCCCGTGATGTTCGACGACGTCAAAATCAACCTCTTGGACACTCCGGGCTATTCGGACTTCACCGGCGAGCTGCGGGCCGGTCTTCGTGCCGCCGACGCCGCCCTGTTCGTCGTGTCCGCCGTGGACGGGATCGATGCCGCGACCACCGCGCTGTGGGGCGAATGCGAGAGCGTCGGGATGCCGAGGGCGGTGGCCATCAGCCGGCTGGACCACCCGCGGGCCGACTTCGAAGCGGCGCTGGCCGGCTGCCGCCGCGCCTTCGGCGAGTCCGTGCAGCCGCTGTACCTGCCGGTGCGGAGCGGGGCGGACCTGACGGGGCTGCACGCACTGCTGTCCGGCATCGTATCGGACTACAGTGCCGGGGAACGAAAGCCCGATGTCCGTCCCGCGGGCGCCGGGGAGCTCGCGGGAGCCGAGGAGGCCCGCAGCGCCCTGATCGAAGGCATCATCGCCGAGAGCGAGGACGAGTCCCTGATGGACCGCTACCTCGGCGGCGAGGAAATCGGCCTCGATGTGCTGTTCTCCGACCTGGAGACCGCCGTCGCGCGCGGATCCTTCTACCCGGTGCTGGCCACCTCCTCGGAAACCGGGCTGGGCATCCCGGAGCTGCTGGACATGCTCCAGCGGGCATTCCCGTCCCCGCTCGAGCGCCCGATGCCGGCGGCGACGGGACTCTACGGTTCGCGCAGCACCCCGCTGCGCTGCGACCCCGACGGACCGCTCGCCGGCGAAGTGATCCGCACGACCACGGACCCGTTTTTGGGCCGGGTCTCCCTGGTCCGGATCTTTTCGGGCACCCTGCGGGACGACTCCGCCATCCACGTGTCCGGGCACGGGCTCGCCGACCGGGGCCACGCCGACCACGACAGCGACGAACGGGTCACGCATCTGCACGCCCCGCTCGCCTCGACCCTGCGGTCGGTGTCCCTGTGCATCGCCGGCGACATCTGCGCGTTGACGAAGATCGGCACGGCCGAGACCGGCGACACGGTGTCGTCGCGGGAGCAGCCGATGCTCATCCAACCCTGGGAGATGCCGGAACCGCTGTTGCCTGTCGCGGTGGAGGCGGCCACGCGCAACGACGAGGCCGCCCTGGCGAAAAGCCTGGCCAAGGTGGCCGCGGGCGACCCGACCCTGCGGGTGGAGCGGCACACTGAGACCCACCAACTCATCCTGTGGTGCATGGGCGAATCGCACGCCGAGGTGGTGCTCGACCGGCTGCGCGGGCAGGGCGTGAATGTGCAAACCGTCGACGTCGTCACGCCCCTGCGCGAAACGTTCGCGATAGGGGCCACCGGACGCGGACGCTACGTCAAGCAGTCCGGCGGGCACGGCCAATTCGCCATCTGCGAGATCGAGGTGGAACCGCTTCCGCGGGGCGCCGGGTTTGAATTCGTGGACAAGATCGTGGGCGGCATCATCCCGGGGCCGTACATCGCGTCCGTCGAGAAGGGTGTCCGGGCGCAGATGGAAAAAGGCGTCTCCGCCGGCTTCCCCGTCGTCGACATCCGCGTGACACTGGTCGGCGGCAAGACCCACAGCGTCGATTCCTCCGACGCGGCCTTCCAATCCGCGGGTGCCCTGGCCCTGCGGGAAGCCGCAGCGGCGGCGCGCATCCAGTTGCTCGAGCCGGTCTCCGCCGTGACGATCACGGTGCCCGACGACTACGTGGGAACTGTGATGAGCGACTTGTCCGCACGGCGCGGACGGCTGACCGGATCTGATTCGGCCGGCGGGGACCTCACCGAAATCAGTGCAGAAGTCCCGGACCAGGAATTGCTGCGCTACGCCATCGATCTTCGTGCGCTGACCGGCGGCACCGGGCGTTTCCGGCGGGCCTACCTGAGGCACGACCCGGTGCCTTCGGCGGCGGCGACGGGGGTCGGGCAGCGGTAAGGTCTTCGGCCGGGACGGGTCCGGTCACCCGCCGGAGCGGAGGACGCGGGCGAGTTTTCCCAGGGCGTCCGTCCAGCCGGCCCGGTGCAGGCCGAGACGTTCCTCGGTGGCGAACCCGCCCTGCCGGAGGGCGAGGCGGGTGCCGTCCTCCGAGGGTTTGAGGGAGAGCGTGACGACGGTTTCGCGGTCATCGGGCGCGGGCTCCTCCCACCGGAAGGTGTAGGCGAGGCGGCGCGGAGGGAAGAATTCGAGAAACTCACCGGCGAGGTGGAAGGGCGGGCCGTCGGGCGGTTTCATCGTCAGCCGGTAGGTGCCGCCCGGCCTGGCGTCGAGCACGGCGTCGGGTGTTGTGAAACCTTCGGGACCCCACCATGTGGCCAATTCACCCGCCTCCGTCAGCATGCGGAAAACCTTGTCGCACGGCGCGGCCAGGACCACCTTCAGCTCCAGCACGAAACCGCCGGGTTGCTCGTTCATCGGACGCGGCCCCTTCCGGCACCGACCCCGCAGTTGAAGGCGTGGGGGCCCCTTGTCCGACCATCGTAGTCCCGGCGTGCGGTCGCCGGCCCGGCCATCGTAGTCCCGCCGGCCGGCCCCGTGCAGGAGCCCGGGGTCGACACCGGTCATGGACATCCCCGGATGCCGGTGGGAGCATGGCTGTATTCGCGCCCCGGCCGCACGGCCCCGGCGGGAGGCAGCGGCTGGAGGAATCATGCCAGGGCCCGATCTCGAACTTGTTGCCGAGCGGTATCACCGAGCGCTGGACGCGTTCGTCCAGGGAAACCCCGCTTTGGCGAAGGACCTGTTTTCGCGGCAGGAGGAGGTCACGCTTGCCAATCCGTTGGGGCCGCCTGCCCGTGGCTGGGCGGAGGTCGAGGCGGCCATGGACCGGGCGGTATCGCATTTCAGGGAGGGCGAGCCGATCCGGTTTGAACGGATTTCGACCTACGTCGCGACCGATCTGGCCTACATCGTCGAAATCGAGCGGACCCGGGTGAAGGTCAGCGTGTCCGATTCGGCGTCCCCGATCTCGCTGCGGGTCACGACGATATTCCGGCTGGAGGACAGCAACTGGAAGATCATCCACCGTCACGCCGATCCCATCACCTCCCCGCGGACCATCGATTCGATCGTCGAGCAGTAGCCGGCAGCCGGCCGGCGGCAGGCGCCGCGGGCCCTCGACTCCATCGTCGGGCACTGGCCGGCAGCCGGCCGGCGGTCAGGCGCCGCTGACCCTCGAGCGGAGGAATTCGGCAGCAGGGCCGGCGAGCGATGCCCCAATCTCCGCCGCCCCTCTTCTCCCGCCCTTGACGTCGAAGGAATGGTCGCCGCCTTCCTGCCAGGCGAGCACGGCATTCGGGCCGATGCGTGCGACGACGGACTCGAGCAGTTCCGGGGTTGCGAAGGTATCGCGGGTGCCCTGCAGGAACAGCATGGGCAGCGTGAGGCCATACAGGTGCTCGTCGCGCAGCCTGTCCGGTTTCCCCGGCGGGTGCAACGGATAGCCGAGGTACACCAGGCCGGCGGCCGGCATTCCCTCCGCCACGGCCATCGACGCCATGCGGCCGCCGAAGGATTTGCCGGCCGCCCACAGCGGTTCACCTTCGGACCGCGCTGCCGCTTCCCGCATGGCCGAACGCCACGCCACGATGGCAGCCGGCGGGCGGTCCGGAAACTTCCTGCCGGCCTCCCGGTAGGGGAAGTTGAAGCGCAAGGTGGCTACGCCGTCGTCGTTCAAGGCGCGGGTGAAACCGGACAGGAACGGGTGGTCCATGCCCGCGCCGGCCCCGTGGGCCACCACCAGCGAAGCGAAGGGGGACTCGGGGCGGGCGTAGATACCGGAGACAGTGGTGTCGCCGACGTCGATGGTCACGGTGGACTCGGTGATAGGCATGCTCCCATCATGCCCTCGCCAGAAGCGAGTGTGTGTGTTTAGGTGTTCCCATGGCCAGCGAACAGACAACGCTGACGGTCGACGGACCGCACGGCGAGCGCGAGGTGCGCATTTCGAGCCCGAGCCGGGTGATGTGGCCCGAACTCGGGATCACCAAACTGGATCTGGCGCGCTACATCGCGGAGGTTGGCGAGGCCTTCGTCCGCGCCAACGGCGACCGGCCGGTGTCCTTGCAACGGTTCTCGAACGGGGTCGACGGCGAGCAGTTCTTCTCGAAGAATCCGCCCAAGGGTGCGCCCGAGTTCGTGCGGTCGGTGATGGTGGTGTATCCGAGCGCCCGGTCGCACCCGCAACTGGTCCTCGACGAGCCCGCCGCGGCGGTGTGGGCGGTGCAGATGAACACCGTGGTGTTCCACCCGTGGCCGTCGCGCGCGGGGAACTCCGACAACCCGGACCAGCTTCGCATCGACCTGGACCCGCAGCCGGGGACCTCGTTCGACGACGCCATCCCGGTGGCGATCGAACTGCGGTCGGTGCTGGCGGAGGCCGGACTCAACGCGTTCATCAAGACCTCCGGAAACCGCGGGCTGCACATGTTCGCGCCGATCGAGCCGACGCACGAATTCCTGGACGTGCGCCACGCCGTCATCGCCGCGGCGCGGGAGATCGAGCGGCGGATGCCGAAACAAGTGACGACGTCGTGGTGGAAGGAGGAGCGCGGGGAGCGGATCTTCGTGGACTTCAACCAGGCCAACCGCGACCGGACCATGGCGGGTGCCTACAGCCCGCGGGCCCTGCCGAACGCGGCGGTGTCCTGCCCCATCGCATGGGACGAACTCGAGACGGCCGATCCGAAGAACTTCACGATCGCCACGGTTCCGGACAGGCTGAAGACAACCGGCGACCCATGGGCCCGCATGCATGATGAGCCGGGCAAGATCGACGTCCTGCTCCAGTGGTGGGAACGCGACCTCGCCGCGGGCCTGGGGGAGATGCCCTTCCCGCCCGACTATCCGAAGATGCCGGGCGAGCCGCCGCGGGTGCAGCCCAGCCGGGCGCGCAAGAAGGACTAGCGGGCCCGCCAACCTGACGGATACCGCCCTCGGCGACCGCCGCCCCCGGCCCCTATTCGAACCGGGACGGGTCGCCGGCCCCGTAACGGACCACTTCGGCAGTGCCGCCGGAAAAGTCGACGACCGTGGAGGGCTCGGACCCGCAGTCGCCGCCATCCACCACGGCGTCCACCACATGGTCGAGCCGGTCCTTGATCTCCCAGCCCTGGGTCAGCGGTTCCTCCTCGCCCGGCAGCAGCAGCGTGCTGGAGAGCAGCGGCTCGCCCAGCTCCGCCAGGATCGCCTGCGCGACTTTGTTCGCCGGAATGCGGACGCCCACGGTCTTCTTCTTCGGATGCATTAGCCGGCGGGGAACCTCCGCGGTGGCCGGCAGAATGAAGGTGTAGCTTCCCGGCGTCACCGCCTTGATGCTGCGGAAAACCTTGTTGTCGACGTGCACGAACTGGCCCAGCTGGGCAAAGTCCTTGCAGACCAAGGTGAAATGGTGCTTGTTGTCGAGCCGGCGAATGGTCCGGATCCGTTCCAGGGCGTCCTTGTTGCCCAGCTGCGCGCCGAAGGCATAACAAGAGTCGGTCGGGTACACGATCAACGCGTCCGACTGGACAAGGCCAACAATCTGGCCGATCGACCGCGGCTGGGGATCCTGGGGGTGTACGTCGAAGTATCTCGCCATTCCCCGAGCTTACGGCCACGGGCGCGGTTGATGCATGAGCGGAGCATCCTGTGCGGGCGTCGGTCTCAGGAAGGGACCGACTGGTCCATCCACCACTCCGTGAAGTGGGTTGCCCGGCCTTCGCCGTTCAACCGGATCACCCACAAATTGCTGTAGGTGCGTCCGTCCCGGTGGTAGGCAGTCGTTCCCTCCACCACGGAGACGTCGTCGGTCACGGCGACTTCGTGCCACTCGAAGGTCGCCGCGCCGGGCTCATCCTTGCGGGCCAGCCACTGCTGGACGATGCTGTCCCGGCCACGCCACGGGTCCGTCCACGGCTCCGGCCGGTACTCGGCGTCGTCGGCAAACAGGGCTCCGATCTGATCCGGGTCATTGGTTTCCCACGCCTGCCGGTAAGCGGTGATCCACGCCGCCGTCTTCCCATCCATCCCACCGTTGTACTGCGGCGGCCGCGGGCCGACAACCCCGGCATCCCCACGGGCCGCGTGCGGACCGATAACCCCGTCTTTCCCGCGGGCCGCATGCCACGCTTCCGCTGGTTGAACCCGCTGGCTAGCATGGGGCCCATGGCCCGGACTATCTACTACGTCGGCAGCTCGGTGGATGGGTATATCGCCGACCGCAGCAACAAGCTCGACTGGCTCACGCAATTCAACGACGCCGCCGGCGTCCAGGACAGCTTCGAAACCTTCATGCAGCGCATCGGGTCCATCGTGATGGGCTCCGAGACGTACAAGTTCGTGCTGGAGCAGGCACCGGAGGAATGGCCTTACGGCTCAACACCCACCTGGGTCTTCACGCATCACGAACTTCCAGGCATCCCCGGGGCAGACATCACGTTTGTGCGGGGCGACGTGGGTATCTTCCACGACGACATCTGCGCCGATGCCGGCGAGAAAGACGTGTGGCTGGTCGGCGGCGGACAACTTGCCGCCCAGTACGCGTCGGCTGGCCTGCTGGACGAACTCATCCTGACGTTGGTGCCGGTAATGCTGGGCGGAGGACAACCGCTGCTACCGGTTACCAGCACGACGGCGCCGGCCCGGCTTCGCGGGAGCCGCACTTTGGGCGACTTGGTAGAGATGCACTACGACCTAAATCCGGTGGCGGTCTAGCCTCGCGCCTGCGCGGTGCCCCCGCGCGGTCCTGCTGCAACCACGACTACGGCCCTCCAACTCAGCGGTGCGCCTTGCCCCCGCGGGGTCCTGCTGCGGGGACCCGTCTGTGCCTTCGGATTACGTGGGCTAACCCATACCTCGCGCACACCTGGCTCGCGCCGTGCGGCCCCCGCTTCGACCATAACTGCGGTCCTCCGTCCCCGCGGTGCGCCTGTACGGTTCCTTTGCAGGCCCCGTCCGGGGGATGGCGAACGTAACCCCCTGTAGCCCGGCGCCCGCTGCGACCACCCCTGTAGTCCTCCGCCCCGGCGGTGCGCCTTTGCGGTTCTCCTTTGATGGCCACTGCCGGCTGTCAGGCCTCCGCGGTGCGCCGCTTAGGTCCCTCAGCCTCTGCAGTCGGCCTTTAGTCTTCCGATGTTGACCAATGAGGCTCGGGCCTCCGCCTTCCCCCATGTCGTCCTCCGGCGTCCCTGCACCGCCTGTGTCCCTGCTCGACGATCCAAATTCACGGCCCGATACCACTCATCCGCGGCTTTCGGCGGGGAATTTCTGCATCGCCCGAAACTGTCAGTGGCGGCGGATAGCCTTTTTTCAGTAGCAGTTCAGCACCATCGTTGGCCGCCGGGTTGTGGGTTTGCCGGCGGCGTCTGCGGATCCGTGCAGGGTTCGTGACCGCTCGTAGTCGAAGCCATGCAGCATGCATGCTGAAGATTGAGACGCTGAGATGTTTGATCCGGCCGTACCCGATCCTCCCGCAGCAGCATCGCCTGCTGCAGGACCTGTCGGAGACCCGTCTGCCCCAGCCCGGTCTGCCGTAACGTCGTCTGCCGCAACCGGGGACGCCGCACCATCTCCTGCCGAAACCCCGTCTGTCACAACCCCGGCCGCCCCGGTATCACCTGCCGGCGAAGGTTTGTTGCGGGAGCCCGGACCGGCCTCGGCACCGCTGGATTCTGCCGGCGTTCGGGCTGCGGCCGTTGCCCTCGAGGGCATCGACGTGGGTGCGTCGGAGCGGGAGTTGGTGGAGGAGCTGACGGCGTTGGAGGGTTTGAAGGCTGCCGCGGCGGCCGCGCAGGCCAGGGTGCAGGTCGCGTTGGAGGAATCGGTGCGTGCCCGCCGTGCCTGCGCCGGGATCCCGAAAGACCGGCAGGGCGCCGGGGTGGCCGCCCAGATCGGGTTGGCCCGGCGCGAGTCCCCGCACCGTGCCGCGGTCCTGCTGAACCTGTCCCGGACCCTGGTCACACAGATGCCGCACACCCTGGCCGCCCTCGCCGCGGGGGACCTGAACGAATACCGGGCTGAGATCCTGGCCCAGGAGACCGGCTGCCTGTCCCCGGAGCACCGGGCCCGGGTGGACCGGGAACTGGCCGGGAACCGGGACCGGTTGCACGGGTTGGGGAACCGGGCGCTGCGGGCCGAAGCCAAGCGCCTGGCCTACCGGCTCGATCCCCGCTCGGTGGTGGACCGGGCGGCGAAGGCCGAAGCGGACCGGCATGTGTCCTCCCGGCCCGAGCCGGACACGATGGTCTCGGTCCGGACCCTGCTGCCGGTCACCCAGGGGGTGGCGGTGATGGCCGCCCTGCACAAGGAAGCGGACCGGCTGCGCAGCCTAGGAGACCCCATGTCGCGGGGCCAGATGATGGCCGATACCGTGTTCGAACGCGTCACCGGCCGCAGCACCGCCGACCCGGCCCGGCTGGAAATCCAGTTGGTGATGACCGACCGCACCCTGCTCCGCGGCGAGGCCGAACCGGCCTGGCTGACCGGGCACGGCATCGTCCCGGCCCGTTACGCCCGCAACCTCACCCGCCCGCCAGAACCGCCGGCAGCCGACGGCAGCCCGCCGGGCGGGGCCGGGCAGAAGGCGCCGCCGGCCGGGACCGAATCGGGGTGGAAGACCGCCCGCGAGCAGGCCCGACGCACCAAGGTATTGAAACAGGCCAGCGTGGAGGACGTCTGGGTCCGCCGCCTCTACACCGCCCCTGGGACCGGGCAGCTGTTGGGGATGGACTCGGCCGCACGGAGATTCCCCGACGGGATGCGCCGGATGATCCACGCCCGCGACGCCGTCTGCGCAAGGCCCTGGTGCGACGCCCCGATCCGGCACATCGACCACATCGTGCCCTGGACGCAAGGCGGTGAAACGACCATGGCCAACGGCCAGGGACTGTGCGAACAATGCAACCAGTCAAAGGAAGCCGAAGGCTGGTCCAGCCGCCCCCTCAACGGACTCCACCACACGGTGGAAACCACCACCCCCACCGGACACACCTACACCTCCACCCCGCGACCACTACCAGGCACGCCGCCAACCGGAGCGTCAGAGACCGATAAGGCCAGAACCGAGACGGTGCCGGCGGGCACAGTGATGTCGGCCGCAGAGACCGCTCAGCCATCCTTGGCATCGAGCGCAGAAATCATTCACGGCGCGTTGGCCGCTGCCGCGGCGAACAGCGATGACGACGCCGACGACGGCGCCCGGCGGAGCGCATGCACTGCGGGCGGTTGGGCAGTAGCGAAAATCCCGAGGGACAAGCTCGCCCCGTCGGCCGCCTAAATTGCCAGCGCGAGGGGGAGTGGCGCTGACCAGCGCAAGGGGGAGTGGCGCTGACGCCGATCCCAGCAGTGCGTCGATCTGGCCTCCGGGCTCGCGGGCCAGGGTTTCGAAGAGTGCCTACCCGTTGTCGCGGATCAAATTGGTGATCCGCGCCGTGGAGAGGCGCCGTCCGGCGTCATCGGTCATCACGACTTCGTGCACGGTCAGCGAACGCCCCAGCTGGATGGCCGTCGCAGTGCCGGTGACCAGGCCCGAAGAGACGGAGCGGTGATGGCTGGCGCCGACTTCGATGCCGACGGCGTGGCGGCCGGCTCCCGCGTGCAGAGTCGCCGCGAAGGACCCCAGCGTTTCAGCCAGCACCACGTGTGCGCCGCCATGCAGGATGCCCGCTACTTGGGTATTTCCTTCCACCGGCATGGTTGCCACCATGCGCTGCGGGGTCATCTCGCTGAAAACGATGCCCATCTTCACCACAAGCGATCCCACCCCGGTGTGTATCAGCCACCGGTGCAAGTGTTCCGGGACACCGGCGTCGACCAGTTCGGCGATCGTGGCCGCGGCCGTGGCCGGAAGCGCGCCCTGCGAGTGTCCCGCAGCACTGTCGCCGGGTGTGAATTTGTCGCTCATGGGAACTAGGCTGGCAGGTGTGAGTGAAACTAACAAACCGGCAGCAGCGACCGCGACAGTAGAGGCGGAGGGAGCCCCCGTTTCCGGCCCGGAGAGCGAAGCATCGGGGCCAAAGCGCCTGCTGCTGATCGATGGCCACTCGATGGCGTTCCGCGCGTTCTACGCCCTGCCGGTGGAAAAATTCTCCACGGATACCGGCCAGCACACGAATGCCGTCTACGGTTTCACCTCCATGCTGATCAAGATGATCGAGCAGCGCGAACCGACCCACATCGCCGTGGCGTTCGACCTGGACACTCCCACCTTCCGCACCGAGGAGTATTCCGAGTACAAGGGCGGCCGTAACAAAACCCCCGAGGAATTCCACGGCCAGGTGGACCTGATCGTCAAGGTGATGGAGGCGATGCAGATCCCCACCGTCACCCTGGACGGATACGAGGCCGACGACGTCATCGCCACCCTGAGTGAGCGGGCGGAGAAGTCCGGCTGGGAGGTTCTGGTGGTGTCCGGGGACCGGGACGCGTTCCAGCTCATCACGGACAAAGTCACCGTGCTGTACCCGAAGAAGGGCATCAGCGACATCCCGCCGATGGACGCCGACGCGGTGGAAGCCAAGTACTTCGTCCGGCCGGAGCGGTATGCCGATCTCGCGGCGCTCGTCGGTGAGACCGCCGACAACCTTCCCGGCGTCCCCGGCGTGGGCCCAAAGACCGCGGCCAAGTGGATCAATCTCTACGGCGGCGTCGAAGGCATCCTGGAGAACCTGGATTCGATCGGCGGCAAGGTCGGCGAGGCGCTCCGGGCCAATGTCGATTCGGTCAAGCGCAACCGCCGGCTGAACCACCTGCTCCGGGACCTGGACCTGCCCGTGAAGCTGGAGCACATGGTGCTGCAGCACCCCGACCGGACTGCCATCGAGGAACTCTTCGATGCGCTCCAGTTCAACACCCTGCGCAAGCGGCTCTTCGACCTCTTCGGCGAGGAGGACGCCGTCCGCGAGACTGAGGTCAACGCCCCCGCCCACACGGTGGTCACCGGTGCGGCCGCCCTGAAGGAATGGCTGGAGGAGACCAACCAGCACAACGTTGCCCTGCAGTTGGTGGCCGAAACCGCGGAAGGCGGGGACGACGCCGTCGGGCTGGCCCTGGTGGCCCACGCCCAGGCCGCCTACGTGCCGCTGACTTCGTTGGACGCCGACGCCGAGCAGTTGCTGGCTCACTGGCTGTCCGACCTTGACGCGCCGAAGGTCGTCCACGACTTCAAGTACGCCTACAAAGTTCTCTCGCGGCGTGGGTTCGAGCTGCTGGGCGTCGTCGACGACACCGCGATTTCGGCCTACCTCATCCAGCCGGACCGGCGCAGCTACGAACTGGCGGACTTGGCCCAGTACCACCTGAAGATGTCCGTGGCGGCCCCCGAAGCCGCAGCCAACGGGCAGTTGGAGCTCGGCCTGTCCGAGGACGACAAGGCCGGACCGGCCGTGGTGCAGGCATTCGCCGCGCTGCAGCTGAGCGAACACTTCGCCGGACAACTGGTGGACCGCGGCGCCAACCAGCTGCTGGGCGGGCTCGACCTGCCCCTGTCGCTGGTACTGGCGCGGATGGAACTTGACGGCATTGCCGTGGACGCCGGCGCGCTGGACCGGCTGGTGGACGATTTCACCGTCACCATCGACGCGGCCAGCTCGGCGGCTTTCGGCATCATCGGCAAGGAAATCAACCTGGGCTCTCCCAAGCAGCTGCAGACGGTGCTGTTCGAGGAGCTGGGGCTGCCGAAGACCAAGAAGATCAAGACCGGTTATTCGACCGACGCCGATGCGCTCAACGACCTGTTCGCCAAGACGGGCAACGAATTCCTGGTCCAGCTGCTGGCCTATCGCGATGCTTCAAAGCTGCGGCAGACGGTGGAAGGCCTCCGCAAGACCGTGGCGGACGATGGGCGGATCCACACCACCTACGCGCAGACGGTGGCCGCCACCGGCAGGCTGTCCTCCATCAACCCGAACCTGCAGAACATCCCGGTCCGGTCGGAGGCCGGCCGGCGCATCCGGGAAGCGTTCGTCGTCGGCGAGGGCTACGAGCTGCTGCTGACCGCCGACTACTCGCAGATCGAAATGCGCATCATGGCCCACCTGTCCGGAGACGAAGGCCTGATCGAGGCATTCCGCTCGGGCGAGGACCTGCACCGGTTTGTCGGCGCGCACATCTTCGGGGTCGCGCCCGAGGACGTCACCAGCGAGATGCGCGCCAAGGTCAAGGCCATGTCCTACGGCCTGGTGTACGGGCTGAGTTCGTTCGGGCTGTCCAAGCAGCTGAACATCTCCGTGGACGAGGCGCGGACACTGATGAAGGAATACTTCTCGCGGTTCGGCGCCGTCCGCGATTATCTGCGGGGAGTGGTGGACAAGGCCAGGGTGGACGGGTTCACTTCGACGATCGAAGGCCGCCGCCGTTACCTGCCGGACCTGGCCAGCGACAACCGCCAGCTGCGCGAGATGTCGGAGCGGGCCGCGCTGAACGCGCCCATCCAGGGATCGGCGGCGGACATCATCAAGAAGGCCATGCTCGGCGTCTCGGAGGAGCTGCGCCACCAGGGACTGAAGTCTCGGATGCTGCTGCAGGTCCACGACGAACTCGTGCTCGAAGTAGCGGCGGGGGAGCGGGAACAGGTGGAGAAGTTGGTGCGCGCCCAAATGGGCGGCGCCGCGGAACTGACCGTGCCGTTGGACGTGTCCGTCGGCGTCGGCGCCAACTGGCAGGAAGCCGGACACTAGACACGTCCAGCCTCCAGTGTCCCCGGCACGCGGAGGCGGTGACGGTTCTGTGCGATGGCTGCGGCTCCCTCTGGTGGACCGGGGGAGGTGCCGCTAGGCTCGTAGATCGTGACCACGCGCACCCAGGAAACCCGCCAGGACATCCGCATCGACCGGTTTGCCGCCGGGCTCGACGGCGACCGGCCCGACGCCAGGACCCTCGGCTGGTTCGAAGCGGTCAGGTTCGGGTTCCACGACGGCAAGCCCGATGCCTCCGACATCGCCGCCTACGCCCGGGTCTACGGGATGGACCAGCGAATCCTGTGGGGTGCCTACGACGACACGCAGCGCCCTGGCGTGTGGGACCCCCAAGTACCTGTCGCTACCTACGCCACCATGGTCAACACCCTGAACGTGGGCGGCGGGCAGCTGCTGGACACCCACCTGATCACCGCGGTGACGGTCCGGGCGACGCATCGGCGCCGCGGCCTGCTGCGACGGATGATCACCGACGACCTGAAGCAGGCGGCCGGCCGGGGACTCGCGATGGCGGCGCTCACCGCTTCCGAGGCCACCATCTACGGACGCTTCGGGTTTGGCGCGGCGACGTTCATCCGCGAAGTGGAAATCGATGCCCGCGAACGGTTCGGGCTGCGCGCCGCGGCGACGGGGACGATGGAGTTGGCCGACCCGGCTTCGCTCCAGGACCTGGCGCCGGAAATATTTAACGGGTTCCATACCCGGACCCCTGGCTCGGTCGGACGCCAGGCCAGTTACGCCTTCCGCGTCTCGGGCCGCTGGAGCGAGGACAAGGCGTCGGAAGACAAGTCGCTGCGGGCGGCCGTCCATTACGACGGCGACGGCCGGCCGGACGGCTATGTCAGCTACCGCTTTGCCGGCTGGGACAGCAAGCCCTACACCGTGAAAGTGGCTGACCTGGTTGCCGCCGGACAGGATGCGTACGTGGAGTTGTGGCGTTACCTCGGGTCGCTGGACCTGGTGGAACGGATCAAGTTCCCGCTCGGGCCGGTGGAAGATCCGCTGGCGTGGGGACTGGCGGACAGCCGCGGCTACGAGGTGGCGGCGGTCGAAGATGTGTTGTGGCTGCGCGTGCTGGACCCGGTAGCGGCCCTCCAAGCCAGGCCGTACCTGCACGACGGCTCGTGCACCCTGCGGATCACCGATCCGCTGGACATCTGCGGCGGCGCCTACCGGCTGACCGTCAAGGATGGCCGGGGAGTGGTCGACGTGCTGCCGGAGGACGCGGACGTCGACGCCACAGTGCCCGTGGATTCCCTGGGGTCGCTCTATCTGGGCGGAGTCCGGGCGCGGACCCTGGCGGCGGGCGGCCACTTCTCCGGTACGTCAGCGGAGGCAGTGTCCAGGATGGACCGACTGTTCGCAACGGACACCGCTCCGTATTGCATCACGCATTTTTGACCCTTCCGGGAGCGGGGCCGCGGGCACAGTTTCGGCGTGCACCTGCGCCTTGACGGGGCGAGTCGCTTTGCCGGGATTGGCGCGACCAGTTAGACTTATTGGGCGCGTAATGCGTATGGAGAGCCCTTCAGTGAAGGGCAGGCTCCATGAGCTTCACCAAAACACATCAGTCCGTTTCCGTAAACGGCAATGCATCCCTCGTGCTGCAGCGGTTCAATGCTGCTGCGCGCCGGGAAGCAGGGCAGCAGCGGAACTCAGAAAACTATCCACATCGGAGCCCCTACTACATGACCATCACCTCCACCGAGAAGCCCGGTACCCCGCAGGTCGCCATCAACGACATCGGTACCGCTGAAGACTTCCTCGCAGCCGTCGACGCGACCATCAAGTACTTCAATGATGGCGATCTGGTCGAAGGCACTGTCGTCAAGGTTGACCGCGACGAAGTCCTGCTCGACATCGGTTACAAGACCGAAGGTGTCATCCCCTCCCGCGAGCTTTCCATCAAGCACGACGTCGACCCGGGCGAAGTTGTCTCCGTCGGCGACGAGGTCGAAGCCCTGGTGCTGACCAAGGAAGACAAGGAAGGCCGTCTGATCCTGTCCAAGAAGCGTGCTCAGTACGAGCGCGCCTGGGGCGACATCGAGAAGGTCAAGGAAGAGGACGGCGTTGTTACCGGCACCGTCATCGAGGTTGTTAAGGGTGGCCTGATCCTCGACATCGGCCTGCGCGGCTTCCTGCCCGCGTCCCTCGTCGAGATGCGCCGCGTGCGCGACCTGGCTCCGTACATCGGCCAGCAGATCGAAGCGAAGATCATCGAGCTGGACAAGAACCGCAACAACGTTGTGCTGTCCCGCCGTGCATGGCTCGAGCAGACCCAGTCCGAGGTCCGCTCCACCTTCCTCAACAAGCTCGAGAAGGGCCAGGTCCGTCCGGGCGTCGTCTCCTCGATCGTCAACTTCGGTGCCTTCGTGGACCTGGGCGGCGTCGACGGCCTGGTGCACGTCTCCGAGCTGTCCTGGAAGCACATCGACCACCCGTCCGAGGTCGTCGAGGTTGGCCAGGAAGTCACCGTCGAGGTGCTCGAGGTGGACCTGGACCGCGAGCGCGTGTCCCTGTCCCTGAAGGCCACCCAGGAAGACCCGTGGCAGACCTTCGCCCGCACCCATGCGCTGGGCCAGATCGTCCCGGGCAAGGTCACCAAGCTGGTTCCGTTCGGTGCGTTCGTCCGCGTCGAAGACGGCATCGAGGGCCTGGTCCACATCTCCGAGCTGGCCGTGCGCCACGTGGAGCTGGCCGAGCAGGTTGTCTCCGTCAACGACGAGGTCTTCGTCAAGGTCATCGACATCGACCTGGAACGCCGCCGCATCTCGCTGTCCCTGAAGCAGGCCAACGAGGGCGTCGATCCGGAGGGCTCCGAGTTCGACCCGGCCCTGTACGGCATGGCTGCCGAGTACGACGAGCAGGGCAACTACAAGTACCCGGAGGGCTTCGACCCGGAGACCAACGAGTGGCTCGAAGGCTACGAGGCGCAGCGCGCCGCGTGGGAGCAGCAGTACGCCGACGCCCAGGCGCGCTGGGAAGCCCACAAGAAGCAGGTTGCTGCCTCCATGGCAGAGGAAGCCGAGGCTCCGAGCGAGTCCGAGGCCGCACCGACCAGCTACTCCTCCGACGCCCCGGCAGCTCCGGCCTCCAGCGGCGGCACCCTGGCTTCCGACGAAGCCCTGGCTGCACTGCGTGAGAAGCTGACCGGCCAGTAACAACGGCCCTGGGCGCCGGGGCAACCCGGCATCGCTGACTGAGGAACCCCCGCACCCCTAGGGCGCGGGGGTTCCGCCGTCTCCGGCGCCTTTCCCTAAGCGCCGGAAGACCGTCGCTGCGCGGCCGGTGCCCGCCCGGGGGTTGCTGCGGTCCTTGCCCGGTCCAGGCGTGGGATTTAGGGTGAGGAACGTACGCACACCCACGCAGGCCGTTGGCCGGAATGGAGAGAACATGGCAGAAAAAGTCGACATTCACGCCTTGCAGCGATCCACAGTGTGGGACAGCGAGCAGCAGAAACTGGGCGTGGTGGGGCAGGTCCACCAGGATCCGGAGACCGGAACCATCACCTGGCTCACGGTTGGCCTGGGCCTGGCCGACACCCGCGAAAAGTTCGTGCCGGTCGCCGGAGCCCGCATCGAGTCACGCGACGTGTATGTCGCCTACAGCCATGACACCATCAAGGACTCGCCCTCGCCGGACGCGTCCGACAGCCTCACCCCTGAGGAAGAGGCCGAGTTACGCAGGTACTACGGGACCTAGGGCTGCCCGGCCGGGGAAACGGCAGCAGACGCCCAGGCACGCGGGAGCCGCTCCTCAGCGCCGTGTGCTGACGGTGACCGTGAACTTGGAGTTCCTCGCCACCTGCCGGGTGGGACCCACGAGCCGGTTCAGCGCCGGCTTGTAGGCCAGGTGGCTGTTCCAGACAGTCCAGAGTTCCCCGGCCGGCCCCAGCACCCGCCCGGCGTCGGCGAAGAGCTTCAGCGCGATGCCCGCGTGCACGGCGTTGCCAATGTGGAACGGCGGGTTGAGCACTACCAGCTGCTCGGAGGCCGCCGGCAGGGTGGACAGCGCATCGTCCCGGCAAACCTGCACGCGGTCCGCCACGGCGTTTGCTTCCGCCGTTGCACGTGCCGACGCGACGGCGGAGGCCGACTGGTCAGTTGCAAGCACCCGCATGCCCGGGCGTGAGAGGGCCAGATAGGCGGCGATGGATCCGTTGCCGCAACCGAGATCGACGGCGCGGTCCGCCCGCCGGGCGCCCGCCAACAAGGGCAGCAGGAACCGTGTACCGGGATCCAGCTTGGGCCCGCCGAAGGTGCCGCCGAAGGCAAGCAGCCGCAGCGGAACCGGCAGCCCGACGTCGTGCTCTTCCGCGAGGGGAAAGCGCCCGCCCGTCGCCGGCAGCGGACCCGTGGCCGTGAGCACGCGTGCCTTCTGCCGCGCCAGCCCCGCGGTCACGGAAGAGAAGGAGGCGCCGAGCACGGAATTCATCGCGGTGGTCATGTGCTTGACGCGCCCGCCCGCCAGTACGGTGACGCCCGGCGAGGCGGCCGCCGCGATACAGCCGGCGATCTCCTCCAGCGCATCCAGCGCGCGGGGCAACTGCAGCAGCACGAGCAGTGCGTCGTCGAACGCCGCCGGTTCCAGCAGGACATTCCGGTAGCCTGCCAGTCCCATCCGCGCGGCGTTGTTGGCCAGGGCCCGCTCGGAACTGAGCGGATCCTGGACCACGCGCATGCCCTGCTTGCCGGCTGCCGCGAGGGCCAGTGTCAGCGCCCCGTAGTGGTCGTTGACGACCGTGATCCGGCTGCCGTCCACGCCGTCCAACAGGGCCGCGGCGGTGTCCAGGAGCAACCTGTCCGCCGCGTCGTAGGCGAAAAGGTTGTCAGCCTCCACATCCGGCCAGCGCCGGAGCCCGGAATAATCGAACGCGGGCCGCTCAGTCAAGATCCACCCATTTCGTGCCCAGCGGGTCCGCGCCCGAACCACCCGAGGTCAGCGCGGCAAGCTGCTCCTCGAACCGGGAAATGACCGCCGGCTCGTCATCAACCGCCAGGCTGATCCGGACCCCGTCGGCACCGTACTCGCTGCCAAGCACCACAGTGCCCGCCGCGCGCAGGTCATTTTCCAAACGCCCGGCGTGGGCATGCGCCGCCGGCACCGCGAACAGGCGCATCCGGCGCCGCCGGACCAGCGGCACGGCCGCCACGGCCTGCGACACCGACTCCGAATAGGCCCGCACCAGTCCTCCGGCTCCCAGCAGGATGCCCCCGAAATAGCGGACGACGACGGCCGCGACGTCGCTGAGGTCCGCCACCCCGGGCGCCGTCTCGCGTTTGAGCAGGGCCTCCAGCATGGGCGCCCCGGCCGTGCCGGCGGGCTCGCCGTCGTCGTTGGAGCGCTGGGCGCCCCGGTCCGGGCCCAGCAGGAAGGCACTGCAGTGGTGCCGGGCGTCGTGGAATTCGCGGCGCAGCTCCGCGACCAGGCCGCGGGCCTCTTGCTCAGTTTCCACCCGCCGCAGCACCGTGATGAACCTCGAGCGTTTGATTTCGATCTCGTGCCGGTGCTCGCCGGCCACGGTGGTGTAGCTGCTGTTGGGGGACGGGGGAACCATAGGATCCAGCCTAGTGCGCCCGCCCGGGTCCCTTGTCCGGGGGGCCCACGCGTGCCTAGTGTGGGTGCACAGGGCCGCGCCCGCGGTGCGGCCGGAAAGCGCAACGAACGGCGGAACCATGGCGAAAAACCAACCGGAATTCGACCCCCGTGTTTCAGGCGGAAAGGGCCACGGCCCGGCCGCACCTGAGGGCGTCAACGAAGGCCGGGTCTCGGCCGACCAAGGCGACTCGGCCAACCCCGATCCCGAGAGCCAGAACATCACCGGACTGGAACCCGGCGGTGGCGTTCCGCCCGGAGAAACGCCGCCCGCCGAAGACCAGATGAGCGCAGACCAAGGGCACGAGGAGTAGCGGGCCCGGGCACCAAAGCCCGGGGGAGGCAGGGCACCGAGGCCCGCGGAGGCAGGACGACGGCGGGCCGGTGCGGAGGCAGGACGACGGCGGGCCGGTGCCCGGACCGCCCGCAGCACGTTGGGCGCGCGGTGGCGCGTTGCCAGTCCGCGTGCTGGCTAAACTAAGGCCGTGCTCAGAATCGGACTCACCGGAGGCATCGCCGCCGGAAAATCGCTGGCTGCCCGGCGGCTGGCCGAGCTCGGCGCCACCCTCATCGACGCCGATGCCATCGCCCGGGAAGTGGTAGAGCCCGGCACCGACGGCCTGCGCGCCGTCGTCGACGCGTTCGGCCCCGGAATCCTCACGGCCGACGGCCGGCTTGACCGTCCGGCGCTCGGTGCCCTGGTCTTCAACGATCCCGCACACCGCGAGCGCCTGAACGGGATCGTGCACCCGCTGGTCCGCGCCACCGCTGCCGCGCGCGCGGCGGCGGCGGGCGAGGGCGCCATCCTGGTGCAGGACATCCCGCTGCTGGTGGAAACCGGGCAGAGCCCCTCCTTCCACCTGGTGCTGGTGATCGATGCACCCGAAGCCGAGCGGCTGCGGCGCATGGTGGAGGACCGCGGCATGAGCGAAACCGACGCCCGCTCCCGCATCGCCGCCCAGGCCTCGGCGGCCGAACGCCGGGCCGCCGCCGACGTCGTGCTGGAAAACAACGGCAGCCGGGAGGAATTGTCAGCGGCGCTGGACGCGCTCTGGGCGGAACGCCTGATGCCCTTCAACCGCAACCTCTTGGCCGGGCGGCTGGCTCCGCGCACAGGCCCGCCGGTCCTGCTCGACCCCCAGCCACACTGGCCCACGCAGGCAGCCCTGCTCGCGGCGCGGATCAGCCGCACCGACCCGCGCATCCTTGCCGTCGACCATGTTGGTTCGACCGCCGTTCCGGGGCTGCCGGCCAAGGACGTGCTGGACCTGCAGGTGACCGTGGGCAGCCTGGACGACGCCGACTCCGCCGCGGACGCACTCGCGGCCGCCGGCTTCCCGCGCTGGCCCGGCACCTGGCGCGACACCCCGAGACCACAGCACCCGGAGCCCGGGGACTGGCAGAAAAGACTGCACGGCAACGCCGACCCGGGCCGCGCCGTCAACGTCCACATCCGGGCAGCAGGTTCCCCGGGGTGGCGCTACGCCCTGCTGTTCCGCGACTGGCTGCGGGCCAACCCCCGCGCGGCTGCGGCCTATCTGGCCGAGAAGCGTCGGCTCGCCAGCCTGCATGCGTCCGACCCCTCCACCGGCGGCTACGCACGTGCGAAGGACGACTGGTTCAGCCGGACGGCCGATCCGCAGATGAACGAATGGGCCCGGGACACCGGGTGGAAACCGCCCGCCGTCGGCAGCTAGCGGCGCCGGCCTCACCCCGCGGACGGGGCGAACTGGCTGGCGGTGAACACGGCGCCCTGCGGGTCCCGGATCAGGGCATCCCGGGTCCAGTCGGACGTGGTTTGGCCAAGCACCGTCCCGCCCCGGCGTTCAGCCTCGGCGGCGGTCTCGTCGCGGTCGGCGACCGTGAATGCCACGTGCCAGTGTGCCGTCTCGCCGGGCTGCAGGCCCGTGAGCCACCCGATGGCATCCGCGAATCCCGGCGGGACGTTGATGCCCGACTGGCGCTCGCGGATGCCGGGATCACTGGTCGCCTGCAGGTGGTCGCCGTAGCCGGGGACGCGAATCATGCTGCCGAAACCGACGTCGTCGAAGTGCCACCCGAAGACCTTGCCGTAGAAGGCCGACGCTGCGGCGGGATCGGCCGCGTGCAGGTCGCTGAAGTTCCACGCGCCCGGCATATTCACCGCCTGGGCGCCCGGCCGGTTCCGCGCCTGCCAGAGCCGGAACGGGACGCCCGCCGGATCCGCGCACAACGTCGCCCGGCCGCCGTCACCGGCATCGGCCGGGCCGGAGAGCACCTGACCGCCCGCGGAGCGGATCCGGTCCGCCGCCGCCTCCGAGTCCAGGACGGCGACGTACGTGTTCCACGCGGGGGTGGCGCCCGCAGTGCCCTCGCCAAGACCGGCAACGTCCCGGCCGTCGAGCCTGGCGATCACATAGCGCGGAGATGCCCCCGGCGGAGTGGCATCGGCGAAGGTCCAGCCAAAGATCCCGCCATAGAAGTCCTTGGCCGCCTCCAGGTCGCGGTGTTCGACGTCGATCCACGACGTCACACCCTCGGGATAGGTCCGGACGAGGTCCATGGCGTGCCTTCCGTTCGTCGTCGGCTGCACCCACAGATTTACCGCACGCGGCGGGTACCGGGCAATGGTCAGGGGGCAAGGGGCGGGCCGATCCGCTGCCCGGGTTAGGCCCAGAGCGATTCCGGACCCACGCTGACCGCAATCGGGTCTACCGTTAACCTCATGAGTCTTGCGCAGGACATCAAACGCGTTGTGGCGCCCTTCGAAGTGGTCAGCGAATTCCAGCCGGCCGGCGACCAGCCGGCCGCCATCGCGGAACTGACCCAACGGATCCAGGCGGGCGAGAAGGACATTGTGCTGCTCGGCGCCACCGGCACCGGCAAGTCCGCGACCACCGCCTGGCTGGTGGAAAAGGTCCAGCGGCCCACCCTGGTGCTGGTGCAGAACAAGACCCTGGCCGCCCAGCTCGCCAACGAGTTCCGCGAACTGCTGCCGAACAATGCCGTGGAGTACTTCGTTTCCTACTACGACTACTACCAGCCGGAAGCCTACGTGGCACAGACGGATACCTTCATCGAGAAGGACTCCTCCATCAATGAGGAAGTCGAACGTTTGCGCCACTCTGCCACCAACGCGCTGCTGACCCGGCGCGACGTCATCGTGGTGGCCACCGTGTCCTGCATCTACGGTCTGGGCACGCCGGAAGAGTACATCTCGGGCATGGTCACGCTCCGTAAGGGCGCGGAAATGAACCGGGACGACATGCTGCGCCGGTTCGTCGCCATGCAATATGCCCGTAACGACATCGACTTCCACCGGGGCACGTTCCGGGTCCGGGGCGATACCGTGGAGATCATTCCGATGTACGAGGAACTGGCCGTCCGGATCGAGTTCTTCGGGGACGAAATCGAGAACATCCAGACGCTGCATCCCGTTACCGGGGAGATCATCCGCGAAGAGACTGAAATGTACGTCTTCCCGGCGTCGCACTATGTGGCCGGTGAGGACCGGATGAGCCGGGCAATCAGGGACATCGAGGACGAACTGCGCGACCGGCTGCAGGTCCTCGAGTCGCAGAACAAGCTGGTGGAGGCGCAGCGGCTGCGGATGCGCACCACCTATGACCTCGAAATGATGCAGCAGATGGGGTTCTGCAACGGCATCGAGAACTACTCGCGACATATCGACGGCCGCGGTCCGGGCACCGCGCCGCACTGCCTGCTGGATTACTTCCCGGACGACTTCCTGCTGGTGATCGACGAATCGCATGTGACCGTGCCGCAGATCGGCGCGATGTACGAGGGCGACATGTCCCGCAAGCGCAGTCTGGTGGACTACGGTTTCCGCCTGCCGTCCGCGATGGACAACCGGCCGCTGAAGTGGGACGAGTTTTTGGAGCGGATCGGCCAGACGGTCTACCTTTCGGCAACGCCGGGCAAGTACGAGCTGTCCAAGTCCGACGGCTATGTCCAGCAGATTATCCGGCCCACGGGCCTGGTGGACCCCGAGGTGATCATCAAGCCGACCAAGGGCCAGATCGACGACCTGCTGGGCGAGATCAATGCGCGCGTGGAACGCAACGAACGCGTCCTGGTCACCACGTTGACCAAGCGGATGGCCGAGGATCTCACCGACTACCTGAACGAGCACGGCGTGAAGGTCCAGTACCTGCACTCCGACGTGGACACCCTTCGCCGGGTCGAACTGCTCCGCGAGCTGCGGATGGGCACGTTCGACGTGCTGGTGGGCATCAACCTGCTGCGCGAGGGCCTGGACCTGCCGGAGGTCTCGCTGGTCGCCATCCTGGACGCGGACAAGGAAGGCTTCCTGCGCAGCAGCACCTCGCTGATCCAGACCATCGGCCGTGCCGCCCGAAACGTATCGGGGCAGGTGCACATGTACGCGGACAAGATCACCGACTCCATGGCCAAGGCGATCGAGGAAACGAACCGCCGCCGGGAGATCCAGGTCGCGCACAACAAGAAACACGGGGTGGACCCGCAGCCGCTGCGGAAGCGGATCGCCGACATCACCGACCAGCTGGCCCGCGAGGACGCCGACACCCAGCAACTGCTCAAGGAGTTCGACTACGGCAAGGGCAAGCGGGGGTTGTCCGCCGCCGTGCCCAAGGACAAGATCCGCCGCGACGGTCTGGCCGCGGCACCAGCCGAGGATTTGGGCGAGCTGATCGCCCAGATGACGGAGCAGATGCACGCCGCCGCGGCAGAGCTGCAGTTTGAGCTGGCTGCCCGGCTGCGCGACGAGGTCTCGGACCTGAAGAAGGACCTGCGGCAGATGCGCGCCGCGGGCCACGCCTAGGCGCTCGGCAGCTGCCGCCCGGACTTCCGGCGGTGAAACGACGACGGCGGTGCGCGCCCGCCGTCGTCGGGCGCTCCTGCGCTACACTTGACCGAGCGTAGGGGAGTATCCCGAACACTGTGGACGTCAACACGCGGGGCATCGACGCCCCGCCGGGCGCAGTGGCCTGGCCGCAGAGCGGCAGGCGGAGAGACTTGCGGCGAACACTCGCACCCGCGCACAGCACCCGCGCGGCATCTTCTGTGAAAGGCAAGGTTCCGTGTCGGACCAATTATCGCTGTCCTTTGAGATCACGTCCTTCGTGGTCCTGGGCGCCATCCTGCTGTTCGACCTGCTGTACGTGGTCAAGCGGCCGCACGAGCCGTCCATGAAGGAAGCCGGCCTCTGGGTCGGTTTCTACGTCACCCTGGCGCTGATCTTTGCGGGCATGCTGTTCTGGCAGGCCGGCCCCGACTACGGCCAGGAATTCGTGGCGGGCTGGATCACCGAGTACAGCCTCAGCGTGGACAACCTGTTTGTCTTCATCATCATCATGGCCAGGTTCTCCGTGCCGAGGAAGTACCAGCAGGAAGTGCTGATGTTCGGCATCATCATCGCGCTGATCCTGCGGGGCATCTTCATCCTGCTGGGCGCGACGCTGATCGCCCAGTTCAGCTGGGTCTTCTACATCTTCGGGGCATTTTTGCTCTGGACCGCCTGGAAGCAGGCAACAGACTCGGGCGAGGACGAGGAAGAGGGCTCCGAGTCCGGGCTGATTTCCCGGCTGACCAAGAAGCTGCCGGTCAGCGAGCACTACGACGGCAACAAGCTGCGCACCACGGTCGACGGCAAGCGCCTGTTCACCCCCATGGTCATGGTTTTCATCACCATCGGCATGACCGACCTGTTGTTCGCGGTTGACTCCATCCCGGCGATCTTCGGCCTCACCCAGAGCGCGTTCATCGTCTTCACGGCGAACATCTTCGCGCTGATGGGCCTGCGCCAGCTGTACTTCCTGCTGGGCGGCCTGATGGACCGCCTGGTCTACCTCAAGCACGGGCTGTCGGTCATCCTGGCCTTCATCGGCGTGAAGCTGATCTTCCACGCGCTGCACGAGAACGAGTTGCCGTTCATCAACGGCGGCCAGCACGTCGAGTGGGTCCCGGAGATCAGCACCCAGCTGTCGCTCGGAGTGATCATCGGCACCCTGGTGGTCGCCACGGTGGCCAGCCTGCTCAGCCCGGCCGGCCGTCAGGCAGCAATCGATGCGCGGCTGGCGAAGGACGCCGAGCGCGCAAGGGCCGACAGCGAGGCCGCCCGGGCCGACGCCGAGCCGGCCCGGTCCAACGCTGAGCGCGTCCAGTCGGAGGCCGAGCGCGCCAAGTCCGACACCGAGTAACGGCGGTTTAACCGGTTGCAGGTCGACTAGGATCGGCGTGTGACCCAGCAACCAGACGCGGCGCTGAACGCAGACCCTCGCACGAGGGCCGTTCAGCGCCGCGTCGTTGTTTCCCTGTCCCTGGCCCAGCTGTTCAGCGGCTTGGGCCACGGCGCCGGGCTGGCCATCGGCTCGCTGCTGGCCGTGGAGCTCACCGGCAGCGAGGCCCTGGCGGGAACGTCCACGATGGCGATAGCACTGGCGGGCGCGCTGGCGGCGCTGCCGTTGGCCGGTGTCGCCGCCCGTTCCGGACGCCGGCGGGCGCTGGTCACCGGTCTGCTGCTGGCCCTGCTGGGTTCGGCGTTGATGGCGCTGGCACCTGTAACCGGGTCCTTTGCCGTGCTGCTGGCCGGGTCGGCCCTCTTAGGGGTCGGCAACGCAGCCAACCTGCAGGCCCGTTTCGCGGCGGTGGACCTGGCCGTGCCACAGCATCGCGGCCGGGACCTGGCCTTCGTGGTCTGGTCCATCACGGTCGGTGCCGTGACCGGCCCTAACCTGATCCGGCCGGGCGCCGAATTGGGCGCCGCGATCGGCTTGCCCGAATCCTCCGGACCATTCCTGTTCTCGATGGCGGGCATGGCCATCGGCGCCGTGCTGCTGCTGGTGGGCCTGCGGCCGGACCCGTTGGGCTATGCGCGCGCACGCGGCGGCCCGGAAGCCCTGCCGGTCAACCGCCGCGGAACCCTGCGGACGGGCGTGGCGGCGATCCGGCACCATCCCATGGCCGCGCTAGGATTGGCGTCCGTGGTGGGCGCCCAGCTGGTGATGGTAGCGGTGATGTCCATGACGCCCGTGCACCTGCAGGCGCTGGACCATGCCGGCGGGCACCAGCACAGCCAGACAGACACGTTCGCCATCATCGGCTTCACGATCTCGCTGCACCTGGCCGGCATGTACGCACTCTCGCCGCTGATGGGCTGGCTGACCGACCGGCTGGGACGAACCCGCACCATCGCGGCCGGGCAACTGGTCCTCCTGACCGCGACGGCGCTGGCCGGGTTGGGACAGCAGGACACGTGGCTGGTGGGTGCCGGTCTGGTGTTGCTGGGCCTGGGGTGGTCGGCCTCGGTGATTGCCGGCTCCACGCTGTTGGCCGAGTCCGTGCCGGAGTCCGGCCGCGTGCCGGCCCAAGGCCTGTCCGACACGCTGATGGGCGCCGCCGGGGCCATGGGGGCAGCCCTGTCCGGCCCGCTGCTGTCCGCCCTGGGGTTCGGCGGCCTGAACGCGGCGGCCGCCGTCGTTGCCTGCGTCTTGCTGGCGATGGCTTTCGCCGCCCGCAGCCGGGGCATCCCGGCAGGCGTGGGTGCTGGCGACAGGAGCCCATCGTGAGCCACGGGGTGAAAGCGCATTCGGGCACGTTTGCCGGGCCGTGAGGGACGGCAGTCAGCCCCGGACCATGCCGAGCAGGCGCCGGAAGACGGCCTCGCCGTCGTCCGCAATGCCGTCGTGATGGAACTCACCGGTTTCCCAGACCTGCAGCCCCTTCACCCGCGCGGCCGTTTCCAGGGACAGGCCGCGCTCCACGTAAATGTCGTCGCGATAGACGGCCGCGGCGGCGGGGACGTCGTTCCCGGCCAGCCGGTCGGCGTCGTAGAGCGCCGGCCAGTCCGACTTCGCCGCCAGCAGCTCGGCCACCTCCCGCAGCGGCACCAGGGCCGGGTCCTGCTCGAAGTACCAGGGATAGACCATCTCGCCGGTGAGCAGCGGCTCGTCCGCCTCCGGGGCGAACTGCGGGAACTCCCGGAGCACGCGCCACGCCGCCCACCCGGTCGCTTCGCCCTGGGCATAGATGGATTCGTGCATCAGGGCATAGAGGGGGTTGGAAGCACGGCCCGCCAGCGCGGAGACCTGCTCAAGGAAGGTATCCGAGAGCCGCCGGCCGGACGGCGTCGGGACGAAGGCGTCCTCCAGCAGGTAGTGCAGGGCGTCGATCCGGGTGTTGCCGCCCAAAAACGACCCGGCCATCTGAAACCGGCCGGTGGTCAGTCGCTCGCCGGACGGCAGGTATTCGGGCACCGATTCCAGGTGTCGTGCGACGGCGGTGACCCGGGCCCGGTCTTCCGGGTAGCGGGCGAAGTATTCCCGGTTGCGTGCTTCCACCCGGGGAAACGTGGCCCGGTAGACCTGCTCGGCTCCTCCCGCCAGCGGGGCCAGGCCGCCGGTGATCAACACTTCCCGCAGCCCCTCGGGTGCGAGGGAGAGGTAGGTCAGCACACAGAAGCCGCCGTAGCTCTGCCCGAAGATGCTCCACGGTCCGCTGCCGAGCTCCTGCCGGATCAGTTCGGCGTCGCGCACGATCGAGTCCGCACGGAAATGGGCCAGGAAGGCCGCCTGCGCCGCCGCGTCGCCGCGCAACGGCAGCGTCTGCCGGTTCACGGGGGAGGAGAGGCCGGTGCCGCGCTGGTCCAGCATGAGGATGCGGAACGTCTTGGCCGCCTCCTTCATCCAGCCGGACAACGACGTCACCCGGTTGCCTCGGCCGCCGGGCCCGCCTTGCAGGAACAGCAGCCACGGCAGACGCGCCGCGGCGCCGTCGTCGTGTTCCAGGGATGAATACTCGCGGGCGAAGATCTCGAGGGTTTCGCCGTCCGGATCCGCATGGTCGAGCGGCACGTCAAAGAAATACCCGGCCGTCCGCATGCCGCGGATGCGGTGCGTTCCGGTCACCCGGTGTCCGGTCACGGGTGCACCCGGCCGGCGCCCGAGCCGAACGAAGCGAGGGCGTCGCCGGCCAGCCGGAACGTCGACCATTCCTCCTGCGGCCGGGCGCCGAGGCTGCGGTAGAAGTCGATGGACGGGCGGTTCCAGTTCAGTACCGCCCACTCCACCCGGGCGTACCCGGACGCCACCGCGTGGCTGGCCAACGTCTGCAGCAGGGCCTTGCCGTACCCCCGTCCGCGGGCCTCGGGCCGTACATACAGGTCCTCCAAATAGATGCCGTGCACACCCTCCCACGTGGAAAAGTTCCGGAACCAGAGGGCGAAACCCTGCACACCGCCGTCGTCTTCCGCCACGTGCGCGAAGACCGACGGCCGGGAGGAAAACAGGGCGTGCCGCAGCTGTTCGGGCGTGGTTTTGACCGCGTCCGGTTCCTTCTCGTACACGGCCAGGTCGCGGATCAGGTCGAGGATAACGGGGACGTCGGCTTCGTCGGCCGGGCGGATCACAGACATGACAAAAGCCTAGCGTCCCGGAGCGGGCGCTACGGCTTGAGCACCACCTTGATGCAGCCGTCGTCCTTCTTCTGGAATTTCTCGTACATCTCCGGGGCCTGATCCAGCGGGGCCGTGTGCGTGACCAGGTCGCCGACGCCGAGCGGATCCTCCGGATCAGCCGCCAGCGGCAGCACATCGTCGATCCAGCGCCGGACGTTGCACTGGCCCATCCGCAGCGTGACCTGCTTGTCGAAGAGCGTCAGCATCGGCATGGGGTCGGCCTGGCCGGAGTAGACGCCGGACAGCGAGATGGTGCCGCCGCGGGCTACGGCGTCGATCGCGGCGTGCAGGACGGAGAGGCGGTCCAGGCCCGCCGTTGACATCAGCTTCCTGGCCACGGGGTCGGGGAGGAGTCCGACGGCGAATTGTGCGGTGGCCGCCGCGGTCGCGCCGTGCGCCTCCATGCCGACGGCGTCGACCACCGACTCCGGACCGCGGCCCTGGGTCGCGTCGCGCAGTTCGTCGGCGATCTTTGGTCCCCACATCAGGGTCTCGATGCCGTGCCTGTGGGCCATTTCCAGCCGCTCCGGAACGAGGTCGATCCCGATCACGCGGTGGCCCAGATGGCGGCCAATGCGGGCGGCGAACTGGCCGACCGGCCCGAGCCCGAAAACCGCCAGCGTGCCGCCGTCGGGAACCTGGGCGTAGGCCACCGCCTGCCACGCGGTCGGGAGGATGTCGGAGAGGAACAGGTATTGCTCGTCCGGCGCCTGGCTGTCCTCGATCTTGATGGGGCCGTAGTCCGCGTGTGGGACGCGCAGGAACTCGGCCTGCCCGCCCGGAACCGAGCCGTAGAGCTCGGTGTAGCCGAACAGTGCGGCACCTGAACCCTTGTCCTTGACCTGCGTGGTTTCGCACTGCGACTGCAACCCCCGGCTGCACATGTGGCAGCGACCGCACGCGATGTTGAAGGGGACCACCACCCGGTCGCCGGGCTTGAGCCCCGGCACGGCGCTGCCGGTCTCCTCGACGATCCCCATGGGTTCATGGCCCAGGACGTCGCCGGGCGACAGGAACGGGCCAAACAGCTCGTAGAGGTGCAGATCGGATCCGCAGATGGCGGTGGAGGTGACCCTGATGATGGCGTCCGTGGGTTCCCGCAGCACCGGGTCCGGAACCTGCTCGACGCTCAGCTTCCGTTTGCCTTGCCAAGTCAGTGCTTTCACGCTTGTCCCCCTGTCGCGCCGCCCGGGGGAGCGCAGGCCGCGCCCCGCGGAAGGTAAGTGTGCTTACCACCCTAGGGTCGCCGCCAACCGCCTGCAAGCGGAAGCCGCCGGCCGGCCCGGGCCGACCCTCCGGCCTCAGCCGCCGGCCGGTCCGACGTCGAGAATCCGGATCGCGGCCGCTCCCGTCTCGTTGCTGGCGGCAAGGTCCACCTCGGCGCTGATGCCCCAGTCCCGGTTGCCGGCCGGGTCATCGAAGATCTGCCGCACCTTCCAGACGGCCGGCTGCTCCTCGATGATCAGCAGCGCCGGTCCGCGCGCATCGGGCCCGATGCCGAGGTCGTCGTACTCCTCGTAGTAGGCGTCCATCGCGTCCGCCCAGCGGTCGGCGTCCCAGCCCGCATCGGCATCCAGGGCACCGAGTTCCTCTTCCTGCTCCTCGGCGAACAGTTCCACGCGGCGGAACAACTCGTTGCGCACCATCACGCGGAAGGCCCGGATGTTGTCCGTCAGCTTCGGCGGCTCCTGCGTGAACACCGACTCGGCGGCGTGCTCGGCCGCAAGATCCGCGGCGCCCTTGCCCGCGGCCAGTTCTTCCCACTCGTCCAGCAGGCTGGAGTCGACCTGCCGCACCAGCTCGCCCAGCCAGGCGATGATGTCGGCCAGATCCTCGCGCAGGGCCTCGGCCGGCACGGTCTGCCGCAGTGCCTTGTAGCCGTCGGTCAGGTAGCGGAGCACTATGCCCTCGCTGCGGGCCAACCCGTAGAACTGCACGAACTCGCCGAAGTTCATCGCCCGTTCGTACATGTCACGGATCACCGACTTCGGCGCCAGTTCAAAATCGCCCAGCCAGGGCGCACCGTGGCGGTAGGTCTCGAAGGCGGTCTCGAGCAGCTCGGACAGCGGCTGCGGGTAGGTGACCTCGTCCAGCAGGGCCATCCGCTGGTCGTATTCGATGCCGTCGGCCTTCATCGCAGCCACGGCTTCGCCGCGTGCCTTCTTCTCCTGCGCGGACAGGATCTGGCGGGGCTTCTCCAGCGTGGCCTCGATGATGGAGACCACGTCCAGTGCATAGCCGCCGTCCTCGGGGTCCAGCAGGTCCAGACTGGCCACGGCGAACGGGGAAAGCGGTTGGTTCAGCGCGAAATTCGGCTGCAGCTCCACCTTCAGCCGGACGAGGTGCCCGTGCTCGTCCGGCGCGTCCAGGCGTTCCACCAGGCCGGAAACCACCAGCTCCCGGTAAATGCCCAGTGCCTTCTTGATCAGCTTTAGCTGGGACGCGCGTGTTTCGTGGTTGCGTGTCAGCAGCCGTTTGGCGGCGGCGAACGGGTCGCCGGGTCGCTCGAGAATGTTCAGCAGCATCGCGTGGCTGATGGTGAAGCTGGACGTCAGCGGTTCGGGGTCGCTCTCCACGAGTTTGTGGAAGGTCGGTTCGCCCCAGCTCACGAAGCCGGTCGGCGGCTTCTTCTTGACCACCTGGCGAAGTTTTTTCTGGTCGTCGCCGAACTTGGCCACGGCCTTGGCCATCGCCTTGGTGTTCTCCACCACGTGTTCCGGGGCCTGCACGACGACGGTGCCCGCCGTGTCATAGCCGGCCCGGCCCGCGCGGCCGGCGATCTGATGGAATTCGCGCGCGTTGAGCAGGCGGGTGCGCACGCCGTCGTACTTGCTCAAGGCGGTCAGCAGCACGGTGCGGATGGGCACGTTGATGCCCACCCCCAGGGTGTCGGTGCCGCAGATGACCTTCAGCAGCCCGGCCTGCGCCAACTGCTCCACGAGCCGGCGGTACTTGGGCAGCATGCCCGCGTGGTGGACGCCAATGCCGTGCCGGACCAGGCGGTTGAGGGTCTTGCCGAAGCCGGCCGCGAACCGGAAACCCGAGATCAGTTCCGCGATGCGGTCCTTCTCCTCCCGGGTGCAGACGTTGATGCTCATGAGGTTCTGTGCACGCTCGATGGCTTCCAGCTGGCTGAAGTGCACCACGTAGACGGGTACCTGCCTAGTGGAGAGCAGTTCCTCCAGCGACTCCTGCACGCTGGTCTGCACATAGTAGTAATGCAGCGGAATGGGGCGTTCGGCCGAACTGACGGTGACCGTCGCCCTGCCGGTGAGGTCGGTGAGTTCCTTCTCGAACCGGGTCACGTCGCCCAGCGTCGCGGACATCAGCAGGAACTGCGCCTGCGGCAGTTCCAGCAGCGGCACCTGCCAGGCCCAGCCGCGCTGCGGGTCGGAGTAGTAGTGGAACTCGTCCATGACCACCGTGCCAAGGTCCGCGGCGGAGCCCTCGCGCAACGCGATGTTGGCCAGTATCTCGGCGGTGCAGCAGATGATCGGGGCGTCCTGGTTGACCGACGAGTCGCCGGTGACCATGCCGACGTTCTCCGGGCCGAAGATGTCGCACAGGGCGAAGAACTTCTCCGACACGAGCGCCTTGATGGGTGCCGTGTAATAGCTGACGGTCCCGGCGGACATGGCGTGGAAGTGGGCCGCGATCGCGACCAACGACTTCCCCGACCCGGTGGGGGTAGCCAGGATGACGTTGTTGCCGGTGACCAGCTCCATGACGGCTTCGTCCTGGGCAGGGTAGAGCGACATTCCACGGGATTCGACCCACTCGGTGAACCAGGTGTAGACGTCGTCGGGATCTGAGGCAGTGCCGGTACCCGGCAGGAGCTGGAGAAGATTCATGTTGTTTCCAGCTTATGCGGTGGTCGCGCCGCGCCATGCGGGCACCCGGCGGTGCGCCGCCCCGGCGGGGGCGTGGCGTAACGTACTGCCCATGCACTGGGACCCGCAGAAGTATGTGGAATTCGCCGGCCACCGCGACCGGCCGTTTTTTGACCTGACCGGAAGGATCGCCGCCGACGACCCCGCAGTGGTGGTGGATCTGGGCTGCGGCCCGGGCGGCCTGACGGCGGCGCTCGCCGACCGCTGGCCCGCCGCCAGCGTCACCGGAGTGGATTCCTCGCCCGAGATGATCCGGCAGGCGCAGCAGCGGCACACCTCGGCCAGGTTATCGTTCGCGGCCGGGGATATCCGGAGCTGGACCCCTCCGGCGGGACTGGATGTGCTGGTGTCCAACGCCGCGCTGCAGTGGGTGCCCGGGCACCAGGACCTCATGCGTTCCTGGCTGCGCGCCATGAAGCCCGGCAGTTGGCTCGCCGTGCAGGTACCCGGCAACTTCGCCGCGCCGTCGCACGCGCTCATGCGGGCGCTCGCCGGCTCGCCGCGGTGGCATCGCAGGCTGGACGGGGTGCTTCGCCACGAGGACGCGGTTTCCGAACCCGAGGACTACCTCATGTTGCTACGGGACGAAGGATGTGACGCCGACGTCTGGGAAACGACCTACCAGCAGTTGCTCCAGGGGCCGGATCCGGTGCTGGAGTGGGTCAGGGGGACCGGCTTGCGCCCCGTCCTGGCCGCCCTGCCGGCGGCAGAAGCGGCCAAGTTCGAGTCCGAGTACGCCACGCTGCTGCGCGACGCCTATCCGGCCGGCGAGCACGGAACCGTGTTCGGATTCCGCCGGATCTTCGCGGTGGGACGCAAGCTCGACTGAGTCTTCTGTTCTCCGCTTTCCTCCGGACGACCGCCCCGCGGCCCGGCGGGTGGCGCAGGGCGGTCCCTCGAAGGCGGGGCGTTTTGCTTCTACGGCGTGGGCGTTCCGCCGTTGACGTTCAGCGTCTCGCCGGAAACGTAGCTCGACTCCGGCGAGGCCAGATAGACGTAGGCCGGCGCCAGTTCTGTGGGCTGCCCGGCGCGGCCGAGGGGAACGTTCTTGCCAAACTCCGGCAGCTTTTCCTTCGGCTGTCCCGCGCTGACCTGCAACGGGGTCCAGAAGGGGCCGGGGGCCACGGCGTTGACCCGGATGCCGCGGCTTGCCAACTGCTGCGCAAGACCCTTGGTGAAGTTGTTGATGGCCGCCTTGGTGGAGGCATAGTCCAGCAGGACCGGCGAGGGATTGTAGGCCTGGACCGAGGTCGTGTTGATGATCGTCGAGCCCGGCGGCATGTGCGGCACGGCGGCCTTGGTGATCCAAAACATGGCAAAGACATTCGTGCGGAACGTGTCCTCGAACTGTTCGTCGCTGATGTCTTCGATTTTCTCGACGGCGATTTGGCGCCCTGCGTTGTTGACCAGGATGTCCAGCCCGCCCAACTGTTCCACCGCCTTGGCGACCAGCTCGCGGGACGCCTCGGCATCGGAAATATCGCCCGGAAGCAGCACCGCCTTCCGGCCATCCTGCTCGATGACCGAAGCGACGTGCCGGGCATCGGATTCCTCCGCCGGAAGGTAGGAGAGGGCGACGTCGGCTCCCTCGCGGGCGAACCCGATGGCGACGGCGGCGCCGATGCCGGAGTCTGCTCCCGTGATCAGGGCCTTGCGGCCGGTCAGCCGGCCGGTGCCGCGGTACGACTCTTCGCCGCGGTCGGTCTCGGGCTCCAGCTCTTTGTCCAGCCCGGGCTCCGGCTGGCTCTGTTTGGGCGGCGAGATGCTGGGAAAACGGTCTACCGGATTCTGGAAGGTGTACTGATCCGTCATGTCTGGCTCCCTTCTAACGGCCGCTGCGAAGGCTCCGCCGGCACCGTTGGTGCTCCACTGGAGTGGAAGGCGTGGCCGGGGAGCGGCCGGTATGGTCAGTATGCTGATCGTGATGCCACCCTACGCTGTCGTGCATCGGGTCGTACAGCCGGATAGCGGCCTGCCCTCCCGCAAGGATCCGGAAGCGCGAAGGGTCGGCCCCGGGCGAACCGGCCCGAAGGTCAGCAAGCTTTCTACTTGGCCCGCGGCGCGATACTCTGGCTGGACCTGTAGGAAAACCTGAACCGAAAGAGGTGCTGATATGGGTATGGGCGACAAGTTCGATGCTGCGAAGGACAAGGTGACCGGCAAGGTCAACGAAGCCGTCGGCGAGGCGAGGGATGACAAGTCCCAGCAGCTGAAGGGCAAGGGCCAGCAGGTCGAGGGCGAGGCCAAGGACAAGATCGCCGACGCCAAGGCCCACCTGAACGAGGACGCCGACCGTGTTGCCGACGACACCGAAGGCGGCGCCAGGCGCTGATCCGGTTCCTTTGTCACTGAGCCCCCGTGAGCCGCTGGTTCACGGGGGCTCCGTGGCTTAAAGCGCGGGCCGGCGGCCAAGGGGATGGGCGCAAATCCGACGTCAGGGCGGGGGAGGCGCCAACCGCCCTTCAATTCCCCCGCACCCTGTGGTAATTGTAAGTAACCTTATAAATCAGCTTGGCGTGCTCGTCTCCGCTGGCCGGACGGTGCGCGAAGCGGCTCGAACTACCTGAAGGGACTGATATCCGTGACAACCGCAAGGGAAATCATGACCGGTGGTGTTGAATGCATTGGCGAGAACGAGACGCTGGAGCTGGCCGCGCAAAAAATGCGCGACCTCGACGTGGGGTCGTTGCCCATTTGCGGTGAGGACAACAGGCTCAAGGGCATGGTCACCGACCGCGACATTGTGATCAAGTGCCTGGCCGACGGGCGGGACCCGCGCGAGGTGAAAGCGGGCGAACTGGGCCAAGGCAAGCCGGTGACCATCGGCGCGGACGACAGCATCGAAGAGGCCATCAGAACCATGCAGGACCATCAGGTGCGCCGGCTGCCGGTCATCGATGGACACGACCTGGTCGGAATACTCAGCCAGGCCGACGTCGCCCGCAACTATCCGGAAGACCGGGTGGGTGAACTGGTCGAGTTCATCTCCTACTGATCCCGGCGGCCATGATGTCGGAGCAGTTGCCGGAGGCGTATGCCAAGTATCTGGCCGGATGTGAGCCGACCCAGGCCGACGCGATTTTGCCGGTGCTGAAGCAATCGGCCGCCGAAGGCGATCGCGGCGTGCTGGTCCGCTTCCTCCCCAACGAAGTGCAAGCCATGGCGACCGAGGAGGTCCCGTTCGGAACCATCCGGGAAGAACGCTACGACGAATGATCATCCCGCCGCCCCGGCGGACGGGTGCCCGGGATGCCCACGGCATCCCGGGCTGCCGCCTGTCAAGACCAAGGCGTAAAATTAACCGCGCCGGCGGGATAATACAGTCATTCGTTGCCGGAGGGGGGAAGCGCTTGTAAGCTCGCAGCAGTTGGAGCCGAATCGGCTCCCGGGCTATCTGGAGGCTGCGCATGGACAGGTCCGATGCCGGTCGGTATGCAGGGGGTTTCCTCGGTTTGGGGCGGAACTGATGCGGCACCGCCATCTGTCACCCGCCGACGAATTTCCCATGGATCTGGCTCCCCTGGGCGACCCCGAACTGCTGGCACTGTACGGCAGGGCCATGCGCCAGCTCGAGCGGGAAAGCATCCAGTTCGGCGCGGCCGACCCCGAGACCGAGTTCCGCTTGGAGGAGCTGCGGGTCGAACTGGACCGGCGCGACAGCAGGGACGCGCTGCAGGCCAGCAAGCGGCGGGTCCGTGGCCTGTACGGCAAACCCGGGGGCGAACCGCCGGACTCGCTGTATGACGGCACCAGTTAGCCCCGCCCGGGGCTGCTTCCCTGGCGGCTGATCCAAGCGGCCCGTGCCGCGGTGGCCGTACACCCTTCCGGGGGCGCCGCCGCGGCGCTTATGCTGCTTTTCCAACCTCAGTATGATGGGTTACAAACAGTATACTTATCATTAGTTGGATTGCAGATTGGAAGGGCAGACGATCATGATTGCCAATGACAGTTCAAGTGCCCATGCCGGCCAGGACCGGGAACCGGGAAGCGCGTTGCCCGATCCCTCGTGCTCTGCCTGCAGCACCGACGAGTACCTGGTCTTCGATGCCGTAACGCTGCTGCCGCCGCAGGCCGGGGCACCCGCACTGCCGCGATGGGACGTCAGCTACTGGTGCAGCCGCTGCGACGCGTACTACGGGCACGAAACCTTCAAGGTGCCGGCCACGGAATCCGAGAGCGTCGGAATCGATTTCGGCGCCGAGGGCTACATGCACTGCGGGGAGCCCATGCAGCCGGTGGAACGCATCGACCACTCCATCGTAGATCCCGTGGATGCAGGCTCCCCGGAAACCGGGCCGCTCCCGACCGTGCGGGTCGACGTCGAAATCCTTCGCTGCAGCTGCGGATTCAAGATGGAGGTGCCCGTCTGAGGCTAAGGCGCAGCAACGTCCGTGCACCCGGCATCACCCGCCGGCGCCACGGGACGGGGTTTTCCTACCGCAACCCCGACGGTTCGAGGCCTGCCGGGGACGAGCTCCGAAGGATCAAGGGGCTGGCGGTCCCGCCGGCGTGGTCGGATGTGTGGATCTGCCCGGCACCCAACGGGCATATCCAGGCCGCGGGAACCGACGACGCCGGGCGGCGGCAATACATCTACCATGCCCGTTGGCGGGAACTCAGGGATCGGGAAAAGTTCGACCGCTCCCTGGCGTTCGGAGCCACCCTGACCACCGCGCGCCGCAAGGTGACGAGGCTGCTGAGGTCCGGCGAACGAACCCGCCCGGTGGCCTGTGCCGTTGCCTTCCGCCTGCTGGACAGCGCGTCGTTGCGGATCGGTTCGGAAGTCTACGCCGAAGATAACGGATCCTACGGGGTTACGACGTTGTTGGTTCGCCACGTGCAGGTGCGGGAAGATACCGTCCGGCTGCATTTTCCCGGGAAGAGCGGACTGCAGTGGGACGTGGAACTGAAGGATCCGGATATCGCCGTCCAGCTGGCGGCGGTGCGGACCCTGAAGGCCGACGATCCGGCCATCGGTTACCGCAACGGCACCGGAGACTGGTCGGGGCTGGGCGCGTCGGAGTTGAACGAGTTTATCCACGAACTCTGCGGGCCGGAGTTCAGTGCCAAGGATTTCCGGACGTGGCAGGGAACGGTAACGGCCGCCGTGGCACTGGCCGGCTACACCGGCAAGCCGAATCTCACCGGACGGCGCAAGGCCGTGGTCGCAGCCATGCACGCCGTCTCGGAGCGGCTGGGCAATACGCCCGCCGTCGCCCGCAAGTCGTACGTGGATCCGCGGCTCGTGGACCGCTTTATGGCGGGACAGATCCCGGACGCCGCCACGTACTCCGCGGCGGAACGCAGCCTGCCGTCCTTCCTGGCCTGACAGGGGCAGCCTGCCATCCTTCCTCGGGTGGCAAGGGAGCGAAAGCAGCCCGCGGCGCTAGAATTAGAGAGCCCCGGCAGGCGGGATTCCCCCCAACGTCCACGTCTGTCGGGGTTGAATGCGCCCTACCAGCCGCGCGATTTCCACTCGTCCAGATGGGGCCGTTCCGCCCCGAGGGTGGTGCCGGCGCCATGGCCCGGATGGACCACCGTGTCGTCGGGCAGGTAGTTGAACACCCGTTCGGCCACATCGTTGAAGAGGGTTGAAAACCGTTCCGGGTCCTGCTGCGTGTTGCCCAGCCCGCCCGGAAACAGGGAATCTCCGGTGAACAGGTGCGGCGGGCCCTCGGGTGCGCGGTAGAGCAGCGCCACGGAACCCGGCGTGTGCCCGCGCAGCTTGATGGCTTCCAACGAGAATCCGTCGAAGCGGCCGACGTCCTGATGCTCGAGCGCAACATCGGTCCGCACCTCGATCTGCGGAATATCCTCCACCCCGGCCGCCGTTTTGGCGCCGGTAGCGGCCACCGCCTCCGGCAGGGCCCGGACATGGTCCCAGTGGCTGTGCGTGGTCACGATCAGGGCAACCTCGGCCGGCCGCCCGGCATCCGCGGCGCCCTCGCGCAGCAGTTGCTGGATGGCCGGAAAGTCATCGGCGGCGTCGATCAACACCTGGGTGCCGGAAGCCTTGGCCGTCAGCAGATAGACGTTGTTGTCCATCTCGGAAACGGAAATACCGCGGATGGTGACTGCAGGATCTTCGTGAAGCAACATGCTTCCCAGCCTACCGACAGTCGACCCGGACGGCTCAGGATGTCATTCTGGTTGTAGCAGCGGACAGGCAGCGCGATGCTGGGGACACGACGAGGAGCGGGCGCAGACGATGGAAGCGAGCGAGTTTGACTGGCGGATGAACCGCGACAGCGCCGTGCCGCTCTTCGAGCAGTTGAGGCTGCGGATCATCGAAGCGGCCGATGCCGGCGAACTCCCGGTGGGCACGAAGCTGCCGCCCGTCAGGCGGTTGGCCGACCATCTGGGTGTGGTCCCGAATACCGTGGCACGCGCCTACCGGGAGCTTGAAACTGCCGGGCGGGTGGAAACCCACGGCCGGGCCGGCACCGTGGTCAGCGCCGGAGCCGGCAAGGCCCGGCAACAACTGGGCGATGCCGCCGAAGCATTCGCCCGCGCCGTTCACGGTCAAGGGATCGGCGGCAAGGAAGCACTCGCCGCCGCCAAGGCCGCGTTGGAGCGCCACGGCATCAAGTAGGCGGCATCAGGCGTCGTCTGGCGCCGGCCGGGGAGCCGACGATTGCGGACGCTCACTGTCCGCAGGTGCCGTCCGCCGTGACCGATGTAATACAAGTTCGAACGAATTTTCGATTAGAGTAGATACCGTGCTAAAAGCAAGCGAAGCGTCCGTCCCGGCGACCGATTCCGAGTCTGCCACCTCCGTTTCCCGCTCCGCGGATATGTCCCGGCTGGTCGTCAAGGGCGCCCGCGAGCATAATCTGCAGAACGTCAGCGTGGACCTGCCCCGCGACGCCATGATCGTCTTCACGGGCCTGTCCGGCTCGGGCAAGTCGTCGTTGGCCTTCGATACGATCTTCGCCGAGGGCCAGCGCCGGTACGTGGAATCGCTCTCTTCCTATGCGCGGATGTTCTTGGGGCAGGTGGACAAGCCGGATGTGGACTTCATCGAGGGCCTGTCGCCGGCGGTCTCGATCGACCAGAAATCGACCAGCCGCAACCCGCGCTCCACCGTGGGAACAATCACCGAGATCTACGACTACCTGCGCCTGCTGTGGGCCCGCGTCGGCCGCCCCTTTTGCCCGCAGTGCGGTGAACCGGTGGAAAAGCAGACCCCGCAGCAAATCGTTGACCAGCTGCAAGAGCTTCCCGAAGGGACCCGGTTCCAGATCCTGGCCCCGGTAGTGCGCGGGCGCAAGGGCGAGTTCGTCGACCTGTTCAAGGAACTGAGCACCAAGGGCTTTTCCCGCGCAAAGGTGGACGGCAAGCAGGTGCAGCTAAGCGAACCGCCGAAGCTGGGGAAGCAGTACAAGCACACCATTGAGGTGGTGGTGGACCGGCTGGTGGCCAAGGAAGGCATCCACCAGCGCCTGACCGACTCGGTGGAAACCGCCCTGGCCCTCGCGGAGGGCCGCGTGCTGGCCGATTTCGTCGACATTGACGAGGACGACCCGGGCCGTACGCGTAGCTTCTCCGAGCACCTGGCCTGCCCGAACGAACACCCGCTCGCCATCGACGAGATCGAGCCGCGCTCGTTCTCGTTCAACAATCCGTTCGGCGCCTGTCCGGCCTGTACCGGTATCGGCAGCAAGCTTGAAGTAGATGTGGACCTGGTGGTCCCGGATCCCGACCGGAGCCTGTCCGAGGGCGCCATTGCCCCGTGGTCCTTGGGCAAAGCCACCCAGGAGTACTGGACGCGGTTGCTCGAAGGGCTCTCGCATGAGCTGGGGTTCTCCATGGACGAGCCGTGGAAGAACCTGCCGAAGAAGGTCCGGGAGGCCGTACTGCACGGCAAGGACTTCAAGGTCGTGGTGCAGTACCGCAACCGCTTCGGCCGGGAACGGAAATACAGCACCGGATTCGAAGGCGCGTTCCAGTACATCCACCGAAAGCATGAGGAAACCGAGTCCGAGTGGGCGAGGGACCGTTACAAGGAGTACATGCGCGAGGTCCCGTGCCCGGAATGCAACGGCGCGCGGCTGAACCCCGCGTCGCTGTCCGTGCTGATCAACGGCAAGTCCATCGCGGATGTGTCTGCCCTGCCGCTGCGCGAGGCGAGTTCGTTCCTCGCCGGCCTGGAGCTCTCGGCCCGCGAAACCCAGATCGCCCACCAGGTACTCATCGAGATCCAGGCACGGCTGCGGTTCCTCCTGGACGTGGGCCTGGAATACCTGAACCTGGAGCGCGCCGCCGGCACGCTGTCCGGAGGGGAGGCCCAGCGCATCCGGCTGGCCACGCAGATTGGCTCCGGCCTGGTCGGCGTGCTCTACGTGCTCGACGAGCCCTCCATCGGCCTGCACCAGCGGGACAACCGCCGCTTGATCGAGACCCTCACACGGCTGCGCGACCTCGGCAACACCCTGATAGTGGTGGAACACGACGAGGACACCATCGCCGAGGCCGACTGGATAGTGGACATCGGACCGGGCGCCGGCGAGCACGGCGGCGAAGTGGTGCACTCCGGCTCGCTGCAGGAACTGCTGGACAACACGCGTTCCATCACCGGTGACTACCTGTCCGGCCGGCGCCGCATCGAACTGCCGGCGAAGCGCCGGAAGATGGACAAGAAGCGCCAGATCAAGGTGGTGGGTGCCCGGGAAAACAATCTCCGCGGCATCGATGCCTCGTTCCCGCTGGGAATCTTCACCGCGGTCACCGGCGTCAGCGGCTCCGGAAAATCGACCCTGGTCAACGACATCCTCTACAAGGTGCTGGCGAACAAGCTCAACGGAGCCAAGCATGTTGCCGGCCGCCACACCAGGGTGGAAGGCGTGGACCAGCTGGACAAGGTCATCCACGTCGACCAGAGCCCGATCGGCCGCACGCCACGCTCCAACCCCGCCACCTACACCGGTGTCTTCGACAACATCCGCAAACTGTTCGCCGAGACCAACGAGGCGAAGCTCCGGGGCTACCTGCCCGGCCGGTTCTCGTTTAACGTCAAGGGCGGGCGCTGCGAGGCCTGCTCCGGCGACGGCACGCTGAAGATCGAGATGAACTTCCTGCCCGACGTCTACGTTCCGTGCGAGGTCTGCCACGGCGCGCGGTACAACCGCGAGACGCTGGAAGTCCATTACAAGGGCAAGACGATTGCCGAAGTCCTGGACATGCCGATCGAGGAAGCAGCGGAATTCTTTGCCGCGTTCACCCCGATCGCCCGCCACTTGCGGACCCTGGTGGACGTCGGGCTGGGGTACGTCCGGCTCGGACAGCCCGCCACCACGCTGTCGGGCGGGGAAGCCCAGCGCGTCAAGCTCGCCAGCGAACTGCAGCGCCGCTCGAACGGGCGAAGCATCTACGTGCTGGATGAGCCGACCACCGGCCTGCACTTTGAAGACATCCGCAAGCTCCTGCAGGTGCTGCAGGGGCTGGTGGACAAGGGCAACACGGTGATCACCATCGAGCACAACCTCGACGTGATCAAGAGCGCCGACTGGGTTGTGGACATGGGGCCCGAGGGCGGTTCCGGCGGCGGCCAGATCATCGCCAGCGGCACTCCCGAGCAGGTGGCGGCAGTCGAGGGCAGCCACACCGGGCGCTTCCTGGCGGAGGCGCTCGGCCAGCAGTGAGCCTGCCGGAGGGAAGAAGGTATTCCCGAGCAGGAATGGATTCCGGCGGATCCGCGGATCTGTGGGAAAATGCCCGGGTGACTCAATTGCCTGCGCTGGTACTTTTCGACCTCGACGGAACCCTGGTTGACCCCGCAGGTGCCATCACCACCGGAATAGCCGGCGCCCTCGCGGCGGCCGGCCTGCCGGTCCCGCCGCAGGAAGAACTCGAATCCCTGGTCGGGCCGCCGCTGGGTGAATCCCTGCGCGGCGCCGGCGTCCCGGAGCACCGGCTCGGCGAGGTGATCGCCTTGTACAGGGCGGGCTACCGCCGGTCCGGCATGGCGGCCAGCCGCGTGTACCCGGGCATTACCGGCCTGCTGGAGCGGCTCCTCTCCACCGGCGCTATCCTCGCCGTCGCCACGCAGAAGCCGACCGGGTTGGCGCGGGAGCTGCTGCGGCTGCAGGGCCTGGAGCAGTACTTTGCGGGAATTTACGGAGCCGAGGGTGACGATCCCGCCCCGGCGGAACCCGGGCTGGGCAAGGTGCCGATCCTGCAGGCCGCGCTGGACGCTTTCAGCGACGCGTGCGGCCCGGTGGTCATGGTGGGCGACCGGCTCTACGACGCGGCCGCTGCGCTCCGGCTCGGCATCCCCGCCGTCGGGGTCGGCTGGGGCTTCGCAGCCCCCGGGGAGCTGGAAGCCGCCGGCGCGGTCGTCGTCGTGGATACCGCCGAAGAACTTGAGGCCGCTATTGGGCGGCTGACCGCCGCCGAGCCCGAGGGCGCCCTGGCCGGACGCCCCGGACCGGCCGCATGAGGACGTTCGAAGCGACCCGCGCCTCGTTCCGGGCCGGGTTGCGGCTCAGCTGCCGGCCGACGATTGAAGGAATCGCGAACTTTTCCGCGACCGGCCCGGTGATTGTGGCACCGAACCACCTGTCCTTCCTCGACAGCGTCATCATCCAGGCGATGATGCCGCGGAAGGTGGCCTTTTTCGCCAAAGCCGAATACTTCACCACCCGCGGTCCCAAGGGTGCTGCGATGCGGTGGTTTTTTCACAGCGTCGGCTCGATACCGGTGGAGCGGGGCGAACAGGCCGCCAGCGTGGCCGCGCTGCAGAGCGCCCTGGACGTACTGGACCGCAACGAGGCTTTCGGGATTTATCCTGAAGGAACACGGTCCCGTGACGGCAAGCTCTACCGGGGCCGCACCGGCGTGGGGTGGCTGGCCCTCACGACCGGGGCGCCGGTGCTGCCGGTCGGGCTGATCGGCACCGAACAGCTGCAGCCCGCCGGGAGGATGATGATCCGGCCGAGCCATTTCACGGTCCGGATCGGCAAGCCGCTGTACTTCAAGCGGACCGGGCCGGAGCACTCGTTGCCGGCGCGCCGGTCGGCCACCGACCAGATCATGGACGCGATCGCCGACCTGACCGGCCAGGAACGCTCGAACAGCTACAACAAGACGCCGTCGGCTTGACCGGCCGGACGGCACCCAGGGCCCAGGCGAGGAAGGGAGTGACCGGCCATGGCTAATCCTGCTTCCTACCGTCCGCGGACGGGGGAGATCCCGACCAATCCCGGCGTCTACCGCTTCCGGGACGAGCACCGGCGGGTGATCTACGTCGGCAAGGCGAAGAACCTGCGGTCCCGGCTCAACAGTTACTTCGCCAGCCCCAAGAACCTGCCGCCCAAGACCCATGCGATGGTGCACACGGCGGCTTCGGTGGAGTGGACGATCGTGGGCAGCGAACTGGAGGCCATCCAGCTCGAGTACACGTGGATCAAAGAGTTCACACCGCGCTTCAACATCATGTTCCGGGACGACAAGTCCTATCCCTACCTGGCCGTGACCATGGGGGAGAAGTTCCCGCGCGTGCAGGTGATGCGCGGCGAGCGGCGCAAGGGCGTGAAGTACTTCGGTCCGTACTACCCGGCCAAAGCGATCCGCGAGACCGTGGACACCCTGCTGCGGGTTTTCCCGGTCCGCACCTGCAGCACCGGCGTCTTCAACCGGGCCCAGCGCACCGGCCGGCCGTGCCTGCTGGGCTACATCGACAAGTGCTCGGCGCCTTGTGTGGGACGGATTTCGCCCGAGGACCACAAGGCCCTGGCCGCCGAGTTTTGCGCGTTCATGGGCGGGGAAGCCGACCGGTTTATCCGGGACCTCGAAAAGAAGATGGCCGCGGCGGTGGCCGAACTCGACTACGAGACGGCGGCGCGTCACCGGGACGACATCGCCGCGCTGCGCCGGGTCTTCGAACGCAATGCCGTGGTGCTCACTGAAGACACCGACGCCGACGTGTTCGCCTTGGCCCAGGACGAACTGGAGGCGGCCGTCCAGGTGTTCCACGTCCGCGGCGGCAGGATCCGCGGCCAGCGCGGCTGGGTGGTGGAAAAGGTCGAGGACCAGAGCGACGCCGACCTGGCCGAACACCTGTTGCAGCAGGTTTACGGGGACGCCGACGGGCCGGACCGGATCCCGCGCCAGGTCATGCTGCCGCAGGAACCGGAGAATGCCGCCGAACTGCAGGCCTGGCTCAGCGCACTCCGCGGCAGCAGGGTGCAGATCCACGTGCCGAAACGCGGTGACAAGGCTGCCCTGCTGGCCACCGTGAGGGAGAACGCCGAGCAGGCCCTGGCCCTGCACAAGAGCCGGCGCGCCGGCGACATTACCACGCGCTCGGCCGGCCTGCAGCAGTTGCAGGAGGCACTGGATCTGCCCGTGGCGCTGCTGCGGATCGAATGCTACGACATCTCCCACGTGCAGGGCACCAACGTGGTGGCCTCCATGGTGGTGGTGGAAGACGGGCTGCCCAAGAAGTCCGACTACCGCCGCTTCGCGATCACCGGCGAGGCCGCCCGGGACGACACCTCGGCGATGTATGACGTGATCAGCCGGCGCTTCCGGAACTATCTGGCGGAACAAGGCCACCAGGGAATCCCGGCGGCCGCCGATGCAGGCGAAACCCCTGCCGGGGACGGCGCGGACACCGCCGTCGTGCTTGAAGAGACGCTCACGCCGGCGCCCAAAACCAAGTTCGCCTATCCGCCCAACCTGGTGGTGGTGGACGGCGGGCCGCCCCAGGTGGCCGCCGCTTCCCGCGCGCTATCGGACCTGGGTATTACCGACGTGTTCGTGGTCGGCCTGGCCAAGCGGCTGGAGGAAGTTTGGCTGCCCGACGACGATTTCCCCGTGATCCTGCCGCGTTCGTCCGAGGGCCTGTTCCTGCTGCAGCGGATCCGCGACGAGGCCCACCGTTTCGCGATTGCCTACCACCGGCAGAAGCGCGGCAAGGCCATGACCGTCTCGGTGCTGGACGGCATCCAGGGCCTCGGGCCGGCGAAACGCAAGGCGCTGCTGAAACATTTCGGCTCGGCCAAGAAACTCAAGGCGGCCAGCGCCGAAGAGCTGCAGCAGGTTCCGGGCATCGGCCCGGCGCTGGCGGCTTCCTTGAAGCGCCAGCTGGCTGCCGGTGCCGCGGAGGAGCCCGCGCCGGCGGTAAATATGGCGACCGGCGAAATCATCGAATCTTAGTTAGGCTAGAGCTTGAATCGAGGAGCGGGGGTCGGGATGGATGGAATGACGATGACGGTGGATGAGGACTTGACGCCGGAAAAGCCGGTGGAATCCGAACTCCTGGTGGTCACCGGCATGTCCGGGGCCGGCCGGACCACGGCGGCGCATGCCCTCGAAGACCACGGCTGGTACGTGGTGGACAACCTGCCGCCGCAGATGCTGGGCACGCTGGCCGAACTGGTTTCGCGGATGCCGCAGTCGCTGCCCAAGCTTGCCGTGGTCGTAGACGTGCGCAGCCAGAGCCTCTTCCGCGACATCCGTGAGGCGCTGCATGCCCTGGCGGCCAGCGGCATCCACTACCGGGTGCTGTTCCTGGACGCCTCCGGGGACGTCCTGGTCCGCCGCTTCGAACAGGGCCGCCGGCCGCACCCGCTGCAGGGTGACGGCCGCATATCCGACGGCATCACCGCCGAACGGGAACTGTTGAGCAGCCTCAAGGACTCGGCCGACCTGGTGGTGGATACCACCGAGATGAACGTCCACGCCCTGGCCACTGCCATCACGGAACTCTTCACCGAATCCGGTCCGATCGTGCTGCGCATCAACGTGGTCAGCTTCGGCTTCAAATACGGGCTGCCGGTGGACGCCAACTTCGTCGCCGACGCCCGCTTCATTCCCAACCCGCACTGGGTCCCCGCGCTGCGCCCGCACACAGGGCTGGACGAGAAGGTCCGCGACTACGTGCTGGTGGACTCCGGGGCCGATGAATTCGTCAACCGCTATGTGGACGCGCTGGAGCCGGTGCTGGAGGGCTACCGCCGCGAGAACAAGCACTACGGCACCATCGCCATCGGGTGTACCGGCGGCAAGCACCGTTCCGTGGCGGTCGCCGAGGAAATCGGGAAGCGGCTGGCCCAGCTGCCGAGCGTCAAAGTCACCGTCCAGCACCGGGACCTGGGGCGCGAATAGTGGCGATCCTGACCGGACCGATGCCGCTGGTTCCCGCCCCGGGGACCTCCCGCAGCCGGACCGGGAAGAGCGGTGCGCCTCCCTCCGTGGTGGCTTTGGGCGGCGGGCACGGGCTCTCTGCCTCGCTGGGCGCGCTGCGGCTGCTCACCACGGAACTGACGGCCATCGTCACGGTGGCCGACGACGGCGGATCCTCCGGCCGCCTGCGCAAGGAGTTCGGCGTCCTCCCGCCGGGAGATTTGCGGATGGCCCTCGCGGCGCTGTGCGATGACACCGACTGGGGGCGGACCTGGCGCGATGTGATGCAGCATCGCTTCAAGTCATCCCCGGGCGCCGAGCCGTCGCTGGACAACCACGCCCTCGGAAACCTGCTGATTGTGACCCTGTGGGAGCTGCTCGGCGACCCCGTTGCCGGCCTGAAGTGGGCCGGCGCCCTGCTGGGGGCCCGCGGGGAGGTGCTGCCGATGGCCACCGTGCCGCTGACCATCGAGGGCGACGTGCTGGTGGAGGGCGAGGACGGGCGGCTGCGCACCGCGCTGATCTCCGGCCAGTCGCGGTTGGCGGCGGCCGGACGCAACAGCCACGTCCACGACGTGCGCCTGCTGCCCGACGACGCCCCGGCCTGCGTCGAGGCACTGAACGCCGTCGAATATGCCGACTGGGTGATCCTCGGGCCCGGCTCCTGGTACACCTCGGTGTTGCCGCACCTGATGCTGAAGGAGATGCGCGAGGCGCTCTGCGACACCCCGGCGCGCCGCTGCCTGACCATGAACCTGTCGGTGGACACCAAGGAAACGTCCGGGATGACGGCCTCGGACCACCTGGCCGCGGTGAGGCGCTGCGCCCCCGGGATGCGTTTCGACGTGGTCTTGGCCGATCCGGCCGTGATTGACGACAAGGGGCGTTTCGAGGATGCCGCGGCCGCGCTGGGAGCACGCGTGGTCTTCGGTAGAGTAGGAAGTTCAGGCGGACGCCCCGTACACGATCCGTTGAGACTGGCGAGTGCCTACCACGACATTTTCGAAGGCCACAAGGATTAGGTAAGGACAAGGTGCATGGCGCTGACCGCAGCAGTCAAGGATGAGCTCGCTCGCCTTGACATCAAGAAGTCCCAGGTCCGGAAGGCGGAGGTCTCGTCGACGCTCCGTTTCGCCGGCGGACTCCACATCATTTCCGGCCGCATCGTCATCGAGGCCGAAGTTGATCTGGCTGCGACCGCCCGGCGGCTGCGCACCGCCATCTCGGAAGTGTACGGCCACAGCGGCGACATCATCGTGGTCTCCGGCGGTGCGCTGCGCCGCGGGAACCGCTACGTCGTGCGCGTGGTGAAGGACGGGGAGTCCCTCGCCCGGCAGACCGGCCTGCTGGACGGCCGCGGCCGGCCGGTCCGCGGCCTGCCCTCCGTGGTCGTCAACGGTTCGGCGGCCGATGCCGAGGCGGTCTGGCGCGGAGCCTTCCTGGCGCACGGTTCGCTGACCGAACCCGGCCGCTCTTCCGCCCTGGAGGTCACCTGTCCCGGCCCGGAAGCGGCGCTGGCGCTGGTGGGCGCGGCCCGCCGGCTCGGGATCGCGGCCAAGGCCCGGGAGGTGCGTGGCGTGGACCGGGTTGTCATCCGCGACGGCGACAGCATCGCGGCGCTCTTGACCCGGATGGGCGCCCATGATGCGCTGATGGTGTGGGAAGAACGCCGGATGCGCAAGGAAGTGCGCGCTACCGCAAACCGGCTGGCCAATTTCGACGACGCCAACCTGCGGCGCTCGGCCCAGGCCGCCGTCGCTGCGGGCGCGCGCGTGGAGCGTGCCCTCGAGATCCTCGACGACGAGGTGCCGGAGCACCTGCGTTACGCCGGTGAACTCCGGGTGGCGCACAAGCAGGCCTCCCTGGACGAGCTCGGGCGCTTGGCGGACCCGCCGATGACCAAGGACGCCATCGCCGGCCGGATCCGCCGGCTGCTGGCGATGGCGGACAAGCGGGCGCTGGAGCTGCGCATCCCGGGGACCGAAGCCAACGTGACGCCGGAGATGCTGGACGACTAGGCACGGCACGTCAGTTTGGAGGGAACCATGGGCACGCACGAACTGCACCCCGGCCACGGTTGCGCGGCCTTGGAACGGCGCGTCCGGGCGAGGATCATGGAACTGAACGACTTCATGCATGCCAGCCACGGGGCCGGGGCGGCGGACACCGCGCCGGTACCGTCCACCGGGCCGACGTCGCCGCCCGCTTCGCCGCCGCCCGCACCGGCGCTTCCGCGCTGACCACCCGGCCAGCAGGCCAACAACAAGGGCACGGACCGGGGGAGCCCTTCCGGTCACGGCCCATCCACGAGGTAGAGGCTCATGACTACTCGAGTTGGAATCAACGGATTCGGCCGGATCGGCCGCAGCTACTTCCGCGCCGTCCTGGCGCAAGACACGGACCTGGAGGTCGTGGCGGTCAACGACCTGACCGATGCGCATACCCTGGCCCACCTGCTCAAATACGACAGTGTGCTCGGCGTGCTGGCAGAAACGGTCGAGGTGGATGCCGGCAACCTGATCGTCGGCGGCCGGAAGGTCAGCGTCCTGTCCGAAAAGGAACCCGCCGCGCTGCCGTGGAGCGACCTCGGCGTCGACATCGTGATCGAATCCACCGGCAGGTTCAACAAGGGCGGCGGGGCCCGGAAGCACCTTGACGCCGGGGCGAAGAAAGTCCTGATCTCGGCTCCGGCCAAGGACGAGGACATCACCATCGTGATGGGCGTCAATGACAGCGAGTACGACGCCGGTTCCCACCACCTGATTTCGAACGCCTCCTGCACCACGAACTGCCTCGCGCCCATGGCGAAGGTGCTGCACGAGAAGTTCGGCATCGAGCACGGCCTCATGACCACCATCCACGCCTACACCGCCGACCAGAACCTGCAGGACGGGCCGCACCGGGACTTGCGGCGCGCCCGGGCGGCGGCCATCAACCTGGTGCCGACATCAACCGGCGCGGCGAAGGCCATCGGGCAGGTCCTGCCGGAACTGCAGGGCAAGTTGGACGGTTTCGCGGTCCGTGTGCCGGTGCCGACGGGCTCGATGACCGACCTGACCGTCACCGTGTCCCGCGAAACCGACGTGGAAGAGGTCAACGCGGCGTTCAAGGAGGCCGCCGGCGACCCGCACTGGGCCGGGATCATCACGTACACGGAGGACCCCATCGTGTCCTCCGATATCGTCACAGACCCGGCGTCTTCGATCTTCGACTCGGGACTGACTAAGGTAATGGGTAATCAGGTGAAAGTTGTTGGCTGGTACGACAACGAGTGGGGCTACTCCAACCGCCTGGTGGACCTGACGGCTCTGATCGCCTCGAAGCTGTCCTAGGTCCCGCCCGTCCCGTCCTCCGCACGAAGGAAGAAATGACTGCACATTCTCTTGATGCCCTGCTGGCCGCCGGGGTCCGCGGACGCCACGTGTTGGTCCGCTCGGACCTGAATGTCCCCCTGGAGGGCGAACTCCCGGACCTGGCGGTCTCCGACGACGGGCGGATCCGGGCGTCCCTGCCGGTCATCGTCAAGCTCGCGGAAGCCGGGGCGCGGGTGGTCGTGACGGCCCATCTCGGCCGCCCCAAGGGCGCACCCGAGGAGAAGTTCTCGCTGCGCCCCGCCGTCGCACGGCTGAAGGAACTGGCACCGGTCACGGTCAAGTTCGCCGCGGACACGGTGGGCCCGGCCGCCCGGGAGGCGGCCGCGGGGCTGCAGGACGGGGAAGTGCTGGTGGTGGAGAACGTGCGGTTCGATCCCCGGGAAACCAGCAAGGACGACGCCGACCGGGAGGCCTTCGCCGCCGAACTCGCCGCCCTGACCGGCGCCGACGGAGCCTACGTGGACGACGCCTTCGGTGCTGTCCACCGCAAGCATGCTTCGGTCTTCGACATTGCCCGCCGGCTTCCGGCCTACCAGGGCGACCTGGTGCGGACGGAGCTCCAGGTCCTGAACAAGCTCACCGAGGCGCCGCAGCGGCCGTATGTGGTGGTCCTGGGCGGTTCCAAGGTCTCGGACAAGCTGGCCGTGATCGAGAACCTGCTGGGCAAGGCCGACTACCTGCTGGTCGGCGGCGGCATGGTTTTCACCTTCTTGGCGGCCCAGGGCTACAAGGTCGGCTCCAGCCTGCTGGAGCAGGACCAACTGGACACCGTGCGCGGCTATCTGGCACGCGCCAAGGAACTGGGTTGCACGTTCATCCTGCCGACCGACATCGTGGTCGCCGAGAAGTTTGCCGCCGATGCGGCCTGGGAAGTAGTTCCAGCGGACAGCATCGAGTCGGCATCCTTTGGCTCCGCCGGCATCGGCCTGGACATCGGCCCGGAGTCGGCCGAGGCCTTCGCCCACCAGATCCACTCGGCGAACACCGTTTTCTGGAACGGACCGATGGGCGTGTTCGAGTTCGCCGCCTTCGCCAACGGCACCCGCACGGTCGCCAAGGCCCTCACCGGCAGCGACGGCTTCACCGTCGTCGGCGGAGGCGATTCCGCCGCCGCTGTGCGTGCCCTCGGCTTCGACGACGGCGCCTTCGGACACATTTCCACCGGCGGCGGCGCCAGCCTCGAATACCTCGAGGGCAAGACCCTGCCCGGCCTGGCGGCACTGGAGAACTGATCGAGCGGCATCTCCTGCCCCCGGCGGCAGGAGATGCCGGCATCGCCCAGGCCCGCGGCGCGCGCGGCGCCTCCGGATTGCCCCGCCACACCGCTCAGCACGGCGTCCACCGCGGCGCCCCCGACAGATGGAGACCTCAGTGACCAGCTCGACCAACGGAAAGTTCGACCGCACCCCGCTGATCGCCGGCAACTGGAAGATGAACATGGACCATGTCCAGGGCATCACCCTCTTGCAGAAACTGGCGTGGACGCTCAGCGATGCCCGGCACGACTATGCCCGGGTCGAGGTCGCCGTGTTCCCGCCGTTCACCGATCTGCGCGGCGTGCAGACGCTGGTCAATGGCGACGACCTGAAGCTGGTTTACGGCGCCCAGGACCTCTCGCCGCACGATGCCGGCGCCTACACCGGTGACATCTCCGGGCAGTTCCTGGCCAAGCTGGGCTGCCGGTACGTGCTGGTCGGGCATTCCGAGCGGCGCGAGATCCACGGCGAGGACGACACGTTGCTGAACGGGAAGCTGAAGGCGGCCTACCGGCACAAGCTGACCCCGGTGCTGTGCGTCGGGGAAGGCCTCGCGGTGCGCCAGGCCGGGAACCATGTGGAGCACACGCTGGGTCAGTTGCGGGCGGATGTGGCAGGCCTGGACGCCGGTCAGGCCGCCCGGTTGGTCATCGCCTACGAACCGGTGTGGGCGATCGGCACCGGGGAAGTGGCCGGTCCGGAGGACGCCCAGGAGATGTGCGCCGCCATCCGCGCGGAGATGGCCGTCCTCTTCGATGACAGCGTGGCGGCGGGGGTGCGGTTGCTCTACGGCGGCTCCGTGAAGGCGGCGAACGCGGCCGCGATCCTGAACGAGCGCGACGTGGACGGCGTGTTGGTCGGTGGCGCCAGCCTGGATGCAGGCGAATTTGCTAATATTGTCAGGTTCGAACAACACCTGCTGACAAAGTGATGTCTGCCCGCCACTGGGATATCCCGACAGCTGACGAAAGGCCACTGTGGAAGCTCTGAAGATCACGCTGCAAATCCTGCTCGGCATCACGAGCCTGCTGCTGACCCTGCTCATCCTGCTCCACAAGGGGCGCGGCGGCGGCATGTCCGACATGTTCGGCGGCGGCATGACCACCAGCCTGGGATCGTCCGGCGTCGCGGAGCGCAACCTCAACCGGTTCACGGTGGTCCTGGGGCTGGTCTGGGGCACGGTCATCGTGGCCCTGGGCCTCATGATGCGTTTCAGCGCGGAATCCTGACCGACGCTTCCGGGGCCCGGCTCCGCTGTCCGGGACCGGCGGGCCGACGACTTGGCCCAACCCCTTAACCCTTCGCTGTTCGACCCGTAGACTGGTGCCCGATGCAGGGGGCATCGATTCTTCTCAGCGGGGGAGCAAACATGGTTGATCCGTCGAATTCTTTCCGCGCGGTCCGGGTGGGCTCCGAATCGGGTGCCGGGCTCGCAGGCTGGCAGGCCGTGACCGGGCGGACGGTAGTTCCGGTGACCAAGGTTCCCGTCACGTATTGGTGTCCGAAGGGACACGAGACCACTCCGGTCTTCGCCAATCTGAGCGAAGCCGACATCCCGCCGTCCTGGGACTGCCCGCACTGCGGCCAGACGGCGGCCAGGGAACCGGGCGCGTACGTCACCGACGCCCGCAGCAGCGACGAGCCCTACAAGAGCCATCTGGAATACGCGAAGGAACGGCGCAGCCCTGACGAGGCGGAGGCCGTGGTGGAACAGGCGCTCGAGAAGTTGCGGCGCCGGCGTCGGGAGGCGCGCTAGCGGTCGAACCCGCCGGCCCGGCCGCCGCCCGGAGCAACTGCTGTCAGCCGTCGCCTCTCTCGGCCGCGGACAGCAGTGCGTCGGGCAGCTTGGACGCGGCGTCCCGGTCCAGCAGCCACACGGTGCGTTTGCGCCCGCGGGCACCGGCGGCGGGAACCTGCACCGGGTTGGCGCCGGCGAGGGCGAGTCCCACGGCGCCGGCCTTGTCCTGGCCGCCCACCACCAGCCAGACCTCGTCCGCGGAGTTGATCGTCGGGAGCGTCAGGGACACGCGCTCCGGAGGTGGTTTCGGCGCATCGGTCTCGCCGATCACGGACCGCTCTTCCTCGCGGATGCCGCCCATCTCGGGGAACAACGAGGCGATGTGCGCATCCGGCCCGACGCCCAGCAGCAGCACGTCGAACCTCGGCACCGGGCCGCTGGTGCCCTCCTCGGCCGCGGCCTGGCGCAGCGCCGCGGAATAGGCCACGGCGGCCGCGTGGGGGTCGGCGTGTTCTCCGGCGGCCCCGAAGGGGTGCACCCGGGCCGGGTCCAGGGGGAGCGCGTCCAGCAGCGCTTCGCGTGCCTGCCGTTCGTTGCGGTCGCGGCTGTCCTTGGGGACGAACCGCTCGTCGCCCCACCAGATGTTCACCTTGGACCAATCGAAGCCGGCGGGGGTATCGACGGCGGCTACCGCCTTCAAGGTGTTGATGCCCAGGCTGCCGCCGGTGAGCACCACCGTGGCGTCGCCGCGGGCGGCTTGGGCCGCCGCCAGGCGCTCCACCAGCCTCCGGGCCACCGAGCCGGCGACGGCGGCGGTGTCGGGGTGGACGATGACGTGTGGTTCAGCGGTCACTGCGGCGCACGCTCCTCAAATTGGTTCGGGGCAATCCGTGTATCAGCACCTCGCCGAACACTTCGTCCGGGTCCAGCCGGCGCAGTTCCTCGGCCAGGCATTCCTCCAGCGGGCGGCGCGGCAGCGTAATACGCTGCACCGGCAGGCCGGGCATGATCAGTTCGGCCACGGACGGGCCGGGACGCAGGATCCGGATGTCGCCGGTCGTCCGTGAAATGCGCACGCCCCTGATGCCGGTCCCCGCCGTGTCCTCCACGATGGTCACCGGCGCGTTCAGTGCCAGCGTCAGCCACGCCGCCAAGAGGACGGTGCTGGGGGAGTCCGAGGCGCCCTCCACGGCAACCGAGGTGACCGGGGCAGGTTCCAGCTGGTCAAAGACGGCGGCCAGCTGCACGCGCCAACTGGTCAGCCGCGTCCAGGCCAGGTCCGTGTCGCCGGCGGTATAAGTCTCGCGCAGGCTGAACAGCGCCTGCTGCGGGTCCGGCTCCTTGTCTGAATCCGTGATGCGGCGGTGCGCAATCCGGCCAATCGACGTGCGCGAAGCATCCTTCGGCATGCCGTGCGGCCACCAGGCGACGATCGGGGCGTCGGGCAGCAGCAGCGCGGCCACGAGGGACTCGCTCTCGGCTGCCAGCTGGCCGTAGCCGTACAGCACCACCACCTCGGCCGCTCCGGCGTCGCCGCCGACCCGGATCTGGGCATCCAGCTTGGTCTCCGCCTCCGACCCGGCGTCGACCAGGGCGATGATCCGGCAGGGATGTTCCCGGCTCGCGGCGTTGGCGGCGAAGATGGCCTCTTCTTCGTACCCGAGCGAGGTCACGACCACCAGGGTCAGCACGCGCCCCAGGGCCACAACGCCGCCTTGTTCCCGCATGGCCACGATTTCCTTGGAGACCTTCGATGTGGTGGTGTCCTTGAGCTCTTTGATCACGGCCTTCTCCAAGTGCGTCCGTCGCGGGCCAGCAGCTCATCGGCCGACGCCGGTCCCCAGCTGCCGGGGGAGTAGGGTTCCGGCCGGGTACGGCTGGTGGCCCAGTACTCCTCGAACGGGTCCAGGATCTTCCAGGACAGCTCGACTTCCTGGTGGCGGGGGAACAGCGGCGGCTCGCCGAGCAGTACGTCCAGGATCAGCCGTTCGTAGGCCTCGGGACTGGACTCGGTGAACGCGTGCCCGTAGCCGAAGTCCATGGTGACGTCCCGGACCTCCATTTGCGTGCCGGGCACCTTGGACCCGAAGCGCATGGTGACGCCCTCGTCGGGCTGGACACGGATCACTACCGCGTTCTGGCCGAAGTCGTCCTCGTGGTGGTTGGGGAACAGCAGGTTCGGCGCGCGTTTGAACACCACCGCAATCTCCGTGACCCGGCGGCCCAGGCGCTTGCCGGCACGCAGGTAGAACGGCACACCGGCCCAGCGCCGGGTGTGGATGTCCAGCCGCAGCGCGGCATAGGTCTCGGTGACCGAGTCCGGGTTGAAGCCTTCTTCCTCCAGGTAGCCGGCCACTCTTTCTCCGCCCTGCCACCCGCCGGTGTACTGGCCGCGTGCCGAATGGGCCGACAGGTCCTCGGGGAGCTTGACGGCGGCCAGCACCTTTTCCTTTTCCGTCCGCAGGTCCTCGGCGTTGAAGGAAATGGGTTCCTCCATGGCGGTCAGGGCGAGCAACTGCAGCAGGTGGTTCTGGATGACGTCGCGCGCCGCCCCGACGCCGTCGTAATAGCCTGCGCGGCCGCCGATGCCGATGTCTTCCGCCATGGTGATCTGCACGTGGTCCACGTAGTTCGCGTTCCAGAGCGGCTCGAACAGCTGGTTGGCGAAGCGCAGGGCCAGGATGTTCTGGACCGTCTCCTTGCCCAGATAGTGGTCGATCCTGAACACCGCGTCCGGCGGGAAGACCGATTCGACGATGTTGTTCAGTTCGCGTGCGGACTGAAGGTCATGCCCGAAGGGCTTCTCAATGACAACCCGCCGCCAGGGCATGCCGTCAACTTCCTCCGGTGCCTGCGCCAGGCCGTGAGAGGAGAGCATCTTGCACACCTGCTCGAAGGCCTTGGGCGGAATCGAGAGGTAGAACGCGTGGTTGCCCTGCGTCCCGCGCTGCTCGTCCAGCTCTTCCAGGGTGCCGCGGAGCTGCTCAAAGGCATCCTCGTCGTCGAACGCGCCCTGGACGAACCGGATGCCCGCCGCCAGGTGCGTCCAGATGTCCTCGCGGAACGGGGTGCGGGCATGCCGCTGCACGGATTCCTTCACCTGGGCCGCGAACTCGTCGTCGTCCCACGGCCTGCGGGCAAAACCGACCAGCGCGAAGCTCGGCGGCAGCAGCCCGCGGTTGGCCAGGTCGTACACCGCCGGCATGAGCTTCTTGCGGGCAAGGTCTCCGGTGACCCCGAACAGCACCAGGGAACAGGGGCCGGCAATGCGGTCGAGCCGGCGGTCGCGCGGGTCCCGGAGCGGGTTGACCTGACGCCGCCGTCGTTCGGAAGGGGCCATTACTGCTTTCCACCCAGTCGGGACACCGCGTCCATCACCTGGCGCACACCGGCGGCCCGGTCGGCCAAATGCAGGCGCAGGACGGGGCGGCCGCCCTCCCGCAGCACGTTGGCGTCGCCGGCGGCCTGGGCATCGATCAGTTCGCCGAAGCTGAACTCGCGTCCCGGAATGGGGATGTCCGTCGCGGCCTCGCCGGTCAGCTGCAGGTAGACCCCGATGCCCGGCCCGCCCTTGTGGAACTGCCCGGTGGAGTGCAGGAACCGCGGGCCCCAGCCGAAGGTGACGGGCCGTCCGGTCGCCTCGGCCAGCAGGGGCCGGATGCGTTCCAACTCGGCCTGGCCGAAGCGGTCAAGGTAGGCCTGCACGCTCACGTAGCCGTCCGGCCCCAGCTGGCTCAGCAGGCCGCGCAGCGCGTCGTCCAGCGACGCACCCATGGCCAGGCCGCTGCCGCGCACCTGGACGGAGCCGTCGGTGAAGTCGGGCAGCGCCGCGGCCGGGCGTTCGTCCAGCAGTCCGCGTGCCGCGGCCTTCGCCGCCTCGACGTCCGGCTGGTCGAAGGGGTTGATGCCCAGCAGGCGGCCGGCCACCGCCGTGGCGTATTCCCACAGCAGCAGTTGGCTGCCCAGGCTCCCGCCGACGGCAACCTCGTCGGCTCCGACCGTCACCTCGTGATCGGGGGAGACCAGCCGGACCACCAGCACATCCTTGGCTCCCGAGACGGTCTCCGGGTCGCCGGCGTTGACCACCACCGGCAGCAGTCCGGTTCCCAGCTTGCCGGTGGACTCGGCGATCAACTGCTCGGCCCAGTCCGCGAAGCCGACGATTCCGGAACCGTCGTCGGCGATGGCTACCTTGTTGCGCAGCGGCTCCGTGCCGGCCAGCGCGGCGCCCAGGGCCAGGGCCATGTTGTCGGCGGAATCCTCGGAGAGCACCTCGGCGGCCTCTTCGGCGTCGTCGAGCAGCCTCTCGATGTCCACGCCGGCCAGTCCGGCAGGGACCAGCCCGAACGCGGTCAGCGCGGAGTACCGTCCGCCGACGTTGGGGTCGGCGTTGAACACCGCACGGTACCCGGCTTCCCGCGCCGCCTCATCCAGCGGGGAGCCGGGATCGGTGACCACGATGATGCGCGAGGCGGCGTCCAGCCCGGCGTCGGCGAAAGCCTGCTCGAAGACACGGCGCTGGGAATCGGTTTCCAGCGTGGAACCGGACTTGGAGGACACGATGATGGCGCTGTCGGCCAGCCGTTCGGCCAGCGCGGCACCCACCTGCTGGGGATCCGTGCTGTCGAGCACGGTGAGCTCCACGCCGGCGGTATTGGCGATCACTTCGGGCGCCAGCGAGGAGCCGCCCATCCCGGCCAGCACAAAGCGCGTCACGCCCTCGGCCGCAAGCTCCTTGCGCAGCTCCAGGATCTCCGGAACCAGCGGCCGGGACAGCGCCGCTGCATCGACCCAGCCGAGGCGGACGGCCGCCTCGGCTTCTGCCTCCGGGCCCCACAGGGTGTTGTCCTGCGTCGCGATGCGGGACGCGACGCGGTCCTCCACCAGGGTGCCGATATGACGGCGGACGGCGGCCAGTGCGGCTCCCGACGCTTCGAAAGCCAGCGAACTCATGACTGCCGGGCTCCGTGCACCGAGTCGAGGGCGTTCTGGACGGTCTCCCGCAACTGCTGCCAGCTGGCCACGAACTTCTCCAGGCCCTCCTCCTCGAGCAGTTCCACCACCTCGTTATAGGAAATTCCGGCCTGCGCGATGTCGTCGAGCACCTTGTTCGCTTCCGCGTAGGTGCCGGTGACCTGGTCTCCCTCGACCTTCCCGTGGTCGGCGAGGGCTTCCAGCGTCGGCTCCGGCATGGTGTTGACCACGTTCGGGGCCACCAGTTCGGTGACGTACAGGGTGTCCGGGTAGTCCGGGTTCTTCACGCCGGTGGAGGCCCACAGCGGCCGCTGCGGCCGGCCGCCGGCAGCGGCCAGCACCTGCCAGCGTTCGGTCGCGAACTGCTCCTCGTAGATCTGGTACGCCAGGCGGGCGTTGGCGACGCCGGCCTTGCCCTTCAACGCGGCCGCCTCCGCGGACCCGGCGGCGTCCAGGCGCTTGTCGATCTCGGTATCGACGCGGGAGACGAAGAACGAAGCCACCGAGTGGATGGTCGACAGGTCCTTGCCGTTTTCCTTGGCCTGCTCCAAGCCCAGCATGAAGGCGTTGATCACTTCGCGGTAGCGCTGCAGCGAGAAGATCAGCGTCACGTTGACGCTGATGCCGAGCGCGAGGGTCTCGGTGATGGCCTCCAGGCCTTCGCTGGTGGCCGGGATCTTGATGAAGGCATTGGTGCGGCCCACGGCCTTGTGCAGATGCTGCGCCTCGGCGGCCGTGCCGTGCGCGTCACGGGCCAGCCGCGGATCCACCTCAATCGACACGCGGCCGTCCACGCCCTCCGTATCGGCGGCGAGCGGGGAGAACAGGTCGCAGGCCTCGGCCACGTCGGACGTGGTGATGGCGAAGACCGCCGTATCCACGTCCGCGCCGTCGGCGGCCAGTTGCTGGACCTGCGCTTCGTAGCTGCGGCCGTCCTGCAGGGCGGCGGCGAAGATGGAGGGGTTGGTGGTGACGCCCACCACGTTCCGTTCGTCGATCAGGGCCTTCAGGGTCCCGGAGTTGATCCGCTCCCGCGAAAGGTCGTCGAGCCAGATGGAAACGCCCGCGTCGGAGAGTGCCTGGGTATTCGGGTTGGACATTGCGTCCTCCTTAGGAATCGGTGGTCTGGGAGAGCGAGTCGCGGGCGGCCTCGACAACAGCCTCGGCCGTGAGTCCGAATTCGCGGAACAGGGTCTTGTAGTCGGCGGAGGCGCCGTAGTGCTCCAGGGACACGCTGCGGCCGGCGTCGCCGACCAGGCCGTCCCAGCACTGCGCGATGCCGGCTTCAACCGACACGCGGGCCTTGATGCCGGCCGGGAGTACGGACTCGCGGTAGGCGGGGTCCTGCCGGTTGAACCACTCGAGGCAGGGGACGGAGACCACGCGGGTGGCGATGCCGTCGGCCTGCAGCGTTTCGCGGGCCTGGACGGCCAGCTGCACCTCGGAACCGGTGGCGAGCAGGATCACCTGCGGCGTCGTGTCCGTGCCGCCGGACTGCGCCTCGGCCAACACGTAGGCGCCCTTTGCCACGTTCTCGGCGGAGGCGAAGCCGTTCTCGCCGCGCTCGTAGACGGGCAGGTTTTGCCGGGTGAGCACGATGCCGGCCGGGTTGCTGTGGTTCTCCAGCACGGCCTTCCAGGCCTGCGCCACCTCGTTGGCATCGGCCGGGCGGACGACGTCGAGGCCCGGAATGGCACGCAGGCTTGCCAGCTGCTCCACCGGCTGGTGGGTCGGTCCGTCTTCACCCAGCCCGATGGAATCGTGCGTCCACACATAGATGGAGGGAACGCCCATCAGGGCGCCCAGCCGGATGGCCGGCCGCTGGTAGTCGCTGAAGATCAGGAACGTGCCCGAGAAGGCGCGGGTGTTGGAGCTGAGCACAATGCCGTTCACGATGGAAGCGGCCGCATGTTCGCGGATGCCGAAGTGCAGCACCCTGCCGTACGGCCCGCCGGACCACATATCGGTCTGCCGTGACTCGGGAACGAACGACGGGGAGCCTTCGATCGTGGTGTTGTTGGACTCGGCCAGGTCCGCCGAACCGCCCCACAGCTCCGGCAGCACCGGGCCGATGGCGTTGAGCACCTTGCCGGAGGCGGCCCGGGTCGAGACGTCCTTGCCGGCCGGGAACTCGGGCAGCGCCGCCTCCCAGCCTTCCGGCAACTCGGACGCCTGCACACGGTCCAGCAGTGCGGCGTTCTCCGGGTTGGCCTCGCGCCAGGCCTGGTAGCCGGACTCCCAGTCCGCGCGGGCCTGCTTGCCGCGGACGGCCACCTGCCGGGCGTGATCCAGGACCTCCGGCTCGACCGCGAAATGCTGCTCCGGATCGAAGCCGAGCACCTCCTTGACGGCGGCGACCTCCTCGGCACCCAGGGCGGAGCCGTGGATCTTGCCGGTGTTCTGCTTCTTGGGGGCGGGCCAGCCGATGATGGTACGCAGCGAGATGATCGAGGGCCGGGACGTCTCGGCCTTCGCAGCCTTCAAGGCCTCGAACAGGGCCGGGACGTCTTCGACGTATTCGCCGGTCTCGGTCCAGTCGACCCGCTGGGTGTGCCAGCCGTACGCCTCGTACCGCTTGAGCACGTCTTCGCTGAAGGCGATGTCGGTGTCGTCTTCGATCGAGATCTTGTTGTCGTCGTAGAGCACCACCAGGTTGCCCAGCTCCTGATGGCCGGCCAGGGAGGAGGCCTCCGACGTGACGCCCTCCTGCAGGTCGCCGTCGGACGCGATCACCCAGACCGTGTGGTCGAACGGGCTCTCGCCGGCGGCAGCATCGGCGTCGTACAAGCCGCGCGTGCGGCGCTGCGCATAGGCGAAGCCGACGGCGGAGGCGAGCCCCTGGCCCAGCGGGCCGGTGGTGATCTCGACACCCGGGGTGTGCTTGTACTCCGGGTGGCCCGGCGTGAGCGATCCCCAGGTCCGCAGCGCCTTCAGGTCCTCCAGTTCCAGGCCGTAGCCGGAGAGGAACAGCTGGATGTACAGCGTCAGCGAGGTGTGGCCGGGGGAGAGGACGAACCGGTCGCGGCCCACCCAGTGCGGATCGGTGGGGTCGTGGCGCATGAACTTCTGGAAGATCAGGTACGCGGCCGGGGCCAGGCTCATGGCGGTGCCGGGGTGGCCGTTGCCGACCTTCTCGACTGCATCCGCAGCGAGGACACGCACCGTGTCCACCGCCCGCTGGTCCAGCGATGTCCAGGACAATTCCTCATCTTCCATGTGTGGCACCGGGTGGGCCCCTTTCTGATCTACGTCTAGGCGGCAGCCGACGGGCCGGAAAACAGCCGTGGCCGCGGACCGATTGGGCCATTCGCCGTTGTTGCTGCCTCAAGCTTGTTGCGCCCATAACCGCGGATTGGCGCTCCTTCCCCACTCTATCCGTTGCGTCTGCAATGCGCAGGACGTGGTGCAGTGCCAGCAGTCACAGCGGTCACTGTTTGACGCCAGCGGCCGCCCCCGGCCCGCGCGGGTTTCGGCGAGGGCAGGCGACACCGGTTTCCACGGGCAGGAAACCGGTTTCTACGAGACATAGAAGGAGTATGATGTAGGTGCACCTTGGCCCGTCCTTAACGGCTGGGCGCTTTCGTGTGTCAGACGAACTCCAGCAGAACTGAGTGGTTTTTCCTTGAATATCCAGACCGTTCCGGACCAGGCGTTGGCCGTTCCGGCCAAGCCCGGCTTCTCGCGCAAGGCCAAGGCCTACCTGTCGCTCACGAAGCCCCGCGTGATGGAACTTCTGCTGGTGACCACCCTGCCCACCATGATCTTCGCCCAGGGCGGTTTCCCCGACCTCTGGCTGATGGCTGCCACGATGGTCGGCGGTGCCCTCGCCGCCGGCGCGGCCGGGTCCTTTAACTGCTACATCGACCGGGACATGGACAAGCTCATGCACCGGACCGAGAACCGCCCGCTCGTGACCGGGGAACTGACTCCGCGCGAGGCGCTGGTGTTCTCCTGGGTGCTCGCCGTGGTGGCCGTGGCGCTCCTCTGGTTCGGGGCTAATCCGCTGGCCGGCATGCTGGGCGTCGGCGCGATCTTCTTCTACGTCGTGATCTACACGCTGATCCTCAAGCGCCGCACCTCGCAGAACATCGTCTGGGGCGGCGCCGCCGGGTGTTTCCCCGTGCTCATCGCCTGGGCCGCGGTGACCAACACGGTGGCGTGGCCGGCGGTGATCCTGTTCATGGTCATCTTCCTGTGGACGCCTCCGCACTACTGGCCGCTGTCCATGAAATACAGCGACGACTACAACGCGGCCAACGTGCCGATGCTCGGCGCGATCGCCAGCGCACGGCAGGTCTCCGTGCAGGTTGTCCTCTATGCCTGGGCCACCCTGGTCTGCTCGCTGCTGCTGGCTCCGGTCGGCGGCGCCGGCTGGGTCTACACCATCGTGGCCCTGCTCAGCGGTTCCTGGTTCGTCTACGAATCGCACCGGCTCTACGCGCTGACCAAGCGCGGAACCGAAAGCACCGCCGTCACGAACAAGAGCGCCATGCGCGTGTTCCATGGCTCCATCAGCTACCTCACGGTGCTGTTCCTGGCCCTGGCCCTGGATCCCTTTATCGGCGGTCCCGTCTTCGGCTAGGCGCAACCCGCCCGACGCCGTCCTGCTGCCTACCGGCGGTGCCGCAGGGGGCCCTGCTGCACGTGCCGGGCCTGCGGGGCGGCCCCGCTGCCCTAAGATTGCGGCATGAATCCCTTCCGCGGCCTGATCGCCTATCCGGTGACCCCCTTCCATCACGACGGCGGCGTCAACCTCCCGGAGCTGATCCGCCATATCGCGGCCGTGAGCGAGGCGCCCGTCGACGCGATCACGGTGCTGGGCAGTTCGGGCAATTTCGCGTATCTGGACCGGGCGGAACGACGGGATGTCGTCACGGCGGCGGTGGAGGCGGTTAGGGCGGTCCGGCCCGGGCTGCCGGTCTGCGTCGGCGTGAGCGCGGTGGGCACCCGTGAACTCCTGCAGAACATCGACGACGCCAACGCAGCCGGCGCCGACGGCCTCCTGGTCTCCACGGTGTCCTACTATCCCCTGACGGACGAGGAAGTGGCGGCCCAGTGTGTCGCGGCTGCCCGCCGGTCCGGCCTCCCCGTTTGCCTGTACAGCAATCCCCGCACCACGCAGTTCAGCTTCAGCCTGGAGCTCGTGGCCGAGCTGGCCGCGGAACCCAACATCGTGGCCGTGAAAGAATCGGCACCCTCCGCCGAAGTATTCCGCGGCCGATATGAAGAACTCCGCCGCCTGCTGCCGGTCGGGGCCGGCGACTTCAGCCACGGCATGAGCGGCGACGCGCTGATCGCCGACGCCGGCTTCGCGGCCGACGCGTGGCATGGCGGGCCGATTGCCGTGTTGCCTGCACATTACCGGGTGTTGCGCGACGCCGTGGTGGCCGGAGATGAGGAAACCGCCGCCGCGGCACGGGCCGCGTTGGCTCCGCTCATGGCCTATTTCGGGTCGCTGCGCCCGCTCAGCAATCTCTATTCGCTGGCCAGGGCCGCCGGGATCGATGCGGGCGATCCGCGGCTGCCGCTGCACCCATTGCCCGGGAGCAGCCGGCGCGAACTCGCGCGGCTCCTCGAGGATATCGAGGCGTTCCGCCCGGCTGACCGGGCGCCGGCAGGACAATAGCGCCGGCCCCGCCGAACCGGGCGGATTAGGGCGGTAACTTGCCCGTCGACCGGCGTACTAGAGCGGGAACTTGCCCGTCGAACGGTCCCAGACGTTCGTGGCCGCGACGGTCAGCAGGGCGGACCCGAGCATGTGCAGCAGCACGAGGCCGACGGGCAGGCCGGTGAAGTGCTGGAGGTAACCGATGCCGCCTTGCAGCACGACCACGGCGGCCAGCCACCAAAGGGCGGTGCGCAGTTGCGGGGAGGTGGCGCGGCGGTAGGCGAGCACCAGCGCCAGCACTATGGCCGCGACCAGCAGGTAGACCGGCACCACGTGGATCCGCGTGACCAGGTCGGCGCTGAAGTCGTGCCGCGGGGCACTGGCGTCGCCGGCATGCGGGCCGGTGCCGGTCACGATCGTGCCCAGCACGATGGAGGCAGCGGAGGTAGCGGCGATGGTCCAGCCCAGGGTTGCCTGGATGCGCGGGACCGGAGCGACGGCCACGGCGGAGCGGCCGCGCAGGTACATGCCGGTGCGGTTCACCAGCAGCGTGGCGACGGCCACGAGTGCCGCCGAGGCCAGGAAGTGCAGGCTCACCACCCACGGGTTAAGGTCGGTCCACACGGTGATGCCGCCGATCAGGGCCTGCACCGGAATGACGCACAGCAGGGCCACCGCCAGGCCGAACAGGGTGCGGTGCGAACGGCGCATCCGCCACAGCGACACGAGCATGGCCACGGCGATAAGGACCAGGATGAACGTCAGCGTGCGGTTGCCGAATTCGATCAGCCCGTGGATGCCCATCTCCGGCGTCGGCGTCATCGAACCGGGCACGCAGTTGGGCCACTCGGAGCAGCCCAGGCCGGACTGGGTCAGCCGCACGGCGCCGCCGGTGATGATGATGCCCATCTGCGATACCAGCGAGGCGATGGCCAGCCCGTGCACGGTCCGGGTGACCGAGACGGGCAGCCGATCCTTGAGGTCGCGGGACTTCGGGGTGGCGGTGGTCATTGACTTAGCTCCATTTGAACCAGCGGATGGCGGCAAGGCTGGCCACTACGGTCCAGGCCAGCAGCACGATTGAGGCGGTGAGATTGAACTGCGCGTCGATCAGGGCGCTGCGCAGGGCGTCGCCCAAGGCCGTCGAGGGCAGCACATGGGCGGCCGGCTCGAAAACGTCGGGCCAACTGGCCACCGGAAAGAGGATACCCCCGGCCGCCGCCAACAGCACCCACAGCAGGTTGGTGATCGCCAACGTGGCTTCCGGCCGGACGGTACCGGCGATCAGGAGGCCCAGCGAGGTGAAAGCCGCGGCACCGAGCACCAATTGGGCGGCCGCCGGCAGGAGGCCGCCGAGCGCGGGCTCCCATCCGAGGAAGACGAGGGCTGTCCCGCCCACCACCACCACCTGGATGACCATGATGGCAAGCACGGCGAGGATCTTTCCCAGGATCAGGCCGCTCTGTCCCAACGGCGTGGTGGACAGGAAGCGGAGGACCCCGTAGCGGCGGTCGAAGCCGGTGGCGATTCCCTGGCCGGTCAGGGCCGTGGATACCGTGCACAAGGCGAGGACGCCCGGGGCGGCCATGGCGATCCTGTCGTCCGTGAAGGTGTCCAGCAGCGGCGTGACGGTCAGGCCGACGAGCGCCAGGAGCGGCAGGATGATGGCGATCAGCAGCTGCTCGCCGTTGCGCAGCATGCCCAACGTCTCGTAGCGGCCCTGCAGGGCGATCCGGCGGATCAAGGCGGCGGGCGCGCTCATCGCAGGTCCTTCCCGGAAATATCGAGGAAGACATCTTCCAGTGAGCGCGGTGCCATGTGGATGGACGCCGGCATGACATTGTGCGCCGCCCACTCCGCCGCCAGGGCGGCCAGCAGCGCGGGGGTTATGTGGCCGGCCACCATGTAGCGGCCGGGAACGTTCTCGACGGCGAAGAACGGCTCGGGCAGGGTGAAGGACAGGCCCGGGGCGGCATCGAACGTCAGCAAGCGTTCGACGCCGGCGCTCTCGTCCGTGGCCGCCGTGAGTTCGGCCACCGTGCCGTGCACCACGGTCCTGCCGGCATCGATGATGAAGACGTAGTCGGCCAGCCGCTGCGCGTCGTCCATGAGGTGCGTGGTGAGGATGATGCCCAGCCCCTCGGCCCGCAGTTCCTGGATCAGGTCGAACACTACGGCCCGGGACTGCGGATCCAGGCCCGCGCTCGGTTCGTCCAGGAAGAGGACCTCCGGATCGCCGACCAGGGCGGCGGCCAGCGTGACCCGCTGCTTCTGGCCGCCGGAGAGCCTGCGGATGGGTGTGTTGGCGAAGCCGTTGATGCCCAGCCGCTCCGCCAGCTCGTCCACGCTGCGGGGGTCCCGGTACATCCCGGCAACATGCTGGAGCAGGGCCAGCGGCCGGATGGCCTGCGGCAGGCCGCCTTCCTGCAGCATGACGCCCACCCGGCTGCGCAGCTCCGCTCCCGCCTGGTAGGGATCCTGGCCGAGCAGCCGAACGGTGCCGCCGTTGGGACGCATGAGGCCCTGCGCGCAGGCTAAGGTGGTGGTCTTGCCCGCGCCGTTGGGCCCGAGCAAGGCAGTGACCTGCCCGGGGTAGGCGCGCAGGTGGACCCCGTCGATCACGCGGATCATCTTGTTGTCCAGGGCCTCCACCGGTCCCAGATCTTTCACGAGTCCCTGGATATCCAGGCAGGGTTCGGAGGTAGGCACCCGAACATTCTACGGGACGTAGAGCGGTCGACGCAGAGCACGCTCCGCTAAGGCCTGCCTTACTGGTAGCGCGGAATAGAATACGTCATGATTGTGTTGTGTATTCCATGACCAGTAGTGCTTCTTTGCGTGCCCAGGCACCGGAGTCCGAGGAGCGGACCCGGGACCGGGTGTTGAATGCCGTTTTGGAACACGGACCCGTCAGTGCCGCCGGGCTCGGCGAGATACTGGGCTTTACCCCCGCGGCCGTGCGGCGCCATCTGGATGCCCTGTCCCGCAAGGGCCTGATCGAGGTCAAGCTCACCGCGAATTCGGCCACCGGTGCCGGTCGCCCGGCCCGCAAGTACGTGCTGAGCCGGCAGGGCCAGACGCGCCTCGGCAACGACTACCTGGATATTGCGCGAACCGCATTGGCGGCCCTGGGCGAGGCCGCCGGCCGCGAGGCGGTCGCCGAGTTCGCGCGGAACCGCTACCGGGACATGGAAGAACGCTACCGCCCCGTGGTGGAGGCGGCAGGGCCCGGAATTGAAGAGCGGGCCAAGGCGCTGGCGGAGGCGCTGAGCGCCGACGGCTTCGTCGGGTCCACCAACGTGGTGGGAACCCAGGCGCCGCACAGCACCATGCTGGCCGTTCAGCTGTGCCAGGGGCACTGCCCGGTACAGCAGCTGGCAGCAGATTTCCCGGACTTCTGCGACAGCGAAACCGAAGTTTTCTCCCGGCTGCTCGGGGTGGACGTCAGGCGACTGTCCACGCTGGCCAGCGGGGGACATGTGTGTACGACCCACATCCCGGTGGGTCGAACAAGGTCTGCGGTTCGACCCGTCGAACCGGCGACAGGCACGAGACGAGTATCCATCAATCTGCAAGAGAGGCCGTGATGACGGACCAAGTGGATCAGAGCATGAGGAACGCGGTCGGGACGACCGATGTAGCCGACACCACCATTTCCGAAATCCTGGAAAAGAACCCCGAGCTGCATGGCATCGGGACCTACGAATACGGCTGGGCCGACGCCGACACCGCCGGCGCCAACGCCCGCCGCGGTCTGAATGAAGAAGTGGTCCGCGACATCTCCGCCAAGAAGGGCGAGCCGCAGTGGATGCTGGACCTGCGTTTGAAGGGCCTGAAGTACTTCGACCGCAAGCCGATGCCCACCTGGGGCGCCGACCTGTCCGGCATCGACTTCGACAACATCAAGTACTTTGTCCGGTCCACGGAGAAGCAGGCCAAGACGTGGGAGGACCTGCCCGAGGACATCCGGGTCACCTACGAAAAGCTGGGCATCCCCGAGGCCGAGCGTGAGCGCCTGGTTTCCGGCGTCGCGGCCCAGTACGAGTCCGAGGTCGTCTACCACCAGCTGCGCGAAGACCTGGAAGCCCAGGGCGTCATCTTCCTGGACACCGACACCGGCCTCAAGGAACACCCGGAGATCTTCCAGGAGTACTTCGGCTCGGTCATCCCGGTGGGCGACAACAAATTCGCCTCGCTGAACACCGCCGTCTGGTCCGGCGGCTCCTTCGTCTACGTCCCCAAGGGCGTCCACGTCGATATCCCGCTGCAGGCCTACTTCCGGATCAACACCGAGAACATGGGCCAGTTCGAGCGCACGCTGATCATCGCCGACGAAGACTCCTACGTGCATTACATCGAGGGCTGCACGGCGCCGATCTACAGCTCGGACTCGCTGCACTCCGCCGTCGTCGAGATCATCGTGAAGAAGGGCGCGCGCGTCCGGTACACGACGATTCAGAACTGGTCGAACAACGTGTACAACCTGGTGACCAAGCGGGCCATCGCCCACGAGGGCGCCACCATGGAGTGGGTCGACGGCAACATCGGCTCCAAGGTCACCATGAAGTACCCGGCGGTCTACCTCACCGGTGAGCACGCCAAGGGCGAAACGCTGTCCATCGCCTTCGCCGGTGCGGGCCAGCACCAGGACACCGGCTCGAAGATGGTCCACATTGCGCCGAACACGTCCAGCGCGATCGTGGCCAAGTCCGTGGCGCGCGGCGGCGGCCGCTCGGCCTACCGCGGCCTGGTCCAGGTGCGCGAGGGCGCGAAGAACACCAAGAACAGCGTGGTCTGCGACGCCCTGCTGGTGGATACCATCTCGCGCTCGGACACGTACCCGTACATCGACGTCCGCGAGGACGACGTCACCATGGGCCACGAGGCGACCGTGTCCCGGGTCAGCGAAGAGCAGCTGTTCTACCTGATGACGCGCGGCCTGGCCGAAGACGAAGCAATGGCCATGATCGTGCGCGGTTTCATCGAACCGATCGCCCGCGAGCTGCCGATGGAATACGCCCTCGAGCTGAACCGCTTGATTGAACTGCAGATGGAAGGATCCGTAGGTTAATGACTGAGATCACTGAGAAGGCACGCATCGGTGCTCCGGCCATCGACGGATTCACGGAGGAAGGCGAAAATCTCTCCCCGGCCAACGCTGCCGCAGGCCCGCTGGCAGGCGACAGCGCCAAAAGCCACAGCCACGGAGGCGGCGTCGGTGTTCCCGACAGCTCCCGCGCCGGCCGCCTGACCTCGTACAAGGCGGAAGACTTCGGCCCGCTCACCGGACGCGAAGAAGACTGGCGGTTCACGCCGCTCAAGCGCCTGCGCGGCCTGCAGAGCGACGCGCTGACCGGTACCGCCCCGGCCGTCACCGTCACCGGCCCCGAAGGCGCCGAGCTGCCGGCCGGCGTCCTGGTCGAGACCGTCGGCCGCGCCGATGCCCGCATCGGCGTCGCCGGCATCCCCGAGGACCGCGTCTCCGCCGCCGCCTGGGAGGCCTTCCGCGAAGCGACAGTGGTGACCATCCCGGCCGAGGCCCAGCTGGACTCCGGCGTCGCCGTGGTGGTGGAAGGCAACAGCACCGAGCTGTCCGCGCAGCACCTGGTCATCGTGGCCGAAAAGTTCTCCAAGGCCGTCGTCGTGCTGGACCACAAGGGCAGCGCCACGGTCTCGCAGAACGTGGAGATCGACGTGCAGGACGGCGCCGACCTCACCGTCGTCTCGGTGCAGGAATGGGCCGACGACGCCGTTCACGCCTCCTCGCAGCAGGCCCGCGTGGGCCGCGACGCGAAGTTCAAGCACGTGACCGTCAGCCTGGGCGGCGACCTCGTCCGCGTCACGCCGTCCACCCGGTTCACCGCCACCGGCGGCGATGTGGAAATGTACGGCCTCTACTTCGCCGACGCCGGACAGCACCTAGAGCACCGCCTGTTCGTGGACCACGCGGTGCCGAACTGCAAGTCGCGGGTGCTGTACAAGGGCGCCCTGCAGGGCAAGAACGCGCACACCGTCTGGGTGGGCGACGTGCTGATCCGCAAGGAAGCCGAGGGCACCGACAGCTACGAGGCAAACCGGAACCTGGTGCTGACCGACGGCGCGCGCGCCGACTCGGTGCCGAACCTCGAAATCGAGACCGGCCTGATCGAAGGCGCCGGCCACGCCAGCACCACCGGCCGCTTCGACGACGAGCACCTGTTCTACCTGATGGCGCGCGGCATCCCGCAGGACGTCGCCCGCCGCCTGGTGGTCCGCGGGTTCCTCAACGAGGTCATTCAGCAGATCCGGGTGCCCGCCCTCGAAGAGCGCCTCAATGCGGCGCTCGAGCGGGAACTCGAGGCGGGCAACCTCTGATGAGCGGGACGCCGCGCGGCGAACTGGTGTGCCAGGCCTCCGACATACAGGTCAACCAGGCAGTGCGCATCCTGATCGATGACTACCCGGTAGCCATCGTCAGGGACTCCGAGGGCGAACTCCACGCCATCGGGGACACCTGTTCGCACGCGGACGTCTCCCTCTCCGAAGGCGACGTCGAAGGCTGCGCGATCGAATGCTGGGGCCACGGTTCCCAGTTCGATTTGCGCACCGGCGAGCCGCTGAGCCTGCCGGCGTTCGAACCCGTCCCGGTGTTCGCGCTGGCGCTCGACGGCGACAGCGTCTACGTGGACGTCACGAACGTCCTCAACGGGGCGCCTGCCCCGGACCTTAACTAAAAACTTCAATCACGTGAACGGCGCCCGCCCGCACCGGGCGCAAAGGAGAAAGCAGACAGATGTCTACTCTTGAAATCAAGGACCTGCACGTCAGCATCGACACCGAGCAGGGCAGCAAGCAGATCCTCAAGGGCGTGTCCCTGACGATCAACACCGGCGAGATCCACGCCATCATGGGCCCGAACGGTTCCGGCAAGTCCACCCTGGCGGCCACCATCGCCGGACACCCGCGCTACAACGTCGACTCCGGCTCCATCACCATGGACGGCGAAGATGTGCTGGCCATGAGCGTTGACGAGCGCGCCCGCGCCGGCCTGTTCCTGGCCATGCAGTACCCGGTCGAGGTTCCCGGCGTGACCATGACCAACTTCCTGCGGACCGCCAAGACCGCTCTCGACGGCGAGGCCCCGAAGCTGCGTACCTGGACCAAGGACGTCAAGGAAGCGATGAGCCAGCTGCGCATCGACGCCGACTTCGCCCAGCGCAACGTGAACGAGGGCTTCTCCGGCGGCGAGAAGAAGCGCGTGGAGATCCTCCAGCTCGAACTGTTCAAGCCCAAGTTCGCCATCATGGACGAAACCGACTCCGGTCTGGACGTGGATGCGCTCAAGGTGGTCTCCGAAGGCCACAACCGCGTGCATGCCGGCGGCGCGATGGGCACCCTGCTCATCACCCACTACACGCGCATCCTGCGCTACATCAAGCCCGACTTCGTGCACGTCTTCGTGGATGGCCACATCGCCGAAGAGGGCGGCCCCGAACTGGCCGACCGTCTCGAAGAAGAGGGCTACGACCGCTACCTGACAGCAGCGAAGGCCTGATCATGACAGAAGCCAAAGCCCCGCAGACGTCCCTGGAGGACGTCGAGGAAGCGCTCAAGGACGTCATCGACCCTGAGCTGGGCGTCAACATCGTGGACCTCGGCCTGCTGTACGGGCTGAAGTACGCCGACGACGGTGCCCTGCTCATCGACATGACGCTGACCACCGCCGCCTGCCCGCTCACCGATGTCCTCGAGGAGCAGACCGGCCAGGCGCTGGACGGCGTGGTGGACGAATGGCGCCTCAACTGGGTATGGATGCCGCCGTGGGGTCCGGAGCGGATCACCGACGACGGCCGCGACCAGATGCGCGCCCTCGGCTTCAATATCTGATTCGACGAATCGACGGCGGACCGGTCACCTTCGGGTGGCCGGTCCGCTCCTGTCTTGACGCCGTCCCGCGGGCTAGGATCGGGTCATGAGTGCGTCGAGTGCGGTATCAAAGCGGCGGCGGGGACGCTATGACGAGGTCCACGTCGCCGCCGCCTACCACGGCCTGACCGCCCTGCTGGCCGTCGTGGGCCTCGCCGTCGGCATCACCGCCGTGCCGGCGGCGCCCGGCTATGGCGCCGCCGCCGCGCATGCCTGGTGGAACTACGCCAGCGCCCCGGGGGTGCAGGCCGCGCTGCTCGTCTTTGTGGTGAGCCTGACGCTGCTGATGGATTCGACCATGGCCGGGGGACGGCTCTGGCGGGCAGCCCGGGCCGCCACCCTGGCGGCCATGCTGCTGGTCTTCCTGGCCCAGTTCACCCCGTTCCGGGGCTTTCCCGAAACCGCCGCGCTGACCCCTGCCGGGGTGATGGCGGACCGGCTCCTGCATTACGTGCTGCCCGTCGTCGTCGTGACCGGCTGGCTCATCTTTGGTCCGCGGCCCCGCATCGGCGCCGGCGCCGTGACGGTCGGCCTGGCCTTCCCGGGTTTCTGGCTGCTCTGGACGGGCATCAGGGGTGCCGCGACGGGTTGGCTGCCGTACAGCCCCGGGACGGCGGAGCCGGGGGAGCTGCTGATGACGGGCATCGGCCTGATCCTGGTCTGGCTGGGGGCGGGCATGGTGTTCCTGCTGCTGGACACGACGATGGGCCGCGAGCCCGACGGATATCTTCCGGGATTCGGGCCCGGGGATCCCGACGAGGGCAGGGCCGGGACCTCCGGGGGCACCCCGCCGGCCGGGGTCTCCGGGGGTGCACCGCCGTTTGCCGCGGGCACCCGGGAGGCGGACCCCGTGGATCCGCGGGACCTGTAGCCATCGCGGGCTGCGTCCGGGACCTGCAGCCTTCGCCCCTGCGTCAGGCGGGTCGGTCGAGGTCCGGGGCCGAGAACGTATCGCACCGGCCGGCGTCACCGGTCCGGTAGCCGTGCAGGAACCAGCGCTGCCGCTGCTCGCTGGAGCCGTGCGTCCAGGTGTGGGGGTTGACCTGCCCCGCGGCGGCTTGCTGGATGCGGTCGTCGCCGACGGCGGCCGCGGCGGAGAGGGCGTCCTGCAGGTCCCGCTGGGTCAGCGGCTGCATGAAGGGTTCCCCGGTCCGTTCGTCGATCTGCTCGGTGGCGTTGCCGGCCCACACCCCGGCATAGCAGTCCGCCTGCAGTTCCACCCGGACTGCGCCGGATTCGGGTCCCTGGGGATCCTGCCGGGCGTAGTCGATGGCACCGGTGAGGTTCTGGATGTGGTGCCCGAACTCGTGCGCCACCACGTATTCCTCGGCCAGCGGCCCGCCGCTGGCGCCGAAGCGGGTGGTCAGTTCGGTGAAGAAGGAGGTGTCGAAATACGCGGTCTGGTCGGATGGACAGTAGAAAGGGCCCACCGCGCTGCTGGCCCTGCCGCAGCCGGTGCTGACGCCGCCGTCGAACAGGACGGTCTGCGGGGCCGGGTACCGCATGTTGTAGCGGGGGAGATAGCCGGCCCAGAAATCGTTGAGGCTGTTGACGGTCCCCACGATGCGGCAGTCGGTGCGCTCGTTGGCGTCGGCGCCGGTGCGGCATTCTTCCTGCAGGGCCGAACCACCCGGCTGCTGCTGTTCCTGGCCGGCGCCCAGGCCGAAGCCTTCCAGCACTTCGGGCGAAACGCCCAGGAGGCTGGCAATGAGGACGAGGAGGCCGCCGCCGCCGATGGCGATCTTGCCGCCCAGGCCGCCGCGGCGGTCCTGAACCTGTGACGTATCCAACTGGGAGCCGCGGGAGAAACTCATTCGCCAAGGATAACCGTCCGATCAGAGCGGGGCGGAGGGGTGGGGACGGCTTTGGGTTGCCGGTAGACTGGAAAGGTTGATTTCCGCCCGTCCCGTCTGGACGGCGCCCGGGCATCCCCCCGCACCCCTTCGAAAGGCTTCCACTGTGATTACCGTCAACGATCTTGAGCTGCGTGCCGGGGCCCGTCTGCTCATGGAGGCGGTGTCCTTCCGTGTGGACAAGGGCGACAAGGTCGGGCTGGTGGGCCGCAACGGCGCCGGCAAAACCACGCTGACCCGCGTCCTCGCCGGAGAAGGCATGCCTGCCGCCGGGACCGTTGTGCGCACCGGTGAAATCGGATACCTGCCCCAGGACCCGCGCACCCCCGACATGGAACAGCTGGCCCGCGACCGGATCCTCTCGGTGCGGGGCCTCGACGTGGTGACCCGCAAGCTGCGGGAAACGCAGTCGGACATGGCCAGCACCGACGCCGACGTCCAGGCCAAGGCGATGCGCCGCTACGACCGGCTGGAGGCCGAGTTCATCTCCGGCGGCGGTTACGCCGCCGAGGCCGAGGCGGCCGCCATCTCCTCCAACCTGGCCCTGCCGGAGCGGATCCTGAACCAGCCCCTGCGGACGCTGTCAGGCGGCCAGCGCCGCCGCGTCGAGCTGGCGCGGATCCTGTATTCCGGCGCTGACACCATGCTCCTCGACGAGCCGACCAACCACCTGGACGCCGACTCGATCAGCTGGCTGCGCGAGTTCCTGAAGAACCACCAGGGCGGGCTGATCGTGATCAGCCACGACACCGGGCTGCTGGAAGCGACCGTCAACAAGGTGTTCCACTTGGACGCCAACCGCGCCACCATCGACATTTACAACATGAACTGGAAGCGCTACCTGTCCCAGCGCGAGACCGACGAGCGGGCCCGCAAGCGTGAGCGCGCCAACGCCGAAAAGAAGGCCCAGGTCCTCATGGACCAGGCGAACAAGATGCGCGCCAAGGCCACCAAGGCGGTGGCGGCCCAGAACATGGCCAAGCGCGCCGAACGCCTGCTCAGCGGCCTGGACGAGGTGCGCGCACAGGACAAGGTGGCGGCGTTGCGCTTCCCCGATCCCGCACCGTGCGGCAAGACTCCGCTCACCGCCGAAGGCCTGAGCAAGTCTTACGGCTCGTTGGAGATCTTCACGGATGTGGACCTGGCCATCGACCGCGGCTCCCGCGTGGTGATTTTGGGCCTGAACGGCGCCGGCAAGACCACGCTGCTGCGTATGCTGGCCGGGGTGGACACCCCCGACACCGGCGATGTGCTGCCCGGCCACGGACTGAAGATCGGCTACTACGCCCAGGAACACGAAACCTTGGACGTGGACCGGACCGTGCTGGAGAACATGCGCTCGGCCGCCCCCGACCTGCAGGATGCGGAGGTGCGGAACATCCTCGGTTCCTTCCTGTTCTCCGGGGACGACGTGAACAAGCCCGCGGGCGTGCTCTCCGGCGGCGAAAAGACCCGGCTCGCCCTGGCCACCATCGTGGCGTCGTCGGCCAATGTGCTGCTGCTGGATGAGCCGACCAACAACCTGGACCCCGCCAGCCGGGCGGAAATCCTGGGCGCACTGCGCAACTACAGCGGCGCCGTCGTCATGGTGAGCCACGACGAAGGGGCGGTGGCGGCACTGAACCCGGAGCGCGTCGTGTTGCTGCCGGACGGCGTCGAGGACCTCTGGAATGAGGACTACCTGGACCTGGTGACGCTGGCCTGATTCCGGGCACAGCGCCGTCGCAATCGAAATTGCCTAGGCGCGCATCGCCGAGCGAGGAACGAGCGAGGTGTCTAAGCGCCGTGCAATTTCGGTTATAGACGGCGCTGCAGTTCAGTCGTCGCGGCTGAGCAGGGTGCCGTCGGTGCGGAACCCCTGGGCGTCCAGCAGGGCGTCTTCCTCTTCTTCGGCCGTCGGCCGCTTGCTCCGGCGTTTCGGGGCAGCGGCGCGCGGCGCCGGATTGGCCTGGTGGTATCCGCTCAGCGCCTCCTCTTCCTCCGCGTACCGGCTGTGGTGCGCCTGCTGGCGGGCGGCATAGCCGTAGCCGACAAACAGGAGCACACCGAAGGCGTACCACTGCATCGAGTACGACAGGTGCGGTCCTTCGTCGATGGCCGGTTTGGGGATCTGCACGGGCTGTACGGCCGCGGCGGGGGATTCCGCCGCCATCAGGCCGTAGCTGCCCGTATGCACTGGGTACCCCAGCTCGGCCGCATAGGCGTCCAGGTTAATGGACGCGAGCTGGCCGTCCGGGGCACCGCGGCTGACCGGGCCTTCGCCTGGCTTGACCCGCGCGACGACGGTGACGTCGCCTTCCGGGGCGGCGGGAATGGTGTCCGGATGGCCGGCCTGGTGGTTGCCGATCGGGAGCCAGCCCCGGTTGATCACCACGGCGCTGCCGTCCTCGAGGCGCAGCGGGACAAGTACCTCGTAGCCAGGCCGGCCGTTCAGCGGGCGGTTGCGCACGATCCGCTGCCCGGCGTCGTCGTACTCGCCGGCGAGGACCACCGGCGTCCATTCCACCGCGTCATCGGCGCTGGCGAAGATGTCCGGCACCTCGCTGAACGGCACCGGATCGGCGTCGTAATTGTTCTCCACCGCTGCGATGACGTCGCGGGCCTGGTCCCGGCGGTCCATCTGCCAGTTGCCCAGCAGCACGCACACCGCGGCCAGCAGGGCAACGATCAGCAGCCAGCCCAGCCACTTGCCGCTGAGCAGGAATCGGTAGGACATTCAGGCACCTTCCAAGGGGAGCGTTTCGCGCCAGAGGCTGCGCTGGATGAGATAGTCCTGCAGCCACTCCCGGTGTCCGCCGCACGCCAGCCAGATTTTGCGGCGCTCGGGGGTATGGATTTTCGGGTTGTTCCACAGCAGTTGCCACTGCGCGGCCTGACGGCAGCCCTTGCGCGAGCAGACGGGGGAGTCGGCCGCCAGCCCGCCGCCGAGCTGGTCCAGGAGGTTCACGCGGCCGCCTTCCGCCGGCGCCGCTTGGTGACGGGGCTCAGGTTTCCGAGAAACGCGGATGGCTGGTCGTCGGCCTGGCTGCCGTCGGGCGCAGGAACGTCCCCTGGGTCGGGAGCGTCGGCTGCGGCGGGTGCGTCGGCCGCCGTCGGGGCCGGGCCCTGCGGCTCCGACCGGTCGGAGGCGGGATGAGCGGGCGGGGAGGACGGGCCGGGGCTGTCGTCCGGTCCCTGCCCGGCGTCGTCGATAAGTTCGCCGGTGAGGACTTCGTCCGGGTCGGCCCCTGCGTCTCCCGCCCGAGCGGAGGGGGCCTCCAACTCCGGCTGCGGCGCCTGGTCCAGCAGGGCGGTGCTGTGCTGCAGGTTCGACTTGTCGCTGCCGCCATTGGCGATGATCACGGCGATCCACGGCAGGAAAACGGCGCCGCCCACGAAGAACCAGCGGAACCAGCTGTCGATGAAGAAAAAGAGCAGCAAACATGCCAGCCGGATACCCATGGCGAGCGTGTACTGGACCATGCGCCGGTGCATCTCATCGGTATGACTTTCGGGGACGTCCGTAATGCTCAGGACTTCCGGCTTCTCGTCAGGCTGCTTGCTCATCACACTCCATCAGGGCTGTATCAATTCTCCCACGATGGCCGGAATGTCTAAAGCCGCGCGACGATGACCGGGCGGCGGATATCCCGGGCTAGGATTCCATAGGAAAACAGCAGCGTGATGGAGGTAAGAGTGAGCAACGAACAGCAGCCCGGCCGCAGCGTGCTGGTCACCGGCGGCAACAGGGGAATCGGGCTGGCGATTGCCCGGGCCTTCGAAGCGAACGGGGACAAGGTGGCGATCACCTACCGCAGCGGCGAGGTTCCCGACGGACTCCTGGGTGTGAAGGCCGATGTGACCGATGCCGGGTCCGTGGACGCTGCCTTCACCGAGGTCGAGGCTGCCCACGGTCCCGTGGAGGTCCTGGTCGCGAATGCGGGCGTCACGCGCGACATGCTGCTGCTGCGGATGAGCGAAGAAGACTTCACCAGCGTTGTGGATACCAACCTGTCCGGTGCGTTCCGGGTGATCAAGCGGGCCTCCAAGGGCATGATCAGGCTGCGGAAGGGCCGCGTGGTGCTGATCTCCTCGGTGGTGGGCCTCTACGGGTCGCCCGGTCAGATCAACTATGCCGCGTCCAAGGCCGGCCTGGTGGGCATCGCCCGTTCGCTGACCCGCGAGCTCGGATCGCGCAACATCACCGCCAACGTGGTGGCCCCGGGCTTCGTCAACACGGAAATGACGGCCGTGCTGCCGGAAGACACGCAGAAGAACTACCTGGCGTCCATACCGGCCGGCCGCTTCGCCGAGCCCGAAGAAGTCGCGAAGGTGGTCCGCTGGATTGCCAGCGAAGAAGCCGCCTACATCTCCGGCGCGGTCATCCCGGTGGACGGCGGACTGGGAATGGGCCACTAGGCAGCTCGGGCAGGTGTTCGGCCTGCGTTTTGTCGGCTCCCGACAACGGATAAGGCTTCGGGGACTGGCAAGATGGAACCCGAAGCCTTTTCCGGTTGGGCGTTTCCTACAACGCGCCCGGCCGGACCACCACTGAGAACCTCGAGGAGCAGCCATGGGCGCACTGGACGGCAAAGCAGCAATTGTAACGGGATCATCGCGCGGCATCGGCGCGGAGGTGGCCAAGCTCCTGGCCGCCGAGGGAGCGTCGGTGGTAGTCAACTACCGCCAGAAGGCACCCCGCGCCAACAAGGTAGTGGCGCAGATCGAGGAAGCCGGCGGCCGCGCCGTCGCCGTTGCCGCCGACCTCACCGCGGCAGAGGGCGCCGAGGCGCTGGTCGAGGCCGCCAGGCAGAACTTCGGCGGCGTCGATGTGCTGGTGCTCAACGCGTCGGGCGGCATGGAGTCCAGCATGGGCGAGGACTATGCCCTGCGCCTGAACCGCGACGCGCAGGTGAACATGCTCAAGGCCGCGGCCGAGGCGATGCCGGCCGGCTCCCGGGTTGTGTTCGTCACCAGCCATCAGGCCCACTTCATCCGTACCGTGCCGACCATGCCGGAGTATGAGCCGGTGGCCCTGAGCAAGCGCGCCGGCGAAGACGCGCTGCGCGAACTGCTGCCGGAGCTGGAGGCCAAGGGCATCTCGCTGGTGGTCGTGTCCGGCGACATGATCGAAGGCACGGTGACCGCGACGCTGCTGGACCGTGCCCGCCCCGGCGCGATCGAGGCCCGCCGGGCAGAGGCCGGCAAGCTCTACTCGGTGGAAGAGTTCGGCGCGGAAGTGGCCAAGATGGTTACCGCCGATGTCCCCTCCGGTCACACGGAATACGTGGGCGGGGCTGAGTCCTTCCTGCAGGCGCAGGACTAAGGGCCCGCAAGAACCCGACTACTCCCGGACCAGTCGGCGCGCGGCGGCGGCTATGTGCCGCGCCGAGATGCCCGCCGCGTCCAGCAGGTCCTGTGGCGCACCGGAAGTCGGCAAGCCTTCCACGGCCAGCCGGACCAGTTTGAGGTCCGGTACCCGCGCCTGGGTCAGGGAATCGGCCACGGCCGAACCGAGCCCGCCTTCCGGATAGTGGTCCTCCACCGTGATGATCCGGCCGCCCGTGGCCCGGCACGCCGCCAGCAGCGTCTGGTGGTCGATGGGCTTGATCGAATAGAGATCGACCACCCGCGCGCCGATGCCGTCGTCGGCGAGCCGGGCGGCCGCGGCCAGGCATTCGTGCAGGGTGACGCCCGCTCCGACGAGGGTGACGTCGTCGTCCGTAGCCCGGTGCACCTTCGCCCCGCCGATGGGGAATTCTTCGCCCTCCCCGTACAGCACGGGGTAATCGCCCCGCGTGGCCCGGAGGTAGCAGATGCCGGAAGTGTCCGCCATGGCGCGGACCAAACCGGCGGTCGAGGGCGCGTCGGCGGGGTAGAGGACGGTCGAGGTGTGGATCGCCCGCATCGCGGCCAGGTCCTCCAGCGCCATCTGCGACGGCCCGTCCTGGCCGATTTCGACGCCGGCATGGGTGCCGACCAGGCGGATGTCCACCTCGGATACCCCGGCCATCCGGATGAAGTCGTAGCCGCGGGAGACGAGGAACGCTGCAAAACTGGCGGCAAACGGCACATACCCGCGCACGGAGAGTCCGGCCGCCGCCGCCACCATCTGCTGTTCGGAGATGAACATCTCGAAGAAGCGCTCGGGCGCCGCCTTGCTGAACTCCCCGGCCTTGGTGGAGTTGCCCACCTCGCCGTCCAGGACCACCACCTCGGGCCGGGCGGCGAGGGCAGCCAGAGCCTCGCCGAAGGCGGTCCGGGTGGCGACGGAATCGCCCGCCGTGTAGGCGGGCAGCGCGACGGCGGCCGCGGGGTTGGGTGTGATGGCCGGGTCGCCGGGTTCCGGCGGCAGCGGGGTAATCCGCAGCCTGGTCGGGCCGCCCAGTGCCTCGATGGCGGTCGCGGCGACGTCCTCCGGCAGCGCCTTACCGTGCCAGCCGTCCCTGTCCTCCACCGCGGGAACGCCCTTGCCCTTGACCGTGCGGGCCAGGATGACGCTGGGCCGGTCGGTGGTCTCACGCGCGGTGGCGAAGGCTTCGTCGATGGCGGCGAGGTCATGGCCGTCGATCGGCAGCGGCTGCGCGCCGAAAGCCCTGATCCTTGCGGAGTACCGGTCCAGGTCCCAGCCCAGTGCGGTCGGCCCGTTCTGGCCCAGCCGGTTCACATCCACGATCGCCGTCAGGTTTCCCAGCCGGTAGTAGGCGGCCTTGTCCAGCGCCTCCCACATGGATCCTTCGGTCATCTCGCTGTCCCCGCAGAGGACCCATGTCCGGTAGGGGAGCCGGTCCAGGTACTTGCCGGCCAGGGCGATGCCGACGGCCACGGGCAGCCCCTGGCCGAGTGATCCGGTTGCCACATCCACCCAGGGCAGGGCCGGCGTGGGATGTCCCTGCAGCCGGCCGCCGAACTGCCGGTAGGAATCGAGCAGCTCCGTTTCGTCGATCACTCCGGCGGCCCGGAACATGGCATAGAGCAGCGGCGAGGCATGCCCCTTGGAGAACACCAAGTGGTCGTTCGCGGCGAGCTCCGGCCGCTGCCAGTCATAGTGCAGGTGGTTCGCCAGGAGCACCGCCATGAGGTCGGCCGCCGAGAGCGACGAGGTGGCGTGGCCGGAGCCGGCGCGGGTGGTGGCCCGGATGGAGTCGACCCGCAGCTGCGCCGCCAAGCGCCGGCACGTCTCGGCCGCGTCCGGATCCAGGGTGGCGGTTGGTGTGGAGTGCGTGACCATCGCTGGTTCTCCTTCACGGCAGGTTCCGGGAACCCCTGCCCGGAGGACGGCAGCACGGGCGCGGTCCGGGGAGGTTCAACCGACCCTACTCCGGCACGTGGCCCTGCGGTAGGGTCCGCGTCCGGCGAAAACCGGCCGGCACGGGATGGCGGGTCCGGCCGTCGCGGGCGGGGTCAGACTCCGCGGGCGGTGTCAGACGCCGGCGAAGTAGCGGGCCACATCCAGGTAGGGGATGTTGATGGCGGCGTCGGCGGCCGCCCGGACCGCCGGCTTGGCGTTGAACGCCACGCCGAGACCGGCGGCCGCGAGCATGTCCAGGTCATTGGCGCCGTCGCCGATGGCAATGGTCTGCGCCAGGTCGATGGCCTCCGCGGCGGCCCATTCGCGCAGCACTGCCTCTTTCACCGCCCGGTCCACCACGTCGCCGTCCACCGTGCCGGTCAGCAGCTCCGCGTCGGTGCCCAGCAGGTTGGCCCGGTGGTAGGTCAGCTTGAGCTCGGCGGCCAGCGGATCCAGGATCTGGCTGAAGCCGCCGGAGACTACGGCCACCGCGTGGCCGGCGGCCAGGAAAGCCTCCACGAGTTCCCGGGCGCCGTCCGTCAGCCGCACCGCGGCACGGACACGGTCGATCACGTCGAGCGGAAGGTCCTTCAGGGTGGCCACCCGGGCGTGCAGGCTCTGGGCGAAGTCCAGTTCGCCGCGCATCGCCGCCTCGGTCACGGCGGCCACCTCCTCGCGCTTGCCCGCATGCTCGGCCAGCAGTTCGATGACCTCCTGCTGGATGAGCGTGGAGTCCACGTCCATGAGCAGCAGCTTGCGCTGCGGCCCGGCCAGCGACGCGTCCATCACGGCCGTGCCCAGGTCGTCGGTGAGGACGGGGGCCAGCGCCGCCCGCAAGGCTGCGACGCCGTCGGAGGCACCGCCGTCGTACTCCACCGTCAGGACGGTGACCTGGAAACGGTCGTTGGCCGCGTTCTCCAGCTCCCTGATGCTCCCGCCGGCTCCGGTGACCGCTGCCTGCACGGCAGCGAGGTAGGCGTCGGGGAGTTCCCGGCCGTAGGAGACGACACGGAGGAGCGAGGGCATGATGATTCCGTTCTACGCAAAGCTTGGGGGAGGGCCGGGTCCATCATGGCAGGCTCCGGCGCCGCGTTTGGCGAATACTACGCGTTTTAGCCTACTGTCTACTGATATGAGCGATGTACTTGAATTTGCCGGGGTCACTGTTGTCCGCGGGCGGAAAACCCTGCTCGACGGCATTGACTGGCAGGTCAAGGAGGGGGAGCGCTGGGTAGTGCTCGGCCCCAACGGGGCGGGCAAGACCACGCTGCTGCAGATCGCCGGCGCACGCCTGCATCCCACCCGCGGGATCGCCGGGATCCTGGACGAGACCATGGGCAAGGTCGACGTGTTCGAGCTGCGGCCGCGGATCGGCCTGGCCTCCGCCGCGCTGGCGGGCCAGATCCCCGAGCACGAGCAGGTGCTCAATGTGGTGGTCACCGCCGCCTACGGGGTGACCGGCCGCTGGCGCGAACAGTACGACAAGATGGACGAGCGCCGGGCCTTCCGGCTGCTGGACGCCTGGGGCATGTCCACCTTCATGAACCGCACCTTCGCCACCCTGAGCGAGGGCGAACGCAAGCGCGTGCAGATTGCCCGGGCCCTGATGTCCGATCCCGAACTGCTGCTGCTGGACGAGCCGGGTGCCGGCCTGGACCTGGCCGGCCGCGAGGATCTGGTGCGGCGGCTGAGCGAACTGGCCCGGGACGAGGACGCGCCGGCGCTGGTGCTGGTCACCCACCACCTGGAGGAAGTGCCGCCGGGCTTCACCCACGCCATGCTGCTGCGCGAGGGCGGGGTGGTGGCCCAGGGGCCCATCGCGGAGGTGCTGACCGAAGAGAACCTGAGCACCGCCTTCGACATGCCGCTGAGCGTCAAGCACGACGGCGGCCGCTACACTGCCGTAGCCAAGCGCGCCTAGGCGGCGCCCGCCTCATGGATGTGCTGAACGCTGCCCTGATCGGGCTGGGCGGGCTGTGGGCCGGCACCATCAACAGCATTGTCGGCTCCGGCACGCTGGTCACGTTCCCCATTCTCGTGGCGCTGGGCTATGCGCCGGTGACCGCGACCATTTCGAACGCGATGGGCCTGATCGCCGGCAATGTGGGCGGCGTCTACGGCTACCGGAGGGAACTGGCCGGGCTGCGCCGCACCCTGGCCATCCTGCTTCCGGCCTCACTGCTGGGCGGGATCACCGGCGCTTGGCTGCTGCTGCACCTGCCGGAGGAAGTCTTCGGCGTGGCGGCCCCGTTCCTGATCGTGGTGGCGCTGCTGTTCGTGGTGTTCCAACCGAAGCTCCAGGCCTGGGTGCGGGACCGCCAGGCCGCGCAGGCCCGGACCCGGCCGCGGCCGTGGCTGCTGCTGGGGCTGGTCTATTTCGCCGGTGTCTACGGCGGCTACTTCGTGGCCGCGCAGGGCGTGCTGCTGGTGGGAATCCTCGGGGTCTTCCTGCACGGCACCCTGCAGCAGGCCAACGCGGTGAAGAACGTGCTGGTGCTGGGCGTGAACATCATCGCCGCCGTCTCCTACATGCTCTTCGCGTTCGACCGGATCGACTGGCCGGTGGTGCTGGTCATCGCCATCAGTTCGCTGATCGGTGCGCTGATTGGCTCCGCCGTGGGACGCCGGCTGAAGCCGGTGGTGCTGCGCAGCATCATTGTCACCCTTGGCCTGGTGGCGCTGTTCGTGCTGGTCAGGAACCTCGTCGCATGAACCTGGTGCGCCTGGACTCCGCCGCCGATCCGCGGGTGGCCGACTACGCGCAGCTGACGGACACCGCGCTGCGCCGCCGCCGCGAGCCCGCCGAGGGTATGTACATCGCCGAAAGCTCCAAGGTGCTGCGCCGCGCCATCGCCGCCGGCCACACCCCGCGGTCTTTCTTCCTGACCGACAAGTGGCTGGACGACCTGCGGGATGTGATCGACCGGTTCCCCGAGGTGCCCGTGTTCGTCGGGACGCCCGAGGTGCTGGAGGCGATCACCGGATTCCACCTGCACCGCGGCGCGATGGCCGCCATGCACCGGCCCGCACCGCTGCCCGTCGAGGACGTGCTGGCCGGTGCCCGCCGGGTGGCAGTGCTGGAGGACATCGTGGACCACACCAACGTGGGCGCGATCTTCCGCTCCGCCGCCGCCATGGGCATGGACGCGGTGCTGCTCAGTCCACAGTGCGCCGACCCGTTGTACCGGCGCAGCATCCGGGTCTCCATGGGCACGGTCTTCCAGATTCCGTGGGCCCGGCTGACGGAGTGGCCGGAGGGTATTGCCGCGCTCCGCGACGCCGGGTTCATCACGGCGGCGTTGGAGCTGACCGAGGACGCCATCGCCCTGGATGAGCTGGAACGGCGCAGCTACGACAAGCTGGCGCTGGTGCTGGGCACCGAGGGCGCCGGCGTGAAGGAGCAAACGCTCGACCGGGTGGATTGGACCGTGATGATCCCCATGCGTGCGGGAGTGGACTCCCTGAACGTTGCGGCCGCCAGCGCGGTCGCGTTCTGGGCCTGCCGTGTCACTTCGACGTGAGCCCGCCGAATGCGGTAGAGTTGTGTGCTGGCCCTGATGGGGCTGCCATCTTTCCATCCTTCTAGCCGCTGGCAAAATCCAGGGGCGCGTAGAAAAGGTACAACTATGAAGTCTGATATCCATCCGGCATACGCCCCGGTCGTGTTCCGCGACCTGGCCTCCGGCGTTTCCTTCCTGACCAAGTCCACCGCGACGTCCAAGCGGACGGTGGAGTGGGAAGACGGCAACAGCTACCCGCTGATCGAGGTTGAAATCTCCTCGGAGTCCCACCCGTTCTACACCGGCAAGCAGCGCATCATGGACAGCGCCGGCCGCGTGGAGCGCTTCAACGCACGCTTCAAGGGCTTCGGCGGCAAGAAGTAACACTTCTCCCCGCAAGTCTTCAGCGAAGCCCGCACCGCCCGGTGCGGGCTTTGCCGTTTAATGCGGCGGCCTATTGGCTCGGGTTTGTGGCCCGGGGCCTGGAGCGTCGTGCACCGGCTCCTGGCGTCCCCTGCCGGCCGCGACGTTAGGCTGCTGGCATGGCACCAACTCCACACCGTGAAGCGGTCCGCACTGGGCGGCACCGGGACCATCGCCGCCCGCGGGCGATCGGGGGCCCGGTCACGCTGGCCGTTTCCGCCCTTCTGCTCACGGCATGCGCAGCAGGGCAACAGCAACTGCCGGCCGAAATCACCTGCACCACGCAGTACCGTCCGGACTTTGGCGGCAGCGCCGGAGAAGAGGCCGGCCAGTTGGTCCTGCCCAGGGTCGACGGCACGACGGGGGACCGGCAGCAGTTGATCGCCGGCTCGTTCCGGCTGTCCGGAAGCTACACGGGGGAGGCCCCGGACGGCCGCGCCGTCTCGCTGGCCATTACCGACGAGTCCGGCAAAGCGCTGGCGACCATGCTGTACCAGCTGGAGGACGGCGCCTCCCTGCAGTCCCGCTTCGCCGGGGGACACGGGTTCACAGGGCTGCACTACATCCGTGACGGAGACGCTGAACTGCAGCTGTTCTGCGCCGCCGACGGGTAGGTTGCCGGGCGGGAGCTGATCGCGTGACCAAAGAGGCGCAGCTCAGTCCGTGCTGCGCCAGCTGGTTCATGGCTCGGTCTGCGGTGACCCCGGAGACCAGCAGCCGCCCTGCGGCGTACGATGCCACGTTTGCCGGGGCCCTTCCCATTCGCGTGCGACGTCGGTGAGCCAGATCGTGGTATCGGGGTTCCACCCGGCGACGACACTTGCCGTGGCTGAATCAATCCGGAGCGGGCGCGTGGCGCCGTTGAGATATGCGACAACAGTCAGGTGGACGGCATCCCATTCCTGCGCAACTTGTGCCCAGTCCGGAATCACCCATCGGCCGGTCCGTCCGGTAGTGCGGTACCAGTCGTGCCGGCGGGAGGCGGTAACCTCCAGGGGGAAGGCGCGGCACAGGCGGATCCAGTCATCCCCCGTGCGGATCTCATAGGTTCGCCCCACTCCACGGACCGGGATGGTGGTGGCATCTTCCCCGCCAAGGCTGTCTTCGACGAGGTCCAACCCTGACGGAATCTGCCCGACGGTCTGGAGCAACCCCTGCGGGATAGACCACCACGTGCCGGACCAAGGTGCCCCGGGGTCATCGGGCCGGTCTTTCGCAGCCCGAGCTTCTTCGGCTCGCTCTCCACGTCCCCACTCAGCCAAGGTTCGCTGGGGGTCTTTGGGCAGCGGCGACGGATCCTCCGCCGATCGCCAGTCAATTGCCCACTGCTCGATCCGGCGAGGCAGACCCCATTGCCGCCCCGTCGACGAATCCATGACCTGTTCGGCCACGGGGTAGAGGGCGCCGACGACGTCGGGCTGCCCGGCGAGCACGTCTTCACCCTCCGGCTCCTGCCAGTACCTGGCCGACGCCACGGCTAGTTGCAGCGCCGATTGAATGAGTACACCCTTCAGGGCACCCGGATCCAGGGAAGCAATCGCTGCCGCAAACTCTTTCGGTGATGCAGGAGGGAGAGCAACACCTTGACCGGCGGTCAGCAGGACTGTTGAGGAGCCCCTTCCAGAATCGAGTTCGTATGCCAGCCTGGATGCGGCCGTTCTGACGTCCGGGCTGAGCGCCTTCGCCAGCTCGAGGCATAGGCGTCGCCCGCGCGGTCCCTCAAGGAGCAAGTCGGCCCTGTTCTGCATTCGATCATCGTCGCACCTGGAGAGGCCGTGCGGGTTAATTTCAGACGGCGGCGCGGCTAGCCAGAGTCTCTGGATGCTCGCACCGGTGATAGGCCCTGGTCGCATGCTCGACATCGGAATCGACTCTTGCCCGGATAGGCCAACACCCAGACGGTGGCTCCAAAAGTTTGGTGTTTGCGCTGGGGCGGTCAGAGGGAGTTCGTCGGTCCTCTGCACTGGCCATACGTCGCGTGGGGGAACTTTCCTATGCTGGGGGCTATGACATCGATCGTGTTTGCCCCAGCCGACCTCGTCATTGCCACCAGCGACGGTATTGATGTGCGCTTTGGAGGCATCGAACTCGACACCGATGTGCCACCCGGCCCTCAGCACCCGGAGGGTGGCAAGGGTATACGGCTCAGGCTGGCGGGCGTCCGGGGCGAAGAGACACAGCGGCGTGATGTGCTCTTCCTAGACACACGGGACGCGTGGATCAGGCGAATGAAGGCTCAGGGCATTGAAGCTGCGGGCCCTTCTCCCACAATGCCTGGAGTACCGGTCTTGGAACGGGTGAATGCGCTCTTGGATGACGGCCGCGGCACCGAGTATCGGTGCGTACAGGGGCAGGTGGCCGGGGACGGAACCGAATGGGATGCCTCCTGGGTTTATCTCCCCAACCCCCCGGAAGCAGCACGAAGCCTCAGGATACGGTTCACCTTGGACGGAATACCGACGGGCAGGGAGTGCGAGCTACAGCTTCGCTAGGACAGGGCTTCAAGCTCGCGCCAGCCTCACAGCCGAAGGGTAGGAAGTTGTTCCGGGATACCGGTGCACGGGCTGGCCATCGAGCCTGACCCCGAACGGCTTCACTGACTGCGTCTGGCCGATTGGGAGGCCCTTCAGCACAGCCCACGCAGTGATGTTCATCGGCATCTCAGGAATTAGCAAGAGCACTCGGGCGATGTCGTCCGTCGCGTTCCTTCCGAGTGTTCGCTCAACAGTGTCATTGGCATGAGGTGGTCCGGTCGGACGCACAGCATGCATGGTTTGGCCGCATAGCTCCAGCGGAGTGGCCATGGCTAAGCCATGTGATGCCTAGCGCAGCGCCCCCGAGTAGGGGCGACTTGTGCCACGCGGGTCGAGCCTGTGACGCCATCCTCCAACGGCTGCAGGCCCGGCAGCATAGGCTCTCGACCATGAGGACTACGACAACATCTTCACCGTGATGTACATCGGCTTGGGCGTCGTTATTGCCCTGGATCTTGCGGCGGTCATCATCGGGCCATGTGCTTGCGGCAGCGCAACGGGCCGGCACTGTCGGGTGCCGCTGTCGGCATCGGCGCCACCGGCTTCGTCGGCCTCCTGGTGAACCTTGTCCTACCCCTCTATGTCATGCCTCTCATCACCCCGCACATCAACTAAGCGGCTCCGCCGGGAACCCGCTTGTCCTCGGCCTCTAACTTCTGCTGGGGTTGCGCAGCGCCAGCGGAACAACCTTCCAAAATCATCTACGCATTTGCCAGCCCCTGCCGTCGTGGTCCCCTGTCTGGGGTACTGCCCGTAGGGTTTGTCTGTCTCTCCATGAGCGCCTGGGCTTAGGAACGTTTCTGGAGAATCGGACACCGCATTAGAAGGCTCGGGAGGTGGAGGGCAGAGCTGTGCCTGTAGGCCCCGAAACAGGTCGGGACGGTACAGGGACAGAGTCAATAACCGCACCCGTTAGGACGGTATGGGCGTATGGTTGGCAGCTTTCGCCGCAATGTGTGGGTGGTTCGTTAGCACCACCAACAGCGGCATGTGCACACGACTCTGGCGAGTGATCTGCTGTAGGCCGCGGCGTTCCTTCGAATCCGGGGATTGTAATGCCCCGAGAGGTGTCGCCATCTGCCGGCTGCAACATACGCTGGATGCATGGCCACGTCTGGGCGAGCTCTTCCGGGATGAACATGAAGGACACCATGGAACTCGAAGATCTCCTTGAAGCCCTGAACGCCCGCCAAACCATCACGGGGGGCTCGCCGTTCCATGCCGTCATGCACCGGGTCAGCCAGGATGCGCTGCGTATTACCGGCGAGCTTAATGGCGCCTACCAGGAACCTGCGCGGGTGAGGGAGCTGTTGACTCAGCTGACCGGCAAGCCGATTGACGAATCCGTGACGGTTTTCCCGCCTTTCTACGCCGACTTTGGGAAGAACATCACGCTCGGGAAGAGGATTTTCATCAACTCAGGCTGCAAATTTCAGGACCAGGGCGGCGTGGTGATTGGTGACGACTGTCTTATCGGGCACAACTCCGTTTTGGCCACACTCAACCACGACCTTGCGCCGAGCCGCCGCGGGGACATGCACCCGGCTCCCATCGTCATCAACCGCAATGTCTGGATCGGATCGAACGCCACCATCCTGCCCGGCGTGACCATTGGCGAAAATGCTGTCGTGGCGGCTGCCTCCGTAGTTACGAAAAACGTGCCCAAAAATTCCATCGTTGTAGGTTCACCCGCACGCGTCGTGCGCTTCCTTTCCTCCTGAACCCCGTTCAGGCCCGCCACCGGAGGCGGCTGTCCGTGGAGGACGCCTTGCAGGTGTAGGTCTTGCCATTGGTCTTGCCGATGCCCCGCTTGCCCTTCATAGACGAGGCGCAGAAAGCACCGGGGGAGACCTCCAATGCAGTGGAGGGCTTGGCGGCCTTCGTCGGCGTTGCCTTGCTGGCCGGCTTGATGGCGGTGACCTTCACCGTCTTCTGCCCGGGGCAGGAGGTGAGGACCCGCTTCATAGCGGCCTTCTCTGCGGGAGTGACCGACAGGGCGTACTTCTTCTTGACCGCGATTTGGGTGGCGACGAGGGGACAACGGAAGGACTTGTTCTTGGGCAGCCACGCACTGGCCTCGCGGTCGCCCTTGGCCCGATTCGCGGAGGAATCCACGGCCAGCAGGTTCAGCGGGTCGTTGGCCAGCGCGGTGCGCTGGGCGCTGGAGAGCTTCTGGGCACCGGACACCCAGGCCTGGCCCAGAGCCACGACGTGGTCGATGTCGACCTTGTTGCCGCCGCGGACGTAGCTGATGGTCTTGCCGGTGTAGGGATCCTTCAGGGTCCCGGAAGCGATGACGCAGTTATTCGTGCCGGGCTTAAACCTGTCCCTGGTGAGGTCGCGCTTGAGGATATCGTTCCGGGTATCGCAGCCGTTGCGATCGGTGTCCTTCCATGAGGGTCCGAACTTGTCCCGGGAATAGCCGGTCTTGGCGGCCTTGCCCTTGACCGGCAGGGTGTTCAGCACCGAGGAGGCGTTCGGCCCCGTGGCTTTCGGCCCGAGGGCCTCAGCCGGGGCTGCGGACGTGAACCCGCCAAGCAGCAGGGCTCCGGCGGTAAGGATGGAGGCCAGCATTCGGCCCGGAGTCTTGCGCAAGTATTCCCCCGAATATGTCCGGCAACAGTCACGCACGGATTCAGTGCGATTGCCTGGGAATTATCCTGCCATACAAAAGGCCTGCCTTTGTGCGGCAGGCCTTCGTTTCCCACGTCGAAGATCCGGAGCTCATCGACTACGCAGACGGAATGGTCGAGTGATGCAGGCCCAAATCCAACTATCGATAAAACGAGGCAGGGCGAGTAGGAAAGTGGTTTCGCTTGGCTGAGCGCTGGTTATTGGAATTCCCGGGAACGCGCTGCGGGAAAGCCTAGGGGCGGTGCGGTTCCCCAGGGACGTCACGTGGTGAGCGTTCGTCTGCGTTCTTGACAGCCTCAAGGAACTGCAACCGCTCATCATCATCGATGACCAACTCTGCAGGCGTTCCTCGGGGAGGGGCGAGGAGTCTTGGGCCTGTGTAGGTGGCGCCCAGGTATAGATCGTTGAGCGTCTCTCCGGGCTCCGCCATCGGTTGAGACATGCTCTTTCTACCTCCAAGCGCAAGCCGGGCTACAAATACCACCACGGCGATGAGCATCAAACCCTCGATGGCATATCCTCCCCATTTCGGATATCCAATGAAGAATAACCCGGCGCTGACCAGGATCATGCCGATTACTAAGGCAACCGCGATCTTGAATGTTCTACGCATTGCCCTCTTCCAATTTCGGCCTTCCAGCGCCCAGGCTTTTCTGATCAGGGTATCCCCACAGGACGTATCATTCGATAGTTCGAGGAGTGGCCGTCCGTTCAATGTCCCAAGGAGTCCGCAGCATGCACCTAAAACGCAGCGAAAGGGGCGGGCAGTTCATGAAAAAAATCCCCGTTGCGGCAGCCTTCGCATCCGGCATCTCCATGGTGTTCCTTGGCCTCGTGTTGGCCTTGTTTACGTGGATTGGTTTCGGGGGAATCAGCGAGGCCGATCAAGGACTGGCTCCTGCCCCTCTCAGGATCGGTTTCGTTCTGGTTTTCCTCGGGCTAGGCGCGCTCGGCTTCGTGATGGCAGTTGTATCGGCCCTTCGAGCTGCGTGGCACCTGGCGAAACGCAGGAAAGCAACAAACGATTAGAGGGCCATCAACGACCGGGGCCAGGCCACAGGCTGGTGAGGTTGGCCACCAAAGCTGCGCACCGGCGTCGTACTTTGCTATTTTCAAGTCCAAGACCTGTTCCTTGGGTCTCCGGACGACGGTTCAGTACCCGGTGTGCGACAAGACTGGCCAAAGGAATCACACATGGAATGGCTGATACTTGTTCTGTCCGGCGTCCTGGAAGCCGTCTGGGCCACGGCGCTGGGCGCATCAAAGAATTTCCGCCGGCTCTGGCCCACCGTCATTTTCGTAGTATCCATGGCCCTGAGCATGGCCGGCCTGGCCTACGCCATGACTGCCATACCGGTGGGGACCGCCTATGCGGTCTGGGTCGGCATCGGTGCGGTGCTGACCGCGGCGGTTGCCATGGTCACCGGCGCCGAGAAGGCGACCTTGATACGCGTACTCCTGCTGCTGGGCATCATCGGCTGCGTCGTCGGCCTCAAGGCGATCGGTTAAGGGGGCTGGCATGCATTGGACTGTTTTGTTGATCAGTGCCGTCCTGGAAGCCGTGTGGGCAACAGCGCTGGGGATGTCGGACGGACTGAGCCGCACGGGGCCCGCCGTGGTGTTCTTCGTGGCCCTGACCCTGAGCATGGTGGGTCTGGGCTATGCCATGCGCGGCATCCCCATTGGTACGGCGTATGCAGTGTGGACCGGCGCCGGGGCAGCATTGACCGTCGGCTACGCCATGCTGTTCGGCGGAGAACCCGCGAGCGTGCTCAAACTGCTCTTCGTTGCCGGGATCATCGGCTGCGTGATCGGGCTGAAGCTTGCCGATACGGGCGACGGGAAGAAGGCATGAAAAAGCGCCGGCGGGTAGTGGAGAGGTTGGGGGGGGGTTACTCCAATACCCGCCGGCGCTTGGACCGGGCACGTCCGGCCCCTCTTTCACTCGCACCGTGATGAGGTGTCTATGACACTACGAGGGGGTTCTGGGCACAGCCCCGGCAGCAGCTGGGAGGAACCTGAGTCCCGCGCGGACGGGCTGCCCGCGGGCCTTGATTAGACTGGGAAAACCGTCGACCGCAGCCGCCTGGCTGCCGGTACCGTCCCCGCCACGATAGCCCGAAGACTGCCAAGGAGCGCACATGACCGACCACCGCCATGGAGAGTACAAGGTCCAGGGCGGCAAGCTCGTGGTCGTGGACTTCGAGGTGGCGGACGGACAGATCACCCGGCCGTCCGTCAGCGGCGACTTCTTTTTGGAACCGGATGAAGCACTGGCGGACATCAACGCAGCGCTTGACGGGATGAGCATCGAAAGCCCCCACGGCCACTATGCCAGCGCGATTAACGCCGCGCTGCGGCCGGACGCGCAAATGTTTGGCTTCTCGGCCGATGCGGTTGCCGTGGCCGTGCGCCGCGCGCTCAACAAGGCCACCGGTTGGCTTGACCATCACTGGCAGGTTATTCCACCCACCCCGCTGCCGACGCACCTGCACGTCGCGATGGACGAGGTCCTGACCCGCCAGGTGGGGGCCGGGAAGCGCCCGCCGACGCTGAGGTTCTGGGAATGGGAGGCGCCGTCGGTGGTGATCGGCAGCTTCCAATCGGTCCGCAACGAAGTGGACCCGGACGGGGTGGAACGCCACGGCATCACCGTGGTGCGCCGGATCAGCGGCGGCGGCGCCATGTTCATGGAACGCGGTAACGCGATTACCTACTCGCTGTACCTGCCGCAGACGCTGGTGGACGGGCAGAGCTTTGAAGCGTCCTACGCGTACCTCGACGCCTGGGTCATGGCGTCGCTGGAGAAGGTGGGCATCAAGGCGTTCTACCAGCCGCTCAACGACATCGCCACGCCGGAGGGCAAGATCGGCGGCGCGGCGCAGAAGCGGTTGGCCAATGGCGGGATGCTGCACCACGTGACCATGTCCTACGACATCGACGCGGACAAGATGACCGATGTCCTTCGGATCGGCAAGGAAAAAATTTCCGACAAGGGCATCGCCAGCGCCAAGAAGCGGGTGGATCCGCTGCGCCGGCAGACCGGCCTGACCCGCGAGGAAATCATCGACGTGATGATCCGAACCTTCAAGGACCGCTATGCCGCCGAGGACAGCGGTTTTTCCGAGGAAGAGCTGGCCATGGCCCGGGAACTCGTGGAGACCAAGTTCGGCACGGAAGAATGGCTGCACCGCGTACCGTAGGGTGAGCGGCGGTAGCCAAAGCGGCCGGGCTACCGGTCCCTGCTCCTGACCAGGCGGGCGTGAGCCGCGGCCGGCGAGGCGGCGAATTCGACGCATTCGTAGCCGAGAGCCGCGGCGTCCAGATCCTCGAACACGCGCTCGCCGGAGCCGAGCAGAACGGGCACCATGGCCAGGTGCAGTTCGTCCACGAGCCGCGCTCGCACGTATTGACGGACTGCAGATGCGCCGCCGCCGAGCCGGACGTCCTGCCCGGCGGCGGAGTCGAAGGCCTGGTGCAGGGCGGACTCGATCCCGTCGTCGACAAAGTGGAAGACGGTTCCGCCGGCCATGGTGATGGGCGGCCGCGGGTAGTTCGTCAGCACGAAGACCGGATGATGGAACGGCGGGTCTTCGCCCCACCAGCCCCGCCACTCCACGGAGGGCCACTCACCGCGCACCGGCCCGAACATGTTCCGGCCCATGATGGTGGCCCCGATGCCCTCCTGCCCGGCCTCGACAAAGTCGTTGTCCAGCCCGGTGGAACCCCCGCCCTCGCCGCCCATCCGCTTGCCGGCCGCGGTCCGGAACACCCACTCGTGCAGCTGTTCGCCGCCCACTCCCAACGGGTCCTCAACGCTCTGGTTCGGGCCGGCTGCGTAGCCGTCGAGCGATACGGAAAAATTGTGCACTCGCAGTCTCGGCACGAATCCTCCTGCTCCTGAACCCCGGCGTCCAAGGGGCCGGGTCCCTGGAAGACGACAGCCTATTCCACGGAGGCTGCGCAGGGAACCGTGCAGCGGCTACCGGCGCGCCAAAGGCCGCCGATACACCTGCAGCCGCTCGCCCGCCGTCCGCAGCCGTCGTCCGCTCGGCCGCCCTGCGCTCAGCCCCGGGCGCCGGCCTGCTGCGCGCGCAGTGCCCGGAGCAGATGGTCGCGCTGTTCAACGACGATGCGGCGAAGCGCGGCCGGCGCCTCCGCGTGGCTGTCGAGCCAGGCATCGGTGCGTACGACGAGGGGGTGGTCCGCAGGGGCCTGTCCGGGGACCAGGTCCTGGGCGATGGGGTAGAGCCCCCGAACCAGCCTGCCCGCTATCTCGATGCTCTTCGCCGACCAGATCCGATCGAGTTCCTCAAAGTACGGTTCGGCATACCCGGCGTGAAGCCCGGGCGGGCCCTGGCAGAAACCATCGATGGTGGCGTCCAGCAGCTCGTTGGACAGCGAATCGGTATGCACCGCGGTGTGCCAGGCCTCGGCCTTCACTTCCGGAGCGGGCCGCGCGGTCATGGCGGCCAGATGGCCGGCACGCGCCGCCGCGTTGCGGTCGGCTTCCAGGGCCGCATCCAGCTCCGCCGCCGAGGCGTGGCCGGTGGCCGCCAGCGCCTGCCAGAGGCGCCAGCGTAAATCGGTGTCCAGCTTCAGCCCCTCCAGCACGGTGGTCTTGTCCAGCAGGCCGCGCAGGAAAGGCGCCTGGCCGTCATTGGCGCGGGCGACCGCTGCCAGCGACCGTGCCCAGGTCAGCTGCCGGTCGCTGCCCGGCTCCGCCGCTTCCGCCTCCCGGCGGGCGGCAGCCAGAAAGGCTTCCCGCAGGCCTGTCCGGAGGCCCGCCGGCGCGTAGCGGTCCATCGCCGTCTTGGCGCAGTCCAAGACCACCTGCAGCACGCTGTTCTCGGTTTCTGCCGGTGCGAACCGCTGCACGGCCTCCACGTAGTCGGCGGCGGGGAGGCGCCCGTCGCGGGCCATGTCCCACAGGGTCGACCAGCACAGGGCACGGGCCAGCGGATCGGTGACCTGGTCCAGGGCGGAAAGCACCGTTTCCAGGGAGCGGGCGTCGAAGACGACCTTGGCGTAGCTCAAGTCCTCGTCGTTGAGCAGCAGCAGGGCGGGAACGTCCCGGCCCGCCAGTTCCGGAACCTCGGTCCGCGGCCCCGCCACGTCCAGCTCCAGCTGGTCCGTGCGGACCAACCGGCCGGAGGCGTCCGGGTTGTACAGGCCCAGCCGCAACCGGTGCGGCCGGAAGGACGGCTCCTGCGTCACCGGATCCACCGCCTCCTGAACGACGCCCGCGGAGGCGATCGCACCGCCGTCGTACTCGAGGTCCACGCCCAGGGTGGAGATGCCGGCGGTTTGCAGCCACTGCCGCGCCCACTGCTCCATGTCCCGGCCGGAAGCCGCGCTGAGGGCGGTGAGGAAATCCGCCAGCGACGTATTGCCGTAGGCATGTTCGCGGAAATACCGGCGCGAGGCACCGACGAAGGAGTCGAAACCGGCATAGGCCACCAGCTGTTTGAGCACCGAGGCGCCCTTGGCATACGTGATGCCGTCGAAGTTCTGCTTGGCCGCTTCCAGGTCAGGGATGTCGGCGACGATGGGGTGGGTGGTGGGCAACTGGTCCTGCACGTACGCCCACCCCTTGCGCCGGCTGGCGAAGGTGATCCAGGCGTTGGTCCATTGCGTAGCCTCGGCGGACGCCAGGGACCCCATGTAGTCGGCGAACGATTCCTTCAGCCAGAGGTCGTCCCACCACTTCATGGTGACCAGGTCGCCGAACCACATGTGCGCCATCTCGTGCAGGATGGTGTTGGCGCGGGCCTGGTACTGGGCGTCGGTGGCCCGGGAGGAGAACACGTAGGCCTCGGTGAAGGTGACCAGGCCGGGGTTCTCCATGGCGCCCAGGTTGTATTCGGGCACGAACGCCTGCTCGTACTTGCCGAACGGGTAGGGGTAGTCGAAAAGTTCGTGGAAAAAATCCAGGCCGGTCTTGGTGACGGCGAAGATCTGCTCCGGATCGAAGGAGTCGGCCAGCGAGGCCCGGCAGTAGGCGCCAAGCGGCACACTCAGTTGTCCGCCGTCGGGCAGGGTGCCCTGCCAGTTGTCCGTGGCCGCGTGGTAGGGCCCGGCCAGGACGGTGGTGATGTAGGTGGAGATGCGTGGCGTCGGCTCGAAGCGGCGCACGGAGTAGCCGGGCGCGGAGCCCATCGGCTCGGTCACGGCCACCGCGGCGTTCGAGGCCACCAGCCAGTGGGCGGGGGCTGCCACGTGGAAGCTGAAGCTGGCCTTCAGGTCCGGCTGCTCGAAATTGGCGAAGACGCGGCGCGCGTCGGCCGGTTCGTATTGGGTGTAGAGGTACGTTCGCGCGTCCTCCGGATCGACGAACCGGTGGAGCCCTTCGCCGCTGCTGCTGTACAGAGCGGTGCCCGTGATCGTGGCCTGGTTCTCGGCCTCGAGGCCGGGCAGCGTGATCCGGGAACCGTCCACCACGTCGTCGAGGTCCAGGGGCCGGCCGTTGAGCGTGACGGAGTGGACACCGCCGTGGATGAAGTCGGCAAACACCGTGGCGCCCGGTTCGCTGCAGCTGAACGTGATGACGGTGCTGGAGACGAAACCCGGCGCGTCGGGGTCCTCGGCGTTGCGCAGGTCCAGCGAGACCTCATAGCGCTCCACCTGCAGGATGCGTGACCGTGCGGCCGCTTCGTCGCGGCTGAGGTTCTGGTTCGTCATCCGGCCCATTTAACCATGCGCGGGCCCGGTCGCGGCCCCTTAGCGTCCGCCCATCGCCAGCCAGGCTGCGCCGATCCCCAGTCCGGCAATCAGCAGCCAGGAGAGCAGGGCCGTGGAGACGGCCGGCAGCGAGGAGCGGAGTAGTTCCCGCAGGCGGACGGCAGCGCCCAGCCCGAACAGTGCTGCGGCCAGCAAGAGTTCCTGCACGGACGCCATCCCGTCCAGGACCGGCTGCGGCAACCACCCCGCGCTGCGCAGCATCATCAGGGCGAGGAAACCGAGCACGAAGAGCGGCACCAGCAGCGGCTGCTTGCCGGGCCCGACGGTCCCGTCCGCGTGGACGGCGCCGGCCTTGGCCCTCCGCCGGCTGTGCAAGGCCGAGGCGGCCGTGACGGGTGCCAGCATCACCACGCGGGCGAGCTTGACGACGACGGCGATGGTCAGGGCCGCCGTGCCGGCACTCTGGGCGGTGGCGACCACCTGTCCGACGTCGTGCACGGAGGCCCCGGCCCAGAAGCCGAACACTTCCGGGGTCATGCCGGTGACCGCCATGACGGCCGGCAGGACGCCGATGGCCAGCGTGCCGCACAGCGTCACCAGGGCGACGGGCATCAGCGTGTCCTGGCTCCGGCTGCCCCGGGCAGCGGCGACGGCGCCGATGGCCGAGGCCCCGCAGATGGAGAATCCGGCGGCCAGCAGCACGGGCTGGTCGCCGGGCAAACGGTGCCAGCGCGCCAGCAGGTAGGTTCCGCCGAACGCCAGCAGCAGAACCAGGACCACCAGCACCAGGGCGAACCAGCCCAGCTCGGCCAGGTCCGAGAGCGCCAACCGGGCACCCAGCAGCACAATCCCTGCACGCATCAACGTCCGCCCGCAGAAAGCCAGCCCGGGAAGCGCCGCTCCACGCGTCCACGAAGCAGTAAGCGGCAGGTTCGCCGCCAGGATCCCCAGGACCACGGCGAAGCTCATCACCGGGACGGCCGGCGCGAGCCAGTGCAGGCCGTGGGCGGCAACTACTGCGGCCGCTGCAAAGAGCAGTCCCGGACCGACGCGGAGCAGCCAGGGCGTGGCGCGCGGACCCGGATCCTGCGGCCCCGCGGACTGTCCGGGCCGGGCAGGGCGGGGCTTCGGTGACTGAGGTTGAGGCACTTCGCTACCGTACCGCCTGCAGTCCGCGGTCCGGGCACAATCGGCACCCTCCCTTCAACAGAAAGGGTGGGCGGGGGGACAAGGCCAAGAACTTGTGCCCGCTGTTACAAAGAAGCAGCCTTGTGCTCGGCGCTCGCCGTGGGGCCGAGGATCACCTTCTGGTCCTTGCTCAGGACGGTCAGCCCGGACTCGGTGACAGTGAAGCCCCGTGCGCGGTCCAGTTCCGGATCGACGCCGATGGTGGCACCGGCCGGGATGCGGACATTCTTGTCCACTATGGCCCTCCGGACCACGGCTCCCTCACCCACCGTCACCTTGTCCAACAGCACGCTCCCGTGGATCTGGGCGCCTTCGGCAACGAAGACGTCGGTGGAGAGCACCGACTCGGTGACTTCTGCTCCCGAAACCACCACGCCCTGGGACAGGAGGGAGTCGTGCGCCGTGCCGGCGGTGCCGCTGACTCCGCGCACCAGCTTGGCCGGGGGAGACACCGACTGGCGCGTATAGATCGGCCAGCGCAGGTTGTAGAGGTTGAAGGCGGGCAGCGGGCTGATCAGGTCCATGTGGGCCTCGTAGTAGGAATCCAGCGTGCCGACGTCGCGCCAGTACTGTTGGTCGGCCCCGGTGGAGCCGGGAATGTCGTTCGCGGTGAAATCGTAGACGGCCGCTTCGCCGCGTTCCACGAAGTAGGGGATGATGTCCCCGCCCATGTCGTGGTTGGTGTCCAGGCGCTCGGCGTCGGCCTCCAAGGCCTCCAGCAGAGCGTCAGTGTTGAAGACGTAGTTTCCCATGGACGCCAGGAAGCTGTCCGGGTCATCCGCCAGGCCGGGAGTGGTCGCGGGCTTCTCCACGAAGGCGCGGATCTTGGTGGGGGCATCGGGCTCGGACTCGATCACGCCAAACTGATTGGCCAGCGAGAGCGGCTGGCGCACCGCGGCCACACTGGCGGCCGCGCCGGACGCTATGTGCTCCTCCACCATCTGGGAGAAGTCCATCCGGTAGACGTGGTCCGCGCCGACCACCACCACGATGTCCGGCCGGGCGTCGTGGATCAGGTTCAGGGACTGGTAGATGGCATTGGCGCTGCCCAGGAACCAGCTCTTGCCCCGCCGTTGCTGCGCCGGTACCGAGGCAACGTAGTTGCCCAGCTGCGCGGCCATGCGCCAGGTTTCGGAGATGTGCCGGTCCAGGCTGTGCGATTTGTACTGCGTCAGCACCACGATCTCCCGGTATCCGGAATTGACCAGGTTGGACAACGCGAAATCGATCAGCCGGTAGCTGCCCGCAAAGGGCACGGCCGGTTTGGCCCGGTCGGCTGTGAGCGGCATCAGGCGCTTTCCCTCGCCGCCGGCTAGCACAACGGCCAAAACCTTCTTCTGTGGCATCGTCCATCCCATCGCATTCGCGGTCCAGTGCCGGACCGACACACGTCCCCCTTGTCAACACACAGTAGAGGAAGGGCCGGGCGTGCACTACGTTAGGTGTCGTGCGTGTAGACATTGTGACAAAAGAATTCCCGCCGGAAATCTACGGCGGAGCCGGCGTACACGTGGCCGAGCTCAGCCGGGTGCTGGCCGGCAGGGTGGATCTGCACGTGCATGCCTTCGGGGCCGACCGGCCGTCCGACTTCCATGGCGCGACGGTGCGCAGCTACGGGGTCCCGGCCGGACTGCGGAAAGCCAATGCCGCGGTGCAGACCCTCGGCGTCGACCTTGAGATGCTGGACGGCTTCGCCGGTGCGGACTTGATTCATTCCCACACCTGGTATGCCAATATGGCCGGGCATTTGGGGTCGCTGCTGCACGATGTGCCGCACGTGCTGAGCGCGCATTCGCTGGAGCCGTTGCGGCCGTGGAAGGCGGAGCAGTTGGGTGGGGGCTATCGGCTCTCGTCCTGGGCTGAGCGCACCGCCTATGAGGCGGCCGCCGCCGTCGTGGCCGTTTCCGCCGGGATGCGCAGGGACATTCTGCGCAGCTACCCCGACGTGGATCCGGACAGGGTGCACGTGGTCCACAATGGCGTGGACGTGCAGGAATGGAAACCGGATGACGACGACGACGCGGTGCGCGCCTTGGGAATCGACCCGGACCGGCCCAGCGTGGTCTTCGTGGGGCGGATTACCCGGCAGAAGGGCGTGCCGTACCTGCTGCGTGCAGCGGCGTTGCTGCCGCCGGAAGTACAACTGGTGCTTTGTGCCGGAGCTGCCGACACACCGGAGCTGGCGGCCGCGGTGAATGCCCTGGTGGCTGGGCTGCGCGGGGCCCGCGACGGCGTCGTGGTGATCGAGCGGATGCTCCCGCGGCCGGAACTGATCCAGGTGCTCAGCCATGCCACCGTCTTCGCGTGCCCGTCGATCTACGAACCGCTGGGCATCGTGAACCTTGAAGCCATGGCCTGCGGCGCCCCGGTGGTGGCCAGCGCCACCGGGGGCATTCCGGAGGTGGTCGACGACGGCGTCACCGGCACCCTGGTGCCGTTGGAGCAGGCGAGCGACGGGACGGGAACCCCGCTGGACGAGGAACAGTTCGTCCGCGATTTCGCCGACGCACTCAACAAGACGCTGGATGACCCGGCCGCGGCCCGCCGCCAGGGCGAGGCGGGCCGCCGGCGCGCCGAGGAGCACTTCTCCTGGGACTCCATCGCCGAGAAGACCCTGGGTCTTTACCGCAGCGTGCTCGCGTAGGAGGAGCAGCCTGCTACAGGCGTCCGGGGAACCGGCGCACAAACCGTCGCTGCCACGGGGTTTCGACGGCGCCGGGGCGGTAGTGCTCACGGACATAGCGGGTGGCGTCGGCGGCGGGAACGCCGTCGAGAATGGCAAGGCAGGCCAGGGCCGTGCCGGTCCGCCCCCGGCCTCCGTAGCAGGCGACCTCCACCCGTTCGTTGCCGGCGCGCAGCCACGCTTCGCGGAATGCCGCCTCGGCGTCCGACAGGTCTTCCGGCAGCCGGAGATCCCGCCAGCGCACCCACCGCTGCTCCCACAGGGTGGGTGCCGGTGGCCGGTGCTTCAAGTACAGCGCGAATTCCGGCGCGGGCCCCGGCGGCAGTGGAACACGCAGCGCCCGGCCTCGCAGCAGCCTCCCCGACGGCAGCCGCAGCACTCCCGGCAGCCCAAGCTCCCACGGTGATCCCATGGCAGCGAGGATAGTCCCGGACGGAGGGCTTTGTCGCACCACTCTGGATGCTTGGGGTTCACGCGAAGAGCGCGCTCGACTGCGTGTAGTAGGCGAAGAACTTGTCCGCTGCAGTCATGTCGCCACTACTCCGTTCGCCTTGGGCCAGCAACCAGGATCGGTGACCCGGGGCCGCGGCCGGCGCTGGCCCCGGGCGGGCGACCGGCATCGCGAGCCTTCACAAGGCGGTCCACAGTGTGGTGGGAGCAGCCGGAAAGTTCGGCGGCCACCCCTCAGTAATTTGGTCAGGTCATAAGCAGCGCGTATTTTCACGGTTTCTACGGCATCCTTCATTCAGGGTCTCTTCCTGCTCAGGATTCGATTCGACACCGATATCCAACCGGGAAGAGGCCCCCGCCGTCTCACGACGCGGCGGGGAAAGTGAACAATGCGGGCAAACCAACGGCCACAACCGGGCAGTTTTCGTGGCCACCTACGGGCAGTCCCCGTGGCCGTCAACGGGTAATTCCGTGGCCACCTACGGGCAGTTTTTCATGACCGCTTACACTGGTCTGCAGATTCACATTGCCGCTGGCTGAATTGGTTGCCTCGACCCAGTGCCTCCCCCCGCGCGCTCCTGAGACTATTTAGGTACGCCAATCATCCAGCGTGAAGGACAAGCCATCATGAGCAACGGTGCTGTGCCGGAACCAGATCCACGCAAGTTCACAGGAGCTGATGCCGTGTTCCTGCGGGACTTCGCCACCTTGAGCGCTTTTGGCGCTACGCCTGGCGGGGGAGTGGAGCGGCAGGCGGGTTCATCTGCAGACGGGGAACAGCGGGCATGGCTGACCGCCATGCTTCGGGAGAAGGGCTTCGATGTTTCCTTTGACCAAGTGGGTAACCAGTTTGGCCTGCTCGAGGTGAATCCCGGTGCACCCTACGTGCTGGTCGGCTCCCATCTTGATTCGCAGCCAACGGCCGGGCGGTATGACGGCGCTTATGGTGTGCTTGCCGCGACCCATGTAGCGTTCAGCCTCGCGGCAGAGTGGCGTGCCGCGGGAACAACTCCCCGGTACAACTTGGCGGTTGTGAATTGGTTCAATGAGGAAGGTGCTCGCTTCAAACCGTCGATGATGGGCAGCTCCGTCTACACCGGAAAAATGTCGCCCGCGGACGTCCTCGCCATTACGGATGCGGCAGGCATCAGTGTCCGTGAGGCATTGGAAGCAACCGCCGCACTCGGCGAGGGCACCGGGCCGAGGGCGGCCTACGCTGCCGAAATCCATATTCAACAGGGCCGCAGCATGGAGCGGGACGGCATCACTATTGGCGTGGTGGACTCCAACTGGGCGGCCAACAAGTACCAGTTCGAGGTCCGCGGCGAACAGGCGCACACCGGCTCGACAGTCATTGCGGACCGGCGTGATGCCCTCCTCGGAGGGTCAATGCTGGTTGTTGCTGCAAGGGAGATTGCGGACCACTTTGCAGACGGCGCCGTCCACACCTCGGTAGGTCAGCTTGATGTCTACCCGAACTCGCCGGTCGTGGTGCCGTCCCTGGTCACGTTGCTTCTTGACCTGAGGTCGGCCGATGAGGATCTTCTCGCCGAGGCGGACCGGATGCTGCACGACCGTATCGAACAGATTGAACAGACTGCCCGGGTGGAGATCAACAAAACCGGATCCCATTGCTGGCCGGTCACTCCCTATCAGCCGGAAGGAGTTGCGCTGGCCGAAAAGATCGCGGCAAACCGCGGATTCACTTACACGCGGGTTAAGACGCTGGCCGGACATGACTCCACCAATCTGAAGGACGTCGTCCCCACGGTGATGTTGTTCGTCCCGTCCGTGGAGGGCATTTCGCACAACGAGCACGAGTACACCACCGACCAGGACGTCGTCAGCGGGCTGCACGTGCTGACGGATGTCGTCCGTAGCCTCTGCCTCGGGGAACTCGACCCTCGTTAGCGAGCACGCAGTATAGAAGCCGCCCTGCCAATGACAGGGCGGCTTCTATACTGCCGAAAAGGGTTTACGCTGTCTCGGTCACGCCGCACCAGTCGGCTATGAACAGGGCGATGGTCTTGGTCACGTGACGCACCGACTCGATGCTCACACGCTCATCGAACCCGTGAATCGCCTCGGACACCGGCCCGTAAACCAGTGCCGGGATTCCCGCGTACAGGGTGAAGACCCGGCCGTCCAGATAGCCCGGGGTTGTGAAGCTCTGCAACGCTGAGCCGAAGACGTCCTGGTGCGCAGCGGCCAGCATTGCCTCAGCTTCCGATCCTTCCTCCAGGACGTAGCCCTCGGAAAAGAAACCCGTCCGCTCGGCCGAAACTGCTGCCCCGGCCGCGGTGGTGGTCCGGAGACACTTCTGGATCTCGTCCCAGGCATCCGCGGCCGGAACCCCGGGATACAGGGCCGCGCGGACGTCGAACTCGCACCAGGACGGGACACTTGAGGGCCAGTCACCGCCGGAAATCATGCCAATATTGACGTTAATGGGGTGGTCAAGATCCTCGAAGTACGGGTGGCTGCCCTTATCGGCGTTCCATTTGGCTTCGAGCTCCCGCAACGCACCCATGACGGTGTAGGCGGCGTCGATGGCGTTAAACCCGGATGCCATTTCCCGCACATGGGTCGGTTTGCCGGTAACACGCACACGGAACCAGATCACCCCCACATTGGCGCGGACCAGCATGTTCTCTTCCGGTTCCGGGATGATGACGGCATCGGCCGTGTAGCCGCGCAGCAGCGCTGCAAGGGACCCGTTGCCCGTGCACTCCTCCTCCACGACTGACTGGAAGTGGATGGTGGCTGCCGGCGCCAAGCCGGCAGCCCGGATGGCGTCGAAGGCGAAGAGGTTGGCAGCGAGCCCGGCCTTCATGTCACCTGCCCCACGTCCATACATCCAGCCGTCCTTTACGACGGCGTCCCAGGGGCTGCGTTCCCACGTCTCCAGCGGGCCGGTGGGAACTACATCGATGTGCCCGTTCAGGATGAGTGAACGGCCGTTCTCCGCCGGGGGCGTATAGGTTCCGACGACGTTGGTGAGGTCTTCGAAGGCCACTGTGCTGGGACCGTAACCGACGTGCGAAGCGAGGGCTTCGCCGTCGAGAGTCCAGCGGTCCATGGCGAACCCGCGGGATTGGAGCTCCGCGAACATCAGGTCCTGGGCGCTGGACTCGGCGGCCCGCAGCGAGGGATGGCGGATCAGCTCCGCCGTGAACTCGAGCTGGCGGTCGAAGGCCGCATCAACGCTGTCGATAACTCGACGGGCTGTTTCTGGGTTCAGCATGGCGCCGCCCTACCGTACGATCGCTTTGTCCTTGACCCGGAGCCGCTCGCCGTAGAATCCGCCGGCAGCGGTGATCAGGGACACGGCCATCAGCAGCAGGGAAGCGGTCCAGGACGCTCCATCGGAGACGGCGAGCAGGGCGACGGCGATCAGTGGCAGGAATCCGCTAAGGGCGCCGGCCAGGTTGTAACCGAGAGCGACACCGCTGTAGCGCAGCTGTGGCGGGAACAGTTCGGTCAGCAGGGCGCCGGTGACCGAGTAGGCAACGGACAGCAGCGCGATGCCGAGAGTGACAGCGAGGACTACGGCGAATGGATTGCGGGAGTCGATCATCCAGAAAAGTGGGAACGCGGCGGCCGTGGTCACGACGCCGCCGATAAAGGTCATCTTTCCCGGACCCGTTTTCTCGCTGATACGACCGATGACCAAGATGACTCCGATTTGCACAACCGCGGCAACCAGGGTTGCGTTGACCATCAGTCCTCGGTCCAGGCCGAGGGTGGCGGTGCCGTAGCTGATGACGAAGGTGGTCATGATGTAGAACCCGCCGACGCCGAGGAAAGCGGCTGCGATAGCAAGAATCAGCCGGCCCCATGCCTGGCGGAACACATCGAGCGCAGGAATTTTGGCGCGTTCCTCCAGCTTGACCAGTTCGCGGAAGATCGGCGATTCCTCGATTTTCAATCGGATGTACAGCGCGACCAGCAGCAGTGGGAACGCTGCCAGGAACGGCAGACGCCACCCCCATGAGTCAAAAATTTCCGGGGGCATGAGCAGTACCAGTGCGAAGGCGCCGGAGGACAGCAGCGTGCCGACCGGTGAACCCACCTGTACCAGCGCGGCATACCGCCCGCGCTTCTCGAGGGGGGCATGTTCGACGGCGATGGTCATGGCGCCGCCCCATTCCCCGCCGACGGCAAGGCCTTGGACCAGGCGCAGGATGGCAAGCATGATGGGTGCTGCGAGGCCGATAGTGCCGAAATCGGGTAGGACGCCGATAAGCCCGGTGGCCACGCCGATCGCGACGATCGTGATCAGCAGCGCGGGGCGTCGCCCCACACGGTCACCGATGTAGCCGAACAATACGGCGCCGAGCGGACGGGCAGCGAAGCCGACACCAAATGTGGCAAAGGCTGCCATTGTTGCAGCGGTCGGGTCCAGCGACGTGAAGAACAGCCGGTTGAAGACGATGGCTGCAGCGGTGCCGAAGAGGAAGTAGTCGTACCATTCGAGGGCAGTTCCTACGAACGCAGCCCAGGCGATTTTGCCTGCCTCGGCTCCGCTGACAACTGGTACAGCTGCTTCCTCTCCGTCTGTTGTCTCATGTGGCTGCATGCTCGGCGCCTCTCTTTGCGGGATCGGACTGGGACGATGCGGTGCTCTGGAGTTCCTCGATGTAGTCGTGCCCGAAAACGCAGGTGCCATCGAGCATGGTCGCCAGTACCTTGATGCGGCCGATCTCATCGGGCGGCACCTCTGCAGGGTGGTCCGAGAGGAACACGAAATCGGCGTTCTTTCCCGATTCGAGTGTTCCCCGCCGGTCTTCTTCGCCTGCGATCCACGCGGCGTCGGCCGTGTAGGCACGCAGGGCCGTCTCGGGGTCGACCCGTTCCTCGGGACCCAAGGTGGCTCCGCCGGAACTGCGGCGCGTCACCATGGACTGCATGCCCAGCAGCGGTGCCCCGGCCGCTACCGGCCGGTCCGAGCTGCCAGGAACGCGTACCCCGGCGTTCAGGAAGGACTTGTGGCGGTACAGCCATGGTGTCCGTTCCGTGCCGACCGCGTCTGACATCGTGTCGCCGACCTCATACAGGAAGTGCGGTTGCGGGACCGGTGTGATCCCCAGCGCTGCGAACCGGGGGAGCTGGTCCGGTCGGACCATGCCGGCGTGTTCGATGCGATGCCGCGCGTCGGATCGGGGTAGCTTCTGTTGCGCGGTCCCAAAGGCGTCCAGCGCGATGTCGACGGCTGCGTCTCCGATCGCATGCGCGGCGACGTTCCAACCTGAGCAGTGCGCGCTGATGATCCGTTGTGTCAGTTCCTCGGGGGAGAGTTGGAAGCTGCCAGTGCCATGGTCGTGGTCGCAGAAGGGCTCAGTCACCGCTGCAGTGCGGCCAATCAGCGAGCCGTCGATGAAGATTTTCATAGCCCCAAGCCGGACATGGTCATCGCCGAAACCCGATGCGATGCCGAGGTCCAGGCCGAAGGTAATCCCATCGGCAGCATTGGACTGGAGCGGGTGCAGAGCATCGCTGACCGCCATCAGTTGTACGCGGGTTTTCAGGAGGCCGCGCCGTCGTGCTTCAACGTACGCGGCAAGTTCTACCGGGCTGCGGCCAATCCAGCCCGACCCGATGCCTGCCTCCACCACATGTGTCAGGCCCTCGGCGGCGTAAACTTCACTCGCTGCCCCGATCGCTTCCGCGAGGTCCGCCACCGGGTAGGGCACAACGAGGGCCGTCACCAGTTTTTGGGCCTGCTCTTCAAGTAATCCGGTGGGCCCGTCGGAATCCTCCACCACTGTGCCGCCTTCGGGAACAACAGCTGAACGGTCCAGGACACCTGTGCGATCAAGCACCTCAGTGTTGACCGCGCACATGTGCCCTGACCGATGCTTGAGCCAGACCGGACGGCCGGGAGCGGACCGGTCGAGACCGCTTCGGTGGGGATGGCCGCCCATGACCGTGTCGTCATAACCGGATCCCACCACCCACGCGTCCTCAGGGAGATCGAGCGCAAACCGGGCGACTGCGTCGTACACCTCATCCAAGGCCCGGCAGCCGGACAGATCAAGTTCGGCGAGGGACTGCCCAAACCACGCCATGTGGTTGTGGGAATCGCCAAAACCGGGGACGACGACAGCAGCACCGCAATCGAGCTTACGCCGCGCCGGGAGGTGTACGACGTCGTCATCGAAGCCCACAATCCGGCCGTGAAGCACTCCCAAGGCATGAGCTGCGGGAGCAGCATCATCCATGGTGAAGATACGGGCGTTAACTAGTTTCAAATCGATCATGTCTCGGTCGATGTCCTTCCCTGAGAGAAGCCCAGCCGCACACACCGTTTCATGCAAGTGTGGTACCGATCACCCGCGCAATCAATGGATGAATACAATGCACGGTTCAAGAATGGGCATATGCCCCGCGAAGCGTCTGCGGACCCCACACACGCGCCCAAGGGGCCGGCTCCCGGGTCCGTGGTGTCGGATTTGGTAGCAGACTGCCTCGCGGACATCGACGCGATCGCGCACGCATATCTCCTTGAGATACGGAAAATTGACGATTACGCGGCCTCCACGGTGGCCGCCCAGGATCTGGAGGAGACAGCCGTAGCCTCGATGGAACTCTTGCTGCGCCTAGTGGGCAATCTTCCATTCCCAGACCGGCTAGCGGGGATGTCCGAAGCACTGGGACATCGCCGCGCCCAACAGGGCCTGCCCCTTGAATCGCTCCTGCGCGCCTTCCGAGTGCTCTGGACAGCGATGCTGGAGAAAGTCCCATCCGCGTCCTTGCCGGACCTGACCAAGGACGGGGTCCGCGTCTGGGAAGCAGTGGAGTTCCACACCATCCGGATTCATGCAGGCTACCTCGATGAGCTTGCCACCATGGCACAAGGAGACGCAGCATGCGTTCCTCCTGTCGAGACTCCTGAACTCCGACGGTAAAGATCCCCAGTTGCTGGGACAGGCCGCCGCCCGGGCGCTCGGCGTGAAGCCGGAAAGCAGCTTCATCGTCGCCGTTGCAGCCGACCACGCTCAGAAGGCATTCCGGGCAGAAGTGCTTCGTGCCGGCGTTGAACAGTTTCTGCACGAACGGGACGGGACGCTGATGCTTATCCTTGAGGACCTTCCCACCCGAGCCGGGCAGGAGCCGGAGGGGACACGCCCCTGGCTAGCCCCGCTGGACTGCATACCATGTCCAAGCACCAGCAGCCCAGCCCGTCCTACTACCCGCCGCAGGGCCCGCCAACGCAGACCATGCAGTCGCGGGAAACGTTCGAGGGCCAGAAGGCCGCCCAGTCCTCCTGATCTTCGGCATCGTCGGCTTCTTCTTCCTCGGCGTCGTCTTCGGCCCGCTGGCCATCATCAACGCGAAGAAGGCCGAGCAGCTGAACATCCCGGCCACCGCCGGCAAAGGTTCTCGGCTGGATCGACACCATCTTCGGCGTCATCGGGATCATCGTCTTCATCGTCCTGATTGGCGGCATGATTGCCGCGTCGGGAGCCTGACGGAACATGAAAGCCGGGCAGGGGATCCTGCCCGGCTTTCTTTTTGCCCGGAAGCCGACCACTTGAGTACCCGGCGTCGTCCCCATGACCGGGTGATGTCTTGTGCACTCTGAACAGTCGCTGCGTGTGGAGCCAAGGGCGGAATGCAGGGAGGAACTCGGCTACCCCGGAGGGCAGAGACTAGGGGGCGGGATCGGCGTCGCGTCCCGGCGGCCGATGCCCGGCTGTGGCGGCGCGGGCGTCGCCCTCTTCGTGCCCGCCCTTGTTCTTGCCGAAGGGCAGCACCTTGAGCAGCGGGTGCAGGATAGCCATGACGACCAGGCCCCAGGCGAGTCCGAGGATGGCCGAGCACAGGGTGTTCACGAGCCAGGCCAGGAAGCCGCCGGCCACCGGGATCCCGGCGAACGGGGACTCGAAGACGTGGACCAAATCATAGGGAGCGTGCCAGCCGAGGTCGTATGCCCCCTGGAGCATGATGTGGCCGCCGACCCAAAGCATCGCGATCGTGCCGACGAAGGTGATCGCGGCCAGCACCGCGGGCATGCCCTTGACGAGCAGCGCGCCGAAGCGCTGCGAGCCCGCGGAGTCCTTGGTGGTCAGGTGCAGGCCGATGTCGTCCATCTTGACGATGAGCCCGACGGCGCCGTACACGAGCACCGTGATCGCAATCGCCACGACAACCAGGATGAACGCCCGGACCCACAGGGAGGCGTCACCCACCTCGTTCATCGAGATCACCATGATCTCGCAGGACAGGATGAAGTCGGTGGTGATGGCGCCCTTGACGACCTTGGACTCCGCCTCCGGTCCCCGCTCGACCGCCGGCGCCTTGTCGGCCTCGTGGTGGCCGCGCAGCTTGTGCCAGACCTTCTCGGCACCCTCGTAGCAGAGGTAGGTGCCGCCCAGCATGAGGATGAACGGGATCGCCCCCGGGATGAAGGCGCTGATCAGCAGCAGCGCCGGCAGGATGATCAGCAGCTTGTTCCGGAGCGAGCCCCAGAAGATGCGCTTGATCATCGGCAGTTCGCGGGACGGGTCCGCCCCGGACACGTACTGCGGGGTGACGGCGGCGTCGTCAATGACCACGCCGGCGGCCTTGGCCCCGGCCTTGGCGGCGCCTGCCGCGACGTCGTCCACCGAGGCGGCCGCGATGCGGGCCAGGGCTGCGACGTCGTCGAGCAGGGCGACGAGACCGCCGCTCACAGATCGCCTCCGCATTGCTCGACGGCGGACTGCTGGACGTAGAGTCCACGGTTGAGGTGCGTGATCGGCATGCTCAAAAGTATACGGCGGCGCGACGCCCGCCGGCCCGGGGGAGTGCGTTGATGGACGCCAGGCGGAATGCGTTCATCGAGGTCGGCCGGGGACAACTCATCAGCGCAACACGATGTCCACCGGCCGCGCCAGGGAGTGACCCCGTTCCAGAATGCCCGACCGGTTGGCGGATTCATCGCGCAGGACTTCGGTGACCGAACCGAGGAAACGGGCCAGGTCCACCTTGTCCTCGGGGGCGGCCAACAGCAGCTGGAAACCGAATTCGTGCAGAGCGTTGATGCTGGCCTCGGCGAACGCCAGCGATGATTTCACGAAGGCCTCGTCCATCATCACCGTGCCGAAGGTGCTGAAGCCCTGCCCGGCGATGCCCAGTTGGTAGGCCAGCGCCGACGCCATAATGAATGCGGTGAAGCGCTGGCCCTCGCCGCCGGACATCAGGCTGGCCTGCAGGTTGGTGTAGGCGCGGCCGTCCGCCAGGAGATTGGTGCAGGTGATGTCCACGTGCGACCGCACGTCCAGGACCTCGGCGCGCCAGCGGCGCTCGTCCTCGGAGGCCAGCCTCTCCACAATCCGCTCCAGGGCGAGGTAGCGGGCGTCCATGTCCTCGGCGGTCTGCCGCCTGCCCATGACCGGCAGCGCGTTCTTCAGGTCGGTGCGGAACTTGTGCGACGCGTCCGGCACCGCGTTGGCGATCTCAATCTGCAGGTGGCTGTCCTCGTGGTACTTCACGCGCCGCAGGATTTGGTTCAGCGGCTGCAGGCGGGACGCAATGCTGCGGCGTTCTTCGTCCAGCAACTGGAGCAGGTCGCTGAAGCGTTCGTAGGTGCGGTTGTTGAAGTACTCGCGGAATTCCGCCTCCCGCTGCGGCAGCCCTTCGCCCACGATGTCGTGGTAGCGCGCCTCGTAGTCGGCGGCGGCCTCCAGCGACGTGCCGTGGTCTGAGCCCCACTGCCTGCCGTAGGACTCGAAGATCTTCACCAGCTGGTTGCCGGCCTCCAGCCTGGTCCGCTCCAGCAGGCCGCGGGATTCCAGCAGCGCGCGCTCGATCCGGGTGCAGACGTCCCCCAGGAAGGCCAGGTCGGTGATCTCCCCGTGCGGGGCAAAGAGGGCATCCAGCTCGGAGGCCAGTTCGTCCGTCAGTTGCCCGGCGGTCTCACCGGTGGCGGCCAGGGTGTCCCGGCGACTGCGCGCGGCGTCCAGTTCGGCGGTCAACCGGGCGGCGTCGCCCTTGAGCACACCGATCTTCTCCGTGGCGGCCGTGAGGTCCAGTTCCGCCGTTTCCAGCTCGAACCGCAGCTGCTCCAGGTCCGCGTTGGCATCCCGGGCCTGCTCCAGGCGTTCCGCCGCCGCTTCCACGGCGGCGGCGTGTGCTTCGGCGGAAACCTCCTCCCAGTCGCGGGTGTCGGCCGCCACGGCCTTGGCTGCGGCCAGCCGGCGGCCCAGATCATGCTGCTCGCGGGCGCGTTCGGCGGACTCGGCATCCGCCGTGCCGTACGTCTCGCGCAGTTCCAACAACCGCGCGGCGAGGGCGGCAATCTTGTCCTGGTTGTCGAAGCCGAGCAGATAATCGGACGCCCCGGTGTGCCGGTCGTCCTTTTCTGTGGTGCTGCTGCTGCGCTTTACCGCGCCGCCCAGGGTGACGCCGCGGGCGACGTGTGCCAGTTCGTCCGGGTCGTCGACGCAGACATAGTCGTAGTGCGCCGTGATCTTGCGCCGGACCCAGTGCCCCATGGTGGTGTCCTTGGTGACCAGTTTGGTGACCAGGTCATCGTCGCCGGCGTCGGCCTTTCCGTCCAGCGGGGCGCTGACGTCTATGATCCGCAGGAAGCCACGGATATTGTGCTCGTTCAGGTAGCGGGTGACGGCCTTCATCCGGTCGCCCGGGATTAGCATTGCGGCGGCCAGCGACCGCAGTGCGCGTTCGGCGGCCGGGCGCCAGCGGGCCTCGGCGGCGGCCATGTCGATCAGCTCGCCGGCAAACGGAAGTTCCTCTTCCGCGATGCCCGTGGCGGCACAGATCTGCCGGCGGCGCTCCAGGCTGTCGGGACGGATGTTGCTGGTACGGCGCCGGAAGGACTCGATTTCTTCCTCCAGCGCACGGATCCGGCCCTTGAGGGTCCAAGCCTCGCCCTGGGCATCGTTGCTCCGTTCGCGGGCCGACTCGGCCTCCTTGGCCAGGTCCTTGGCCAGCACGGCGGCACGGCTGCGCGCGGCAGCGAGGCCGGCGGGACTGAAATCTGCTTCAATCCCGGCGGCCGCCAGCTCGCCCCGGAGGGCATCTTCGACGGACTGGCGGGCCCGCAGCTCGGCCTGGGCCGCCGCCAGCTCCCGTTCCAGGGTGGCGACGGCGGAGCCTCCTTCGCTGCCGTAGCGCGCCCTGAGCGACGCCGCCTTCTCCCGGAGCCCGTCGCGTGCCGCTTCGGCGGTTGCCAGCGCGGCCGTCGCCGCCGTTGCTTCCGCTTCCAGCCGGTCGATCTGCCGGCCATGGCAGTCCAGCGCCAAACGTCGCCGGTAGAGCGGCAAAGCCTCGTCCGCCAACACCTGGTTGCGCTCCAGCCCGGCCTGCGCCTGCTGCAGCTCCCGATGCAGTCGGGGCACGGGGGCCAGCAGGTCCCGCTGCTGCCGGGCGCGTTCCAGCTGCCGCCTGATGCTGCTGAGGTGGCTGAAGTCTTCCACGGCCTCCTCCGCGGCGGCCAGCGTCCGGGGCGTGTCCAGCACATGGTTGCGGAAGAAGTCGTTCACGGTGCCGCCCAGGCCCCTGCCCGTCTGCAGCGTCCGCAGCAGGCCGAAGGCCTTTTCCTGGTCGATGCCCAGCGCTTGCCGGAATCGCTCGGCAAACGCCTTGTGCGAATCGAAGACCTGGCTGCCCGGCAACAGGGCCTCCAGCGAGGTCTTGCTGAACCGGCCCAGCATGCGGGCCTCCAGGGCGGGAATGTCCAGGGCTTTGTTGTGCAGCACATAGAAACGGCCCACATTGTGTTCGGTCCCGTTGGCCGGCAGGTCCAGCAGCACGGACAGGCTGGTGGTCTGCCCCAGGGCGTTGTCGAAGGTCAGGCAGACCGCCGACCAGGTGGCACCGGGACGCTGGTAGAACGTGGCGTTCCGGGAACCGTCGCCGTCCGCCGGGGTGGCGCCCAGCCGTCCGCGCATGTAGCTGAACGCGGTGCGCCGTTCCTCGGCGGCGCTGCCGGCGCTGGTTTGGGCGGCCTCGTTCATCTTCGGCCGCGCGTCCAGCACCTGCAGCATGCCGTCGAAGATTGTGGACTTGCCCACCCCGGAGCCGCCGGTCAGCAACGTTCCGGCGCGGTCCACGCGGATGGTGTGGGAGCCGTCGAAGGTGCCCCAATTGACCAGCTGCACGCGGCTGAGGCGGTGCTGGCCGGGATTGAGCAGCCCGTCCAGGGGCAGGATTGTCTCGATGCTCATGTCAGGCCTCCTCGCCGTCAACAGTCAACTGGTCCGACTCCGGCGCCTCGCCGGCCGGCGGGAGAGTACCGGCCAGCGAGCCGATCACCGCCGGAATGTCGCCGATGTTCTCGAAGGGCAAGGCCAGCGGCAGGGCCGGGGAAATGACCCACACGTCCGAAAGTTCGGTGGCTTCCAGCAACCGGCGCTCGTTGGACAGTTTGCGGATGGAGGCATCGGCCAGGTCCTCGACGTGTTTGGCGTCGTGCTGTTCGGGGTCCACGTAGTCCTGCAGCACGTCGATCACGTCGGCCCGGCTGATCAGCGGCTCCGTCCCGGTGCCGGCGTGGCGATCCTGGATGAGCCGCATGCGCAGGAGCAGCAGCGTCTCCTCGCGCGTCATCTCCCGCTGCCGCTGCAGGGCGTTGGTGTGCGGTTCGGCCATGGGGACCGGCCGCAGCATGGCGACCTTGCGGTCTTCGTCGATGATCAGTTGCAGGAACAGCTCGCTGAGCCGGGAGGCGAGGACGCGGCGGTGTTCCACCACGGTGTCGTAGACCCGGTCCGTGGAGCCGGCGTGCAGGTAGGGGCCGCGCAGCAGCCGGACCAGGGCCTGGCGCAGCTTCAGGGGCAGCTTGCCGGTATCGCCGTCGAAGAGTTCGGGCCCGTCCACAATCTCGTTGCGGGCGGTCGCCTCGTCAGCCTGGGCGGGATCCGCTTCCTCCGGCGCGGCAGCCTGGCCGGAATCCGCCTCCTCCGGCCCGGCAGCCTGGGCGGGATCCGCCTCCTCCGGCCCGGCAGCCTCGGCGGGATCCGCTTCCTCCGGCGCGGCCGCGTCCTCGGGCCCTGCGGGCGGTTGGGCGGAAACGCCGGTCAACTCGTCCTCGGTCAACTCGTTCATTAGTCTGCAGCTTTCGTGAAAGTGACGGCGGGCAGCACCGCGGTTCGTTCGCTGCCGTCGATTTGGATCAGGGTCACGCTGTCGGTCGCGTCCGGATCGAGCACGCCGCCGGTATTCAAGGCCCGGTGCAGCAGCCAGCGCAGGCTGTTCAGGTGCCGGTGTTCCGGTTCCAGCTGGTCGTAGACCGCCGACAACGGCGCCGGCCCGCGTGCTTCGACGGCGGTGCGCACCGCCCGGGAGAGCACCTCGGCGTCAGCCTGCGGCGTGCGTACCGCGCGGCGGATGTCCGCTTCGGTGAACTCGGGCGGCGGCGGCAACTTCGCCGGCGCCTGGTGATCCTGCGGGTCGTAGAGCCGGATCATGCTCACCGATTCGAAGCCGGAGCCGTACAACTGCGGCGCCGGTATTACCGCACGCCGGCCCGGCAGGCTGTGCCGCGACTTGAAGATAGCGGCCTCGGCAGCGCGAATCGCCTGGCGCAGCTGGACCGATTCGCGGTAGTCGTCCGACTGCACGAAGGTGTGCATGCTCTCCGAGAGCCGCCCGTAGATGCGGTGGATCTCGGCCGCCTGCGCCCGCAACTGGGGCATGAGCTGCTGCAGGGCCCTCCGGTCCTCCGGCTCCAGGCCGTCGGCGAAGTCCCGCTCGAGCACGTCGGCGATGGCCTGCCGGAAACGCTGCTGCTGGTCCTCGTCGTTCAGGAACGCCGTGAAGCTCTCGTACGTCCGGCCTTCGCTGGTGCCGCGCAGCCGTTTGTCGGCGTCGAGCACCTCGCCCATGGTGATGCCCTTGGTGGCATTCGACTCGACGATTTCGGCGCGCAGCGTGTGCAGCATGCGCTCCAAGCCGTCGCGCATCCGCTTGAAGTCGGCCGGCAGCCCGGCCGCCAGCGCCAGGATGTCGCGTGCCGCCTCCGCCGCCGCGGCTGCGGGCACCGCCGCCGGCGCGTCGCCTGCTTCCAGCGCGCGGATCTTTTCCTGCCGTTCGGCGATTTCGGCCCGGAGCACGGCAATGCGCGCCTCGGGGTCGGGATCGGTTTCATGGGCCAGGGCCTCGACCCGGGTGAGCAGCGTGGCCAGGCGGGAGCTGTTCAGGGAGGAGGAAGCCCCGGTCAGGCCGTCCAGGTACTCCAGGAAGCGCACTGTCGCTTCGGTGGGCTCGTAAACGAACCGCCCGCCCTCGCGCAGGCGGGAGAGGAACCTGCGGCCCACCCAGTCGTCGGCGTACTGGCGGGCGGACCAATCCTCGCGCAGCGGCACCCCGGCGCGCCGCAGCTCGGCCAGGATGGCGTCGGTGTTGCGGTGGAACTCCTCCAGCGGCAGCTGCGGCCGGGAGCGCGTGAAAGCGGTCCGGAACAGCGCGGGCACCCACGGGCTGGCGGCGGCGAGCTTGAGGCCCGGCGTCGCGGACAAGGCCTGCAGCTCCTGCCAGCGGGCAAGGGCGTTCTGGGTGAAGGACATGCTGTGCTTTCCGCCCGCGGAAGGGAAAAGCGGGCCCAGAAAATCTTAGCCGCTCCAACTGGGCCGACGACGGCGGCGGCCGCCACGGGTGGGCCGTGTCGCCCGGGCTTAACCCGCTGACGACGGCGGCGGCCGCCACGGGTGGGCCGTGTCGCCCGGGGATACCTGCTGACGACGGCGGTGTGCCCGCCGTGGCGAAACGGATCGCCTCCGGCCTGGGCCCCGCCGTCGTTCGCCTAGCTGCTTGCCGGCAGCTTCTGGCGTCGCGCGGCGAGCTTTTCGGCGGCCTTCCGGCGGGCGACGAGCACCTTCTCGTCCACCGGGGCGTCGCCGCTGGCCCGCCGCGAGCGGGCATAGGTCATGGCTTCGTCCTGGCGTTCCTGCTCGGCGCCGGTGGCGATCTTCGCGCGCAGATGCTCGGGCCCATAGCCGAAGGCGTCCACAAGGTCGCGGGCGTGCGGGCGGAGCCTAGACAGCAGACGGTTGATGTACCCCCCAAGGATGCGGGCGCGCTGGGCGGAGAGCCGCCCGTGCATGAGGTACCAGCCCAGGTTTTTCTCCACCAGCGACAGGCCGAACAAGTCCCGCAACCAGGTCAGCACCTGGCGGGTACCGTCGTCGTCGATCTGCCCGAGTGCGGCGGTAAAGGCCTCCCACTGCAGCAGTTCCGCGTGTGCGCGGGCGGCCTCGATCAGCTCGTGCTGGTGTTCGTTGAACAGCGCCGCGGCCTCTGCTTGCGGCAGCCTCGTGGCATTGCGGAGCGCGCCGCCGATGCCGGCGATCATGGTGGAGACCCGGTCGGTGAGCAGCTGGCGCTGCGACTCCGGATCCTTCAGGTAGTTGGCGCTCTTGCGCTCCGAACCGCTGTCCGCGAACGTCTGGGCCACCTGGCGCAGGCCGGTGCGGTGGAAGGTGGCGTCGGCCGCCTGGTGGGCAACCCACCGGGCCATCACGCCGAAGTCTGCGTGGCGGAACTCCTTGGCGTAGTCCGCGAGCAGCCGCTTGGCGACCAACTGCAGCAGCACCGTGTTGTCGCCCTCGAAGGTCGCGTAGATGTCCAGGTCGGAGCGCAGCGCGGCGAAGCGGTTTTCGGCCAGGAAACCTGCCCCGCCGGTGGCCTCCCGGCACTCCTGCAGGGTGTCCAGCGCGTGCCACGTGCTGAGCGACTTCAGGGCGGCGGCCAGGGTTTCCAGGTCCTGCCGGTCCTCGTCGGTGTCGTGGGCGCCGGAGAACACGTCGTCGAACTTCTCCAGCAATTGTTCGTGCGCGAAGGACGCCGCGTAGGTGGTGGCCAGCCGCGGCAGCAGGCGCCGCTGGTGGCGCTGGTAGTCCAGCAGGACCTCTTCGGAGGTGTCCGAGGACGCATTGAACTGCCGGCGCTCGGTGCCGTAGTGCACCGCGATGGCCAGGGCTACCTTGCTGGCGGCCACCGCGGCGCCATCGAGCGAAACGCGGCCCTGCACCAAGGTTCCCAGCATAGTGAAGAAGCGGCGGCCCGGGCTGGCGATGGGGGAGGTGTAGGTGCCGTCCTCGGCAACGTCGCCGTACCTGTTCAACAGGTTGGTGCGCGGGATGCGGACATGGTCGAAGTGCAGGCGGCCGTTGTCGATGCCGTTGAGCCCGCCCTTGTAACCGTCGTCTTCGCCGCCGATGCCGGGCAGGAAGTTGTGCTGTTCGTCCCGGATGGGCACATAGAAGGCGTGGACGCCGTGGTCGACGCCCCGGGTGATGAGATGCGCGAACACCACCGCGGCCAGGCCGTCGTTGGCGGCGTTTCCCAGGTAGTCCTTCCACGCGGCCCGGAAGGGTGTGTGGATGACGAATTCCTGCGTGGCCGGTTCGTAGGTGGCAGTGGTGGCGATGCTGGCTACGTCGGATCCGTGACCGGTTTCTGTCATGGCGAAGGCGCCCGGCGTCTTGAGGCTCATGATGTCCGGCAGCCACTGGTCATGGTGTTCCCGGGTGCCCAGGTGCAGCACCGCCGCGCCGAACAGGCCCCACTGCACACCGGCCTTGATCTGCAGCGAGGGGTCGGCGGTGACGAGTTCCTCGAAACCGGCCACGTTGCCGCCGTGATTGTCTTCGCCGCCGAGCCGTGCGGGGAAGGCACGGTGCACGGCGCCGGTGTCCACCAGGTACTTCAGCTGCCCGAAGACCCGCTGCCGGTGCTCCTCCATCGTCAGCCCGTCGATGCGGTGGAGTTCCGGGCGGCCGGCCAGGTCGCGTGCCGCCTGGCGGATGTCGGCCCAGCGGCCCAGCAGGAGCCGGCCGAGTTCGGCCACATCCACGGTGGCTCCGTTGTCTTCAACCGGTTCCGGGGTTTCCAGGGCGGGCGTATACGTCATCGGATGATCCTTCGGTCGTCAGGTGTGTGTCGGTGGGGCCGGGAAGGCTGCGGGGCGGGGTGGCCGGGTGCGGGCGGTCAGTCCATGCCCGGGGTGTTGCGGGAACGGCCGGGTGGCCCGGAGCCCGCTGCGGGAGCTCCGTTGTCCGGTGCGACGCCGCCCAGCAGCCATTGGGTGAGCAGGCCCGTCATGACTTCCCGGCTCGGCTTGGTTCCATCATCGGGAGCCGCCAGCCAGCATTCACCGGCGGCACGCACCATGCCGATGGCGGCCCGGGGCCAGTAGGAAGCGGCCGCCAGTTCCGCGGCACTTCCCGCTGCCGCGGCCAGGTGGCCGCGCAGCGGGGCCTCGATCATGGCGGTGACGTTGGCGAAAAAGTCCTGCAGGACGGCGGAACTGCCGTCCTCCGGTGCGGCCGCCGGCCGCGCATCGTCCCGACCGGGTTGCGGTGCGGCCGGCGGCTCGGACGGCGCGGCCCGGATGACGAACGCGTACACGTGCGGCGAGGATTCGGCCATTTGCAGGTAGACCGACACCATGGCGTGCAGGCCCTCCCGGGCCGTGGTCGCGGTGGCGGCGGCCTCCTGGAGCCGGGCCTGCATCCGGCCGATCACCACCTCGCCCATGGCTCGCTGCAGGCCGGCCTTGTCGCCGAAGTAGCGGTAGAAGACGGGCTTGGACGTCCCGGCCGCCGCCGCGATCTCCTCCATGGACGCATCGGGGCCAAGCCGGTGCACCGCGTGCCGCGCCGCCCGGATCAGCTCCCGGCGGCGTTCCGTCCGGTGACGGTCCCAGCGGGCCGAGCGGCCGTCCGCGGGCGTCGCCGGATTCGAGGCGGCCTGGCGGCCTGTGGCGGTGTTCACGTAACTCAGCGTATCAGGTACGCTTGGTTACGGTAACTGTCGTTTGTTCCGCTCCGCACCCAATCGAGGAGAGCCCACATGGCCACTTCACCTGACGCCACCGGCACCCGCTCCGCCAACGGACTGCGCAGGGCAGTAGTCGTCGGCGGCAACCGCATCCCCTTCGCCCGCGCGAACGGAGCCTACACCCAGGCCAGCAACCAGGACATGCTCACCGCGGCCCTGGACGGGCTGGTGGCACGGTTCGGGCTGCAGGACGAACGCATCGGCGAGGTGGCCGCCGGCGCTGTCCTTAAACACTCGCGCGACTTCAACCTCACCCGCGAGGCGGTGCTCGGCTCGGCGCTTTCACCGCAAACACCTGCGTACGACCTGCAGCAGGCGTGCGCCACCGGGTTGGAAACCGTGATGGGCTTGGCGAACAAGATCAAACTGGGGCAGATCGACTCCGCCATCGCCGGCGGCGTGGACTCCGCCTCGGACGCACCGATCGCCGTCAGCGAGGGCCTCCGGGCCGTCCTCCTGGAACTGAACCGCGCCAAGAGCATGCAGCAGAAGCTGACCGCCATCGCCAAGTTGCGGCCCAAGGATCTGGCCCCCAACGCGCCGGGCACGGCCGAGCCGCGGACAGGGCTGTCGATGGGCGAGCACCAGGCGCTGACCACCGCGGCCTGGAACATCAGCCGCGACGCGCAGGACGAACTTGCCCTGGCCAGCCACCACAACCTGGCGGCAGCTTACGAGCGCGGGTTTTTCGATGACCTCATGACGCCCTACCGGGGCCTGGCCAAGGACTCCAACCTGCGCGCCGACACCACCTTGGAGAAGCTGGGCAAGCTGCAGCCGGTGTTCGGCAAGAACCTCGGCGCCGAGGCAACCATGACGGCCGGCAATTCCACCCCGCTGACCGACGGAGCCTCCACCGTGCTGCTCAGTTCGGAAGAGTACGCCCGGAGCAACGACCTGCCGGTGCTGGCAGAGGTGGTGGACTCCGAAGCCGCCGCCGTTGACTTTGTGCACGGCAAGGAAGGACTGCTGATGGCGCCGGCATATGCCGTGCCCCGGCTGCTGGCCCGGCAGGCCCTGACGTTCGCCGACTTCGACTTCTTCGAGATCCACGAGGCCTTCGCCGGGACGGTGCTGTGCCACCTGGCGGCGTGGGAAAGCGAGGAGTTCTGCCGCAACAAGCTGGGCCTCGAGAAGCCCCTGGGCGCCATCGACCGGACCCGCCTCAACATCAATGGCTCCTCGCTGGCCACCGGCCATCCCTTCGCGGCCACCGGCGGACGCCTGGTGGCCAGCCTGGCCAAGATGCTGCGCGAGAAGGCCGACGCCGAGTCCCGCACCACCCGCGGCCTGATCTCCGTCTGCGCCGCAGGCGGCATGGGCGTCGTCGCCATCCTGGAGGCGAACTGATGACCGACCGGTACGTGGATTTGGTCAACGCCGGACCGGTGAAGAGCCTGGCCAAGAAGCTGGGGCTGCCGCAGCCCGCCGTGCTGCGGCGCTACCGGCCCGGCGCACCGCTGCTGCCCGGACCTGTCCTGGTGCTCGGCGCGGGCGCCGGCGCCGACACGGTGGCCAAGGAAATGCTCGGGTGGGACCTCGACGTTCGCCGGCATGCGGCACCAAAGGAACGCCTCGGCGGCATCGTGCTGGTGCTCGACGAGCTGGAAGCGCCCGAGGACCTGTCGGAGCCCATGCTCAGCGCCGGCGCCAGCCTCCGGGACCTGGCCCCCGGCGGCCGCGTCATCACCGTATCCCGGCCCGCCGACGGCGCCGCCCGGCCCGCGCAGGCCGCCGCGCGCCAGGCGGTGGACGGGTCGCTGCGGTCACTGGCCCATGAGCTGCGCGGCGGCGCCACCGCCAACGGCATCCTGCTCGGCGAAGGCGTGGACGCCGGAGCACCGGCCGTCCTGGGACCCCTGCGCTTCCTGCTCTCGGCCCGGAGCGCCTACGTCAGCGGGCAGTTCCTGCTGGTCGGCTCCGACGACGGCTCGCTCCCCGCGGATCCGGACCGTCCGCTGACCGGCAAGGTCGCCGTCGTCACCGGCGCCGCGCGCGGCATTGGCGCTGCCATCGCCGAGACCCTGCACCGCGACGGCGCACAACTCGTCGTCGTCGATGTCCCCGCGGCGGGGGAACAGCTGGCGCAGGTCGCGAACCGGGTGGGCGGCACCGCCCTGCAGTTGGACATCACCGCGGCCGATGCCGGCGCGAAGATCGCCGCCCATGCCGTGGAGCGGCACCACGGACTGGACATCGTGATCCACAACGCCGGCATCACCCGCGACAAACTGTTGGCCAACATGGACCAGGCCAAATGGGACTCCGTGATCGCCGTCAACCTCACCTCGCAGCTGACGATGAACGGGCAGCTGCTGGCCTCGGGCGCGTTCCGCGGGCGGCCGCGCGTGGTTTCACTGGCCTCAACCAGCGGCATTGCGGGCAACCGCGGGCAAACCAATTACGCCGCGTCGAAGGCGGGAATCATCGGCATGGTCCGGGCCTCGGCCGCCGGGTTCGCCGACGCCGGCGGCAGCATCAACGCCGTGGCACCGGGCTTCATCGAGACGGACATGACCGCCCGGATGCCGTTCCTGACCCGGGAAGTGGCACGCCGGCTCTCCTCGCTGCAACAGGGCGGACAGCCGCGCGATGTCGCCGAGGCCGTCTCCTTCCTGGCCAGCGATGCTGCGGGCGGCATCAACGGCCAAACCCTGCGGGTCTGCGGGCAAAGCATGGTCGGCGCATGAACGAAGTCATCCTGGGGGAGATGCCCACGCTCTCGCGCCTCTACCTGACGGCGGCGTCGACTGCCGCGCGGCACAAGCTGGGCGTGGGACAGCACGCCGAGCAGGTCCCGGCGGCGCGGCATACCCTGCACGGAGTTCAGATCACCCCCGAGCGGATCAGCGGGTTCCAGCAGTTGGTCCACGGCACCGTGCGGGACACCCTGCCCTCCGTGTTCCTGCACTCGGTCGCGTTCCCCGTGGCGATGAGCGTGATGACGCGGCCGGACTTTCCGCTGCCGCTGCTCGGCATGGTCCATCTGGCCAACCGGGTGCGGCACTTGCGGCCGGTCCACTTCACTGAGCCCCTGACCGTGACGGCCTGGGCCGAGGGCCTCCGCGGCCACCACGCGGGCACGCAGGTCGAACTGCACACCCGGATCGAGGCCGACGGCGAGGCCGTGTGGGAAGGTGTCTCGGACTACCTGGCCAAGGCGGTCTACTTGCCCGGCCTGGACAAGGCAGCCCGCCCGGAGCGCGCCGATTTCACGCCGCCGCAGCCGACGGCCCGCTGGCGGCTCGGGCCGGAGGCCGGGCGCGAGTACGCCGGGGTGTCCGGCGACTTCAACCCGATCCACCTGAGCGCGGTGTCCGCGAAGATGCTGGGGCTCAAGCGGTCCATCGCCCACGGGATGTACCTGGCCTCACGAGTCCTGACCAGCGTGGAAGCCACGGCCAGCGAACCCTTCAGCTGGCGCATCGACTTTGCCGCTCCGGTCTTCCTGCCCGCCACCGTGGCCGTCAGGATCCATGACACGGAACGTGACGGGTCCTGGGAAGCTTCCGAGTTCACCGGCTGGGGGGAGCGCAGCCACCGGCTGCACTTCACGGGCAGCGTCCACACGCTCGCCGGCTGAGCGGCGTGGCCGGACCGGGTCAGCCGGTGACGGCCCGGCGTTCGAGGACCTCCCGTTCGCGATCATTCTTCGCCAGCGCGGCGGCGGCGGCGAACTCGGAGCGGGCCTTGTCCGCCCGGCCGAGCCGGGCCAGCAGCTCGCCGCGGACGCTCGGGAGCAGGTGGGAGCCGCGCAGGGCGCCTTCCGAGGCCAGCCGGTCCACGATCGCCAGGGCGGTGGCGGGGCCGGTGGCCATGGACACTGCCACAGCACGGTTGAGCTCCACCACCGGGCTCGGCGCCACCCGGCCAAGCGCTTCGTAGAGCAGCACGATCTGCGCCCAGTCGGTGCCGGCGACGCTGGGGGCGGCCGCATGGCATGCGGCGATGGCCGCCTGCAGGGCGTAGCTGCCCCGGCCGCGGCCCAGCGCGTCGGCCCTGGCCAGGGCGGCTCGGCCGCGTTCAATCTGGGCGCGGTCCCAACGCGTCCGGTCCTGGTCGGCGAGCAGGACCGCGCTGCCGTCCGGCCGAGTGCGGGCGCCGAAACGCGACGCCTGGAACTCCATCAGGGCCACCAGTGCGTGCGCTTCGGGCTCCCGGGGCACCAGTGACACCAGGACGCGTCCGATCCGCAGGGCTTCGCCGGCCAGGTCCGACCGGATCCAACGGTTCCCGGAGGTCGCCGCGTACCCTTCCGTGAACAGGAGGTAGACCACGCGCAGGACGGCGCCCAGCCGCGGGCCCCAGTCGTTCGGTTCGGGGACTTCGAAGGGGACCTTCGCCGCGGCCAGGGTTTTCTTGGCCCGGACGATCCGCTGCTGCACCGTGGCGACCGGAATCACGAAGAGCCGGCCGATCTCCTCGGCGGACAGGCCGGCGACGACCCGCAGCGTCAGGCATACCTGCGCTTCCCGCGAGAGCACCGGGTGGCAGGCGGTAAAGACGAGCCGGAGCACGTCGTCGGGTACGGGGTCCCAACCCAGGTCTTCCTCGTCCCGCAGCCCGCGGGCCAGCACCTGGTAACGGTCCTCCAGGCGTTCCGCCCGCCGCCATGAGTCGATGGCCCGTCGCTTGGCCACGGTGGTCAGCCACGCCGCCGGGTTGCGGGGGACGCCGGTATGCGGCCACCGGGCCAGCGCGTCGGCCACGGCTTCCTGCGCGACGTCCTCGGCGAAACCGACATCCCCGGTGGCACGGGCCAGGGCGGCAACAATCCGGGCGCCCTCGATCCGCCACAACGCATCGATCCGGCGCCGGATTGCCGCCTGGGCCTCGGCCCCCGCCGCCCCAGGCTCCCGGGCCTCGGCCCCGGGGGTCAGGCGTTCTCCGAGCGGAGCCTCGCCTCTTCCTCGCGCCATCCTTCTTCCTTCCGGATGTACTCGTTGTCGGCGAAGTCCGCGAAATCGGCGGCCTCGGTTACGCGGCGGACCTCCAGCTTTGAGCCCGGTCCCAGCGGGCAGCGGCTGGCCCACTCCGCGGCTTCCTCCTTGGAGGCCACCTGGACGATCCAAAAACCGTTGAACAGTTCGTGCGTTTCGCCGTACGGGCCGTCGGTCACAATCGGCGGCTCCTCCGAGAAGTCCACGACGAATCCGCTGCCGTCGGAAAGATCCGCCAGGCCTTCTCCCGCCAGCATGACGCCGGCGTTGATCATCGCCTCGTTGTAGGCGCCCATCTTGTTGATCATTTCTTCGAACGGCATGGATTTGGACGCCTCAAGGGCTGCATCCGTGGACCGCATGATGAACATGTACTTCATGGCTTTTCTCCTTCTCGGAACGAGACGCGGGCATGCGCCTTCTACTATGCCGTCGAACGGGGGCCGTGGATATCGACAGGCCCGGGAATTTTTTTCGGAAATCTTCACGCCGCGGTTCGGCGGCCCCGCGGCAGCCGCCTCTATGCTTGCCGTATGACCAACGACGATCAGTTGCGTGACCGCGCCCGGATGCTTGACGCCGCAGACCCGCTGGCCGGATACCGGACCCGGTTCGCGGGCCATGACGACGACGCCGTCGTGGCCTACCTCGACGGCAATTCGCTGGGCCGGCCGCTGGCCGCCAGCATCGAGCGCGTCCGGGACGTCATGGCGCAGCAGTGGGGCGGCCGGCTGATCCGGGCCTGGGACGAGGTCTGGCTCCAGCTGCCGGAGCAGATCGGCGACGAGCTGGGCCGGGTCGTGCTGGGAGCCGCGCCGGGCCAATGCGTGGTGGCCGACTCCACCACGGTGCTGCTGTACAAGCTGGCCCGCGCCGCGATCGATGCGCGGCCAGGGCGCCGGCGCATCCTGGTGGACCGGGACAATTTTCCGTCCGACCGCTTTATCGTCGAAGGCATCGCCGCCGAGTGCGGCCTGGAGCTGGACTGGCTCGAGCCCCCGCACGCCGGGGGAGTGACGGCAGAAGCGGTCCGGGCCGCCGTGGGGCCCGACACAGCGCTCGTGCTGCTCAGCCACGTGGCCTACCGCTCCGGCTATGTTGCGGACATCCCGGCCATCACCGCCGCCGCGCACGACGCCGGTGCCATGGTTTTGTGGGACCTGTGCCATTCCGCCGGGGTGCTGCCCGTGGAACTGGACGGCTGGGGCGTCGACCTGGCCGCAGGCTGCAGCTACAAGTACCTTAACGGCGGTCCGGGCGCCCCGGCCTGGGCCTACGTGCGGACCGAGCACCAGCACCTGAGCCAGCCGATCCAAGGCTGGTTGGGCAGCGCCAAACCCTTCGAGATGGGTCAGGGGTATCAGCCGGCCGGCGGGATCCGCCGGTTCACGTCCGGAACTCCGCCGATCATCGGCATGACCGCCCTCCAGGACATGGTCGCCCTCATCGACGAGGCCGGGCTGGCGGCGGTCCGGGAAAAGTCGATCGCCCTGACCGGGTTTGCCGTCGAGGCCGTGCAGGAGGCGCTGGCCGGTTTCGGCGTAGCCATCGCCTCGCCGCTTGATCCGGCGGAACGCGGCGGCCACGTCACCATCGACCACCCGGACTTCAAGCAAATCACCGGCAGGCTCTGGGAGCAGGGCGTGATACCGGACTTCCGCGAGCCCGACGGCCTCCGGCTGGGGCTCTCGCCGCTGTCCACCAGCTTCCAGGAGGTGTGGCGCGGCATCGCCGCCATTCGCGCCGAGCTCGAACGGATGTAGCCGAGCTCGAACGGGTTTAGCCGCCCCGCCGGACCATCCGGATCTCGTGCAGGCCTTCCCACAGGCCGGTCAGGGGCTCGCGGCGTCCGTCCGGGCCGAATCCGTGCTTGCGGTAGAACGCTTGGGCGCGCGGGTTGTCCTCGAGGACCCAGAGCAGCGCGGGCCCGCCACCGATCGCCGCCTCCAGCAGTTGCCGCCCGAGCCCGGTCCCGTAGGCCTCCGCCAGCACGTAGAGCATCTGCAGTTCGTGCGGCACGCCGGCGTCGGCGTCGTCGTCCTGCACGGGGCCGCCGCCCGAGCAGCCGATGATCCGTCCGGCGGGGTCTTCGGCGACCCACAGCTCCGCCCCCGCCGCCAGCCCGCGCGACCACCAGTCGATCTGCTGGTCCCGCCGGGCCGCTTCGGCGGCGAAGAAGCTCTCCGGCCGCTGGGACGAGTAGGTTTCCCGCCAGGCGGCGAGCTTCATGTCGAGCGTGGCGGGGATGTCGTCTGGGGTGGCGCGGCGGATGCGGAAATCGGGGGTTGGCACCCATGAATCCTAGCCGTGCGGCTGCCCGGATCCCAGATCATGCCGGCGCCGTCAGGCTCAGCGGCGGAAGTGGTCGACCGCGAGCTGGTAGCTGTGCGCCGTCAGCGCGGCGGTCTGCTCCCAGCCAAAGGACGAGGCGTGCACCGCGGCATTGGCGCCCAACCGCCGGCGGAACTCCGGGTAGTCGTGGAGCTCGCGGAGGGCCCCCGCCCACCGGACAGGGTCGTGCCCGTCCACCAGCAGCCCGGTGAGCCCGTGGCTGACCGCCACCGGCAGCCCGCCCACGTTGGTGGCAACGACGGGCGTACCGCAGGCCTGCGCTTCCAGGGCGACCAGGCCGAAGGATTCGCTGAAGGACGGGACCGCGACCACATCGGCGCTGCGGAAGGTGGCCGCCAAGGCGCGCGGCTCCACGGGGGGCGAGAGCGTCACGGTGTCCGCCAGCCCCAGCTTCCCGGCCAGCGCCGGCAGGTCCAGCCCGGCGGACCCGCTGATCTCGCCGATGATGGACACGCGCAGCCGGATGTCGGGCCGTTGGCGGCGAAGTTCGGCCGCGGCGGCCAGCAGGACCTGCGGCCCTTTCAGCACCTGGATGCGGCCGGCAAACACCAGGTGGAAGGTATCCGGGCCGATGCCGGCGGCCTCCCGGTCCGCGCGGCGGCCGTCGGGGCGGAAGGTGTGCAGGTCGACGCCGGGCGGGATCACGTCGACCGTGCCCTCGTCCGCGCCGTAGAGATCGACCAACTCGGCCGCCTCGGTCAGGGTATTGGCGATCAGCCGGCCGGCTCCGGACGCTATGGCTTGTTCGCCGTCGATCCGGGAGGCCGGCTCGGGCGGTTCGCCGGGCTGCAGGTGCAGGTTTTTGACCAGCCCCATCGTGTGCATCGAGTGCACCAGCGGAATGTGCCAGTCGTGCTGCAACCGCAGCCCCACGGCACCCGAGAGCCAGTAGTGCGAGTGCAGCACGTCGTACCGTGCCCCGTCCTGCTGCGTGAACTGCCGCAGCGAGGCCTCCAGCGCGGCCAACCGCTGCGGCAGGTCTTCCTTGGTTACCGCGTCGGCGGGGGCCCCGTCCAGGTGGATCACGCGGACGCCGGCCCGGGGATGTTCCACCGGTTCCTGCCCGTCGTGCAGTGAGCGGGTGAAAACGTCGACGGCGGTGCCCAGCGCCGCCTGTTCCCGCGCCAGGGCGCGCACGTAGACGTTCATCCCGCCGGCATCGCCCCCGCCGGGGAGGGCCAGCGGCGAGGTGTGCAGCGACAGCACGGCGATGCGCTCCGCGCCGACCATGCCCACCTCCAGACCGTGTCAGCCGGGACGTCTCCGGCTCGGGAAAATCGACGTGCCGCCGAATTTGTCTAGCAGCCACTTTAGCCGCCCGGGTAGGCCCCGGCCGCTTGATGACGGATCAGTGCATGGTGAAGCGGCTGGCCACCGTGTCCTGCACTCCGGGGAAGCGGGTGAGCGTGCTGAACAGGCGGTTGCGGGCCGCGAGCACCGGCGGCGGCAACGGCCTGCCCAGGGCCATGTTCAGGTGCGCCTGCCAGATGGCGGTGTTGGCCGCCCGCCGCCGGTCCGCCTCGTATCTTCGCAACGCCGTGCCCGTCGGCTCGCCCGCCAGGGCCGCGGCGACGATCGGAGCCAGGGCTGCGGCATCCAGCCAGCCCAAATTCATGCCCTGCCCGCCGATCGGACTCACCTGGTGTGCTGCGTCGCCGACCAGCGCGACGCGTCCCGCTATCAGCCGCCGCGGCGTCCGGGAGCTGACGGAGAAGGCGCTGAGCATGGAGCAGCTGCCGGGGTCCGGGCCCGTCCCGGTGCGCCGCGCGACCAGGGAGGCGAGGCCGTCCGACGTCGGATGGCTGACCACGCCGGGCATCCTGGCCACCCAGCGCCGGGTACCCCCGGGGAGCGGGAAGGATTCGACGATGCCGCCGGCCTCCAGATAAAGCACGGCGGTGCTGCCGTCGCCGGTGGTGTCGGCGAAGTCTCCCATCAGGTAGGCGTCCGGATACACCCGCGTCCGCACCGGGACGCCGAGTTGGCGGCGCAGGGCGGAATAGGCGCCGTCGGCCGCCACCACCAGCCTGGCCCGCACCGTCTCCGCAGCGGCAGCCGGTGCCACGCCGGCAGGCGGTGCCGGTGCCGGTGCCCTGCCCGTGCCCGCCGCCGCCGGTTCCGGTTCCGCGCCCCGGCGACAGGACAACGTCACGGTCGCGCCGTCGTCGTACGCCCCCTGCACCGCCACCGCGCGGCGCACCGCCCCGGGACGCAGCGCCTCCAGCCGTTCTTCCAGCAGCCGTTCGGTGATGACCTGCGGCACGGCCAGCACGTAGGGATGCGCGTCGGGAATGCCGTCAAACGAGAGCGACGCGACGTCCCGGCCGCGGCTGCGGGCCACGCCCCGGCGGATGCGGACGCCGGCCGCCAACAGCTCCGGACCCACGCCCGCGTCGTCGAGCACGGCCAACGCCGGCGGATGGATCCCGATCGCCCGGGAGTGGCTGCTGCGGGCGCTGCGCCGTTCCAGGACCGCGACGTCCACCCCGCGCCGGGCCAGCAGGATGGCCATCAGCAAACCCACCGGCCCGCCGCCGACCACGGCGACATCGAGCAGGCGGCCGCCGGGCGCTGCAACAGGCCGGCCCCGGGGGAGCGCCGCCTCAGGCATCGGGCTCATGGATTACCAGCTGGCGGAAACGCGAATCGGGCAGCACCCGCCACTCCGGCGGGACGGCGGCGCGCAATTCCTCCGGGGTGTAGCTGCGGCGGATGGAGGTCAGCCCGTCCCGGCGGATGAAGGAGCGGTGGAAAAACGGCAGCGTCCCGGCGGCGAACAGCACATATGCCGTGCGGCTGCGGATGATGTCGCTGTGGACTGCGAGGGCGCGCGACAACCGCTGCGAGTCCGCCAGCAGGCCTGCCAGCTCGGGGGCGGTCAGGTGGTGCAGCAAGTGGTTGGACACGACGGCGTCGAAGCTGCGTCCTTCGGCCACCAGCTCCGAACTGAACGCCTGCCGGAACTCGAGGCCCGGCGACCGCGGCCGGGACACGGCGAAGGCATGCGCGCGCGGATCGGGATCGATCGCCGTGATCCGCAGGTCGAGGCCGTCCCGGGCGGCCAGGCGGGCGAGCAGCCGGGGAACGTCGCCGCCGCCGGAGCCGATATCGAGCAGGGTGGGGGCCTCGAGGCCGGCCAGGCGCGGGCGGAGCAGGCGCCGGTAGATGCCGTGCCAACCCGACACCGCCCGGTTGATCAGCGGAAACTGGGCGTAGGTGCGCCGAAGCATCGCGGGGTCGCAGTCCGGCTTGTCCATTTCCTCCACGGCGTCCGTGGCGCGGAGGGCCAGGAACGTCGACGCCTTGCGATCCGGCAGGCGGGCGGCCACGGCGGTCCGTTCCTGCCCTACACCGCCGCTGCCGCGGAAACCTGGCGGGCCTCGAGGGTGGCGGCGGGCACGGTCTTGGTGAACAGCCCGGTTTCCACCGTCAGGCCCGGGCCGAAGGCCATCGAGCAGATCCGCTCCTCCCCGGACCCTGCCGGTTGCTCCAGGATGTGCTTGAGCACAAACATCACGGTGGCGCTGGACATGTTCCCGTACCGCCGCAGCGTTTCCCGGGCCGGCACGAGCTGTTCCCCGGTCAGCTCCAGCTTGGCTTCGACTTTGTCCAGGATGCTGCGGCCGCCCGGATGGATCGCCCAGTGCTCAATATCGCGGTATGGTCTTGCCGCCACGTCCGGTTCACGGGCCAGCAACGGCTCCAGCGCACCAACGATGTGTTCGTCGATAATGTGCGGAACATAGGTCCCCAGGACCATTTCGAAGCCCTCGTCACCGATGTTCCAGGCCATGGATTCCTCGCCGACCGGGGTGAGGACGGTTTCGAAGTGGTCCAGCCGGATGGCAGGCCCGATCTCGTCCAGGCCGCGCGCGGTGATGACCGCTGCCGCCGCGCCGTCTGCGAAGAGCGAGGACCCGACAATGGTGTCGGGGTCGTTGGACGTGCGCACGTGCAGCGTGCAGAGTTCTGCCGATACGACCATCACCACCGCCTGGGGATCGGCGTCGCAGAACGACTTGGCCGCCCGCAGGGCCGGGAACGCCGCGTAGCACCCCATGAAGCCGAGATGGTAGCGCTGGACGGCGGGATTGAGCCCCAGCGCACGCACGATCTTGTAGTCGGGTCCCGGGTTGAAGAACCCGGTGCAGGAGACGGTGATGAGGTGTGTGATGTCCGCCGGGCCGATCCCCTCGCAGGAGGCAAGCGCCTTGCCGGCCGCCTCGATGAACAGCGGGGTTGCCTTGTCGGCGAAGATGTCGTTGCGCACCTTCGTGCTGGGAGAGAGCAGCTGCCGGGATTCGGCGTCGAAGAACACCGGGTTGTCCGCCCGCTTGGCCGTCGTGAGTTCCTCGACGGCGGTGTACCGGGTGTCGATGCCGGACTGGTCGAACGATGTGGTCACCAGGCGCTGTCCCAGGCGGGTCAGGCCCGGTTGCGTGGAGAACACGTCGCGCGCCTCCGACTGGATCAGGATGGTATCCGGAACAGCGGTTTCCAAGGCTCGCAGCGTGGCCGTCATAGTCCATTCATAGAGCAGGCAGCCGGGTAAGACAATGGACAGGCCGCCCGGCTCCCGGCTGAACCGCTACGTAATACGCGGTCGTCTTACCGGTTGACGGGCCAAGCCGGTACACAAGGAGCGGATCCGGTGGAGTACGAAATCAATTCCCTGCCGCTGCATGTGCTCCTGGTCCACGCCACCGTGGTGTTCGTTCCGCTGGCGGCGCTGTGCGTTGCGCTCACCCTGCTCTGGCCGGCGGCGAGGCGGCGCCTGGGGATTGCCACCCCGCTGATCGCCCTGCTGGCCCTGGTGCTGGTGCCGGTCACCCAACAGGCCGGCCACTGGCTGTTCCTCAGGATCGACCAGACGCCGCTGGCCGTCGAACACATGCGGTTGGGCGACATGCTGCTGCCGTGGGTGGCCGGTCTTTTCGCCGCGGCGCTGGGACTGTGGCTGTGGTTCCGCTACGGAACGACGGCGGACGCCTCCTCCCGGCGCAGGCTTGGCGCCGGATACCGCGTCCTCGCGGCGGTGGTCGCCGCCGCCGTGCTGGCCGTGTGTGCCGGCGCCACGGTGGCAGTGGTGCTGACCGGCGAATCCGGAACACGGGCGGTCTGGGAAGGCGCCTACTCCGGGCCGCCGGCGCTGCCCTGACCAACTCCGGCCTCGCTGGCTCGGGCCGTGGCCCGGCGCTCCTAGCGGCCCAGACGCCGGTAGGAGGAGCCGAAGTGGATGAGCGGGTCGGCGCTTTCCGAACCGGCAGCGTCCCGGCCCATGGTTAGCACCTCGCCGACGATCACCAGATGGGTGGCCGCCGGATGCACCGCCGTCGTCCTCAACTCGAACCATGCCGGGGCGCCGCCGATCACGGCGGCACCGGTGGCCGGGCCGCGCCGGTACGGCACTTGGTTGAGCAGGCCTTCCACCGGATTGCCCGGGCTCGCCAGCCAGTTCGCCGTGCCCTGGTGCTGCGAGGCCAGCAGGCTCAAGGCCCAGGTCCCCGAGTCGGCCACGGCGTCGCAAATCCTCGACTCCTCGAAGAGGCTGACCAGCATGGTGGGCGGATCGTAGGACACCGAGAGATAGCCGCTGACGGTCGCCGCATAGTCCCGGTTCCGCCACCGCGTCGACACCACCGCGACGCCGGCGGCAATGTCGGCGCTGAGCGTGCGGTACAGGTCGATGTCCCGCTGATCCGCCGCGCCCTGCCTGACGGGATGGGCCGCCAGTTCTCCGTCCAGTTCCATGCCGCCATCTTTGCATGCCGGCCGCGGCGCGGCTCCGGGAAGGGTTTAAAACGACGGCACCGGATGATAGGGATGATAGACAGCAAGCACCCTGAGGATTGCGAGTGGAGTGGATATGGCCCAGCGGCTCGTTGCAGACCTTATTGTCGATCGGCTTCGCGCGTGGCAGGTGTCGCGGATCTTCGGCTACAGCGGGGACGGCATCAACACGTTCATGGGCGCGCTGCGGCGCGCGGGGACGGTCGAGTTCGTCCAGGCCCGGCATGAGGAAAATGCCGCCTTCATGGCGGTGGGGCACGCCAAGTACACGGGCGGGGTGGGGGTGGTCACGGCCACCCAGGGTCCCGGCGCCGTGCACCTGCTCAACGGCCTGTACGACGCCAAACTCGACAGCGTCCCGGTAGTGGCCATCGTCGGGCAGCAGTCGCGCACTACGCTCGGCTCCGGGTACATGCAGGAAGTGGACCTGGCCAACCTGACCAAGGACGTCGCCACCTTCCGGCAGCAGGTGAGCACTCCGGAGCAGGTTCCGCTGGTGTTGGACCGCGCCTTCAAGGCGGCCCTGAGCGGCCGCGGCCCGGCCGTGGTGATCATTCCGCACGACATCCAGAAACTTCCCGCCCCCGAACTTGAGCACACCCATGGCGTGGTGACCACCGCGCCGATCTGGCGTGCCCCGCACGTGGTCCCGGACCCGGACGACCTGCGCGCGGCCGCGGACGTGCTCAACGCCGGGCAGCGGGTTGCCCTGCTGGTAGGACAGGGAGCGCGGGATGCCCGCGGGCAGGTGGTTGCGGTGGCGGAGAAGCTCGGGGCCGGCATTGCCACCAGCCTGCTGGGCAAACCCTATGTGGACGAGTCGCTGCCCTTCGCGGCCGGAACCATGGGGCATCTGGGTACCGCCGCCAGCGGCCAACTGCTGGGACACTGCGACACCTTGCTGATCGTGGGCTCCAATGACCCCTGGACTGAGTTCTACCCGCCGCCCGGTGCTGCCCGAGCGGTGCAGATCGACAATGACGCCAGTGCCATCGGCAACCGCTATCCGGTCGAGGCGGCGCTCACCGGCGACGCCGCCACCACCCTGGCGGCGCTGCTGCCGCTGCTTGAGGACCGCGCAGGCGGCGGGTGGCGCGAGCAGGTGGAAGGCTGGGTGCGGCAGTCTCGCGAGCTGTCCCGGCAGCGGGCCATGACGCCGGCGCAACCGGTCAACCCCGAACGGGTGGCCTTTGAGCTGAGCGAACGATTCCCGCCGGACGGCCTGCTCGCCGTCGATGTCGGCAGTTCCGTCTACTGGTATGCCCGGCAGCTGCGGCTGCCGGCAGGGGCGCAAGCGCACCTCTCCAGCACCCTGGCAAGCATGGGCTGTTCGATACCGTACGGCATCGCCGCCAAGCTGGCCGCCCCGGAACGGGTGGTTGTTGCCCTCACGGGAGACGGGGCCATGCAGATGAGCGGCCTGGCCGAACTGATTACCGTCGGCCGACTCTGGCAGCGGTGGATGGACCCTCGTTTTGTGGTGTGCGTCCTGAACAACCGGGAACTCGCCGAAGTGACCTGGGAACAGCGGGAGATGGAGGCCGAGCCGCGGTTTGCCGACAGCCAGGCCCTGCCCGATGTCGACTACGCGGGCTACGCACGGTTGCTCGGACTGCACGGGAAACGGGTCGAGGACCCCGAGCAGCTCGGGGCCGTATGGGACGAGGCACTGGCCGCCGACCGGCCGTATCTTATCGAGGTGCTCACCGATCCCGACGTTCCGCTGCTCCCGCCGTTCCCGGCCGGCCGGGAGAACGCGGAAACCATGCAGCGGACGCTGGATCAGGAAGGGCAGGCGGCCGAGGGCGCGAAAGACCTGCTGCGCACCTACACCGGCCAGGAAGAAGCCGGTCACGAACGGGCGCCCGGCCAGGAAGAAGCCGGCAACGATCGGGCATCCGGATAGGAGGGTAGCGGCCGGGACGGTGAGTGAATGAAAGAATTGCTGGATGAGCGAGGCGGCAGAATTCATCGACCGCACGTTGCGGCGGGAAGCCTCCTGGGCACGGGCGGAAGCGCAGAACGAGGCGGGCGACGGATTGCGCTACTACGGTGCGTCGGTCGGTGCGGTCCGGGGTACGGTCCGGGACGCCGGGCGGAAGTTCCGGCTGCTCTCGCACGACGAGGTGACCGCCCTCAGCTCCGAACTGTGGGCCCGGCCGGTCTTCGAGCGGCGCCTGGCCGCCGTGGTGCTGCTGCAGTCGAACCAACGCCTCTTGCGAAGCTCGGACCTCACCCGGCTGGAAGGCTTCCTGCGCGACGCGCGCCTGGCGGCCTTGGCGGACCCGCTCGCCATTGACGTCGTCGGTCCCTTGATCCAGGGGCTGACCGGCCGGTCCCGCATGCGTGCGGAAGCAATCCTCGATCGGTGGGCGGAAGACGAGGACCCGTGGCTGCGCCGGGCCGCCTGTACTCTTCGCGCGCTGCGGGCACAAAAAAGCCCCGGAAGTCCGGGGCTTTCTCTGTGCGCAGGAAGGGACTCGAACCCTCACCCTCAATAAGAGGACTAGCACCTCAAGCTAGCGCGTCTACCATTCCGCCACCCGCGCAGGTGGACTTTCGCCGGTTCTCCAGAGGCCCTCAGGCGCACCGATTCCGTCGAAAGCAGCGAGAAAAACTCTAACATGTTTTGCCCGAACTGTTGAATCGGGCCCTCCGTGCGCGCGACGGAGCCGGCACCGGGGCCCGACTCCGGCTGTACCAACTGCGGCGCCACCTGCGGCGCCTCCTGCGGACAGCTGCTGCCTTCGACCGCGCCCGCTCGTTAGGCTGGGGACAGACATCGATTCCGAGGAGCCTTCATGACTGTACCGAGCCCGCACGAAGAAGTGGCCCAGATCTGCCAGGAACTGATCCGGATCGACACCTCCAACTACGGCGGCAACGAGGGGCCGGGGGAGCGGCTGGCCGCCGAGTACGCGGCCGGTCTGCTGGAAGAAGCCGGACTGGCCACCGATGTGTTCGAGTCCGCGCCCGGCCGGACGTCGGTGGTCACGAGGATGGCCGGCACGGACCCCTCGGCGCCGGCGCTGGTCCTGCACGGCCACCTGGACGTGGTGCCGGCGCAAGCCGATGACTGGCAGGTGGACCCGTTCAGCGGCGAGGAGCGGGACGGCCTCATCTGGGGCCGGGGCGCCGTGGACATGAAGGACATGGACGCGATGATCCTCTCGGTGGCGCGGCACATGGCACGCAGCGGCACCCGCCCGCGCCGGGACATCGTCTTCGCGTTCTTCGCCGACGAAGAGGCCGGCGGCACCTACGGGGCGCGCTGGGCGGTAGAGAACCGTCCCGAGCTTTTCGACGGCGCCACCGAGGCCATCTCGGAGGTGGGCGGCTTCTCGGCCACCATTGGCGGCCGCCGCGCCTACCTGCTCCAGACCGCGGAGAAGGGGATCGCGTGGCTGCGGCTGGCAGTCGCCGGCCGGGCCGGGCACGGTTCCCAGATCAACACGGACAACGCGGTAACCACGCTGGCGGCGGCGGTGGCCCGGATCGGGGCCCACCAGTGGCCAATCGAGCTGACGGACACCACCCGCCGGTTCCTCGACGGGGTGACCGAGCTGACCGGCGTCGAATTCGACCCGGACAACCCGGACATCCTGCTCAAGGAACTGGGCACCCTGGCCCGCTTCGTCGGCGCCACCCTGCAGAACACGTCCAACCCCACGGTGTTGAAGGCCGGCTACAAGGAAAACGTGATCCCCGGGCTGGCCGAGGCGCGGATCGACGCCCGGACACTGCCCGGACAGGAAGAGCTCGTGCTGGCCACCATCCGCGAACTGGCGGGCCCCGACGTGCAGGTCAGCTACGTGCACCAGGACAGGTCGCTGGAGGTGCCGTTCGCCGGGAACCTGGTGGACGCCATGATCGATTCGCTGGCGCACGAGGATCCGGACGCCGTGGTGCTCCCGTACACGCTCTCCGGCGGCACGGACAACAAGGCGCTGGCCCGGCTGGGCATCACCGGCTACGGCTTCGCTCCGCTGCGGTTGCCCGACGACCTGGACTTCACCGGGATGTTCCACGGCGTGGACGAACGGGTGCCGGTTGACTCGCTGAAGTTCGGCACCCGCGTCCTGCAGCGCCTGCTCACCACCTACTGACCACTTGGAACGACGACGAAAGGACCACCGGCATGCCCGCCAGTGTTGAAGAACTGCTCCCGGACGACCTGCTTGAGACCATCAGGGGCCGGGCCGCAGGTTACGACGAAGCGAACAGCTTCTTCCACGAAGACTTCGCCGACCTCGTCGAGGCGGGCTACCTGAAAATGTTCGTCCCGGAGGAAGACGGCGGCCTGGGCTACACCTTGGAGGAGGCAACCCGGGCACAGATGCGGCTGGCCACCGCGGCGCCCGCCACGGCGCTGGCCGTCAACATGCATCTGGTGTGGACCGGCGTCGCGCGGGTCCTCCAGGCCCGTGGCGACGACAGCATGGACTACGTCCTCGCCGAGGCCGGCCGCGGCGAAGTCTTCGGGTTCGGGGTCTCCGAGGCCGGAAACGACCAGGTCCTCTTCGATTCGCGCACCGTCGCCGCACCCCGCGGGGACGGCGGGTACGGGTTCACCGGCACGAAAGTGTTCACCAGCCTCTCGCCCGCCTGGACGCGGCTCGGTGTCTTCGGCCGCGACGATTCCGGCACCGAACCGCAGCTGGTGTGGGGGTTCATCGACCGGGACAAGCCCGGCTACCGGATCAAGGACGACTGGAACACGCTGGGCATGCGCGCCAGCCAGTCCAACACCACGGTGCTGGAAGACGCGGTCGCCGCGCCGGAGCGGATCTTCCGGAAACTGCCGGTGGGACCCAACCCGGATCCGTTGATCTTCGGCATCTTCGCGTGCTTCGAAATCCTGCTCTCGTCCGTCTATGCGGGGATCGGCACCCGGGCCCTGGACCTCGCGGTGGAAGCCGTGCACCGCCGTCGTTCGCTGAAAACGGGCAAAAGCTACGCGCAGGATCCGGACATCCGCTGGCGGGTGGCCGACGCCGCCCTGGCCATGGACGGGCTGTACCCGCAGCTGGCGTCCATTGCCCGCGACGTGGATACGCTGGCCGACCACGGCAGGTTCTGGTTCGCCAAACTGTCCGGCATCAAGATCAGGGCCACCGAAACCGCCAAGGACGTGGTGGAGAAGGCCGTACGCGTCTCCGGCGGCGGCGGGTACTTCCGCGGCGGTGAACTGGAGCGGCTGTACCGCGACGTGCTGGCCGGGCTCTACCACCCCTCGGACGACGAGTCCGCGCACAGCACTGTTGCAACGGCCTGGCTGGGGCCGCTGGAAGACTGACGCGGGCCGCGCACCGCCTGCCGGGGGTCAGGCGGTGCGTTCGACCTTCAGCACCCTGCGGCGGAGCCAGTACTTGCGGCCGCCGCCCAGATACAACCGGGTCCGGACCAGATCCCACTTGCCGTACTCGGCGTGCTCGGTCAGCGCGCGGCGGGCCTCGCCGACGGATTCGTCTTTGTTCACGGTCAGGACCAGGTATTCGTACTGCCGGGCGTAGTCGCGTTCGCGGGTGACGGCGGCACCCAGAAATTGTTCTCTCATTGCCCTCCTGTTCTCTTCACTTATTCTCCACAATGCGGCTAACGTCTACAGCATGAGCATTGATCCGCGCGTCGCACTCGAGTCACTGGTTTCCGCCCTGCAAGAGCATTTGGCCGCCGCATCCAGCCGCCGGGGTGATGACGATCCTGCCGTGGAAGCGGCCTTCTCGTCCATTATGGAATCGTTCGAAACCTACGAGGACGCGCTCTACGATGCTTACGGCGAAGTGACCCCGCTGGTCATTTACGACGAGTCGGACGACGAGGGCATGGACGAACCCGACGACGTGGTGGACCCCTTCGACGACGATCTGGAGATCGAAGAAAAGTAGCACGCCCCCGAGGCCGCCCGGACCCGATCAAGCGTTGACGGGCCGGCGCCGCCGCGCCCGGGACGGAACGTTACGGCGTGGAAATCTCGTCCAGCGCCTGGCCAATCGCGGCGGGCAGGGCGTCCAAGGGCGCCTTCAAGATTTCTGCCAGCTGGGCGGGCGTGCGGGGACCCACCACGGCCGTGCCGACGGCGGGCCGCTGCAGCACCCAGCTCAACGCCAGGTCCAGCGGCCGGACGTCCAGGCCGCGCGCCGCCGTGGCCAGCGCATCCACAATCCGGGCCGGCCGGCCGCTTAGGTACGGTTCCACGTACCCGGCGCGCTGCTCGGAGGCGGCCCGGGAATCGGCCGGAATGCCGGTGCGGTACTTGCCGGTCAGGACGCCGCGTCCCAGCGGCGACCAGGCCATCAGGCCCGGCCCGAGGGCCCGCGCCGCCGGAATGACCTCGTGTTCCGCCCGGCGGTGCAGCAGCGAATATTCGTTCTGCACCGCGACCAGCGGAACCGGGCTGATCGAGGCAGCCCGGGCCAGCTGCCAGCCGGAGTAATTGGAGACTCCCACATAGCGGGCGCGACCCGACGACACCGCGTGCTCGAGGGCGGACAGGGTCTCTTCCAGCGGCGCGCCGCCGTCGTCCCAGAGATGGACCAGCCACAGGTCCAGGTAGTCCGTGCCCAGCCGGGCCAGGCTGGCGTCCAGGCTGCGCAACATGGCGCCGCGGGACGTGTCCACCTCGCGCCGGCCCTCGCTGCGCGTCACGCCGGCCTTGGAGACCACCAGCACCTCCTGCCGGGGAACCAGCTCGCCCAGGAACGCCCCGAGCATGGCCTCGCTGCGGCCTTCGGCATACGGCGCGGCGGTGTCCAGGAGCGTGCCGCCGGCGTCCAGGTAGGCGCGCAGCATGGTGCCCGCGGCCTCCTCGTCCGTTTCCTCTCCCCACGTCATCGTTCCCAGCGACAGCTGCGGGACCTTCAGCCCGCTGTGACCCAAGCGATTGTGCTCCATAAAGCCAGCTTATGGCCTGCGCTGCCGCGCCCTTGGCAGCGGCCCGCCGACGCAGGCGCGTGCCTCGTCCTCCCGCACGGGCAGCCCATCCGCCCCGGCCCCGCGCCGGGCACCCGGCGTTGTGCCGTGGGCGGATCTTCGCCGCCGCGGCTGTGTCCGTTTCCGTTCCGCGGGCCTTGGTGCCATAAGGTCGAGGATGTGAATTGGCTAGAAGCAATCATCCTGGGGCTCGTGCAGGGCCTGACCGAGTTCCTCCCGATCTCATCCAGCGCGCACCTGCGCATCATCGGAGAGGTTCTGCCCGGTGCCGCCGATCCCGGGGCCGCCTTCACCGCCATCACCCAGCTGGGCACGGAAACCGCCGTCGTCGTCTATTTCTGGCGCGATATCGTCAACATCATCAAGGCCTGGTTCGGCTCCCTCACCGGCAAGGTGCCGCGGAACGACCCGGACGCCCGGATGGGCTGGCTGGTGATCATCGGCTCGATCCCCATCGGTGTGCTCGGGCTGCTGTTCCAGGACCAGATCGAATCCACCTTCCGCAGCCTGTGGATTGTGGCCACCATGCTGATTGTCTTCGGCGTGTTCCTGGCCATCGCCGACTCCATCGGCCGCCAGGTGCGCACGCTGGACAAGCTCACCTACAAGCACGGCATCCTGTACGGGCTGGCCCAGGCGCTGGCCCTGGTCCCGGGCGTCTCCCGCTCCGGCGGCACCATCACGGCCGGCCTGTTGATGGGCTACACCCGCGAGGCCGCCGCCCGGTATTCATTCCTGCTGGCGATTCCGGCGGTCTTCGCCTCGGGCCTGTACCAGCTGGCCAAGAGCTTCGGTGAACCCGGGCCGTACGGGCTGGGGGAGACGGCGCTGGCCACGGTGGTGGCCTTCGGCGTCGGCTTCGTGATCATCGGGTGGTTCTTGAAGTATGTGTCCACCCGCAGCTACCGGCTCTTCGTCTGGTACCGGATCGCCCTGGGCGCGCTGTTGTTCCTGCTGCTGGGCGCCGGAGTCATCAACGCCTGACCCGCGGGAATTTATCCGGCTCCTGCATTCTTGAATGTTAGGAGCGTCATTTACGACGGCGGCCCCGCCCGCCATCCGCGTCCGTTCACCTCATCGGAAGGAAACCCAAGAGTGCTTGGTTGGAATGCCCGTGCTGTACCCGAAATTCCGGGCGGCAAAGACGAACTGACCATCCACGACACCTCCGTGGGGTCGCTGGTACGGCTTGAGCCGTCCTCGACGGGAAGCCTGTACGTTTGCGGCATCACCCCGTACGATGCCACGCACATGGGCCATGCCGCCACCTACGTGGCCTTCGACCTGCTCAACCGCTATTGGCGCGACGCCGGGCGCACCGTCAACTATGTGCAGAATGTCACGGACATTGACGATCCGCTGCTGGAACGTGCCGCGGCCACCGGCATGGACTGGCAGCTGCTGGCGAAGGACCAGACCGAGCTGTTCCGCACGGACATGGAAGAACTCAACGTCATCCCGCCCGGCGAGTACATCGGAGCGGTGGAATCGATTGAGTGGATCGTTCCGGTGGTGGAGGACCTGCTGGCCCGCGGCCTCGCGTACCGCGTACCGGGCACCGACGGCGAGCCCCACGGCGACGTGTACTTCGATTCCGTTGCCGCAGCGGGACCGGGCTGGCACAACGGCGCCACCTCCAGGCTGACCGAAGATCAAATGCTGCCGCTCTTTGCCGAGCGCGGCGGCGATCCGGAGCGCCCGGGCAAGAAACACCCGCTGGACGCACTGTTGTGGCGCGTCGCCCGTGACGGCGAACCCGAGTGGCCGGGCGCCTCGCTCGGCCCCGGCCGCCCCGGCTGGCACATCGAGTGTTCGGTGATCGCGCGCAAATTCCTGCCGGAAACCTTCGACGTCCAGGCCGGCGGCTCGGACCTGAGTTTCCCGCATCACGAAATGAGCGCCGGGCACGCCTATGCGATGACCGGCAAGCCGCTGGCCAAGCACTTCATGCACGCTGGCATGGTCGGCCTCGACGGCGAAAAGATGAGCAAGTCCAAGGGCAACCTCGTGCTGGTCTCGGCCCTGCGCGAAGAAGGCGTGGAGCCGGCTGCGATCCGCACCGTGCTGCTGGGCCAGCACTACCGCAGCGACTGGTTTTGGACCGGGGATCTGCTCCGCCAGGCGCAGGCGCGGCTTTCTGCGTGGCGCGGCGCGGCCCCCTATGTGCAGGCCGAACAGGTACCCGAGCTGGCACAGCAAATCCGCCAGGCGCTCTCGAACGACCTCAACGCACCCGCGGCCCTGGCCGAAATCGACGGCTTCGCCGAGCACTCCCGGCAGCAGGCCGGAGGGCAGGCCGGTGACGGCGCCGGGCAGTTCGCGGCGCTGCTCGACGCGCTGCTGGGCATCCGGCTCTAGTTCGAGGGGGCTGAACGGGGCGGCGGGACCGGCACGAAAGTGCCATCGTCCGCGGAGCGGTGCCGTTGCCGCCCGGGTGCTACTCTTTACCGCGCTTTTTGAGGTAGCGCTCGAATTCGCGGGCGATGGATTCCCCGGTTGCCTCCGGCAGCTCGGCGGTGTCCTTGGCCTCCTCCAGCTGCCGCACGTAGGCGGCGACTTCCGGATCCTCGGTGGCAAGTTCGTCCACGCCGCGCTCCCACGCTTCGGCTTCTTCGCTCAGGACGGACACTTCCAGCGGGACCTGCAGGATGTCCTCCAGCCGGTGCAGCAAAGCCAGCTCGGCCTTGGGGGAGGGCGACTGTCCCACGTAGTGCGGCACCGCGGCCCAGACGGACATGGTGGGAATGCCGGCCAGTGAGGCGACATCGGACAACACTCCGACGATTCCGGTGGGGCCTTCGTACTGGCTGGACTCGGTATTCAGGGCGCGGCGGACGTCGTCGTCGTCGCTGGTGACCGTGACGGGAATGGGGCGCGTGTGCGGCACGTCGGCCAAGAGGGCGCCTACCAGGATGATGCAGTCCACGCCCAGCTCTTCGGCGTGGGCCAACAGTTCCGCGGTGTACGCCCGCCAGCGGTAGGACGGCTCCACCCCGTGGACAAAGATAATGTCCAGCCGGCTGCCCGGGATGCTGCTGCGCGTCAGTTTCGTCGTCGGCCATTTGATCCGGCGTTCCCCGGAGGCGGTGCGGTGCACCACCGGCCGGGTGAACTGGAAGTCGTAATAAAGATCCGGGTCCACCGTGGCCACCTTGTGGCTGTCCCAGAGCCGGCTCAGGTACTTGACGGCGTCCGTGGCGGCTTCGCCGGCATCGTTCCAGCCTTCGAATGCAGCCAGCATCACGGTATAACGCCGCGGTGTCTCGCCGGGCTTCGTCTGCGGGAACAGCAAGTGCAAACCGCGCTGCTCGCCGTCGCCTTCCGTGGGCAGGTCGCCACTGTCCTGAGTACTCACGGTTTCACCCTAATCCTCCCGGCACGGCTTGTCAGTGAGCCGACATTCGATTCGCGCCCAGCATAGCCCCCGAATCCGGTCCCGGAGACCCATGCCGGAGGCCGTCACGGGGCCGATGCCGGGGCCGGGCAGGAAGGGCCCGTAGACTGGATGCATGCCCGAAATTTCCCCTTCCCCCGCTGCGTCCAGCCACCCGTCGTCCGCCCTGCAGGCCGTTTTCTGGGACATGGACGGAACGCTCGTCGACACCGAGCCGTACTGGATCGAAGCCGAAACCGAATTGGTTGCTTCGTTCGGCGGGGTGTGGGACGACGAACTGGGCAAAAAGCTGGTGGGCAATGCGCTGGAGACATCGGCCGCCGTGCTGCAGCAGGCCGGCGTCGACCTGGGCATCCGCGAGATTGTCGACCGGCTGATCGACGCCGTGACCGAACGCGTCCGCGGGCGCATCCCGTGGCGCCCCGGCGCGCGGGAGTTGCTCGCGGAGCTGGACGGGGCAGGCATTCCGTCGATCCTGGTGACCATGAGCGAGACCAAACTCGCCGCCGAAGTGGTCAGGGCGCTGCCCGAGGGCAGCTTCCGCCACGTCGTCACCGGTGACATGGTCACGCGCGGCAAGCCGGACCCGGAGCCGTACCAGCAGGCCTTCGACTGGCTCAGCGGCCACCTGCCCGGCGCCGACAAGCAGTACGTCGTGGCACTGGAAGACTCGGTTCCCGGGGTTGCCTCCGCCGAAGCCGCCGGCCTCGTGACCGTGGCCATTCCGCACGTCGTGCCCGTCCCGCCGGCACCGGGGCGTCCGCACTGGGACAGCCTGGCCGGAAAAGGCCTGGCGGACGTGGAGCGCGTCCTGGTGGGCGCCGCCCAGGAAGCAGGAGTATGAGCACGCAGACCCCCCGGCCGGCCGAGGAAAAGGAACGCAGCGAAGGGATTCCCCTCGGGCGCATGTTCGGCGTCCCGGTGGTCCTGGCCTGGTCCTGGTTCGTGATCGCCGCCTTCATCGTGCTGATCTTCGGCCCGCAGGTGCAGCGCCTGATGCCGGAGATCGGCGTGGGAGCGTACGCCGTGGCGTTCGGTTACGCACTGCTGCTGCTGTTCTCGGTGCTGGTGCACGAACTCGCCCACGCCCTGACGGCCCGGACCTTCCGGTGGCCGTCGGCCAAGATCGTGCTCAACCTCTGGGGCGGCCACACGCAGTTCGACAACTTCAACGCCACGCCGGGCAAGTCCCTGCTGGTGGCCTTGTCCGGGCCCGTGGCCAACTTCGCGCTGGCCGGCGCCGGCATGCTCGTCCTGCCGCTGTTCCGCGGCGAACCGATCCCGTTCCTGCTGACGGACATCTTCATCTGGGCCAACTTCCTGGTGGCCGTCTTCAATATCCTCCCGGGGCTCCCGTTGGACGGCGGGCGTCTGGTGGAGACCGCCGTCTGGAAGGCGACCGGCAGCCAGGAAAAGGGGACCGTGGCAGCGGGCTGGGCCGGCCGCGCCATCGTGGTGCTGCTGGTGATCGGCGTGATCGGCGTCCCGTTGCTGCGGGGCGGCACGCCGGACCTCCAGCTGGTCGTGCTCATGGTGCTGGTGTGCGGTTTCCTCTGGATGGGCGCCAGCTCGGCCATCTCGCACGCCCGGATGCGCTTGCGGCTGCCGTCCGTCAGCGCCGGGCAGCTCAAGCTTCCGGCCGCGTCGCTGCCCGCCACCGCCACGGTGGACCAGGTGCGGCAGCTGATCCAGGGGCACCCCGGGCTCTCCGTGGTGCTCACCGCCGCGACCGGCCAACCCGAAGCAGTCGTGGACCGCACGGCGCTGGACCAGGTGCCGCCGCCGGCCGCCCCCCGGACTCCCGCCGCGGCCGTCTCCCGGGCCCTGGCGCCGGGGGCCTACGTGCCGGAGGCGGCTGCCGGCCAGGAGCTGGTGCAGTACCTGGCCCGGCTGGCCGGCAGCGAGTACGCCGTGATCGACGGCGAGGGCCGCGTCACCGGGGTGCTCCAGCAAAGCACGGTGGTCCGCGCCATCACCGGCAAGGCCGGCAGGCTCTGATCCCGCCGGCTGGGCCGGGAACCCGGCCGCCGGCCGGAATACAATCGACGAACCGGCCCGGCACACACCGCCGGGCCGCACACAAAACGACCGGAAGTGATCCACGCATGAGCTCCACCACCAGCGCGCACGGCGCCGACCAGCGACGCGGGCCGTTCCGGCCCGGGGAACGGGTCCAGCTCACGGACGAAAAGGGCCGGATGAACACCATCACCCTGACGCCCGGTGGCGCGTTCCACACGCACAAGGGCTTCCTGCCGCATGACGAGGTGATCGGACGGCAAGAGGGCACGGTCGTGGCCAACACGGTGGGCCACCGGTACCAGGCCCTGCGCCCGCTGCTTTCGGACTTCGTGCTCTCCATGCCGCGCGGCGCCGCCGTGGTCTACCCCAAGGACGCCGCCCAGATCGTGACCATGGCGGACATCTTCCCGGGCGCCCGGGTGGTGGAGGCCGGGGTCGGTTCGGGTGCCCTGAGCATCTCGCTGCTGCGCGCCGTGGGCGACGGCGGACGGCTGCACTCGTTCGAGCGGCGCGAGGAATTTGCCGACGTCGCCCGCGGCAACGTGGAAACGTTCTTCGGCGGGCCGCACCCCGCCTGGCAGATCTCGCTGGGAGATTTCCAGGACGAAGTCGTCAAAGCCGAGGAGCCCGGCAGCGTGGACCGGGTGGTGCTGGACATGCTGGCGCCGTGGGAGTGCCTGGACGCCGTGGCGACGGTGCTGGCGCCCGGCGGCGTCTGGATCAGCTACGTCGCGACCGTTACGCAATTGTCACGTACTGCCGAGGCGATCCGGGCCGACGGCCGGTTCACCGAGCCCGACGGCTGGGAGTCGATGGTCCGCGGCTGGCACCTGGAGGGCCTGGCCGTCCGGCCCGACCACCGCATGGTGGCGCACACCGGTTTCCTGCTCACGGCCCGCCGGCTGGCCGGCGGCGAGACGGGACTGACGCCCAAGCGCCGTCCGTCCAAGACCGGCTTCGCCGCCGAGGACGTGCAGGCGTGGACCGGCAACGAGGACGATTGGAATGCCGAGGCACTGGGGGAGCGGACCGTGTCCGACCGCCGGCTTCGCCGCGCTGCCAAGGATGCCGCCTCCACCGTGCAGCGCGGAGCGTTCAAGGACATCAACCCCGAAACCGACTGAGGGCGGCACGCGGGCCGCTTCCGTGGGGGCATCGGAACAAGATGTCTCGGTTTGGCGTTTTCTTTCGTAGACAGGTGCAGCCGGGGCGGGGGCCGGTTAGTGTCTAGGGAAGGAACCGATCACGGAAGCAGGTCGCGGTGATGAACGACCAGAACCAGAACAACCAACCGGCACCGGCTGAACGGCAGGACGACCAGCGTGACGCGTTGACGGTCGCCCAACGCCAGATCAACGTTCTGCGCGACAAACTCCGCCACCTGGACAAGCAGTTGGCCGCGGCCACCCAAAACAATTCCCGCCTCGTCTCCACGCTCGAGACCGCGAAGAGCGAAATCGTCCGGCTTAAGTCCGCCCTCGAACGCGACGGCGAAACCCCCTTCAGCTTCGCGACCATCACCCAGGTCAACAAGGCGCAGCGGCCGCGGCCCGGCACGAGCAACGCTGCCGTGGTGCAGGAGAGCGTCGACATCGTGCAGTCCGGGCGCAAGCTGCGCGTCGCGGTCAGCCCTTTGGTGAAGATGGACCACCTCGCCCCCGGCCAGGAAGTCCTGCTCAACGAGTCGCTCACAGTGATCGCCGCGCTCGGCTTCGAGCGCTCCGGCGAACTGGTCACCATCAAGGAAATGCTCGACGGCGACCGCGTCCTGGTGGTGGGACGGGCCGACGAGGAACGGGTCGTCAAGCTGTCCGGCGCCCTGCGGACCGAACGGCTCCGGGTCGGCGACGCCGTGTCCATCGACGCCCGCAGCGGTTACGCGCTGGAGAAGATTCCCCGCAGCGAGGTGGAGAACCTCATCCTCGAGGAGGTGCCGGACATCTCCTACGAGGACATCGGCGGCCTGGGCCCGCAGATCGACCAGATCCGCGACGCCGTCGAGCTTCCCTTCCTGCATCCCGACCTCTACCGCGAGCACGGCCTGAAGGCCCCCAAGGGCATCCTGCTCTACGGCCCTCCCGGCTGCGGCAAGACGCTGATCGCCAAGGCCGTGGCCAACTCCCTGGCCGCCAAGGCCATCGAGCGCAGCGGCACCGACACCCGCAGCTACTTCCTGAACATCAAGGGACCGGAACTGCTGGACAAGTACGTCGGCGAGACCGAGCGGCACATCCGGCTCATTTTCGCCCGGGCACGCGAGAAGGCATCCGACGGCAGCCCGGTGGTGGTCTTCTTCGACGAAATGGATTCGCTGTTCCGTACCCGTGGCACCGGCGTGTCGTCCGACGTCGAAACGACCATCGTGCCGCAGCTGCTGTCCGAAATCGACGGCGTCGAGAAGCTGGAGAACGTCATCGTCATCGGCGCCTCCAACCGCGAGGACATGATCGACCCGGCCATCCTGCGCCCCGGCCGGCTGGACGTGAAGATCAAGATCCACCGGCCCGACGCCGAGGCGGCCGCGGACATCTTCGCCAAGTACCTCACCACCAACCTCCCCATCCATGCCGAGGACCTCGCCGAGCACGGGCAGGACCGCAAGGCGACCATCGACGCGATGATCCAGCGCACGGTCGAGGAAATGTACTCCACCGACAAGTCGAACGAGTACCTGGAAGTCACCTACGCCAGCGGCGACACGGAAATGCTCTACTTCAAGGACTTCAATTCCGGCGCCGTCATCCAGAACGTGGTGGACCGGGCCAAGAAGAACGCCATCAAGGACCTGCTGACCAACCAGCAGAAGGGCCTGCGGATCGAGCATCTGCTCAGCGCCGTGGTGGACGAATTCCGCGAGCACGAGGACCTCCCCAACACCACCAATCCGGACGACTGGGCTCGGATTTCCGGCAAGAAGGGCGAGCGGATCACCTACATCCGCACGATCGTGCAGGGCAAGGCCGGGCAGGAGGCCGGCAAGGCCATCGAAACGATGTCCAACACCGGGCAGTACCTGTGAGCGTCTATCGCGTGATGGGTTCAGAGACGGAGTATGGCATCCATGCTCCCGGCGAACCCCTGGCCAACTCCACGGTGCTCTCCTCGCAGGTGATCAACGCGTACGCGGCGACCATGCGGAAGGGCCTGGGGAACCTGGCCGGCACCCGGTGGGATTACACCGACGAGGAGCCGCTGCACGATGCCCGCGGATTCGACCTGTCGCGTGACCAGGCGGACCCATCCCAGCTCACCGATGTCCCGCCGATCCTCGACGCCGAGCAGATAGCGCTGGCCGGCGGCCGCGCGGCCGGCAACGAGTTCTACACGGACGAATCCTCCGGCGTGCTCATGAACATGGTGCTCAGCAACGGGGCCCGGCTGTACGTGGACCACGCCCATCCGGAATATTCCTCGCCCGAGGTGACCAACCCGCTGGATGCGGTGCGCTGGGACAAGGCGGGCGACGCCGTCGTGCTCGCCGCGATGCGCAGGATCGCCGCCACGCCGGGATTCTCGCCGGTGAACCTGTACAAGAACAACACCGACAACAAGTCGGTCTCCTACGGCGCGCACGAGAACTACCTGATGCCGCGCAGCGTGCCGTTCAACCGGATTGTCACCGGCTTGATTCCGTTTTTCGTGTCCCGGCAGGTCGTGTGCGGTGCCGGGCGGGTGGGGCTGGGCAGCAACGGCCGCACCCCGGGCTACCAGGTCAGCCAGCGCGCGGACTTCTTCGAGGCCGAAGTGGGGTTGGAGACCACCATCCGGCGGCCCATCATCAACACCCGGGACGAACCGCACGCGGTCGCGGACAAGTACCGGCGGCTGCACGTGATCATCGGCGACGCGAATCTGAGCGAGGTGTCGATTTTTTTGAAGATGGGCACCACCTCCGTCGTGCTGTCCATGATCGAACACGGCGAGGTACCGGACGTCCAGCTGGCCGAGCCGGTGCAGGCGCTGCAGGCGATCAGCCACGACCCCTCCCTGCAGCAGAAGGTCGCGCTCAAGGACGGCAGCATGGTCACCGGCCTGGACCTGCAGGAGATCTACCTGCAGGCAGCGGTGGAGCATTGCCGGCGGCACGGGACCGACAGCGGCCAGACCGCGGACGTGCTGCGGCGCTGGGCTGCGGTGCTGGACACGCTCCGCCGGGACCCGATGGACGCCGCCGACCAGCTGGATTGGGTGGCCAAGCTCAAGCTGCTGCAGGCTTACCGGGACCGGGACGGCATGGAGTGGGGCGACCCGCGCCTGGGCCTGATCGACCTGCAATATGCCGACGTGCGGCCCGAGAAGGGCCTCTACCACCGCCTGGCCGCACGCGGCCGGATCCGCCGGCTGCTCTCGGACGCCCAGATCGACGCCGCCGTGGGCGAGCCGCCCGAGGACACCAGGGCCTACTTCCGCGGGAAGTGCATTCAACACTTCCCCCGCGAGGTCGTCGGGGCCAGCTGGGACTCGGTGATTTTCGATCTTCCGGACCGGCGCCGGCTGCAGCGCATCCCCACCCGCGAGCCGTTGCGCGGCAACCGCGCGCTGACCGGCAGGCTCTTCGAGGAAGCTTCGTCGGCGGAGGAGTTCATCACGGCGTTGCTGGGCCCCGCGGACGAGCCCCACGTGGCAACATAAGCACTAGGACAGAGCCGATCGTCCCACCAGAAGGAGGCCATCATGGCAACCCAGGACCGCAAGAACGTGGACTCGCGCCGCGACGACGAAGAGTACGACGACGAGCCCACGCCCGAGCCTGCCGCCGCACCCGCCGCGCAGGCCGAGACCGAAGGCACGGATGATCTGCTGGACGAGATCGACGGCGTGCTGGAACAGAACGCGGAAGAATTCGTGCGCGGTTTCGTGCAGAAGGGCGGCCAGTAATTGATGGACATGCCGGCCGGCGGTCCGGGCTCGGTTTTCGCCCACATTTCCCATTCAGCCACCGCCTCCTTCAGCGAGTATCTGGCGCGCACCGCCCCGGATCTGCTGCCGGGCGCCCGGGGGGCCCAGCAGCTGCCGGCGGGGGCGGCACCGATGGTGCCCCACGGCACCACCATCGTGTCGATGACGTTCGCCGGCGGCGTGCTGATGGCCGGCGACCGGCGGGCAACCATGGGCAACCTGATTGCCAGCCGGCACATTGAAAAGGTCTTTCCGGCCGATTCCCATTCGCTGCTGGGCATTGCCGGCACCGCCGGCATCGCCCTGGACATCACGCGGCTCTTCCAGGTGGAACTCGAGCACTACGAGAAGATCGAAGGCACGCTGCTCAGCCTCGACGGCAAGGCCAACCGGCTGGGCGCGATGATCCGGTCGAACCTGCCCATGGCGATGCAGGGCCTCGCGGTCATTCCGCTCTTCGCCGGATTTGATGCCGAGCGGCGGGTTGGCCGGCTGTTCTCCTACGATGTCACGGGCGGACGCTATGAGGAGCAGGAGCACCACAGCGTGGGGTCCGGGTCGGTCTTTGCCCGCGGGGCGCTGAAGAAGCTCTGGCAGCCGAACCTGGAGGAGGCGGCGGCGGTCCGGGTGGCCGTCGAAGCCCTGTACGACGCCGCCGACGACGACTCGGCGACCGGGGGACCTGATGCCGTCCGGCAGGTGTGGCCCGTGATCTACACCGTCAACGCCGCCGGCGCCCGCCGGATCCCGGACCGGGAACTCGCCGCCACGTCCGAGGCCGTCATAGGCGCGCGCGCCGCGGCCGGACGGGAGGCCTGAGCATGACGCAGCAGTTCTACGTCTCGCCCGAACAGCTGATGAAGGACCGGGCGGACTTCGCCCGGAAAGGCATCGCCCGGGGCCGTTCCGTGGTGGTGCTCAGCTGCTCCGAGGGAATCGCGCTGGTCGCCGAAAACCCCTCGCCGGCGCTGCACAAGATCGGGGAAATCTACGACCGGATCGCGTTCGCCGCGGTCGGCAAATACAACGAGTTCGAAAGCCTGCGCCAGGCCGGGGTCCGCTACGCCGACGTGCGCGGCTACTCCTACGACCGGGACGACGTCACCGGCCGTGGCCTCGCCAGCGTGTACGCGCAAAGCCTGGGCGCCGTGTTCACCGCCGACAGCAAGCCGTTCGAAGTGGAGCTTGCCGTCGCCGAGGTCGGCGATACGCCGGGCGACGACCGGCTGTTCCGACTGACCTTCGACGGGTCCATCGCCGACGAACGCGGCTTCGTGGTGATGGGTGGTTCGGCCGAGGCGGTGGGCGAGAGGCTGCGCGGCAACCCGGCCGCGGACCGGGACTTTTCGGACGCGGTCCGCGCGGCGGTGGCCGCCCTGTCCGGCGGGACCGGCGAGCAGGACGCGGGGCAGGGCAGGGAACTGCGTCCCGAGGGCCTGGAAGTCGCCGTCCTGGACCGCGACCCGCTGTCCACCCGGGGGAGCCGGCGCGCCTTCCGCCGGTTGCCGACCGCTGAACTGCACCGGATATTAGGCGAGGGAATGGACGGCTAGCCATGGACCGACGCATCTTCGGGATCGAGACCGAATTCGGCATTTCCTATTCGGCGCCGGATTCGCGCCCGCTCTCGCCCGAAGAGGTGGCCCGCTACCTCTTCCGCAAGGTGGTCACGTGGGGCAGGTCGTCCAACGTGTTCCTGACCAACGGGTCCCGGCTGTACCTGGACGTCGGGTCCCATCCCGAGTACGCGACCGCGGAATGCGACGACGTCGCCCAACTGGTGGCGCAGGACCGAGCGGGGGAACTGATCCTCGAAGACCTGATGAACGAAGCCCAGGAGCGCCTGGCGCGGGAGGGCTTCGGCGGCAGCGTCTACCTGTTCAAGAACAACACCGATTCTGCCGGGAATTCCTACGGCAGCCACGAAAACTACCTGATCCCGCGCAAACTGGAATTCTCCCGGCTGGCCGACATCATGATCCCGTTCCTGGTGACGCGGCAGATCCTGGTCGGCGCCGGCAAGGTGCTCAAGACGCAGAACGGCTCCATCTTCGCCTTCTCCCAGCGCGCCGACCACATTTGGGAGGGCGTCTCGTCCGCCACCACCAGGTCACGGCCCATCATCAACACGAGGGACGAGCCGCACGCAGACGCCGAGTACTACCGGCGGCTGCATGTCATCAACGGCGACTCAAACATGTCCGAGTCCACCACCATGCTCAAGGTCGGGACGGTGGACCTGCTCCTGCGGATGATCGAAGCAGGGGTCATCATGCGCGACCTCCGGCTGGAAAACCCGATCCGCAGCATCCGGGACATCTCGCACGACCTGACCGGCCGCAGGCCGCTGAAGCTGGCCAGCGGGCGGGAGATGTCTGCGCTGGCCATGCAGCAGGAATACCTGGCCAAGGCGCGCGGGTTCGTCCAGGCCAACGGGGCACACAGCCCGCACGTGGAACGCATCCTCGATTTGTGGGAACGGACCCTGGCGGCCGTCGAATCGGGCGACCACCGCGGCATCGAGCGGGAGATCGACTGGGCCATCAAGAAGCGGCTGATCAACCGGATCATGGACCGCCAGGCCATCGACCTGGATCACCCGCGGATCGCGCAGGTGGATCTGACCTACCACGACATCTCCAGCCGGCGCGGCCTCTACCACCTGCTGCAGGCACGCGGGGAGGTGGCCCGGGTGGTGGAGGAGCAGGACGTCAAGGACGCCGTGGACCGGCCGCCGCAGACCACCCGCGCCAAGCTGCGCGGCGACTTCGTCCGCGCGGCCCGGGAAAACGGCCGCGACTTCACGGTCGACTGGGTCCACCTGAAGCTCAACGACCGTTCCCAGCAGACCATCCTCTGCAAGGACCCGTTCAAAAGCGAGGACCCCAGGGTCGAGGCGCTGCTCGCCACCTTGTGACCTCCGCCCCGTATTCCAAGCGGATCACCAGATTTCTCTGCGAGAATGTCCCGTGCCCGCAAGTTCCGCGATAAGAAAGTCGATTGTGCGCAAAATACTCTCCATCCTCCTGCCGGCCGCCCTGCTGCTCACCGCGTGCGGCGGCAACGGCGATTCGGGTTCGGACAGCCTGGATGACATCTCCGTGACCTCCGGCGCCGAGGGCGCCGCCCCCGCCGTCGAATTCGCCGCGCCGCTGGAACTGCCCGAATCCCGGGCCGAAGTCATCACCGAAGGCGAGGGGGACGGTGCTGCCGCGGGCCAGTGGATCCGCTACCGGCTGCTGGCCAAGGACGCCGTCACCGGGGAACAGCTCGGCGAGACCTACTCCGGGCTGGCCGACCAGACGGTGGAACTGAGCGAGGGCTTCGAGACCGCCGACCCCGCCCTGTACGAGGCGCTGCTCGGTTCCAACCCGGGCAGCGAAATCGCCTACTACGTCCAGCCGCCGGCGGATGCCGGTGCTTCCGCGCCCGCCCAGAACCCGCAACTGCTGTTCCTGACCGTGCAGGATGTCAAGGACAAGGGCGTCAAGGCCGACGCCGCCGAGGTCGCCGAGCTGGAGAAGGCCGGCAAACTGCCCGAGATCACGCTCGACGACGAGGGCGTCCCCTCGGTCAAGATCCCGGAAGGCAACGACGCCCCGGACAACCTCATCGTGAAGGTCATCGAAGAAGGCGACGGCAAGGAAGCCACCGAAACCAGCACCGTGAAGGCGAACTACGCCGGGTGGAACTGGGCCGAGGGCACCGAATTTGATTCCAGCTTCTCCCGCGGGGAGGCGACCGAATTCCCGCTGGACGGCGTCATCGAAGGCTGGACCAAGGGTTTGACCGGCCTGAAGGAAGGCTCGAAGGTCATGCTGTCCATTCCCACCGAACTGGCCTACGTCCAGGGCCAGGGAGATGCCGTGGGTGACCTCATCTTCTATGTGGAGCTGACGGACGTCCGGTAAGGGATGCCGCCGCACCGTGCGGTAACGTAGCCGACGCAGCAACAGATACACGTCAAGCAAGAGAGGTTCAGCATGTCTTTTGGCAAGCGCGAATACGACCGCACCAAACCCGAGATCGACTTCCCGGGGACCGAAACCCCGCAGGACCTGGTGATCGAAGACATCATCGTGGGAGACGGTGCCGAGGCCAAGGCCGGCGACACCGTGTCCACCCACTACGTGGGCGTCGCCTGGTCCACCGGTGAAGAGTTCGACGCATCGTGGAACCGCGGCGCACCGCTGGACTTCCGCGTTGGCGTCGGCCAGGTCATCCAGGGCTGGGACCAGGGCCTGCTGGGCATGAAGGTGGGCGGCCGCCGCCGGCTGGAGATCCCGGCGCACCTCGCGTACGGCGACCGCGGCGCCGGGTCCGCGATCGCGCCGGGCGAATCGCTGATTTTCGTGGTGGACCTGCTCGGCGTCCGCTGAGCCCGACCGGCAGCAGGGGGCGGAGCGACGGAGAACGTTAGTTCATCGTTACTCCGCCCCTTCGGCGTTGACTTCACCCCGAAACCCTCCAGCCAGTAACGTTTCAACTATGTCCGCCTCCAAGACCGAACGACTCCTCAACCTGCTGATCGCGCTGCTGGAACGCCGCCGGGGCTACAGCAAGGAGGAGCTGCGCGCGCTGATCCCGCCGTATCGCGAGGCGACCAGCGACGACGCCTTCAACCGGCTGTTCGAGCGGGACAAAGAGGACCTGCGGGAAATGGGCATCCCGGTGGAGACGTTCCCGGACGACACGCTCTACGAAAACGACAACAGCGGGCTGCGGTACCGGATCGACCGGCACAAGTACCGGTTGCCGGAACTCCACTTCACCGCCCGGGAGAGCGCGGTGCTCTCGCTGGCCTCCCGCTTGTGGCAGCAGGCCTCGCTGGGGTCGGCAGCCGCCCGGGCCGTCCGCCGGCTCGACGTGCACGGAGCCCTGGCCGACGGCGATCCACTGATCGGGGTTGAACCGCGGATCCGCACCGCGGAGCCGGCCTTCGAACCGCTGCTCAAGGCGGTGTTGGACCACACCCCGGTCTCCTTCGACTACCGGTCGCCCAAAGACGGCCGGCCGCAGCCGCGGCGGGTGGAGCCCTGGGGGCTGGGCAACCGCTACGGCCACTGGTACCTGGCCGGCCGCGACCTGGACCGGGACGCCCAGCGCACCTTCCGGCTGTCCAGGATCACCTCCACCATCAAGAAGCTGAACGGGACCTACAGCATCCCGGAAGGCTTCGCCATGCGCACGGTGCTGGACGGGCTGCAGGCGCCGGAGGACAACGGGACCGCCGTCCTCCTGCTCCGGCAGGACAAGGCCAACTCGCTGCGTGCGGCCGCCGCACCCGCCGAGGACGTCCGGCCGCCGGCGGGCTGGGACGCCGTCACGCTTGGCTACGGCGACGCGGAGGTGCTGGCGGAGGAAATTGCCTCGCACGGCGCCAACGCCCTGGTCCAGGGTCCGGACGAGCTGCGCGGCGCCGTGGTGCGCCGGCTGGAAGGCGCCCTGGCCGCCGCCACCCAGGCACCGCCGTCGTACACCCTGCTGGAGGACAGCTCACGGCCGGCACGGAAGACGGGGTCCCTGGACCATCTGCCGCGGCTGCTGGACCTGGTCTCCTACGTCACGGCGAATCCGGGGGTGCCGCTGGACGCCACCGCCGAGAAGTTCAAGATCAGCAAGAACCAGCTGATCAAGGACCTGAACCTGCTGTTCGTCTGCGGGACTCCCGGCTACGGCCCGGACCAGCTCATCGAAGCCTTCTGGGAAGACGGCACCATCTCCATCAACAACGCCGACGAGATCGACAAGCCGGTGCGCCTGAGCCTGGACGAGGCGCTCTCGCTGGTGGTCGGCCTGCAGGCCCTCGAGACCGTGCCCGGGGTGGGGGAGCAGCCCGCCCTGCGCAGCGCGCTCAGCAAGCTGCTGGCGGCGGCCGGCGGGGTTGCCGCCCGCCACACGGCCATCGCCGCGGATCTGGCGGCCGAGGACAGCACGCCCGAGGTGCTCGCGCTGCAGGAAGCCGCGGCCGCCCGGCGAAGCGTGGACATCGACTACCTCGTGCCGTCCCGGGATGAGATGACGAACCGCCGGATCGATCCGCTCCGGGTCTTCGCCGTGGACGGCCACTGGTACACCGAGGCCTGGTGCCACCGCCAGCAGGCCGTGCGGCAGTTCCGGGTAGACCGCATGCGCTCCCTGGCCGCCACCGCCGAGCACTTTGAGCCGCCGGCCGAACGGAGCAGCGAATTCCCCGACAGCCTGTTCACCCCGCAGGAGACGGACCAGGTGGTGGTGCTGCGGATCTCCGAGCGCCTGGCCGAACTGGCCGACCAATACAACGCCCGGCGCCGCGCGGTCCTTGCCGACGGTTCGCTCGCAGCCGAAATCCGGCTGTCCAGCACGGCGGTGCTGCCCGGCCTGGCGGCACGCCACGGCGGCGAAGTGGCCGTGCTGGAACCGGCGGAGGCGGCTGGCCAGACCCGGGAACGGCTGCGGCAGGCGCTGGAGGCCTACCGCGCGGCCCCGGCTTCGGCCGGAAGCTAGAGTGGACAGCATGCCCCTTTGGTTCTGGATCCTGCTCTGGGTTGCCCTCTGTGCGCTGGCCCTCGTGTTCATCGCCCTGCTCGGCTGGCGCATTTTCCGCCAGTTCATGCGAACTTTGCGTGAATTCGAGGCGGCGGCCGACCGGCTGGCCGGCGGACTCCAAACGGAACGGCAGCCCGCCGACCCGCACCGCCCCCGGCTGGCACTCTTCGCCGACTCCGCGGTACTCAAGGAGGAATACGTCCAGGGCAAGGAGCGGCGGCGCGAGGAGCGGAGGCAGCGCAGATTCGCCCGGCGCGCCGCCCGCGGCCAGCGGCAGTCCCTCCGAGATCTGCGGCTGTCCTGACCCGCCGATGGCATAGGATGGACTAGACGAAAGGAACCACGCATGGGACGACTCTTCGATAACCCCTGGACCATCATTATTCTGGTGATCATTGTGCTGCTGCTCTTTGGCGCACCGAAGCTGCCGGGCCTTGCCCGGAGCCTGGGCCAGTCCATGCGGATCTTCAAGTCCGAGGTGAAGCAGATGAAGGACGACGACGCGTCCACCGCCGCCCCGGACTCGGAACCCGTCGAGGGCCGCGTGGTCAACCCGCCGCGGAACAACACTGACAACCGCGGACAGCAGCCGAATGCGAACGGCGGATCCCCATCGCCGCACCAGCAGTAAGGGCCGTGGCCGGTAAGAAAGGCCGGAAGGCCAACCCTGAGGGGCGGATGCCGCTCAAGGCCCATCTGAAAGAACTCCGCAACCGGCTCATCGTGTCCGGCATTGCCGTCCTGCTCGGCGCGGTCGCCGGCTGGTTCCTGTACGACCCCGTGATGGTCGCCGTCCAGGCACCGCTGATGGAAATCTCGGCGGAAGAGGGCCGGCGCGCGGAAATCAACTACGGCAGTGTCGGATCTCCGTTCGACCTGAAAATCCAGGTCTCCATCTTCCTGGGGCTGCTGGTCAGCTCCCCGGTGTGGATCTACCAGGTGTGGGCCTTCATCACGCCCGGCCTGAAGACCAAGGAACGCCGCTACACGCTCGGCTTCATGGTCGCCGCCGTGCCGCTGTTCCTGCTGGGGATCTACTTCGGCTGGATCGTGCTCCCGGAGATCGTCAAGGTGCTGACCATGTTCACGCCGGAAGGCGGCGTGAACCAGATCCTGGCCACCGACTACCTGACGTTCGTGATGCGGATGTTCCTCTCCCTCGGCATCGCGTTCCTGCTCCCCGTGGTGTTGGTGGGGCTGAATTTCGCCGGCCTGCTGTCCGGCCGCCGCGTGATCAAGAGCTGGCGGATCGTGGTGTTCGTGGTCTGCCTGGTGGCGGCGATGGCCGCCCCCGGCCCGGATGCCATGTCCATGTTCCTGCTGGCGGCCCCCTTGCTGGCGTTGTTCTTCGTGGCAACCGGCATCAGCCTGCTCAACGACAAGCGCCGGGACAAGCGGCGCAAGGTCCGTGAAGCGGAAGTCGCCGCCGGCGTCGACCAGGCCACGCCGCTCGATCAGCTGAAGGCCGACAACCCGGAGCAGGACGGAGCCAAATAGGCTGCGGCCCGGCCAGGGGCCGGCGGCACCCATCGGGCCGGCGAATTTAAGCGGATAGGCTTTTGCTATGAGTTCCCCCTCCGAACGCTACCTTGCGGCCGCCGAACGGGTGGCCTTCTCCAAGACCCGGCTGTACTCGTTCAGCCAGACGCTCGGATTCGAACTCGACCCCTTCCAGCGCGAGGCGTGCGAGGCCCTGGAGCGCGGCCGCGGCGTCCTGGTTGCAGCTCCTACCGGCGCCGGCAAGACCGTCGTCGGCGAGTTTGCCGTCTACATGGCCCTGCAGCGGGGACTCAAGGCGTTCTATACGACGCCGATCAAGGCCCTGAGCAACCAGAAGTACAACGAATTGGCGGCTACCTACGGCGCGGAGCGGGTGGGGCTGCTCACCGGGGACACCTCGGTCAATCCGCACGCGGACGTGGTGGTGATGACCACCGAGGTATTGCGGAACATGCTGTACGCCAATTCCGACACCCTCCTGGACCTGGCCTATGTGGTGATGGACGAAGTCCACTACCTGGCCGACCGGTTCCGCGGCGCCGTGTGGGAAGAGGTCATCATCCATCTGCCCGACGACGTGCAGTTGGTCTCACTGTCCGCGACCGTCTCCAACGCGGAGGAGTTCGGCGCCTGGTTGGACACCGTCCGCGGCGACACAGACGTGGTGGTGTCCGAGCACCGCCCGGTGCCGCTGTGGCAGCACGTCATGGTCGGCTCGGACCTGTTCGATCTTTTCGCCGGCGACGTCGCCTTCGACGAAACCGCGCAGGAATCCGGCACCGGCAGCGGCCGCGCCTACGAGGTGAACCCCGAGTTGTTGAAACTGGCGTCGGCCGAGCACCGGCTCAACCGCAGCGCCAACTGGGGCCGTTCCGGCGGCCGGCGCGGGCGGCGCGCGCCCGAACCCCCGCGGCAGGCGCTGACCCGGATTCGGCGCGCCAGCCGTCCGCAGGTCATCGCCAAGCTCGACAGCGAGGGACTGCTGCCGGCCATCACGTTCATTTTCTCCCGCAACGGCTGCGACGCCGCCGTGAAGCAGTGCCTGGAATCCGGGTTGCTGCTCACCACGGAAAAGGAACGCGCCGTCATCGTCCGCCGCGTGGACGAGGCCGTGCAGGACATAGCCGAAGAGGACCTGGACGTGCTGGGCTTTTGGACCTGGCGCGAAGGCCTGTCCCGCGGCTTTTCCGCCCACCACGCCGGCATGCTGCCGACGTTCAAGGAAGTGGTCGAGAAGCTCTTCGCCGACAACCTGGTCCGCGCGGTTTTCGCCACGGAGACGCTGGCGCTGGGCGTCAACATGCCGGCGCGGACGGTGGTGCTGGAGAAACTGGACAAGTTCAACGGCGAGGCGCACGTCGACATCACGGCAGGGGAGTACACGCAACTCACCGGCCGCGCCGGCAGGCGGGGCATCGACGTCGAAGGCCATGCCGTGGTGCTCTGGCAGCCCGGCACGGATCCGGGAGCCGTAGCCGGCCTGGCGTCGCGGCGGACGTATCCGCTGAACTCCAGTTTCCGGCCCACCTACAACATGAGCATCAACCTGATCGCGCAGTTTGGCCGCGGCCCGGCCCGGGAGATCCTGGAAACCTCGTTCGCGCAGTTCCAGGCCGACCGCTCCGTGGTGGGCCTTGCCAAGCAGGTGCGCAGCCGGGAAGAGTCGCTGGCAGGCTACGAGAAGGCCATGAGCTGCCACCTGGGCGACTTCAACGAATACGCCCGCCTGCGCCGGGACCTGAACGAGGTCGAGAAACGCGCCTCCCGCACCCAGTCCCGGCACCTGCGCTCGGCGGCGGCATCGTCCCTGGACCGCCTGCGCCGCGGCGACATCATCGACATTTCGGCGGGCCGGAACCTCGGCTACGCCGTGGTGCTGGACCGGGACGAAGCCGCCCGCGAGCCCCGCCCCACGGTGCTGACCCAGGAGAAGCACATCCGCCGCATTTCCGTCGACGACTTCCAGGGCCCGGTGGAGGTACTCTCCACCATCCGGATCCCCAAGACCTTCAACGCGCGCAGCCCCAAGGAACGCCGCGACCTGGCGTCCTCGCTGCGCAATGCGCTGCACGACAAGCGCCCGCCGCGGCGGGGGAGCGAGCACCGTGACTTCATCGTTCCCGGCGGGACCCAGGCCGAGCGGCAGATCAACGACCTGCGCCGCAAACTCAAGGCCCACCCCTGCCACGGCTGCAGCGACCGGGAAGACCATGCCCGCTGGGCGGAGCGCTGGTGGAACCTCCGCAAGGAAACCGACCAGCTGGTGACGCAGATCCAGGGCCGCACCAACACCATCGCCAAGACCTTCGACCGGGTCTGCCAGGTGCTGGACAGCTATGGCTACCTGGAGACCGGCGGCGACGGTGTCGCCATCAGCCCCGCCGGGGAACGGCTGCGGCGCATCTACGGCGACCGTGACCTGCTGGTGGCGCTGTGCCTGGAGCAGGACGCCTTCGCCGGGCTCACCGCCGCGGAACTGGCGGCCTTCGTGTCCTGCCTCGTGTACCAGGCCAAGCGGGAAGAGGCCGGCATCCGGCCCAAGATGCCCTCGGCCGCCATGGAAGCGTCAGTCATGATCGCCGTCCGTGAATGGTCGCAGCTGACCGATCTTGAGGAACAGCACCGGCTGCCGCTCACCGGCGAGCCGGAGCTCGGGCTCGCCTGGCCGATGTACAAGTGGGCCAGCGGCCGGTCCCTGCAGACCGCGCTCAAGGGCACGGACCTGGCCGCCGGCGACTTTGTCCGGTGGGCCAAGCAGGTGATCGACCTGCTGGACCAGCTGATCAAAGTGCCCGCCCTCGATCCTCAGCTCGCGGCCCGCGGCAGGCAAGCCATTGGCTTGGTCCGCCGGGGCGTCGTCGCCTACGCCGCCGTGGCCGAATAGCCCGGCTACCGCGCGCACACCACCTTCTGAAAGGATTTCCATGAGCGAATCTGTCCTGCCCGCTGCCACGGGCCTTACGCTGTACCGCAACGGCAGCGTCTACAGCGCCGCCGACCCGTACGCCACGGCGATGCTCGTCGACGGCGGCACCGTGGCCTGGATCGGGTCGGAGCACGCCGCGACGTCCATTGCCGACGGCAGCATGCGGGTGGTCGACCTCGATGGACGCCTGGTGGCGCCCGGTTTCGTGGACGCGCACGCCCACGTGACGCAGACGGGGCTCGCCCTGTCCTCGCTCGACCTGACCGGCTGCGCGTCGCTGGTGGAACTGCTCGACGCCGTCGCCGCCGCTTCCCGGCAGGACGGCGGCCCCGTCCTGGGCCACGGTTGGGACGAAACCCGCTGGCCCGAGAACCGCGCCCCCTCCGCCGCCGAACTGGATCGCGCGTCGGGCGGGGCGGATGTCTTCCTGACGCGGGTGGATGTCCATTCCGCGGCCGTCTCGGCCGCGCTGGCGACCCGCCTGTCGCTCTCGGAGTTGCCCGGCTGGTCGGAGACGGGGACGGCCAGCGGGCCGGCCCTTGCACGGGCCCGGGCCGCGGTCCAGATCCCTGCAGCCGGCCGGCGCGAAGAGCTCCAGCGGCTGGCCCTCCGGCACGCTGCGTCCCGCGGGTACGTCGCCGTCACGGAAATGGCCGCCCCGCAGCTGGGTCCCGCCGAGGACCTGCTGGCGCTGCTCGAACTCGGCGATGCCGAGCCCGGGCCGAGGATCCTGCCGTATTGGGGGGAGCTGATGACCTCCGCCGAACAGGTCAAGGAAACGGTGCACTACTTCTCCGGCCGCCTGCGGGGGCTGGGCGGGGACCTGACCATGGACGGGTCCGTCGGATCGCATTCGGCGGCCGTCAGTGCGGGCTACGCCGACCTCCCGGGGGAGCACGGGACGCTCTATCTCGACACCGAGGCTGCTGCGCGGCATGTAGAACTGACGGCGGAGCAGGGCATCCAGGCGGGTTTCCACGTGATTGGCGATGCCGGGTTGCTGCGGGTGCTTGACGCCCTGGACCTGGCCGCCAAACGCGTCGGGGACGCGGCGGTACGGTCGGCCCGCCCGCGCCTTGAACATGTGGAAATGGTCCCCGAGGGGGCGCTGGAGCGGATGCTCCGGCACGGGGTGACCGCCAGCATGCAGCCGCTCTTCGACGCCTATTGGGGCGGGGCGGAAGGCATGTATGCCACGCGGCTGGGCGCCGAGTCTGCACTCGCCATGAACGCGGTGGGAACGTTGCAGACTGCGGGCGTTCCGGTCGCGATCGGGTCCGACGCCCCGGTCACGGAACAAAGCCCGTGGGCCGCCGTGAAGGCGTGCCTGGAGCACCATAACCGGTCCGAGCAGATCTCCGCCCGGGCGGCGTTCCTGGCGCACACCAGGGCCGGTTGGCGGGCCGCGGGCGAACGGAACCCCATGGAGGGCCAGCTGGCTCCGGGTACTCCCGCGACGTTCGCCGTCTGGGACGCGGACGAACTCTCCATCCAGACTCCCGACTCGCGGGTGTCCGCTTGGAGCACCGATGCGCGTGCGGGCACGCCGATGCTGCCCTCTCTGGACAGCGGCAGGTTGCCGGTGTGTGTCCGCACGGTGATGAATGGAGTAACCATTTATGACGGCTCCTGAGGTAGTTCCGTTTTCGGCGGTCGCGGAAAAATCTGAACGATTTGTTTGATTTCGAGAACTTTCGACCGCCGGGAGCCCCGCTCTGACGTGCAGGTATGGACAAAACCGCAGGTCAGAGCGGTATTGACACATCCCGCACAACCAGTAGGCTGAACTCTCAATGGGCCGGTATTTCTTCGCGGATACCGGTCCGTGCCGGGGAGAGAGGCTGCTGGCGGCACCTGCCTGCGGGCGGTTGCGCCCGACGTCCCTTGACGAACCGGCACTTCCGGGGTAGGTCCGCACGTCAGTAGAAAACATGTCTGCGTTCCCCCACAGGTTTGCTTTCGTGGCCCGAAGGCGTGTGGACCTACCCTTCCTTTCACCTTCAGGCCGCGCGGCCGGGCGTGCCCGCCGGCCTCCGGTCCAAACTCATGGCCTATACTGGACCGTCGATGCGGAAGCCTCCGGGTATCTCCGGCACGAGGAAATCTGCGGTTTGCAGCACAACGTTCGAAAGGCCACTGAGTGCGGGTCGTCACCATCATCCCGACGTATAACGAGATCGAGTCCCTCCCGAAGACAGTAGCCCGCCTCCGCACCGCCGTACCTGGCTCGGACATCCTGGTGGTCGACGACAATTCCCCGGATGGCACCGGAACCTTGGCCGATCGGCTGGCGGCCGATGACTCCGCCATCCATGTCCTCCACCGCGAAGGGAAAGCGGGGCTGGGCGCCGCCTACATCGCCGGCTTTCGCTGGGGGCTTGACGCCGGGTACGACGTCCTGGTGGAGATGGACGCCGACGGCTCACACCAGCCCGAGGAGCTGACCAGGTTACTGGGCGCACTCGATGGCGGCGCGGACATGGTCAAGGGCTCGCGGTGGATTCCGGGCGGGAAGGTCGTCAACTGGCCACTCCACCGCAAGGCCATCTCGTTGGCCGGCAGCCTGTACTCCCGGCTCATGCTCGGCGTGGCTATCCGCGACATCACCGGCGGCTTCAACGCTTTCAAGGCCGGGACCCTGCGCGCCATCGATCTCGACAGCGTGGAATCGGTTGGTTACTGCTTCCAGATCGACCTCACCTGGCAGACGCTGAAGGCAGGACTGGCGGTCCGTGAAGTTCCGATCACCTTCGTCGAACGCGAATACGGCGACTCGAAAATGAGCGGCGGCATCGTGCTGGAGTCCATACTGCTGGTCACCAAGTGGGGGATCGCGGACAAGTGGCGGAGACTCCGCGCCCGCAAAGGCTGACCGCGACCGTACACAACCCCACGGCACAAAGAGAGGGAGCGCGCCCCGGCGGGCGCGCTCCCTCTCTTTAAGGACGGGGCGGTCAGGCCTTAAGCCGTGCGCCGTTCCCCGCGGCGTTCGCGCAGCTTGGTCAGGCGGTCCTCGAGGATCTGTTCGAGCTCCTCAACGCTGCGGCGTTCCAGCAGCATGTCCCAGTGGGTGCGCACCGGCTTGGCATTCGGGTCGACGGGCTTTTCTCCGTTGACCAGGAGTGCTTCCTTCCCCGACTTGGAAACCCATACCGGGGGGATCTCGGCTTCTGCGGCAAAGGTCACGAACACCTGCTCGCCGTCCTCGCAACGGTACTCAACGCGCTGGCGCGGAGCCGGTTCAACACCGGATTCAGTCTCCATGCTCTGCGCTCCGAGGCGCATACCCCGCAGGCTACGATCGCTCATGATCTCTCCCTCTTGTCTTGTGGCGGACCGGCGGCTGGACCGCGTCCGCGATGGCTCGCTAACACTCTCAACGTCGGCGGGCGGCCGTCTGTTCCCGGCCGCGATGATAACGCGAATCCCGCCTGCGTCAAGGATGGTTGTAGGCGGCAACTTCCCGGCAAACCACCCATTATAGTCCGGGCGGCGGTCCCGGGTAAACCGAAGCAGGGGCGCGGAGCATCCGACCGGCTGACGCTCCGGGCTCCCGGCCCCGTGCCTGTTTTCTGCTGTGTCAGCCGCGCAGCTCGCTGCCGATTGTTGAGCCGGCCGGGGCCGTCTCGCTGTCCGGGGTGGCCGTTCCCAGCAGGCTGCCGATGCCCTTGAGCGCCTCGCCCACCTCGCTGGGGATGATCCAGAGCTTGTTCGACTCGCCTTCAGCGATCTTGGGCAGCGTCTGCAGGTACTGGTAGGCCAGCAGCTTCTGCGTGGGGTTGCCCTTGTGGATGGCGTCGAACACCTTCTGGATTGCCTGGGCCTCGCCGTCGGCACGCAGGATCGCTGCCTTGGCGTCGCCTTCGGCGGCGAGGATGGCCGCCTGGCGCTGGCCTTCGGCCGTCAGGATCTGGGACTGTTTGGTGCCTTCAGCCGTCAGGATGGCCGCCCGGCGGTCGCGCTCGGCCCGCATCTGCTTTTCCATGGAGTCCTGGATGGAGTGGGGCGGGTCAATCGCCTTGAGTTCCACGCGGGAGACGCGGATGCCCCAGCGCCCGGTCGCCTCGTCCAGGACGCCGCGGAGCTGGCCGTTGATCTGGTCGCGTGAGGTGAGCGCCTCTTCCAGGTTCAGGCCGCCCACCACGTTGCGGAGCGTGGTGGTGGTCAATTGCTCCACTGCCTGGATGTAGTTGGCGATCTCATAGGTCGCGGCGCGGGCATCGGTCACCTGGAAGTAGACGACGGTGTCGATGGAGACCACCAGGTTGTCTTCGGTGATGACCGGCTGCGGGGGAAAGGACACGACCTGTTCGCGCAGATCCAGCAGCGGCAGCAGCCGGTCCACGAAGGGGATCAGGATGGTCAACCCGGGGTTCAGCGTGCGCTGGTACTTGCCCAGCCGTTCCACGACGCCCGCCCGTGCCTGCGGGATGATCCGCACGGCGCGGACGAGCACGATCACGACGAAGACGATCAGGACCAGCAGCACGATCCAGATTCCGATATTGCTATCCATAGTTCCCCTCTAAGAGTGGTTTCAGTGGGTCACGGTGCCGGCACGATGCCCGCCCGGGTCTTACTGGGCCGGCAGCGGCCCGTCCGCGCGCTGCGGAGTCACGACGGCGGTCGCCCCCTCGATCCGGGCGACCGAAACGCGCTGGCCGGCCGGGATGGGCGAGCCGTCCGCCGACCGGGCCGACCACGTATCGCCGCCGATCTTCACGACGCCGGAATGATCGGTGACGGATTCGAGGGTCATCGCCGATTCGCCGATCAGCCGGTCAACGTTGGTAGCCAGGTCCCGCGGTCCGCTGCGCAGATGCCGCAGCGCTACCGGTCGGACGAAAAGGACCATCAGCAACGCGACCACGCAGAAGATGACCACCTGCATCCAGAAGGGCAGGCCGAGCAGTGCCGCGAACAGGGCCACGAGCGCCCCGGAGGACATCATGATGAAGAACAGGTCCAGCGTCATCATTTCGACGATGGCCAGGATCAGGAACACGGCCAGCCAGAGGACCCAGCTGTTGGCGACGAGCCATTCGATCATCAGTACCCCCTGATGTTGGAGCAGCCGCCGTCTCCCGAGCCTGCCTCTTGTACGCATGCATGAAACCGCGGGCTGCCGGTGCCCTTAGTACCTCCATCATGCCCGACGACGACGCGCGGCGGAGTGAAATCCGTCACTTCCGGACGCTCCGAGGCGTTTCGTGGCCAAGTTGTGACCAGATAGGCCGTCCCGCGGGCCTGGGTGCGTTGCCGGATAGGATGATCCAGTGCTGAACACCGCGCCCTGCCGCGCACCCCGGAACCGGCCATGCGAACCCTGCTGACCAGCAATCGGCTGTCCCTGCGGACGCTGCGGCTGCTGGCCGGCCTCTTCGCCTACGGGATCGCCATCGCGCTGATGATCAGGGCCAATCTTGGCTCGGCCCCCTGGGATGTGCTCAGCCAGGGCGTCGCCAAGGCCACGGGCATCAGTTTCGGCTGGGCCACGGTGGCGATCAGCGCGGCCGTGCTGCTGTTGTGGATCCCGCTGCGGCAAAAGCCGGGCGCGGGAACGGTCGCGAACGCCATCCTCGTGGGGTTTTTCGCCGACTTCGGGCTGCTGCTCATCCCGGTTTGGGATCACCTGGCCGCGCAGGTCCTCTCGTTCACGGCCGGACTGGTCCTGCTGGCGGCGGCCAGCGCGCTGTATATCGGGGCAGGCCTCGGACCCGGACCCAGGGACGGCCTGATGACCGGCCTGCACGCCGCGACCGGTTGGCAGGTCTGGATAGTCCGCACCGGCATCGAAGCAGCGGCAACCCTCGCCGGGTGGCTGCTCGGCGGCGTCGTGGGCCTCGGCACCCTGGTGTTCGTCCTGGCCATCGGACCCTTGATCCAGCTGTTCCTGAAGTGGATGTTCGTCGACCTGAATCCGGGCGTCCGGAAGAAATCCCCCGCCAGGCCCGGCCGCGGCTAGGGGGCGCTCGGACACCGGCGGCGGCTAACCGGCGGGGCGGACGGGCTCCCCGCCGCGGCCGCGGCGCCGGTACGTGCTCACGGTGAAACGCGCGGTGACCTGCAGCGGCCGTCCGGCATCCCCGACGGCCGCACGCACCGCGTCGGCGTCAGTGTGGTGGGCGTTGGGCCCCATCATGACCAGCCGCACGATGTCCTCGGCGCCCAACTGAAGCGGCACCTGCAGCGGATCGGCGGCCAGTTCTTCGAAGTCGCCGCCCAGGGCCGCCCCCAGCCGGTCGGCCTTATCGGTGTCGACGGCCAGCAGCGGGACCACGTCACGCAGCTCGTCCAGGTGCCCCGGCGCAGCGGTGGCGACCACCAGGTGCCCGTTCGGTTTCAGCACCCGGGCGAATTCGGCCGGGTTGCGGGGCGCAAAAACGTTGAGGATCAGGTCCACGGTCCCGGCCGCCAGCGGCAGCGGCTTCCAGAGGTCCCAGACCAGGCACAAGGCGTCCGGCAGCGTCCGGGCCGCGCGCCGGAGGGCGAACTTGGACAGGTCCAGCGCCACGGCCCGCCCGTCGCCCAGTCCCTTGAGGACGGCCGCGAGGTAGTAGCCGGTGCCGGCGCCGGCATCCAGCACCACGGGAGCGGGGGAGCCGGGCTGGAGGGCGCGGACCGTCCGGGACAGCTGGTCCGCCAGGGGTGCGTAGTGGCCGGCGCCCAGGAACGCCTCCCGGGCGGAGACCATTTCGGCCGTGTCCGGGGTGAACCGGGTGCCGCGCCCGGTGAGCATATTGACGTAACCCTGCCGGGCGCCGTCGTACTGGTGGCCCTCCGCGCAGCGCAGCCCCTGGGCCGGGGTGGGCCCGGCGGCCAGCAGTCCTTCCCCGCAGACCGGGCAGAGCAGCAGCGGGATCAGGTCCTGGAAGTGCGGGGCGGAGGGCATGCTCCATCCTAGGCAAAGCCGGACCACGATCCGCCGATTGGCTCCGGCCTGCTGGTGAGACTAGGCTCACAGTCGTGCGATCTGAAGACATTGCTTTATTAAATTCCGTGTCCGCCCCCACGCTCCATCCGGACGGCGGCCGGGCCGCGGTTTCGGCCACGCATCCCGACTTCACGTCGGACAGCTACGTGGGGCAACTGTGGGAAGTCCCGCTGGACGACGGCGGCGGTGCGCCCCGCCGCCTCACGCGCGGCTTTAGGGACACCGCACCCGCCTACTCGCCCGACGGGCTCTGCCTGGCGTTCCTCCGCGCGGCCGGACCGGGGGAGCGGGCGCAACTGATGGTGGTGGACAGCCGGGGCGGGGAGCCAGTCGCGGTCACCGACGAGAAACTGGGTGTCTCCTCGTTCGTCTGGTCCCCGGACTCACGCCGCCTGGTCTTCGCGGCCCGGGTCCCCGCCGACGGTCGCTACGGCACGATGGACGGGGTTGGCCCCGGCGCCGAGGACGCCCGGCTGGTCACCGGCTACAAGTACCGCCTGAACGGGGTCGGCTACACCGGCGACAAGCGGGCCCAGCTGTTCGAGGTGGACGCACCGGATCTGCAGGCCGAACCGCCGGTCGCCCCGGTGGGCCGCGCCGCCCGGCAGGCGGGCCGGGACGGCGAAGACGCTTTTACCGCCGTGCCCCAAGCGCGCCGGCTGACGTTCGCGGACGCCGACCATGACTGCCCGGCCTTCAGCCCGGACGGCCGCACGCTCTACTTCACCGCCGCCCTCCACGAGGGAGCCGACGAGGACCTGCGCCGGGACGTGTACGCGCTGGAGCCCGACGCTGCCGGCGGCAGCCCGCGGCTGATGTCCAACCTTTCCGGCCCGCTCCTGGCCGCCGCGGCGCCACAGCCCAGCGCCGACGGCCGCTGGCTGTTCTACCTCGGCAGCCTCATCGGCGGCGGGAGGGACTTCGTGGCGCAGAATACCGCGCTGTACGCGGCTCCGGTCTCCGCCCCCCACGAGGTGCGCCGCCTGACCGATCCGGAGGGGACGGACCTGGGCGAAGGCACGCTGGTGGCGGCCGGCCCGGATGCGGTGCTGGCCCTGAACCGGCAGCGCGGCGCCGTGCAGCTGGTGGAGGTCTCGGCAACCGGCGGCATGGCGGTCCTGGTCGACGGGCCGCTGAACGCAGCGGCGGCCGACCGGGCGGCGGGCCACACCGTCGTCAGTTTCTCCGACGCGTCGACCGCCGGTGATCTGGGGCTCGTGGCCGGCGGCGGGCTCACCCGGCTGACCGACTTCTCCGCGGAGCTGCGGGACTCGGGCCTCATTGCGCCGCGGGAAGAGACTTTTGCTTCGGCCGACGGATACCCGGTGCACGGCTGGGTGCTGCTGCCCGAGGGCCGGGGGCCGCATCCCGTGCTGCTGAACATCCACGGCGGGCCGTTCGCGCAGTACGGCTGGGAGGTTTTCGACGAGGCACAGGTCTATGCCCGGGCCGGCTACGCCGTCGTCATGTGCAACCCGCGCGGTTCCGCGGGCTACGGGCAGGCGCACGGGCGCGCCGTCAAGGGTGCCTTGGGAACCCTCGCCATGGCCGATGTCCTGGCGTTCCTGGAGGGTTCCGTCGCCAAATACCCGCAGCTGGACGGTACGCGGCAGGGCATCATGGGCGGATCCTACGGCGGCTACCTGACCGCCTGGACGGTGTCCCGGGACCACCGGTTCACCGCCGCGATCGTGGAGCGGGGTTACCTGGACCCGCCGTCATTCGCCGGCTCCTCGGACATCGGCTGGTTCTTCTCCGACGAATACACCGGCACGGATCCCGAGCAGGTGCACAGCCAGAACCCGTTCGCCCTGCTGGATTCCGTCCGGACGCCGGTGTTCGTCATCCACTCCGAAGACGACCTGCGCTGCCCGCTGGAACAGGCCCAGCGCTACTACGTGGGCCTCAAGCAGCGCGGCGTGCCCACGCAATTGCTGATCTTCCCCGGGGAGAACCATGAGCTGTCCCGTACCGGTACGCCGTGGCACCGGAAGCAGCGCTTCGACGAAATCCTGCGCTGGTGGGCGGCCCACCTTCCCACGGCGCAGAACAACGACGGCGGACGGGCGGCAGCCGCCGAACCGGATCCCGCAGCCCGGGCGTAGCACGGCGGCTGGGCCGTTGCGGGGCCTAGAAGGCCAGGCCGGCGCGTGCCAGGTCAATCGTCGGCTGCGCCCAGTGCCGGGTGTACTCGTCATTGCCGCTCAAAGACCGGGGCTGCATCTTGTCCACGTAGATCGTGCCCGAGAGGTGGTCCGTTTCGTGCTGCACAATTCGGGCCTGCCAACCCGAGAAGGTCTCGCGCACGCGGACGCCGTCGGGCCGCTCGAAGTCGAGGTCGACGCTGCGGGGGCGTTCCACCACCGCCTGGTAGCCCGCGAAGGACAGGCACCCCTCGTAAAATGCGGCTGTCTCGTCGCCGCGGGCGCGGTAGGACGGATTGATGATGGCGAAGTAGGGCAGCGGCGCCCGTTCCCGGGTGGCGGCCACCTCGGGCGCCGTTGGAAAGGCATCCTCGAGGACCGCGATGCGCAGCGGGATGCCGACCTGCGGCGCCGCCAGTCCGACGCCGGGCGCCGCGTGCATGGTCCGGCGCAGGAGTGCGAGCAGGGCGTTCAGTTCCGCGTCGTCCAATTGCCCGTCGAACGTCGCGGCAGGCTGCCTCAGCACGGGCTCGCCGACCTGCAGGATGGGCGCCGGGTCGCCGGAGGCGGCCAGCGAATGAACGAGATCGCGCAGGCGTTCCGCAGGGTAGTCAGTCACAGCTGTCAGTGTAGGGGCGCCGGCCCTTGCTGCGCTGCTGGCCGCTCCGTCCCATCCTGCGCCGCTAGCCGCTCCGTTCCATCCTGCCCCGCTAGCCGCTCCGGTCGATCCTGCGCCGCTAGCCGCTCCGGTCCGCGGAGGAGCAGGCGTCGGCGATAAACCGGTATACCTCGCGGGTGAAATCCCGTCCGCCGTCCAACCGCAGCACGCCGGCTCCGCCCGCCGTCCTGATCGTTACCGGAATCTTGGTGCCCAGCTTGTCTTCGGCCAGGGCATGGGGATCGCAGCGGGTCGGCACGACATGCAGGGCCAGCCGCGACGCCGGATCCGTCCCGGCCACCCGGATGTTTTTGGGCCACGGGTGTTCGGCGTCTTCGCTGAGCAAGGTGGTGGTCCCGAAGGATTCGATCACCAGCGAGCCCTTCCCGCCGGACGGCCGGACCTCGACTTCGACGACGGCAGCGCGGCTCCCGGCCAGCACCTGAAGCCCGGGGTTGACCCGAAGCCCGGCCACCGAAGCCGCCGCCTGGGTTAGGCAGTCCCCGGTGTGGTTGCGCGCGAGGACACCGTGCGGATCCCCGGCAGGGACCTCCACCGTGCCCGGCGCGGGGCCCTCGCCGTCAAGGGTCACGGTTATCCGATACTCCGCAGCAGTCGGGGACGGACCGGCGGAGCACCGGGCGGCCGGCAGGTCGGCCGGCAGGCTCACCGTCGCACCGGGGGCCACCTTGGTCCCGCCGGTGCGCGTCGGCTTCCAGTCGGCGGCGCCGTCGTAATGCGGGGAATGCAGCGCCGCGGAGGTGACGAGCAGGGGCTGCGCGGAGGTGTTGGTGATCATGAGGCTGACCACCCGGTCCGTGTAGTCCGCCCGGCTCTGGTCCACGGCAGCAGTGATCACGTTCCGGGCGCTCGGGGAGGCAGGGGAGAGGCTCCCCGGAGCGCCCGAACATGCGGCCAGCAGGGCCGCCGTCATCGGCAGCACCACCAAGCCGCTGCCGTACCGCAGGGGACCGGGAGCCATGCCACTAAGGTAGTACCAACTCCCGTGGACGTGCTCCTCACCGGCAGCGAAAGGGCAACCTGTGGCAGAACGATTGATGCTCCTCGACACCGCGTCGCTGTACTTTCGGGCCTTCCACGCCCTGCCGGACACGATCAAAGCCAAGGACGGCACCCCCGTGAACGCCGTGCGCGGGCTGCTCGACATCATGGCCCGGCTGATCACCGACTACCGGCCCACCCGGCTGGTGGCCTGTTGGGACAACGACTGGCGCCCCGCCTGGCGGGTGGAGCTGCTCCCCACCTACAAGAGCCACCGCGTGGCCCGGCGCGTGCCGGACGGTCTCGATATCGAGGAGACACCGGCGGGACTGGTGGAACAGCTGCCCCTGATCCGCGAGGTGCTCGACGCGCTCAATGTCGCCGTCGTTGGCGCGGACCATCATGAGGCCGACGACGTCATCGGCAGTCTCGCGGCCCAGGCCGATGTGCCGGTGGATATCGTCACGGGGGACCGGGACCTCTTCCAGCTGGTGGACGACGACCGCGGTGTGCGGGTGATCTACACGGCGCGGGGCATGAGCAACCTCGAGGTGATGACCGACGTGTCGGTGGTGCGCAAGTACAGCGTGCTGCCCAGTCAGTACGCCGACTTCGCCACGTTGCGCGGGGACGCGTCCGACGGCCTGCCCGGAGTTGCGGGCATCGGCGACAAGACGGCGGCCGGGCTGCTGAAGGACTACGGCAGCCTCGGCGGGATCGTTGCGGCGGCGGCGGATCCCACGGCTGCCATGGCGGCACGGATGCGGGCCAGGATCACGGAGGCCTCCGATTACCTCGACGTCGCGCCGACCGTTGTCGGCGTCGTCCGCGACCTGGAGCTCGGGACGTTCGATGCCACCCTCCGGCCGCTGCGCCCCGAAGAGGCAGAGCGGCTTGAGCAGCTCGCGAAGGACCTGAACCTGGGCGGACCGTCCCGCCGCATCCGCCAAGCGCTCGAAGCGGTCGGCGAGGCCGCGGAGTAACGACCGGCCGCGCGGCGGACCAAAAATCCGGAGCGGGTTCCGGGCTAGTCCATTAAGGTAAAGAGACGTAACCGTTGCCGCGTCGGGCGGAGGGGCGCCGGCAGGCAAGGCACCCCGAACCGAGCGGACAGCGGTCTCGCCGGCGCAGGGTCGGGCCGTGCGGGCGAGGCACCCAAGGGATGGAGACAGCAATGAGCACGGCCACGACGAGGGACCTGCAGCAGCCATCGCTGCATTCGGCGGACAGCCACGACCTGATCCGGGTGCAGGGCGCGCGGGTGAACAACCTCAGGGACATCAATATCGAGATCCCCAAGCGGCGGCTCACGGTGTTTACCGGGGTCTCGGGATCGGGCAAGAGTTCGCTGGTGTTCGGCACCATTGCCGCGGAGTCGCAGCGCCTGATCAACGAGACCTACAGCGCGTTCGTCCAGGGCTTCATGCCGACATTGTCGCGTCCCGAGGTCGACTTCCTCGCCGGCCTGACCACCGCAATCATCGTGGACCAGGAACGCATGGGCGCCAACCCGCGTTCCACCGTGGGCACGGCCACCGACGCCAACGCCATGCTGCGGATCCTCTTCAGCCGGCTGGGAGACCCGTATATCGGGTCGCCCAACGCCTTCTCCTTCAACGTCCCGTCGGTCAAGGCCAGCGGGGCCATCACGGTCGAGCGCGGCGGCAAGACCAAGGCGGAGAAGGCCACCTTCAACCGCCTCGGCGGGATGTGCCCGCGTTGCGAAGGCATGGGCTCGGTCAGCGATTTCGACCTGTCCGCGCTCTACGACGACACGAAGTCGCTCTCCGAAGGCGCACTGACGGTACCCGGCTACAGCATGGACGGGTGGTACGGCCGCATCTTCAGCGGTGCAGGACTGCCCATGGACAAGCCGATTGCGAAGTACACGAAGAAGGAGCTCCATCAGCTGCTTTATTCGGAGCCGACCAAGATCAAGGTGGAGGGGATCAACCTCACCTATGAGGGCTTGATTCCCAAGATCCAGAAATCGATGCTCTCCAAGGACCGTGAGGCGATGCAGCCGCACATCCGGGCCTTCGTGGACCGCGCAATCACCTTCGCCACCTGCCCCGAGTGCAACGGAACCCGGCTCGCGCAGGAGGCGCTGTCGTCGAAAATCCGCGGCAAGAACATCGCGGATCTTTGCCAGATGCAGATCAGCGACCTGGCCGACTGGATCCGCGCTCTGGACGAGCCGTCGGTCGCGCCGCTGCTCACCGGGCTGCAGCACCTGCTCGATTCGTTTGCGGAGATCGGGTTGGGATACCTGTCGCTCGACCGGCCGGCGGGGACGCTGTCCGGGGGAGAGGCACAGCGAACGAAGATGATCCGCCACCTGGGCTCGTCGCTCACCGACGTCACCTACGTGTTTGACGAACCCACCATCGGGTTGCACCCCCATGACATCGAGCGGATGAACCAGTTGCTGCTCCAGTTGCGGGACAAGGGCAACACCGTGCTGGTGGTGGAGCACAAGCCCGAGACCATAGCGATTGCCGACCACGTCGTGGATCTCGGGCCGGGCGCGGGCACGTCGGGCGGGACGATCTGCTTCGAAGGCAGCGTTGAGGAACTGCGGGGGAGCGACACCACCACCGGCCGCCACTTCGACGACCGGGCGTCCCTGAAGGAGTCGGTCCGCCCGTTCACCGGTGCCTTGGAGGTCCGGGGCGCCTCGACGCACAACCTGCAGGACGTGGACGTCGACGTCCCGCTCGGAGTACTCGCGGTGATTACCGGGGTCGCCGGCTCGGGCAAGAGTTCGCTGATCCACGGCTCGGTCGCCCGCCGCCCCGGCGTCGTGGTGATTGACCAGGGAGCGATCAAAGGGTCCCGGCGCAGCAATCCGGCCACCTACACCGGATTGCTCGAACCGATCCGCAAGGCATTCGCCAAGGCCAACGGCGTCAAGCCGGCTTTGTTCAGCTCCAATTCCGAGGGCGCGTGCCCCGTCTGCAACGGCGCCGGCGTCATCTACACCGAACTGGGCATCATGGAAACCGTCGAGTCCACCTGCGAGGAATGCGAGGGGAAGCGGTTCCAGGCGGCCGTGCTGGAATACAGGCTGGGCGGCCGGAACATCGCGGAGGTGCTCGCCATGCCGGTGACCGAGGCCGAGGAGTTCTTCGGCACGGGCGACGCGCGCACGCCGGCCGCCCACAAAATCCTGGAGCGGCTCGCCGACGTGGGACTCGGCTACATGACGCTGGGCCAACCGCTCACCACGCTGTCCGGCGGCGAGCGGCAACGGCTCAAGCTGGCGACCCAAATGGCCGAAAAGGGCGACATCTACGTGCTCGATGAGCCAACGACGGGACTTCACCTGGCCGACGTCGAGCAGCTGCTCGGCCTGCTGGACCGCCTCGTCGACTCCGGCAAGTCGGTCATCGTGATCGAGCACCATCAGGCCGTCATGGCCCACGCCGACTGGATTATCGACATCGGGCCCGGGGCCGGGCATGCCGGCGGCCGCATTGTCTTCGAGGGGACGCCTGCTGATCTCGTCGCCGATCGTTCCACGCTGACCGGCAAGCACCTGGCGGCTTACGTCGGCGCCTGAGGACCAAGCTTGCCGCCGGAGTCCGGAGCGTCGACGGCAGCAGGCGGGTGCAGAGTTATGTCAACCTAATGATGGTTTGAGGGGAGTGCCGACGTTGTTCGAGGGGATCCCGATTGCACACGCGGTTGCGGGAAAACAGCTTTTCCAGCCCACTATCGGGTCTCGCCTCGAACTCGCCGCACAGATAGCGTGACATTGAGTCCTGGCTGCCTGTTGCCAACGTTCGGCGAGCTCGTGTGTCTGTGGACGACAAGGGATCATTGGACCCACGAGCCGAACACAGCCGGCCTGCAGCGAGATGCACCGGTCAGGCGCGCATGCCAGGACACTCGAAAGCTGGGCATAACGCGCAGCCGACGACCACGTATACATGCGCCGCAGCAGGAGGCGAACCGCCACGGATTAGGTCCCCGCTTAGGCCTTTCCGTAACGCCGATAATCCACATTATGTCAAGTAATGGCTCGGCTGGGGCATCCATCCTGTCCCCTGACGGCCGGGACTTCAGAGACGTGCTGCCCAGGGCCAGATTGCGCTGAAGCGCGGGCGGCGGCGTCTTGAAGAGCACAGCGCCGTCGGTATTTGGACGGTCGCACGTCAGCGGAACCGGGCGAAGACGCGGACGGGACCTGATTCGAAATCCGATCCCTCGGTTAGTCCCATGGATTGGTAGAAGGCGCGTTGCCGAGGTTCATCATCGGTGATGAGCACCGTTTGCCGAACGTGCTGGTACCGCTGCCTCACATGATCAAAAAGGGCGCGCCCTACGCCTGTTCCCTGAAACGCCGGGTGCACCAGGACGTCTTGCCCGCGTGCCCCGGCTTCGGCGTAAAAAGTCTTCACCTCGGTTCGGGGCCCTGTTTCGGCAGGCCCTTACCGTCCGCTCGAGGCACCCATGCGTCGCTGAAGCGGGCCAGAAGAGGACCTGCGACCGCCAGGATCATCACATATGCTGCGGCGATGGGCCCCACCACTGTGTAGCCTGCCGCAACCGCCAGACCGGCAATGACGACGGAAAACTCACCCCGGGTGACCAGGGCGGCCCCCGCCCGGAGCCGTCCACGCTGCCGCACGCCTTCCTTTCCTGCTGCCCACCAGCCTGTACCCAGTTTCGTAGCAGCGGTCACGACGGACAACAGCAGGGCTGCCGGCAGGATGGGCCACATGTCCGCAGGATCGATGGCCAGGCCGAAGGTCACAAAGAAGATCGCAGCAAAGAGGTCGCGCAGCGGGCTCAAAACGTGCCGGGCACGGTCAGCAAAGTGCTGAGGAATCGCTATGCCCACCAGGAACGCGCCGACTGCTGCGCTGGCGCCCATACCCTCGGCCACTCCGGCAACGGCCAATGTAATGCCGAGGAGGCGCAACATGACCTGTTCATTCTGGGGATGAGACAACAGACGTCCCATCCGATACCCGGCCTTGCGTGCCGCGACAAGGGCGAGTGTCACAGCGCTTGCGGCCAGGGCGACTCCCCCGGCTGCCTGCCAGGCTCCGCCGCCGGCAAGGACCACCACCAGGATGGGCAGGAACAGTGCCATGGCCATGTCTTCCAGGACCAGTATCGACAGCACCGCGGGCGTCTCCCGATTTCCCAAGCGGCCCAGGTCATCAAGCAACCTGGCGATAATGCCGGACGAGGATATCCAGGTGACTCCCCCAAGCGCCAAAGCCGCCTGCCACGGCAGCTGCAGCACCAGTCCCAGCAGGAATCCGGGTACCGCGTTCAGCAAAAAATCGATCAAACCCGAGACACGATGCCGCTTGAGGCTGTACATCAGCTCGGCCGCGGAGAACTCGAGTCCCAGCAGGAGCAGCAAAAGGACAATGCCGATCTCCCCCGCGGTTTCCACGAAGGGCCCCGCGGCATGCACCGGCAGCAGTCCGTCCTCTCCGAACGGCAAGCCGGAAAGGAGGTAAAACGGGACCGGTGAAAGGCCAAGCCTGTGGGCCAGAAGCCCGAGCCCGGATAGGACGGTGAACAGCACTCCCAGTTCGATCAGGAGGAGCGACAGGTGTGTCACGTTCAGGTGGCGGTCGGCGCATTGATGAGGGCCTCAAGTGCGGCGAGCCCGTCGGCCGACCCCAAGGCTATCAGGTCATCGTTGGCCAGGAGTTGCTCTTGCGGGGTCGGGCCCGTGATCACGCGCTCTCCACGTATGATCGCCACGATTGAGCACCCCGTCCGGCTGCGGGCCTTGCTGTCACCCAGAGCCCGGCCCGCATACGGTGAGTCGGGCCGAACGGTGAAGCGGCTGGTTTCCAATCCCGGGACCTCCCTGGAAAGATCCGCAAAGCGCTGCGTGATCCGGGGCGCGCCCAAGAGCTCGGCCAGCTGTAACGCTTCTTCCGGTTCCAATTGGAGCTTGCTGATTGCCCGGTCCGGATCGGCCTCGTCAAAGGTCAGGATGTCGGCCCCGCCATTCCGGTCTATCACCAGGGAAAAATTGACGTTGGTCCTCGTCTTGAGGTCATAGCGCATGCCGACGCCGGGGAGCATGGTTTCGACGATTTCCACAGCACGATCCTAGGGTGAGGGCCGATATACGCCGGCTCGCAACGGCACAGACCCCGGGGCTGCAAAGCGGCGTTGCGAAGATCAGGCCGTGGGGATTCTGATCGGTTGCGGGCCCTGCCGGAGGTGCATGCGCTCCTCCGTGACGGCTACGGTATCCCGTTTTGCGGCCCGGCGGGACCCCTGAATGCGGTCATGACCGCGGGCGAACCTGATCAACCGGCGTGAACGTGCCGCGTCCGGCCCCAAGGAATGTCCGGCGGGCCGCGACGGTCTTTCGCCAAGCCCGCCTGTGGTGAACACTAAACAGCATGCGAACCTTTGGCGTGGAGGAAGAGCTGCTCCTGGTGGACGCCAAGACCGGCGCCCTGGCCTCAGTCTCGGAACAACTGCTCCGGGGGCAGGGAGAGCCTGCGACGTTGGATACACCTCGGGATACGGCGTCCCGCGGAGGCTACAAGGGCAGCCTGATGTCGGAGGTCAAGCAGGAACAGCTCGAAGCGGTGTCCGCTCCGTACAAGGATCTGCAGGAGCTGGCAGCGGGTATCAGGGCCGGGCGCGCCGAGGCTGACCGACAGGCGCGGCGTTTTGGCGCCAGGGCTGCAGCATTGGGCACCTATCCCCTGCCCGCCACTACCAGTCTCGTGCCGCGCCCGCGATACCAGGCCATGGAAGCCCGGTTCGGTCTGACCCTGCACGAACAGCTGACGTGCGGTTTCCACGTGCACGTTTCGGTTGCCTCCGATGAGGAAGCCGTTGCCGTGCTTGACCGGATCCGGGTCTGGCTGCCGGTCCTGCTAGCGCTGAGCACCAACTCCCCCTTTTGGCAGGGCGTGGACAGTGGCTACGCCAGCTTCCGCTACCAGGTCTGGAAACGGTGGCCCACCGCCGGGCCGACCGGCATCTTCGGCTCCCCCGCTGCCTACCACCAACTGTTGGGGATGCTGCTCGAGTGCGACGTGCTGCTGGATAAGGGCATGATCTATTTCGACGCGCGGCTCGGTCAACGGCATCCCACGGTTGAAATACGCGTGGCCGATGTCTGCCTGCAAGCGGAACAAGCTGCCGCCGTGGCCGCCTTGTGCCGGGCGCTGGTAGAGACGGCTGCCCGCCAATGGAGCGACGGCAGCCCGCCGCCTCCGGTACCGGCAGAGCTGCTGCGTCTTGCGTCCTGGCGGGCCAGCAGGTCAGGACTGGAAGACGAACTGCTCCACCCGTTGAAGAGCGACCGCACCCCGGCCCGAAACGTGGTCAGCGCCCTGCTCGAACACGTCGGCCCCGTGCTGGCGGAAACGGACGATCTGGAACCCATACAGGTCGTCGTCGACGGAATCCTTCGCGACGGCACCGGCGCGGCAAGGCAGCGGAGAGTCCTCGCGCGCCAGCACAGACTCACCGACGTCGTCTTCGACGCAGTCAGGAACACGCACCTGCCGGCCGGCATCCTGTGAGCACCCGGCCGGCGGCAGCGGACAGAAAGGGCTCGCGGCGGACAAGGCGCTAGCCGGCGTCGTAGGCGCGCTGCAGTTCGGCGATGTCGATCTTCCGCATCTGCAGCATGGCTTCCATGGCACGTTGGGCCTTCTGCGCATCCGGTCCCCCGATCAGCCGCGGCAGCACCGAGGGAATGATTTGCCAGGACAATCCGTACTTGTCCTTGAGCCATCCGCATTGGCTCTCGGCACCGCCGTCGGCGGTCAGGGCGTCCCAGAGCCGGTCGACCTCCGCCTGGTCCTCGCAATCCACCTGCAGGGACACGGCCTCATTAAACGTGAACTGGGCTCCCCCGTTCAGGGCCGTGAAGGACTGGCCGTCCAACTCGAACTCTACGGTCAGCACCTGGCCTTCCATCCCGGGACCGCTCTCGCCGTAATGCGTTACGTCCAGGATCTTCGAGTTCTTGAACAGCTGGACATAGAACTGTGCCGCCTCTTCGGCTTCGCTGTCGAACCACAGGCATGGCGTGATCTTCTGCATGATGGGCTCCTCCCCTGCGTCAGGCGTACCAGAACCGCCCCTCGAACGTCCATGAATCGGGTGTTCAACGTGAACCGGGCACCCACCGGCAGCCAAAAATTATGCCTCCAGCTCAGCCGGGGGCACCGGCCAGCACCGGGGCCGTGGCGTCCCTGCCACCCGGGTCTATCACCTGCAGGCGGCACCCCTCCCCTTCGGGCGCCGCATAACCGGGAAGCTGCTTGCTTTCACTGCAGCGGTGAAGCTCTTCCAGCGCGGCAGCTTCAATCCGGGCATGCTGAAGGTTGATGGTGACGCCCCGACCGGGCGCAAGGGCGCTGGTGCGGCGAACCAACGAATACAGCGCCACGATGTTTCGGGTTGTCACGTGCCCGCGCACTTCGATATTGGCGGATTCCCGATCGATATCCAGCCGGACGACCACTCGCAGTTTGGGATCCATGCTTTGTCCCCTCAAGAGTTCCCCATGGCCGCTCCTTGACCGGTGATCATCATAAGAGGCCGAATGTGGCGTGGGCAACAGACCGCGGGCAATATTTCGTGGGGACGGAACACGGGCCCAGCAGGGGCGGCGGCAGCACCGGGCGGGACCGTGGTTTTTGTTACGGACTGCGCGCCGCTGGCCTGGCGCCGCCGCCTTGGCCCGGGAATGCCGAGCCCGCCTGCGCTCAGCGCAGGAGAACCGCGATGCCGGTAGCGGCCGCGGCCCACAGCACGCTCGCGAAGGTGCCCAGGATAAATCGCTCGGCCGCCCCGGACTGACCGAGTTCGGAATACCGGCCCAGGCCTTTCACCGCGAGGACGACTGCCAATCCTTCCGGCCACTCGGCCAGCAGGGTGGCCGCGATGGCCGTCCGCTCGAGCACCCCGATCCAGGCCCCTCCGCGGAGCACCGGGGATGCTTCGGGGTCGGTGTGGTTGTCAGGGTGCGAGGCATTGAACGACAACCGCAGGATGGTCACGGTGGCCGGGCCACCGCCGATCGCGGCGGCCGCCACGCCCAGCGCATAGGCTGCCGGGCCTAGACCGCCCGACCCCAGGACCGCCAACAATGCCGCAATGCCCAAGAGCAACAGCGATACGGCGCTGGCGGCGTACAGCCAGCGGTTGCCCCGGCCCTGGAACCGCTCGAAGTACATGGGCGCCGCCACGGCCGTGGCCACGCAGAGCGTGAGCAGTGCGATGACGCTCATCGGTCGGCCCCTTCCAGCAACGCTTGGGCCGCCAACCGTGCGCGTCGCCACTCGGGCCAGAGCCCACTGTGCAGCCTGCTGGAGACGGCCTGCTGGGTGATCCCCAGCCGGTCGGCAATTTGCTGTTGGGTCAGTCCTTCATCACTGAGCAACCCGGCTTCCGTCGCCTGCCTGCTGCGCTTCCGTGCCACTGATACCAGCAACTGCAGCACCGCTTCGGCATGGCCGGCCTCCTCGCGGGCACCGGAGACGGCGACGTTGCCGGGCGATGTCTTGGCCGCGGTCACCGCTTCGCGCGCGCGCTCGAAGGCCTCGCCGGAACCCGCGCGGGTAGACTCCGGGAGCGGGGTGACGACCCCGCCCACGCCTATTCCCACGCTCCAGTGGTTGCTGACCGCCAGGTCCAGGGCAAGATCAGCCGCGACGGCCGGGTCGGCGACCACCGCCTGCATCTCGTCGCCGGCGGTGCGTTCGAAACCGCGCACCAGCGGACGGGACGGGTCGTCATTCAGGGCGCCGAGCGCGCCCTCGACGAGGTCCACGTGGCGCCGGGAGCGCCGCTGATCGACCGTCAACACATACATACAAATCTGCTTCCTTGTTGCTCAAGCAACAAGTATGCACGGTTGTGGGCACGGATGCTACCTTAATGCTCCGCCTGCTCGTGGCTGACCAGCCCCACGAGATTGCCTTCCGAGTCGCGGATGAAGCCCATCCATTCATCCATGCCGGCAGGTCCCAAGGCACCATCGGCATGCCGGAAAATGATGTGTGGTTCTTCGGCAACCGGTATTCCCCGGGCGCGCAGTTCCTCGACCCGGTCCCGCACCGAGTCGACCTGCAGATACAACAGGGCGGCCGGCGCGCCCACCTCCAGCAGCAGCCGCACGCCGTCGAGATCGAAGAACACCAGGCCCGGAGGGTTGAAGACCCCGGCCGGCGGATAACCGAGCAGGTCGGTGTAGAAAGCGGTGGCCCGCTCGAGCTCGTGCACACCGAGCGCAACCTGTGCCAACTTCATGGCTTCGGCTCCTCCCCATCCGCCGCGGGCTTCGGCCCCTGACCAGCCGACCGGCTTCGGCCCCTGACCCGTCGCCAGGGACCCGACCGGCTCGTCCTCGAATCGTACGCCCGTGCCTGCCCGATAGTGTGGAGGGGTGACTGAAACATCGCCCCGGCTCCGCGCGGGCATCCCGTTGGTGGCAGCATCGCTCGCCCTGGACCTGGCCGCCGTCGTCATTTTTGCGGCGGCGGGCCGAAACACGCACGAACACGGAATGGCGCTGGCCGGAATCCTGATCACCGCGAGCCCGTTTCTGGCCGGGGCCCTCGTAGGCTGGCTGGCCTCGCGCGCCTGGCGCCGGCCGGCCGCCCTCTGGCCGACCGGAGTCGCGGTCTGGCTGGCCGCAGTGGCCCTGGGGCTCGCCCTTCGCGGCCTCGCGGGCGGCGGGCTCGCGCCGTCCTTCCAGATCGTGGCCTTCCTGGTGCTCGGCGCCCTGCTGTTGGGGTGGCGCGCGGCCGCCGCACTGTTCATCAAACTACGTTTCGCCCGACGGGTGGAATAACCTCGGACATAGGGAAGAACACCCAGTTCCAGCAGAAAGGCAGTGCAGTGGCTACAGCATTCGTTCTCATCCGCACCGATGCGACCCGGATTCCGGAGTGCGCCCAGGAGATCTCCGAGATAGAGGGCATCAGCGAGGTCTATTCGGTCACCGGGGAATGGGATTTGATCGCCGTCGCACGGGTCGCCAAGCACGACGAGCTGGCCGATGTCATCGCCGACCGGCTCTCGAAGGTCCAGGGCGTTCAGGCAACGACCACTCACATCGCCTTCCGCGCCTATTCCAAGCACGACCTGGATGCAGCCTTCTCGCTCGGGTTCGAGCACTAGGCTCCGCGGACAGGCGGAGTGCCCCGGACATTTTGTCCGGGGCACTCCCTGTTAATTGTTAAGCTGTTGCGCCCAACGCGCGGGCCGGAAGGTCAGCGGGTAGCGTCGATCCAGCGCTGCAGCGCCTCGGCCGCAGCACCGCTGTCGATGGCTTCCTCGGCCCGTTCCAAACCGGCGGCCAGCCGCTCCAGCAGCGGAGCGTCGGCTGTTGCCTCGTTGGCCACCAGGGCGGCGGCTGCGTTGAGGACGACGGCGTCGCGCACCGGCCCCTTGTCCCCCGCGAGCACGCGGCGCACCACTTCGGCATTCGCGGCGGCGTCCCCGCCACGCAGGTCGTCCAGCGTGGCCCGGGGGATGCCGAGGTCCAGCGGGTCCAGGGCGTGTTCCGTCACGGCGCCGCCGCGCACCTCCCATACCGACGAGGGGCCCGTGGTGGTCAGCTCGTCCAGCCCGTCCCCGCCGCGGAAGACGAGTGCGCGGATGCCCCGGGCGGCCAGCACGCCGGCGATGAGCGGCGCGAGCCGGGCATCGGCAACGCCGATGGCGGCCGCCGTGGGATTCGCCGGGTTGGTCATCGGTCCCATGAAGTTGAAGGCGGTGGCCACCCCGAGTTCCGCGCGCACCGCGCCCGCATAACGCATGGAGGGGTGGAACACCTGCGCGAAGCAAAACGTGATCCCCGCTTCGACGGCAGTTTGCGCCACGCGGTCCACCGGGAGGTCCAGGCGAACGCCCAGGGCTTCGATCACATCGGCCGAACCGGACGACGACGACGCGGCGCGGTTTCCGTGCTTGACGATCCGGGCCCCGGCCCCCGCGCACACCAGGGCGGCCATGGACGAGATGTTGACGGTGTTCTGCCGGTCCCCGCCGGTACCGACGATGTCCAGCTTCTCCCCCGGGATGTCGATCGGCCGGGCGTTGCCGACCATGGCCTCCACCAGGCCGGTCAGCTCGTCGACCGTCTCCCCCTTCGCCCGCAGCGCGACCAGGAAGCCGGCCATCTGCGCGTCGGAGGCCCCGCCGGACATGATTGTGTTCATCGCCCACTGGGTTTGGGCCGCCGTGAGGTCCTGCCGGGAGATCAGGGCAGAGATCAGTTCAGGCCAGGTGGGTGTGTTCTGAGCGTTGGGTTCGGTCGTCACTTCACTAGGTTATCTACGTTTTGTAGAAACTTCCGGATTGTTAACTTCCGCGCCGTTCCGCGGAATCCAGCGGTTCAGGAACCGGAACGCGGCGCCACGCGTTCAAATGCATTGGTGAAGTGGGCAGATTTATAGACATAATGGCCTTGTGACAACTGCAACCCATGCCCCCAGTACCCCGGCGCATCCAACGCTGAATCGCCCCAACCTGGTTTCCGTCGGAACCGTTGTGTGGCTCTCCAGCGAGCTGATGTTCTTCGCCGGCCTTTTCGCTATGTACTTCACCCTCCGCGCCACCTCCGGCGAGATGTGGGCGATGGAAACCGAGAAGTTGAATGTTCCGTTTGCGCTGGCCAACACCATCGTCCTGGTGTCCAGCTCCTTCACCTGCCAGTACGGCGTCTTCGCCGCAGAGCGCTTGCAGGCCCGCCGCTCCGGCGGGCTCTTCAATGTCGCCAAGTGGGGCATGGTCGAATGGTTCCTGCTGACATTCATCCTCGGCGCCATCTTCGTCTCCGTCCAGGCCTACGAATACGCGATGCTCGTCTCCGAAGGCGTCTCGATGTCCTCGAACTCCTACGGTTCCGCGTTCTACATCACCACCGGCTTCCACGGCCTCCACGTCACAGGCGGCCTCATCGCTTTCCTGCTGATCATCGGCCGCGCCTACGTCGCCAAGAAGTTCGGCCATTTCGAAGCCACATCGGCCATCGTCACGTCGTACTACTGGCACTTCGTCGACGTCGTGTGGATCGCTCTCTTCATCATCATCTACTTCCTTAAGTAGACGGCCGAAAGGTCCGCGCCTCGCTGCGAACCGAGCCAGCCGAACATCTACGCACACGCACCGCAAAGTTAGGAACCAACAAGTGAAGGCACTCTCCCAGAGGCGACGACATCCCCTGGCGGCCGTTGCCCTGCTGCTCATGGGATTGCTCGTCACCGGCGGACTGTACGCCGTTGCCGGGAACGTCAACGAGGCCAAGGCCCAAACCACCACCTTTTCCGCGCAGGACATCGAAGAGGGCGAGAAGCTCTTCGTGGCCAACTGCGCAACTTGTCACGGAATCGGTGCTGTCGGGGCCCCGGAGGGTGCGCACGGCAACCAGGCCGGTCCGTCGCTGATCGGCGTCGGCGCCGCAGCCGTGGACTTCCAGGTAGGAACCGGCCGCATGCCCATGCAGATGTCCGGCCCCCAGGCACTGGAAAAGCCGAACCAGTTCAACGAAGAGCAGACCATGCAGCTGGCGGCCTACGTAGCCTCCCTCGGCGCCGGTCCCGCGATTCCGGCGGATGAATTCCTCGACGTCTCCCAGGGTGATCCTGCGGCCGGCGGCGAGATCTTCCGGGTCAACTGCGCCATGTGCCACAACGCTGCCGCAGCAGGTGGTGCCCTGACGCGCGGCAAGTTCGCGCCGGCGCTTAGCGGCGTCAGCGAAGCGCACATCTACGAAGCCATGGCCACCGGTCCGCAGAACATGCCGGTGTTCAGCGACGCGAACATCTCCCCGGAGGAGAAGCGCGACGTCATCGCCTTCCTGAAGACCATCGAAGAGCAGCCCTCCCCCGGCGGGATCTCGCTTGGCGGGCTCGGCCCCGTGTCCGAGGGCCTGCTGATGTGGACGCTTGGATTGGGCGTGGTCATCGCGTTCACCATTTGGCTGACCCAGCGGTCTTCCTAACCTTCGCTTCCGGCGGCCCAACGGGCCGCCGGAGAAGCGCCAACAGTCATTAATGAGTTTTGAACTATTTAGAGAAGGATGAGAGGGATCATGGGCGACCATAGTCACGGCAGTCCGAACACCTCGGGCACCGTTGCTACGGCTGGTCAGAGCGACGTGGAGAAGTTTCAGGATCCTGGACTCCCCCCGCACCGCCCGCGCCGTGCCGACAAAGATCCCCGTGCGGAAAAGCGAGCCGAACGCCAGGTTGCGATACTCTTCGTAATCTCCATCATCGGCACCGTACTTTTCTTCGTCGGGTACTTTGGCATCCGCTTGGATGACACCACCGCAACGCTGCGACTGCAGAACTTCACCCTCGGCATGGGCACCGCTTTTGCCATGCTGGGCATTGGCGTGGGCATTGTCCACTGGGCCAAGACCCTCATGCCGGACCACGAGATCGTCGAAGAGCGCCACGAGGTCCGCACCGAGGAAGACCGCAAGGACGCCGAGCAGATCATCGGCCAGGTCCTGGACGAGTCCGGCATCTCCCGCCGCCCGCTGATCCGCAACACCCTGATCGGCGCCGGCGTGCTGGCGATCCTGCCGGCCATCGGCATTTTCCGCGACCTGTCCAAGGATTTGAACCCGGAGGTGCTGCGGCACACCATGTGGGACGCAGGCGTCCGGTTGACCCGCGACCCCAGCGGCACCCCGATCAAGGCCTCGGATGTCACCATTGGTTCCGCGTTCCACGTTATCCCCGAGGGGCTCAACGAGGCCGAGCACAAGCTCGAGGAGAAGGCCAAGGCCGTCGTCCTCCTGATGCGCCTGAATCCCGACGTCCTCCAGGTCTCCCCAGGCCGCGAAGACTGGAACTACAATGGCATCGTTGCGTACTCCAAGATCTGTACCCACGTTGGCTGCCCGGTGGCGCTGTACGAACAGCACACGCACCACCTGCTCTGCCCTTGCCACCAGTCGACCTTCGATGCCGCCCAGGAATGCAAGGTAGTGTTCGGCCCGGCCGCGCACGCCCTTCCCCAGCTGCCGATCAGCGTCGACGACGAGGGCTACCTGATCGCCACGAGCGATTTCCATGAACCTGTCGGACCGAGCTACTGGGAGCGTGGCTAAGCATGAGCGCTTCAACTGATACCTACGTACCCAAGACGCGGGTCGGGCGGATCACCAACTTCGTCGATACCCGCGTCGGCGGTTCGGGGATCGTCAAGGAATTCGGTCGGAAGATCTTCCCCGACCACTGGTCCTTCATGTTCGGCGAAGTGGCGCTGTACTCCTTCGTCATCCTGCTGCTCACCGGAACGTTCCTGACGTTCTTCTTCGATCCTTCGATGGCCGAGACGCACTACGACGGACCGTACGTCCCGCTCAAGGGCGTCGAAATGTCCGTCGCCTACCAGTCCACCCTGGAGATCTCGTTCGAGGTCCGCGGCGGCCTGTTCATGCGCCAACTGCACCACTGGTCTGCGCTGCTGTTCGTTGCCTCGGTCTCGTTCCACATGCTGCGCGTGTTCTTCACCGGCGCGTTCCGCCGCCCGCGTGAGCTGAACTGGGTTGTCGGCTGCGTCCTGTTGATCCTGGCCCTGGCAGCCGGCTTCACCGGCTACTCCCTGCCGGACGACCTGCTCTCCGGTAACGGCCTGCGCATCATCGACGGCGTGATCAAGGCAATCCCCTTGGTTGGTACCTACATATCGCTGTTGCTGTTCGGCGGCGAGTTCCCGGGTACGGACATCGTGGGCCGCCTGTACGTGCTCCACATCCTGCTGGTCCCGGCCTTGATCCTCCTGATGATCGCCGTCCACCTGTTCATGGTTGTCGTGCACAAGCACACCCAGTACCCCGGCCCCGGCCGTTCCGAGACCAACGTCGTCGGCTTCCCGATCGGCCCGGTCTACGCGGCCAAGGCAGGCGGCTTCTTCTTCGTTGTCTTCGGCATCCTGGCCGTCATTGCCGCGAACTTCCAGATTCTGGCGATCTGGGACTACGGCCCTTACGACCCCTCCCCCGTCTCGGCCGGTACCCAGCCTGACTGGTACATCGGCTGGGTGGACGGCGCGCTGCGCCTAATGCCCGGTGTGGGCGAGTTCGTGATCTTCGGCCGGACCATTTCGCTGAACGTGCTCATCCCGGCCCTCGGCCCGGCGGCCCTGCTGTTCACCGTGATGTTCGCCTGGCCGTGGATCGAAAGCTGGGTGACCAAGGACACCCGCGAGCACCACATCCTGGACCGCCCGCGCAACGTCCCGTTCCGCACCGCCACCGGCGTCGCCGGCATCGTCTTCTACTCGGTGATGTGGGCAGCTGCCAGCTCCGACTTGATCGCCACGCACTTCCACGTGTCGCTCAACGACGTGACCTACTGGCTGCGCGCCCTGTTCTTCCTGGGCCCGATCCTCGGCTTTATCGTCACGCGCCGCATTTGCCTGGCGCTGCAGCGCAAGGACCGCGAGATCGCCCTCCATGGCCGGGAGACCGGACGCATTGTCCGCCTGCCGCATGGCGAGTTCATCGAGGTCCACGAGCCGCTGAACGAGTACAAGCAGTACCGGCTGGTCAGCTACGAGTCGCCCGAGGTAATCCCGGCGCAGCCGAACAGGGCCGGGCACATCAAGCGCTCCGAGAAGCTGCGCGGTGCCCTGTCCCGGTTCTTCTTCGAAGACCGTGTGGCACCGGTTACCCCGGCCGAGCTGGAGGCTGCACATAGCCACCACGCCGAGGTCGAGGCACCCGCCGAGAAGGCGGAAGTCACCGCCCGCTAAGGCAATATCCACATAGAGAAATGGCCCCGGACCTGGTCCGGGGCCATTTCTCTGTGTCTCGCCCTTTTGCCTCACCCGCGGTGGGGCACCCTGCGTATACCGGGCGGGACGGGCTCTCACGGCGACCACGGGCGGCACGCGGCCGCACGGCGCTCCCCCGGCGCAGCAGTAGCTCTGGGCCCGGCCGGCGGCGCCGTTTGCGGCCGGGACGGCCTTCAGCAGCGCCGTACAGCCCTTAGAAGCGCTTGACGTTGTAGGAACGCGGCGCGCGTCCTCCGGGCCGTTGCAGCGGCACCCACAGCTTGTACCGGTCCGCGCGGTAATACGAGATCGAGAAGTCGACCATGGTCTTGGAGACGTAGGCATGCCGCTGGATTTTCAGCAGCGGCGATCCGATGTCCACGCTCAGGAGCCGCGCGATGGAGGGCTGGGCCGCGGTCGCCTCAATCGTGTCCTCGCCCCACTCCATGATGAGTCCGTACCGTTCGCTCAAGACGTTATACAGCGACGACGGCGGGCCCTCGTCGAGGATCCCCGGCACGCGCTGCGCCGGAATGAAGTTTTCGTCCACGCTCATCGGTTCGGCGTCCGCCAGCAGCAGGCGGCGGAAGCGCACCACCGGCTGCCCCTCCTCGATCTGCAGCTCGCGGGCCACCAGCGGGGTGGCGCCGATCTGCTCGAAGCTGAGGACACGGGCATCGGGAACCATGCCGCGCCGTTGCATCTCTTCGCTGTAGGAGGTGAGCTTGACCTGCAGGTCCAGCTTCGGCTGCCGCACAAACGTTCCCAGGCCGACAATCCGTTCGAGCACCTGTTCGGCGACCAGAGAGTCGATCGCCTGGCGCACGGTCATCCTCGCCACGCCGAAGCGTTCGGCCAGCTCCCTCTCCGAGGGAAAAGCGGCCCCGGGTTCGCAGCGCTCCTGTGCATGCCTGCGCAAAATGTCCCTGAGCTGGACGTGCTTGGCGGTACGGGAGGAGCCATCGAGCCCACCCTCGATCGCGGCGGCGTTCACGGACATGCGGCCTCCTGCTCAGCCGGTTGGAATCCCCTTCATCCTATCCGGTCTAGACCAGCGTCGCCGCGCCCGGCCGCCCGGCGGGGACGACGAAAGGGTCCGGAACCCTGACGGTTCCGGACCCTTTCGTCGTGTAGTTGCGGGAATCAGTGCGCGTGGTCCCCGCGGCTGTATTCGTAGACCCAGCCGATGATGGCCACCGTGGTCAGGCCGACGGCGATGTAGACGATCCACCAGCCGACCGCCAGGCCCATGAACCCTGTGGCGGCACCCAGACCGAGCACGATCGGCCACCAGCTCCACGGGCTGAACATGCCCTGCTCGCCGGCACCCTCATGGATCTCGGCGTCGACCCGGTCCTCCGGACGGGCACCGATGCGCCGCGCCGTAAACCAGAGGTAACCGCCGATCATCAGGGACAATCCGGCCGTCAGGTACAGCGCCAGCCAGCCGACAGGCTCTTCCCAGTTCCCCATGTAGCCGTAGACGGTGGCAACGAGGGCGAAGAACGGCGCAAGCGCAATGAATAGCCAGGCTTCAATCTTCACAGTTATGCGTCCTTCTGGTCAGCGGGACCGGCCATCTGGGCCACCGGTGCCGGAGTCGTCGGGGTGTGCCGCGGTGCCAGCTCCGGGTGGTGCAGGTCCAGGGCGGGGCGCTCCGACCGGATGCGGGGCAGCGAGGTGAAGTTGTGCCGCGGCGGCGGGCAGGAGGTCGCCCACTCAAGCGAACCACCGAAGCCCCAGGGGTCGTCGACCTCGACCTTCTTGCCGTTGCGCCAGGTGATGTAGACGTTCCAGAAGAACGGGATCATCGAGGCGCCCAACACGAAGGATGCAACCGTGGAGAACTGGTTCATCGCGGTGAACCCGTCTTCCGGCATGTAGTCGGCGTAGCGACGGGGCATGCCCTCGACGCCGAGCCAGTGCTGGATGAGGAAGGTGCCGTGGAAGCCCAGGAACAGCATCCAGAAGTGGATCTTGCCGAGGCGCTCGTTGAGCATCTTGCCGGTCCACTTGGGCCACCAGAAGTAGAAGCCTGCGAACATTGCGAACACGACGGTGCCGAAGACCACGTAGTGGAAGTGCGCCACCACGAAGTAGGTGTCGGAGACGTGGAAGTCCAGCGGCGGCGAAGCCAGGATGATGCCGGTCAGGCCGCCGAACAGGAAGGTCGCCAGGAAGCCCAGGCTCCACAGCATGGGCGTCTCGAAGGTGATCGATCCGCGCCACATGGTGCCGATCCAGTTGAAGAACTTCACCCCGGTGGGCACCGCGATGAGCATCGTCATGAAGGCGAAGAACGGCAGCAGCACCGAGCCGGTGACGTACATGTGGTGGGCCCACACCGTCACGGACAGCGCGGCGATGGCGATCGTGGCGTAGACCAGGCCCTTGTATCCGAAGATCGGTTTGCGGCTGAACACCGGGAAGATCTCGGAAACGATGCCGAAGAACGGCAGGGCGATGATGTAAACCTCTGGGTGGCCGAAGAACCAGAACAGGTGCTGCCAGAGGATGGCACCGCCGTTCTCCGGGTTGAAGATGTGCGCACCCAAGCGCCGGTCGGCGCCGAGGGCGAACAGCGCCGAGGCCAGGGGCGGGAATGCCATCATGACGAGGATGGCGGTGACCAGCGTGTTCCAAGTGAAGATCGGCATCCGCCACATGGTCAGGCCCGGGGCGCGCATGGTGATGATCGTGGTGATGAAGTTGACCGAACCGAGGATGGTGCCGAAGCCGGACAGCGCCAGGCCAAAGACCCACAAGTCCCCGCCGACTCCCGGGGAGAAGGTGGTGTTGGACAACGGTGCATAGGCAAACCAGCCGAAGGAAGCGGCGCCCTGCGGGGTAATGAAACCGGCCACCGCAATGATGCTGCCGAACAGGAAGAACCAGAAAGCCAGCGCGTTCAGGCGCGGGAACGCTACGTCGGGGGCACCGATCTGCAGCGGCATGATGACGTTGGCGAAGCCGGCAAACAGCGGCGTGGCGAACATCAGCAGCATCACCGTGCCGTGCATGGTGAACAGCTGGTTGTACTGTTCCTTGGTCTGCAGGATCTGCATGCCGGGCTCGAACAGTTCGGCGCGGATGACCAAGGCCATCACGCCGCCGAGGCAGAAGAAGATGAACGACGCGATCAGGTACATGTACCCGATGGTCTTGTGGTCCGTGGAGGTGATCCAGTTGACGACGATGCGCCCCTTGGACACCGGCACGACGCGCGGAGCTACCGTGGTAGCCCGGTCGTCAGCTGTGTATTCGTACGTTGACACTTGTGGCCCTCGCTCCTTTACTCAGACGCTTCAGCGTAGGGGTTGCGGTCGTACTCTTCGCCGAGCTGGCCGTCCTTGAGCCGCGCCATCTGAGCGTCGAATTCAGCCTCGGAGACCACCGCGACACGGAAGAGCATTTCGGAGTGGTACTCGCCACAAAGCTCGGCGCACTTGCCGTCGTAGATGCCCTCACGGGTGGGGGTGAAGTTCAGGAAGTTGGTCTTGCCCGGGATCATGTCCACCTTCTGCAGGAAGGCGGGAACCCAGAACGAGTGGATGACGTCGCGGGAGTTGATCTGCAGCTCCACGCTCTGGTTGACCGGCAGGTACAGCGTGGGCAGGGTCTCCGGGACGCCGGTCTCGCCGGTCAGGTGGGCCTGCACGCCGGCAAAGTACTTGTCCTGCTTGACGTAGTTGAAGTCCCAGGCCCACTGCTTGCCGCGCACGTCGACGACGACGTCGGGGTTGTCCACCCGCTCGGTGATGTTGGACGTGGTCTTGTCCGTGAAGTAAAAAAAGACCATGACCATGACCACGGGAACCGCGGTGTAGAAGATCTCCAGCGGCAGGTTGTAGCTCAGCTGGCGCGGGTAACCCGTTTCGTCCTTGCGGCGGCGGTACGCGATGATGCACCAGAGGATCAGGCCCCAGGTCACGACACCGACGGCCAGCGCGGCGATCCATCCGTTGACCCACAAATCAATGATTTCGGGCGTGTGGTTGGTAACGTCCCGCTCGGTGGGCAACCAACCCAAACGGACTTCTTCTGAACATCCCGTCAACAACAACGCACCGAGTGCACCCAGACCTGTAGCCTTGGCGATTCTGGCGCGTCGACTGCCGGTTCGAACCTGCGAACTCACAGACGGCCCTTCCTCTTTGTTTCGTGCAAGTGATGCGGCCATGGCAGAGCTGAGCCTGGCCGCATATCCAGTTTTACTACTCACTGTAGAGCTTACCCGCCCACATGACTTCCATGTGACAGGCTCCCCCGTGCGTCGGCCGTCCCGGCGGCCGGAGAGCGCCCTGCAGGCCCTTAGTGGAAGGAGTCTCCACAGGCGCAGGAGCCACCGGCGTTCGGGTTGTCGATGGTGAAGCCCTGCTTGGAAATCGTGTCCTCGAAGTCGATCGAGGCGCCCGAGAGGTAAGGAACGCTCATCTTGTCGACGACGACCTCGACCCCGTCGAAATCACGGACAGCGTCTCCGTCGAGCATCCGCTCGTCGAAGTACAGCTGGTAGATCAGGCCGGAGCATCCGCCCGGCTGTACGGCAACGCGCAGGCGCAGATCCGTGCGGCCTTCCTGCTCCAGGAGGCTGCGGACCTTTCCGGCGGCGACGTCGGTCAAAGCAACTTCATGCGTGGGCAGTTCTGCCGCTTCGGGTGCCGTGGTGGGGGCGGACGAGTTGGTCGTTGCGCTCATTGCACTTCCTTATCTATTTCGGGCCGTCCGGTGACCTGCTGCTATTACTCAGTGGTGCGTCGGGCTTCCCATCCATCGTACGTCTGGTGGGCCGAAATGGGATAACTCTCCCCCGCCTCCAGCCTGGCGCGAACAGGCCTAGAGTCCCTCGCCGTTCAGCCGTGCCAGGAGCAGCGCCTGGGCCAGGACCGCGTTGCGGAAGTCCCCGAGATGCAGCGACTCGTTGGCCGAGTGCGCCCGCGAATCGGGGTCCTCGACGCCGGTGATCAGGATCTGTGCCTCCGGATAGACCTCCGTGAGGTCGGCGATGAACGGGATGGACCCGCCCATGCCGGCCTCCACCGGCAGCGTGCCCCACGCCTGCTCCAGGGCCCACAGCGCCGCCCGGGCCGCCGGCGCGGAGGTGTCGGTGGCAAACGCGTGGCCGCGTTCCCCCGGCACGAACGTGGCGGCGGCGCCGAAGGGCGCGTGGGCGGCAACATGCGCGGCCACCGCCTCCATCGCCCGGTCCGGATCCTGTCCCGGTGCCAGCCGCAGGCTGATCTTGGCGCGGGCGGCGGGGATCAAGGTGTTGGACGCGAGCTCGACGCTGGGGGCGTCAAAGCCGATCACCGACAAGGCCGGCTTGTTCCAGAGCCGGTCGGCAATGCTTCCGGTGCCCGCAAGCCGCACGGACTCGAGCACCGACGAATCGCGGCGGAAGTCTTCTTCCGGATAGTCCACCGAGGCGGCGGGAGCGGACACGAGGCCCTCGATGGCGACCGACCCGTCGTCGTCGTGGAAGGTGGCAATCAGCCGGGCCAGCAGCGTGGGCGCGTCCAGCAGCGGCCCGCCGAACATGCCCGAATGGACGGCGTGTTCCAACACCCGCAGCTCCACGGTGCCGTCCACCAGGCCACGCAGGCTCGTGGTCAGTGCCGGGACGCCGACCTTCCAGTTGCTGGAGTCGGCGACGATGATGGCGTCTGCCCGCAGCAGTTCGCGGTGAGCTTCGAGGAACGGGCGGAAGCTTGGCGAGCCGGCCTCCTCCTCCCCCTCGATAAACAACGTGATGCCGAGCCCGAAATCGTCTCCGAGGACCTCCAGCAGCGTGCGCAGCGAGGACAGGTGGACCATGATCCCGGCCTTGTCGTCGGCCGTTCCGCGCCCATAGAGGCGGCCGTCGATCTCCGTGGCCTTGAACGGTTCCGTCCGCCAGAGCGCCGGGTCCCCCGGCGGCTGCACGTCGTGGTGGGCATACAACAGGACGGTCGGCTTGCCGGCCGCGGCCGGGCGGCGGGCCACGACGGCGGGGCCGCCGGCGGCCTCGCCGTTCGCGACGCTGAGGATCTGCACGTCCTCCAGGCCCAGCTCCCGGACCATGCCGGCTACGGCATCCGCGCTGCGCGCCAGGTCCTCCGGGTCGAAGGCCGGCCAGGCGATCCCCGGGATCGAAACCAGCTGTTCCAACGAGGAGATGGTGAGCCCCATGCCGGCGTCGACCGCGGCCGCAAGTTCGTCTACGTTCACATTGGTCATAGTCGACACCCTATCGCCCGGGCTCCGTCGCGACGATGCCCCCGTGACTCCCCCGGCGGCGCGGGTCCCAAGGGGGACAACGGCCGTACGCGGTCCGGTATTCTTGACTGGTGTTCGGACGTAAAAAAGAGGCTCCCACGCCCCAGGAAACCATCGACCAGGCCAACGACGCCCAGCAGCCTCGATACGGCAAGGGCGCGCCCACGCCCCGGCGCAAGGACCAGGAAGCTGCGCGCAAGCGCCCCCTGGTTCCGAACGACCGCAAGGCCGCCAAGGAGGCCAACCGGGCCGCCATGGCGGATCAGCGGCTGAAGATGCGCGAGGCCATGAACACCGGCGACGAGCGCTTTCTGCCGTTGCGCGACAAGGGGCCGCAGAAGCGCTTCGTCCGCGACTTCGTGGACGCCCGCTGGGTGCTGGGCGAATTCCTGATCATCTTCGCCCTCATCTTCGTGGTCCTCAGCTTTATCCGCGACCTCAACGTCCAGGCGTTCATCCTGTTCGGCTTCTGGGTGCTGCTGGCGCTGGTCGCCATCGATGCCTTCATCCTCGGCCGCCAGCTCAAGAAGCGCCTGGCCGCCAAGTTTGGCGACGTGGAGCGCGGGGCTGTCTGGTACGGCGTGATGCGCGGGCTGCAGCTGCGCCGGATGCGCCTGCCGAAGCCGCAGGTCAAGCGCGGCGAATACCCCGCCTGATCCAGCGGGGAGGGGCCGGTCGAAGGGTCGGGAGCATCGCGGCTCCCGGCCCTTTCGCATCCCTGGGGCTTGGAGCATCAAGGCCCTGCCCTTTCGCATCCCGTCCGAGGCCCGGTCGCGCTTCGGAGGGCATGCCGGGGCGCCGGATGGCGCTGGGTCCGTTCAGCGCCGGCGCTTGGCCAGGCCGCGGTTGATGCGGCTTGCCCAGAAGGGTCCCTCGTACAGGAACGCCGTATAGCCCTGCACCAGGGTCGCACCGGCGTCCAGCCGCTGCTGCACGTCGCCGGCCGTCTCGACACCGCCCACGGAGATTAGCGCCAGGTCGTCCCCGACGGCGGCGCGCAGCCGGCGCAGCACGTCGAGGGAGCGCTGCTTCAACGGGGCCCCGGAGAGGCCGCCTTCCCCGCAGGCCGCGATCTTGGTGTCGTCCGAGACAAGGCCCTCGCGGGAAACCGTCGTGTTGGTCGCGATGATGCCGTCCAGGTTCAGTTCCAGCGCGAGCCGGGCGACGTCGTCGATGTCCTCGTCGCTGAGGTCCGGGGCGATCTTCACCAGCAACGGGACATGGCGGCCGGCCGCGGAATCGGCGGTCTCCCCCACTGCCCGCAGCAGCGGCCGCAGCGTCTCCACGTTCTGCAGCAGCCGCAATCCGGGCGTGTTCGGCGACGAAACATTGACCACGAGGTAGTCGGCGGACCGGGCCAACAGCTGGGTGCTCTTCAGATAGTCCTCGGTGGCATCGGCCAGTTCCACCACCTTCGTCTTGCCGATGTTCACGCCGATGACGGGCCGGAGCGTGCCGTATCGGGAAGCCAGGCCGCGCCGGGCGGCGGCGATCCGCGGCGCGACGGCCGCCGCGCCGTCGTTATTAAAGCCCATCCGGTTGATCACGGCGCGGTCCTCGACCAGCCGGAACAGCCGGGGCTGCGCGTTGCCCGGCTGCGCGCTCCCGGTGATGGTGCCGACCTCCACCGCGCCGAAACCCAGGTCGGCCAGCGCCTCGATGCCGAAACCCTCCTTGTCGAAGCCCGCGGCCAGGCCGAACGGCGAGGGGAAGGTCAGGCCCAGCGCCTCGGTGGCCAGGGACGGATCCGGGCGCGTGACGCGGCGCAGCACTGCCCCGGCCCCGCACCGGTGCGCGGCACGGATGAGCTGGAAACCGATTCGGTGGGCACGCTCGGCGTCCATCCAGGAGAACGCGGCGCGGAAGAAGGCGGGGTAGAGGCGCATGGTCCTAGTTTTCCGTGCGGAGGCCGCCGCACCAAACCGTGTCCACCCGGCGATAACATGGGGGCAGCAACCGGACAGAGAGGAAGGACCACGTGGCGACGGCAGCCGACTGGCAAGAAGACATCCTCGGCCCGGAGTTCGAGTCCACGGTCCTGCAAGTGCCGGCCCCCGGCGGGCGGGAGCAGCGGGCGACGCTGATCCGCTACCTGCCGCACTCCCCGCAGCGCTCCCCCGGCGGGCACGCCGTCCTGTATGTGCACGGTTGGAGCGACTATTTCTTCAACACGGAACTGGCGGAGTTCTGGCACCGCCAAGGCGTGGCGTTCTTTGCGCTGGACCTGCACCATCACGGACGCAGCCTGCGGGAGGGGGATCCGGCGGGCTTCGTGACGGACCTGCGCCAGTACGAGGACGAGATTTCGCTGGCGCTCGATCTGATCCGTGAGGAACGCGGCCAGTCGGAGACGAAGATCACGCTGATGGGACACTCCACCGGAGGGCTGGTGGCGGCCCTGTGGGCGGCGGAACACCCGGGCGAGCTGCGCGCCCTGGTCCTGAACAGTCCCTGGCTGGAAATGCACGGCAGCTCCCTGGTCCGGCGAGCCGCCGGCGCGGTGCTGGAACCCTTGTCCCGGCTCAAGCCGGAAACCGAGATCAAACTGCCGGTCCGGGGCTTCTACTACCGCAGCATCAGCCGCACCGCCGAGGGCGAATGGGATCTGGACCCCAGGCTGCGGCCGCCGGAGTCCTTCCCCGTGCGCGCCGGTTGGCTCAGCGCCATCTGGGAGGGACAGTCGAAGGTCGCGAAGGGGCTGAAGCTCGAGATCCCGGTGCTGGTGATGTCTTCGACGCGCAGCATGAACGGCTCGGTCTGGCACGAGGACATGAGGAGCACCGACGTGGTGCTGGACATCCGCACCATGACTGAGCGGGCGGTCCGGCTGGGATACAGCGTCTCCATCGAGCAGGTGCATGACGCCCTGCACGACGTGTTCCTCTCCCGCACCGACGTGCGGCGGGACGCCTATGCCCGGCTGCAGCGCTGGGCGCAGGCCTACGTGTTGCAGGACGACCGGACCGAGGACCTTACGGACACCCAGCAGCGGTAGTACGGCCGCCGCGGTTGCAACCGGCTAGGCCCCGCCGGCCGCGGCGGCGTCCACCGCTCCCCCGTACCGCCGGTCGCGGCGGGCGTAAATGTCGATGGCTTCCCAAAGGGTGCGGCGGTCCACATCGGGCCAGAGGGTATCCATGAACACCATCTCCGCATACGCGGACTGCCACAGCATGAAGTTGGAGAAACGCTGCTCCCCCGACGTGCGCAGGAACAGGTCGACGTCCGGCAGGTCCGGCTCGTCGAGGTAGCGCTGCACGGTCTTTTCCGAGACCGACGATGCCCGCAGCCGTCCGGCCGCGACGTCGGCGGCGATGGCGGCGGCGGCATCGGCAATTTCCGCCCTCCCGCCGTAGTTCACGCACATGGTCAGGGTGCAGGTGGAGTTGCCGGCCGTCTGTCGCTCGGCGACCTCCAGTTCGTTGACCACCGACTTCCACAACCGGGGCCGGCGGCCGGACCAGCGGATCCGCACCCCCCAATCGTCGAGTTGGTCGCGCTGGCGGCGCAGCACATCCCGGCTAAAGCCCATCAGGAAGCGGACCTCTTCCGGGGACCGCTTCCAGTTCTCGGTGGAAAAGGCATACACGCTGACGTGTTTGACCCCGATTTCGATCGCGCCGGCCATCACGTCCAGCAGGGCCGCTTCCCCGGCGCGGTGCCCCTCGGTCCGCGGCAGCCCGCGCTGGTTCGCCCAGCGGCCGTTGCCGTCCATCACGATGGCCACGTGTTCCGGGACCAGCGCCGGAGGCAGGGCGGGCGGTCTGGCGCCGGAGGGATGCGGCCATGGCTGCTGCGGTTGCCGGGAAATCGGGGTCACACTCGCTCCACATGCTTGAGGGATTTCAGGGTTCGTTCAAGGTGCCACTGCAGGTAACTGGCCACCAGGCCGGCGGCCTCGCGGCGCGGGCCGGCGGCGGAGGCGTCCGCTGCCGGCCAGTCTCCGGAGAGCAGGGCGGCGAGCAACTGCATCGTTTCCGGTGCGGGCGAGGCCGACCCGGGCGGACGGCAGTCGTGGCATACCGCGCCGCCCAGCGGAGCGGCGAAGGCGGTATGCGGTCCCTGGGCGCCGCACCGGGCACACTGGTCGAAGCTGGGGGCCCAGCCCGCCGTCGCAAGCGCCCGCAGCAGGTAGGAATCCAAGATCAGCTCGGGTGCGTGCACGCTGCGGCTGAGCGCCGAGAGCGCGCCGATGACCAGCCCGTAATGCGCTCCTGCCGATTCGCCGTCGACGTCGGTGAGTTTTTCCGCCGTCTCGCAGATGGCGGCGGCGGAGGTGTACTTGGTGTAGTCGGCGGCGATGTCCCGGCCGTACGGCCCGACCATCTGGGCCTGCGTGACGATGTCCAGGCTCCGGCCGGAGACCAACTGCAGGTCCGCGACCATGAAGGGTTCCAGCACCGCGCCGAACTTGCTGCTGGTGCGGCGCACGCCTTTGGCAACCGCCCGGATCTGGCCGTGCTGCCTGGTGAGAAGCGTGATGATCCGGTCGGCCTCGCCGAGTTTGTGGGTCCGCAGGATGACGCCCTGGTCCCGGTACGTGCGGGAGGCGAAGGATCTGTTGGACACCGTCCCATTCTCCCACTAAAGCGGGCTCCCCCGCCGCGGCACGGCAGGGAAGCCCGCTGGAGGGTTCCCTAGAGGGAGCCGGCGGCCTTGGCCCCTTCGTCGCGGATGGCGCGGTTTACCGCGGACACGACGGCTTTCAGGGAGGCCATGGTGGTGTTCGTGTCGATGCCGATGCCCCACAGCACCCGGTCGCCCACGGCACACTCCACGTAGGCGGCGGCCCGGGCGTTGCCGCCCTCGGAGAGCGCGTGCTCGGTGTAGTCCAGTACCCGCACATCCACGCCGTCCTGCCGGAAAATTTCCAGCAGCGCGGCGATCGGGCCGTTGCCTTCGGCCGTGCGGCGGCTCTGGACGCCGTCCACGCCCATGGTGGCGGTCAGCTGGAAGGAACCGTCGTCGGCGCTGTCGGTCTTAACGGATCCCAGGGTGTAGTGGCCCCACCGGTTGTCCGGGGTCGGCAGGTACTCGTCGGTGAAGGTCTCCCACAGCTGCGCGGGGCTGACCTCGCCGCCCACGGTGTCCGTGCGCCGCTGGATGACGCCCGAGAACTCGATCTGGGCGCGGCGCGGCAGGTCCAGGTTGTGCTCGTGCTTGAGCAGATAGGCCACGCCGCCCTTGCCGGACTGCGAGTTCACCCGGATCACGGCTTCATAGCTGCGGCCCAGGTCCTTCGGATCGACCGGCAGGTAGGGCACCGCCCAGACGAGTTCGTCCACCGTCTTGCCCTGGGCGGCCGCGTCGGCCTCCATGGCCTCGAAGCCCTTCTTGATGGCGTCCTGGTGGGAGCCGGAGAATGCGGTGAACACCAGGTCGCCGCCGTACGGGGAGCGTTCGGGCACCGGCAGCTGGTTGCAGTATTCGACGGTGCGGCGCACTTCGTCGATGTTGGAGAAATCGATCATCGGGTCGATGCCCTGGCTGAACAGGTTCAGCCCCAGCGTCACCAGGTCCACGTTGCCGGTCCGCTCGCCGTTGCCGAACAGGCAGCCCTCGATCCGGTCGGCGCCGGCCAGGTAGCCCAGTTCCGCCGCCGCCACCCCGGTGCCGCGGTCGTTGTGCGGGTGCAGGGAGAGGATCACGTTCTCGCGGTTGTTCAGGTTCCGCGACATCCACTCGATGGAATCGGCGTACACGTTCGGGGTCGCCATCTCCACCGTGGCCGGCAGGTTCAGGATGACGTTCCGGTCGGCGGAGATCTCAAAGACGTCGGTGACGGCGTTGCAAATGCGGGCCGCGAATTCCAGTTCCGTGCCGGTGTAGGACTCGGGCGAGTATTCGTAGGTGATCTCGGTGCCCTTCAGGCCCTCTTCGTACTTCCGGCACAGCCGGGCGCCCTGCAAGGCGATGTCCACGATGCCGTCCTGGTCTTCCCGGAACACCACCCGCCGCTGCAGCACGGAGGTGGAGTTGTACAGGTGCACGATGGCGCGGCCGGCGCCGGCGATGGACTCGTAGGTGCGCTCGATCAGGTGCTCGCGGGACTGTGTGAGGACCTGGATGGTCACGTCATCGGGGATCCGGTCGCCTTCGATCAGCTGGCGGACAAAGTCGAAGTCGGTCTGCGATGCGGACGGGAAACCGACTTCGATCTCCTTGTAGCCCATTTTCACCAGCAGGTCGAACATCTTGTGCTTGCGTTCGGGGCTCATCGGATCGATCAGCGCCTGGTTCCCGTCGCGCAGGTCCACGGCGCACCAGCGCGGGGACTTCGTCATCACTTTGTCCGGCCAGGTGCGGTCGGGCAGTTCTACGGCGATCTGGTCCTGGAAGGGAATGTACTTATGGATGGGCATTCCGGAGGACTTTTGTGCGTTTCGCATTTTGGTGTGTGGCCTTTTCTCATGTGAGCTAATCGAAAAATTTTGGCCGGGCAACACAAACTCCGCAGCGAGGGTTCGGCCTGTCAAACAGTAGTTCGCGTGGCCTCGCCGCGGCAGCTAAGAAGGAGCATTCCTGCGCGCACAATTTCACACTAGCACGGTGCGTAGGATGTGAGGGAATAGATGAAAGCAACGAAGAAATGAGGCGCACATGAGCCGCTCCGGCATCGTGTTGTCCAACGTCGACCCGGCCGTCCGCCCGCAGGACGACCTCTTCCGGCACGTGAACGGGAAGTGGCTTGCCGAGACCGCCATCCCCGACGACCGGGCGCTGGAAGGCTCCTTCACGGCCCTGCGCGACGCATCCGAAGAATCCGTGCGGGCCATCATCGAAGACGCCGCCGCGCACCCGGATCCCACCAGCCCGGCGGGTAAGATCGGCGTCCTCTACGCCGGTTTCATGGACACCGACACGGCCGAGGCCAAGGGTTTCTCGCCGCTGGCGGAGCAGTTCGCCGCGATCGCGAAGATTTCCGACCGGGACGGGCTGCGCGAGGTGATCGGGGCCTTCAGCCGCAGCGGCGCCGCGTATCCGCTCGCGTTCTTCGTCAACAACGACGCCGGCGACCCCACCCGCTACCTGATCTACCTGTACCAGGCGGGACTGGGTCTGCCGGACGAGGCGTACTACCGCGAGGAGGACTTCGGTCCCATCCGCGAGGCCTACCGGGACTACGCCCGGAAGATGCTGCAGCTGGCCGGCTTCGACCCGGTGCAGGCTGACGCGGCGCTGGATCTGGAGCACAAGCTGGCGGCCGGCCACCTGGACAAGGTCTCCTGCCGCGATCCGCAGCAGACCTACAACCTGCGCACCGCCGGGCAGGTGGCCGCCATGGCGGACTGGATGCCGGAATGGCTGGCGGCGCTGGGCCCCGAAGCGGGCGCGGCGGCCGAGCTGGTGGTCTGCCAGCCCGGGTTCCTCGGCACGCTCGACGCCCTGCTGGACAGCGAGCCGCTGGAGGCCTGGCAGGCCTGGCTGCGGCTCCACGTGCTGACGACGGCGGCGCCTTATCTTCACGACGAAGCGGTCCAGACGCACTTCGGCTTCTACGGCCGCACCCTCAGCGGCACCCCGGAACTCAAGGAGCGGTGGAAGCGCGGCGTGTCCCTGGTGGAAGGCGCCCTCGGGGAGGCCATCGGGCAGGAATACGTGGCGCGGCATTTCCCGCCGGCGCATAAAGAACGGATGGAAGAACTGGTCGCCAACCTTCTGGCCGCCTACCGGGAGAGCATCTCCGCCCTGCCGTGGCTCAGCAGCGCAACGATCGGGAAAGCGCTGGAGAAGTTGGCGGCCTTCCGCACCAAGATCGGCTACCCGGAGAAGTGGATCGACTACTCCGCCTTCGTGCCCGGGGACGATGTCTGGTCCAACGTCCTCGCCTCCAACGAGTTCGAGGTCCGCCGCAACCTGGCGAAGCTGGGTAAGCCCATCGACGAGGCCGAGTGGCACATGACGCCGCAGACCGTCAACGCCTACTACATGCCGACCATGAACGAGATCGTCTTCCCCGCGGCGATCCTACAGCCGCCCTTCTTCGATGCCGACGCCGATGCCGCGGCCAACTACGGCGCCATCGGTGCGGTCATCGGCCACGAGATCGGCCACGGCTTCGACGACAAGGGATCGCAGTACGACGGCACCGGCGCGCTGCGGAACTGGTGGTCCGACGAAGATCGGGCCGCCTTCGAGCGGCTCACCGGCCAACTGGTGGCCCAATACGCGGCGCTCAGTCCGGCGGAGGCTCCCGGCAACACGGTCAATGGCGAACTCACCCTGGGCGAGAACATCGGCGACCTCGGCGGGCTGGCCATCGCGTACCGCGCGTACCGGCTGAGCCTGGCGGGCCGGGAAGCCCCGGTGATTGACGGGCTGAGCGGCAGCCAGCGGTTCTTCTACTCCTGGGCCGAGTGCTGGCGGCAGAAGATCCGTTCGGAGGAGGCGGCGCGCCGGCTGGCGATCGACCCGCATGCCCCGAACGAGTTCCGCTGCAACCAGGTGGTGCGCAACCTGGACGCGTTCCACGAAGCGTTCGGCACCGCTCCGGGCGACGGGCTGTGGCTCGACCCGGCCGAGCGGGTCAGGATCTGGTAGCGGCTGCTAGAAGGCGCCGGGCTGCTGGCAGGTGACCTGGTCGGCGGTCTGGCCCTTGAAGCCGCCGGCCACGCCGCCGGTCTCGGCCAGTTGCGTGCCGCTGGCGAAGTCCCGGCCGACCGACAGGGCGACGCCGTAGTGGTCGCCGGAGGCGAGGACGTTGGCCCGGGGGACGTTCAGTTCTTCCGCGAGGGAGAGGGCCACGTGTTCGAATCCGGCCGAGTAGAACAGCTGCGTGGTGGTGCGTTCGGATCCGCCGTCGCCCGGGGCCGCCAGCAGGTACCCCAGCGCCTGCAGCTGTTCGGCCAGTTCCTCGTCGCGGCCGGCCGCGCCGGAGGCGTTGATTACCTCGACGGGCTGCACGGCCGGGTCGAAGGACGGCACGCCGGCCGTCGGGTCCCCGCCCGGCGCGGTCGTCGCCCCGGCCGTCGGCCCGCCGTCGTCGGTTGCCGTCGGGGACGGGGTGCCGCCGCCCGAGGCGCCGGCCGCGGGTTCTCCGCCGGCCTCCCCCGTCGTCGTCGGGTCGGGCGACCCGGCGGTGTTGACCTCCGGTGCGGTGACGTCGCCGTCCTGGCGCAGGATCCGGAACAGGGCCTGTCCCGGTTCCTCGTCCAGGACCAGGCGGTTCTCGTCCATGGGGGCGCTCTTAGTGGGCAGCGCGACGAACGCGACCTTCCCCAGGTCAACGCTCTTGACCCGGTCCGCCAGGGCCAGCAGCCGGGAAACCTCGGCCAGGCCTTCGTCCACCGTGAGGTTGTTGACCACGGCCTCGGCGATGGAGTAGAGGCGGGGCACGTTGGTCAGCGTGCCTTCGGACTGGATCTTGCGGGCCATGGACGCCAGGAAGCTCTGCTGCGCACGGATACGGCCGCGGTCTCCGCCGTCGCCGAAGGAGTGCCGGGTGCGCAGGAACGCCAGCGCCTGCTCGCCCTGCACGGTGCTCACGCCGGCCGGGAGCCGCAGCTTGGAGTAGGTGTCATTAATGGGCTCGTTGACGCAGACTTCCACGCCGCCGATCACCGTGGAGAGCTCCTTGACCGCGTTGAAGTCGGCCATCATGAAGTGGTCGATCTCCAGGCCTGTCATTTCGTTGACGGCCGCCACGGTGCAGCCGGGGCCGCCATAGGTCAGGGCGGCATTGAGCTGGGCATCCTGCTGCTCCGGGTACACCTCGCCGGTCTCCGGATCGGTGCAGGTGGGGATGGTGGTGAGCAGGTCGCGCGGCAGGCTGACCACGGTGACCCGCTCCCGGTCCGCGGACAGGTTCATCAGCATCATCACGTCCGATTTGCCGAAGCCGGCCGACGAGCCGTCCGAGCCGTACCGGCCGTCGCTGCCGGCGCGTGTGTCGGTACCCAGGATGAGGATCTGCACGGGATCACGGCTCAGGTCCACCGGCAGCCCTTGGGCGCCGGTGCCCAGGTTCAGCGGCGAGGTGCTGATGCTGTCGCGCAGGCCCACGATTTTGAACACCACGACGCCCACACCGGCCGCCAGGGCCAGCGCCAGCGCGCCCGCCACGACCTTCAGCCACAGCAGTTTGGGCCCGCGGCCCATGTGCCTCGGATTGGCGGCCCGCGCCTGCGCGCGCCGCGGCGGGCCGCCGGCCGGTGACCGCGGGGCGGGATCCTGCCCCGCGGGCGGCTGTCCCGTCGGGGTCTGCGGGTCATCACCGGAACTGCCGCGATGATCCACGGGATACCCCTCTGCACGGTTGTAAGTCAGATAAAAAAGACGCGGCCAGCCCATCACTGGCCGCTAAGTATTCTACGGGTTGCGGCCGGGGAAAGTTCCCGGCGGCGCCGGAGGCTCAGAAACCGAGCCGCACCAGCTGCTTGGGGTCGCGCTGCCAGTCCTTGGCTATTTTTACGTGCAGGTCAAGGTAGACGCGGGTGCCCAGCAGGCCCTCGATCCCCTTGCGCGCGCGGGTGCCGACGTCGCGGAGCCTCTCCCCGCCCTTGCCGATGATGATGGCCTTCTGCGACGGACGCTCCACGAAGAGGTTCACCCGGACATCCAGCAGCGGGTTGTCGGCGCTGCGGCTTTCGCGCGGAACGATCTCCTCGACCACCACGGCCAGCGAGTGGGGCAGTTCGTCGCGCACCCCCTCCAGCGCCGCCTCCCGGACCAGCTCGGCCACCATCACGGCTTCGGGTTCGTCCGTGAGCTCGCCGTCGGGATAGAGCGGCGGCGACAGCGGCATCTGCCGGACCAGCACATCCGCGACCGTCTGGACCTGGTCTCCCTTGGCGGCGGAAACCGGCACGATGTCGGCGAAGCCGTCCGGGCCGAAGATCTCCGCGCCCAGTGCCGCGACCGCCAGCAGCTGCTCGGCCAGCGCCTGCTTGTCCATCAGGTCCGTCTTGGTCACCAGCGCCACCACGGGCTTGCCGGACAGGGCGGCCAGCTGGTTGGCAATGAAGCGGTCGCCGGGGCCGATCTTCTCGTTGGCCGGCAGGCAGAAGCCGATCGCGTCCACTTCGGCAAGCGTGTCCGCCACGAGGTCGTTCAGCCGCTGCCCCAGCAGGGTCCGGGGCCGGTGCAGGCCGGGCGTGTCCACCAGCACCAGCTGGGCATCCGGCCGGTGCACGATGCCGCGGATGGTGTGCCGCGTGGTCTGCGGTTTGGCGGAGGTGATGGCCACCTTCTGCCCGACCAGCGCGTTGGTCAGCGTGGACTTGCCCGCGTTCGGGCGGCCCACCAGCGACACGAAACCGGCGCGGTAGTCCTTGGGCCAGCCGCTTGACGGCATGGCCACGGCCTTGTCGGTGCTGTTGGCGCCGGTGGCGTTTTCGGGGTTGGTCATCGTTCCCTCTCCGTCCCGGGCATCCGGGCGGGGTCATCGGCGGCGGCAGCGCCGTCGTCGTTGGCGTACTGGTTCCGGGCGGGCGCTTCGTACCAGGCCAGGACATGGCTGACGCGGTTGCGCCGGCCCTCCAGCCGTTCGGCGCGCAGGTGCAGGCCGTCCAGCTCTACTTCGCTGCCGACAATCGGCACCCGGCCGAGGCTTTTGGCCAGCAACCCGCCGACGGTGTCCACCTCTTCGTCGTCCAGCTCCAGATTGAACAGTTCGCCGACGTCGTCGATGCCGGTGCGCGCGCTGACCCGGTACAGGCCGTCCGGCAGCGCCTCGATTTCGGGGCGCTCGGTGTCGTATTCGTCGACGATCTCGCCGACGATCTCCTCGATGAGGTCCTCGAGCGTGACCAGGCCGGCGGTGCCGCCGTATTCGTCGATCACGATGGCCACGTGCGTGGACTCGCGCTGCATTTCCTGCAGCAGCTCGCCGACCGACTTCGACTCGGGCACGTACCGGACCTCGCGGCAGATCTGGTCCACCAGCATGCCGGCGCCGTGGTCCTCCCGGCCGTGGATCCGGGCGGCCACGTCCTTCAGGTAGACGATGCCGCGGATCTGGTCCGCGGTGTCCATGATCACGGGGATCCGCGAATAGCCCGACTGCAGGAACAGCGTCATGGCCTCCTGCAGGGTGGAGCCGGAGTCGATGCTGAGCATGTCCGTGCGCGGCACCATCACCGCCCGGACTTTGGTATCGCCCAGCTCGAAGACGGAGTGGATTAGTTCCGCCTCGGTGTCCTCGATCATGTCGGACTCGTTGGCCCGGTCCACGAGTTCGCGGAACTCCTCTTCGGTGAAGAAGGCCGCGTCGGCGCGCGGCGCGTTCGGGGCCACCGCGCTGCCCAGACGGACCAGCCATTGGGGCACGGGACCGAGGATCGAGCACAGCAGCCTGACCAGCAAGGCGGTGGAAAGCACGACGGCGCCGGCGTGCATCCGGCCCAGTTGCCGCGGGGAGACCCCGACCAGCACGAACCCGACGGCGGCCATGGTGACGGTGGCCAGCAGTCCGGCCAGCCAGATGTTGTCCAGCAGGTCGTGGAACAGCAGGGCGATGGCGACGGCGGCGGCCATCTCGAACCAGACGCGCCAGAAACGCAGCCCGTGCATGTGGGCCGCCGGCGACGCCAGGATGAGGCGCAGGCTGCGGCTCCGCCCGGAACGCAGCAGGTTTTCCGCGTCGTGGCGCGGCAGGTAGGTAAAGGCGGCCTCGGCGGCGGTCAGCACCCCGGCGAACAGCGTGAAAGCCAGCGTCATGGCGGCGAGTATCCAGAGCATCGCCGGGCTCTACAGGGTGGTTTCGGTGGGGGCTGCCTTGCCGGTGAAGGAGGACAGCAACTGGCGCTGCAGGCCGAACATCTCTTCCTTCTCGGCCGGCTCGGCGTGGTCGAAACCGAGCAAATGCAGGATGCCGTGCGTGGTCAGCAGCAGCATTTCGTCCAACAGGCCGTGGCCGGCCTTCTTTGCCTGCTCCTGCGCCACCTGCGGGCAGATCACGATGTCGCCCAGCACGCCGGGCGGGCCCGGCTTCATCGCGGTGCCGGGACGCAGTTCGTCCATCGGGAAGGACAGCACGTCGGTGGCGCCCGGCTCGTCCATCCACTCGATGTGAAGCCGCTCCATCGCTTCGGTGTCGACCATGATGATGGACAGTTCCGCCTCCGGATGGACGTAGAGCGAGTCCAGCACGAACCGTGCCAGCCGCACCAGCTCTTCCTCGTTGGCGGCGACGGCCGATTCGTTGTTGACCTCGATGCTCATGCTCGATCCTCCGGGCCGGCTTCCACGTCCGTCTTCCGCCTGGCCGCGGGTGCGCGGCGCGGTCCCCGGCCGCCGTCTGAGCGGCGCGACTCGTCCCGGCCGCCCTCGCCGCGGCGGGACTCGTCCCAGCGGCTGTACGCCGTCACGATGTCGCTGACCAGCCGGTGGCGGACCACGTCGGTGGCGTCCAGCCGGGAGAAGCGGACGTCCTCCACGCCGTCGAGTATTTCGCTGACGATCTTCAGGCCCGAGCTGGTGCCGCCGGGCAGGTCGATCTGCGTCACGTCCCCGGTCACCACCATCTTGGAACCGAAGCCCAGCCGGGTGAGGAACATCTTCATCTGTTCCGGGGTCGTGTTCTGCGCCTCGTCCAAAATGATGAACGCGTCGTTGAGCGTGCGCCCGCGCATGTAGGCCAGCGGCGCCACCTCAATGGTGCCCGCGGCCATCAGGCGCGGAATCGATTCCGGGTCCATCATGTCGTGCAGGGCGTCATAGAGCGGGCGCAGGTACGGGTCGATCTTGTCGCTGAGCGTGCCCGGCAGGAAGCCCAGGCGCTCCCCCGCCTCGACCGCGGGACGGGTCAGGATGATGCGGTTGACCTCTTTGTGCTGCAGGGCCTGGACCGCCTTGGCCATCGCCAGGTAGGTCTTGCCGGTACCCGCGGGGCCGATGCCGAACACCACGGTGTGGTTGTCGATGGCTTCGACGTAATTCTTCTGGTTCAGGGTCTTGGGCCGGATGTTGCGGCCGCGCGAAGAGAGGATGTTCAGCGTCAGGACTTCGGCCGGCCGCTGCGCCGACTGTTCCCCGAGCATGCGCAGCAGCTGGGCGACCACCTGCGCGGTGATCCTCGTATCCTTCGCTGCCAGGGCGCGGATCTCTTCCACCACGTTGAGCGTGAGCTGCACCGCGTCGGCGGGGCCGGTGATGGAAAGTTCGTTGCCGCGTACATGCAGGTCCACATCGCTGAACTCCGACTCGATGACCCGCAGCACCTCGTCGTGGGCGCCGAGCGCCTTGACCATGTGTTCCGACGAATCGAAATGGACGGAACGGCTGCTTGATCCCAGCGGATCGACATCCAGGCGTGATTGGGACATAGTCCGGCCGATGTGGCCTTTCATCGCTCCTTCGGTGGGCGCTTGCTGGCGGTAACCGGAAATGGATCCGGTCCCGACGGTACAAGTCCATGCTACGGCACGAGCCGCCGCACAGTCCTCTGCGGGCCCGAAAAACGCCTTGGTATCGATCCTGCATCAATCCTGCATCAGTCCGGTTGAGCGCCGGTTAAAGCAGCCATCAGCCCCCCTCCCGTATGCCAAGCTAGTGAGGCAGGAAAGGCGGCAGCAGCCCTTTTCGGCCCACAAAAACCCGGTCATTGCCAACGTCAGAAGGGATCGAAAGCATCACCAGCAACCAGCTCCGGCAGCCTGCAGGCTCGGTCCCAACACGCCGCTTCGGTGCGTGGTTGGCCCTGGTCACTGCCTCATCGCTGGTGCTGCTCGGATGCTCGCCGCAGGCCGCCGGCGGTGGCGGCGGCGGACAGACCTCCATGCCCAATCCCACCGACCCCGCTTCGGCCAGCAGCCCCCTGGTCTCCAGCGTGCCGGTCGAGACCCTGCGCTCCTCGGAGCTCTCCCCCGTCTATTGGCTGGGCACCAATGCCGGGAACGTGTTCCTGTACCGGGAATACCGCCAGGCGGAGAACCTGGGTGATCCCATTACGACGGCGGTGGCCGCGCTGACGCGGCTGCAGCCCCTCGATCCGGACTACTTTAATCCGCTCAGCCCGGCGAGCAAGGTGGGCGCCTCCATCACCAACGGTTCGGTCATCACGCTGGACATTTCCTCGGACGCGTTCAGCCGCCGCGTGGATGCCGGCATCGCCGAACGGGCCGTGCAGCAACTGGTCTTCACCGCCACGGCCGCGGCGGCGAACGCCGGGCTGAGCACGTCGGATGATCCGCTGGAAGTGGTCATCCTCGTGGACGGGCACCACGGTTACGAAGCCTTTGGCCATGTGCCGCTGGGCCAGCCGATGGGCCGGAACAGCAGCCTGGCCGCCCCGGTATGGATCATTGATCCGGCCGACGGTGCCACCGCAGCCGGACGCGTGGAGGTGTTCGGCCGCGGGGTCGCGTACGAATCGGAACTGAGCTGGCAGATTTTCCGCCTGGCCGGTTCCGACGACACGTCCGAAGGCGACCTGGTCAAGGACGGCACGGCCCTCGTTGATGCCGACAGCGGGCAGATCGGCGAGTTCCGGTTCAGCCAGAAGCTGGATCCGGGCACCTACCGGCTGTACGTGTTCCAAAAGGACCAGGACGGGCGGACCGACGAACGGCAGAATGCGGACAGCAAGGTCTTCACCATCACCTAGGCCGGCTCTGCTGACGGACGTGGTCAGCGCCAGCGGCCCAGCAACTCGCTGAGCAGGGTCAAGGCGGCGGGCCCGGCCGTGGAGGACCGCAGGACGTGCGGCCCCAGCCGCACGGCCACCGCCCCGGCGTCGAGCATCGCCTCCACTTCGGCCTGGCTCATCCCGCCTTCGGGGCCCACGATCATCAGCACGCGCCCCGCGCCGCCGGTACGGGCATCGGGCAAGGCAGCGCCGCCGTCGTTTCCGCCGCGCTCCCCGACGGCAGGGTCGGCACCCAACCCGGCCCCCTCCACGGCGTCGGCCACGCTGCCTGCGGCGTCCTCGTGCAGCAGCAGCGAGAGCCGGCTGTCCCGGATCAGGGCGCAGAGCCCGGCCCGTTCCACCAGCGGCTCCACCTCCGGAACGCGGGCACGCCGCGACTGCTTGGCGGCCGCCCGGACCGCCAGCTGCCATTTCGCCGCGCCCTTGGCCGCCTTGTCCGCCCTCCAGCGCACGATGCTGCGTTCGGCCTGCCACGGCACCACGGCATCGACACCCAGTTCGGTGGCCGCCTCGATGGCAAGTTCGTCGCGGTTTCCCTTAACCAGCGCCTGCACCAGCACCAACTCCGGGTCGGGCCGTGGCTCCTGCAGGATCCGGAGCGCGCGGACGGTGAGCTGGCCGGAGGTGCCGGCAACGGCCTCCCCTACCAGCCGCCGGCCCCGCCCGTCGGCCAGATCGACGGCTTCACCCGGTTCGATCCGCTTGACCGTGACGGCGTGCCGCGCCTCGTCCCCGGCCAGGGTGAAGCTGTCGCCCGGAGCGACGTCGTCGAGCTCGCCCGGAGCGGTGAAGAACAGGTGGTTGGTCACGCCTAGAGGTTACCGAGCCGGTCCCGCAGGCGGGCGAAGACGCCAGTGCCGGAGGACGCCAGCTTGCCCTCGGTGTATTCCTCGCCGCGGGCCCTGGCCAGCCGGCGCAGCAGGTCCTCCTGCTCCGCATCCAGCTTGCTCGGGGTCTCCACATGCACGTGCACCTGCAGGTCGCCGCGACCGTAGCCGCGCAGGTGGGTCACGCCCAGGCCGCGCAGGGTGAGGGTCTCGCCCGCCTGCGTGCCGGGCTTGATGCTGACTTCCTGTTCGCCGTCGAAGGTGTCCAGCGTAAGGTCGGTGCCCAGCGCGGCAGCGGTCATCGGCACCGAGAGCGTGACGTGCAGGTCGTCGCCCTCGCGGATGAAATTCTTGTCCGGGTTCACGCGGATTTCCACATACAGGTCGCCCTGCGGGCCGCCGGCGGGGCCTGCTTCGCCCTGGCCGGCCAGCTGGATCCGCGTTCCGGTCCCGACGCCCGCCGGGAGCTTGATGGTCAGCGAACGCCGGCTGCGGACGCGGCCCTCACCGTTGCACTCGTTGCAGGGGTCGGGAATGACCGTACCGAAGCCCTGGCAGCTGCCGCACGCGGCAGTGGTCATGACCTGGCCCAGGATGGACCGCACCGCACGCTGGACCTGGCCGGAACCGCCGCAGATGTCGCAGGTGCGCGGGCTGGTGCCGGGGCGGCAGCAACTGCCGTCGCAGGTGGGGCAGACAACGGCGGTGTCCACTTCGATTTTCTTGTTGACGCCGAAGACCGCGTCCTTGAGGTCGATCCGCACGTTGATCAGGGCGTCCTGGCCGCGGCGGGTCCGGGAGGCCGGACCGGCGCCGCCCGCTCCGGCGCCGCCGAAGAAGCTTTCGAAGATGTCCTGGAAGGCGAACCCGGACCCGGAGAAGCCGCCGCCGAAGCCGGTGTCGTTGCCGTTCTCGTTGCCGGTGGTGTCGTAGATGCGCCGCTTCTGCGGGTCGGACAGCACCTCGTACGCGTGGCTGACCTGCTTGAACTGTTCGGCTGCCTCCGGGCCGGGGTTCACGTCCGGATGCAGCTTGCGGGCCAGCTTGCGGTAGGCCTTCTTGATTTCCTCGGTGGAGGCGTCCTGGCTGACACCGAGGGCGTCGTAGTGGTTACTCACCTTGTAGTACTTCACTTCCTGGGGATCGGTTCACCGGCGCCGACGGCCGGTGCGGACACTGCGCGGCGTGTGGCTAGCCGGCGAGGATCCGTGACAAATAACGTGCGACGGCGCGCACCGCGGCCATGGTGGTGGGATAGTCCATTCGGGTGGGGCCGAGGATGCCGACCTTGGCCGTCGCGCCCGGGCCGTACCCGGTGGCCACTACGGAGGTTTCGGCCAGCGAACCGTAGGGGTTTTCGCTGCCGATGCTCACCGACATGCCACGCGCGTCCTGATGCAGTTCGGAGAGCAACTGCAGCAGCACCACCTGTTCTTCAAGAGCCTCGAGGATGGGACCGATGCTCAGCTGGAAGTCGACCGTGGATCGGGCCAGGTTGGCCGTGCCGGCCATCAAGATCCGCTCCTCGTTCGTGGCCGCGGCAAGCTGCGAAAGCTGCGACGCCAGGGCCTCGGCCGTGCCCGCCGGCCCCGCCTGCGGCGGCACCGGGGAGTTCTTCAGCAGCCCCGGCACTGCCGCCAGCGGCTTCCCGGACAGCACCGACAGGAATGCCGTGCGCAGCGTGGCCAGGGCATCCTCGGTGACGTCCGCCGGAAGCGCCGCGACATGCTGCTCCACCTTGCCGTTGTCCGCGATCAGCACGACCAGGGCCCTTTTGGGAGCCAGCAGGATGAACTCGATGTGCCGCACCTTGGCAGCACCCAGCTGGGGATACTGGATGACGGCCACCTGGTTGGTCAACTGGGACAGCAACCGCACGGTGCGTTCCATGACATCATCAAGGTCGTCGGCGCCTTCCAGCAGTTTCTGGATGGCGCGGCGCTCGGGGGCAGAGAGCGGCTTGACGTCCGAAATCCGATCCACGAACAGGCGGTAGCCCTTGTCCGTGGGAATCCGGCCGGCACTGGTGTGCGGGGCGACGATCAGCCCCTCTTCCTCCAGCGCCGCCATGTCGTTGCGGATCGTGGCTGACGACACGCCCAGGCTGTGCCGGTCGACCAGTGCCTTGGAGCCCACCGGCTCGCGCGAGTGCACATAGTCTTCGACAATGGCGCGGAGCACTTCCAGCCTCCGGACCTCGCTCACTGCACTCCTCCTGTCTCCAACTCGTCTGCGGACAGACCGTTAGCACTCAACACGTCCAAGTGCTAAGTCTAATACGTCGCCGCCGTTGTTAGCATTGTCGGGCGGCCGTGCCGTGAGGACGACAACCAGCAGAGGACTTAAAGTTTATGAGCAGCTACGGCTGGGGCCCCCAGGATCTCACCGCCCCCAAGGCCCGGGCACTGCGCGAAATCGGCGCCGAACCGGGACTGGTGCTCGAGGACGCACAGAGCGGGTGGGTCGGCGCCGTCGTCCGGGTGGAGAAGTCCGGCGGTGTGCATCTGGTGTCGCTGGAAGACCGCCGGGGCAAGGTCCGCTCGTTCCCGCTGGGTTTCGGCTTCCTGTTCGAGGGCGAGCCGGTGAAGGTGGTGCCGGCGGCGCCGGCGGCGAAGGCTCCCGTCCGGCAACGGACGGCCTCCGGTTCGGTCAAGGTCGAGGGACAGCGGGCCAGGGTCGCGCGGGCCAGCCGGATCTGGGTCGAAGGCAAGCATGACGCCGAACTCGTGGAGAAGGTCTGGGGTGACGACCTCCGGGTAGAGGGGATCGTGGTCGAACCCCTGCACGGCGTGGACGATTTGGCAGCTGCCGTGGCGGACTTCTCCCCCGGCCCGCAGCGCAGGCTCGGCATCCTGGTGGACCATCTGGTCCCCAACTCCAAGGAGTGGCGGATAGCCGAGGCCGCCATGGCCGTGCCCGCGGCGGCGGGCAACGTACTGATTGTTGGCCACCCCTACGTCGATGTGTGGCAGGCCATCAAACCGGCGGTCATCGGGCGGTCCGCGTGGCCGGTGGTTCCGCGCGGCACCGATTGGAAGACCGGCATCCTCGCCGGCCTCGGCTGGCCGCACCGGACCCAGATAGACATCGCCGACGGCTGGAAGAGGCTGCTGGGCAGTGTTAACACCTATGCCGACCTGGAGCCCAGTCTCCTGGGCCGGGTGGAGGAAGTCATTGATTTCCTGACGGTTTGAGCGGGTTAAGGCCGGCGCCCCCGCCCGCGGAATGCACCGGGAGACGGGCTGGAACAGCTAGGCTAGGAACAGAAGTGAGCCGTCAGAAGATTTTCCGAAGGTAGGTCCAGTGTCCGAGAACTCTGCTCGCCAGCAGCAGCCGGAGCGCAAGTCCGCTCCGCGCCAGCAGTACCAGAGCGCGTCGGCGTCCGCTTTGCCCCTGACCCCTTCGGAGGACCGGCAATGGGCCACCATGGCGCACTTCGGCGGCATCCTGGGCTGCTTCCCGTCGCTGGCGATCTACCTGATCTTCAAGGACCGGGGTCCCTTTACCGCCCAGGAGTCCAAAGAGGCCCTGAACTTCACGGTTCCGCCCACGGCGGTGGCCATCATTGCGAACCTGCTGATCCTCATCCCGGCGGTCAGCGGGCTCTTTGCCGTCATCGCGGCCGCCATCTGGGTCTTCCTCACGGTCTATTCCGTCATCGCCGGCGTCAAGTGCAACCGCGGCGTTCCCTACCGGTACGCCTACAACCTGCGCCTGTTTCGGTAGCTCTGACATACGGCCCGCACAGCCGCTCCGGTAGCCCTGCCGGCCCTGCCCCCCTCCTACCCTGCCTGCCGGGAGAACCGCTGGCGGGCGGTGTTCATCCCCGCCGCGATCGGCACGTGGGCGGTCGCCGCGGCCAGACCGAAGCGCGGCATGTCGCTGTAGACACTCTCCCGGCCCCCCGGCACCGTCTCGTACGTTTCGTGCCATACGCCGACGTCCCCGCTGCCTGCCGATTCGCGCATGAACCGCCGCCAGGGTTCCAGGTGTGGCGCCGAGCGGTCGGACGCGAACCGCTGCAGATGTTCCGGGCTCTTCCAGTAGCTGAGCATGATCGTGGTGCGCCCGAACCATTGGTGGAAGCCCAGCAGACCGGCCTCCGGCGATGCCGCCAGGTGCGCCAGCATCGCCGGCATTGCCGACGCGGTGCGGGCCACCTTGCCGATCTTCCACCAGCGGTTCGCCCGCATCCCGATGAGGAAGACCGTGACCCGTTCGCCGCCCGGATCGGCTGTGTACCGTCCTGTGTGTACGTGTTCCGACATGAGCCGATTCCTTTCGTAACAGTGTTACAGAACATTGTTATGGAATACTGGGGTCATGGCAAGACCCATAGTCCACGATGATTCGCTGCGCCGCACACTCCTCGATACTGCCGCGGCCCTGATCGCCCGCGACGGCGCCCCCGCCGTGTCGCTCCGGGCGATCGCGGCGGCGGCCGGGACGTCGACGACGGCGGTGTACTCGCTCTTCGGCGGGAAGGCGGAGCTGCTCACCGCCATCCTCGACGACGGTTTCGCCTCCTTCGCGGCCTCCCAGCAGCGCGCCGCTCCCGACGGACTGGAGGCGCTGGGCAAGGCTTACCGGGCGTGGGCCCTGGAGCATCCGGTCCTGTATGGGCTCATGTTCGGCGGCTCACTGGCCAGCCAGGTGCCGTGCCAGCCGACGCCCGGCGCCGCGGAACCGGCGATCGCGCCGCTGTTTGCCGCCGTCGCCGCCGCCCTGCCCGGGGCGTCGGACGACGACGTCGCGTCCATGGTGGGCGTGGTGTGGGGCCAGGTCCACGGGCTCGTCTCGTTGGAGCTCGCGGGCGCGCCGGCGGCCGGGTGGAGCTGGGACTCCGCCTACGAGGCGGCCCTGCACCGGATCGGCCGGTCGCTGGAGGCCGGCACGGTCAGTCCTCGAGCAGCCGCCGCACCACGGCATCGGCCAGCAGCCGGCCCTTGAGGGTGAGCCGGATGGTCCCGGCGAAGGCCGCGGCCGGGTCGACCAGGGCGTCGGCGATCAGCCCGGCCACGGCCTTCCGGCCGTTCGGGCCCAGGTCCCGGGTCTGCAGCCCGTCGATGATGCGGGTCTGGAGCATCACGTGTTCCAGCTGGCGGGTGCCGGTGTCCAGCGTTTCGCGGCCGGCTGCCGGAGATACCCCCGTGGCCAGCCGCTGGGCGTACGCCGCGGGGTGCTTCACGTTCCACCACCGGACGCCGCCCACGTGCGAATGTGCGCCCGGACCGGCTCCCCACCAGTCGTCCCCGCGCCAGTAGGCCAGGTTGTGCCGGCAGCGGTCCTCGGGAGTGCGGGCCCAGTTGCTGACCTCGTACCAGCCGAAGCCTGCCGCGCCGAGCCGCGCGTCGGCGATCTCATACTTGGCGGCATGGTCGTCGTCGTCGATGCCGTGCACTTCGCCGCGCCGGATCTGGGCGGCAAGCTTGGTGCCTTCCTCGACGATCAGGGCGTAGGCGGAGATATGGTCCGGCGCGCAGGCGATCGCGGAGTCGAGGCTGACTTCCCAGTCCGCGATGGATTCGCCCGGCGTGCCGTAGATCAGGTCGAGGCTGACGTTCAGCCCGGCGTCGCGTGCCCACTGCACCGCCTGCGGCACCCGCTCCGGGTCATGCGTGCGGTCGAGCACCTGCAGGACGTGCGGCACGGCCGACTGCATGCCGAAGGACACCCGGGTGAATCCGGCGTCCGCCAGGATCTCCAGTGACTGCGGCGTCACCGAGTCCGGGTTGGCCTCCGTGGTGACCTCGGCGCCCGGCTCCAAACCCCACAGGCCCGCGGCCCGGCGCAGCATGGACGCCAGGTCCGCCGCCGGCAGCAGGGTGGGCGTGCCACCCCCAAAGAACACCGTGGACAGCGGCCGGTCCGGCACGCCGGAATCGCGCAGGACCCGCGCGGCCAGCTCCAGCTCCGTGTTCAGGGTGCCCGAGTATTCATCCTGCGACGCGCCGGAACCCAGTTCCTTGGCGGTGTACGTGTTGAAATCGCAGTAGCCGCAGCGCACCCGGCAGAACGGGATGTGCACATACAGGCAGAACGCGCGGTCCTCCGCGCCGGCCGCCGCCTGCGCGGGCAGCAGGCCGTCGGCCGGCGCAGGGTCCCCCAGGGGCAGGACGCTAGGCACTGAGGCGCGCCTCCGCCGTCGTCGTTGTTGTCACAAGCACTGCGGAACTACTTCTTTGCCTTGTCCTTGGAGTCATCCGACGACAGCGCGGCGATGAAGGCCTCCTGCGGGACCTCCACGCGGCCGACCATCTTCATCCGCTTCTTGCCTTCCTTCTGCTTCTCCAGCAGCTTGCGCTTGCGGGAGATGTCGCCGCCGTAGCACTTGGCCAGCACGTCCTTGCGGATGGCGCGGATGTTTTCGCGCGCGATGATGCGGGAACCGATGGCGGCCTGGATGGGTACCTCGAACTGCTGGCGCGGGATGAGTTCGCGCAGCTTGGAGGTCATCATCACGCCGTAGCTGTAGGCCTTCTCGCGGTGCGTGATGGCGCTGAACGCGTCGACCTGTTCGCCCTGCAGCAGGATGTCCACCTTGACCAGGTCGGCCACCTGCTCGCCGTCGGCCTTCCAGTCCAGCGAGGCATAGCCGCGGGTGCGCGACTTGAGGTTGTCGAAGAAGTCGAAGACGATTTCCGCCAGCGGCAGCCGGTAGCGCAGCTCCACGCGGTCCTCGGAAAGGTAGTCCATCCCCTTCATCTCGCCGCGGCGGCCTTGGCAGAGCTCCATGATCGTGCCGACGAACTCGTTGGGCGCGAGGATGGTCGCCGAGACCATCGGCTCGCGGACCTCGGAAACCTTCCCGTCGGGATATTCGCTCGGGTTGGTGACCGTCAGGACCTTCTTGTCCTCCAGCGTGACCTCGTAGACCACGTTGGGGGCCGTGGAGATCAGGTCCAGGTTGAACTCGGCCTCGAGCCGTTCCCGGGTGATTTCCAGGTGCAGCAGCCCGAGGAAGCCGACGCGGAAGCCGAAGCCGAGGGCGGCGGAGGTCTCCGGCTCGTAGATCAGTGCCGCGTCGTTGAGCTTGAGCTTGTCCAGCGCGTCGCGCAGTACCGGGTAGTCCGTGCCGTCGATCGGGTAGAGCCCGGAAAAGACCATGGGCTTGGGGTCTGCGTAGCCGCCGAGGGACTCCGCTGCCGGCTTGAGCAGGTTGGTGACGGTGTCGCCGACCTTGGACTGGCGGACGTCCTTCACACCGGTGATCAGGTAGCCGACCTCCCCGACGCCCAGGCCGTTGGACGGGGTGGGTTCGGGCGAGCTGACCCCGATCTCGAGCAGCTCGTGGCTGGCCCGGGTGGACATCATCTGGATGCGTTCGCGCGGCGAGAGCTTGCCGTCGACCACCCGGACATACGTGACCACACCGCGGTAGGTGTCGTAGACCGAGTCGAAGATCATCGCGCGGGCCGGTGCGTCCGCGTCGCCCGTCGGTGCCGGCAGGTCGCGCACGATCTTGTCCAGCAGCGCTTCGACGCCCACGCCGGTCTTGCCGGAGACCTTCAGCACGTCTTCGGGATCGCCGCCGATCAGGTTCGCCAGCTCGGCCGCGTACTTTTCCGGCTGCGCGGCCGGCAGGTCGATCTTGTTCAGGACCGGGATGATGGTGAGGTCGTTCTCCATCGCCAGGTAGAGGTTGGCCAGCGTCTGGGCCTCGATGCCCTGGGCCGCGTCCACCAGCAGGACCGCGCCTTCGCAGGCTGCCAGCGACCGCGAAACTTCATAGGTGAAGTCCACGTGGCCCGGGGTGTCGATCATGTTCAGGGCGTAACTGACGTCGTCAAGCTCCCACGGCATGCGAACGGCCTGGGACTTGATGGTGATGCCGCGTTCCCGCTCGATGTCCATCCGGTCCAAATACTGGGCCTTCATGTCGCGCGGCTGGACCACGCCGGTGAGCTGGAGCATCCGGTCGGCAAGAGTGGACTTGCCGTGGTCGATGTGGGCGATGATGCAAAAGTTCCTGATGATCGCCGGATCGGTGGCGGCAGGCACCGGCGCGGTGCGGGCCATCGGTGACACAGATGGTTCCTTACTCTCAGACAAGCGGGCTACGGCAATGCGGCCGGGTCGACCAGCACGCTGAATTTGCTCAACTATAAGTGTCCCACGCCGGCCCGTGATCCGCGCACCCGGGCGCGTAGCTGGCGAGATCGCTCATGTGCCGGATCGACGGACCCGCCGCTCTCGCGGTGGTGCCGAAACGGCAGACCCGCCCATATCGCGGCCGTGCCGAAACGGCAGACGCGCCGATTTCCCACACGTGCCGCCGTCGGTAGCCTAGGGCCATGGCATTTTCCCAGCGCGGCCTCAACCGTCTCCTTCGCTCCGCCGTCCGGGCCGTCCGCGGGCTGTCCCGTGCCGGACGCTCCGGAGGTTCCTCGCAACGGCGCGGCCCGGTGGCCGGCAGGCAGGGCCGGCCTCCCGGAGGTGTGGCCGGTCCCCGGGGCGCGGAAACCGGCCCGGGCAGGCCGTATCCGGGCGACTACCGGGGCACCGGGACCATCAGCTACTCCCCCGAGGCCGACGGCGCGCCGGATCCCGGCGAGATCGTCTGGACGTGGGTGCCCTACGAAGAGGACCACACGCGGGGCAAGGACCGGCCCGTCCTGGTCATCGGCTACCACCGCGGCCGCTTGCTGGCGCTCATGCTGACCACACGGGACCGGAACAACGACGGCCGGCGCGACGGCGACTACCTGGATCTGGGCTCCGGCGCCTGGGACGTCCGGGGCCGCCCGAGTGAAGTCAAGCTCGACCGCGTGCTGCAACTGGAGCCGGATCGGGTCCGGCGCGAAGGAGCGGCGCTGCCGCGGGCCTCGTTCGACGAGGTTGCCCGGGCCATGCGCCGCCGCGGCTGGAGGTGATCGGAGGGGCGGCCGGCGGTCCCGGGCTGTGCACCAGTCGGGCCCGCGGCGTGTCGGCCGCCCGCAGGCCCGCCGCCGGGGCGCGGCGTGTCGGTCACCCGCAGATCCGCCGCCCTGAGCACGGATCTGCTAACATTTATAGCTGTGTGTCCGCGCAGGTCGACGGGCACCTCGGGCCGGTTGCCATTACGGTACCCCACGCCGCTCAGTCAATGACCGGACCGACTGCCCTCAAAAGACCAAGTTCCTCAACAAAGAGAGTTATTTCGTGGCCAATATCAAGTCCCAGAAGAAGCGCATCCTCACCAACGAGAAGGCACGCCAGCGCAACATCTCGGTTCGGTCCGAGCTGAAGACCGCCATCCGCGCCGTGACCGGTGCCGTCCAGTCCGCTGACCAGGACGCCGCCGCCACCGCCCTGGTTGCCGCGAGCCGGAAGCTCGACAAGGCCGTCAGCAAGGGTGTCATCCACAAGAACAACGCCGCGAACCACAAGTCTTCGCTGGCCAAGAAGGTCAACGCGCTCTAAGCAGCGCGTTCCGGCCGAGAGGCCGACCTAAGCCAAGGCCGGAGGCCGCCACCCGTTCGGGGTGGCGGCCTCCGGCCTTTGTGCGTCCGGCCGTCCGGCTGCAGACGACGGCCCGCCCGGAGGGTACCTTTGGTTGTGTCCGCGGGCGCCGGGGGTCTGCGCGCGCCGGTATCTCGGGCGGGAAGGGGGCGGGGAAATGAACGGCTCGAATGCCTACCTGCGGTTAGTCGACCGGGTGGGGCGGTCCCCGGCGCTGGACGGGGCGGTCGGGGTGCTGGGCGGGCTGGGGGCTCCCCTGGTCGGAAGGCCCGTGCTCAAACGGTTCTTCAGCGGGGTGGACACAGCCATCCCGCCGCATGCGATCCTGACCGACGCGCCGTTCGGCGCCTGGTTCATGGCCGTGTTCCTCGACTTGTTTGACGACGACGGTGGAGAGCGCCTGGCCGCCCGCCGTCTGGTGGGTGTGGGGGTGCTGGCCGCCCTCCCCACTGCAGTGGCCGGCCTGGCCGAATGGACCACGGCGGACCCGGCCACGCGGCGCATCGGCGTTTTGCATTCAGCGGCAACCTCGGCAGCCACCCTGGTATTCGCCGGCTCGTGGCTGGCCCGCCGGAAGGGACGTCAGAGGCTGGGGATCGGCCTGGCGCGGGCAGGCTCAGCCGTTGCGATCACCGGGGTTTCCTCGGCGGCTACATGGGCAGCCGGCTCCGGGGACGCGGCGGAAGAGCCAGCGGCGCCTGAGGTTCAGCGGCGCGCGCTGGTGGCGATCAAGGTAACGGCCCGCTCCACGGCATATTCCGGGTCGCGTCCCTCGCCTTTGACCTGGGCGTCGGTCTCGGCCAAAACCTGGATGCAGCGGGCCAGGGCATCTGATTCCCACAGCCGCGCGTCCCTGCGGGCCTGGTCGAACTGCCACGGCGCCATGCCCAGATCGCGCGCATTGGCCGACGCGCTCTTGACCTTGGCAATCTGGCGCAGCTTCATGGCCAGCACGGCAACGATCGGCACGGGATCCACCCCGGTGGCCAGGGCGTGCCGGAGGGACGACAGCGCGGCCGCGCCGCGGCCGGATACGGCCGCATCCGCGACTTTGAATCCGGTGGCCTCGACCCGCCCGCCGTAGTACTTCTCGACCGTCTCTTCGGTGACCGCGCTGTCGGCGTCGGAAATCAATTGGGAACAGGCGGCTGCCAGGTCCGGAAGGGACGAGCCGACGGCGGCCACCAGGGCCTGGGCCGCGGCGGGTTCGATGGCCCGGCGGGCCGACTTGAACTCCTGCCTGACGAATTCCAGTTTCTCGGAGTCCTTTTTCATGGCCTGGCAGTCGACAACGGGGGCGCCGGAAGCCTTGACCGCGTCCAGCAGTTTCTTGCCGCGGGTTCCGCCCCCGTGGTGCAGGACGAGCCAGACGTCCTCGGCCGGTGCCGTCACATAGGCCAGCAGGTCCGTGAGGAACTCGTCGTTCATCTGCGCCAGGGACGACGCCTCGATGAGTTTCGCTTCTCCGAAAAGGCTGGGGCTGGCCAGCATGGTGAGCTCGCCGGTGGTGTAGGCGGAGGCATCGAGCTGGACCAGCTCGAGGTCCGGGTGCTGGCCGCGCAGGAGGCCCCGGATGCGTTCCTTGGCCCGGTGGGCCAAGTACTCTTCCGGACCGCTGACGAGCACGACGGCGGCCGGCTCGACGTCACGCCAGGAGACGGTGACGGCACTCTTCTTGGCGGCCGAAGAGCGGGATCCGGGTGGCGGGTTCACGGCAGTTTCCTCCTTGTTCAGGTCAAGAGTTTCACGATCCGTGCCTTTTGCCCAAAGTAGTTGCCCGCGCGTCTGGCTTGGCTCTCCGCAACCCGCCGGGCTCAGTTCACCCAGGCCGGCCGGCTCGGGTCTCGCCACCCGCCTACCTGTTGGCGCGGACGGACAGTTCCCGGTCGCCGACGTCCACGAGGACCGTTCCCAGCTCGTCGGTCCTGAGGACGTGCGCGCCGGCCGCCTGGAGCGCCGCCAGGATTTCGCCCGCCGGATGGCCGTAATCGTTGCCGGCGCCCACGGAGATCAGGGCCGCCGCCGGCCGCAGCGCGGTGATGAGTGCGGTTCCCCCGTTCCGTGCGCCGTGATGGCTGACCTTGAGCACGTCGACGGCGAAGTCCGGTCCCAACCGGCGTATCAGGGCCGGCAATTGCTCCTCCTCCAGGTCGCCGGTCAGCAGCATCCGCGTCGATCCCCCGGCAGGCGACGGCAGGGTGAGGTCGAGGACTATGCTCGCGTCGTTTTCGGACAGGCCGGCGCTGCCCTCCACCGGCCAGTGCACCGTCCAGGCAACTGCGCCGGACGAGCCGGACAAGCCCGCGAAGGCACGTTCTGCCTGCAGCCGCCGGTCCTCAAGCGAGGCCAGCACGGAAGCCGGTGGCGCTGCCTCGGCGCTCGAGTACAGCACCCGCGCTGTCTGCCGTCCCTCAACGGCTCCCGCGAGTCCGCCATAGTGGTCCAAATGCATGTGCGTCAGGACCAGCAGGTCGATCCTTTCCACGCCGAGTCCGTCAAGGCACCGGCCCATCGCCTCCGGGTCGGGTCCGGTATCCACCACGATCGCGCTGCCCTCGCCTGTGCGCACCACCAACCCGTCACCCTGTCCCACGTCGCAGGCCGCCACGTCCCACTCCCCCGACGGTGCCGGCCGCAGCAGCGCACCCGCCAGCGCCCCTGCCGCGAGCCCGGGCAGGGCCGTCCAACAGATCAGCTTGAGCAACGTAGGGCGCATGCCGGAAGCGAAGCCGCGCCCCCGCAACTCCGACCCGGCGTCGTCGTCGGACCCTTGGTGTTGCTCCTGCGGAGCCCGCCGCCTGTTCGCGGCCCGCAATCCCCACAGGAGCGCCAAACCGGCACCCGCCGCTCCGGCGGCACCCAGCGAGCCACCAGCCCACGGCAGCGCGGCCATGGGCAATTCGGAGAACCAGCGGGCGACCCCTGCAATCCACAAGGTCATCCAGCCCGCGGCATGCAGCACCGCGGCGCCCGGTCCGGGCAACAGCGGCAGCAGCCCCGTCCCGATCATCCCGGCGACCGTGATGAAGGGGACCAGCGGACCCGCAGCCACGTTGGCGGGGACTGCATACAAGGCCAGTTCGGGCTGGAGCTGGACAATGACCGGGGCACAGAAGACCTGCGCCGCCAGCGGCATGGCGACCGCGTGCGCCAGCGGGACCGGCAGGAAGCGCTGCAGGCGGCGGGAGCACGCGGTCCCCAGCAGCACGAGCGAGAGGGTTGCCAACACCGAGAGCACGAAGCTGTAGCTGGCCGCCAGCCACGGATCGACGATCAGCAACACCAGCACCGCAACGGCCAAGAAGGACAGCGCTGCCCTGCGCCTTCCGCTCAGTACCGAAACCACTCCCAGCGATCCCATCACCGCCGCCCGCAGCACGCTGGGCTCCGGCCGGACCAGCAGCACGAATCCGGCGAGACCAACAAGGCCCGCAACCGCCTTGGCCCATCGGGGCAGGCGGACCACCGATCCGAGCAGGTAGATGAAGGCCAGCACATACGAAACATTGGCGCCGCTGACGGTGAGAAGGTGCGTCAACCCGGTACGCCGCATGGCCTCCTCGAGGTCCGCACCCTGGTGTTCCTTGTCCCCCAGCACCATCCCGGGAAGGAGCCCCCGGGCGTCGGGTGGCAATCCCGCCAGCGCCACCACGAACTGGCCGCGCAGGGCCGAGACCCACGCGTCCAGGGGTGGTGCCGAGCGCTCCGACGGGGAGGTGGCTGCTATCAGCAGGGCGTCGACGGCCTGGCCCGGGTCCGCCCGGACGAGCTTGCCGGAGGTCCGCAGCCGCTCGCCGAACCGCACGTGGGACCACTCCGGCCCGCCGAGGACCAGCACCGGCGTGTCGGCCTCGAACCGCACGCGGCCGGCTGTGGCCTCGACGATGGTCGCGGTCAGGTGGAAACGCGGCCCGCTGCCAAACTGCGGCGGCGCCTTGACCTCCGCGGCGTCCCCGGTCGCTACCAGGCGGGCCGTGATGGTCTGCTCGGCGCTGATGGCCGTCCCGATCGGCCCCGCCAGCCGCTCCGCCTGCTGCAGCCCCACCGTCAGTGCCAGCAGCCCGGTGCAACTGCACAGCACAACGACGACGGCAATGCCTCCCGCGCCGCCGCCGCGCCGAGGTCGGACGCGGGATTGAGGCGGGTGCCCCTGCTGCCGGGCGTGTGGGTGGTGCAGACTTGCCTGCCGGGGGGATCTTGGCTGAGGCGGGTCTTCCCGGGGCCTGGTCCGATGGTGGCGTGCCGGCAAGCTGGCAGGTCGAGGCAGGAGCCGGACCGGCCGCAGCGGCAACAGCAAACGGGTGGCCGTTGCACAGGCGGTTCCCAACAGCACGCCCGCGGACAGCAGGGCCACCCCCGGCGGCGCGTGTGGCAGCGCCAGCGCAGCTGCCCAGCATGCCGCCGCGACGAGCCCCAGACGAAGATCCAGGCGCCGGCCGTCGGCCTCCGCCGCGGCGGCCCCAGCGGCAGCGGGATCTGGCTTGACGTGGCGCAGCAACCGCCGGCCCAAGTCGCTGCGCCGTCTGGGCGGCTGTCCTCCCTCATTCTGGTCCGGCCTGACGACAGAAGGACGTCGGGCCGCATCCGCGTACCGCTGCCAGCGCGGCGGCCGGCTCATACCGACACCAGCTCCACCAACGACTCCAGCATGACCGGCCCGATGCCGGGCACTGCATCAAGATCCGATGGCTGCCCGTACGGGCCGTGCTGCTCGCGGAACTCGACAATCCGGGCGGCAAGAACCGGTCCTACCCGGGGCAGCTCGAGGAGCTCCTCGGCCGTCGCCGTATTGATGTTGATCTTGGCAGCCGGACCCTCACCGGCACCGCCCCCGCCGGGTTCAGCTTCCCCGCCGCCGGAGCCCACACCTGCACCGCCGCCACCTCCCGAACCGGCCGCCGGTTGTGGCGGCCCGGGCGCATCCGGCGTGGGCACGTAGACCTGCTGTCCGTCGGTCAGCGGCGCCGCGAGGTTCAGCGCCTCGAGCTGGGCCTTCTTCGTCGCACCCCCGGCCGCGTCGATGGCCTCGAACACCCTGGAGCCGTCGGCCAGCCGAACGATCCCCGGCGAGGCAACGGCCCCGGCCACATGGACGATGATGTCGAGGCCGCCGCCTGACGGTGCACCCGCGGTCTCCGTACCGTCCTCGCCGGCGGCGGAGGGCGGGGCTGGGGGCTCCCCTTCCCTTTCCTCGTCGGCAGAAGGGCCGGCAGCCGGCTCGGACGCCAGCGGGATGCTATCCAGGATGGGAGCAGCCGAGCGACTCACATCTGCGGTGGCCAGCGAAACAAGTCCATAGCCCAGGCACAGACCGGCTACCACGAATGCGGCCCCGAGGGCTATGCGGAAGCGCGGAGTTCGCCGCGGCTGCGACGCGATGCCGCCGCGGGCGGTTGACGGAAGCCAGCGGTGTCGGCCCATGCGGCAACACTAGGTCGGCGGTGCTGCTGCCCTGCCCAGCTGGCAAGCACTCGTGGAGAGCCGCTCCGGCGGCACCTATGTGGAGGAGAGGAGGCTCGGCCCAGGGGCGGCGTGGGCGACGCGACGACCACTAAGACGCCGCGAAATCTGCCTGCGGGGCTGAAGCGATGCGGGGGTCGACAGGTGCGACGGGGCCCTGTGGGATAGGTTCAAGTAAGGAAGAACGTGTGTCCCCTTGGGACATGAACACTGGGAGCGAGTATTGACGACAGCATGGGTAGTCCGCCAAGGAACGGGCGGCAGGAACGCAGAGGAGATGATCGAAGCTGGCTACATGGGCGTCGACTTCATCGGTGACTATGACATCAAGCCCCACCTAGGCCGCGGGGCCGAGGCCTTCCGAAGTGCGATGAACAGTGTGTTCCTCAACATGTACCCGGACAAGTCGCGTATCGCCGCCGGCCTTGCCATGGGCAACCTGTGGGCCGCATGTGAGGGCATCGGCGAAGGCGACATGGTGCTTGCGCCGAAACCGGGGCGGACTTACCAGTACGGCATTGTCACCGGGCCCTATGAGTATCATCCCGGCACTGAACTTCCACACCGGCGTCGGGTCGACTGGAAGGGAACGCTGAACAAGGACGATATGAGCCCGACCTTGGCGTCCTCGACTGGTTCGATGATGACGGTGTTTCAACTGACCGCGCACACGGCAGAGCTTGCCGCCCTCACACAGCTGGCAGACCCGGCCCAACCTATCGCACAAGCAATCTCCTCGCAGGTCGAAGACCAGCTTGCGTTTCAGATGGAGAAGCAGCTCGAAGACTTCCTGGTCCACAACTGGCGCAGCACTACATTGGGCCGGGAATACGACATCTACGAGGAAGACGGCCAGCTCAAGGGCCAGCAGTACCTCACTGACACCGGGCCAATGGACATTCTCGCGATCAGCAAGGACCGAACCAAGCTGCTCGTCGTTGAGCTAAAGCGGGGACGAGCCAGCGACGCCGTCGTCGGCCAAATCCAGCGCTATATGGGGTTCGTTCAGGAAGCCCTGCTCGAACCCGGTCAGAGCGTTGAGGGTGTAATCATTGCCCAAGAGGACGATTTGAAGATTCGCCGGGCACTGTGCATTGCCAAAAACATACGGTTCATGAGGTACCGGGTTGAGTTCCACTTGGAATCATGACCGCGTCTAGTCGTGCGCTGGAAGGTTAGTAGCAGCAGCGTTGTACCGGCACATCAAAGGAAAAAGGACCGTTCCGTGGCTGATTTGAAACTGTTCCGGCTTAATGGCGGAGAAGTTCACCGCGTATAACGCCAAGAAGGCAAAGTTCCAGGTCAAGTCCGGCAGTCAATGGAAGACCATCAAGACTGTGGACCAGAAGGGCGGCAAGGCGTCGGGCAAGGTAAAGCGGGCTGCCAAAAAAGTACCGGGTCACATTCAGCGAAGCGTCGCGGGCAATAGGTGCGACGTCGAAGACGGTGACGAAGTAACGCCACAAGCACACGGAGGATCCCGCTCCCTCGCGCCCCTGCCCGGTCGCGCGACCGGCAGCTCCACCTCTCCCAAACCCCGCTTTATTTCTTCGCACCGATTAGGCCGCGACCCCAGCTGCTGATCGGTGAATCTAGTCTCAGACCCGCGCCCGGGTCATTCCAGTGGCAGCGGGGTCAGCTCCGGGAAGACAGCATCGAGCTCGGACTCCTCCCACTTTTTGCCTGAGGGCTCGTCGATGTCGAAGACGCCGGGGTGGTCCGGGTAGTCGTCCCACATCTGTCGCCCCGTGAGGTATGCATAGGTGTCGGCGGCAACGTAGGAGAGCAGTTCCGCCTCGGCAACTTCTTCCTCATCGGTCAGGCGTCCATCTGCCAAGGCCGACGGGTCGTCGCGGACCGCCTCGAAGTAATCCGGCCCCTGCGCGATAACCCAGCTGCGAAAATACTCGAAGCAGTCGTCCCCGCAGCCGTTCTGCACCAGGAAGGCCGCACCCCAGAGATCCCAGGGATAGAGTTCGTCATGGTGTCGGGCGAACTCCATGTCGAACTCAGCGATCTCTGCTGCGGGAAGCTTCGCCAGGCACTCTTCGAGAGCGGCTGTCTGCCTTTGAATGCTGCCCCCCGAGGCCGACTGGGTGTGCGCGATGATGTCCCAAAAGCCGCCGTCTTTGACGGAAGCTACTCCGCCGCAGTGGCCCGTCGCAGCCGGCTCCTCATCGGAGCCGCAGCCGGCCAGCATGACCACAGCGGCCACCAGCAGCGACGCCGTCCAAACCTTCGCTCTCATGCCCCGAAGCAGCCCTTCACAATCGCCCGTCTGGTTGAGTGGCCACCTCGTTCAGGCCGCTTCTCTTGGAACAGGAAAGGCTGTAGGGCCGAATGCACAAAGGATCGCTTACCAACGGTCGACAGGCCGACTCTCCCTGTCCGCGGATGGGATCGTAACCGGCAAGGCATCGATCTTCACCAAAGCCCTGTATATCGACCCAACGAGCAAGACCAAGCCCAGGAAGCCCAGTAGTCCCCCGAAAACCGTTACACCGAGGAACAGGCCACCCAGCTCAGCGGAGGGATCGGTGAAAGCCGCGCGTGCTCCGAACGTCAGGGCAATAAAAACAATTAGCGGACCAGCCAAAATAAAGCTAATACCGCTCACGAACAACCCTGCCGCGTTTTTGTACTTCATATTCTCCCCCTTGAATGAAATCGTATTCTCAGTTTACGCGGCCGCGTTGACCTGCTGGTGCTGCGGCGGGAAAGATGAGCGACTAGTCCATGGAGGTCACTGCTCAACTAATTCGTCCCTAAAGGCGGGCATAAAGAAGGCGAGTAGCCACGAATGACTTCCCGCCTTCTCTGTCGCAGGGCTACGGGCAGGGCATTGTGCCGCCCATTCCGTTGCTGGTCCAGCAGAAGTCGACAGGACCGTAGTTGCCGCCAAAGACGCCGCCACTGCCCGCCTTCTTCGTCCTCACAGTCTTAGCGACGGTGGAAGAGGACTTTTTGACCTTCCCGTTGACGGACTTCGCGTTCGCTTTCACGTACACCTTGTAGCTGGTGTTGGCCTTCAGCTTCGTGAACGTCGCCTTGGTGCTGGTCGTGGTGTAGACCTTCACCGTTTTCTTCCCCTGCTTCAGCGTGACGGTGTAGCCGGTCACCTTGCCGGTCACGGCAGGCGTCTTCCACGAAACCGTGACGCTGCCCTTCCCGGCCGAGGTCTTGACGGACGCCGGTGCGGCGACCTTCACCGCGGAAGCCGAAACCGTCTTCACTACCTTGGAGACCGAGGAGGAAGACTTCTTGGACTTTCCGTTGGCAGAGACAGCATTGGCTTTCACGTAGAGCCTGTAGCTGGTGCCGGCCTTCAGTCGGGTGAAAGTCTGCGAAGTCTTCGCGGTGTTAAAAGCCTTCACAGTCTTGGAGCCCTGCTTCAGCGTGACCGTGTAGTTGGTCAGCTTGCCGGTGACGGCAGGCTTGCCCCATGAAGCAGTGATTGAGTCCGTGGTGGCGGAAGCCTTCACGGACTTGGGCGTGGCAACGCTGACGATGCTGGCGGGGTCCTTCGTGGTGGTAACCGCTTTCTGGATGCTTCCGCTGTATCGCCTGCCATCGTCAGAGACAGCGTCGCCATAAACCGAAATGAGGTACTTGGTTTCCGCCTTCAGTCCCGTGACAGTCAGGGAGGTGGCGCTGGCACCGACATTGATCCATCGTTCGCCGCCCGCTCCCTCAACGAGGATCCGGTAGCCGGCGTGGGTGCCGCGCACGAGAGGCTTCGGCCAGTTGACGGTGACCCTGTCAAAGCCAACCTTGCTCATGGTGAGGGAGGTGGAAGGCGGGAAGGCCACCTCCGCCGTGGAGTCCTTCCGGGTCGTGAAACTGACCGTCACGGGGGCGGAGGCGATCTTGTGCAGGCCGTTCGGGGATACCACGTTGGCGCGGACCTCGACGGTGTAAGCCGTATCGGGCAGAAGGCCGTACAGGAACTCGATAGACGCGTGCGGTACAACGACATTCCTTACGAGGGCCGTGCCCCTCTTCAGCGTCAGGGTGTAGTTCACGATTTTGCCGACGTAGAACCGCGGTTCATACCAGGACAAAACGGCGTGGGAGTTGGTGACCTCCCGGATCTTGAGATCAAGCACGGGATCCGCGAGCACGGTGTCGGCCTCAATGCCGGTCTTGAAACTCACCCAGGTGACCGGAGAATCGCCAAACCCACTCCGGTACCCGCCATGGACCCAAATTCCGACCCTGGTCTCGGTGTTTTCACTCAAGCCGAAAACGCGGAATTCCCCGACCTGATCAGAGGTGTATTCGTCACCCCCGGTTCCTATGTTGCGGGTCTCCCGGCCGTCCTGCTCGATGATGAAGTCGTAGGAATGGCCCAGCCCCGCATAGCCCGCCGGTATGGCCCAGGTCAGCGTTGCTGAATCGAAGGACACTTTGGAGACTTTGACGTTGGTGGGCGCGTCGAGTACGCCAACAGGAGCCGCGGACGCGGGCGCAGCCGTCATGGTGGTGGCGGCGACACCGCCTCCGGACAACAGGACGCCGGCCGCCAGGACCAGCGCCAAGCCTTTTCTGAGTTTCAAGGTGTTGGACCTTCCTAAGTCTGTGGATCAAGTTTTGAGAAAGGGAAACAGTGATTAGAAGTCCGGCATAATTTGAGCCACATCACCTATGGTCATAGCCGCCTGCGACGAATTGACGCCCGACGGCCGATACCTGTTGCAGGCCGAAGTGCAGTTCGTCGCAGCCTCAACTCCCTGCGCGATGAGGAGAATTTCGACGCACCACGATTCGCCTGTCTCATCCACTGTCGGCACTCCCGGCCTCACTGTTAGCGAAGCCCGAATCCGAAAAGCCGCCATCTTACGCCCCCTGCTGGTTCTGAAAAAGTTGCGGATTGCCCTGACCTGATCCACCCAAAATTCTTCTTCTCGCCATGAGAAAAGGCCGCCAGCGTCTAAGCGTCAAAGCTGCCGCGTCGCGTTACACGGATTTTCCTGCAGAGCGGGAGCATCCGGTGGAGTCCCTGTTCTTGGTCAATGGCCGGCCGCTCCAGGATCTGCTAAATATTCCGGAAGACGTGGCGCGGCCCGAGCAAAAAACATTTCTGCGCTTATACCTCCCCGATCGATTGAACGTTTATGCTAAAGCAACATCAGAATCAGAGACGTTGGGGGAAAATTGAACAGGTTTACTAGAGGGGCCATATCTCTTGCCGTTGCTGCGGCCATAGGACTCGGTTGTGTGCCCCCGACTGTCGCTGCCCCGGCTTCAGATTTGACGGCGTCTGTCCCTGCCGCTGTCACCAAAAAGGCCGCAGCGAAGGTCACCATCAGGACCATCGCGAGCCCGGCTGTGAAAGTGGGAAGCACCGCGGTCATCAAACCGTCGCTGTCGCTCAGCGGGACGGTCGTTGTCTATTCCCAGTCCCTCACTGTCACCCAGGGCAAGAAGACGCTGGTCCGTGGCAAGAGCGCCGCCAGGCTCAAGGCCGGTACCTACAAAGTCACCACCACTGTCAAATACTGGACGACCAGAGGCCACAATGGCTACTCAAACATGAAAACCACAAGCCGGAACCAGAACCTCACCGTCGTCCCCGCGGTGACTGCCGGTAAGATCGCCGGCAGGACAGCCTCAGCGGACGGCACTGCGACCGTCCGACCGAAATTCACAGTGGCCAAGGGCGCTAAGGTCGTCTCCAGTCGCCTTACCGTCAAGCAGGGGTCAAAAACGGTGGCCAAAGATCAGGCCTCGGCCGCGCTCAAGCCCGGCAGGTACAAGGTCACCACGAGCACGAAGTACCAATTCCCCATCTACACCACCGTCACGGAGGCTGGGAATGACATTCTGGTCGCCTACTCCAAGAAGTCCACGAAGATGACTTGCAAGGTTTTCGGGTTCTGGCCCAGGGCCGAAGGCGAGTCCGAATACGCCGCCTGGATTGATATGCGGCTCAAGTGCACGGGTGACTTCAGGGGAGAGTACATCACTGACGCCTACTACATGATCGAGAAGGGGGAAGGGCAGCGCTGGCTCCTCGGCCGCACCGCCGGCCAGACCGTTTGGAATGACAACGAGAAGGAGACCGCAGGGGTGCCCAAACCAGTTATCGGCGCGAAGGCAACGGTAACGCTCTTCCCCGGGGAGCCGTTGGTCAAGAAAACAAACAGTACGGTAATCAGGAAGACCTGGTCGCCTGTTTACACCGCCACAAATACGCAGGACCTGGTCATTCGCCGGTAGCAGGCCGCCAGACAGATACTCCGGGGTGGGATGAGGGCTGGGGCCTCCTCCTGCCCATCCTGCGTCTACCGAAACTGGCTTGCCGTCTCGCTAACAAGGCTGCCTTCAACCCGTGGGCAAAGGGACTCTCCTCCGGCTGGCAGGCGCCATTTGAGAGACAGCCGGAAGTACTTCCAACACAGTGCAGCCCGCGAGAAAAGGACCGGCACAAATGGCAACAACCATATGCACGGTTTGAAAGTTTGCGGTGGCGTGATTCTGGTTCATGTTCCCCCTAAGTTGAGACACTACTGATGATTGCAGCTTTTAGTCAGTCGCGGCGGCAGTGATGGTGAGTGCAAAACGCCGTGTATGAAGCACCACTTCCGGAACGGTTCGGTAATCCATGAAGTCACTGTTTACCTGCATAGAACAAGGTGGCCGCGGACCATGCGATATTTCTTCTTTACATCGGAGCCAGCACCTGAATAGTCATGCTTGCCATCAGGAGGCTTGGACCGAAATCAACCTGAGCGATTGTCTAGAAAAGGTTGCCTTCAACTACACCCTTGGTATCCGAAGCCTGCTCCCCTGCCCAAACTGAAGGGGGCGTGAAGGGAGCCGCAACAGCTAAGCAGCTGTGGCCATGCACATAAAGAAGTTATTGCTTCGCAACGTTGGAAAGATCTCGCACGTAGCGTCTTGGGGTTAGCCTGAGACCAACATTTCAACGGTAAAGGAAATCCGTGGGACTAAACACCGCCTAGGGAATCACTTATCTTTGGTGTTAGCACTCGGGTTTGTTGGTATCACGACAACCTGCGGTAGTGAGAGTGGTGCCGCTCAGGAATTACCGCAGTTTTCGTCGCTGGATGCTGCTTATCAGGCGGTCGACGCAGTGCTGAACTGTGCGGATGACGTCGGTGACCCGCCGACGAAGTTTCCGCTAGGAGGAGGACCTACGGGCGAGGCAGTGCTGTGTACCGAGACTGTCGAAGTTCTCTGGTTCGACAGCCAGGAAGCCTACGACAACGTGCACGAGATGTATGTCGGTGCAGCCGGTAACCCCGGGTCTGTCTACCTGGTCGAGGGCCAGAACTGGTTTGTCGCCGATGTCGCTGAGGTCGCGCTGGGGGTAGAGGATCGTCAAAGAAATACGAACATGGAAGCCCTCGCCGAGGATCTCGGCGCCACGTACACAGTGAAGCGGTAACACCGGCAGACAGGAACACGATGTGCGCACGCTGACCAAACTGACAGCCGGTGTAGCGGTACTCCTAGCGGTGACCGGCTGCACCAGCGGACCAAAGCCCGCGCCGCCTGATCCGGCATTCAAGGACCTGCCCCTCACCTCAACCAATAAGCACCTGCTGGCAGAAGAGGCGCCCTACAGGTTCTACTCCTTAGTGCCGCTCGCCGAAATGGCTAGCGGGCGCCTCTGCGTGGTCATCCAGGATGAAGGGGGCGTCGAATCAACTGGATGTGGCGACAGCACCCCCTATATTGCCTGGGACAAGACCGAGGGAACTCCCGGCCTCCTGGAAGCGAAGCTGGCCTACGACGGCTACGACGCCAGTAAGGAACTGGCCGAAGGCTGGCGTTACCTGCACAAGAACCTGCTGGTGCGCGGGTTGGATGATCCGAAGTTCGAGATTGCTGCTCTCGAAGCACCGGCCACACCGGCCGACACCAGCCTGGCCGGCGACGCGGAGGACCTCAACATCAAGGCAGACAGCGCGCGGCTCCTGTTCAAGGACGACGAATACGTGTTCCATGCGGCGCTGTCGAACGACCCTGGTGGAGACGGCATTGTGTGCGTGGTCGTGGAGAATCTGAAAGCCGAAACAGCCTCCGCCGGCTGTGGCGGCGGCACCCCCGCTGTGGAGCTGGGCGCCCCCGGCGTAAAGGCAAAGCTGGTCGACGACGACTACGACGTCAGTAAGGAACTGGCTGAAGGCTGGCGCCATGTGCACAAGAACCTGCTCGTTTACCCCTGATCAGCCGACACCTCTGCAAGGGTAACGCTGCGGCTCCGGCGGCGCCGCCTGTGCAGGAAAGGAGCGGTCAGTCCAGGGGCGGCGTCGGCGGACCGACGACCACTGCGACCACGCCCAAGCCGGTGTGGGCGGCCAGGACCGAGGGAACCGGGGTCAGCAGCACCTCGTCGCTCAGGTACTGCTGCAGGGTTTCCGCGATGGCCCGGCTCTCGGTTTCGTTGCCGAAGTAGTGCACCGCCACCCGGGGTTCGTAATCGAGTTCCTCGATCCGGCGCACCACCAGCTGCTGCAGCCGGGCCTGGGCGCGGGCGGCGGTCCGAACCTTCTCCAGAGGCAGGATGGCACCGTCGCGGATGGCCAGCAACGGCTTGATCGCCAGCAGGGAGCCGAGCAGGCCGGAGGCGGCGGAAATCCGGCCGCCGCGGCGCAGCTGGTCCAGGCTGGGCACGTAGAAAAAGACGTCGGAACACACGGCGGCCGCCTTGGCGCGATCCGTCACGGCCTGCCGGTCGAGACCGCTCTGCGCCGCGACGACGGCGTCAATGACGGCGAATCCTTCACCCAGAGCGGCGCTGCGCGTGTCCACTACTTCCACCGGGATGCCCACGCCGTCGGCGGCCAAGCCTGCCGCTTCGATCGTGCCGGAGAGCTCGGCCGAGAGGTGGATGGAGACGATCGCGTCGAAGCCCAGGTCTTCAAGCTCCCGGTAGGTCCTCTCCAGCAGCCCCGGCGACGGCCGCGACGTCTTGATGTCGCGCCCCTCAGCGAGCCCGACCGCCAGGGCGGACGCGACGTCGTCGACGCCTTCCCCGTAGATCTGCCCTGAGATCATCACCGGCATCGGCACCACCCGCAGCCAGTCCGCGGTGTCCGGCTGGTTGACCCAGTCCGCGGGCAGCGAGGCCGCCGAATCCGTCACGACGGCGACCCGGTGCCGCGGCGGCTGCCCGGGCCGGGCAGGCGCCTGCTGCTGCTGGTGCAGCAACTGCTTGGACCGCTGTACGAGGTGCTCGAGCCAATTCATCGGGGCCGGGCCGCCGGTCAGGCCGGCACGATGTTGACCAGCTTCGGCGCGCGCACAATCACCTTGCGCACTCCGCGGCCGTCAAGGGTCCGGATGATCTGCGGCGAGGCCAGGGCGAGCTTCTCCAGCTCGTCCGCGTCGACGTCGGCTGCCACCTCCAGCCGATCGCGCACCTTCCCGGCCACCTGCACCACGGCCGTCACGGTGTCCTGCACCAGCAGGGACTGGTCCACGGCCGGCCAGGACGCCTTGACCACGGACGGTTCGTGGCCCAGCCGGGCCCAGAGGTCCTCCGCGGTGTAGGGGGCAAACAGGCTCAGGATAATGGCCACTGCCTCGGTGGCTTCGCGGACGGCCGGGTCGGCGGCACCGGGTCCGGCGTCGATGGCCTTGCGGGTGGCATTGACCAGCTCCATCAGCCGGGCGATGACCACGTTGAACTTGCCGGCGTCGAGCAGTTCCGCCGCGTCGGCAACGGTCCGGTGGGTGACCGAGCGCAGGGCGCGGTCGCCGTCGTCGTACTCCGTGCCCGGAGCGGAGGCGACGTCCTGTCCCAGCCGCCAGGCGCGGGCCAGGAACTTGGCCGAGCCGGAGGGCGAGACGTCCGCCCAGTCCACGTCGTCTTCGGGCGGCGAGGCGAAGATCATGGTCAGGCGCACGGCGTCCACGCCGAACTTGTCCAGCTGCTCGCCCAGGTCCACGCCGTTGCCCAGCGACTTGCTCATCGCCTTGCCGCCGTTGAGCACCTGGCCCTGGTTCAGCAGCGCACGGAACGGCTCGTCGAAATCGATCAGGCCCATGTCCTTGAGCACCTTCGTGAAGAACCGGCTGTAGAGCAGGTGCAGGATGGCGTGCTCGACGCCGCCGACGTACTGGTCCACCGGCAGCCAGCGGGCCGCGGCGTCCTTCTCGAACGGGCCCTCGGCGTAGTCCGGGGAGGCGAAGCGCAGGTAGTACCAGGACGAATCCACGAAGGTGTCCATGGTGTCGGTGTCGCGGCGGGCGGCCTTGCCGCAGTTCGGGCAGTCGGTGTTGACCCAGTCCGCGGCGGAGGCCAGCGGCGAGGTGCCCTTGGGCGACAGGGCTTCGCCGCGCAGGTCGTCGGGCAGCCGCACGGGCAGCTGGTCATCGGGAACCGGGACCTCGCCGCACTCGTCGCAGTGGACGATCGGGATCGGCGCGCCCCAGAAGCGCTGCCGGGACAGCAGCCAGTCGCGCAGCCTGAAGTTCACGGTCTTCTCGCCGGTGCCGGCCGCCTCCACCAGGTCGATGGCGCGGGCGATGGCCTCGGTCTTGGACAGGCCGTCCAGCTCGCCGGAATTGATCAGGGTTCCTTCGCCGCTGGTGGCGATCCCGGTCTCGGCCGGATCCCCTTCCCCGGTGTCGACGACGGCGCGGACCGGCAGGTCGAAGGCCCTCGCGAAGTCGAGGTCGCGCTGGTCGTGCGCCGGGACGGCCATGATGGCGCCGGTCCCGTAGTCGGCCAGCACGTAGTCGGCGGCCCAGACCGGCAGCTTTTCGCCGTTGAGCGGGTTGATCGCGTAGCGGCCCAGGAACACGCCGGTCTTTTCGCGTTCGGTGGACTGGCGCTCGATGTCGGAGAGTGCCTTGATCTGCTCCCGGTAGGCCATCAGCGCATCGTGGTGCTCCGGGGCCACCAGGTCCAGGGCCAGGTGCGCGTCGGCCGCGACCACGAAGAAGGTGGCGCCGTTCAGCGTGTCCGGGCGGGTGGTGAAGACCGTGACGTCCTGGGCCGGGCGTCCGCCCGCCTCCTCCACCGTGAACCGGACGTGGGCGCCCTCGGAGCGGCCGATCCAGTTGCGCTGCATGGCCAGCACGCGCTCCGGCCAGTGGCCCTTGAGCTCGTCCATGTCGTCCAGCAGGCGGTCGGCGTACTCGGTGATCTTGAAGTACCACTGGTTCAGGCTCTTCTTGGTCACGGGCGTGCCGCAGCGTTCACAGGCCCCGTTGACTACCTGTTCGTTGGCCAGCACGGTCAGGTCCTTCGGGCACCAGTTGACCGGGGAGTTCTTGCGGTAGGCCAGGCCGCGCTCGTAGAACCGCAGGAACAGCCACTGGGTCCAGCGGTAGTACTCCGGGTCGGAGGTGTGCAGTCGGCGGGACCAGTCGGCGCTGATCGCGTAGCGCTTGAAGGACGCCGCCTGGGTGTCGATGTTGGCGTAGGTCCACTCGCTGGGGTGGGCGTTGCGCTTGATCGCGGCGTTCTCGGCCGGCAGGCCGAAGGAGTCCCAGCCGATCGGGTGCAGGACGTCGTAGCCCTTCAGCCGCCAGTAGCGGGCCACCACGTCGCCCATGGCGAACGCTTCGGCGTGGCCCATGTGCAGGTCGCCGGAGGGGTAGGGGAACATGTCCAGCACGTAGCGGCGTTCGCGGGAACCGTCGTCGGCGGGAGCGAAGACATCAAGTTCCTCCCACACGGCCTGCCACTTGGCCTCCATGGCGGAGAAACTGTACTCGTGCTGTTCCGTTCCCGGCTGCGTACTCACTGTGCTTGCCTCGTCCTCTTGTCTGTACTGCGCACTGGCCTGACTCCCCTAGACACACAAAAGCCCCTCGGCATCGGAGGGGCGGGCCGCTGAAGCAGGGCCTGGGCCCCGCGGCAGCGGCTAGCTAAGGAGCAGTGCGAACATGGGACCACTTTACCGCACGTTCACCGGACATCGTCGTCGACCCAGTCGAAGGTCCGGGTGACCGCCTTCTTCCACAAACGCAGCCTGCGCTCCCGCTCTTCCGCGGGCATCTGCGGCTCCCACACCTTGTCCTGCACCCAGTTCCGGGCCAGCTGGTCCGTGTCCTCCCAAAATCCGACGGCGAGGCCCGCGGCGTAGGCCGCTCCCAGCGCCGTGGTCTCGGTGACCCGCGGCCGCCTCACGGGCACGCCCAGGATGTCCGCCTGGAACTGCATCAGCGCGTCGTTGGCGACCATCCCGCCGTCGACCTTGAGGCCGGTCAGCGGCACCGCGGCGTCGGCGTTCACCGCGTCCAGGACTTCCCGGGTCTGGAATGCCGTGGCCTCCAGCGCGGCCCGGGCAATGTGCGCCTTGGTCACAAAGCGGGTCAGGCCCACCAGGGCGCCGCGCGCGTCCTGCCGCCAGTACGGGGCGAACAGGCCGGAGAACGCGGGCACGAAGTAGCAGCCGCCGGTGTCCTCGACCGTGGCCGCCAGTTGCTCCGCCTCCTGCGCGGATGAGATCAGGCCCAGGTTGTCGCGCAGCCACTGCATCAGCGACCCTGCGACGGCGATCGACCCCTCCAGCACGTAGTGCGGCGCCGCCTTGCCCAACTGGTAGCCCACGGACGTCAGCAGGCCGTGCGATGACCTGACGATCTCCTCGCCCGTGTTGACCAGCACGAAGCACCCGGTGCCGTACGTGTTCTTGGCCTCGCCGGGGTTGAAGGCCGCCTGCCCGAACGTGGCCGCCTGCTGGTCGCCGAGGATGCCCGCGACCGGGACGTGCCGCAGCAGCTGCGAGCCGTGCACGGTCGCATAAGGCTCGGACGAGGAGCGGATCTCCGGCAGCATGGCGGCCGGCACGCCGAAGGCGTCCAGGATCTCCCGGTCCCACTGGAGCGTGCGCAGGTCCATGAACAGGGTGCGGGAGGCGTTGGTCACGTCGGTGGCGTGCGTGCCGCCGTCCGGCCCGCCGGTCAGGTTCCACAGCACCCAGCTGTCGGTGGTGCCGAACAGCAGCTCGCCGGCCTCGGCCCGTTCCCGCGCCCCGTCCACGTTGCGCAGGATCCAGGCCAGCTTGGTGCCGGCGAAGTAGGGCGCGAGCGGCAGTCCGGTCTGCTCCCGGAAGCGGTCCACGCCGCCGTCGGCGGCCAGTTGATCGCAGATCTGCTGCGTGCGCACGTCCTGCCAGACGATCGCGTTGTAGACCGGCCGGCCGGTGCTCTTCTCCCACACCACCGTGGTTTCGCGCTGGTTGGTGATGCCGACGGCGGCGATGTCGTGGCGGGTCAGGCTGGCCCGGGACAGCGCCGTGCCCACTACCTCGCGGGTGTTGTCCCAGATTTCCAGCGGGTCGTGTTCTACCCAGCCCGGCTGCGGGAAAATCTGCCGGTGCTCGCGCTGACCGGTGGAGACCGGCGTCCCGGAGTGGTCGAAAATAATCGCGCGCGTGGAGGTGGTCCCCTGGTCGATCGCCAGCACGAACTCCGCCATCTGTGTCCTCCACGCTCCAATCCGGGCCTCGGTGCCCGGCTGCTGTTGAACCTAACCGGCGGCGCACGGCAGCGTCAATCGAGCGGGCCCTCGCCGTCGTCCGCCGTGCGGCCCGCTTGCGGCGTGTGCCAGCCGGGGCCTGCCTCCGCATCTGCTCCCCGCGCCTGTCCGGTGCCAGCCCCGGCTGTGCCCCCACCTGTGCCGCTCCCGCGGCGGTCGCCGTCGTCGGCCCTAGGCAACATCGGCCGCGCTGCGCGGCAACGCGCCCGCAGGTCGGTAGAGTCGAAGGCATGAAATCAGGAAGGACCCCGGCGTGACCGCCGTTGCCGACCGTGCGGTGCGCCGCGAACTTCTGCTCGACGGCGCCCGGGTGCGCTACTGGGAATATCCCGCGGACGACGACGGCGCGCCCGCCCTCCTGGTCATCCACGGCTTCCGCGGTGATCACCACGGGTTGGAACTGGTGGTGGGCCGGCTGCCCGGTTACCGGGTGATCGCCCCCGACCTTCCCGGCTTCGGCGAATCGGAGCCGCTTACTGCCGGCAGCCACGGGATCGAGGGTTACACCCGGTTCCTGCACGCCCTGGCCGGCGAACTCAAGCTGGGCCCGGACACCTACGTCCTGGGACACTCCTTCGGGTCCATCGTGGTGAGTCACTACCTGGCGGCGCATCCGGGCAGCTTCCGGGCCGCCGTCCTGGTCAACCCGATCAGCGAACCCGCCCTGCAGGGACCCAAGGCGATCCCCTCCCGGCTCGCCGGGTTCTACTACTTCGCCGGGGCAAAGCTGCCCGAGCGGCTGGGTCTCTGGCTGCTGCGCCACCGGCTGATCGTCCGGGGCATGAGCATCATGATGGCGAAGACCCGCGACCCGCAGCTGCGTTCCTACATCCACGGGCAGCACGACGCCTACTTCAGCGCGTTCGCGAACCGCCGCGTGGTGCTGGAGGCCTTCCGGGCGTCCATCTCCGCCGACGTCGCGCAGGTCGCCGGCCTGCTGGAGCTTCCGGTCCTCCTGATCGCCGGCGAACGGGACGACATCGGTTCCGTGGCCAGCCAGCGCAGGCTCGCGGCGATGATCCCGGACTCCCGGCTGGAAGTGATCCCCGCCGTCGGGCATTTGATCCATTACGAAACCCCGGCAGCGGCGGCCGCCTTCATCCGGGACTTCATCGACGGAATGAGTGCATGAAACTCCTGATTGACGCCCGGTTCACCCGAACCGACCAGCTGGACGGCATCAGCCGCTACGGCGCCAGCCTCATCGAGGCCGCGTCCAGGCTGGCGGACGTGAGCATGCTGATCAACGACGAGCGGCAGCTGCAGTTCCTGCCCGACGTGCCCTGGGTCAAGATCAACAGCCCCCTCTCCCCCGCCGAACTCTTCGTGGCGCGCCGCGTGAACAAGCTGGGCGCCGACGTCGTCGTCTGCCCGATGCAGACCATGGGCAGTTTCGGCCGCAGATACGGGCTGATCCTGACGCTGCACGACCTGATCTACTATTCCCACCCCAAACCGCCGGGCTTCCTGCCCAAGCCGGTGCAGTGGCTGTGGCGGCTCTACCACAAGGCCTACTGGCCGCAGCGCCTGCTGTTGAACCGTGCGGACACGGTGGCCACCATCAGCCACACCACGCAGGCGCTGATGGAACGGCACCGACTCACCCGCAGGCCGATCCGGATTGTTTCCAACGCCGCCCAGCCGCAGGGAGCGCCGCGTGATCCAGCCGGCGGCCGCGACAAGACCCTGCTCTACATGGGGTCGTTCATGCCGTACAAGAACGTTGAAACCATCGTTGACGCCATGGCGCTGCTGCCGGACTACCGGCTCCATCTGCTCAGCCCGGTGCGTCCTGATCGGCAGGCCGAACTGGAGGCGCGGGCCGTCGACCCTCGCCGGCTGGTCTTCCACAACGGGATTTCCGACGACGGGTATCAGCAGCTGCTGCAACGGGCCACGGCGCTGGTCACCCTCTCCCGCGACGAAGGCTTCGGCCTGCCGCTGATCGAGGCCATGGCAGCCGGGACACCGGTGATCGCCAGCGACATCCCTATCTTCCGCGAGGTCGGTGGCGGCGCCGTCACGCTCGTGGACCCGGATGAGCCCGCCGACTTTGCGGCGGCGGTGGCGGCGCTCGACCAGCCCGGTGCCTTCCGCGCGGCGTCGGAGGCCAGCATCCGCCGAGCGGCGGCCTACGACTGGAACGAGTCGGCCAAGCAGCTGGTCGCCGCCGCCGAGGAAGTGCTGGAACGACGGCGGGGCCGGTCCCGGTAGTTGGTGGCCGGCATCCGAGGAGGAGCCGATGGATGTCGTTTTTGAAGCGCCCGATCGACACGTCGACTCATGTCTTCTTTCCATACTCACGGCGGGTTGAGCTGCTGACGGCGGACGTCCGTCCCAATGTGGCGCTTTCGGTCGGGGCCACTGCACAGCTTTCCGTGCTGCCGTCATCTGCACCGTCGCCGTCATCGTCACCGGCAGCGGCAGCGGCAGCGGCACCGTCACCGGAGGCGGATGCGGATGCGGCGGCGGAGGCCGCACCCTCCGAAACTGTCAGTGGCGGCCAATAGTCTGTTTTCAGTAGCAGTTGAGCACCATCGTTGGCCGCCGGGTTGTGAGTTTGCCGGCGGCGTCTGCGGATCCGTGCAGGGTTCGTGACCGTTCGTAGTCGAGGCCATGCAGTACGCATGCTGAAGATTGAGACGCTGAGATGTTTGATCCGGCCGTACCCGATTCTCCCGCCGCAGCAGTGCTTGCGCCCAGATCGTCTGCCGCAGCCCCGCCTGCCGCAGCCCCGGGCGCCCCAGCATCTCCCGCCGCCGGATCACGCGCCACAGCATCGCCTGTTGCAGGACCACCTGCCGCACCCCCGTCTGCTGCAGCCGCGAAAGCCACAGCATCGCCTGCAGCAGGACCACTTGCCGGAGCCCCGTCTGCCACAGCATCAGAAGCAGGACCACCTGCCACAGCCCCGTCTGCCGGCAGCGGTTTGTTGCGGGGCGCCGGGCCGACGGCGGGTCCGAAGCGGTCTGCCGCTGTTCGCGCTGCGGCCGTTGCCCTCGAGGGCATCGACGTGGGTGCGTCGGAGCGGGAGTTGGTGGAGGAGCTGACGGCGTTGGAGGGTTTGAAGGCTGCCGCCGCGGCCGCGCAGGCCCGGGTGCAGATCGCGCTGGAGGAATCGGTGCGTGCCCGCCGTGCCGCCGCCGGGATCCCGAAAGACCGGCAGGGCGCCGGGGTGGCCGCCCAGATCGGGTTGGCCCGGCGCGAGTCCCCGCACCGTGCCGCGGTCCTGCTGAACCTCTCCCGGACCCTGGTCACACAGATGCCGCACACCCTGGCCGCCCTCGCCGCGGGGGACCTGAACGAATACCGGGCCGAGATCCTGGCCCAGGAAACCGGCTGCCTGTCCCCGGAGCACCGCGCCCGGGTGGACCGGGAACTGGCCGGCAACCGGGACCGGCTGCACGGGCTCGGGAACCGGGCGCTGCGCGCCGAAGCCAAACGCCTCGCCTACCGGCTCGATCCCCGCTCGGTGGTGGACCGGGCGGCGAAGGCCGAAGCGGACCGGCACGTGTCCTCCCGGCCCGAACCGGACACCATGGTCTCGGTCCGGACCCTGCTGCCGGTCACCCAGGGGGTCGCGGTGATGGCCGCCCTGCACAAGGAAGCGGACCGGCTGCGCAGCACGGGCGACCCCCGGTCGCGGGGCCAGATGATGGCCGATACCGTGTTCGAACGCGTCACCGGCCGCAGCACCGCCGACCCCGCCCGGCTGGAAATCCAACTGGTGATGACCGACCGCGCCCTGCTCCGGGGCGAGGCCGAACCGGCCTGGCTGACCGGGCACGGCATCGTCCCGGCCCGTTACGCCCGCAACCTCACCCGCCCGCCGCAACCGCCGGCACCGGCGCCAGCACTGGCAGCAACCGGCGGCAGCCCGCCCGGCCCGGCCGGGCAGAAGGCGCCGCCGGCCGGGACCGAGCCGGGGTGGAAGACCGCCCGCGAGCAGGCCCAACGCACCAAGGTATTGCAACAGGCCAGCGTGGAGGACGTCTGGATCCGCCGCCTCTACACCGCGCCTGCGACCGGGCAACTGCTGGGGATGGACTCGGCCGCACGAAAATTCCCCGACGGGATGCGCCGGATGATCCACGCCCGCGACGCCGTCTGCGCAAGGCCCTGGTGCGACGCCCCGATCCGGCACATCGACCACATCGTGCCCTGGACACAAGGCGGTGAAACCACCATGGCCAACGGCCAGGGACTGTGCGAACAATGCAACCAGTCAAAGGAAGCCGAAGGCTGGTCCAGCCGCCCTATTGATGGACCCGGCCATGTGGTGGAAACCACCACACCCACCGGCCACACCTACACCTCCACCCCGCCACCACTATCAGGCACTCCGCCGGCGGAAACAAAAGCAGCCCCTGCTCCCGCGCCCGGCGCAGGACCGCGCGTGCGGAAGGTTACAGCAGGTCGGTCCCGTCGCAGCGCACCTGCACCGGGTCGGGGACCCGCTTGGCGGACAGCGCGGCCTTGCGGTGACGAAGCGCGGCAGTCACGCGGGGTCCGTCCTGATAGCTGAAGAACAGCAGCAAGCGGTGCTCGCTGCTCTCCCCCGATCGGGCCGGAAGCTCAACGGGTCCGACGCTTCGAAGGCTGCCGCTGAGCTCAAAGTCCGCCATGAAGGCTTCAATGCCTGAGGGCTTCCCGGTCAGGGCGGCGATCCTGACGGCTGGGGGGAGCTGAAGCTCACGCCGCAACTGAATTTCCCGGGCTGCGGCGCCGGAGGGGTCCCACCGTACCAAGGGCGCCACAACCGCGTCTTGGTCGGCGGTGACTACCACCAGCCCCCCTTCGGACGACGGCTGCACCAACGACGCGGCGCGGAACCACCGGCGCAGCACGTCTTCGGGGGTGCGCAGAGACTCGCGGCTGAGCATGGCGTTGCCATCCAGCAGCAACGCCGCGGCGTACCCATCGGGCGCCACCGGCTCGGCTCCCGGTGTTGCGACCACCAGGGCTTTACGTGATTCGACGACAGACTTGATGTGTTCCCCCGAGGAAGACACGACCGTCGCCCCTGGGAACGCACGTCCCAGTTCCTCCGCCGTGCGCAGGGCGCCGACCGCAGAGGCCCGGAGCCTGTGGGACCCGCATTCGGGGCAGGAGTAGTTCGTGGCCAATCGGCCGCACCACCGGCAAGCCGGCGCCGCGGACCGGCCCGGCTGCGCCAGCGGCCCATTACAGTCGGTGCATCTGCCGGGCGTGCGGCAGTCCTGGCAGGCAAGGGCAGGTGAAAAGCCGGTCCGCGCCACCTGGACCAGCACCGGACCGCGCTCCAGGCCTTCCTTGGCGGCAAGCCACGCGGCATGCGGCAGGCGGGCATGGCGCAGCATGGGATCGCGTTCCTGTTGGAACGAATCAGCGGTGTTGAGGATCCGCGGGGTCGCCTGGCGCAGGAACGGCCGGGCAGGTGTGAGCGCCGACGCCCAGCCGCTCTCAACCAGGCGCTGTGTTTCGCCGCTGCGCGAGACACCGGCGAAAAGGGCGGCGCAACCGGCCTGTGCCGTGCGCAGCAACAACACCTCGCGCACATGCTGGTACGGGGCACGTTGCTCCAGCAACAGGTCGTCGCCGTCGTCCCACATCGCCACCAGTCCCAGATCCTGCACCGGAGCGAAGGCGGCCGAGCGCGTCCCCACGGCCACGGACACTTCGCCATGCAGCAACCGCAGGTAGTTCCGGTAGCGGGGCGTCGGCCCGTCCTCGGCAGTCAGGCGGACATACTGGTCCGCGCCGAGGACGCGCTCCAATTCGGCTTCCAGCCGCGCCAGGTCCTTGGCGTCCGGAACAACGACGACGGCGCCGCGGCCGCTCTGCCGTACGCTCGCCACGGCGTGGGCTACCTGGGCTGTCCACGAAGCAGGGCCGTAGGACTTGTGGCTGGCCAACACGGCACGCGGGGCGGCACCCGACGCCAGCCGGGCCAGAAACTCGCCGGCGCCGTCATAACCGGCGAAGGCTCGCTCTGCGCCATCCGCGACCGGCACGGTAGCCGGAGGCGCGGCGGTAGTAGGAGGTGCCGGGTCAGCCGAAAGTGCCGGGCCGGCCGAAGGCCCGGTGCTAGCCGGAGGTGCCGGGTCAGCCGACTGGCCCGCCTCGCGGGCGGCGAATTCCTTATCCACCTTGGCGACGCGCGGCGGGATGGCGGCGCGCAGTACGTCGCTGACGTTGCCTGCGTAACGCTCGGCCACGGACGTGGCCAGCCGGAGCAGTTCTTCGGTCAGCACCGGCTGCGCGGAAACCACTTTGGCCAACGGGGCAAGCTTGACCCCTTCCGGAACCTCCGACGTGCGGCGGGTGATGTACCCGCTCATTTCCTGGCCGCCGAAGCGGGCCTTGACCCGCGCGCCGGGAACAGCGTCGTCGTCCAGATTCTCCGGCACCAGGTAGTCGAAGATCCGGTCCAGATGTGGCAGCGGCGTTTCGATCAGCACCTGCGCCACCGGGTCGGTCGCCGCCGCCGGCGAGGTACCCGGCGCCTGCTTGGGGACACCGAAGCCCTGCAGCAGGCTCAGCTGGTGCGGATCAGAGCCCATCAGGCTCAGGCGTTGAAGTAACTGCGCAGCGCGTCGGCCCGGTCGGTTCGCTCCCACGTGAAGTCGGGATGTTCGCGGCCGAAATGGCCGTGCGCCGCGGTCTGCTTGTAGATGGGCCGCTTGAGCTGCAGGTCGTCGATGATGCCCAGCGGACGCAGGTCGAAGACTTCCTCGATCGCCTGGGCGATACGCGCCGGGTCAACGGTCTCGGTTCCGAAGGTTTCGACGTAGATGCCGACCGGCCGCGCCATCCCGATGGCGTACGCGATCTGGATCTCGGCGCGCCGGGCCAGTCCCGCGGCGACCACGTTCTTGGCCACCCAGCGCATGGCATAGGCAGCGGAACGGTCAACCTTGGACGGATCCTTGCCGGAAAATGCGCCGCCGCCGTGACGGGCCATGCCGCCGTAGGTATCCACGATGATTTTGCGTCCGGTCAGCCCGGCGTCGCCCACCGGCCCGCCGATCACGAAGTCGCCGCCCGGATTAAGGATGTAGCGCACGTTCGTAGCATCCAGGGAGCTGGCCGCCAGCACCGGCTCGATCACGCGCGAGGCGAGGTCAGCACGCAGGTGGTCGAGGTCCACGCCGCCTTCATGCTGGCTGGAAATCACGACCGAGTTAACCGACACCGGCTTGTCGCCGTCATAACCGATGGTCACCTGCGTCTTGCCGTCGGGCCGCAGATACGGAAGCGTCCCGTCCTTCCGCACCTCGGTCAAACGCTCGGACAGCCGGTGCGCGAGCCAGATCGGTGCGGGCATCAAGACGTCGGTCTCGTCGCTGGCATAGCCGAACATGATGCCCTGGTCACCGGCACCCTGGGCATCGCGCGCATCGATGCCGGTCCCCTCGCGGGTTTCGAACGAATTAAAGACCCCGGAGGCAATCTCCGGCGACTGCTGCCCGATCGAAACCGACACGCCGCAACGCTCGCCGTCAAACCCCTTATCCGAGGAGTTGTATCCGATCTCCAGGATGGTGTCGCGGACAATCTGGGGGATCTCCACATAGCCCTTCGTGGTGACCTCGCCGGCCACGTGGACCAGGCCGGTCGTCGTCAGCGTCTCTACGGCTACCCGCGACTCGGGATCCTCGCGCAGCAGCGCGTCGAGAATGGCGTCGGAAATCTGGTCACAGATCTTGTCCGGATGGCCTTCGGTCACGGACTCGGACGTGAAGAGCCGCAGATTGCTGTCAGAAGAAGTCACAGACATACCTTACTTGCTGGCGAGGACCGCCACGGAACGGTTGGCGCGGCCTCGAAAGGCCGGGTCATGGAGCGAAACGGTAGTACACAGGGGGTCACGGGCGGGCCGGTTCCCGCGGCCGGCCGGAAGCGCCCGCGCGCAGTGTCAGCGGGAGAGTTCGGCGGTGATGCGCTCGACGACCACGGCCGCCGCGCTGTCTTTGCTGCCGCGGTGGGTCTGCGGTTCGACGCCGCTGCGCGCCAGCACCGTGATCTCGGTGTCATCCTGCCCGAACACCAGGTCGCGGCCCACGCGGTTGAGCACCAGCAGGTCGCAGCCCTTTCGCTCGAGCTTGCTGCGCGCGTAGTCGAGCACGTCGCCGCGGTCGTCGCCGGTCTCCGCGGCGAAACCGACGATCAGCGGCACATCGCCGGGGCCGCGCTGCTGCACGACCTCCACCAGGATGTCCGGATTCCGCACCAGCGTGATCACGGGGTCGTCGGCGTCGTCGCGCTTCTTGATCTTGGTGTCGGTCACTTCAGCCGGACGAAAATCCGCCACGGCGGCTGCCATGATGACGACGTCGGAGCGCGCCGCCGCTTCGAGCGTCGCCTCGCGCAGGTCCAGGGCGGTTTCCACCGAGCTGGACTTGATCCCGTCCGGGATATCCACCTCAAGGTGGGCGGCGATCAGTTCAACCTCCGCTCCCGCGGCCGCAGCGGCGCGGGCCAGTGCCACGCCCTGCTTGCCGGAGGACCGGTTGCCCAGGAAGCGTACGGGGTCCAGCGGTTCGCGGGTGCCGCCGGCGGTGACCAGGACCCGCTTGCCGGCCAGCGGACCGGGTTCCGGAGCCGCGAGGGCGGGGGCTGACGCATCCGCCGGCCAGCCGGCCTCCGCCGTCGTTCGCGGTTGCAGAGTCCCGTCTGCGAGGGCGGCGGTGATGAAGTCGTAGATGTCCGCCGGTTCGGGCAGCCGGCCGGGGCCGGTGTCCTTGCCGGTGAGCCGCCCGATGGCCGGTTCCATCACCGTGGTGCCGCGGCTGCGCAGCGTGGCCACGTTCGCCGCGGTGGCCGGGTGCTGCCACATTTCGGTGTGCATGGCCGGCACAAAGACCACCGGCGCGGTGGCCACCAGCAGGGTGTTGGTGAGCAGGTCGCCGGCCAGGCCGGCGGCGGCGCGCGCCAACAGGTCCGCTGTGGCCGGGCATACCACCACGAGGTCGGCTTCCTGGCCGAGGCGGACGTGGTTGACCGACTCGACGGCATCGAACACGCTGTTGCTCACCGGGTTGCCGGAGAGGGCCTCCCAGGTGGCGCGGCCAACGAACTTCTCGGCGGCGTCGGTCGGGATCACCGTCACCTCGTGGCCGGCTTCCTTAAACAACCGAAGCAGGGATGCCGACTTGTAGGCGGCGATCCCGCCGCCTACGCCCAAAATGATCCGCATGCCTGCCCCGGTGTTAGACGCTGGTTACTCTGCAACCTTTTCGACGGGCTTGCTGACCAGCAGGCCCTCGTTGATTTCGCGCAGTGCGATGGACAGCGGCTTCTCGTTCAGCTTGGTGTCCACCAGCGGGCCGACATACTCGAACAGGCCTTCGTGCAGCTGCGAGTAGTAGGCGTTGATCTGGCGGGCACGCTTGGCACCGTAAATCACCAGCGCGTACTTCGAATCCGTTGCTTCCAGCAGGGAGTCGATCGGCGGGTTGATGATGCCTTCGAGGTTGGTCGACACAAAATCTCCAATGGGTTCCGGGACGTGTTCTTCGGGGCCCGCTCAGCGCGGGTGCGGAACAAGTCCCATCAATGAAACGAGCTCGTCTGCCGCCCGCTTGACATCGTCATTCACGACGGTGAAATCGAACTCGGGCTCGGCAGCAAGTTCCAGTTTAGCGGTTTCCAGCCGGCGCTGCTGTTCCTCGGGTGTTTCCGTGCCGCGCCCCACCAGCCGGCGGACCATTTCCTCCCAGCTGGGCGGGGCCAGAAACACGAACGTGGCATCGGGCATGGACTGCTTGACCTGCCGGGCGCCCTGCAGGTCGATCTCCAAGAGCACGGACTTTCCGTCTGCCATGGCCTCTTCCACGGTGCGCCGCAGCGTGCCGTAGCGGTTCCGCCCGTGCACCAGGGCCCATTCCAGCATGTCGCCTGCCGCCACGAGGCGGTCGAACTCTTCGGGGCCGACGAAAAAGTAGTGGACGCCGTCCTGCTCGCCGGGCCGCGGTTCCCGGGTGGTGGCGGATACGGAAAGCCAGACGTCGGGGTAGTTGTCGCGGATATAGGTGGAAACGGTGCCCTTGCCGACGGCGGTGGGGCCGGCGAGAACGGTCAGGCGGGGTTTGTCGGACATATCTTCCATCTGTTACTGGGATTCCAAGTGGTCTATCAGGGCTCGCCGCTGGTGGATGCCGAGCCCGCGCAGCCGGCGGCTGGGCGCAATGCGGACCGCCTCCATGATGGCGGCGGCGCGGACCGGTCCGATGCCCGGCAACGATTCGAGCAGGTCGGCCACGCGCAGCCGGCCGACCGATTCCATCGACCCGGCCGCCTCGATTACCTCGGCGACGGTCATGGCGCCGGATTTCACTTTGGCCTTGATTTCCGCGCGCTCGACCCGGGCGGCCGTCGCTTTCAGCCGGGCGGTGGTGCGTTCGCTCTCCGTCAGCGGTCGAAGACCCACAGCTCCTCCAGACAATCCGGCCCGTCGGACAAGATGCCGGGCGGGCATATTGGGCATGAATTGAACTTACCAGAACGGCAACACCGCGGCTGAAGGGCCGCTGCCCGGCGCAGGAGGCGTGGACCGGGCAGCCGGCTGCCGGCCGCCCGAGGCCCCGCCTCCTGCGCCGGCTGCTCAACCCGAGAGGCCCGCCAGGCCGGCCAGGGTGCGGTCCGCGGCGGCGCGCAAGCCGGCGAGGTCCGGGCCCGCCCGGAGGATGTCCCGGCTGGAGGTGGCCAGGACATTCCCGACGGCGGAGCCGAAGGCCGCCGCGATATCCGCCCCGGTGGCACCCTGGGCGCCCAGCCCCGGGGCCAGCAACGGCCCGTTGACCGCGGCGAGGTCCAGCCCGAGCCGTTCCATCACCTCGGCCCGGACCGTGGCGCCGACCACCAGGCCCACGGAGCCCAGCTCCCCGGCGCGCCCGGCCTCGGCGTTGTCCGCCGCGGCCGCGTCCGCGATCCGGGCGGCCACGGATTCGGCGCCGCCGACGTGCTGCACGCTGGCGCCCTCCGGGTTGGAGGTCAGCGCGAGCACGAACACCCCGCGGCCGGTTGCCGACGCCAGGTCCAGCGCCGGCCGCAGCGATTCGTACCCGAGGTAGGGGCTGAGCGTCACGGCGTCGGCCGCCAGCGCCGAGCCGTCGCGCAGCCACGCGTCGGCGTAGGCGGCCATGGTGGAGCCGATGTCGCCGCGCTTGGCGTCGGCGATGGTCAGGGCACGGGCCTGGGCCGCGGCCGCCAGCAGCTTCTCCAGCACCGCCAGCCCGGCCGAACCGTGCCGTTCATACAGGGCCACCTGGGGCTTGAGGGCGGCGGCCTGCTCCCCCACCGCGTCCAACACGGTGAGGGAGAAGCGTTCCAGCCCTCCGGCGTCGTCGTTCAGTCCCCAGGCGGAGAGCAGCGACGGGTGCGGGTCGATCCCCACGCACAGCGGCCCGCGGGCCTCCATCGCCGCCCGCAGCCGCTGCCCGAAGGCGGCGCGCTGCGACCGGGCGTGCGGCTCAGGCATGGAAGGCGGCCTTCAGGTTCTCCGCGTGCTCCTGCAGGCTGGTGACGTCCCACTCGTACTGGCGCATCGCTTCGATCGCCTGGATGGCGGCGCCGAACTCGGACACCGTGGTGATGATCGGCGTGCCCACCGATGTCGCCGCCGCGCGGATCTCGTAGCCGTCGCCGCGGGCCTGGCCGCCGGAGGGGGTGTTGAGCACGAGTCCGATCTGGCCTTCGGTGATCAGGTCGACGATGGTGCCCTCGCCGTCGTCGGACCGGCCCTCGGCGACCTTCCGCACCGTGGTGGACTGGATGCCGTTGCGGCGCAGCACCTCGGCCGTGCCGCCGGTGGAGAGGATCTCGAAGCCCAGGTCCACCAGTAGCTTGACCGGCATGATGATGGAGCGCTTGTCGCGGTTGGCCACCGAGACGAACACCTTGCCGGACGTGGGCAGGGCGCTGCCGGCCGCGGCCTGGCTCTTGGCGAACGCCGTGTCGAAGTACTTGTCGATGCCCATGACCTCGCCGGTGGAGCGCATTTCAGGCCCCAGCAGCGAGTCGACCACGGTGCCCTCCGGCGTGCGGAAGCGGCTGAACGGGAGCACCGCTTCCTTCACCGCCACCGGTGCCTCCAGCGGCAGCCGGGAACCGTCGCCGGTCTCGGGCAGCACCTTGTAGACGCTGCGCAGCATGTCGATGTCCACGCCGGTACCGATCAGCGCCGCGGCCTTGGCCAGCTGCACGCCGGTGGCCTTGGACACGAACGGGACGGTGCGGGAAGCGCGCGGGTTGGCTTCGATCACGTAGAGCACGTCGGCGGCCAGCGCGAACTGGATGTTGATCAGGCCGCGCACCCCCACGCCCTCGGCGATGGCGGCGGTGGCCTTGCGCACCCGGTCCAGCACGTCGGCGCCCAGCGTGATCGGCGGCAGCACGCAGGCGGAGTCGCCGGAGTGGATCCCGGCCTCCTCGATGTGTTCCATGATGCCGCCGACGTAGAGGTCCTTGCCGTCGTAGAGGGCGTCGACGTCGATCTCGATGGCGTCTTCCAGGAAGCGGTCCACCAGCACCGGATGGTCCGGCGTGATCTCGGTGGCGTTGGCGATGTAGCGCGACAGGTTGGCCTCGTCGTAGACGATCTCCATGCCGCGCCCGCCCAGCACGTACGACGGGCGGACCAGCACGGGGTAGCCGATCTCGTCGGCGATCTTCTTCGCTTCCTCGAAGGAAACCGCCGTGCCGTTCTTCGGGGCTACCAGCCCGGCCGAATCCAGCACCCGCTGGAAGGCGCCGCGGTGCTCGGCCAGGTCGATGGCCTCCGGCGAGGTGCCCAGGATCGGGATGCCGGCGTCCGCCAGCGCCTGCGCCAGCTTCAGCGGGGTCTGGCCGCCCAGCTGCACGAACACGCCGAGCACGCCGCCGGTGCGCTCCTCCGCCGCGATGACCTCCAGCACGTCCTCGAGCGTCAGCGGCTCGAAGTACAGGCGGTTGGAGATGTCGTAGTCGGTGGAGACGGTCTCCGGGTTGCAGTTGATCATGACGGTCTCGTGCCCGGCCTTGCGCAGCGCCATGGTGGCGTGGACGCAGGAGTAGTCGAACTCGATGCCCTGGCCGATCCGGTTGGGGCCGGAGCCGAGGATGATCACCGACGGCTTCGCGTGCAGCTCGACCTCGTCCTCCTCGTCGTAGGACGAGTAGTGGTACGGGGTGTAGGCGGCGAATTCGGCGGCGCAGGTGTCCACCGTCTTGAACACCGGGCGGATGCCCAGCGCGTGACGGACTCCGCGGACCACTGCCTCGCTGGTGTGGCTGAGCTTGCCGATCTGTTCATCGGAGAAGCCGTGCCGCTTGGCCAGCCGCAGGATGTCCTCGGTCAGTGCCGGCGCCCGGCGGATTTCGGTGGCCACTTCGTTGATCAGCTGCAGCTGGTCCAGGAACCACGGGTCGATCGACGTGGCTTCGAAGACCTGCTCGACGGTGGCACCGCCGAGCAGCGCCCGCTGCACCATCGAGAGCCGCTCGGTGGACCCGACCCTGGACTTGGCCAGCAGTTCGGGCACATCGTAGTCGTTGACCGGGTCGAACTCGAGCTGCGACCCCTTCTGCTCCAGCGACCGCAGCGCCTTCTGCAGCGCCTCGGTGAAGTTGCGGCCGATGGCCATCGCCTCGCCGACGGACTTCATGGTGGTGGTCAGCGTCGGGTCGGCGGCCGGGAATTTCTCGAACGCGAAACGCGGAACCTTGACGACGACGTAGTCCAGCGTCGGTTCGAAGGCGGCCGGGGTCTGCTGGGTGATGTCGTTGGGGATCTCGTCCAGCGTGTACCCGAGCGACAGCTTGGTGGCGATCTTGGCGATCGCGAAACCGGTGGCCTTGGAAGCCAGCGCGGAGGACCGGGAGACGCGCGGGTTCATCTCGATCACGACGACGCGGCCGGTGTCCGGTTCGATGGCGAACTGGATGTTGCAGCCGCCGGTGTCGACGCCGACTTCGCGGATCACCGCGATGGAGATGTCGCGCAGCTTCTGGAACTCGCGGTCGGTCAGCGTCATGGCGGGGGCGACCGTGATGGAGTCGCCGGTGTGCACGCCCACCGGATCGAAGTTTTCGATCGAGCACACGACGACGACGTTGTCATTCTTGTCGCGCATCATCTCGAGCTCGTATTCCTTCCAGCCCAGGATGCTCTCTTCGAGCAGCACCTCGCTGGTGGGGCTGTACTGGATGCCGGCCCCGGCGATCCGGCGCAGGTCATCCGCGTTGTAGGCCATCCCGGAGCCGAGGCCGCCCATGGTGAAGGACGGGCGCACCACCATCGGGTAGCCCAGTTCCTCGGCCGCGGCGAAGGCCTCGTCCATCGAGTGCACGATCACGGACTTGGCGGACTCGGCGCCGCAGCGCTCCACCACGCCCTTGAACTTCTCCCGGTCTTCGCCAAGTTCGATGGCGGCGATGTTGGCGCCGATCAGCTCCACGTTGTACTTGTCCAGCACACCGTTCTTGTCCAGCGCGATGGCGGTGTTCAGGGCGGTCTGGCCGCCCAGCGTGGGCAGCACGGCGTCCGGGCGCTCCTTGGCGATGATCTTTTCGACCACCTCCGGGGTGATCGGCTCCACGTAGGTGGCGTCGGCAAACTCGGGGTCCGTCATGATCGTGGCGGGATTGGAGTTGACCAGGATGACCCGCAGGCCCTCCTCCTTCAGCACCCGCAGCGCCTGCGTGCCGGAATAGTCGAACTCGGCCGCCTGTCCGATCACGATGGGACCGGAACCGATGACCAGGACGGACTTCAGATCTTCTCTCTTGGGCATTACTTGCTTTCCTTCATGGTCTCGGAAGCGGTCCCGGTCTGGTTACGGCGGGAGTTCATCAGGTCGGTGAAGCGGTCGAACAGGGGCGCCGCATCGTGCGGTCCGGCGGCCGCCTCCGGGTGGTACTGGACGGAGAAGGCGGGGATGTCCAGGCAGTTCAGGCCTTCGACGACGTCGTCGTTGAGGCAGACGTGGCTGACTTCGACCCGGCCGAAGCGCTCCTCCGGGGCCAGGGTGGGCCCGTCCAGCGGGGCGTCGACGGCGAAGCCGTGGTTCTGCGAGGTGATTTCGACCTTTCCGGTGCTCCGGTCCATGACCGGCACGTTGATGCCGCGGTGGCCGTAGCGCAGCTTGTAGGTGCCGAAGCCCAGGGCGCGGCCCAGGATCTGGTTGCCGAAGCAGATGCCGAAGAACGGCAGGCCGGCGTCGAGCACCTTGCGCAGCAGCAGCACCTGGCGGTCGGCCGTGGCGGGGTCGCCGGGCCCGTTGGACATGAACATGCCGTCGGGCGCGAGGGCCTGGATGTCGTCGAAACTGGCGGTGGCGGGCAGCACGTGCACCCGGATCCCGCGCTCGGCGAACCGGACGGGGGTCATGGCCTTGATGCCCAGGTCGAGGGCGGCGACGGTGAACCGCGGCTCCCCGTCCCAGCCGTGGTCGGCCGGGTCCACGGTGTAGGCCTCGGTGACGCTGACCTCTTCGGCGAGCCGGGCGCCTTCCATCGCCGGCTGCGCGGTGACCTCGGCCAGCAGCTCCGCGGCGGGGCGGGCGGCCGCGTCACCGGAGAAAATGCCGGCCTTCATGGCGCCGCGTTCGCGCAGGTGGCGGGTCAGGGCGCGGGTGTCCACTCCCTGGATGCCCACGATGCCCTGGTTGACCAGTTCGTCGTCCAGGCTGCGCTCGGAGCGCCAGTTGGAGGGACGGCGGGCCGGGTCGCGGACCACGTACCCGGCCACCCAGATCTTGCGGGACTCCGCGTCGTCGTCGTTCACACCGGTGTTGCCGATGTGGGGTGCGGTCTGCACCACCAGCTGGCGGGCGTAGGACGGGTCGGTGATGGTCTCCTGGTAGCCGGTCATGCCGGTGGAAAAGACCGCCTCGCCCAGCGCGGTGCCCTGCGCGCCGTAGCTGCGGCCGCGGAAGGTCCGGCCGTCTTCGAGCACCAGCAGCGCCGGTGCGGAGAGGTAAGTTGTTTCTGCGCTCACGATAGGTCCTAGTCTTCCTGTACGGCGGGTAGGTATGTCTGCAGCTGCGCCAGCAGCGGGTGTTTGTCGGCGGCCTGCCGGGTGCGGAAGGCCGTGTCGACCTCGCGCTCCCCCAGCTTCCACGTGATCACGGCCAGGCCCTCGGACTCCACGAACTTGCCCACCATGCCGCTCTCGGTGCGGACGTCGGAGATGCTTCCGGCCGGAATGTAGAGGTCCGTGGAGCCGGGCCGCTCGATCAGCACGCCGTGCGGATAGGTCCGCAGCGCCGCCTTGGTCCGGATGCCGAGGCCGTGGACGGCGACGCGGTCAAGCCAGTCCCCCGCCGTCGTCGTGACCACGTACATGCCTTCGTAGTAGCCGGTCGGGTTGGCGGTGTCCGCCGGGACCTGCGGCAACGGCGCGATGTCCCGCTGCCGTTTGACCCGGTTGCGCCAGCCGACGCCCACCAGCACCATGAGCACGACGGCGACGGCGAGCATCACCAGGCCCGCTTGCATCTGGTTCATCTCAGGCCTCCCCTGCCGGGCGTGCCGGCGTGTTCAGGGCGCCGTCCAGCACCGTGGGGTGTCCGTTGAGGAACGTGGCAACCACGCGGCCGGGCAGCTCCCGGCCGGCGAACGGCGAGTTCCTGCCCTTGGTGGCCATCGCCGAGGGGTCCACTGTCCAGCGGGCCGCCGGGTCCACCAGGGTGATGTTGGCGGCCGATCCTGCGGCCAGCGGCTGGCCCTGGCCGGGCAGACGGCCGATCCGGGCCGGCATGGCGGAGGTGATCCGGGCGAAGTCGGCCCAGCCGATCAGGCCGGATTCGATCATGGTGTGCTGCACGACGGACAGCGCGGTTTCCAGCCCGGTCATGCCCATGGCTGCCTGCGCCCACTCGCACTCCTTCGCCTCCGATGGGTGCGGTGCGTGGTCGGTGCCGACGACGTCGATGGTGCCGTCGGCCAGGCCGGCGCGCAGAGCCTGCACGTCCTCGTCGGTGCGCAGCGGCGGGTTGACCTTGTAGACCGGGTCGAAGCTGCGGACCAGTTCGTCGGTCAGCCACAGGTGGTGCGGCGTGACCTCGGCGGTGACCTTGATCCCGCGGGCCTTGGCCCAGCGGATGAGCTCCACCGATCCGGCCGTGGAGACGTGGCAGACGTGCAGGCGGGAGTCCACGTGCTGGGCCAGCAGCACGTCGCGGGCGATGATGCTCTCCTCCGCGACTGCCGGCCAACCGGTCATGCCCAGCACCGCCGAGACGGTTCCCTCATTCATCTGCGCCCCGTCGGTCAGCCGCGGCTCCTGGGCGTGCTGGGCGATCACGCCGTCGAACGCCTTGACGTACTCCAGCGCGCGGCGCATCAGCACCGGGTCCGACACGCAGATCCCGTCGTCGGAAAAGAGCCGGACCCGGGCCCGGGAGTCGGCCATCGCGCCGAGTTCGGCGAGCCGTTCGCCGGCCAGGCCCACGGTCACGGCGCCCACCGGGCGGACATCGGCCCAGCCGGCGGTCCGGCCCAGCGTGTATACCTGCTCGACCACGCCGGCGGTGTCGGCGACCGGCGTCGAGTTGGCCATCGCGTGCACGGCCGTGAAGCCGCCCAGGGCCGCGGCCCGGGTGCCGGTCTCCACCGTCTCCGCGTCCTCGCGGCCCGGCTCGCGCAGGTGTGTGTGCAGGTCGACCATGCCCGGCAGCGCGATCAGCCCGTCGGCATCGATGTCGACGGCGCCGGCCGCGCTCAGGCCGGTGCCCGCCTCCGCGATTCTCCCGCCGCGGAGCAGCAGGTCGGCACGCTCGCCGCCGGTCAGCGAAGCCCCGCGGATCAGGTAGGTGGTTTCGCTGGACTCGGTCACTTGGCCTCCTGGGTGGCGGTGGGAGCGGGGGCGGCGGATTCGGTGCCGCCGGAGAGCAACAGGTAGAGCGCGGCCATCCGCACGGCAACACCGTTGCGTACCTGGTCCAGCACGGTGGACCGCGGCGAGTCGGCGGCCGCCGAGGAAATTTCCAGCCCGCGGTTCATCGGGCCGGGGTGCATGATGATGGTGCCGGCGCGGCCGGAGGCGTCCAGCGCCGCCAGGCGGCGGTCGTCGAATCCCCAGCGGCGCGAATACTCCTGGGTGGACGGGAAGTAGGCGGCGTTCATCCGCTCCCCCTGCACGCGCAGCATCATGACGGCGTCGGTGCCCTCGGCGAGCGTGGCGTCCAGGTCGTAGCTGATCGTGCACGGCCACTGGCGGCTGCCCACGGGCAGCAGCGTCGGCGGGGCGACCATGGTGACCTCGGCGCCGAGGGTGCGCAGCAGCCAGAGGTTGGAGCGGGCCACCCGGGAGTGCAGGATGTCCCCGACGATGGCCACCTTCATGCCGGCCAGGTCGCTCCCGGCCGAGGCGGTGCCGGTGAGCCTGGCCCAGGTGCGCCGCAGCGTGAACGCGTCCAGCAGCGCCTGGGTGGGGTGTTCGTGGGTGCCGTCGCCGGCGTTCACCACGGCGGCGTCGATCCAGCCCGACCCGGCCAGCCGGGCCGGTGCCCCGGAGGCCCAGTGCCGGATGACGACGGCGTCGGCGCCCATCGCCTCCAGGGTCTGGGCGGTGTCCTTGAGCGATTCGCCCTTGGAAACCGAGGATCCCTTGGCCGCGAAGTTGATGACGTCGGCGGAGAGCCGCTTGGCGGCTGCTTCGAAGGAAATGCGGGTGCGGGTGGAGTCCTCGAAGAAGAGGTTGACCACGGTGCGGCCGCGCAGCACGGGCAGTTTCTTGACCTCGCGCTGGGAGACCGCGGACATCTCCTCGGCAGTGTCGAGGATCTGCACCGCGTCCTGCTTGGCCAGGTCCGCGGTGGAGAGCAGGTGTTTCATGCGCTGACGTCCTCGATCACTACTTCGTCGGCCGCCGGTGCGCCGTTGTTGGTGTCGGTCTCGGCCAGCCGGACCCGGACCTTCTCCTTGGAGGAGGTGGGAAGGTTCTTGCCGACGTGGTCGGCGCGGATCGGCAGCTCGCGGTGCCCGCGGTCCACCAGCACGGCCAGCCGCACGATCCGTGGCCGGCCCAGATCCACCAGGGCGTCCAGGGCGGCGCGGATGGTGCGCCCGGAATAGAGCACGTCGTCGACCAGCACCACGACCTTGTCGTCGATGCCGTCGGCCGGCAGCTGGGTGGGCAGCGGCGACCGCGTGGGATGCCGGCGCAGGTCGTCGCGGAACATGGTCACGTCGAGCTGGCCGATGATCTTGTCGGCGGTGACGGAGGGGTCGGCGGCGGCGATTTTGGCGGCCAGCCGCCGGGCCAGCGGGTAACCGCGGCGCGGGATGCCCAGCAGGACCAGGTCCTGGGAGCCTTTGTTCGCCTCGAGGATCTCGTGGGCGATACGGGTCAATGCGCGGTTGATGTCCGCTTCGGCAAGTACAACGCGCGACGATGCCGGCTGCGCCGGGTGGTCCGTGTTCATCTGTTGCCGCCTCCTTCCCCGCCTCACTGGACGGAATTTAAAGGTTGCTTGCGCCCTCAAAATTACCATGCCCGCCTCCGCTCCTGCCGTTCGTGACGGCTGTGCGACGGCGATGCGCGGGCGATGTGCGCAAGCTCACCCGCGCGGCGCGGGGGTGCCGAACGCGGCGACGGCGGGTGCCCGGAATGCGGGCACCCGCCGTCGTGCGTGGGGATGGTGGCTGCTGGCCGGGGTCAGGCCAGGAGCGTGGGCTTGAGCTGCTGCAGCCGGCCCAGCAGGCCGTTGACGAAGGACGGCGACTCGTCGGTCGAGAGCGTTTTGGCCAGCTCGACGGCCTCGCTGACCGCGACGCCGTCGGGGACGTCGTCGTTGTAGAGCAGTTCCCAGGAGCCGACCCGCAGGATAATCCGGTCCACCGCGGGCATCCGTTCCAGCGTCCAGCCCTGGGCGTAGGTGGCCAGGAACTCGTCGATGGTCGGCTGCAGGGCGGCGACCCCCTCCACAATCTGGGCGGTGTAGGGGTTGATCACCTGGTCGGTGTTGCCGCGACCGGCCAGCGCATCGGCCGGGGACACGCCGCGCTGTTCGGCTTCAAAGAGGACGTCGACGGCCCTGCGGCGGGCTTTGCCGCGGGCAGAAGTGGGAGCACTCACTAGTCGTTGACTCGTCCCAGGTAGTCGCCGGTGCGGGTGTCGACCTTGACCTTGGTGCCGGTCTCCAGGAACAGCGGAACCTGGATCTGGTAGCCGGTCTCCACGGTGGCGGGCTTGGTGCCGCCGGTGGAACGGTCGCCCTGCAGGCCGGGCTCGGTGTAGGTGATCTCCATGACCACGGAGGCGGGCAGCTCAATGTAGAGCGGGATGCCGTCGTGCATGGCGATGTTGACCTTGATGTTTTCCAGCAGGAAGTTCTCGTCGTCGCCGACCACCGGGCCGGGAACGGTGACCTGGTCGTAGTCCTGCACGTCCATGAAGACGAAGTCGTCGCCGTCCTTGTACAGGTAGGTGTAATCGCGGCGGTCAACCGTGGCGGTCTCGATCTTCAGGCCGGCGTTGAACGTCTTGTCCTGGATCTTGCCGCTGACGACATTCTTGATCTTGGTGCGCACGAATGCGCCGCCCTTGCCCGGCTTCACGTGCTGGAACTCAATGACGTTCCACAGCTGGCCGTCCAGCTTCAGCACGGTGCCGTTCTTGATGTCGTTGGTCGTGGCCACAGTTTCACTTTCGTCGATGATGGCGGGCCGCGGGCGGAAAGTCCGCCCGGCCCGGAGCGAAGTCCAGCAGACATTCTACCTGCTGGCGGGTTGCCTGACCGAAGCGCGGCCCTGCGGACGGGCTGGCCGCGCCTTGGCCCGGAGCGGTTCCAGCGGCCGGCAACGCCAGCCGCTGCCGCGGACAGGGTGGGTGGTTGCGTCCCACGTTTAGCCCTAACTGCCCACGTCTTGTCAGCCCAAAGGGCCCCGACGTGCGGAGATGTACGGGCCGCCCAGCCAAACGCGGGAGCGAACCCAAGGCGCGCCGGACCCCTGCGCCACCTCCGGCGCCGACGTCGGGGGCTACTCGGCGATCTCCTGGTAGGCGGCGAACAGCAGCGAGGTGTCCGGCACCTCCAGGATTCCGGGCTTGGCCAGGCCGTCGAGCACCACGAACCGCAGCAGGTCGCCGCGGGCCTTCTTGTCCCGCTTCATCCCGTCCAGCAGCGCGGCCCAGCGGTCGCGGCGGTAGGTCACGGGCAGCCCGAGCGACGTCAGGATCGCCTGGTGCCGGTCGGCGGTGGCGTCGTCCAGCCGGCCCACCATCCGGGACAGCTCGGCGGCAAAGGCCAGGCCGATCGAAACGGCCGCGCCGTGGCGCATCTGGTAGCGCTCGGCCAGCTCGATCGCGTGGCCGAGGGTGTGCCCGTAATTCAGGAACTCCCGGCGGCCGGACTCGCGCAGGTCGGAGGAGACTATCCCGGCCTTGACCCGGATGGACCGCTCGATGATCTCCCGCAGCTGCGGCGTGCCGGCGGTGCTGGCGGCCTTGGGGTCCGCTTCGACCACCTCCAGGATGGCCGGGTCGGCGATGAAGCCGCACTTGACGGCTTCGGCCAGGCCGGTGACCAGTTCGTTGGGCGGCAGTGTCTGCAGCGCGTCCAGGTCGGCCAGCACCGCGGCCGGCGGGTGGAACGCGCCGACCAGGTTCTTGCCCTCGGCGGTGTTGATGCCGGTCTTGCCGCCCACCGCGGCGTCCACCATGCCCAGCAGGCTGGTGGGGATGTGTACCACCTTGACGCCGCGCAGCCAGGTGGCGGCCACGAAGCCGGCCACGTCGGTGACCGCGCCGCCGCCCACGGCCACGATGGCGTCCGAGCGGGTGAAGTCGTTCTGTCCCAGCACCTGCCAGCAGAACGAAGCCACCTGGATGTGCTTGCCCTCCTCGGCGTCCGGAATTTCGGCGGTCAGCGCCTCCAGCCCGTTGGCGGCCAAGTCCTCGCGCACCGCGTCGCCGGTGGCACGCAGCGCGCGCGGGTGGATCACCAGGACCTTGCGGACCCGCTCCCCCAGCACCTGCGGCAGGCGGCCCAGCAGCGCGTGGCCGACGACGACGTCGTACGCCTCCTGGGGCGTGTTCCCGGTGACCGGGATGGTGGTTGCCTCGGCGGTGTTGCTCACTGTTCGTGCCTTTCATCAAGCAGTTGTCTCAGTTCGGCCAGCAGTTGCTGCTGTGATTTGCCGCGGGTGTCCAGCACCAGGTCCGCCAGCCGCTCGTAGACCGGCCGGCGTTGCCCGAAGGTCTCGATCCATCGGCCCACGGGGTCGCCGGCCAGCAGCGGCCGGCCGGTGTCCTTGATGATGCGCGGCCGCACGGTATCCACGTCGATGTCCAGGAAAACCACGGTGCAGTCGGCCAGCAGTTGCTGGGTGCCGGTGTCCAGGATGGCGCCGCCGCCCAGCGAGACCACGGCGGGCGGCCGGCCGGCGGCGAGCAGTGCGGCCACTTCGCGGGCCTCGAGCTCGCGGAAGGCGTGCTCGCCCATCGAGGCGAAGATCGCGGTGATCGGACCGTGGCGTTCGACGAGCCGCTTGTCGCTGTCGGCGAAGGCGAGGCCGTGCCGGCTGGCGAACTGGCTGCCCAGCGTCGACTTGCCGGACGCCATCGGGCCGATCAGGACCAGGTGGCGCCGCAGCTTGAGCGGCTGCCCGGCTGCCATTAGCGGCCGATCGAATCCAGCGACTCCGGGATCGCCGCCAGGTAGGACCGGAGGTTGCGTGCCGTCTCGCTCACGGAGTCGCCGCCGAACTTCTCGGTCACGGCCTCGGCGAGGACCAGGGCAACCATCGCTTCGGCGACGACGCCGGATGCCGGCACCGCGCAGACGTCCGAACGCTGGTGGTGGGCCTTGGCGGGCTCTCCTGTGGTGACGTCGATGGTGGACAGCGCGCGGGGCACCGTGGCGATCGGTTTCATGGCCGCCCGGACGCGCAGGGTCTCCCCGATGCTCATGCCGCCCTCGATGCCGCCGGCCCGGTTGCTGGCCCGCACGATGGTGCCGTCTTCGTCGCGGACGATCTCGTCATGGGCTTCCGATCCGCGGCGGGCGGCGGTGAGGAAGCCGTCGCCGACCTCCACGCCCTTGATGGCCTGGATTCCCATCAAGGCGGCGGCCAGGCGGGCGTCCAGCCGGCGGTCCCAGTGCACGTAGCTGCCCAGTCCCGGCGGCAGGCCATAGGCCAGCACCTCGACCACGCCGCCCAGGGTTTCGCCGTCCTTGTGCGCCTGGTCCACTTCCAGCACCATGGCCTCGGACGTCTCGGCGTCGAAGCACCGCAGCGGATCTTCGTCCAGCGCCAGGACGTCGCCCGGCCCGGGAAGCGGGCAGCCTTCGGGCACGGAGACCCGGCCCACCGCGGTGGTGTGGCTGACCAGTCGGATGCCCAGCGCGGCGAGGAACTTCGCGGCCACGGTACCCAGGGCCACGCGGGCCGCGGTCTCCCGGGCGCTGGCCCGTTCCAGCACGGGGCGGGCTTCGTCGAAGCCGTACTTCTGCATGCCCGTGAAGTCGGCATGGCCCGGCCGGGGCCGGGTGAGCGGGGCGTTGCGGGCCAGGTCCGCCAGGGCCGCCGGATCCACCGGATCGGCGGACATGACGGTTTCCCACTTGGGCCATTCGGTGTTGGCAACCTCGATGGCCACCGGGCCGCCCTGGGTCAGACCGTGGCGGACGCCGCCCACCAGGGTGACCTGGTCCTTTTCGAACTTCATCCGGGCGCCGCGGCCGTAGCCGAGACGCCGCCGGGCCAGGGCATCCTGGACCTCGGCCGCGGTCAATTCGACGCCGGCAGGGACGCCTTCGATAATGCCTACCAGGGCCGGACCATGGGATTCACCGGCGGTTAACCAACGCAACATGGATTCAATACTGCCATGCATCGGCGGGCTGTTTAGCGCCGCGGTGCACCTACCGCGTCACACATCACATTTGTGACTTCGGCGGCGTCGGTGAAGCGATCGCCGGCGAACAAGCGCACCTGTTCCACGGCCTGGTAGATGAGCATTTCCAAACCATGGACCACCGAGCCGCCCTGGCCTTCCCATACGGCTGCCAGGTCGCTGGGCCAGGGATCGTAGGCGACGTCGAGCAGCACGCGTCCGCTCCGGTCCGTTCCGGCCTCCGCCGCCAGCTCCGCGGCCAGTGAATCGGCGGCGCGCGGCGGCAGCGTGCAGACCACCGTCCCGGCCTGCCGCAGCGCGGCGGCCGCCTGGTCCCACCCGGCCACCCGCAGCGGCAGGCCGACGTGCCGGGCGATGCGTTGCACGCTCCCGGCGCCGGCCGGGTTCCGCAGGCACAGGGTCACCTCGGACGGTTTCAGGTCCCCCAGCGCGGCCGCGGCCGCGGCGGCGGTGCCGCCGCCACCGAGGATGACCGCCGGCCCGCCCTCTGCGACGCCGCCGTGGCGCAGCGCGCCGACGATGCCGGCCACGTCGGTGTTGTGGCCGGAGAGCGTCACCCGGCCCCCGCCGTCGTACTCGGGAACCACGGTGTTGAGCACTCCCAGCACGTCCACCAGTTCGCTGACCCGGTCCATCTGGCCGACCATGGCGGCCTTCAGCGGCATGGTCACCGACAGCCCGGCCCAGTCCCGCTCCGCGCGCAGGTCCCGGACGAACTGCGGCACCCGGTCCGCCGTGAGATCGATGGCCCGGTAGCTGCAGTCGAAGCCGATCAACTCATAGGCCGCGCGGTGCAGGGCCGGCGACCGGGAGTGGTCGATCGGATGGCCGAGCACCGCCGCCTGGTACTGCCGGGAAGCGGGCCGCGTGCCGGCCGGCACGCCGTCCGCGGGACGGGCGGTCAACTGCACCGGCCCTCTTCCTGCTCGCTGCACCACTGCAGGTATTCCTTGGTGTACGCGTTGTGCTCCGCCAGGGTCTCGGCGAACTTGGTCTCGCCGGTGTCCAAGTTGACCGTCACCCAGTAGTAGTAGGGGACGTCGGCCGGGTTGGCGGCCGCGTCGATGGCAGGCCCGCCGGGTGAGTTGATCGGCCCGGCCGGCAGCCCGGTGTGCGCGTACGTGTTGTACGGATTGGACTTGTCGGCCTTCTCCTCGGGCGTGATGTCGTAGCCCTTCCGGCCCAGCCCATAGGTGACCGTGGCGTCGGACTGGATCAGGCCGTTCGTCTCGGTGTTGTCCGGCTTGAGCCGGTTCTGGATGGCCCCGGCGACCTTGGCGTAGTCGGCCTCGCCGGCCTCTGCTTCGATGATGCTCGCGATGGTCAGCACCCGGAACTGTTCCTGCGGATCGGTGATGCCGTCCGCGGTCAGCCGCTCCTTGGTGTTGGCGACCAGTTCGGAGATGATGTCCTCCGCGGTGGCGTCCAGCGGCCAGCGGTACTCTCCGGGGAACAGGTACCCTTCCAGGTTCCGTGCGTCCTTGGGCAAATCGAACTGCTGCGGATTCTTGGCCAGCTCCGCGAACTCGGAGGCCGGGATCTTCGTGCCCTTACTCAGGGCGTCGAACACCTCGTTCTGCCGCCAGGTGCGGTTGATGGCAACGTAGGAAACCTTCTCCCCCACGTCCGCGAGCAGGATGGCGGCCGCGTCGGCGGCGGGCAGCTTGTACTGCATCTCGTAGTCGCCGGGCTGGACCTCCCGGCCGTTGGCCTGGCTGGCCAGCTCGCCCAGGAATATTTCGCTGTTGGAAACGATGTCCTGCTCCACGAGGGAACTGGCGATGGCCAGCGGGCCGGCGCCTTGTTCCACGGTGAAGGTCACCTGCCCCTCCCCGGGGCCGGCGTAGTCTTCGGGGCCGCCGCCCATGCCGAGCAGGTTCTGCAGGAACAGCACGACGCCGACCAGTCCGGCGGCGAAGACCGCGAACACCACCAGCATGATCGTGTTGCGCCGGCGGCGGGCACGCTGCTTGCTGCGGGGCGGGCCCTTGCGGCCGGGCGCCGGTTCGTCCTCGAAAAAGTCCAGCCGGCCGTCATGGTAGACCTGTCCGTCGTCCTGGTACACGACGCCGTCGTCGGCCACGTCCCAGTTTTGCTCCGCTTCGCCGTCCTCGGCGGGAACCTGCTGCTGGACCACGGTGGCCGGCTCCGGTTCATGCCAGGCGGCGGACCGTTCGTCCTCGATGATGGGTTCCGGCTCGTCCCAGCCGGCCGCAACCGGTGCGTCCCCGACGCCGGGTTCCGGCTCGTACCGAGCCGCGGCGACGGGGGCCGCGGGCGCGGCGGGGTGGGCGGGCGGAGAAGGCCACGCCTCGTCCGCGGGCGCTTCCTCCCATTCGGGTACGGCGTCGTCGTCCCAGTACGGCGGGACGGTGTCGTCGAAGCGCGGGTCGGCGGCCTGGCGGCCGCGTGCGGCGCGCCGGGACGGCAGGTTGTTCCAGTCGTCGGGGTGCTTGCTCATGTCCCGGGGTCCCCGCTTCGGTCATGTCCGTGCGAAATCGTCGGCTCCTCATGGCTGGCAGCCGGCACATGGCTGCCGGCGGGCGGTGCGACAGGTGTCCCCACGTCCTGCCCTTGGGCCCGTTGCATGTCAATAGCCTGCTGCAGTATACCCACTGCGGCTACCTGATCAACTACTTTACGATGTTGACGCGTATCCATACCAGCCTCCCGCAGCCCGCGGTGCGCCGCCACCGTCGTCAGGCGCTCGTCGATCAGGTTGACCCGGGCGCCCGACCCCGCCCCGGCCAGCGCTGCGGCCAGCTTCCGGGCGTAGTCGCGGGCCATTTCGGTGGAGGCCGAGTCGCCGCCGGAGAGGGTGCGCGGCAGCCCAACGAACACCTGCACTGCGTCCCGCTCGGCGGCCTCCCGCACCAGGACCCTGACGTCGCTGTCTTTCTTGGCGTCGCGCTTCAGGGTGCGCACCGGGGTGGCCAGGATCCCGTCCGGATCGCAGCTGGCCACGCCCACGCGCACCGCGCCGACGTCGACACCAAGCTTGGTGCCGTGCGGATAATCGGGAACAGACACCGGATGCCCTAGCGGTTGGCGACCGCGGCCGTCACGGCGGCCAGTGCCTCGTCGATCTTGGTGGCATCGGACCCGCCGCCCTGCGCGACGTCGTCCTTGCCGCCGCCTCCGCCGCCCAGTACTCCGGCGGCGGTCTTGACCAAGGCGCCGGCCTTGACACCGGCGGCACGGGCGGCCTCGTTGGTGGCCACCAGGATCAGGGGCCGGCCGTTGGCCACCCCCGTCATCGCCACGGTGACCGGGTCGGAGCCCAGCCGCGTCCGCAGGTCCAGGGCCAGGCTGCGCAGGTCGTCCGCGCCGCTGAGTTCGCCGGCATGGTGCGCCAGCAGCCGGACCCCAGCCACATCTTGGGCCTGGGCCACCAGCGAGGCGGCCGAGGCGGCGAGCTGTTCCTTGCGGAGCTTGTCCAGCTCCTTCTCCACGGACTTGAGCTTGGCCAGGGTGGCGGAAATCCGCTCGGGCAGCTGTGCCCCCGGCACCTTCAGCATTTCGGAGAGTTCGTTCACCAGCGCGCGCTCGGCGGCCATGTGGCGGAAGGCCTCCATGCCCACGAACGCCTCCACGCGCCGGTTGCCCGAACCCACCGATGCCTCGCCCAGCAGGGTCAGCGAACCGATCTGCGAGGTGGCCTCCACATGGGTGCCGCCGCAGAGTTCGCGGGACCACGCGCCGTCGATCTCCACCACGCGCACGGTGTCCCCGTAGGCCTCGCCGAACAGCGCCATGGCGCCCAGCTCGCGGGCCTGGGCCAGCGGCATGACGCGGGTCTGGACCTCGAAGTTGTTGCGGATGGCCAGGTTCGAGACCTCTTCGACCTCCGACTTGGCGGCGTCGGAGAGGCCCTCGCCCCAGGAGAAATCGAAGCGCAGGTAGCCGGCCTTGTTGAAGGAACCGCGCTGCAGCGCCTCCGGGCCCAGGATCTGGTGCAGGGCCGCATGGATGATGTGCGTGCCGGTGTGCGCCTGCTCGCCGGCCTGGCGTCGCTGGGCGTCGACGGCGGCCTGCACCGTGGCGCCGGAGGGCAGTTCGCCCTCGCGCACCACGGCCTTGTGCACGCTCAGGCCCTTGACGGGCTTCTGCACGTCGAGCACCTCGACCACGAACCCGTCGCCGGTGATCAGCCCGACGTCCGCGGACTGCCCGCCGGCCTCGGCGTAGAACGGGGTGGCGTCGAGCACCAGTTCGATTTCCTCGCCCTGGCCGGCGAAGCCGCGCACTTCGCCGCCGCGGACGATGCCTCGCACCGTGGATTCGGTGGTGAGTTCGTCGTAGCCGGTGAAGACGGTCTCGCCATCGGCGAGCATCTCGCGGAAGACGGTCACGTCGGCGTGGCCCAGCTTCTTGCCGCGGGCGTCGGCCTGGGCGCGCTCGCGCTGTTCGGCCATCAGCGTGCGGAATCCGGCCTCGTCCACCTGCAGGCCGGCTTCCTCGGCCATCTCGAGGGTCAGGTCGATCGGGAAGCCGTAGGTGTCGTGCAGGGTGAAGGCGTCCTCGCCGGAGATCGGTTTGGCGGCGGCCTTGGATTCCTTCACGGCCTCTTCGAGCCGCGCGGTGCCGGAGGCGATGGTGCGCAGGAACGCCTTCTCCTCGGCGTAGGCAATCCGGCTGATGCGCTCGAAGTCCTCGGCCACTTCCGGGTAGGTGCCCTTCATCGCATCCCGGGAGACCGGCAGCAGGTCCGGCAGGCAGGCGCGTTCCACGCCGAGCAGGCGCATGGCGCGCACCGCGCGGCGGATCAGCCGGCGCAGCACGTAGCCGCGGCCCTCGTTGGAGGGGGTCACGCCGTCGGAGATCAGCATCAGGGCGGAGCGGATGTGGTCGGCCACCACGCGCATTCGCACGTCGTCGCCGTGGTGCGGGTCGTCGTCGGACTCGGCGCTGGTGTACTCCTTGCCGGAGATCTCCGCGGCCTTGTCCAGCACGGGGCGGACCTGGTCCGTCTCGTACATGTTCTCCACGCCCTGCAGGATCATCGCGAGGCGTTCCATGCCAAGGCCGGTGTCGATGTTCTTCTGCGGCAATTCGCCCAGGATCTCGAAGTCTTCCTTGCCGATGCCGGCGCCGCGCTGGTACTGCATGAAGACCAGGTTCCAGATTTCGATGTAGCGGGTCTCGTCGGCGATCGGGCCGCCCTCGATCCCGTACTCCGGGCCGCGGTCGTAGAAGATTTCCGAGCAGGGGCCGGCCGGGCCGGGCTGGCCGGTGGACCAGTAGTTGTCCTTCTTGCCGGACTTCTGGATCCGCTCGGCCGGAACGCCCACCTGGTCGCGCCAGATGGCCAGTGCTTCCTCGTCCTCTTCGTACACGGTGATCCAGAGCTTCTCCGGCGGCAGGCCGTAGCCGCCCTGCTCCACCGGGCTGGTCAGCAGTTCCCAGGCCATCGCGATGGCCTGTTCCTTGAAGTAGTCGCCGAAGGAGAAGTTGCCGCACATCTGGAAGAACGTGCCGTGCCGGACGGTCTTGCCGACCTCTTCGATGTCCGCGGTGCGGATGCATTTCTGCACGCTGGTGGCGCGCGGGTACGGCGGCGTCTCGCGGGCGGTCAGGTACGGGATGAACGGCACCATGCCGGCCACGGTGAACAGCAGCGAGGGATCCGGCGACACGAGGGACGCGGAGGGGACCACGGAATGGCCCTTCTTCTCGAAGAAGTCGAGCCAGCGGCGGACAATCTCATGGGATTTCATGGTGCCTGTGTCTTACCTTCCGGGGTGCAATACGGTTGTGGGCGCCGGGCTGCGGCTTCGGTGACCGTAAAAAAACTTATCGCTTGCGGACGTCGTCGGCGGAATCGATGCCCAGGGCCAGGCGCAGGTCGGTTTCACGTTCCTGCATGCCGTCGCGGACCGCGTCGGCGAAGTTGGCCACGGAGTCGGCCACCTGCGCCAGGGCGCGGTTCAGTCCCGCCGGGCCCAACGCGTCACGCGTTTGGGACACCTTGCGTACCGCGAGCACGCCGATCGCCACGCCGGCGGCCATCCAGATCATTCGCTTCATGTCGGTTCCTCTTTCCGGTCAGCGGCCGCGGCGGCGCTTGCCCTCGGGCGCGCCCTTGCCGGCGGAATTGAAGGCGCTGCGCACGCCGTAGGAGAAGGCGGCCACCTTGATCAGGGGCGAGCCCAGGGTCGCGGAGACCAGCGAGGTCAGGGCCGACAGGTTGGCGGAGGCGTCCGAGACGTGGTTGGAGATCCCGTCGACCTTCCTGAGCTGTTCGTTGGTGGTGCTCACCGTGGTGGTGACTTCGCCGATCAGCGGCGTGGTGCCGTCGCTGATGTCCCGGATTGCCTGGCGCAGTTCGTCAAACACCTTGCCGAGCTTCCAGACCGGTATGGCCAGCAGGGCCACCAGCACCGCGAACACGCCCGCGGCGATCAGACCGGCGATATCTCCACCTGACATGGGCTCAAACGCTCCTATTTGTTGGTTCTTGGCGTACTCCGGTTCCGCGCGCGGCATGGGCGGGCCATCGGCTGCGGGTTCCGGCTAACGACGGCGGGGCGCACCTGGACGCAGGCACCGTACCGCCACTGACAACACCTTACCTACTGAACAGCCCGCGGCGATGCCGCGGGCTGTTCTGCGCCGACCCCGCGCACGGGGACGGCATCTCGCAGGTGCTGTCCCGGGGTTTCACGCCCGGGACAACGGGCCTAGCGAGCGTAGTATTCGACCACCAGCTGCTCTTCGCAGGTCACGGGGACCTCGGAGCGCTTGGGGCGGCGGACCAGGCGGGCCTGCAGCTTCTCCAAAGCGACATCCAGGTACGCCGGAACGTTGGGGAGCACGTCGCGGTGAGCGCCGGCAGCTGCCACCTGGAACGGGGGCATCTTCTCGGAGCGCTCGTGGACGTGGATCAGCTGGCCTTCGGAAACGCGGAAGGACGGGCGGTCCACGCGCTTGCCGTCAACCATGATGTGGCGGTGCACCACCAGCTGGCGGGCCTGGGCAATCGTGCGGGCAAAGCCGGCACGCAGCACCAGGGCGTCAAGACGCATTTCCAGCAGCTCGATCAGGTTTTCACCGGTCAGGCCGGCGGTGTTGCGGGCTTCCTCGAAGACACGGGTCATCTGTGCTTCGCGGATGCCGTACTGGGCACGCAGACGCTGCTTCTCGCGCAGACGTACGGCGTAGTCACTGTCCTGCTTGCGGCGGGCGCGTCCGTGCTGGCCGGGGCCGTACGGGCGACGCTCCATGTACTTCTCAGCCTTGGGCGTCAGGGCAATGCCAAGGGCACGCGAAATGCGGACCTTGCGGCGGGCTCGTGTGTTGTTAGCCACGATGTCCTTCCAGTTATGTGCGGTGCAATGGTTTGCTGGCCTCCATGTATCGGAGAGCGTTGGTCAACCGCTACCTTCAGCTACAGTCCGTTCGCGGCACGCGTCTGGCCCCACCTCTGATGTGATCCGGGGTTTGACGGCGCGTGAAGAACGGCTTGCCAGTCAGCCAACCATTCTAGCAGCAGCTCGGGTTGCTGCCGCACGCGTCCGGGTGCCGGCTTCCGGCCGCCGCCATTCGTGTGCAGCGGCGGCTTTGCCTAGGCTGGGTCCATGCGAGCCATTTTGCAGCGCGCCAGCCGCGCCAGCGTCAGTGTCGACGGCGCCGTGGTGGGCGCCCTGCCCGGTCCCGGACTGGTGGTGCTGGTCGGCGCCACCCACACCGACACCCCTGACGACGCCGTGGCGCTGGCGCAGAAGACCTGGCAGCTGCGGATCCTCGACGGCGAGCAGTCGTGTGCCACGGCCGGCGCCCCGCTGCTGGTGGTCAGCCAGTTCACCCTGTACGCCGACACCCGCCGCGGCCGGCGGCCGTCCTGGTCGGCGGCCGCCCCGGCGGCGGTCGGCGAACCCTTGGTGGAGGACTTCGTGGCGGCGCTGCGGGTGCTCGGCGCGCAGGTCGAAACCGGCGTGTTCGGCGCGATGATGGAGCTGGAACTGGTGAATTCCGGCCCGTTCACCGTCAGCCTGGACACGGAGGACTTCGGCAAGCCGCGCCGCGATTAGGGCGTGCCGCGCCGGGCAGCGCCGTCGTTGGACGCCGCGCACCGCCGTCGTTATTGGCCGCGGATGATCTTCCGCAGCCGGTCCACCCGGGCGGAGATCTCCCGCTCGGCGCCGTTGGTGGTCGGTTCGTAGTAGTTCCGGCCCACCAGGTCGTCGGGTGCGTACTGCTGGGTGGCGATCCCGTGCGGGGCATCGTGCGAGTACACGTAGCCCTTCCCGTGGCCCATCCCCTTGGCGCCGGCGTAGTGGGAGTCGCGCAGGTGCACGGGAACTCCCTGGCCGCGTCCGGCGCGCACGTCCGCCACTGCCGCGTTGATCGCCAGGTAGCAGGCCGGCGACTTCGGTGCGGTGGCGATGTGGACCACGGCCTGGGCCAGCACCAGCCGGGCCTCGGGCATGCCGATCAGCTGCACGGCCTGGGCGGCGGCGACGGCCGTCTGCAGCGCGGTGGGGTCGGCCATGCCGACGTCCTCGGACGCATGGATTACGATCCGGCGGGCCACGAACCGCGGGTCCTCCCCCGCCTCCAGCATCCGGGCCATGTAGTGCAGCGCCGCGTCCACGTCGGAGCCGCGCATCGACTTGATGAAGGCGCTGGTGATGTCGTAGTGCTGGTCGCCGGCCCGGTCGTAGCGCAGCGCGGCACGGTCCATGGCACGCTCGGCATGGGCGAGCTCGACGAGGACCGGGGCGCCGTCCTCGCCCGTTCCGCCGGACTCGCCCCAGGCCACTCCGGCGGCGGCTTCCAGCGCGGTGAGGCCGCGGCGCGCGTCGCCGGCGGCCAGCCGCACGAGGTGTTCCAGTGCCTCGTCGCTGAGGGCCACGCGCCCGGCCAGCCCGCGCTCGTCCGCGACGGCGCGCACCAGCAGGGCCTCGATGTCGGCGGCGGTCAGCGGCTGCAGCGTCAGCAGCAGCGAGCGGGACAGCAGGGGCGAGACCACGGAGAACGACGGGTTCTCGGTGGTCGCGGCGACCAGCACCACCCAGCGGTTCTCGACGCCGGGCAGCAGCGCGTCCTGCTGCGCCTTGTTGAAGCGGTGGATCTCGTCGAGGAACAGCACGGTGGTGATCCGGTGCAGGTCGCGGGCGGTCAGGGCCTCGTCCATCACCCGGCGCACGTCCTTGACGCCGGCGGTGATGGCGGAGAGCTCCACGAACTTGCGGCCGGGACCGCGGGCGATCACGTGCGCCAGGGTGGTCTTGCCGGTGCCCGGCGGGCCCCACAGGATCACCGAGGACGGCCCCGCCGGTCCGGTGGCCGCACCGCCGGCGGCCAGCAGCCGCAGCGGCGATCCCGACTGGAGCAGGTGCTGCTGGCCGACCACGTCGTCCAGCGTGCGCGGCCGCATCCGGACCGCCAGCGGGCTGCGCGGACGCCCGGATCCGGCGTCGGCCTCGCCGTCGGAATCCGGTCCCCGGCCGTCGCCGTCGTAGTCTTCATCATCGCCCGCGGCGGCACTGAACAAGTCACTCACACGTCAAGGCTATCGTTGCCCCCTGACGCCCGGGGACCGGCCGCGCTATTCCTAAAAGTCGATGCGCATCACGGCGCGGCGGGGCGTGGGGCGGGTGACCTCGCGGAAACCCGCCGCGCTGAAGATGCTGTGGCTGCCCACGTACAGTTCGCCCCACGTCAGCCGCTGCCCGGGCTTGGGGATGAGCGGGTAGCCCTCGATGGCGCGGGCGCCGTTCTCCTTTGCCCAGGCGGCGGCCGCCGAAGCCAGGGCCCGGCTGATGCCGCGGCGCCGGAAGCCGGTCCTGGTGGTGAAGCACACCGCCGCCCACACCGTCCCGTCGTCGGGGTCTTCGTCGCGTCCGGCCCACACCACCCTGCTGGTGCGCAGGCGCCGGTAGGCCGTCCGGGGTTCCACGGCGCACCAGCCGGCCGGTTCGCCGTCCAGGTAGGCCACCAGGCCGCTGGTGGAACCGGCCTCTGGATCACCGCACCGGGTTTCGGCCCGGAGCCGGAAAGCCCGTTCCTCGACCAGCTCCTCCCGCCACCGGGCCGCGGGGGTCTGGAACCACTGGCATTGGCAACGCGCCGCTTCGCCGCGGGTGCCGAAGACTGCCTGCAGATCCTCCCAGGAGGCTTGGTTTGCCGGGACGACGGCGACGCCGGCGCCGGCAGCAGCTGTCTGCATGCTCCCAGCAGACAGCACGGCGGGCACGCACCGCAAGGGGTGCGCGCCCGCCGTCGTACGTCAGGGACGGATCAGTGCCCGGCTACTCCGCCTTGGCCCCGGCCTCCTTGGCCGCGTCCTTGGGCTGCGGCTTGGCGTCGACGCCGGCTTCCTTGCGCTGCTGCGGCGTGATCGGTGCCGGCGCCGCGGTGAGCGGGTCGTAGCCGCCGCCGGTCTTCGGGAAAGCGATGACCTCGCGGATGGACTCCTCGCCGGCCATCAGGGCGACCACGCGGTCCCAGCCGAAGGCGATGCCGCCGTGCGGCGGGGCGCCGTACTTGAAGCCCTCCAGCAGGAAGCCGAACTTGGTCTGCGCGGACTCCTTGTCCAGCCCCATCACCTTGAACACGCGTTCCTGCATGTCACGCTGGTGGATACGGATGGAGCCGCCGCCGATTTCGTTGCCGTTGCAAACGATGTCGTAGGCGTAGGACAGCGCCGACTCCGGGTCGGTGTCGAAGGTGTCCATGAACTCCGGCTTCGGCGAGGTGAAGGCGTGGTGCACGGCCGTCCACTTGCCGCCGCCCACGGCCACGTCGCCGGAGGCGACGGCCGCCTCGGCAGGCTCGAACATGGGCGCGTCGACCACCCAGACGAACGCCCAGTCGCCCTCGTTGATCAGGCCGGTGCGGTGGCCGATTTCCACGCGCGCCGCACCCAGCAGCGCTCGGGAGGCGGCACGGTCGCCGGCCGCGAAGAAGATGCAGTCGCCGGGGTTGGCGCCCACGGTGCCCGCGAGGTTCTCGCGCTCGAAGTCGGTGAGGTTCTTGGCCACCGGGCCGGTCAGCTCCCCGTCCTCCTGGACCAGCACGTAGGCAAGGCCCTTGGCGCCGCGCTGCTTGGCCCACTCCTGCCAGGCGTCCAGGGTGCGGCGGGCCTGCGACGCCCCGCCGGGCATCACCACGGCACCCACGTAGGGCGCCTGGAAGACACGGAACGTGGTGTCCTTGAAGAATTCGGTCAGCTCGGTCAGTTCCTGGCCAAACCGCAGGTCCGGCTTGTCCGAACCGTACTTGTCCATCGCCTCGGCGTAGGTCATCCGCGGGATCGGGGTGCTGATCTCGACGCCGACCAGCCGCCACAGGGCCTGCACGATCCGCTCGCCCAGGGCGATGATGTCGTCCTGGTCCACGAAGCTGGCCTCGATGTCCAGCTGGGTGAACTCCGGCTGGCGGTCGGCGCGGAAGTCCTCGTCGCGGTAGCAGCGGGCAATCTGGTAGTACTTCTCGAAGCCGCCCACCTGCAGCAACTGCTTGAACAGCTGCGGGGACTGCGGCAGCGCGTACCAGGCCCCCGGGGCCAGGCGCGCCGGGACCAGGAAGTCGCGGGCGCCTTCGGGCGTCGAGCGGGTCAGCGTCGGGGTCTCAATCTCCACGAATCCGTCGCCGTGCAGGAGCTCGCGCGCCACCCGGTTGGCTTCCGAGCGCAGCCGCAGCGCCTTCGAGGGGCCAGGCCGGCGCAGGTCCAGGTAGCGGTGCTTGAGGCGGGCCTCCTCGCCCACCTCCACGTGCTCGTCCACCTGGAACGGCAGCGGGTCGGCGGTGTTGAGGACGACGACGTCCTCCGCCATGACCTCCACCTCACCGGTGGCGAGGGCCGGGTTCTCATTGCCCTCCGGACGCTTCTCCACGGTGCCCTTGATCTGCAGCACGTATTCATTGCGGAGCGAATGGAACACGTCCTCCTCGCGGACTACTACCTGCGCCACACCGGAGGCGTCGCGCAGGTCCAGGAACGCCACACCACCGTGGTCGCGGCGGCGGGCCACCCAGCCGGCGAGGGTAACGGTTTGTCCGATGTGCTCGGCCCTGAGGGTGCCGAGGTCGTGTGTGCGCAGCACAACAGTCCTTCCGGTAGAACGATTCGCTCATCTGTTCGCCGCCCGCTGTTTACCTGGTGCGGCGGCGGGGTACGGCTATGGTGAGTGGAGATGTAGACGAGTTTACCGTTGATCAAGCTGCGCCCCGGACCTCGGCTGCCGCCGCGCGAGGGGAAATGGCCCGGACCGGCCGGCCGGCGCCGGGGCGCAGCGGGCAAGGAGCTGGAGCAACTGTGAGTAGTGAATCGTCGCTGGAACGCCGCCTCGGCGGGGTCGACGCGACCACCGTGGGCGTCGGATCCATGATCGGTGCCGGCGTCTTCGTGGTGTTTGGTCCCGCGGCCGCCGCGGCCGGTTCGTGGCTGCCGCTGGCGCTGGGCATCGCGGCGTTCGTGGCCTATTGCAACGCGGCGGCGACTGCGCAGCTGGCCGCCCTCTACCCCACCAGCGGCGGCACGTACATTTACGGACGGAAGCGGCTGGGCGAATGGCCCGGCTTCCTGGCCGGCTGGAGCTTCGTGACCGGCAAGATTGCCTCCTGCGCGGCCATGGCCCTGACCTTCGGCCTCTACGTTTTCCCGGAGTATGCCACGGCCGCTGCCGTGGCCGCCGTCGTCGTGCTGACCTCGATCAACCTGCTGGGCATCACCCGGACCGCTTGGGTGACCCGGTGGATCGTGTCGTTCGTGGCCGCCGTGCTGGTGTTCGCGGTCGTTGTGGCCTTCGACGCCGATCCGGTCGGGGTCCCGGGCGGGCAGATCGCCACGTCCCCGTATGGTGTGCTGCAGGCCGCGGGGCTGTTCTTCTTCGCCTTCGCCGGCTACGCCAGGATCGCCACCATGGGCGAAGAGATCCGGGAACCAAAGAAGCTGATTCCGCTCGCTATTTTCTCCGCGCTGCTGATTACCTTCGTGCTCTACGTGCTGATCGGCCTGGGACTGCTGCGCTACCTGGGACCCGAGCTGCTGGCGGAGAGCGATGCCCCGCTGCGCGCCGTCATGGAGGAGGTCGGCGGCGGCGTGGGCACCACGGCCATGGGCATCGCAGTCGCCCTCGCCAGCCTGGGCGCCCTGCTGGCGCTGATCGCCGGTGTCGGCCGGACCACGTTCGCCATGGCCCGGGAAGGCGACCTGCCGCGCGTCTTCGCCACGGTGGGCACCCGGTTCAAGGTTCCGTGGGCGGCGGACCTGGTGGTGGCCGCCGTCGTCATTTTCCTGCTGCTCACCCAGGATGTGCTCGCCGTGGTGGGGCTCTCCAGCTTCGGCGTGCTGATTTACTACAGCGTCACGAATGCGGCCGCCCTCACCCTCGACGAGCGGCCCTGGCACGCGCCGAAGCTGCTGAATGTCGCAGGGCTCCTCGGCTGCCTGCTGCTGGCCTTCACCCTGCCGGTCACGTCCGTGGTGATGATGCTGGCGGTGCTCGGCGCGGGCGTGGTCGGCCGCGCGGCGCTGGCGCCGGTCCGCCGCCGTCCGGGCGGCTGAGCGGGGCCGCCCGGCCGCGGCTGCTGAGCGGGGCCGCCCGGCCGCGGCCGCTGAGCAGGGCCGCCCGGCCGCGGCCGCCCTTAGTTGGCGGCCGCGGTGATCTGCGGGGCCAGATCCTCCGCCGGAGGGGTCCAGACCGCCGGATCCGCCGCGGCCTGGTCGCCGGAGCGAATGTCCTTGACCTCGTGGCTGAGGCTGCCGTCGTCGGCCACGGAGGTGAACCAGACGTAGGGGATGCCGCGGCGGTCCGCGTACTTGATCTGCTTGCCGAACTTGTCTGCCTTCGCGGCTACCTCCACGCTGATGCCGCGTGAACGCAGCTCCCCCGCCACGTCCTGGGCCTGCGACCAGCTGTCCTCGTTGGCCAGTGCGACCAGCACGGTCGTCGGCACCTGCCGGGACGCCACGGCGAACTCCTGTCCCAGGATCCGCATGACCAGCCGGGTCACGCCGATGGAGAGGCCGACGCCGGGGAAGGTCCGGTTGCCCTTGGCCGCCAGCGCGTCGTAACGGCCTCCGGAGCAGATGGATCCCAGCTGCTCATGGCCCACAAGGACGGTTTCGTAGACCGTGCCGGTGTAATAGTCCAGGCCGCGGGCGATGCTCAGGTCGGCCAGCACCTTGCCCGGGGCGCGCCGGTGCGCCTCGCCGATTACTTCCTCCAGCTCGGCCAGGCCGGTGTCCAGCAGCTCGTGCCGGACACCGAGCGCCCGCACCTGGTCCACGAAGGAGGTGTCCTCGGTGCGGATGGATGCCAGCTTCAGCGCGGCCTGCGCCTGTTCGTCGGTGGCGCCCAGTTCTTCCTGCAGCAGCGCGGCAACCTTCTCGGGACCGATCTTCTCCAGCTTGTCGATGCTGCGCAGCACCCCGGCGGTGTCGGTCAGCCCTATCCCGCGGTAGAAGCCTTCGGCCAGCTTGCGGTTGTTCACGCGCAGCTTGAACTCGGGGATGGGCAGCGCGCTGAGGGCCTCGACGATGACCAGCGCCAGCTCCACGTCGTAGCGGAAGGGCAGCTCGCCGTCGCCCACCACGTCGATGTCCGCCTGGGTGAACTCGCGGGCCCGGCCCTCCTGCGGACGTTCGCCCCGCCAGACCTTCTGGATCTGGTACCGGCGGAAGGGGAAGGCCAGGTGGCCGGCGTTCTCCACGACGTAGCGGGCGAACGGGACCGTGAGGTCGAAGTGCAGGGCCAGCTTGTCTTCGGACTTGCCCTCGGATTCGTCGGCCTGCAGGCGGTGCAGGCCGTAAACCTCTTTGTCGATCTCGCCCTTGCGCAGCAGCTGGGCCACGGTTTCGACGGCGCGGGTCTCGATGGAGGAGAAACCGTGCAGCTCAAACGTCCGGCGCAGGGAATCCAGAACATGCAGCTCCACAAGCCTCTCCTGCGGAAGCCATTCCGGGAAGCCTGACAGGGAGGCCTTGCGTGCCATACGGACGTATCTCCTAGTAGATGAGGGGTAAGGATGAGGCGGGTGCATTGAAGCCGACGGCGGTGCTGCGGCACCGGATCGCTAGACTTGCTGCTGGACCAGTTTAAGGCCTGCCACGGCAGCGGAACCAAACGCGCTGCCGGGCGCCGCCCCGGCGCCGGGCGGAGCCGTTCAGCGCAACGACCAGGAGGAGCTTTGGCCCGGAGCCGTCATGACCGCGAAACCCGGCGCCGCATCGCCCGGATGGAGGCCAAACGCGACCTGCGCCGGCAGCAGGCGGCGCGGCGCAAGCGCGACAACATCATCGCCGGCGCAGCCTTGGCGGCACTGGTAGCCGGCGGCGTGATCGTCCAGATGACCGTGTTCGCCTCGAACCCCACTCCGTCCGAGGTGGAACAGGTCCGCCGAGGCCTCGAAGACCCGCAAGGCGTCGCCTCGCCGCCGCCCTCCGCCAACGCGGCCGGCATCCCGTCGCCGGAGATCGCCGAGGGAAAGGTCTTCAACGGCACCATCGCCACGAACGAGGGCGATATCGGTGTGGAACTGGACGGCAACGTGGCGCCGCAGGCGGCAGCGGTCTTCAGCACCTTGGCCCGGGACGGTTTCTTCGAGGGCAAGAACTGCCACCGGCTCACCACCGCCGCCAGCATGGGCGTGCTGCAGTGCGGTTCCGTGGACGGGGCCGGCGGCGGCGATCCCGCATACCAGTGGGGCCCGGTGGAGAACACCCCCGAAGACGGCGTGTATCCGGCCGGCACAATCGCCGTCGCCCGCGGTGCCGATACCTACAGCAACGGGACGCAGTTCTTCATTGCGTGGAAAGATTCCACCATCCCGCAAGATACCGGCGGCTACACGATTATGGGTAAGGTAACCGAAGGGCTGGACGTCATCGAGCAGATCGCGGCCGGAGGCGTCGAGGATGCCGACAGCCAGGACGGCCCGCCTAAGATACCGGTAACAATAGAGTCGTTCACCCTCCAGTGAGCACCCACCACGATGGTGCCGCTGAATACGCGGCCCCAGGCACAAGCGAAAGAGTTCTAGCGGTGACACCCAGTCAGCAATCCGACGAAGCAGCCCAGACCGCCGAGACCGAACAAGCCGCAAACGGTTTGGCAGCGGAACAGGTTCCGACCGACCAAACGGCAAACGGCTCGGCAGCCGGCCAGCCGCCTGCCGCAGAGGCGGCACCCGCTGAGCCGGCAACCGAGCAGGCCCCGGCCGCGCCCTCCCCCAGTGCCCCGAAGCCGGCAGGCAAACCGGCCCCGAAGCCCGCCCCGGGCCGCAAGCCCACGCCGGCGGCCATGCCGGGAAAGATTGCTGCCGCTGCCCCCGCACAGCACGTCATCCCTGTTCCGGCGGTCGCCTCCACACCGCTGTCCGAGGCGTCCAAGTGGGCCCGAGTCACCGACGACGGCCACGTCTTCCTGCTGGTCGACGGGCAGGAACATCCGGTCGGACAGTACCCGGACGCCAGCAAGGACGAGGCGCTGGCCTACTTCGTGCGCAAGTATGACGACGTGGCGGCCCAGGCTGCCCTGCTGGAACAGCGGGTCGAAGCCAAGGCTCCCTCCAACGACATGCACAAGACCCTTGAGCATCTGAAGGCCCAGGTGGCCGAGCGGCACATGGTGGGCGACGTGCCCGCGCTCGAGTCCCGGCTGGCGAAACTTGGCTCAGCCATCAGCGAACTGCAGAAGGCCGAGAGGGCAAACCAGGAAGCCCAGCGAGCCGCAGAACTGGCGGCCCGCGAAGCCATCGTCGCCGAAGCCGAGGAGATCGCCGGCAAGGACCCGTCGTCGGTGCAGTGGAAAACCAGCAGCGCCCGCATGAACGAACTCTTCGACGCGTGGAAGGCCGCCCAGAAGAACGGCATCCGGCTGGGCCGCAGCACCGAGGACGCACTGTGGAAACGCTTCCGCTCGGCACGGACGGTCTTTGATCGGCACCGCCGCGCGTTCTTCAGCCAACTGGACAGCGACAACGCCGCGGCAAAGGCCGCCAAGGAAGCCCTGATCGCCCGGGCCGAAGAGCTTTCCACCTCCACGGACTGGGGCCACACCGCGGCCGAGTACCGGAAGCTGATGGACGATTGGAAGGCATCCAAGCGCGCCAGCCGCAAGGACGACGACGCGCTCTGGGCCAGGTTCCGGGCGGCGCAGGACAGGTTCTTCGCGGCACGCCAGGCCGCCAACGAGGCAATCGACCAGGAGTTCGCCGCCAACCTGGTGGTCAAGGAAGCGCTGGTCGCCGAGGCGCAGGCGCTGCTGCCAGTGACCGACCTGTCCGCAGCCAAGAAGGCCCTGCAGTCCATCCGTGATCGTTGGGAGGAAGCCGGCAAGGTTCCGCGCGGCGACATGCAGCGGATCGATGCCGGCCTGCGCAAGGTCGAGGATGCGGTCAAGGCCGCGGAGGACGATCACTGGCGCCGGACGAATCCGGAGACCAAGGCCCGCACCAACAGTGCCCTGTCCCAGCTCGAGTCGGCCATCGCCGGGCTCGAGGATGACCTGGCTCAGGCCGAAAAGGCCGGCGACCAGCGGCGGATCGCCAAGGCCCGGGAGGCCTTGGAGGCGCGCCGCCAGTGGCTCGACACGCTGCAGCGCTCAGCGGAGGACTTCTCCTAGAGGACTAAGCCCTACACAACCCGAGGGCCCCCGAACGGCTTTCACAAGGCGTTCGGGGGCCCTTCGGCTGTCCCGGCCCGTTTGGCATGCTGTCTGCATGGCCCGTCTACATCCCGCCGCCATGGCGGCTGAACGTATCGCCCAGGCCGCGCCGGCGGTACTGCGGCCGGGGCATCCGTTCAGCCGCAGCGAACTTGAGTGCATGCGCCTGGAGGGCCTCTTAGTCAACGTCTACGGTCCGGGGTTTGCCTTGCCATGGGAGCCGATCACGCCCCGACACCGTGCGGCAGCGGCGTACTTCAGCCTGCCCGGGCATGTCCGCCGGAAAGTGGTGCTGGGGAGGATGACGGCGGCATGGGTCTACGGCTGCGCGCCGGCCCCGCAGAAACTCTCGGTGCTGCTGGACCACCGGCACAGGACCACGTCGCAGGGCCGGTACCGCCTTGCCCTGATCCACGAAGTGACACTTGGCCCCCTCGATACCGTGACCATCGGCGGGGTCCCGGTGAGCACGCCGCTGAGGACCGCGCTGGACGTGGCCCTGCACGTTCCGGACCAAGAGGCCATCCCCGTGTTGCGGGCGCTGGCCGGGGCCAGCGGGCTCGGCTGCCCGCTGGACGCCGTCCGGCAGGCGGTCGAGGCGAGGCCGAGGCTGCCGGGCAAGGCCCGGGCCCTGCAGCGCCTGGACTCGGCGACGGGTACGGCCTGACGGCGGAAACGTTCCTGCGCGGCGGCCGCGGAGTGGCGTTTCCCCGCGGGCGGGCGGATCAGCGGCGCTGGGACCCCGAGGTGCGGTACACGTCGTAGACGCCGTCGATGCGCCGGACCGCGCTGAGCACATGGCTGAGGTACTTCGGGTCGCCCATCTCGAAGGAGAACCGCGAGATCGCGAGCCGGTCGCTCGAGGTATGCACCGTGGCCGAGAGGATATTGACATGGTTCTCGGCGAGCACCCGGGTGACGTCGGAGAGCAGGCTCTTGCGGTCCAGCGCCTCGACCTGGATCTCCACCAGGAACACGCTGGACTGGGTGGGCGCCCACGCGACATCGACGATCCGGTCGGGGCTTTCGCGCAGTTCCGCCACGTTGCGGCAGTCGGACCGGTGCACCGAGACGCCCGAGCCCCGGGTAACGAATCCGATGATGGGATCCGGCGGGACCGGGGTACAGCACCGGGCCAGCTTGACCCAGACGTCGCCGACCCCCACGACCGTGACGCCGGAGTCCGGATGCTTCGGCCGCCTGACTGTCGTCGGGAGCGACGGCTCGGCCTCCTCGACCGCCTCGCGTCCGCCGAGCAGGCCGACCAAGTGCTCGATCACGTTCTGGGCGGACGTATGGCCGTCGCCCACGGCGGCGTACAGCGCCGACACGTCGGCGTGGTGAAGTTCCTGCGCCACCGACATCAACGCGTCGTGCGTCATCATCTTCTGCAGCGGCAGGTTCTGCTTCCGCATGGCGCGGGTGAGCTGGTCCTTGCCCTTTTCGATCGCCTCTTCGCGGCGCTCCTTGGTGAACCATTGGCGGATCTTGTTCCGTGCCCGCGGGCTCTTGACGAAGCCCTGCCAGTCCTGGCTGGGACCGGCGCCCTCCGCCTTGGAGGTGAAGATCTCCACCCAGTCGCCGTGGCTGAGTTCGCTGTTCAGCGGGACCAGCTTGCCGTTGACCCGGGCACCGATGGTGCGGTGGCCGACCTCGGTATGCACGGCATAGGCAAAGTCCACCGGCGTTGATCCTGCCGGCAGCGCCATGACTTCGCCCTTGGGCGTGAAGACGAAGACTTCCTTGGCGTTGATTTCGAACCGGAGGGAGTCCAGGAATTCGGCGGGGTCGCTGGTCTCCTGCTGCCAGTCGACCAGGCTGCGCAGCCAGCCCATGTCACCGCCGTCGGCCGTCCCGCCGCGGGCAATGTCCTTGTACTTCCAGTGGGCCGCGACGCCGTACTCGGCGCGGCGGTGCATCTCGTGGGTGCGGATCTGGATTTCCACCGGCTTGCCGCCCGGGCCGATCACCGTGGTGTGCAGCGACTGGTACATGTTGAACTTGGGCATGGCGATGTAGTCTTTGAACCGGCCGGGCAGCGGGTTCCAGCGCGCATGCAGGGCACCGAGTGCCGCGTAGCAGTCGCGGACCGTGTCTACCAGTACCCGGATGCCCATCAGGTCGTGAATGTCGTCGAAGTCCTTACCCCGCACGATCATCTTCTGGTAGATGGAGTAGTAGTGCTTGGGCCGGCCGGTGATCGTGGCCTTGATCTTCACCGCGCGCAGGTCGTCGCCGATCTTGGTGCGCAGCGTCGTCAGGTACTTCTCCCGTTCGGGGGTGCGCTCCCCCACCATCCGCACGATCTCTTCGTAGACCTTCGGGTGCAGGGCCGCGAAGGAAAGATCTTCCAGCTCCCACTTGATGGTGTTCATGCCCAGCCGGTGCGCCAGCGGGGCGAAGATCTCCAGGGTTTCGCGCGCCTTCTTCGCCGACGACTCCGGCGAGACAAAGCGCCAGGTCCGGGCGTTGTGCAACCGGTCGGCCAGCTTGATCACCAGGACGCGGATGTCCTTGGCCATCGCCACGACCATTTTGCGCACGGTCTCGGACTGGGCCGCGTCGCCGAACTGCACCTTGTCCAGCTTGGTGACGCCGTCCACCAGCATCGCGATTTCCGGACCGAACTCCGCCTTCAGGTCGGCGAGCGTGTACTCGGTGTCTTCGACCGTGTCGTGCAGCAGGGCGGCGGCCAGCGTCGTGCCCGTCATGCCCAGTTCCGCGAGGATCGTGGCCACAGCCACCGGGTGGGTGATGTACGGGTCGCCGCTCTTGCGTTTCTGCCCGCGGTGGCTGCGCTCGGCCACCACGAAGGCGCGGTGGATCAGGTCGAAGTCCTCGCGCGGGTTGTTGGCCCGGACGGTGCGCAGCAGCGGCTCCAGGATGGGCGAGTAGCTGGTCCCGCCCCGGCCGGCCAGCCGGGCAAGCCGGGACATCGTCCGTTCCCGGCGCCCCGGGAAGGCATGGCGGACCGGTGCGTTGCCCGGGGCTTCGGCGGCCGCGGGCACAACAGAAGGACCAGGATCCGGTGTCACACCGGCGTCACTGGCCTGGTCCGTCGACCTGAGGTGTTCGGCCAATCCTTCCCGCCTTCCCGATGAGTCCTGGAACCGACGCTACAGCCCGCAAGGCAGCGGCGCACAGCCCAGCACTGTTCCGCAAACCATTCTATGCTCGTCCGGCGGCCCGGTCGTTCCGGTACGGCATCACCCGACGGGGGCGGCCTCGGTGCGGCGCCGTTCTTCCACCTTCTTGGCCTGCTTGAGCAGCGCCGGTTCCTTGGCCCGGAGCCGCGCATACATCGGCGCCGCAATGAAGATTGTGGTGGCGGTGCCGATGATGATGCCGATGAACAGTGCCAGGGACACGTCCTTCAACGTGCCGGCGCCGAGCAGGAACGCGCCGATGAACAAGATGGCGGCGACCGGCAGGACGGCGACCACGGAGGTGTTGATGGACCGGACCAGGGTCTGGTTCACGGCGAGGTTGACCTCCTCCGCGAAGGTCCTCCTGGTGGACTTGTCCAGGTCTTCCGTGTTCTCGCGGATCTTGTCGAAGACCACCACCGTGTCGTACAGCGAGTACCCCAAAATGGTCAGGAAGCCGATGATCGCCGAGGGCGTCACCTCGAAGTCGCTCAGCGAATAGATGCCGGCGGTCACGATGAGCACCACCACCAGGCCGCTGAGCGCGGCGACGGACATCTTCCAGGTCCGGAAGTACAGCGCCATCATGATCGCCGCCAGCACAACGAACACCACCAGGCCCCAGATCGCCTGCCGGGTCACGTCGGCACCCCAGGTGGGACCGACGTACGAGGACGTCACCTCGTCTGACTCGACGTCGTAGGCTTCGACGAGGGCGTCGCGCAGTTCCAGGGTCTGGTCGTCGTCCAGCCGCTCGGTCTGGATCCGCATGGTCCCCGGGGCGATGTTCGTCACGCGGGGATCGGCATCCGCCGCGACTTGGGCCACGGCCGCCTCGCCGGGACCGACGTCGGTGTTTTCCACGTTGGACACGGTGAACTCGGAGCCGCCGCGGAAGTCGATGCCCAGGTTGAACCCGCCCTTGACGAACGGCACCACGATGGACAGGAGGATCGCGGCGGCGGCAATGCCGAACCAGAGCCTGTACTTGGAGACAAAGTCGTAGGAGCGCTTGCCGGTGTAGAGATCGTTGCCCCACTTAGCAAAGTTGGCCATTTAGTTGCTCTCCTTGTCGGACCCGCGGCCCGCGCCGCTGGTGGCGCGCTGCTTCTCGGCCGCCCGGCGTTCGGCGATGGTCTGGCGGCGGTCGGCTTCGGCAGCCGCCGCGGCGTTCTTGGCCCGCACCGGCACCTTGCGTTCGCCGGGCTGGCGGATCCGGCCCGCCCCTCGGTACAGCGGCACCGCGTCCAGCAGGCGCGGATCCAGGCCCGAGAAGCGGTGGCCCTCGCCGAAGAACTTGGTGCGTGCCAGCAGCTGCATGGTCGGGTGCGTGAACATGAAGACCACCAGGAGGTCGGCCACCGCGGTCAGGCCCAGCGTGAAGGCAAAACCGCGCACGTTGCCCACCGCCACGAAGTAGAGCACGACGGCGGCCAGCAGGTTGACCGCCTTGGAAGCCAGCACGGTTTGCCGTGCGCGCTTCCAGCCGTTGTCCACGGCCGAGACCAGGCCCCGGCCCTCGCGCAGTTCGTCGCGGATGCGTTCGAAGTAGACGATGAACGAGTCGGCGGTCTGGCCGATCGCCACGATGAGGCCGGCGACCCCGGCCAACGACAGCCGGTAGTTTTCGGTCCAGCCCAGGATCGCGATCGCCAGATACGTCAAAATGCCGGCCACCACCAGCGACGCGATGGTCACCAGGCCGAGCATGCGGTACTGGAAGATCGAGTAGGCGGCGACCAGCGCCAGGCCGATGAGCCCGGCGATCAGGCCCATCCGCAACTGGTCGGCGCCCAGGGTGGCGGAAATCTGCTGCTCGCTCTGGATCTCGAAGCTGATCGGCAGCGCGCCGTACTTCAGCTGCTCGGAGAGGACACGGGCCGATTCCTCCGTGAAGTTGCCGGTGATCTGCGGCTTGCCGTCGGGGATGACCGCGTTGGTCGTGGGAGCGGAAATCACCTCGCCGTCCAGCACGATGGCGAACTGGTTCTGGGCGCCGGAGAGCCCGAACAGCCGTTCGGTCACTTCCTTGAAGGTTGCGGTTCCCTCGCTGTTGAACTCGATGTTCACCGCCCACTGGTTCAGCGTCTGTCCCTGGGTGCCGCGCACCTGGCCAAAGCTGGAGTCGGCGATGTCCGTGCCGGGCACCTCCACCGGGCCCAGGATGTACTTCATGCCGGTATCCGGTTCGCAGGCGACGGTTGGCTTGGCCGGGTCGGCCGGCTCGGTCTCCTCTGCGGCCGCGGCCGGGTCAAGGCACTCCAGCGCCTCGAACTCCTGGTAGAGCTCCGGGGTGATCCAGTTCAAGTCGCTGGCGTTCTTCGGTTCGGCCGCCGGTTTCGGAAGGTCCGCTTCGGGCGTCCGCTCCTCCTCCGGAACGGCGGAACCCGGCGCAACGGTGAGCACCGGGCGGAATTCCATGGCGGCCGACGCCTGGATCAGTTCGCGGGTCCGCTGGTCCGGGACACCGGGCAGGCTGACCACCACGTTGCGGCCGGATTGCGTGGTGATCTCGGCTTCCGCCACGCCGGAGCCGTCGACGCGCTGGCGGATGATCTCCACGGCCTGGTTGAGCTGCTCGGCGGTGATCTCGCCCCCGCCGCCCTGGACCTGCGGAGCCAGGATCATCTGGGTGCCGCCCTCAAGGTCGAGCGCCAGCTTGGGCGCCCAGCTTGCCTGGCCGGTGAATACACCGCTGCCCAGGATGACGGTGCCGGCGGCCAGGAGCACACCGAGCCAGATAAGTGTCCGCCGCGCAATGCTGGTGGAACCGGATCGTGCCATGGAAGATCTTTCTCTCATCGGCTCAGTCGGCCGGAGGAACCGGCCGGTACATGGCGAAGTGGCGGGGCATGCCCCGCCACTGCACGCCTATACGGCTAAGCCGTCGCTGGCCTACTTGGTGTCTTTGTTCTGCTCTTCGTTGAGCCGCTTAAGTGTGTCCTCGGCGGATTCCTCCGGGCGCGTAGCGCTTTCCGCGGTGAGGGACGAGGCGTCGTCGGGAACCTCGGGGGCCTCCGGGGTCACGACTTCGTTCACCGCCTGGGTGTGCACGGTGGCGGTGTTGCCCGGCGACAGTTCAAGGACCACCTTGTTGTTGTCGGGGTCGAGGGAAACGACGGTGCCGAAGAGGCCGAACTGAGTCATCACCTCGGTGCCCGGCACCATCTGCTCCTTGATGCGCTCGGCCTTTTCGCGCATCTGCGCCTGGACCTTCTTCTGCTTGCGGAACATGAAGAAGATCAACAGCGCGAAAACGGCGAACAGGGCGATGGTCATCACGTCGATGCCGCCCGACTGCTGCTGGGGAGTGGTGCCGGTGAAGAGATTTACGAACACAGGGAAGTTCCGTCCTAGAAGTCTGGAGCGGACCGGTAGGAAAATCCGGACCGTGTACGCAGCCTGCCGCGTCCCGTGGGGGACGGCGCACTCCGCACGTTCCTACCATTCTACGCGGTGACCGCCCTGACACGGTCAAGCTTCAGTTTTCGGCGAAATCCGTGTCCGGCTCCAGCAGTTCCGAGAGCAGGTCTTCGGTCTGTCCCGCGGTCAGGTGATCCGGCACCGCCAGCCCCAGGTGTTGCCAGGCCGCGGCGGTGGCGATCCGTCCGCGCGGCGTCCGGCCGAGCAGCCCTTCGCGGACCAAGTAGGGCTCGGCCACCGTCTCCACCGTCTCGGTTTCCTCGCCGACGGCTATGGCCAGGGTGGATAAACCGACGGGCCCGCCGCCGAACTTGGTGATCAGGGCGGTGAGCACCGCCCGGTCCAGCCGGTCCAGTCCCCGTTCGTCGACTTCGTACATATCGAGCGCCGCCGCTGCCGCACGCGCATCGATCTCCTCGATCTTGTGCACAAGGGCCCAGTCCCGCACCCGGCGCAGCAGACGGTTGGCGATGCGGGGCGTGCCGCGGGAGCGCCCGGCGATCTCGGCGAAACCGGCTGAACTGACCTTGAGGTCCAGCAGCATGGCCGAGCGGCGGAGCACCAGCTCAAGCTCCGCGACGGCGTAGAACTCCAAGTGCCCGGTGAAGCCGAACCGGTCGCGCAGCGGCCCCGGCAGCAGCCCGGCCCTCGTCGTGGCCCCGACGAGGGTGAACGGCGGCAGGTCGAGCGGGATGGCGGTGGCGCCGGCGCCCTTGCCCACCACGATGTCCACCCGGAAGTCCTCCATCGCCATGTAGAGCATTTCCTCTGCCGGCCGCGACATCCGGTGGATCTCATCCAGGAAGAAGATCTCCCCTTCGGTCAGCGACGACAGGATCGCCGCCAGGTCGCCCGCGTGCTGGATCGCCGGTCCGGAGCTGATGCGCAGCGGCGCGTTCATTTCCGCGGCGATGATCATGGCCAGCGTGGTCTTGCCCAGTCCGGGCGGGCCGGACAGCAGGACATGGTCGGCTGTCCGTTCGCGGATCCGGGACGCCTCCAGCACCAGCGACAGCTGCTGGCGGACCCGGGCCTGGCCCACGAAATCGTCCAGGTTCTTGGGCCGCAGCGCCGATTCGATCGCCCGTTCTTCGGTTTCCGACGTGTTGGCGACCAGCCGGTTGTTCTCGGAATCCTCCGCCACGCTAGTTCACTCCCGCGGTCCGCCGGGACGCGCCGGTCCGGGCGCCGTCCTGGCCGAGCCTGCGCAGGGTCAGCCGCAGCAAGTCGCCCACGTTGCCTGCCGCTGCCGCCTCTGGATTTTCCTCGGCGGTGGTGTCCACCGCCGCGGCGGCGTCCTTCTCGGACCAGCCCAGGCCGGCCAGTGCCTCCTGCACCTGTCCCTTCCAGCCGCCCTTTTGCTGGGGGGCCTGCTCGCCGGTGGGGATCAGCTTCCCGGCCAGCTCGAGCACGATCCGGCCGGCGAGCTTCGGCCCGATACCCGGAACCTTGGTGAACGCCTTGCTGTCCCCCTCCGCGGCGGCGACCCTCAGCGCCTCGGGCGAGTGCACCGACAGCGCCGCCAGGCCCAGCCTCGGGCCGACCCCACTGACCGAGATGAGGGTTTCAAAAACTTCCCGTTGCGCTGCGTCCTCGAAGCCGAACAGCGTCATGGAGTCTTCGCGCACAATCATGGTGGTGGCCAGTTCGGCCTCCCGCCCCACGAACAGCGTGCCCAGGGTCTGCGGCGTCGCCTGGACGAGCATGCCGAATCCGTTGACGTCGATCACGGCCGATTGCAATCCCACGTGGGCGACGACGCCGCGCAACGAGCTAATCATGAACTCAACTCCCAATTCCGGCACTGCGGCCCGGAGTCCGCCCCGCGGGCAGCACGGCGGCGGATTGTCCGAACATATCTACGAATAGCTTACGGGGCAGCACGGACATTGCCGGCCACCGCCACACCGTGGCACCGGTTCCGGCGGCCGCCGCCGGCCGCACGTCAGCGGCGGGTGCGCTTGGCCTTCGCTTCGGCCTCCGCCCAGAGCCGCTGCGCCGTCGTCATCCCGCCGCCGGCAGCCGGTCTCGCAGCTCCGCCGCGCCAGGCATGGGTGATGGCCAACGCCAGGGCGTCCGCGGCATCGGCCGGGCGCGGCGGGGTGTCCAGCCGAAGGATCCGGGTCACCATCTTGGTCACGGCGGCTTTGTCCGCCTGCCCGTTGCCGGTGACCGCCGCTTTCACCTCGGTGGGCGTGTGCAGCGCGACGGCGATCCCGCGCCGTGCCGCCGCCGCGATGACCACCCCGGACGCCTGCGCGGTGCCCATCACGGTACTGACATTGGTCTGGCTGAAGACGCGTTCGACGGCGAGCACGTCCGGGGTGTGCGCGTCGAGCCATTCGTCGATCGCGTCGGCAATCTTCAGCAGGCGCAGCTCCAGCGCCATGTCCGGGGTGGTCCCCACCACACCGACGTCCACGAGGGAGGAGCGCCGGTTCGGTTCAACATCGACCACGCCCAGGCCGCAGCGGGTCAGGCCCGGGTCCACTCCCAGCACGCGCATGGCGGGCGCCGACGGCCGGACCGGTGTCAGTCGTTCTCGATTTCGGCGAGGACGTCCGCGCTGATGTCGGCGTTGGAGTAGACGTTCTGGACGTCGTCCAGGTCCTCGAGGGCATCCACCAGCTTCATGAACTTCCGGGCCGCGTCCGCGTCGAGCTCCACGGCCATCGAGGACACGAACTCGATCTCGTCGGTTTCGTATTCGATGCCGGCCTCTTCCAGTGCGGCCACGACGGCGCGCAGGTCCGTGGGATCGGCGTGGACCTCGAAGTTGTCGCCCTGCTCCTTGACTTCCTCCGCGCCGGCTTCGAGCACCGCCATCAGGAGGTCGTCTTCCGTGAGTTCGTTCCTGGGCAGGGACACCACGCCCTTGCGGGAGAACATGTAGGACACCGACCCCGGGTCGGCAATGGTGCCGCCGTTGCGGGTGATGGCCAGGCGAACCTCCGAGGCGGCCCGGTTCTTGTTGTCGGTGAGGCACTCGATCAGCACAGCGGAGCCCTGCGGCCCGCGGGCCTCGTAGATGATTTCGCTGTAGTCCACCGTTTCGCCGGTCAGGCCGGCACCGCGCTTGACCGCGCGGTCGATGTTGTCGTTGGGAACCGAGGTCTTCTTGGCCTTTTGGACGGCCAGTTCCAGCGCGGGGTTGCCGGACATGTCCGCTCCCCCGTTGCGCGCCGCTACCTCAATGTTCTTGATCAGCTTCGCGAACGACTTGGCACGCCTGGCGTCGATCACGGCCTTCTTGTGCTTGGTGGTTGCCCACTTGGAGTGTCCGGCCATGCTTACGCCTCTCCTCTGACGATGCGGATGAAAAGTTCGTGGATGCGGCGCTCCCCCGTAATCTCCGGGTGGAAGGATGTCGCCAGCAGATGCCGCGAACGCACTGCCACTATTCTAGCTGTCCCGTGCAAAGTGTCGGTGTGGGAGGCCTCCTCCGGCTGCACGGCAGCCAGGACCTCCACGCCCTTGCCCACGCGTTCCACCCAGGGCGCACGGATGAACACGGCGTGGACCGGCGACGGGTCCTGGCCGGGAGACGCCGCGCTGAACTCCAGGCCCCGGAAGTCCAGCTCGGACTCGAACGATTCGCGCTGCCGGCCGAAGGCGTTCCGGCGCACCGTTATATCCAGGCCGCCCAGCGTCTGCTGCGGTTCGCCCTTCAGGTCGGTGGCCGGGTCTGCAATCTCCCGGGCCAGCATGATCATGCCCGCGCACGAACCGTAGACCGGCATGCCCGCCTCGATCCGCCCCTTCAGCGGGTCGGCCAGCTCGAAAATGCGGGTGAGCTTGTCGATAGTCGTGGATTCACCGCCTGGGATGACCAGGCCGTCCACGGCCGCCAGTTCCGCAGGCCGGCGCACCGGCACCGCCGTGGCGCCGCTGTGCTGCAGGACGGATAGATGTTCGCGGACATCGCCCTGCAGGGCAAGCACACCAATCGTGACCACGGTGACGGTTCCTCGGAGTTCGCATCGGCGCCGCCTCAGTGGCGGCCGTACGGAAAAACAGTAGTGCCAACCGGTCCGGCGGTGTTAAACGGTGCCCCCCCTCGCCCTGTGGTGACCGACACTGTTCGGCCCGGGCCGACGGCGCCGGGGCACGGCGGCTTGTATAGTCTCTACTCATGCGACACCTCCTTGCGACCGTTGCCGGAAAGGCCGTAAAGGCGGTAGCCAGGCTCCGCGGCGGCGGTTCCGCACTGCCCGGACTGGTAGCCGAAAAAATCGATCCGCAGTTCCTGCCGCGCACGCTCGGCGAGCTGCCGCGCGGCGTCGTGGTGATCAGCGGGACGAACGGCAAAACCACTACCACCAAGATGGTGGTGGAGCTGCTGCAGGGGCAGGGCCTGAAGGTGTTCACGAACCGGACGGGCAGCAACTTCACCCGCGGCGTGGTCGCTGCCGTGCTGGGCGACTCCGACGCCCGGGGCCGGCTTGACGCGGACATTGCCGTGTTGGAGCTTGACGAGGCCCACGCGGTTCACTTCGTCAAACTGGTGGCCCCGCGCTACAGCCTGCTGCTCAACGTCATGCGGGACCAGCTGGACCGCTTTGGCGAAATAGAAACGACCGCGGGTTTCCTCCGGCAGATCGCCGCCGCGACGACCGAGGCAGTGGTACTGAACCGGGAAGACCCGCGCATCGCGGCGCTTGCGGGCGCCGTGGCCGCGCCGCGGGTCGAATACTTCGGCCTGGCGCCGCAGCTGCGCCACATGTTTCCGCACGACGACGAAATGCGGTCCGCCGCCTCCGCCGGCCCATCCGGCGACACCGCCGCCGCCGACGGCGGCCGGCCGAGCGCCGACGTCGTGCTCTCGGCCTGTGAAGGGGCCGCCGCAACCTTCCAGCTGGACGGCCGTGAGCTCGAGGTCGAGCTGAAGCTGACCGGCGTCTACAACGTGTTCAACGCCGCCGCGGCGTTGGTGCTGGCGCGGACCGTGTTGGGCCCCGCGGTGGACGAGCCGGCGCTGCTGGCCTCGCTGGAGAACGTGACGCCGGCCTTCGGCCGCGGCGAATCGCTGACCGTCAACGGCCAGCCGCTGGACCTGGTGCTGGTGAAGAACCCGGCCGGCTTCCGGCTGGCACTGAAGTCTTTCCCCGCCGCCGGCTACCGGACCATGATCGCCATTAACGACAACTACGCGGACGGGCGGGACATGTCCTGGCTGTGGGACGTCGACTTCGATTCGCTGCGGGACACCGGCGTGGCCGAGGTTTCCGGCGTTCGGGCACGCGACATGGGGCTGCGCCTCTTCTATGAGGACGTTCCGGTGGACCGGGTGGACACGGACCTCAATGCCTCGCTGCAGCGGTTCATTGCGGGCGGTCCGGAGACGCCGAAGCGCATCTACTGCACCTACACCGCCATGCTGGCGCTGCGCCGCGAGCTCGGCAAATTGACCGAAGTGGAAGTGGTCTCCTGATGGACGCTCCTGTTATCGACCTGCTCCAGCTCTACCCGCGGGACATGAACATCTACGGCGACTGGGGGAATGTCCTGGTGCTGCGCAAGCGCCTGGAGCTGCGCGGCTACGACGTCCGGCTGCACGAGTACAACCCCGGCGACGCGTTCCCCGAGCAGGTGGACCTGATCGTGGGCGGCGGCGGCCAGGACTCCGGCCAGAACAAGATCCAGGCCGACCTGCTGGCCCAGGGCGGGCGGCTGCGGGAGCTGGCCGAGGACGGCCTGCCGATGCTGGCGGTCTGCGGCCTCTACCAGCTGTTCGGCCACCGGTTCACCACCCACACCGGCGAGGTCATCACCGGCATCGGGCTGCTCGATGCCGAAACCGTGGGCGGGCCCACCCGGTTGATCGGCAACACCGTGCTCGAAAGCGGCGAGTTCGGCACGGTTATCGGGTACGAGAACCACAGCGGACTGACCACCCTCGGCAGCGATGTCCGGCCGTTGGGACGGGTCACCAAGGGCCAGGGCAACAACGGCACCGACGGCACCGAGGGCGCCCGCTACCGGAACATCATTGCCACCTACCTGCACGGTTCCCTGCTGCCCAAGAACCCGGCCGTGGCCGACTACCTGATCCGCCACGCCGTCGAGCGGCGCTACGGCAGCTTCAACGACGTGGCGCTGGACATTCCGCATGAGGCCGAAGCCCGCGCCGACGCGGCGGCCCGTCCGCGCTGACGCCGGACTGCCGCTTTGCTGGCCCGCCGCTGAGCCGGTTGGGCGACGGACCGCGGCGTCAATCGCCGCTGAGCAGCCACTCGCGGGCGACGTCCGTCGGGGCTCCCATGGACTCGACGGTCGCCTTGGTCCGTAGCCGGCTGGCCGCGTCCGCCTGTTCGGACACGCACCAGTCCCCGGACTTCGCGGCTGCCGCCAGCGCATCCGCTGCCACCGGGCACCAGCGGTGCCCGGGTCCGTCGAACGTGGCCGGCAGCCAGTCCAGCCCCGCCACCTCCCAGGCGCCGTCGTCGCCGGCTTGGCTGAACCGGACCCGGACCATCAACCCCTCGGTGTTGAGGATGTTCGGGGTTGCATGCGCGGCGAGGGTGTTGCCCAGCCCGTAGACGATCCAGGTGCCGTCGTGGCGCTCAATCGGCTGGACGGAGTGGCTGTGGTGCCCGTACACCAAGGAGAACTCGCCGCTGTCGGCCAACGCGTGGGCAACCTCCTGCTGTTGCGGGCTGGCGTAGGCGGTGTATTCGTCCCCGGCATGCACCGCTCCCAGGACGATGTCCGCGCCCTGCGCCCGGGCCTTCCTGGCCTTGGCGATCATCGCCGGGGGATCCAGCACGTCCACCTGCCAGGGCCGATCCGGCTCCAGCCCGTTCAGCGAGAAGGTGCCGGTGATGAACGCGATCCGCGCGGCCGGGGTGTCCAGAACCAGTACCTCCTCGGCCTCGGCCGCGCTGGCGTAGGTGCCGGTGTGTGCCAGGCCGCGCGCGTCCAGCGCCTGCAGGGTCCGTTCCAGGCCGGCGGTGCCGTGGTCGAACGCGTGGTTGCTGGCGGTGGTGCAGGCGTCGTAGCCCAGGGCGGCGGCGGCGTCGAGGATCTGCGGCGGCGCGTTAAACGCCGGGTAGCCGGAGTACGGTCCGTCGTCACCGGCCAACGGGGTTTCCAGCTGGCAGACGGCGAGGTCGGCGGTGTCCAGGTATTGCTCCTGGGCCGCCAACATCGGCTCGAAGTCCAAGGTTCCTTTCCCGGTCCGCCGCGCGTCGGCGGCCGCCTGCTCCCAGAGCGGCTCGTGCAGCAGCAGGTCGCCGGTGAGGGCTACGGTGGCGCAGCGGATTCCCGGGCACGCCGGGCCCGCGCCGGCCGTCGCCGCCGGCTCCGGGGCGGGCTCCGGTGCGGAGGTCGACGGCGGCGCCTCCCCCGCGCCGCCGCTCCCCGGTGGGCCGGATCCGGAGGGCACCGCCGCCGGCTTGGTGTCGGCCGGCCCTGTGCCGGGCGGTCCGGCGGCCTCCCGCCCCGGGCCGCAGCCGGCCAGCAGCAGGGCCGCGATGGCCAACGCCGCCGCCGTTGCGGGAGTCCGCGACACCGCTGCCCGGTGAAGGCATCGGCCCGGTTCCCGCACCGGGGAACCCGTCGGGCCCTCGGGCGGCTGCCTGCTCATGCCGCAAGTGTAAGTCCGGCTGTGCCGTGCACCACGGCGGCGCGGCGGCGTGCCCCCGGCAGGTACGGCGGGGACGCCGGGTACCCATGGCAAAGTGGTGGCATGGCCAACCCCTTCCTGGAACCCAGTGTCCTCCCCTATGAGCTGCCCGATTTCGCCGCGATCCGCCTTGAACACTATCCGGAAGCGTTCGAGGCCGGGTTCCGCGAGCAACTGGCGGAAATCGAGGCGATCGCGGCCAATCCGGCACCGGCGACGTTCGAGAACACCGCCGTCGCCTTCGAACGGTCCGGCCGCACGCTGTACCGGGTGAGCGCCGTGCTGGACAACTTCGCCGCCGCCGACGCCACCGACGACGTGATGGAGCTGCAGCAACGGATGGCCCCGCAGCGGGCCGCCCACCGTGACAACATCTACCTGCATGCGGCGCTCTACCGGCGGGTCTCGGCGGTCGACGAAGCCGCCGAAGGCCTCGAGGGCGAAGACCTGCGCCTGCTCACCGAGCTGCGCAAGAAGTTCCGCCGGGCCGGCGCCCAGCTCCCCCCGGCAGACCAGGAGCGGCTGCGCGCCATGAACGTGGAGCTGTCGGAGCTGGACGCGGAGTACTCTCGGGAACTGCTAAACGCCGGCAATGCCGCCGCGGTACATGTCACCGACCGCGCACAACTGGCCGGGCTCGCCGACGACGACCTGACCGCCGCCGAACTCGCGGCGCGGGACGCCGGTTACGACGACGGATGGCTACTGGTCCTGACCCTGCCAACCGCCCAGCCGGCGCTGGAAACCCTCACCGACCGCGGCACCCGCCGCCGCCTGCATGAGGCATCGGTGGGCCGCGGCGAAGCGGGCCACCGGACGCTGGAGCTGGCGGCCCGCACGGCGGAGCTGCGGGCCGAGCGGGCCGCGCTGCTCGGCTTCGCCAATCATGCCGAGTATGTGCTGGACGGGCAGACGGCGCCCTCGCTCGCGGCCGTGCAGGACATGCTGGCGCGGCTCGTCCCGCCGGCCGTCGCCAACGCCCGCGCCGAGGCGGAGATCCTCGCCGAGGCGGCCGGCCACCCCCTCGAGCCGTGGGACTGGGCCTACTATGCGGAGGTTGTGCGCCGCCGCGACTACAGCGTGGACCTGGCCGGACTGCGGCAGTACTTCGAGCTCGAACGCGTGCTCGCCGACGGCGTCTTCTTCGCCGCCAACCGGTTGTACGGGCTGCGGTTCGAGGCCAGGCCGGACCTCGCCGCCTATCATCCGCAGGCCCGGATCTGGGAAGTGATGGACGACGACGGTGCCCGGCTGGGCCTGTTCATCGGCGACTTCCATACCCGGGACACGAAGAACGGCGGTGCCTGGATGGATTCGCTGGTCGAGCAGTCCCACCTGCTGGGACAGCGCGCCGTCGTGATGAACAACCTGAACATCCCGAAGCCCGCTCCCGGCGAGCCGGCCCTGCTCAGCTACGACAACGTGGTGACGCTTTTCCACGAGTTCGGCCATGCGCTGCACGGCCTGCTGTCCCGGGTGGAGTACCCCGGCCTCTCGGGCACCAACGTGCCCCGGGACTTCGTGGAGTACCCGTCGCAGGTCAACGAGATGTGGATGCTGGAGCCGGAGGTCGCCGGCAGCTACGCCAGGCACCACCTGACCGGCGAGCCGTTGCCGCGGGAGGTGGTGGACCGCATCAAGGCTGCGCAGCTGTGGGGCGAAGGCTTTGCCACCACCGAGTACCTGGCCGCGTGCGTGCTCGACCTGGCGTGGCACAGCCTGTCCGCCGGGCAGCGGGTCGAGGATCCGCCGGCCTTCGAACGGCGGGCGCTGGCCGACGCCGGAATCGACCTGCCCCTGGTCCCGCCCCGCTACCGCACCGGCTACTTCAAGCACATCTTCGCCGGCGGCTACGCGGCGGGCTATTACTCCTACATCTGGAGCGAAATCCTCGACGCAGACACGGTCGCCTGGTTCGGCGAAAACGGCGGACTCCGGCGCGGCAACGGAGACCGTTTCCGCCGCGAACTACTCTCACGGGGCAACAGCATGGACCCGCTGCAGGCCTACCGGAGCTTCCGCGGACGGGACGCCGACCTCGCGCCGCTGCTGGCCAGGCGCGGCCTCGACCGGGCCAGCAGCGCCCCGGCCGGCCGCGGGGACGTCCCGTAACGGCGGCCCCGGAAGGGCAACCCCCCGGAAACGGCAAACGCCCGGTCCCGCACTGTCGTGCGGGACCGGGCGTTCGCCGTCGTCGGTACTTACCAGCCGCGCTCGGCGAGGCGGTGCGGCTGCGGGATCTCGTCCACGTTGATGCCGACCATGGCCTCGCCCAGCCCGCGCGAGACCTTGGCGATGACGTCCGGGTCGTCGTGGAAGGTGGTGGCCTTGACGATCGCGGCGGCGCGCTCGGCCGGGTTGCCGGACTTGAAGATGCCGGAGCCGACGAACACGCCGTCGGCGCCCAGTTGCATCATCATCGCGGCGTCGGCCGGGGTGGCGATGCCGCCGGCGGTAAACAGCACCACGGGCAGCTTGCCGGTGGCGGCGATTTCCTTGACCAGCTCGTACGGGGCCTGCAGTTCCTTCGCGGCCACGTACAGTTCGTCTTCGGGCATTGCCGACAGGCGCTTGATCTCGGAGCGGATCTGGCGCATGTGGCCGGTGGCGTTGGAGACGTCGCCGGTGCCGGCTTCGCCCTTGGAACGGATCATGGCCGCGCCCTCGTTGATGCGGCGCAGGGCCTCGCCCAGGTTGGTGGCGCCGCAGACGAAGGGAACGGTGAAGTTCCACTTGTCGATGTGGTTGGTGTAGTCGGCCGGGGTCAGCACCTCGGACTCGTCGATGTAATCCACGCCGAGGGACTGCAGCACCTGCGCCTCGACGAAGTGGCCGATGCGGGCCTTGGCCATTACCGGGATGGAGACGGCGTCGATGATGCCGTCCACCATGTCCGGGTCGCTCATCCGGGACACGCCGCCCTGGGCGCGGATATCCGCCGGAACGCGTTCAAGGGCCATCACGGCCACCGCACCGGCGTCTTCGGCGATGCGGGCCTGTTCGGGAGTCACGACGTCCATGATGACGCCGCCCTTCAACATCTCGGCCATGCCCCGCTTGACGCGGCTGCTGCCGGTCACGGGCGCGTGAGTTGAAGTTTCTTCACTGCTGGACACTAAAAGCCCCTAGGAGTCGGTAGGAAACGTACACCTCATCATACGTCCGGCCCGGTGCGCTGGGTCACCGATGACGTAACCTTCCTCGGGGCCCCAACCGGGGGCCTGGGCGGTCCGGGGCGGATCAGGCGGTTTGCTGTGTCTGACGGTAGACGGCCATGATCCGCTGGGCCACGGTCAGCAGGCTGGCGGCGGCCAGCAGCACCAGGACCACCAGCAGGACCACCTCCGGCAGGCCCAGTCCGGTCAGGCCGGTGAAAACCAGGACGGATACCAGGCGCTCGGAGCGTTCGGCCAGGCCCACCGCGGCGGTGCAGCCCAGCGACTCGGCCTTGGCCCGGGCATAGGAGACCAACGAGCCGAGCAGCAGGCATACGAGCGCGGAGACGGCGATGGCGGTGTTCTCCCCGCCGGTGAAGAACCAGATGGCCACGCCGGCGAACACCGCGCCGTCGGCCAGCCGGTCGAGGGTGGAATCCAGGAAGTTGCCCCAGCGGCTGTTGCGCTCCAGCATGCGCGCCATCAGGCCGTCCACCATGTCGGAGAAGACGAACGCCGTGATGAAGACCGTTCCCCAGAACAGCTCCCCCAGCGGGTAGAACACGAGCGCCCCCACGGAGACCCCGAGGGTGCCCACGATGGTGACGGCGTCGGGCGAGACGCCCATCCGGATCAGGGCACGGGCCAGCGGCGAGAACAGCTTTCCGAAGAACCCGCGCGCGTACTTGTTGAGCATCGCCGCGCTACCGTGCCGGCCAGGCTTGGGATACCTGCTTGCGGACCTCGTCCAGGGTCTCGGTGATCGCCTTGGTCTGGGCGATGATCGGGAAGAAGTTCCCGTCGCCGCCCCACCGGGGCACCACGTGCTGGTGCAGGTGCGCCGCCACCCCGGCGCCCCCGGCTTCGCCCTGGTTCATGCCCAGGTTGAAGCCGCTGGGGTTGGCCACCTTCCGCAGGACCCGCATCGCCGTCTGGGTCAGCTCGGCGAACTCGGCGGTCTCCTCCGCGGTGATGTCGGTGTAGTCGGGCACGTGGCGGTACGGGCAGACCAGCAGGTGCCCGGGGTTGTAAGGAAACAGGTTGAGCACCACGTAGGCGAACTCGCCGCGGTGGACGATCAGCGATTCCTCGTCGGGGCGGGCCGGAGCCACACAGAACGGGCACTCGTCCTTGTTCTTGAACTGGCCCTGGCCGCCCTTGACGTAGGCCATGCGATGCGGCGTCCAGAGCCGCTGGAAGGCATCCGGCACGCCGGGCAGCTCAAAGCCGTCCGTCACCTCGTCGCCGGTCCGGTCGGTCATGGCTTCGGTCGTCTCGGCCATCGTCAGTTGCCGCGCCTGGCGGCGGCCTGCACGATCCGGGACACGGCCTCGTCCACCGGGATGCCGTTGTCCTGGCTGCCGTCGCGGAAGCGGAAGGAGACGGCTCCGGCCTCGGCGTCCTCGCCGCCTGCGATCAGCACGAACGGAACCTTGTCCTTGCTGGCGGTCCGGATCTTCTTCGGGAAGCGGTCCGAACCCAGGTCGGCCTCGGCGCGGATGCCCTGAGCGCGCAGCTTGGCCACGATCTCCAGCATGTAGTCGTTGAACGCCTCCGCCACCGGGATGCCGACCACCTGGACCGGGGCGAGCCACGCCGGGAAGGCGCCGGCGTAATGTTCGATCAGCAGGCCCATGAAGCGCTCTACCGACCCGAACAGGGCGCGGTGGATCATGACCGGGCGCTGGCGGCTGCCGTCGGCTGCCTGGTATTCGAGTTCGAACCGTTCGGGCAGGTTGAAGTCCAGCTGGATGGTGGACATCTGCCAGCTGCGGCCGATCGCGTCGCGGGCCTGTACCGAAATCTTGGGGCCGTAGAAGGCCGCTCCACCCGGGTCCGGCACCAGTTCCAGGCCGGATGCCTCGGCGACCTCGGCCAGGGTGCGGGTGGCCTCGTCCCAGACCTCATCGGCGCCCACGTACTTCTCCGGGTCCTTGGTGGAGAGCTCCAGGAAGAAGTCGTCGAGCCCATAGTCCTTGAGCAGGTCCAGCACGAAGTTGAGCGTGGTGGTCAGCTCGTCCTTCATCTGCTCGCGGGTGCAGTAGATATGGGCGTCGTCCTGGGTCATGCCGCGCACGCGGGTCAGGCCGTGGACTACGCCGGACTTTTCGTAGCGGTAGACGGAGCCGAATTCGAACATCCGGAGCGGCAGCTCGCGGTATGACCGGCCGCGCGAGCGGAAAATCAGGTTGTGCATCGGGCAGTTCATCGGCTTCAGGTAGTAGTCCTGGCCGGGCTTGACGACCTCGTTGGTTTCGGGGTCGCGGGTCTCGTCCACATGCATGGGAGGGAACATCCCGTCCCGGTACCAGTCCAGGTGGCCGGAGACCTCGTACAGGTTGCTCTTGGTGATGTGCGGGGTGTAGACGAACTCGTAGCCCGCCTCGGTGTGCCGCTGCCGCGAGTAGTCCTCCATCGCCTTGCGGACGATGCCGCCCTTCGGGTGGAAGACGGGCAAGCCGGAGCCGAGTTCATCCGGGAAGGAGAACAGGTCCAGTTCGGCGCCCACCCGGCGGTGGTCGCGGCGCTCTGCCTCGGCCAGCCGCTCCTGGTAGGCCTTCAGGTCTTCCTTGGTGGGCCAGGCGGTGCCGTAGATGCGCTGCAGCTGCTTGTTCTTTTCGTTGCCCCGCCAGTAGGCGGCGGCCGAGCGGGTCAGCGCATAGGCGTTGGAAATCAGCTTGGTGTTGGGCAGGTGCGGCCCGCGGCAGAGGTCCTTCCAGACCACTTCGCCGCTCTTGGCGTCCACGTTGTCGTAGATGGTCAGTTCGCCGGCGCCCACTTCGATGCTGGCGCCCTCGCCGGCCTCGTCGGAGTGGCCCTTGAGCCCGATCAGCTCTTCCTTGTACGGCTCCCCCGCCATCTCGGCGAGCGCTTCGGTCTCGGAGACGGTGCGGCGGACGAAGCGCTGGTTGGAGTTGACGATCTTGAGCATCATCTTCTCCAGCTGCTTCAGGTCCTCCGGGGTGAAGGGCTCATCGACGTCGAAGTCGAAGTAGAAACCGTCGGTGATGTACGGGCCGATCCCGAGCTTGGAGTCCTTCCGCAGCTGCTGGACCGCCTGGGCCATGACGTGCGCGGTGGAGTGGCGCAGCACGTTGAGCCCGTCGGGAGAGTCGATAGTCACGGCTTCGACCTTGGCTCCGGCGGGGATCGGCTGGTCCAGGTCCTTCAGTTCGCCGTCGACGCGGACGACGACGACCTCCCGTCGGGCGCCGTAAAGGTCGGCTCCCGTCGTGCCCTCGGTCACCTGGTTCTCTTCGCCGTCGACGATGAGGGTGATGTTCTGGGGCGCTGACACAGAGGTCTCCTTATGGTGGATGTAAGCCGTTACTGCAGCGACATACTTGGGCGCTGCAAGCCTCTACGATCGTATCCGCTGACGCGAAGCCCGACCAACACCGCCGCGGCGGGGCTGCGCGCCCGCTGGGGCCGGCGAGCCGCGTCTGGCCGCGCATCATCCTGCCCGGTTCCCGTGGCTACCGGCCAGCCAGGACCCGGCCGGCACGCGGTGATCCAGTCCTTCGGCGGCCATGCGGCGGGCAAGTTCGCCAGGTCCAAGCTTTTCCTGGCGGGCGGCGTCCCTGCCGGCCGCCGGTGTTGCCGGCCCCCGTCCTGCCGCCGGTGTTGCCGGCCCTCGTCCTGCCGCCGGTGTTGCCGGCCCCCGTCCTGCAGCGGGCCCGGAAGGAACAGGGTGCCCCGGCAGCGGAAGGCTGGCAGTGTCCGAAAGGTCCCACGCCTCCAGCGCCTGCAGCCCGATTCCCCTGGGGCCGGTCCGCCGGGTGAGGCCGCGGATGAGCAGCATCTCGGTGCCGAACAGCAACGGGCCGGAGCGTTCCTGGGCTTCCTGGAAGAAGGTGGCGTCCACGCAGCCGGTGCCGTCGTCCACGCTGATGAAAACCACCCGACGGCCGCCGCGCATGGGCGGTGTCTGGGTGGCCACACGGATGCCGGCCACCATTACTTCGCTCCCGTTGCGCATCTGCAGCAGGTCCTTGGCCTGGGTGACTCCGAGTTGGGCCAGCAGCGGAGCGTAGCTCTCCATCAGGTGGGAGCTGGCGTCGATCGAGAGCAGGTCCAGTTCGGTGCGCACCTTGTCCACCGTGGTCGGTTCCGGGAAGACCGGGACCAGATGGCGCAGCTCCAAGTCCCCCAGCGGCAGGGACAGCTGGCCCTCGGTGGGCTGGTAGCGCTGGGGAACCGGGCGGCTGTCCGGCTGGTCCAGATGGTAGACCAAATCCGTCCGGCTGGCCGCCCGGCCGCCGCGCTGGCCGGTCCGGCGGTTCAGCTCGTCGAAGGCGCCCAGCTGGGCCAGGCGTTTGAGCGCGGGTTTGCCGACCTTGGCCCGCGCGCGCAGGTCGGCCAGCGATTCGTACGGCTGGCCGGCGACGATGCGTTTGAGCTCGGCCGCCGAGAGCCCGTAGATGCCGGTCAGGCTCAGCCGGATCCCCAGCTTTTCGCCGCTGCCGGAGGGTACGCGTTCCACCTGGTAGCGGTCGGTGCTGCGGTTGATGTCCAGCGGCAGGATCGGGATGCCCAGCCGCCGCGCTTCGGCCACCAGCAGGCGCAGCGGGTACATTCCCGGATCGTGCTGCCACAGCCCGGCCAGGAACGCCTCGGGGTGGTGGGCCTTCAGCCAGGCCGTCTGGTAGGTGGGCACCGCGAAGGCGGCCCCGTGGGCTTTGCAGAAGCCAAAGCTGCCGAAGGACTTCAGCGTGCCCCACACCGTGTCGACCACCTCCGGCGGATACCCCCGGTCCAGCGAGGCGTTGCGGAAGTATTCCTCCACCGCGGGTTCGGCTTCCTCGTTGCCCAGCAGCCGGCGGAATTCGTCCGCCTTGGCCAGTCCGCAACCGGTGAATACGTCGAAGGTCCGCAGGACCTGTTCGTGGAAGATCGTGACGCCGTGGGTTTCCTTGAGGACCGGAATCAAATCCGGGTGCGGGAAGCGCTCCGGCGCCCAGCCATGGCGGTGTTCCAGGAACGGCCTGACCATATCCGATTGCATCGGCCCCGGACGGAACAGCGAAATGTCGATAATCAGGTCGTTGAAGTCCCGCGGGGCCATCTTGCCCACCAGCTCGCGCTGGCCCGGCGATTCAATCTGGAAGCATCCCAGGGTGTGGGTGCTGCGGATCAGCTCATAGGTCGGCTCGTCGTCCAGCGGGACCTGTTCCAGGTTGATGGTCCCGTCCGCGGCAATGTAGTCGGGCCCGGTTCCGTCCTCGCCCACCGGATGCCGGCCGGCTGCCGTCACGGCGTCCTTGCCCGGATGTATGCGGGCTATTTCCTTGAGCGCGTAGGCGATGGAACTCTGCATCCGCACGCCCAGCACGTCCAGCTTGAGCATGCCCATCGGGTCCATGTCGTGTTTGTCGAACTGGCTCATCGGCAGACCCAGCCCGCTTGGCTGGGTAGGGGTGCGGTCCAACAGCGAGCTGTCGCCCAGGATCACGCCGCAGGGGTGCATGGAGATATGCCGGGGCAGCCGGTCCAGCCGTTCGGTCAAATCCACCAGCAGGTCCAGCTGCTGGTCCTGCTCCACCTGGGCGGAAAACGCGCGCAGCTCCGGCTTCTCCGCCATAGCCTCACGGAACTGGCGCGCGGAGAACCGCCAGAGCTGTTTGGCGATGCCCGAAATCTCCTCCTCCGGCAGGCCCAGCGCCAAGCCGGCGTCGCGGACCGCCCCGCGGGCACGGTAACCGTTCTGCATGCTCATCAGGGTGACCCGCTGGCTGCCGAAACGGTCGAAGATTTTTTGGTAGACGTTGTGCCGCTCTGCACTTTCCACATCGATGTCGATGTCCGGCAGGGTGGAACGGTCCTGGGAGAGGAAGCGCTCGAAGATCAGCCCGTGGTCCAGGGGGTTCACGTGGCTGATGTAGAGCAGATAGTTCACCAGGCTCGAGGCACCCGACCCCCGGGCCGCGGCGCGCACGCCCATCCCGGTGATCATGCGCGACACTTCGGCCACCGTCAGGAAGTAGGAGGCGAAGCCCAGCCGCGAGATGATGCCCAGCTCATGGGCCAGCCGGTCCCGCAGTTCCTTCTCCGCCCGTCCGGACATTCCGCCAAACCGTTCGGCGATGCCGGTTTCGCAGCGCTGGACCAGCTCGGCCACGGGATCCCCGTCGATCCCGATGACGGAGGCTTCGGGGACCACCGGGCGCTTGAACCCCATGTCCCGGTAAGGATCCATGCGGCACCGGTCGGCCACCGCTTCCGTCGTGGCCAGCAGGCGAATGACGTCCTTGCTTCCGCCGCCGGCTGCCTGCACGATTTCCCGCGCCAGGGCCTGCATCCGGTCGGGGGATTTCAACCAGCCCTGGGCGCTCGGCTGCAGATCCGGCAGCTTGGACAAGGCTGTCAGCGCCCTCGCCGAGTCCAGCACATCTGCAGTGGCGGCGCCGTCCTCTTCGCAGTAGCGCACGGCGTTGGTCAGCACTGCGGGAAGATTCAACTCCCCGGCCAGGTTAAGCATCCGCACCGCGTGGGCGGTACTGAGATTCTCCCCCGGGGCACTCAGGTGGGAGACAATTTCCACTGCGAGCGCCCCGGCCGGCAGTCCGCTGCGCCAGCGTCCGGCCAGCCGGCGGGCTTCGGCGTAGCTACGGCGGCGCAGCGCCTGTCCGACGTCGGAAAAAGGACCCACCAGCACCGTCAGGGCCGGTCCGCCGTCCGGAATGCCCGCATGCCGGGCGAGTTGATCCACCGTCACGCCGGGCGTCCGGCGGCTGGCGGAACGCCCGCGGGCAGCCGTGCCGGCGTGGGCTTCCGAGACCAGGCGGCAGAGCGCATGGTAACCGCTGCCCTGGTTCCCGCCATGGGCCAGCACCACAACGCGGCCGGTGTCCCGACCGCCGCCGTCTTGGACGGCCAGGTCCACGCCGACTATCGGATCCATCCCCGTCGCCAGGCATGCCTTCAGGTGCTTGACCGTGCCGTAGAGACCGTCCCGGTCGGTGCAGGCCAAGGCGTCGGCTCCGAAGGAAGCGGCCGCAGCGGCCAGTTCCTCCGGCCAGGAGACACCGTAGTGGGCACTGTACGCCGTGGATACGTGCAGGTGGGTAAAGCTCATGGACATTCCAAACAACGGTCGGGTCTCGGGATCGGCATCCGGCGGACTGCCGGGGCGAACCGGGGGCTGACAGAAAGGCCGGCGGGTACCGTGGTGCGGTCAGGCGCTCAGCTCCCGGACGGCATCATGGACGCGGATCAGGCGCCAGCGTCCGGTATCCACCTGATGGGAAAGGTCCAGGGTGCGGATCTGCGACCGGCCGTTCAGCCGCGCCTGCACCCGCCAGATCTCATGGTCCACCAGTCCCGCGCCCCGGCCCCGTTCCGCACGCAGTTCCTCCGCCCACCATTTGCGGCGTTCGTACCAACGCACCGGTTCCGCGACGATGCGGTAGCTCCTGCCCTGCCAGCGCAGCCGGAGCGGCTGTCCGGCAGGGGAACACACAACGTCAACTGCTTCGCTGAAAACACCCATGTCCCAGTCGCCTTTCATCTGGACAACGGGTCATAATCCCCGGCGAGCGCCCCTGCCAACACGCCCGCCGAAGAACTTGACCCTCTTATTCTATTCGAATATGTATTCGAATCCAAGATCAAGCCTAGGTTCGGGCACTGACAAAATCGGGCCTCCCGCCGACGTCGGCTCAGCGCGCGGCCGCACTGCGGCTAAGTGCAGCAGCACGGCCTACCGTGCAGGTAGGACGGCCAGGTGCGTGCCGTGCGGCGGCCAAGGAGCCTAGCCGTCGTGCTCGGCGAGGTACTTCACGTCGCCGACCAGCTTGTCCCACATCAGCTTGGAGTGTTCCGCCGCCTCGGCGGTCTCGTTGTTGTCCTGCGACAGCGTGAACTCCGTGCCGCCCGGAACTTCCTCCAGCGTCCAGACGAGACGGTGGTAGTTCTCGGGCAAGTCCTCCCGGCCGGACAGCGGGCTGAAATGCGTGACGACCAGCCGCCGTCCGGGTTCGAACTCCAGCACCTGGCCCTTGTCCTCGTACGCCTCGCCCTCCCACTCGCCCCGCCAACGGATGGGCCCGCCAACGCTCCAATCGGTCTGCACGTCGGTGCCGAACATGAATCCCCTGATGGCCTCGGGGTCCGTGATCACGGACCAGACACGGTCCGGCGGCGCCGCAATGGTCGCCGTCGAACTGGCCACGTACCGTCCGGACATTGGCTTCCTCCCCTGGTTCCCGCCGTGGCGCCGCGGGTGCGGCTACTCCATCCCAGCTTCCGGCAGCCGGGGCCGGCGCACAATGGCTGCGGGGACACCGCTCAGGGAACGATCCCCGCTTCCGGGCCGCCCGACGGCGCTCATGCTGCCTCGTCGATGAGGTCGGGCCCGTTGTTGCGCACGTTGTTCACCTTCGAACTGACCCGCCGCGGGACAAGATGCGGTTCGGGCATGGCCTCCAGCAGCTGCCGCACGTCGGCCTCGGATGTTGTTTCCGGATCCAGCCAGTCCGCATAGAGGCCGGGCGGAACGATCAGCGGTGTCCGGTCATGGATATGCCCGAGCGCATCGGCCGCCTGGGTGGTGATGATGGTGCAGGTGCGCAGCCACTTCTCCGGGTGGTCTTCGGGCAGGGCCGGGTCGGGCCAGTTCTCGAACAAAGCCGCGAAAGCCAGCGCCTCGTCGCCTGCGCCGTGCAGGTAGGTCGGGATCTTGCCGTCCTCGGTCTTCTGCCATTCGAAATACCCGTCGGCAACAAGCAATCCGCGCTTCCTGGCCGCCGCCTTTCGGAACGAGGGTTTCTCCGTCACGGTCTCCATCCGCGCGTTGATCAGGCGGGCGCCGGAGCGGGGGTCCTTGGCCCACGGCGGCACGAGGCCCCACCGCGCCAGGATGAGTTTCCTGGACACTCCCTCGCCGTCGGCCTGCTTGCGGTCGATGATCAAGGGGACCTCGTCGGTCGGAGCCACGTTGTAGGAAGGCTGGATCTCTTCGACATAGGACTCATCGACGTCGAAGGAAGCCACCAGGTCGCCGGTGCTCCGGGCCATGACGTATCTGCCGCACATGCCTCCATTATGGTCCAGCCGCGCGGCGGAAGCCCGGCGCGCGGCCCGAAACGGCCTCGCACCCCGGCGGTACTCCCCGCCCGGCAGCCGCCGCGGCCGGCGCCGGGAATGACCGCGCCCGGTGCGACGTTGACATGTACACAAGCTTTCAGACCAGAAGGAGCCATCTTGGATTACACACCTGCTGCCGGAACCGTCACCATGTTCTCCACCACCTGGTGCGGGTACTGCCGCCGCCTGAAGACCCAGTTCGATGCGCAGGGCATCGGCTACACCGAGATTAATATCGAAGAGGTCCCCGGCACCGCGGAGCTCGTCGAGAAGCTCAACGACGGAAACCAGACGGTTCCCACCCTGCTCTTCCCGGATGGCAGCAGCGCCACGAACCCGCCGCTCTCCCTGGTCAAGGAACGCCTGGGCGTCTAGCAGCGGCAGGCTCCACCGGCGGAATCCGGACCGCGGGCCACGGGGCGCCGCAGTTTCCATAACAATCGTTTTGGAAATTGTGGCGCCCCTGTTTTGTTCCTAGGATGGGGCAGGACGGCCGACGACGGCCTCGCCAGACTTCGCTAGGAAGGAATCACTCCCGCATGGTTCACAAGGTTCGGGCAGTAGTGGCCCTGGAAAAGAATGCTCCGGTCTCCATCGAAACCATCCTGGTTCCCGATCCGGGCCCGGGCGAGGCGCTGGTGGACATCCTCACCTGCGGCGTCTGCCATACCGATCTGCACTACAAGCAGGGCGGGATCAACGACGACTTCCCGTTCCTGCTCGGCCACGAAGCCACCGGCGTGGTCAGCGCCGTCGGCCCCGACGTGACCGATCTTGAGCCCGGCGACCGCGTCATCCTGAACTGGCGCGCAGTGTGCGGCGAGTGCCGGGCCTGCCGGCGCGGTGAAGCCCAGTACTGCTTCAACACGCACAACGCCACCCAGAAGATGACCCTCGAGGACGGCACCGAGCTCTCCCCCGCCCTGGGCATCGGTGCCTTTGCCGAGAAGACCCTGGTGGCCGCCGGCCAGTGCACCAAGGTGGACGACGACGTCGACCCGGCGGCGGTCGGACTGCTCGGCTGCGGCGTCATGGCCGGCATCGGCGCGGCGATCAACACCGGCGAGGTCAAGCGCGGCGAATCCGTGGCCGTGATCGGCTGCGGCGGCGTGGGCATCGCCGCCATCGCCGGCGCCAAGCTGGCCGGCGCCACCACGATCATCGCCGTCGACATCGATGACAACAAGGTGGAGCTGGCCAAGTCGCTGGGTGCCACGCACGGGATCAACTCGAAGCAACAGGACCCGGTGGAGGCCATCCGGGCGCTCACCGGCGGCAACGGCGCCGACGTCGTGATTGAAGCGGTTGGACGTCCGGAAACCTACAAGCAGGCGTTCTACGCCCGCGACCTGGCCGGGCGCGTGGTCCTGGTGGGAGTCCCCACGCCGGACATGAAGATCGAACTGCCGCTGCTGGACGTGTTCGGCCGCGGCGGCTCGCTGAAGTCCTCCTGGTACGGCGATTGCCTGCCGTCCCGCGACTTCCCGATGCTGGTCAGCCACTACAAGCAGGGCAACCTGGACCTGGACGCCTTCGTCACCGAGCGGATCAAGCTCGACGAGGTTGAGGCCGCGTTCGACAAGATGCACGAGGGCAAGGTGCTGCGTTCGGTGGTGGAGGTCGCATGAGCGCCGCAATCGAAAACCTGGTCACCTCGGGCACGTTCTCGCTGGACGGCGGCACCTGGGACGTGGACAACAATGTGTGGATCGTCGGCGACGCCACCGAGGTCATCGTCATCGACCCGGCACATGATCCGCAGGCCATTGCCAACGCCGTCGGCTCCCGGACGGTGAAGGCCATCCTGCTCACGCACGGTCACGACGACCACATCCGCGCCGTCGGTGAATTCCGGGACCTGGTGAAGGCACCGGTTTACCTGCACGACGCCGACCGGATGCTCTGGGACGCCGTCTTCCCGGACAGCGCACCCGACCACGCGATCGAGGACGGCGACACCTTCGAGATCGCGGGGGCGCGGCTGCAGGCCATCCACACTCCGGGCCACTCCCCCGGATCGGTCTGCTTCCACCTGGCATCGCAGAACGTGCTGTTCAGCGGGGACACGTTGTTCAACGGCGGTCCGGGAGCCACCGGCCGCAGCTATTCCAGCTTCGAAACGATCATCGAGTCGATCAAGGGCAGGCTGCTGACGCTGCCGGCCGAGACCACGGTGAAGACCGGTCACGGCGATTCCACCAGCATCGGCGCCGAAGCGCCGCAGCTCGACGAGTGGATTGCCCGCGGCCACTGAGTAAGTCCGGGCCCAGTCCCGCACCGCCCGCGCCCGACCGTATTCCGGTTCGGGTGCGGGCGGTGTGCTGTCCGGGGCCGGATCCGGCTTGCCGGCGGTGGCGCCATCGGTTCCACGCGCGGCTGCGGTGCGGCCGACCGATCAGCCGCCGATGTAGTGCATCTCGACCCTTTGCCCTGGCCAACCGGTGGCCGGGGGCGCCTCGCGCGGCGCCGGACCGGTCTCGTTTCCGGCGGCCACGCCCGCGGTCTCGGCGCTGCGCAGTTCCGAGTAGCGGTCCGAGCGGGCCCGCCAGACGCCGGAGAGCACGCGCGTCAGTTCGCCGTCGTCCGCGCCGCCGCGCAGCAGGGCGCGCAGGTCCGTTCCGCCGGTGCCGAACAGGCAGGTGAACAGCTTCCCGTCGGTGCTCAGCCGGGCGCGGGTGCAGCCGTGGCAGAACGCCTGCGTGACGCTGGAGATGGTCCCGATTTCGCCGCCGCCGTCGCGGTACCTGAAGCGCGTGGCCGTCTCGCCGGGGTACCGGGGTGCCAGCGGTTCCAGGGGCAGGTCGGCATCGATCCGCCGCACGATCTCGGCCGACGGGACGACCTGCGCCAGGTTCCAGCCGTTGGTCGTGCCCACATCCATGTATTCGATGAACCGGACGATGTGGGGTGTGCCGTGGAAGTGGCGCGCCATGGCCGGGACGCCGCCGTCGTTCTGGCCGCGCTTGACCACCATGTTGACCTTGACCGGGCCCAGCCCGACCGCGGCCGCGGCCTCGATGGCCTCCAGCACCGCGGCGACGGGATAGTCGACGTCGTTCATCGCGCGGAAGGTAGCGTCGTCAACCGAATCCAGCGAGACGGTCACCCGGGACAGCCCGGCCGCCTTGAGCGCCTCGGCCTTGCGGGCCAGCGCCGAGCCGTTGGTCGTCATCGCCAGGTCCAGCGGACGGCCTTCGGGCGTGCGGAGCCCGGCCAGCCCGGTGACCAGGTCCTCGATTCCCCGCCGCAGCAGCGGTTCGCCGCCGGTCAGCCGCAGCTTTTCCACCCCTTCGGCGGCGGCGATCCGGGCCACCCGGACGATTTCGTCGAAGGTCAGCAGCTGGTCCTTGGGCAGGAACACGAAGTCGCGGCCGAATACTTCCCTGGGCATGCAGTAGACGCAGCGGAAGTTGCACCGGTCGGTGACGGAGATCCGCAGATCCCGCAGGGGCCGGCCCAGTGCGTCGTCGAGGGTGTGCGGACCGTGCTGCGCTGGCCCGTCCATGGTGTGCCTCCGCTGCCGGGACTCGAAGTCCCCTCCAGACTAGGCGGGCCGGGCGTCGACTACAACGGGGCCGGTTCCGGGACCTGCACGCGGGCCAGCAGGTCGGCAAACGCCCCGTCCGCCACGTCGGCGTAGCCGGCGTACGCCGCCCGCAGCGCCTGCTCCACCGAGTCCACGCCGAGGCCGGGCAGCAGGTCCTCGGCCGCGCCGGCCGTTGCCGGATCCCAGTCCAGGCCGAGTGCGTCGTAACTGGCAGTGAGGACCTCGCGCAGCGGTGCCGCATCCTCCACCACCACGACGGAGGAAAACAGCCAGGCACCGGCCACGACCCGCTGCGCGGTGCCCACCAGCTTGATCCTGCGCAGGGGATCAACCGGGTACGCGCCGTGGATGCTGAACTCACCCGGGCAGTACTCCCCCGGGATTTCGCCCACGCCGGCCTCCAGCCCGGTGGCCCGCAGGCCGCCGGCGATGAGCTCCCCAAACCGGCCGAAACGCTTTTTCGCGCCGGCAATGGCATCGGCCAGCGGCTCCACATGGTCCAGCACCAGGCAGCCTTCGTGGTACGCGGCCGCGCGGCCGCCCGCCTTGCGCACCAGCGGTTCGAATCCACGTTCGCGGCAGCGACGGGCCGCCTCCTGAAAGCCGGGCAGATGAGCGTCCCGCTGCCCGAACGCCACCGTGGGTGCCGGACGGTACAGGCGCACGGTAGCGCCGAGCCGTCCCTGCTTGGCCGAGGCCAGCAGTTCCAGTCCAAACTGCAGGTCCGCCTCCGCGCCGAAAGACTCCGGCTGGCGGACCCAGTCGAGCCCGCCAGGGCCCTGCGCCGACTGCTCCAAAGTGATGCCTGCTTCCTGAACCTGCTGATCCGCGCCGCCGGTCTCGGCGGATGCCCCTGCCATTTTACGGCCCGGGGCCATAAAGTGCTGTCCGCGCCGGGTCCAGGCAATCGAGGACCTTGCCACCGTGCCCGACACGGAATAATAGCCATGTGACTTCTCCCCAAACACCGCTCGTGCTGCTCGGCGGCGTCTCCGGCTCCGGTAAGTCCTACCTGGCAGCGCGGTTCGGCCGTCCGCATGTGGAGCTCGACGCGTTTTACCGGGAGATCAGCGAGCACACCGGCGCGTCCCCCATGCCGCTCACCCCGTACGGGGAAATCGACTGGGACCATGCCGGCACCTGGAACAGCGGCGCCGCGGCCGGCGCCATAATGGACCTGCTGGAGACCGGCAGCACCCGGATCCCCAACTACTCCATCGCCACCTCCAGCTACAGCGGGCACCGCACCGTGGAACTCTCGGAGGGGCCGGTGATTGCCGAGGGGATCTTCGCCGACGCCGTGCTCGGTCGGCTGCGCGGCCTCGGGGCGGAGGTTGACCCCGTCTTCATCAGGGTCTCCCCCATCACGACGGCGGTGCGCCGCCTGGTGCGCGACCTGCGGGAGCACCGCAAGCCACTGCCGTTCCTGCTCAAACGGGGCTGGGCAATCTTCCGTTCCGAGCGCGCCGTGCGCGACCGTTATGTGGCGGCGGGATTTCGCCCTGTCGCCAAGCGGCAGGTGAAGAGGGAGCTGGCCGCCCTGCGCCGGACACCGGCCGCCCAGCGGAAGTAGCGCCCGGCTATTCGGTCACGTCCCACATCCGGCGCCACCATGGCCGCTTGGGCTCGGGCTCCGGTTCCTCGCGTGCCGCCGCGGCCGCCCTGGCCGCCCGGCGTTCCCGCCAGCGTTCCAGTTCATACTCCACGTCCCGGGTCTTGGTGATCACCGGCGGGCCGCCCTGTAACTGTCGCCGCGCGTTGACCACCCGGGCGTTGAAGTCCTCCAGGATTTCGCGCACCCGCCGGTCCGAGATCTGCTGGTCCAGGCGTCCGTCCAGCTCGGCGTCCTCGGTCCGCAGCAGCAGGGCTTCGGGGCCCAGCCCCGTGAGGTTCTCGCGCTCGATCAGCCCCTTAAGCCACCAGTCGGGGTCATACCCGTTGCCCAGGTTGGGTATCGGTTTTCCGGCGTATTTCAGGTCATCGAAATCCCCGCGGGCCATGGCATCCCGGATCAGGTAGTCCGCGCGCCGGGAGGTGTCCAGCTCCCGGATTTTCCGGTGCTTCTCCTCTTCGGCCTCCGCCCGCTCCTCTTCCTCCGCGTCGGCCGGCCCGCGTTCGCGTGACGCCCGCAGCTCCGCGGCGCGTTCCAGCCGCCGGCCGTCGTCACCCGCTGCCCTGCTGTTCACTCGTCAGACACCGCCTCCGGTACGACTTGGGCCCGATGCTCGGCCACCGGGCTTTTCCTGACATTTTCCCAGCCCCGTTGCGAGCCAGCAATGCGTCGCCGTCGTTCATGCGCCGATCGCAGGTTCCCCGGCCGGTCGCGCCGGCGCGGCCGCGCCGGCGCGCTTCAGGCGGTGGCCGCCGGCGCATCCGCGATGGCAGACTCGGCCGCATGCGCGAATTTGTCGTCCTGGGCACCGCCTCGCAGGTTCCTACCCGGAGCCGCAACCACAACGGCTACCTGCTGCGCTGGGACGGCGAGGGAGTGCTGTTCGACCCGGGTGAGGGAACGCAGCGGCAAATGATCCTCGCCGGGGTTTCGGCCAGCCGGATCACGCGCATCTGTCTGACGCATGTGCACGGCGACCACTGCTACGGATTGCCCGGCGTGCTCTCGCGCATGGTCCTGGACGGCGTTGAGCATCCGGTTCATCTGCACTATCCGGCCTCCGGTGCTGATGTGGTCCGGGCCCTGGTCTCACTCGCCTCCCCGGGACTTGACCTGCGCCTGCACCCGCACGGCGGCGCCGGGGCCATCGCGGACGGCCTCGAGGTGCGACCCCTGGACCACCGGATCGAGGCCTACGGCTACCGGCTGGTCGAACCCGACGGCCGCACCCTGCTGCCCGACCGGCTGGCTGCCGCCGGGATTTCCGGCCCCGACGTGGGCCGCCTGCAGCGGGAAGAAACCTGGAAGGGGGTGCGGCTGGAGGATGTCAGCGTGGCCCGCCCGGGACAGCGCTTCGCCTTCGTAATGGACACCGCGGTCTGCGCCGGGGCGGAGGAACTGGCCGACGGCGCCGACCTGCTCGTGGCCGAGTCCACCTTCAGCGACGACGACGGTGCTCTTGCCGTCCGGCACCGCCACCTCACCGCCGGTCAGGCCGGCGGACTCGCCGCCGGCGGCGGTGTGGGCACGCTGGTGCTGACCCATTTCTCCTCGCGCTATCCCGACCTGGCCCCGCTCGAGGAACAGGCCAGGGCGCGGGCAGGAGGGGCCGAGGTGGTTGCGGCCCGAGACCTGGACCTGATCCCGTTTCCCCAGCGCCGGCGGACCGGCATCGGGCGATGAAGCACGCCCTGGCCGGTTTTCCGGCAGCCCTGCCTGTTTCCCTCCCGGCTCGTCCGGGTTACGGTGGCAATCTCAGCGCAAGGTGAATCACGATCGAAGGAGGCTGCAATGAGCGAGCAGAACCGCCCGGAGGACGAACAGACCCTGCCGGATCCGGAGCTGAACATCCAAGGTGAAGACCCGCTCATCCCGGATGAGGGCGTCGACGCGGTGCCGCCGGAACTGGTGGATGCCGGGATCGATACGGACTCCGCGCGTCCCGTGGACGAGACCCTGTCCGATCCGCTCGAGGGCGGGATGGCGGACGACCGGCTGGGAGCCCCGCTGGAAGATTTCGACCCGGATGAATCGCCGAGCCAGTAGGCGCAATGAAGCCCCGCAGAGTTACTGCGGGGCTTCATCTATCCCGTACGGTTTCGGCTACGTGGTTCGGTCGCTGGCTGGCTCTTCCACTGTTGACTTGTCCAGGAAGGCAATCACTTCGGAGTCATCAGTCTTCGTCCAGGTTTCGCGCCCGGTGTCCTTGTCTTCGCGGCGGGTTTCCGGCGTGTCCACGGCTTCCTTGCGGAAGCCCCAGCGGGAATCCCTATTCGAGGCGTAGCACATCACGAACCTCCTTTTTATCGGTCCCTTAATCGTCCTCCGGTCGCCGTCGGATGCCAAGGGCCGCTCGCTCGAAGATTCAGTGATGCAGGGTGGGCACTTTCGTCTCTGAACGATCGTTTCTGCGGGCCCCGCAGACTAGAGTCTCGTCCATGGCGGCCGAGCAGAAGACAGCGCTCAACAACGGTGTGTGGATAGACCGTCTCGGCTTCGGCACGGCCAGAATCCCCCCGCCGGAGACCGCCGGGCTTTGCTATCGCGCTTTGCAGGCCGGTTTCCGCCACATCGACACCGCGGCCCTGTACGGCAACGAGCAGGGGGGGGTGAAACCTCCAAGGCGCTCGAGCGCCTCTACCATGAGGGGCGTGTACGGGCGGTGAGCGTTTCGAACTTCCTTCCGAAACATCTCGAACAGCTGCTCCAACACACCGACGTCGTGCCGGCGGTCAACCAGATCGAGTTGCACCCCTGGTTCCAACAAGCGGGACTGCGGGAATTCAACGCCGCCCACGGCATCCGCACCGTGGCCTCGAGTCCCCTGGCCCGGGGGGGCAGCGCTAAAGGATCCTATCGTGGTGGACCTGGCCCCGCGACCTGGGCAAAACCCCTGCACAGGTGGTCCTGCGCTGGCATCTCCAGTTGGGCAATATCGCCATCTCCAAGGCAACAAGTCCCCGCATTCAGGAAAACTTCCGCGTCTGGGACTTCCTGCTGGACAACGCCGCCATGGAGTGCCTGGCCGGCCTTGACCGGCGGGACGGCCGAATCGGTTCCCACCCTGATCAGATCAACTGAGGCGAGGAGTTGCTGCCGGCGTTCAGTTGCAGCGGTCAGGGCGCGCTCAGCAGTTCGACGATGACGTCGAGGGCTTGGGTGAGCTGCAGATCGCTGGGGGCGCCATAACCGATAACGAGGCCGTTCTCGGGTGCCCGGTCGGCGTAGTAGGCGGCCAGGGTGGCCAGGCGGACTCCGCGGCGAAGGGCGTCGTTGGCCAGTAGAGGGGCGTCCTTTCCCTGGAACCGCAGGACTGCGTGAAGTCCGCCGTCGAGGGCGGCGAGTTGAAGGTCCGAACGGGTTCCAAGGCGTTCCAGCAGCAGGGCCCTGCGGTGCGCGTATTCGCGGCGGGCGCGCGTGATGTGCCGTGCCAGGCCTCCGGCCTGGATGTAGTAGGCAAGGGCCGTTTGCATGATGCCGGCGACCGGCGTGTCCAGGTCTTCGCGGATCGCCTTTAGCGCGCGGCCTGATTCCCCGCGGACCACGAGGTAGCCGCACCGCAGCCAGGGACTGAGGGACTTGGAAAATGTCCCCAGCAGCGCGACGTCGGCTGTGGATGGAAGTGAAGCAACGGCAGGCAAGGGCATCCTGCGGTGACGGAATTCGCTGTCGTAGTCGTCTTCGAGGACGAGCACGTCGTGTTCGGCTGCCCAGTTCAAAAGATTCAGCCGTTCCTGCACCGGCATCCGGCCGCCTAGCGGGTACTGGTGGCTCGGGGTGATCAGCACGGCGTCCGGCGGCCGACCAAGGGACGCCAGCTGGGCGGCTTTGAGTCCGTCGTCGTCGACGGGCACTGTCTCCACCACGGCACCGGCGGCGGCCATGACCCGTCGGGCCGTTGGATACCCGGGATCCTCGACGAGTATGTGGGGATGCTCTCTGCGGTTTCGCAGGGCTGCCACGGCCAGAAGCAGGGCGTCGCTGGTTCCGGCGGTAATGATGACGTCATCGGGTTCGACGGCCAGTCCCCTGGCTGCGGCCAGGTGCCCTGCGACTTCCTTCCGCAGGGTGGCGGTCCCCAGCGGCGGGGGCAGGTGCGTCGGTCCTTGTTCGGATACCGCCTTGCGCCAGGCCGTGTGCCACTCGCGGTCCCGGAAGGGCGCGGGCGAGGGACGTCCCGGTGTGAGGTCGATGATTGGCCTGCTGTCCTGATGGTGCGGGACCGGGCGTTCTTCGTGGGCAGGGTGTTGAACGTCCGGGCGGAGCGCGACCCGGGTTCCACCGGCACCGTGGCTTTCCAGGAATCCCTCACCGGCCAGCTGCTCGAACGCCCGGACCACGACCCCGCGTGAAATGCCGAGCTCGGAGGCCATCCTGCGTGTTGCCGGGAGCGTGTGCTCCGGCCCCAGCAGCCCGCCGAGGATGGCCCGGCGGAGCTGGTCGGCCAGTTGGGCGGCGAGTGGAGCCGGCGCATTCCTGTCGAGTGTGAGCGGAAGCTCGGCCTCTCCCACATGGACCTCCTGATTTGATTTTTCTTGGACCTAGTGTAGGTCCAAGGGGCTTGCCACCATGGAAACCGCAACCAGACGCCCACGCCGCTGCTCCGTTTTTAACCAGCCGACAGCCGGATGAAAGAAGGACTCATGTTTGACGGACTCTGCGCTTTCCCCCTCACACCGATTGTTGATGACCGCATCGATGTGAAGGCCGTTGCTTTATTGGTGTCCCGGGCTGCGAGAGCCGGCGTGGATTCCCTTGGAGTGCTCGGATCCACCGGAAACTACGCGTACTTGTCCCGGGAGGAACGCCGTGCAGTACTTGAGGCAGCTGTCGATGCCTCCGACGGGGTCCCGGTTATCGCCGGCGTGGGTGCGGTTCGTACGCGCGATGTCTTGGCGAATGTTGAAGATGCCCAGGCGGCAGGGGCTTCGGGTTTGCTGCTGGCCCCGGTTTCATACCAACGCCTGACGGAGGCGGAGGTGTTCGGCCTGTACCAGGACGTCGCGGCGGCAGCTTCGGTACCCATCGTCGTCTACGACAACCCCGGCACGACAGGGTTCACATTTTCCGATGCCCTGTATTCGCGCATCGCCGACATGCCGGCGATTGTCTCCATCAAGATCCCGCCTCCCCCGCCGGGGCAGGCTTCTGCACGCCCGAGGGAGTTGCGCTCGCTGCTGCCGGAACCCATATCGGTAGGTATCAGCGGCGACTGGGCCGCTGCGGAAGCGCTGCTCGCCGGCTGTAATGTGTGGTACTCGGTGATCGCCGGCGTCCTTCCCGAAACGGCCAAGGCGATGGCGGATCATGCGTTGGCCGGCCGCAGCGACCGGGCCCTGGAAGCGTCGGCGAATCTCGAGCCCCTGTGGTCGCTCTTCCGGACGTACGGCAGCCTGCGCGTTACCGCAGCAATTGCAGAGCAGTTGGGGCTGATTCCGTCACCCAGCCTGCCGTTGCCGCTTCACGGTCTGGACAGTGAAGGCAGCCTGAAAGTTGCGGACGCTATTCGCCAGTGCGGTCTTCGGGCGTGACCCAAGGGGTGACTACCGGCCACGCGCCCGGCCGAGGCACCGATGTGCGTGGGGCACTCGCCCGCTATATCGTGGCGGCCACCCTGGCCCGCAGCGCGGACGGGGGTGCGGTCGTTGCCATCATTCTTCTGGTGGCAACGAGCGGGTCGCCGGGATGGCTGGCCGGCCTTCTGGGCGCCTGCATTACCGCTCCCCACCTCTTTGGCCCCTTCGTCGCCCGGCGCCTTGATACTGCCCGCGACGGCCGTTCCGTGATTGCCTTGGCCTGCATGGCCCACGGGACAACGCTCGCGGCCGCTGTACTGCTATATCCGGTGACTTGGCCCGTGATCACGGGAGCACTGCTGGTCGCTTCCGGACTGGTTGGTCCCCTGCTGACCGGGGGCATCAGCAGCCGGCTGCCGGCCATAGCGGGACCGGGAAAATCCAGCCAGCGCCGCGCCCAAGGCTGGGACGTGGCCACCTACGGCATTGGCGGCACCATCGGGCCCTCCCTTGTCGCCGCCGTCTCGGCGTGGTCGGGTCCCGCGGTGGCAGCGCTGATCCTGGCCGCTGCCACGTTCGCCGCCGCGGCGGTGATCAGGCTCCTGCCTTATTGCCCGCCTGCTGCCGCGCCCTCGGAGGTGCCTCAGCCGGGGCGGACGCTGGTGATGATGCTCTCGTCGGGTCCTTTGCGCCGAACGCTCTATCTGACGGTCGTTGTCGCCCTGTCGGTTGCGGTCCTGCCCATCACGGCCGTAGCCTGCACCGCGGAGCTCGCCGTCGCACCTGCTGCAGCGGGCGTCCTAGCCGCGGCCTACGGGCTGGGCGGGCTGGCCGGTTCGGCAGGGGTGATGGTCCGGCCGATGCAGGCCGACGCCGACCGACTGATGACATGGCTTGCGGTCGGGGTAGGCCTAGCCCTGGCCGGGGCTGCATTCGCCGGCAGCTTCCCTGTCGCGGTGGCGGCCTACTCCTTGGCCGGGATCGCGAACTCGTACTTCTTCGCCGCAACCCTGGCCGCCCGCAGCGAATATGCGCCGCCGGAAGCACGCGGCCAGGTGTTCGTGTGGGTCGGAGCCCTGAAGATCACTGCCGGTTCGGCAGGAACTGCTGTTGCCGGTGCCGTTGTTTCGCAGGCCACCCAGCTGCCGTTATTCCTTGCAGTGTCCATCGTTACGGCCGTCGTGGGCGCCTCGGTTGTGGACCGCCGTGCCACCGCCAAGTCCTGAAGCAAGGCCAGATCAACGCACGGCTGCGCCACACGCTCTACGCTGGTGCGGGACTCCCGTCGGCACCGCTGGAATTCACTGAAGGCCGATTGCGGCCAAGCCGGCGGCGCCCCGATGCTTGCCGGGGATGTTTAGGGCACACTGGTGGCGTGAGCGGAATCCCGTGGGTGCTGCACGTCGATCTCGACCAGTTCATCGCTGCGGTCGAAGTGCTCCGACGGCCGGAGCTTGCGGGCAAGCCGATCATTGTCGGCGGCCGGGGCGACCCCACGGAACGGGCTGTGGTGTCGACCGCATCCTACGAAGCCCGGGCGTTCGGCGTGGGTTCCGGAATGCCCTTGCGCACGGCGGCACGGAAAGTGCCCGACGCCGTCATCCTCCCCGTCGATCACGAGGCGTACCTCGCGGCGTCAGAAGCGGTGATGAATACGCTGCGAGCGCAGCCAGGCGCCACCGTGCAGGTGCTGGGCTGGGATGAAGCCTTTGTCGGCGTCGAAACAGAGAATCCCGAAGCCTACGCCCGGCAGGTGCAGGCCGCCGTACTGGAGCGAACGCAGCTGCATTGCAGCGTGGGCATCGGCGACACTCTGGTCCGCGCCAAGGTCGCCACCGGTTTCGGCAAGCCGGCCGGCGTCTTTCGCCTCACCGCCGGGAACTGGCTTGACGTCATGGGCGGCCGGCCCACCAAAGACCTGTGGGGCGTCGGCACCAAGGTGTCGGGCCGGCTGGCCAAGCTCGGCATCAACACCGTTGCCGAGCTCGCCGCGTCCGACCCCCAAGAGCTGGTCCCGGAGTTCGGCCCCAGGATGGGGCCCTGGTACGCGGAACTCGGACGCGGGGACGGCGCCAGCGTCGTGGACGACACCCCGTGGGTTGCCCGGGGACATAGCCGGGAGAGCACCTTCCAGCAGGACCTGACTGAGCCCGCCCAGGTCGACGACGCCGTCAGGGAGCTGACAGCGCGGGTCCTTGAGGACGTTGTGGCCGAGGGACGGCCCGTCGTCGGGCTGACCCTCAAGGTTCGATACGCTCCGTTCTTCACCAAGACCCATGCGCGGAAGATTCCCGAGACGTTCGACCGGCACGAAATCCTGGCGCGGACCCTGGACCTAGCAGCCGGAATCGAAGCGGGCCGTCCCATCCGTCTCTTGGGCCTGCGGGCCGAGATGGCGATGCCCGACGACGCCCGAAAGGGACATACGCCGACGCGCGGCGGTTGGTGACGGTCCCCGTCAGGCCGGCACACGTTGACCCTGTTCCCGGCGTGCTGCCACACTTGTGTGTGCAGGGCAGGTTGGTTCAAAGGAGACCCTCATGTCACCCATGATCCGCAAGAGTCTGAACGAGCCCGAAGAAACCCGGCCTTTCGAGGACGGTAAGGGGAAACTGGATCTGATCAATCTCGAGTCAGGCGCCGTCGGGCGGGCGGTTTTCGAACCCGGTTGGCAGTGGTCCAAGCACGTTAAACCCATCGCCGGGACGGACAGCTGTCAGGTGGCCCATACCGGCTATGTGTTGTCCGGACGAATCAAGATCGTCATGGACGACGGCGAGGAAAACGAGTTCGCCATCGGCGACCTGATGTCGGTTCCTCCAGGTCACGATGCATGGGTCGTAGGCGATGAGCCATGCGTGGTCCTTGACTGGCACGGATACAGTGACTACGCCAAGCGACAGGACTAAGGCGTCATCTCGCGTCGCCGCAATTGGCTCGCTGACGCCCTCTGGGGCGCCTCATCCTCGATTCCTCCTCCCCGGCCCGGGGAGGAGAACGTGTTACTTCTCGGCCGCCTCGTCGAGCATTTCGCACACATCGTGAACGTGCCGAATGGTGTTCATCACGATATCCACTGAAATTGGCTCCATCACCTCCGGATCCTCAGAGAGTTGAATATGGAAGGCCAGCCACCCCCGCTCGAAGTACAAGAACTCGGGTAGGCCTTCTTCTTCCAGCGCCGCGGCATCAGCGGGGCTTACGGGGTAAATGATCGAGGCACCCTTGAGCGAGTCGACGATGGTTAACTGATCGGCCGAGAAGTATTGGAAGCCCGGTCCGGAGATGTCTAGTTCGTCGATGAAGGCACCGTCCGAAGCGCGCGTCAGGTCCACGGTGGCATCGCCCCGGAACTTCACCAGTGTTGACCCGTTCTGCCTAACCCGGGCTTTGTAGTGGACTTCCCGAACGTCTCCGGATTCCAGGGTGACGGTCGAGCCGCATGCCTCGATCTCTATTGGAGCGTAGTAATCGTCGGGGACCGGTAGATAGTGCCCCCCGGTGTCCTCGGGCGGCCACTGGGTTGGGGTTTCCTCTTGGGGCGTTGCAATGGCCGGCGCGGTCCCCGCGGCGAGGGCAAAAGCAATGAAAATGGGCAGGCGCAGTGTCTTCTTGGTGATCATGATGGGGCTCCTGGGCGGGCAGGAGGCTTCTCGCTCATCCTGCAGGGAGATGCGTTGGATGCCGTAGTGGCGACAGGTCCGTTGAGAGAACCACGGTCCCTGCGTTCCTCCCCCAGCCAGGCGCACAGTGCGGTCAACCTACGCCTGCGGTTCTGCGACTGTCAACGAGTTCTGACGCAGTCCCACTACCCTCTCTCATTAAGGGTGTATAAAACCGAGCAAAAAGAAATGCACCGTTTCTCCCAGTTGCGAATGGGATATCAGGAGGCAGGCGATAACGTCACATCCAAAGGTGAGTATTAGGGGCGGAAGCGATGTCGATGCCCGAATTAAGGTTATTTCCCGCACCAGATTCTCTTCCAGTTATTGCCCATCCGAGCAGGGGCACCCCTTTTGGTTGTGGGATAGTTCAGCAACAACTGTATAGTCAGTGCATGCTGACTATAACTTCGAGGCTGGATGTCATGAATCGCCTAGGGCGGGCCATGGCCGATCCAAGCCGAGCATCCATCCTCATGACCCTGCTCAAGGAGCCAAGCTACCCAGCCGTCCTCGCGCGCAGCCTGAACTTGACGCGGTCGAATGTTTCCAATCACCTGACGTGCCTTCGTGATTGCGGCATCGTCATTGCCGAACCTGAAGGTCGGCAAACCCGGTACGAGATCGCCGACCCCCATCTGGCGAACGCTCTACAGGCCCTCGTCGAAGTGACACTGATGGTGGACGAAAACAACCCCTGCGCCGACCCGGCATGCCCATTGCCCGGGTGCTGCGAGGGGTCCCGATGACAGCACCAACTGCGCTCTCTGCCGAGCGGCGTTTTGTACTGCACCGCCGTGTGCGACTCATTGTCGCTTCCACCATCACGTACAACGTGATCGAAGCGATTGTCTCGATCTGGGCCGGCTCCATGGCTTCGTCTGCGGCGCTCATCGGCTTCGGCCTCGATTCCATCATTGAGGTTCTCTCCGCGGCAGCCGTCGCCTGGCAGTTCACACGCAAAGACCCCGAACGTTGGGAGAAAGTGACTGTCCGCGCAATCGGCATTGCCTTTTTCGCCTTAGCGGCCTACGTCACCATAGACGCGGTACTGGCTCTCTCGGGCATTGAAAAGGTCGAGCACAGCCCCCTCGGCATCGGTATCGCTTCACTGAGTCTCATCGTGATGCCCGTGCTCGCGTGGTTCGAGTTCCGGACCGGGCGTGAGTTGAACTCGAAGAGCGTTCAGGCAGATGCCAAACAATTGTTGCTCTGCATCTACTTGTCCGGGACTGTACTGATTGGTCTAATTCTGAACACCTTGTTCGGGTGGGCCTGGGCAGATTCGATCGCGGCTCTGGTGGTTGCCGCCCTTGCCGTCCGCGAAGGCATCGAGGCCTGGACGGGAGATGTCGAGTCACCGTTCGAGGTCCTCGAAGAACTCCACGACGACGGCGGCCAAGAAGACCGTGAGTGACAGAGAGCAGGCGCAGTCGGCTCAGGTCAGACAGGGCCTTGAAAATGGTGGCCGTTTCCTTCGCCACGTGGGCACCCAGGAACGTCCCCGCTGGCGGGGGGGGGGGGGGCCATCAACACCTGGGCCCCGCCTGCCAGATTCCGGCGGGGAACGAAACCCATGCCCTTGCGGTCAGGATCCGCCCTTTCGCGAGGGGTGCGGGACAACGACGTCGTCCGCCATACGCGAGGCCGCAGGGAAGAGGAGCATGAGGAGGCCGACGCCCACTGCCGCACCGATGATCTGCGCCAGCACGAAACCGGGGACGGAGCTCGGAGCGATGCCGGCAAACGTGTCACTGAAGATGCGGCCGACCGTCACCGCAGGGTTGGCGAAAGACGTCGAGGACGTGAACCAGTACGCCGCGCCAATGTACGCACCTACAGCGGGAGCCGCGAGGATACCCCTTCGAGTGGCAGCCAGGGAGAAGATCAGCAGAATGAGCCCGGCCGTCGCAACCACCTCGCCCAGCAGCGTTCCCGCAGTTGCTCGATCCTTGGTCGAGACGGTCGTACCCACTTCAAACATGGCGTTGGCGAGTACGCTGCCGCCGATCCCACCGACCATCTGCGCCACCAGATACGTGCCCAATTCCGCGAGGGTCAAGCCGGTGCGGCTGCGCCTGCCCAGAAGCCAGTCCGCGAGCGACACCATGGGATTGAAGTGGGCGCCGCTGACCGGTCCAAACATGAGGATCAGAACCGTGAGGCCCAGCACCGTGGCGGTGCTGTTCTGCAGCAGCTGCAGTCCCACATCGTTCGGGGAAAGTTGCTGCGCGGCAATGCCCGAGCCGACGACGATGCAAACAAGCAGTGCCGTACCAAGCAGCTCGGCGACAGCGCGGCGCCACAAGGGCGGCAGGTGTGAAGTCATGAGATCCAGCTTGACCGAATAAATTAACTCAGTCAAAATTGAATCAATGACTATTGAGCTAAACGGGGACTTTCAGGCGCGAGTTGCAAAACATGCCGCCCTCGCAGACCCTGCCCGCCTGCGGATTGTCGATCTGCTGACGCTCGGAGACTACTCACCGACGGAGCTTCAGGCGGAGCTCGGCATCCCCTCCAACCTGCTGTCCCACCACCTGCGCACCTTGGAAGCTGCCGGCCTCGCGACCCGCCGCCGCTCGGAGGCGGATAAGCGGCGCAGCTACATCAGACTCACCTCCGGGGCGCTGGAGGGGCTGTCGCCCCGGCGTGAACACGGCGTGCGCCGCGTCCTCTTCGTCTGCACGCGCAACAGCGCACGGTCTCAGCTGGCGACTGCCCTATGGCGGCGCGTGAGTAAAATTCCGGCGACGTCGGCGGGCACGCAGCCGGCAGACCGCGTCGCCCAGGGGGCCATCGATATCGCGCAACGTCACGGCGTCAATCTCGGGAACGCAAGTCCGCGCCAACTGACTGACGTTGCAACCAGCGACGACTTTATCGTCACCGTGTGCGACAACGCACACGAGGAACTGCCGAGCCTGGAAGGAATTCACTGGTCTGTTCCGGACCCCGTCCGATCGAACACCAACGACGCTTTCGAACACGCCTTCCTCGACATCTCCAACCGCATCAGCGATCTCGCGCCACGCCTGCGCGCCGCCTGACCAGCCGGGCAGAACAAGCGCATTGCAAATATCGACAATCATCAATATGGGGGCCGGATGCTGCTCACATCGACAGGCATCAATGCGGAGTCGGTGCAGCGATGGAGCGGCTGTACACCCAAGCAAAACCACCACCGTTCGAACCACTGGAGAAACCCGTGAGCACCGGTACCATCAAAAAGCCTTCCGTCCTCTTCGTCTGCGTCCACAACGCAGGGCGTTCGCAGATGGCGGCGGCATTCCTGACCACCTTCTCCGAAGGCGCCATCGAAGTCCGCTCGGCCGGCTCCCAGCCCGCTGACAAGGTCAACCCGGCCGCAGTGGAGGCCATGGCCGAACTCGGCATCGACATGTCCGCCGAGATCCCGAAGGTCCTCACCACCGAGGCCGTCAAGGAGTCGGACGTCGTGATCACCATGGGCTGCGGCGACGAATGCCCCTATTTCCCCGGCAAGCGCTATGAGGACTGGGTCCTGGATGACCCGGCCGGGCAGGGTGTGGACGCTGTCCGCCCCATCCGCGACGAGATCAAGACCCGCATCGAGGGATTGATCGAATCCCTGATCCCTGCCACCAATTAGACCAACCGACTTAGAGCATCAGGGGAGACTTTCGTGAGCACCGACATCCACACTGAACAGCTGATCGTCATCGGGTCCGGCCCGGCAGGTTACACCGCCGCGATCTACGCCGCCCGCGCGGGACTGAACCCCTTGGTCGTGGCAGGGTCCGTCACTGCCGGCGGAGCGTTGATGAACACAACGGAGGTAGAAAACTTCCCCGGCTTCCCGGGCGGCATCCAGGGACCCGAACTCATGGAAGGGCTACAGAAACAGGCTGAAAAGTTCGGCGCGCGCATAGTCTTCGACGACGTCACTGAAGTTGTTCTCAAGGGCCACCTCAAGCGAGTGACCACCGGGGACGGTCAGACCCACGAGTCGCCTGCTGTCATCCTGGCCACCGGATCCGCCTACAAGGAACTGGGCCTACCGGAAGAAAAGAAGTTCTCCGGACACGCCCTTTCCTGGTGCGCTACGTGCGACGGGTTCTTCTTCCGCGAACAAGACATCGTTGTGGTCGGCGGCGGCGACTCCGCCATGGAAGAAGCCCTCTTCCTCACGCGCTTCGGCAAGTCCGTCACCGTCGTCGTGCGCCGCGACGCCCTCCGCGCATCGAAGATCATGGCCCATCGCGCGAAGGACAACGAAAAGATCCGCTTCGAATACAACAGCGCGGTTACCGCGATCCACGGCGATGGCAAAGTCACCGGCGTGACCCTGACCGACACCGTCACCGGAACCACGCGCGAATCGGTTGCGACCGGGATCTTCGTGGCCATCGGACACCTGCCCCGCACCGACCTGGTCAAGGGACAGATCGACCTCGACGACGAGGGCTACATCAAGGGCGACGCACCCACCACCTGCACGAACCTCCCAGGCGTCTTCGCCTGCGGTGACGCCGTGGACCACCGGTACCGGCAGGCCATCACCGCCGCCGGCACCGGCTGCTCGGCAGCCCTGGACGCCGAACGCTACCTCGCAGCACTCGAAGATAGCGACAGCATTGCCACCGCACTCGTCGAGGAGAGCACCCATGCTTAAGGACACCGCCACCCAGACCGAGACCAGGCAGCTTCCCGTCGCCGTCATCGGCGCCGGCCCGGTCGGGCTGGCGGCAGCCGCCCACCTGCTGCACGAGGGCTAAAGCCGGTCATCTTCGAAGCAGGCGACACGCCTGCCGCGGCAATCGACGCGTGGGGACACATCCGGCTCTTCTCACCGTGGCGCTACAACATCGACGCCGCCGCACGCCGGCTGCTTGCCGGAACCGGTTGGCGGGAACCTGACCCTGAGGCGCTGCCCACCGGCGCAGAACTCATCGAGCAGTACCTTAATCCGCTGGCAGCGGTCCCCGCGATCGCCGGCGCCCTGCGGACCTCCAGCCGGGTCACCGCTGTTAGCCGTGAAGGCATGGACAAGACCCAATCCCGCGGCCGGGAGACCACCCCGTTCCTGGTCCGGGTGGAAGACGCCGGAGGCACCAGCACCGATCATCGTGTCCGCGCGGTCATCGATGCTTCCGGAACCTGGAACACCCCGAACCCGCTCGGGCGGGCCGGGCTCCCAGCCGAAGGGGAGGTTGAAGCCCGCGCGGCGGGTAACATCGCAGACCCGCTGCCCGATGTCACCGGACGCGACCGGACCCGCTACGCCGGCAAACACGTCCTGGTCGTCGGCGGCGGACACTCAGCCGCCAACACCCTCCTGTCGCTGGGCGAGCTGGCCGCCCAGCAACCCGGAACCCGGATCAGCTGGGCCATCCGCCGCAACTCGGCCGCCAGCCTCTACGGTGGGGGCGACCTCGACGGCCTGCCCGCCCGCGGAGCGCTCGGTTCCCGCCTGCGCGCCTTGGTCGAGGAAAAAGCCATCGAGCTGCACACCTCGTTCACGATCACCGGCTTCAAGAGCGCCGACACCCTGGCCGTCCTCGGAACAACCCCTGACGGACAGGCACAGCTGGACGTGGATCTGCTGGTGCCGGCCACCGGGTTCCGCCCGGACCTGGACATGCTGCGCGAAGTCCGGCTGGATTTGGACCCTGCGGTGGAAGCGCCGCGGGAGCTCGGCCCGCTCATCGATCCCGAATTTCACAGCTGCGGCACCGTCGAACCCCACGGCGCCAAGCTCCTGTCCCACCCGGAGAAAGACTTCTACATCGCCGGCATGAAGTCCTACGGCCGCGCGCCGACCTTCCTGATGGCCACCGGGTACGAACAGGTCCGCTCCATCGCGGCTGCCCTCGCAGTCGATCAGGAGGCAGCCGACAACGTCGAACTCGTCCTACCGGAAACCGGCGTCTGCTCCACCGACCTCGGCGGCAGCTGTGACACAACGGCAGCGGCCGCCGCACCTGGCGATGCCTGCTGCGCAGCTTCCGAGCCGGCGTTCCTTGGCATTCCAACTGGGCTGGCGCATGGACGCTCCGGTGCGGCGGCGGTAGCTGCCCAAAGAACCCGATGAAGGTTTGGATGAGTCAGCCTAAACCCTTTCGGTGGGATGCTGCTCATGCAATCTCCGTTGGCTGCTCCCAGGGCCCAATGGTATTTGCAGCATTTGCGATCCACGCGGCAAGGCACCGTCCACCATCGAGGAAATGAGCCTCCAGTTAGTTCCTCAACCGTCCTCAAATCACGTCTGCATGTTTACTCCTAGGCGTCACGCACCGATACACGCAACTCGTCAGGCCCCAAGGACTTTCACCGCCGAAAGTTCAACCTTGAACTGTTCAAGTGCACTTCGGCCCTCCTCTGTGTTCATCAGCCACCGAGTCCAGATCTGTTCACGGAAACTAGGGAGTTCGAAGCCTAGTTTATTTGCCACTGCTATGACTTGTTCGTGGGGATCCTCCCCCAAGTGGTCCGCTAGGATTTCCTCGATCCTTGCTTGGGTAACCGTCTCCGGCAACACGCGCTCCTCGCCACTGCGCAAAACGTTTAGGATCACGCCCTCCGGGCTCTTGTCGCCCGGGAGAACAAGGAATTGCCCTGCATTATCTTTGTGTCCTCGCTGATCCCCGTCGAGAACTCCCCAGAAAGCAACGTCGGCATCCTTACTCGGTGGCAAAAGGGCAATACGCCGTACCTTATCATCACCTTGGACGTTCCATATCGCCGACACTTCTGTATGGCTGAAATCTAGCAGTCTAAATAAGGCATGAAGCCATTGTCGTCCAGCCTCGTCTTCGACTGCGAAAACGATTCTCCTGGTCGGGCCAACCTTAAGCGTTTTCCAAAGTAAGTCCCTACTGCCGGCCTCGACGGTCGTTTCTCGCTGGAGATCAGTGCGTAGAACAAGTATGTGATCGACGGGAATTGTCGATAGAGCGAGATATGAATGAGAAGTGATGACGCAGGGGCACTTGCGCTCGCTCGCGTAATGCGCGATAAGGTCAAATACCCGACGGCCAGACTGCGGAGACAAGAAGGCGTCCGGCTCGTCCATCACTAGAAGGCCGCCCTTCTCGGCACGAAGTAGTGTCCAATACAGCGTAAGCACACTAAGTTCACCCTGGCTAAGCTGCAGGCTCCCGCGGGTCGCCCCCCGTGCGGTAACCTCGAAGTAGGGGACAACGTCTTCCCTGAACTCCCGGGAGAGAAGAGCAGTTGGGTGAGAACCTGCTGTATTTTCAATCAATGGCGAGGAATCAGTGGCATCGAGTTCATAAATTTTAATTTCTGAAATGTCGTCAGCAAGGACATAGTTCAGCAACTTCACGTCGGATTGCTTTGCCCTTAGAGGGCCAGCCTGAGCCAATCTATCAGTGAGGGTTGCGTCACCTGCGACTGAAAGAATCTGCCGTTGTAACTGCCATGAAGTGTCTAGAAACTCGACCTTTGATGGTTCAATTCCAACTGAGTCCACTGCAATAACCGAGGAATCAGTTTCTCTTAAAGCGGTTGTCAGGGCAGCCAAAAGACGGGTCTTTCCACTACTATTTGATCCACACAAAACTGAGATCCCACCGCTGAGCTCTGCGGGCGTCCCAGTGAAGCCGGACAAGGAATGCGGGAGTACCGTATTTACACGCGGGACCTGCCATCGGTCAGGTTGAACGCGGTTCCATATGTCTTGAAGTGCTTGGCGTTTCACTTTATGACGCCCCAGTCCTTGCACATCTCGAGATAGTTTAGAACATCAGCTTCATCGAATTCCTCGATGGAATTCTCGAGTTGTAGCAACTCCTTTAGCGTGCTCTCCAACTGCCGAGCCCCTGGCTGCAGTCCCAAGACGGCTCGCCACAGGCAGAGGTCGCGCGCTATCACTGAGAGCACATCGGAAACGCGTAGACTTGCTCGGTCTGAGTAAACCGATGCATACACATTCCAGTGACCGAACGAGCCCTTGTCCCGTGACTCGGGCTTTCTAAGACTCGTCCTCGCCGATTCTAACGCGAAGAACGCTGCATCGACATCGAGCCCACGGAGGTTCTCGTTTATTTCCTGCCGGGCTAACGCTAGTGCCCACGTAAGCAGGGTCGCCTTATTTAAGCGAAAATCATAACTCGCTGTACGCGCTCGTAAGCCACCTATATGGGAAACTACCTTAGAAACTACATGCATCGTTTCATTGGAGAACCCGTGAACGGACCTATAGCGCGACTCCATGACCTGAGTATTCATTGGAACTCGAACCGTTCCCAACTCGACATACTCACACATTTTCGCAATCGCATCGTCATAGGCGAGCCTGGAGTTCTCAAAGCCTAGCGTTTCCTTGGACCAGCCCGATCGAAGGGCCACGCTCAACAAATCTTTTACTTGTTCTCGGGCTCCCCCCACAAGCGCATTACGCTTCTCGGCCTGAGTCAATCCAGTCGGCAGATTCAACCGGAAGAACAACTCATACGGCTCTTCTGGTTCATACTCGTATAGGCGGTATGAGGATACTTTGTAGCTATAGATCATCCGCTGAGTCTCGAGCGGAAGCTCACTAAACCTGAGTCCCGCAAGGTGAGCCAGCGACTCATCGTTCGGATCGAACAATTTGACTTTATATGCGTCATCGAGGAAATCAATCATGGCATTAAGACGCTGTTGCCCATCAAGAACAGCCAGAGTGTGGTCCTTGAGTACGAGCAGATGAACAGCTGGAACGGCCCAGCCGCGAAGAACCGTGTCGATCAGTTTCTGCTGTTTCGACACGGGCCACACCTTACCCCGTTGAAAATCCGGCTGAAGGTCGAGCTCTTTTTCGCGGACTCTGTCTCTGATGGTACGAAGATCAGGTTCCCATGGCTCTAGCTTCATCTGTTCCTCAACTGTTGAATGTGCTTCGACGTGATACAAAGCATAGTGTTCCTTATGCTACTAGCTTCTGCCTCGGGCATCCGTCGGCCGCCGCCGCGATCCCCTGGGTTACTTTCTGGCCCGCCGGGTGAGACTGTTTCCAATGGCTGCTCCAGGCACCGCGCGTAGCTTTTGCGCTAGATCGTGACTGAGCCAATGTAAGCCAGCGTGTGATTTATGAGTGTCCCGAGCACGCCTCTTATTCCTATACGCTCATCTAACCCAGTCTTATGTGGGACTTCCTACACATCCCGAGAAATCCAGTCATGATATGGGTTATTTCGCTACCGATCCTATTCCAGCACGATCGTCAAGGGTTGGAATCGTCCTCCAGCGGGTTGGAGATCCCGACTGTCCTGCAGGCGTTCCATACTTTGTCGACTTGGACTTGATTTCACCGGTGATCACCTAAGAATTTTAGCAACCGGTGAAGGATGAACCCGTGCCTTTCAGCATGGACTGGCCCGGCGCGAGATCGGGCACCGTCATACCTCCCCGCGCAACCACAGGCGGGATACGCGGATTACCTGCAGGGACTTGCAGATACTACAAGATGAACCTGCCGCAGTCCCTTCTTGAAATTCCCAATTTATGTACTGAGACTAGGGTTCAACCCCTCGGGTCCGCGTTCATCTCGTGCAAGAGGCGACCCGTTCCCTCCCGGTCCTAAGCGGACGGCAAGGCCAGTCCCAAGCCATCGGGGTTCGGACGCGGGAAGTCGCCCTCCATCGTGTGGAGAGAAATGACCTCCCCTGCCTCTGCATGGGTGCTTACAACATGCTGGAACCCGACGACGGTGCGCCAAATTGATCCGTTGCTCGGGTTGATGCGAATGCCGATGCGCTTGTTGACGAGCCTACGGAATGCAGATTCGGTGACCAGCTCGCCGGGATTCAAGCCGCGCTCCCTGAAATCCTCCTCCAAGTTCGTTTGAAATCTCGCCCGGTCTGACAAGATGCCCTGACCCCGGACAGGCACCGCATGGAGCACGGTGGGGTCCACGTCGTCGGACGTGAGCAGGTGGAACCCGTATGACGGGCCGTTCTCGAGTTCCGAAGCGTCCACCCAGGTCACGTAGCAGTCGTACGAGGGTGCGGGCGCGTCGTTGGAGATACCTCCCGACATTTGGATCTGGGTCGCCATCATCAGCCGCGTCACCGCCCGCGCGATGGCGTCATCCCCGAAAATCTCGCTGACGACGTTCAGTCCAAGTGCCTTGAGACGGTTGGGCAAAGCATCAGGGCATTCTGGATCGAACTTAGTGCGGTCGACGACAATCGTTTTCACCCCCTTCGGGCAGTAGGTCATCAATTCCACCGAGACTCGGTCCTCTGGCGGCAGTGAATAGCCCATAAAGGTCACGCGCGTGGCAACGGACATTGCATCCCGTGCGGTTTTCCACAGCGTCGGCACCACGTACGCTCCGTAATGCTGTGACTTCTCTGAGACAGGCGGGATGACGAAGCGGTCCATGTGCGCGATAAACTCCGGATTTCCTCGCGGCATGTTGGGTGTCTCGCCGTTGAACTTCCCGTAGTCGAAGGTCTGGAACAGAGTAGACCCGAACCCATCACCGTCAGCCCGGTACCAGTTCAACGATCCGTGGAGTTTCACGAGGGTCATCGATTCGAACGCCAAATTCGAGTTCCCGTCGCCCAAATAGAGGTTTTCTTGACGAGGAGGCGCGGGGCTCACTACATCCATACCTCGGAGCACCTCTGGTGACTCCCTCGAGTATCCGACCGGGATGAGGGCAGTGTTGATGGCGCGCTCTACTAGGCAGTCGTAGTTGAACGTGATGACGACTGCGCGCTCGGCGTGCCACAGGCGGACCAACTGAAGCAGCCAATCCGGCGCAGGATCGGCGATGGCCTTGGCTTGGGCCTCATCCAGAATGTCCGCGATCGTCTGGGTCACCACTGCAGCGGCCGACCTGCGGGCCAGCACTTCAGCTTGGCTAAGGAACGGCATAGGGTCAAGCATCGCCGTCAACCAAGCCTCGAACGTCTGCCGGGCGCGCAGGTCGATGGTCACTTGCCCCGCCAATCGTCGCTGAAGTTCATCGCCCAGCGCGTTGGTGATAGGCATGGCTTTGTGGATGGCCTTGGAGAACCCTGCGCCGAGGATGTAGACGGGCCGGGGCGTGCGGAGTGAAGCGGGCATAAAGAGCCTTCCGTCAGGGCGAGAGGAAATTACTAGCCGACGGACAGGTAGACTCCCGTCAGGGCAGGTTGGCGCCTATGGCGGCGGACTCGGCAGCGAGCCCGGTTTTAAGTCGGTCGCCAGCAGTGCTTAACCTTGTGGGCGGACGCGATGGCCACGCGTATAAGCAAGTGCAGTTCAGCCTCACCCGCGCCGACGCGAGACTTTGCGACCTAGGGATCGAGTCGTGCCTAGGACTTGTCAACGGACAGTCGGGATTGGCTGGCCTGCAGTGGACGTCGTGCTTTTCGAGGTGCTCAGACGGGTCCGACAGCTATACAGAGAACCGTCACCATCATCAGGCCTCGCATCTGCCCAGGTTGCAGACCTAGTTGGAAAACTTCCAGCAACCCTGGGACTAGGGTGCGGTTCTTCCAACTAGGCCTGCATCTCACGATTGAACTAGAAGTCCCAGTCTTCGTCTTCGGTGTTGACGGCCTTGCCGATCACGTAGGAGGAGCCGGAGCCGGAGAAGAAGTCGTGGTTCTCGTCCGCGTTGGGGCTCAGGGCGGAGAGGATGGCCGGGTTTACGTCGGTCACGGTGGACGGGAACATGGCCTCGTAGCCCAGGTTCATCAGCGCCTTGTTGGCGTTGTAGTTCAGGAACTTTTTGACGTCCTCGGACAGGCCGACGGCGTCGTAGAGGTCGTGGGTGTACTGCACCTCGTTCTCGTACAGCTCGTAGAGCAGCTCGAAGGTGTAGTCCTTCAGCTCCTGCTTGCGCGCCTCGGACTCCCCCTCGACGCCCTTCTGGAACTTGTAGCCGATGTAGTAACCGTGCACCGCCTCGTCACGGATGATGAGCCGAATCAGGTCCGCGGTGTTCGTCAGCTTGGCCCGTGAGGACCAGTACATCGGCAGGTAGAAGCCGGAGTAGAACAGGAAGGACTCCAGCAGCGTGGAGGCGACCTTGCGCTTGAGCGGGTCATCGCCGTAGTAGTAGCCCTCGATGATCCGGGCCTTCTTCTGCAGGTTCTCGTTCTCGGTGGACCACCGGAACGCCTCGTCGATCTCCTTGGTGGAGCACAAGGTGGAGAAGATCGAGGAGTAACTCTTGGCGTGCACCGATTCCATGAACGCGATGTTCGTGTAGACGGCTTCCTCGTGCGGAGTCAGCGCATCCGGGATCAGGCTGACGGCGCCGACTGTTCCCTGGAGCGTGTCCAGCAGGGTCAGGCCGGTGAAGACGCGCATGGTGAGCAGCTTTTCGTCTTCGGTCAACGTGCCCCAGGACTGCACATCATTGGACAGCGGGACCTTTTCGGGCAGCCAGAAGTTGTTGCAGAGCCGGTTCCAGACCTCAACGTCCTTCTCGTCCTCGATCCGGTTCCAGTTGATCGCTTCCACGTGGTGCAGAAGCTTGACCTTCTCGGCTGTCATCGCGTCCCCTTCTTCCCAAAGTCTGTCTTGTTCCATAGTGCCCGAATGCCGGCCGCGGTGCGGCCGGCTGGGCCAGCAGGTGGTGGCCGGATGTCCGGCTTCCCGTCGGTGCCCGTACGACGGCGGGCGGGCACCCGCCGTCGTACTTTTCAGTTGTCCGGGTCTGCTACAGCATGCAGCTGACGCAGCCCTCTACCTCGGTCCCCTCCAGCGCGAGCTGGCGGAGCCGGATGTAGTAGATGGTCTTGATGCCCTTGCGCCAGGCGTAGATCTGCGCCTTGTTGATGTCGCGGGTGGTGGCGGTGTCCTTGAAGAACAGCGTCAGCGACAGGCCCTGGTCCACGTGCTGGGTGGCCGCGGCGTAGGTGTCGATGATCTTCTCGTAGCCGATTTCGTAGGCGTCCTGGTAGTACTCCAGGTTGTCGTTGGTCAGGTACGGCGCCGGGTAGTACACGCGGCCCAGCTTGCCTTCCTTGCGGATCTCGATCTTGGAGGCCACCGGGTGGATCGAGGACGTGGAGTTGTTGATGTAGGAGATCGAACCGGTGGGCGGGACGGCCTGCAGGTTCTGGTTGTAGATCCCGTGCTCCATGACGGAGGCCTTCAGCTCCCGCCAGTCGGCCTGGGTGGGGATCTCCACGTGGGCGAAGAGCTCCTTGACCCGGTCGGTCTGCGGTACCCATTCCTGCTCGGTGTACTTGTCGAAGAACTCGCCCGAGGCGTACTTGGACTGCTCGAAGCCGCCGAAGGTCTGGCGGTGCTCGATCGCGAGCTTGTTCGAGGCACGCAGCGCGTGGAACAGCACCGTGTAGAAGTAGATGTTGGTGAAGTCCAGGCCTTCCTCGGAACCGTAATGGACCCGCTCGCGGGCCAGGTAGCCGTGCAGGTTCATCTGGCCCAGGCCGATGGCGTGCGACTGCAGGTTGCCTTCGGCGATCGAGGGCACCGAGTTGATGTAGGACATGTCCGACACCGCGGTGAGCGCGCGGATCGCGGTCTCGATGGAGGTGCCGAAGTCCGGCGAGTCCATCGTCTTGGCGATGTTCATCGAGCCGAGGTTGCAGGAAATGTCCTTGCCGATCTCGGCGTAGGTGAGGTCCTCGTTGTACAGCGACGGCGAGGAAACCTGCAGGATCTCCGAGCAGAGGTTGGACATGATGATCTTGCCGTGGATCGGGTTGGCGCGGTTCACCGTGTCCTCGAACATGATGTACGGGTAGCCCGATTCGAACTGGATCTCGGCCAGCGTCTGGAAGAACTCGCGGGCGCTGATCTTGGTCTTCTTGATCCGGCTGTCGTCGACCATCTCGTAGTACTTCTCCGAGACGGAGATGTCCGAGAACGGCACCCCGTAGACGCGTTCGACGTCGTACGGGGAGAACAGGTACATGTCCTCGTTCTTTTTCGCCAGCTCGAACGTGATGTCCGGGACGACAACGCCCAGCGAGAGCGTCTTAATCCGGATCTTCTCGTCGGCGTTCTCGCGCTTGGTGTCCAGGAAGCGGTAGATGTCCGGGTGGTGGGCATGCAGGTACACCGCGCCCGCACCCTGGCGGGCGCCGAGCTGGTTGGCGTAGGAGAAGCTGTCTTCGAGCAGCTTCATGACCGGGATGACGCCGGAGGACTGGTTCTCGATCTGCTTGATCGGCGCGCCGTGCTCGCGGATGTTGGTCAGCGACAGCGCGACGCCGCCGCCGCGCTTGGACAGCTGCAGGGCGGAGTTGATGCCGCGGGCGATCGACTCCATGTTGTCTTCGATGCGCAGCAGGAAGCAGGAGACCAGCTCGCCGCGCTGCTTCTTGCCCGCGTTCAGGAACGTGGGCGTGGCCGGCTGGAAGCGGCCGTCGATGATCTCGTCGACCAGGCGGTTCGCCAGTTCCTCGTCGCCCCTGGCCAGGTGCAGGGCCACCATGCAGACACGGTCTTCGTAGCGCTCCAGGAAACGCTTGCCGTCGAACGTCTTGAGCGTGTAGGACGTGTAGAACTTGAACGCGCCCAGGAAAGTCTCGAAGCGGAACTTTTTCTTGTAGGCCCGGTCGTAGAGCGACCGGACAAAGTTCATCGTGTACTGGTCGAGCGTCTCGCGCTCGTAGTAGTCGTTCTTGATCAGGTAGTCGAGTTTTTCTTCCAGGTCATGGAAGAACACGGTGTTGTTGTTAACGTGCTGCAGGAAGTACTGGCGGGCAGCTTCGCGGTCGGCCTCGAACTGGATCTTCCCGTCCGGACCGTAAAGGTTGAGCATGGCATTGAGTTCGTGGTAGCCCAGTCCCTTAAATGCCGCCGGCAATTCTGCCTTGGCATCGGCTACGGCTGCGGGTGCAACTGTCGTTTCCAAAAGTGTTCCAATCCTTGCTTGACCCGGTCGACGTCCTCGGACGTGCCCATGAGTTCGAATCGATAGAGAAGCGGCACCTGGCACTTTGCGGCGATCTTCTCCGCCGCCAGGCAGTACGTTGTGCCGAAGTTCGTGTTGCCGGAGCCGATCACTCCGCGGAGCAGGCGCCGGTTCTCCTCGCGGTTGAGGAATTTGATGACCTGTGGCGGAATCGAGTTCCGGCCGGATTCGCCGCCGTACGTCGGCAGTACCAGGACGAACGGCCGGAGCGCCTGCAGCGTCTCCTGCTGGGTGCGCAGCGGGATCCGGGCCGCCGGCAGCCCCAGCTTCTGCATGAAGCGGTCGGTGTAGCCGGAGGCGGAGGAGAAATAGATCAGGTCCGTCTCGGCGGTCCCGCCGGTTGCCGGACCCGCCTCACGCCTGGCGGCCTCACTCATCAGCAGCTCGGTCATGGCGTTTGGTTCTGGTTCCGAACGAAACCGCTCAGGCTACCGAGGCAGCGGCCTGGGCCAGCTCCTCGATCTTGTCCGGGCGGAATCCGGACCAGTGGTCCTGCTCGGTGACGACGACGGGCGCCTGCATGTAACCAAGGGAACGGACACGCTCCAGCGCTTCCGGATCCTGGGACAGGTCAACGCTCTGGTAGGCGATGCCCTTCTTGTCCAGAGCCCGGTACGTGGCATTGCACTGCACGCATGCTGGCTTGGTGTAAACCGTTACAGTCATGGTCCTTCTCCCCTAATTCTCGGTACGGCGTTCTGCTGTTTTCTGGCTGTGCGGCTGTCCCTGAGAAGAACCCGCGCTCGCTGCCCGCCAGCGGTTCCAATACTACATCTAGTGGACTCGGCCGTTTGGAACCCCAAGATGATGTATTACAAGTATGTCATTCCGTGCCCACCTTCGTCCACAGCCCATGGGAATATTTTCGGGGGTTAAACAGTTGATATTCCGGCCTTTCCAGGGCGCCATCCACAGCCTGTGGATGGGCTGCCCACAACTTCGGAAAGTCTCGTGTCGCCGTTTCGTCGGCGTGTCGCCCCTAGTGCCGGCACCACTAGATGTTGTGGTCCCCGGCCGTCGTTTTTTCTGCTGCCGCTCCCGTACTCGGGACCTTAGCGGCCGCCTCGGACAATCGGCAGGACGATTCGGGCGGCTCCATGCTTCGTGGTCGGGCGGCCTTCACCCCGTGACTGCCTGGGCAGCACGTCCGGGGTTCGAACCACTCCCCCTCGCGTGCTTGCTGCACCCTTAACACAACGCTGTGGCGGCCCGCGGCATTCCTCCAAGTGCGGCCCGCGGCTCTCGCAGAGCCCAAGGTAGGCTTAGCGCGAGGGTGAATGAGCCACAGGAGGGCTGATGGTCAACACGGTGCACCTGCGCACCTTGCTCGAAGTGACCCGGCGCGGGTCGTTTGCCGCGGCCGCGGCCAACCTGGGCTATACGGCCTCGGCCGTTTCGCAGCAGATGTCCGCGCTGGAGCGCGAGACGGGCGCCAAGCTGTTCGAGCGCTCGGCGCGCAGCGTGCAGCCGACCGAAACGGCGATGGTGATGTCCCGGCACGCGGCCAAGGTCCTCACGGACATCGATGCGCTGCTGGCTGCCACCGCCCGCAGCCAGGACACCAGCACGCAGGAGGTCAGGCTCGGGATCTTTCCCAGCCTGGCCACCTACGTACTCCCCCGGTTGCTGCAGGCCCCCGGATGGCCGGGCCTGGGGATCAACCTCAAGGTATCCGTCGCCGAGCCGGGCCAGACGATCCAAGGGTTGCGGGCCGGCGGCGGACTCGACGTCGCCCTGGTGTTCCAGGTCGGCCAGGGCGGGCTGGCCTGGCCCAACACGGTGAGCCGGCAATGGATCGGCGACGACAATTTCAGGGTGGTACTGCCCGAATCATGGGGGATTCGGCCCGGGGCTTCGGTGACGGCCTCCCAGTTGGCGGAGATGCCCTGGATCATGCACCATCCCGGCACGGCGGACGCCACCGTGATCGAGCGCCTCTTCGCCAGCTGCAACCTCCACCCGCGGGTGGTCGCCTACTGCGACGACTTCAACGCCAGCCTCGCCATGGCCGCCGCGGGTCTGGGCGCCGCGCTGGTTCCGGAGCTCGCGATGCACAACGGGCCCGACGGCATCGTGGTGCTGGACGTCCCGGAAATCCGGCTGGCACGGAATATCTTTGCGCTGCTGATCAACGACCGGCAGAACGCCCAGCTCGGCCTGTTCATGGATCAACTGTCGGTGATCCTGCGCGACATGAGCATCACGACCAGGCGCACCTGAGGGCTTCGCCAGGGCAGGCGCCGCCGGTCCCCGCCACAGGTTGTTTCTTTCCCAACCTGAGCAACGGCGCGTTCGCCCACAGCTGAATCTGTGCGCAGATCCGCAGCGAAAAGGCAGGGGCACAGCGCTTTCGCCTTGAAGTACCGGGGGGGGTTGAAGGAGTTGTGGCGCTTGGCGGATACGAAAAGGTCCGGTGCAAACAGTTTGTTTGCACCGGACCTTCGCTGCTGGGTGGAGCTGAGGGGACTCGAACCCCTGACCCCCTGCATGCCATGCAGGTGCGCTACCAGCTGCGCCACAGCCCCTGGAATGGAATGATTCGCCAAAACGGCAATATATTCCGCTGCGTGAATATCACCGATGGTGCTTCACGGAGTGGAGCTGAGGGGACTCGAACCCCTGACCCCCTGCATGCCATGCAGGTGCGCTACCAGCTGCGCCACAGCCCCGTTATCCTCGCGGATTCCGCGCCGCTTCCTTCGAAGCAACTTGAATATTCTATGCAGAGACTCGCACGGATTCCAAATCAGCGGATGGTTCCGGGCGGCCGGCGGAGGATCGGTTCCGGCCAGCAGTACCCATCCGCCCCGGCTACTCCGTGTCCGTCGATGCGGCCTTCGCGTCCAGCTGCAAGTCGATGAACGGGCAATCCTTCCACAGACGCTCCAGGGCATAGAAGACGCGGTCTTCCTGATGCTGGACGTGGATGACCACGCCTGCGTAGTCGAGCAGCACCCAGCGCCCCTCGGACCGGCCTTCGCGGCGGACCGGTCGCAGGTCCTGCTTGTGCAGCTCCTCTTCGATGCCGTCGACGATGGCGTTGACCTGCCGCTCGGTGGGTGCCGAGGCGATGAGGAACACGTCGGTGATAGCCAGCCGCTCGCTAACGTCGATCGCGACGATGTCTTCGGCGATTTTGTCGCTGGCTGCCTTCGCGGCAGTGCGCGCGATGGCGATTGAGCTCTCGGGTGCGGTCATGTGTCTCCTTGGAATGTGAACCAGCGATTGAGCGGCGGCGTTAGCCGCCAAAAATACCGAGCATCATGGCGATGCCCGCCGCGAACGCAGCGGCGCCGAGCACCAGCGCACCACCGACTGCGAGCCTCACCCGGCGGACCCGGTCGAGCCCTGCCGTCCGGGCGTCGAGGGGGTCCAGCCCGTAGGCGCTGCTGGCCTTGAGCGGATGGATGGTGGCACCGCGCCCTTCGGCCAGCGCTTCGGCCTGGGCCAGGATCTTCGATCGCGGCGGTGCCGACGCGGCCGTGTCCACCGGCGTCGGAACCGGTTTCCGGTCCTGCCCCGCCGGTTTCCCTGATCCTGCCGGCACAGCCTGCGTCGCCGCAGGCGGTTGCGGCTTGACCGTTTCGGGTGCCGGCTTCCGGCGGGCGGGAACCTGCTGCCGGCCGGGCGTGGCCTGCGCCGGAGCAGACGGTGCTTGGTCCGGAGCCGGCGTCGTCACCACCGGAACGTAGGATGTCGACGACGGCCGGAGCACGTGCCGGTCGGTCCCCGGGACGGCCACGAATTCCATCGGTGCGGAGGCAATGTCAGCCGCCGGCCGCTCCATGGCCGTGTGCCGGCGCTGTTCGTTTTCGTCGCTGAGCCGCTTCTTGTCCGCGGCCCTGCGGTTCAGGACGGCGGCACGCTCGGCGAGGGCCTTTTGCTGGGCCAGCAGTTCCAGGTCCACGTCGTGCGGGTCCTGCTCCTGCCGGGATTCCATCATGGCCACCATGTTCTTGGCCTGGCCCATCAGCAGATCGCGGGCGGCCAGCGCCTGCTCAACGGTCATCTCGCCGGCGTCGACGGCCTCGCGCGCGGCCTCCGAGAGGGGCTTGTCCGGCGCGGCGGCCGGAGACTGGACCGGAGGCCGGCCGGTGTCCCCGCTGCGCCGGGCCCGCCGCCCGCCCTCGATCGGCGGTCGCTGCGGCTCATACGGGACATCCGCCGGGGCGTCCGAGGTCCGGGCGCGCGCGTCTGCCGGGGCGTCCGGGGCATCGGATGTCCGGCCCCGCGCGCCGGCCGGAGCGCCCGACGTGCGCGCGCGGCTGCCCGCCGGGGCGGCGGGGCCGTTGGGGTCCCCGGTCGGGGCGCCGGATGTGGGGAGGCGGTTCTCGCGCTCCAATTGCTGTTGGCGCAGCTGGCGCCGGGTGGGAATCTGTTCCTGCTCGGGCGCCGGGATCTTGGGCAGCGCCTCGGTCAGGGTCTTGAGCGCACGGCGGGCCTCACGCTCGCGGGCGCGGGTCTGCGAAGACCGCTCGCCCTGGCGTTCGCGGGACTCCGTCCGGCTGTCGCCGGACGGCGCCTGGGCAACTTCTCCCCCGCCATCGCCCGTGGCAGCTGCCTGGGCATCCGGTGCCTGGGAGACGTCCCCGGAGGCGTTCTCCGGACCCGTACCGGCGCCGTCGCGCTGCCGCCGGATGTCCCGGCGGCTGGGCGGCGGCTGGGATTGATTGCTCATGCTTTGCTGATCACCCAGAAGTAAACGACTGATTTCATTGGCTTGGTTGCAGTTGGCTCAGGGCGACGGCGCCGTCCGGCGCGCGCCGGTAGAGACCATACTTGGCTATGTACTGTACTACGCCGTCCGGCACCAAGTACCAGACAGGCTGGTTCTCGGCCACGCGCTCCCGGCAGTCCGTGGAGGAAATGGCCATCGCCGGAACCTCCAGAAGGCTCACATCCTTGCGGCCCAAATCGTGCAGCTCGTGGCCCGGCCGGGTCACTCCGACGAAGTGCGCCAACGACCACAGCTCGTCAATGTCCTTCCAGGACATGATCTGCGCCAGCGCGTCCGCGCCGGTGATGAAGAACAGTTCCGCGTCGGGACGCCTCGCGCGCAGGTCCCGCAGCGTGTCGATGGTATAGGTCAGACCCGGGCGTTCAATGTCCACCCGGCTCACCGTGAACTGCGGATTCGATGCGGTCGCGATCACCGTCATCAGGTAGCGGTGCTCGGCCGGACTGACCTCGCGTCCGCTCTTCTGCCAGGGCTGGCCGGTGGGCACGAAGACCACCTCGTCCAGGCCGAAGACCGACGCCACTTCGCTGGCCGCCACGAGGTGCCCGTGGTGGATCGGGTCAAACGTTCCGCCCATGACGCCCAGCCGGAGCTTGCGCCCCGGGTAAGTGAGGTGCAGGTCTCCGGCGTGCGGGGCTTTGACGGGCAGCGCGGACACGAACGGCTAGCGGCGCGCGGCCTGGCCGTGATCGTGCTTATTCGGATGCTGGCGGTGCGGGTCAACGTGCTCCTCGACCGCCGAGTGGCGCTGTCCGACGCTGGTGAACGCGATGGTGGCGAACATCATGATCAGGAAGGCGGCCATGAAACCGGCGCCGATCGCCCAGGCGGGGACCGGTAGTTCGACGTGGGCGGCTTCGCTGGCCACGAGTGCGGCGTCGAGGACCTGAGACAGCATGATTCTCCCTTGCGGTTCTTCAGCCCGGCCGCGCGCAGGCGGACGGGATATGGCTTCCTACTCATGGTACGCGTTCCGGGCGCGGAACCGTGATTCGGCCGGGACAGGCCGGCCGGCACATGCCTAGTCGCGGACCTGTCCGTCGCCCTGGACGATCCACTTCGTGGTGGTGAGTTCGCGCAGCCCCATCGGCCCGCGGGCGTGCATCTTCTGCGTGGAGATGCCCACCTCCGCGCCCAGGCCCAGCTCCCCGCCGTCGGTGAACCGGGTGGAGGCGTTGACGATCACTGCCGCGGAGTCGATCTCGGCGATGAACTTCTCGGCGTTGCGCAGGTCGTTGGTGATGATGGCCTCGGTGTGGCCGGTCGTCCAGGTGCGGATGTGCTTGACCGCATCGTCAACGGAGTCCACCATCGCCACCGCCAGGTCCAGGTCCATGTACTCGCGGCCCCAGTCCTCGTCGGTCGCGGTCTGGGCCTCGACGCCGGACGGCAGGATGCCGGCCACCCGCTGGTCCACATGCAGCCGCACGCCGGCACCGGCCAGCGCCGCGAGCACGTCGGCCGAGGCGGCCGCGTCGCGGTGCACCAGCAGGGTCTCGACCGTGTTGCAGACCGACGGCCGCTGGGTCTTGGCGTTGAGCAGGATGTCCACGGCCATCTCCGTACCGGCCGATTCGTCCAGGTAGATGTGGACGTTGCCCTCACCGGTCTCGATCACCGGCACCTTCGCGTTGTTCACCACGGACTGGATCAGCTCGCGGCCGCCGCGCGGAATCAGCACGTCCACGAGGCCGCGCGCCTGCATCAGCGCGGTGGCGCCGTCGCGGCCGTAGTCGTCCACGCTCTGCACCGCGTCGGAGGGCAAGCCCACCCGGTCCAGCGCGTCGCGGATGATGCCCAGCAGCGCCACATTGGTGTGACGCGCCGCGCTGCCGCCGCGCAGGATCACGGCGTTGCCGCTCTTGAGGGCCAGGCCGGCAATGTCGACGGTGACGTTCGGGCGCGCCTCGTAAATGGCGGCGACCACGCCCATGGGGACGTGGACCTGGCGCAGCCGCAGCCCGTTCGGCAACGTCTGCCCGCGCATGACGGTCCCCACCGGGTCCGGCAGCGCGGCCAGGTTCTGCAGGGCAGCGGCCAGGCCGTCGATGCGCTTGGTGTCCAGGGTCAGCCGGTCCAGCAGTGCGGCGCTGGTGCCGTTCGACTTGCCCTCGTCCAGGTCCTGGCGGTTGGCCTGCAGCACCAGGTCGCGCCGGGCGATCAGCGAGTCGGCGATCTCCTGCAGCGCCTTGTCCTTCCAGGCCCGATTGGCGCGGGCCATGCGGCGCGCCGCGGTCCGGGACCGTCCGGCGATCGCCGCGACGGCGGCCGCGGCGTCCGGTTTCCGGCCGTCTTCGAGCTCGTCGGCCGGGGACTGGGAAGAGGCTGTCTGGGTCATACCCTCGATTTTAGCCCGTGGGTGCGGCACAGCACGACGACGGAGGTCACGTTACGCTGCCGCCCCGGACCGGCGCGGTGGTTCAGAGCAGGACGAGGTCGTCCACGTGGATGACTTCGCGCTCGTACTGCCGGCCGAGCGACGCGGCCAGCTCCCGGGTGGAGCGGCCCAGCATGCGCGGGAGCTCATAGGAGGAGAAGTTGACGAGGCCGCGGGCGACCACGCGGCCGTCGCCGTCGGCCAGCTCCACCGGATCCCCCGGTTCGAAGTCGCCCTTGACCGAGACGACGCCGGCCGGCAGCAGCGACCGGTGCTTCTCGCGCACGGCCTGCACGGCGCCGTCGTCCAGCACTAGCCTGCCCTGCACGGAGGCCAGATGTGCCAGCCAGAGCAGCCGCGGGGGCCGGCGGGTGCCGCTGGCCGCGAACCACGTGCCCACGTCCTCGCCGGCCAGGGCCCGCGCCGCGTTCGGCGTGGAGGTGACCAAGGCCGGGATGCCCGAGCCGGCGGCGATCCCGGCGGCCTCCACCTTGGTGACCATGCCGCCGGTGCCCACGCCCGCGGCGCCGGTGCGGCCGATGTTCACGCCGTCCAGGTCCTGGGGCCGGGCCACCAGCGGGATCCGCCGCGCGCCGTCCTTGGGCGGGCCGTCGTAAAGCGCGTCCACGTCCGAGAGCAGCACCAGCGCGTCGGCCTTGACCAGGTGGGCCACCAGGGCGGCCAGCCGGTCGTTGTCGCCGAAGCGGATTTCGTGGGTGGCTACGGTGTCGTTCTCGTTTACCACGGGGACGACGCCGAGGTGCAGCAACCGGTGCAGCGCGCGGTAGGCGTTGGCGTAGTGCTGGCGCCGCATCAGGTCCTCGGCGGTCAGGAGCACCTGGCTGACGGTGATGCCGCGGGCGCCGAAGGCCTGGGTGTAGCGGGCCATCAGCAGGCCCTGTCCCACGCTGGCCGCGGCCTGCTGGGTCGCCAGGTCCCGCGGCCGGCGCACCAGACCCAGCGGGGCCAGTCCGGCGGAGATGGCGCCCGAGGACACCAGGATGACTTCGCTGCCGGCGTTCCGGCGGGCGGCCAGCACCTGCACCAGGGACAGCAAGGCCTCTTCGGAGATGCCTCCCGCCACCGAGGTCAGCGACGACGAGCCGACCTTGACCACCAGTCGTCCGGCCGTGGCCAGCAGGGTCCGGTCGGCCGCCGTCGCCGGCTCAGCGCGCATCGTCGTCGTCACTGTCTTCCTCTGCGGTCCAGATGCCGGACTTGCGTTCGGCCTCGAGCTCGGCGCGGGTGGCGGCCCTGGCTTCCTTCCGCTCCTGGTACTGCTCGCGCTTCTCTTCGCGGGTGGGCCGGATGTACTCCATCAGGCGCAGGTCCGTGCCGCGGGGGGAGGACAGCAGTTCGGCGCCGGCGGACATGGTGGGCTCCCAGTCGAAGACCACGGCGTCGTCTTCGCCGATCACCACCGTGTCGCCCGGGCGGGCGCCGGACTTGAACAGCTGGTCCTCGACGCCCAGCTTGGCCAGCCGGTCGGAGAGGTAGCCCACGGCTTCGTCGTTGTTGAAGTCGGTTTGCTTGACCCAGCGTTCCGGCTTCTCTCCGAGCACCCGGAACAGCGGTTCCAGGTTCTTTTCCTCGCGCCGGATGATGAAGCCCCGCTCGTTCACCGAGCGCGGGCGCAGGACGGCGGGGGCCACCTTCGGCGGGGCGGCCTTCGCTTCGGCGCGGGCGGCGGCGACGATCCCGGCCATGGCAAAGCCGAGCTGGCGCAGCCCCTCGTGGGTGGCCGCGGAGACTTCGAACACCTGGTAGCCGCGCTTTTCCAGTTCGGGGCGCACGAATTCGGCCATGTCGCGGCCGTCGGGCACGTCCACCTTGTTCAGCACCACCAGCTTGGGCCGCTGGTTCAGCGGGACCACGTCCCCGTCGGCGCCGGCGTAGCTCATGTCCACGGTGTACTGTTCCAGTTCCCGCTCGATGATCTCGAGGTCGGAGAGGGGGTTGCGGTCGGCTTCCAGCGCCGCGCAGTCCAGCACATGCACCAGTGCGGCGCAGCGCTCCACGTGGCGCAGGAAGTTGTGGCCCAGTCCCTTGCCTTCGCTGGCACCCTCGATCAGGCCCGGCACGTCGGCAATGGTGAAACGGATATCGCCCGCCTGGACCACGCCCAGGTTCGGCACCAGCGTGGTGAACGGGTACTCGGCGATCTTGGGGCGGGCGGCGGACATGGCCGCGATCAGGCTCGATTTGCCCGCGGACGGGAAGCCGACCAGCGCCACATCGGCGATGGACTTCAGCTCCAGGACGATGTCCCGCTCGTCGCCCGGAATGCCCAGCAAGGCGAATCCGGGTGCCTTGCGCTTGGCCGATGCCAGCGCGGCGTTGCCCAGCCCGCCCTGGCCGCCGGCGGCGGCGACGAACTCGGCGCCATCGCCCACGAGGTCGGCGAGAACGTCACCGTTCTTGGTCTTGACCACGGTGCCGTCGGGGACGGGCAGCACCAGCGTGGCGCCGTTCTTGCCGCCGCGCCAGTCCCCCATCCCCGGGCCGCCGTTGGTGGCGTGCCGGTGCGGGGCGTGGTGGTAGTCCAGCAGCGTGGTGGTCTGGGGGTCCACGCGAAGGATCACGTCGCCGCCGTTGCCGCCGTTGCCGCCGTCGGGCCCGCCCAGCGGCTTGAACTTTTCGCGCTTGACGGAGACGCAACCGTGGCCACCGGATCCGCCGGATACATGCAGGACTACCCGGTCAACGAATGTTGCCACGTGATCGATCTCCTCTGTGCCGGTGGGCGCGAACCGAAACGGCCCACCAGTGATTCTAGTCTGGTTAAAACACCAGTGAGGCGGACCGACGGCCCGCCTCACTGGAAAGCTGTTAGCTGCTTGGATTACTCCGCAGCGGCAGCGACGATGTTCACGACGCGGCGTCCGCGGCGGGTACCGAACTCAACGGCACCGGCCTCAAGGGCGAACAGCGTGTCGTCGCCGCCACGGCCGACGTTGGCGCCGGGGTGGAAGTGCGTGCCGCGCTGGCGGACGATGATCTCGCCGGCGGAAACTACCTGGCCACCGAAGCGCTTCACGCCAAGGCGCTGTGCGTTGGAATCGCGACCATTGCGAGTGGAGCTCGCACCCTTCTTATGTGCCATCTGATTTGCCTACCTTTGTTTCTGAAGGAACGTTTACTAAAAGTCAGCCGACCGCTTACGCGATGTCGGTGACCTTGACCTTGGTCAGTGCAGAACGGTAGCCCTGGCGCTTCTTGTAGCCGGTCTTGTTCTTGTACTTCTGGATAACGATCTTCGGGCCGCGGAGATTTTCGACAATCTCGGCGGTGACCTTGACGTTGGCCAAAGCATCGGCAGCAGAGGTGACCTTGTCGCCGTCGACCAGGAGCAGAGCAGGCAGCTCGATGGTGCTACCGGCCTCGCCGGGGACGCGGTCAAGGGTCACGAGGTCTCCAACGGAAACCTTTTCTTGGCGGCCGCCGGCGCGGACAATCGCGTACACCACTTGGGAACTCACTTCTCTAGACGTTTATTACAGTTTTTGCTCGAATACGCAGGCACGACATGACGGCCTGGAAAGCACTGTGCATCCGCGCCTGCGGGTGGAAACCCTTCGAAGGCGTACGCACCGAAGATCTAGATTACGCTATTACGGCTATCAGCCGCAAACCAGCGGGCTCCGGGGGTGCCGGGACGGCTCTGGCGTCATCTTCTCCTGGCACGGGCGGACTGCAATCCGCTCGGGCGCACCTGACAATACTACCGGCCGAGCCGGCCAGGCACGTGCATTTCGCCGCCGCGACACGGCGTGCCTGGATTCCGCGGCGGGAAGTGGGCTGAAGACGGTGTCCGCACCTGCCGGCCGGCCAGCGGTGGCGGGCACCGGGCAGCCCAGCCGGAACCAGGCACGGAACCAGGCACAGCCGCACCAGACGCAGGCAGGCCGCGGAACCGATGCGGTCCGCGGCCTGCCCGGGCATACGACCCTGCCTACAGTTCCGAGGCCGGTACTCCTACACCCAGCACCACCGGAGCGGCGGCTTCGTTCTTGTCCGCTGCCGCTTCGGCCAGTGCGGACGCGGCCGGGGCCGTGGCGGCGTGGCGGTGGCCGCCGTCGTTCTCCGCCGGGATAGCGTCCACCGTCTGGACGGGAGCGTCGGCGGCACCCTGGGGGCTGCTGGCGGCACGACGGCGACGCGGCTTGCGGACGGCGGCCGGCGCAGGCGCCTGCGGTTCGGCGGCCACCGCGGGCCGGGCGTCGCCTTGTGCGGCCTGTGGTTCGGCAGCAGCGCCGGATGTCTCCGCCGCGGCCGGCTCCGGTTTCTCCACCGGAGCAACCTTGGGCTCCGGTTTCTCCACCGGCGCTACCTTGTTGAAGGCCTCGGTGAGGCTCTCCAAGGTCAGCGACGGCTCTTCCGGGGCGGTCGCCGGGCTGTGCACGGCGCGCGGGATGGCCACCGTCTCTCCGTTGATCTCGAGCACGGCGGTTTCTGGTCCGTCGCCGGCCGGGGCCGCGGGCACGGCGGGTGCCACGCCGGGATCGTCGGCGCGGCGCGACCTGCGCTTGCGCCCGGAGGGCTGGCCCGACGCTCCGGCGGGCGTACCGGCCGCCGCCGCTTCGGGCTTGCCGGCGCCGGCGGGTTGTTCGCCGCCCTGCTGCTTGGCCTTGGCCGTCTCCGGGTGCTCTTCCGCCTCGTGGGCGGCGTGCGCGGCGGCGGCGATCGTGGCCAGTGCCGCGCGGGCGGCCTCGGCCTTGGCCCGGCGCTCGGCGTCGTCGTCATGGCCCACGGCGGCCGGGGCTTCGGCGGCAGTCTCCTGCCCGCCCTGGCCGCGGTTGCGGCGCTTCTCGCTGCGCGACTGCCGTTCGGAGCGCTTCTCGATGCGGACCTGGTGGTGCTCGGTAGCCGCGGCGGGGCGGCGGTGTTCCACCGGCTCATCGTGGGTGATCACGCCGCGGCCGGCGCAATGCTCGCACTGCTCGCCGAAGACTTCCAGCAGCCCTGTGCCCATGCGCTTGCGCGTCATCTGGACCAGGCCCAGCGAGGTCACCTCGGCCACCTGGTGCTTGGTCCGGTCCCGGCCCAGGCATTCCACCAGCCGGCGCAGCACCAGGTCGCGGTTGGACTCCAGCACCATGTCGATGAAGTCGATGACGATGATGCCGCCGATGTCGCGCAGCCGCAGCTGGCGGACCACCTCTTCGGCCGCTTCCAGGTTGTTCTTGGTGACGGTTTCTTCCAGGTTGCCGCCGGAGCCGGTGAACTTGCCGGTGTTGACGTCCACCACGGTCATGGCCTCGGTGCGGTCGATCACGAGGGAACCGCCGGAGGGCAGGAAGACCTTCCGGTCCAGCGCCTTGTGGATCTGCTCGTCGATCCGCTGGGCGGCGAAAATGTCCGTCTCCGACGTCCACTTCTCCAACCGGTCCACCAGGTCGGGGGCCACATAGGTCACGTAGGCCTCGATCGTGTCCCAGGCTTCTTCGCCGGAGACGACCAGCTTGGAGAAGTCCTCGTTGAACACGTCGCGGACCACCTTGATGGTCAGGTCCGGCTCGGCGTAGAGCAGCTCCGGTGCCAGCGTCTTGGTGGACCCGGCACGCGATTCGATGCCCTCCCACTGCGCCCGCAGCCGGTTGATGTCGTTCATCAGCTCTTCTTCGCTGGCGCCCTCGGCCGCGGTGCGGACGATCACGCCGGCGCCGTCGGGAACATGTTCCTTTAGGATCTTCTTCAGCCGGTTGCGTTCCACGTCGGGCAGTTTCCGGGAAATGCCGGTCATGGAGCCGCCGGGCACGTAGACCAGGAAGCGGCCAGGCAGCGAAATCTGGCTGGTCAGGCGGGCGCCCTTGTGGCCCACCGGGTCCTTGGTGACCTGCACCAGGACCGAGTCGCCGGACTTGAGCGCGAGTTCGATCCGGCGCGGCTGCCCGTCGAGGTGTGCGGCGTCCCAGTTGACCTCGCCGGCGTAGAGCACGGCGTTGCGGCCGCGGCCGATGTCGATGAAGGCCGCCTCCATGCTGGGCAGCACGTTCTGTACCTTGCCCACGTAGACGTTGCCGATCAACGAGTCCTGCTGGGTCTTGGACACGAAGTGCTCGGCCAGCACGCCGTCTTCGAGCACGCCGATCTGGATCCTGTCGTCGCGCTGGCGGACCACCATCTGGCGGTCGACGGATTCGCGCCGGGCCAGGAACTCGGCCTCGGTGATGACCTGGCGGCGGCGGCCCGTCTCGCGCGATTCGCGGCGGCGCTGCTTCTTGGCCTCCAGCCGGGTGGACCCCTTGACCGAGGCCACCTTGTTGCTGGGGGCGATCTCGGTGATCGGCCGCGGTGCCCGGACCCGGGTGACCGTGTTGGGCGGGTCGTCGTCGGCACCGCCGGTGAGTTCCAGGTCGGCATCCCCGCGGCGGCGACGGCGGCGGCGACGCGAGGTCACGCCGTCCTTCTCCCCTGCCGCACCCTCGTCAGCGGCTTCGGCGGCCTCGTCGCTTTCTTCGGTGCTGCCGGCCTCGTCGCTGCCGGTTTCGGCCTCGGAGCGGTTGCGGGTGCGGCCGCGGCGGTTGCGCCGGCTGCGGCGACGCCCGCCGTCCTCGTCGTCCTCGTCCGATTCGCCGGCGGCGGCGGCCGGTTCGGGCTTGGCGGCGACGGCGGAAAGGTCCGGGGCGTGGAACAGCAGGGACACCGGCGAGGACGGGATGGTGAAGGGATCGGCGCCGAGCCCCGCGTCTGCGGAGGTTTCTTCGGCAGGGTCTCCCCCGGCGGCTGCCTGCTCAGCTTCGGCGGCGGCCTGCTCCGGCTCGCCGGCGGCCGGGGCGGTCTCCGTGGCGGCGGGGGTTTCCTCAATAGCAGGGGCGGCGGCCGCGGTGGAACGACGACGGCGGGTGGGCGCCTTTGCGGGCTGCTCCCCTGCCGTGCTTCCGGCTTCGGTTTCCGTCCCGGCGGTGTGTCCGGCGACGGCCTGGGCGGCGTCTCCGTCGGCCGCCACCGGGATGCCCTGCGTGGTGGCCGGTTCTGTGGCCGGGGCCGTGGTGGCGGGTGTAGTGGCCGGGGCTTCGCCCTCGGCGACGGTGAGTTCGGCGGCTGCCGCTGCGGTGGCCTGCGCCTTGCTGCTGCGGCGGGTGCGGGTGGCGGCGGTGCGACGTCGGCCGGCCGGCTGTTCGGCGGGCTCGGCCGCTTCTCCGGCGGCCAGGACGCCTTCGGCTTCGGCGGGTTCGGCGGCAGGCTGAGCCTCGGCGGCCGGCTGCGCGTCGGCGCCGTCTTGGGGAATGCTTTCCTGTGCGGCGGCTTCGGCGGCCTTGTCGGCGGCGGTCTTGCGCGGCCGGCGCGTGCGGGTCTTGGCGGGCGGCGCTTCTTCGCCCGGCTGGTCGGCGCCGGATTCACCGGCGGCTGGCGGGACGGTGCCCGGCTCCGCCGCGGCGGCATCTTCCGTCGGAACGTCCTGGGCGGCCGCCGCTTCGGCGGCCTTTTGGGCGGCGGTCTTGCGCGGCCGGCGGGCCCGGGTGGTCGCCGGAGCGGCCTCGGCGGGCTGGCCGCCTGCGGGGCCCTGGCCTGCGGGCTGCTCCCCTGCCGGCTGTTCCCCGGCGGCTATCGCGGCGTCGGACGCCGTGGCCGCGGGGGAAGCGGCGGAGGCATCGCCGTCGTTGTTGGGGCCGGTGTGCGCCGCTGCGGGCAGTTCAACGTCCAACTGGTCCTGCGACGGTGCGGACACAGTGGGCTTGCGGCGGGGCCGCGGCGGTTTCTTGGCTGGTACCTCCGGCGCGTCGACCGGAGAGGAGGTAGCGGGAATTACCTGTTCATTGTCCATTTAAAGTTGTGCTCCAACCCTTGCGGCACCGGCCACATCCCGGTGCCCTTGGGGGCATGTAGCCGGGTATCCGGGTGCCTTGGGCTGCCCGACACCGAAAGTCGTCTTGGTATCACCCGAGCTCGCGCCATCACGTGGGGCGCGGCACACCCGGGGACCAGCGGCGCTTTTCCGTCTGCCGTAACCTTCTCTTCACCGGCAGGGCCGCCCGGCGGATTCCCAGCGCCCATCCGGATTGATGGGCTCCTTGTTCGGGAAGCGTCGCCGACGGACCTGGAAGCCTGTCGCTGGACCAACAGCAGCATGTGGGGCTGCTGTTAGCCACGATCATTCTCTCACACCGGGTGCGATTTAGTGAGTAAGATTTAGTGAGTAATGGGCGTTCTCTCCGGCGTAGAATCGAGCCACATGCCCCCTAGCCCGAGGAACACGGTGCAGACCCACGCGCAGACCTCCACATCCCCGGCCGCGACAGCGCCCGGCCAACTCCCGGACAGCGGGGTTCCCGGCGTTGCCCGGGAGAAACCCTTCGCGTGGCTGCTGCTGGCCACCGGCGTTGTCGGCTGGATCATGTCCGGCATCCTGGTCCTGGAGCGGCTGGCCACCTACGAAAATCCGGGTCATGTGACCAGCTGCGACATCAACCCGTGGGTCTCCTGCGGCAAGGTGTTCCTGCACTGGCAGGCCGGGCTTTTCGGCTTCCCCAACCCGCTGATCGGGATCGTCGCCTTCGCGGTTCCCATCACGACGGCGGTGGCGATCCTTGCGGGGGCGCGGTTCCGCCGGTGGTACTGGATGGGACTGCAGGCCGGCGTCACGCTGGGCTTCGTCTTTGTCGTCTGGTTGTGGAGCCAGGCGCTCTACGACATCCACATCCTGTGCCTGTACTGCATGGGCGTGTGGGCCGCCATGATCCCGATGCTGGTGCACACGACGGCACGGAACCTGGCGCACGGCGTGATCAAGGCGCCGGCGGCGGTGGTCCGTTTCGCCGGCAGCTGGGCCTGGACCCTGACCGCCCTGCTGTGGATCGTGACCGCCGGGACGATCTTCCTGGCCTTCATCGACGCCTTCCTGGGCTGACCGGGACAGCCTTCCCGGGCTGCCGGGACAGCCTGGACTCGCCGCGATTGCCTTCCAGGGCTGAACCCGGATAAACCAGAGGCCGCGTCCCCGTCGGGGGCCGCGGCCTCTGCTGCTTCAGGGGTCTAGGAGAACCAGATCCCGATCTCGCGCGCGGCGGACTCGGGCGAGTCGGAGCCGTGCACGAGGTTTTGCTGCACCTTCACGCCCCAGTCGCGGCCGAAGTCGCCGCGGATCGTCCCGGGGGCGGCGGTGGTGGGGTCGGTGGTGCCGGCCAGCGACCGGAAGCCCTCGATTACCCGGTGCCCCTCGAACACGGCGGCGGCGACCGGGCCGGAGAGCATGAACTCGACCAGCGGCTCGTAGAACGGCTTGCCGACGTGCTCTTCGTAATGCTGTTCCAGCAGTTCGCGGGTGGCGTTGACCAGCTTCAGTTCGACCAGCGTGTAGCCCTTGGCCTCGATGCGGGCCAGGATGCTGCCGGTGAGACCGCGGGACACGCCGTCGGGCTTGACCAGTACCAGTGTGCGTTCAACGCTCACAATTTCTCCTCATTCGCTTCATGATTAGCTCCGAAAACCCCGTTCAATCCTAACGGGACGCGCGGGCAGCGCAGGTCAGCGCCCGGCGTCGTCCGCGGTGCCGGCCTCCGGGCCACCGGCGGTTCCCTCCGCGGCGCCGGCCGCGGTGGCGTCCCCGGTGCCGGCCCCCGTGCCATGCCGGCGTTCCCATTCCGCCTGTTCCGCGTCGCGCTGCGCGTTCTCACGGTCCAGCCGGCCGCCCGTGCGCACGGCGTACCACCAGGACAGCGCGAACAGCACGCCGACGACGAACATCACCGGTTCGACGATGCCGGTGGCGATCAGGAGCACCTGCATCGCCCAGCCGATGGCGTAGCCGGACGGGCGGCGGAGCAGGGCACAGCAGAGCACGAGCAGGACGCTCAGGCCGATCCCGAGCCCGAGGATCAGCGCCGGCGGCACGTCGTCCCGGTAGAGCCCGAACACCACCAGCGTGGCGAAAAAGACGACGAAGGCTTCCAGCAGCAGCACGGTGGAGGCGAACATTGTCTTGATCGAGCGCCGTTTCTTCGGCATGTCCGGACGCCACTCGCGCTGGGCTTTGGTCAGTTTGGCCATGGATCTTGTTACTTTCCTAGCAGGATGCGGGCGTCGGCGACCAGGGTGATGGACCCGGTGATCAGCACGCCGCCGGCGAGGTCGTTGTCTGCTTCGGCCCGGCCGACGGCCCATTCGATGGCGTCGTCGAGCCGGGGCGCGATGTGCACGGCGTCCTCCGGGAAACCGGCGGCCATGGCATCCTCGGCCAGCTGCTCGGCGGGAATGGCCCGCGGCGAGTTGGACTCGGTGACGCAGATTTCGTTGGTGAGGTCGCTGAGCTGCTCGCGCAGCTGGGCCAGCAGGCCGACGGCGTCCTTTTCCTGCAGCACGCCGACCACCGGGATGAGCTTGGTGAAGTTGAACGCCTCCAGGATGGCCTGCGCGCTGGCCTTCATCCCGTCGGGATTGTGGGCGGCATCCACGATGATCGTCGGCGCGGTGCGCACCACTTCCAGCCGGCCGGGCGAGGTCACCTCAAGGAACGCCTCGCGCAGGACTTCCACGTTGAGTTCCTTTTCACCGCCGCCAAGGAACGCTTCCAGCGCGGCCACGGCGACCGCCGCGTTCTGGGCCTGGTGCGCGCCGTGCAGGGGCAGCAGCAGGTCCTGGTAGCGGCCTGCCAGCCCGTTGATGGTCAGCTGCTGGCCGCCGACGGCGACCTTGCGGGACTCGACCCCGAACTCCACGCCTTCGAAGCGGAAGGGCACCTGAAGGTCCCGCGCCTGTTCCAGCAGCACCTGTGCTGCGTCCAGTGGCTGGGCCGCGCTGACCAGGTAGCCGCCGCGCTTGATGATCCCGGCCTTCTCCCGGGCAATGTCCTCGGTGGTGTCGCCGAGCAGGTCGGTGTGGTCCAGCGAGATCGGGGTGATCACCGAGACCTGGCCGTCCACCACGTTCGTGGCGTCGGTGATGCCGCCCAGGCCAACCTCGATCACCGCCACCTCCACCGGCTCGTCGGCGAAGATGGCGATGGCCAGGATGGTCACGCACTCGAAGTAGGTCAGCCGGGGCGCGCCCTCGGCGTTCAGTTCCTGGTCGACGATTTCCAGGTACGGCCGGATTTCGTCCCAGACCCGCACGAACGTCTCGTCCGCAACCGGCTCGCCGTCGATGCTGATCCGTTCGGTCACCTTGGACAGGTGCGGGCTGGTGTAGCGGCCGGTCCGCAGTCCGTGCGCCCGCAGCCCGGCCTCGATGATCCGGGCCGTGGACGTCTTGCCGTTCGTGCCGGTCAGGTGGATGCTGGCGAAGGCCTTGTTCGGTTCACCCAGGATGTCCATCGCCCGGAACAGCGGTTCCATGCGCGGTTCCATCTTGTTTTCCGGGGCGCGGCCCAGCAGTTCCGCGTAGACGCTCTCGACGCCGAATTCATCACTCATGGTTTGGTGCCCCTTCAGGATCCGGCTTTTTCCACGGACACGGCGTCGCCGTCCCCGGCCACCAGGACGAGGTCCACGGTGAGGGTTTCCTGCGAGACCAGCCCCTGATGCAGGGTCAGCGCGTCCAGGACGGACTGGTCCGCCGTCACCGTGGTGCGGATGCGGTCGCTGACCACCAGTCCGGCATCCTTGCGTGCCTGCTGGATGCTGCGCACGTAGTCGCGGGCCACGCCCTCGGCCTCCAGTTCGGCGGTCACGGCGGTGTCCAGCACCAGGAACCCGCCGCCGGGCAGCATGGTGACCGCCGCGCCGGCCGCGGCATCCCCGGACACGACGGTTTCCAGGGAGTACTCTGACGGCTCGAGCAGCAGTCCCCCGGCGGTGACGGCACCGGCGTCGTCCACCGACCAGTCACCGGACTTGGCGGCCTTGATGGCCTGCTGCACGTTCTTGCCCAGCCGCGGGCCGGCCGCACGGGCGTTGACCACCAGCTTCTGCGAGATGCCGAACTCTTCGGGGGCGGCGTCGGCGGCGTCGATCAGCCGGACCGACTTGATGTTCAGTTCGTCCTGGATCATCAGGGCGTACTGGCCGGAGAGCCGCTCGGCGCCCGGCACCACCACGGTCAGCGAGGCCAGCGGCAGCCGGACGCGCAGGTTCGCTGCCTTGCGCAGGCTCGAGCCGGAGGAGCAGATCTGCCGGGTGGTGTCCATCAGTTCCACGAGTTCGGCCAACTGCGGGAACTCGCCGGCGTCCGGCAGGTCGGTCAGGTGGACCGAACGCCCGCCGGTCAGCCCGCGCCAGATCTCCTCGGTGACCAGCGGCAGCAGCGGGGCGGCCACGCGGCAGACTGCCTCCAGCGCGGTGTAGAGCACATCGAACGCGTCGCGGTCCTCGTCGAAGAACCGCTGGCGGGAACGGCGGACATACCAGTTGGTCAGGGTATCCAGGTACTCGCGCAGCGCGTCGCAGGCGCCGGAGACGTCATAGGCATCGAGCGCGGCCGTCATGTCGCGGACCAGGTCCCCGGTGTTGGCCAGGATGAACTGGTCCAGGGACTCCATGCCCTTGATCCGGTCGGTGTCGCCGAGGACGGAGACGGCCTCATGGCCTGCCCCGTTGTTCGCGGAGTTGGTGTAGAGCTTGAAGAAGTGCCACACGTTCCACAGCGGCAGCATCACCTGGCGGACGCCGTCGCGGATGCCCTGCTCGGTGACGATCAGGTTGCCGCCGCGCAGGATCGGGGAGGCCATCAGGAACCAGCGCATGGCGTCGGAGCCGTCCCGGTCCAGGACCTCGGACACATCCGGGTAATTGCGCAGGCTCTTGGACATCTTCTGCCCGTCGGAACCCAGCACGATGCCGTGGCTGATCACGTTGCGGAACGCCGGGCGGTCGAACAGCGCGGTCGCGAGCACGTGCATGGTGTAGAACCAGCCACGGGTCTGGCCGATGTATTCCACGATGAAGTCGGCCGGGTTGTGGCTGTCGAACCAGTCCTTGTTCTCCATCGGGTAGTGCACCTGGGCGTAGGGCATCGAACCGGAGTCGAACCAGACGTCCAGCACGTCCTCCACGCGGCGCATCATGGATTGACCGGTGGGGTCGTCCGGGTTGGGCCGGACCAGCTCGTCGATGAACGGGCGGTGCAGGTCGACCTCGCCGTCGTGGTTGCGCGGCAGCGTGCCGAACGCTTCCTCCAGCTCGGCCAGCGAGCCGTACACCTCGCGGCGCGGGTAGTCCGGGTTGTCCGATTCCCACACCGGGATGGGCGAACCCCAGAAGCGGTTGCGGCTGATGGACCAGTCGCGGGCGTTCTCCAGCCACTTGCCGAACTGGCCGTCCTTGACGTTTTCCGGGATCCAGTTGATCTGCTGGTTCAGCTCGACCATCCGGTCCTTGAACTTGGTGACCTCCACGTACCAGGAGGAGATGGCGCGGTAGATCAGCGGCGTGCGGCAGCGCCAGCAATGCGGGTAGCTGTGCTCGTAGCTGGCCTGGCGGACCAGCCGGCCGTCGGCCTTCAGCACCCGGGTGATCGGCTTGTTCGCCTCGAACACCTGCACGCCGGCGATCTCGGCCAGCGGGCCCTCGGCGAAGTAGGGCAGGAACTTGGCGCCCTCGTCCACGGAGACGATCACGGGGATGCCGTTGTCTTCGCAGACCTTCTGGTCGTCTTCGCCGAACGCCGGCGCCTGGTGGACCAGGCCCGTGCCGTCGGTGGTGGTCACGTAGTCGGCCACGACGATCTGCCATGCGTTGCCGGTGCCCCACTTCGCGGCGTCCGCGTAGTGGTCCCAGAGCGGCTCGTAGCGCAGCCCGGCCAGCTGGGCGCCCACGTACCGGGCCGCCACCGCCTCGGCGGCGGCAGCGGCGTCGTCGTACCCCAGGTCCTTGGCGTAGGAGCCGAGCAGGTCCTCGGCCACCAGGAACTTCTCCCCCGCGGCCTGCGTCCCGTGGGGGCCGGCCGGCAGCACCGCATAGCTGATCTCCGGCCCGACGGCGAGGGCCGCGTTGGTGGGCAGCGTCCACGGCGTGGTGGTCCAGGCGAGTGCGTTGACGCCGGCCAACTCCGCGGCCAGCGGGTTCTCCGAGCCGTCCGCCCGGATCGGGAAGGTGACCGTGACCGTCTGGTCCTGGCGCATCTTGTAGACGTCGTCGTCCATTCGCAGCTCGTGGTTGGACAGCGGCGTCTCGTCCCGCCAGCAGTACGGCAGCACACGGAAGCCCTGGTAGGTCAGGCCCTTCTCGTGCAGCTGTTTGAAGGCCCAGAGGACCGACTCCATGTACTCGACGTTGAGGGTCTTGTAGTCGTTCTCGAAATCCACCCAGCGGGCCTGGCGGGTGACGTAGTTCTGCCATTCGTCGGCATACTTCATCACGGAGGTGCGGCAGGCGTCGTTGAACTTGTCGATGCCCATGGACAGGATCTGCTGCTTGTCCGTCATGCCCAGCTGCTTCATGGCTTCCAGCTCGGCCGGCAGCCCATGCGTGTCCCAACCGAAGCGGCGCTCCACCTTGTGGCCGCGCTGGGTCTGGTAACGGGCCACCAGGTCCTTCACGTACCCGGTGAGGAGGTGGCCGTAGTGCGGCAGGCCGTTGGCGAAGGGCGGGCCGTCGTAGAAGACGAACTCGTTGCTGCCGTCGCTGCCGGCATCGCGGGCATCGACGGAGGCCTGGAACGTTCCGTCCTGCTGCCAGTATTTGAGCACCAGCTCCTCGATCTCGGGGAACTTAGGCGAGCTCTCGGCAGCGGCAGCGCCGGCGGTGGAAGCCTTGGGATAGATCTGTGGCATGTTCGTCATCCTGAAAAGACAGCTCGGCAAGTGTGGGTACTTCTGCGAGGACGTGCCCTGCTCCGGTGCCTCCGGTGCGGCTGGAAAGCCTCACCGTGCTGCCGGGGCGGAACCCGCGGTACCACCTCACTTGCTGGCCTGATGCGCCGGAACCGGTGCAAAGGGACAGCCACTCATTCGCTGCTGTGACGGGCATACCCGTCCGGTTCTACTGGGCCCGGGATGTTGGCCTGGGCTGTTCTTCCGGAAGCTCACCGGTGATGGCCGGGTCAGCGCTGATGACTCAAGTTTACGGCCACGGCGGCGCGGCTGTCGAAACGCGGGCGAAAAGCCGGCTTTGTTGGCGGACGTTGTGTTCGTCCCGTGGTTGGCGGACGCGTCTTTGCGCCCGCTGTGCGGCGCGGTCGTGAAGCGACGTCAAGTTCGGATCAGCGCCAATTTCAGGCCTGTAAGTTCGGCCCGGGCGGGTGCTGCTGTGACGCCCTCAGAAGGGTGGTGGCGGGGAGTCGTCCGGGGGTTCCTGTTCTTTCCGGTTCTCGGGTCTGTTCTCTCCCCCGGCTTCCCTCGAGTTCCCGGCGGCGGCTCCTTGTCCGTTCTCGGGGCTGTTCTCTCCCCCGGCTTCCCTCGCGTCCGCGCCGGCGGCTTCACGTCCCTCCGCGCTAGCCGCGTCATGTCCGTCCGCCGCGGCGGCTTCATGTCCGTCCGCGGCTGTGTCACCGCATCCGGATGCTGTTGGGAAGGTCAGTGACCAATCTTCGTCGGGGGTGGTGCTGTGGGTGTGGCCGGAGCGGGTTGTGAAGTGCAGGGTCCCGTCGGGATCCTGTCTGACGGTTCCGCCACCGTGGTGTTTGGTTTTGTGCCCGGGCTTGCACCTGGCGCTTAGATTTTCCAGGACTGTTTGGCCGCCGTCTTCCCAGGCGATCGTATGGTCGATCTCGCACTGGTCGGCGGGGACGGTGCAACCGAAGTCGCGGCAGCGGCGGTCGCGTAGCCGGACGAGGCGATTGAGCCATTCGGGCGGGTGGCGCAAGTCTTTGGCGACGGCGGCTGCCTTGCCATAGTCGTCGGTGAGCACGATCAACCAGGACTTGGCCAGCGCGGCAAGGTCGCGGCTCATGTCGGGCGGGATGGGTCCGTAGCCGGTGAGGTCGCCGGGTTCTTCGGCGAGCCGGAGCAGGGTGTCCAGGGGCGCGGTCACGGCGACGGAGGCGGTCACGTTCCCGGAACCGCAGGTACAGGGCCCCTGCCGTAACGTCGCGGCGGCTGCGTCCGCGGAGTTTTCCGCCATGGCCGTCGAGGCGGCGGTGTCGCTTCCTTGTACTGCGGCCGTGGGCTGGTAGGCGTGGCCGGGGTAGCGCAGGAGCATGTCGGTGAAGACGTCGGCGCGGAGTTGGCCTAGGTTGCGGGTTTCAGCAACGGTTTGGAGTTTGCGGGCGTGGGCCTGCATCAGGTTGTAGGCGAGCAGGGCTTTGTCCGCGCTGGTGCGGATGTAGAGTTCGGCCATCCCGTCATCCTGGGGCTGGTAGTGGACGGTGCGGCGTTCCATCGCGGCCCGGTGCCGTTCCTCGAGGGGTTCGGGGTGCAGCCGGTCGCGGGCGGTGCGGGCCCGGGCCTGGACGGATTCCAGCGTGATGGTCCCGGCGCCGGGAACAACCTTCGCCTCATAGTCGGCCAGATCGGCCGGCGTCAGGTCCATGCCCTTGCGGGCAATCGCCACTGCCCGCGACAAATCGATGTCACCGGCGTCCAGGGCAGCGAGGGTGGCGGGCAGGTACCTGCCGACCTGCTGCGCGTCGGCCAGTTCGGCAGCCGCCCGCTCGCGACGCACGGCAAGGATAGGTGCGAGTTCCGCGGCGGCGTGGCGGGAAATCCCGTCCGGTGCCCCGGCGTCGGGCCCGGTGGCCGGGCGGAGCACCGCCAAACGGTGCACGGCCCGCAGCCGGCGGGACTGGGTCCAGGCCTCATGCTTGCGGACCGCTTTGATGTACTCCAAGGTGGACCAGTCATCCAAGGTTCCCGGATCCGTCCCGGCGAGCAGACCGGCGAGTTCCGCCGGACCCAGCTCCTGCCATTCCTCCGCCCACAGCTCATGGGCAGGCACTGGAGCAGGCAGGGGTCCTGCAGGTTCCGGCCCTATCCCACCCTCAGACACGGCCTCATCAGCATCAAGCTCCGCTCCCGCCGATTCTGCTGGGCCGGCGGTACCGGGTGCTGAAGGGCCGGCGGGAGCGGGCACGGCAGGGCTGGCGGCGCCGCCGTCGGGCAAGGCAGGGGTGCCGGCACCGCCCTCGGGCAGGGCAGGAGTGCCGGATTGTTCCTCCGGCTCCTGTGCCTCGTCCAACGGATCCGCTGCCATACTTCAACGCTACGGACCGGGCATCCGGGGTAGAACAAAGCTTCGACGTAAGTGCAAAACTACCCGCCACCGCACGTCTGTGGAGGGAGAGTCGCATGTTTCGAGGACAAGGGGTGCTTCTGGACATTGCGGGCGCCTTTGGAGCACGAGCGAGAAACTTGCGTGCCTATTTCAAGCGTTCACGGTTCAGAGAAGGGGGAACGCCTGGTCTTTCGCGCTTGCTACTTGCGGATCAATTTGTGCGCGGCGGCTTGGGCCACGGGACGCATCACGATCTGGTCAAGGTTGACGTGATGCGGCAGGTTGAGCGAGTACGCCACGACGCCGGCTACGTCCTCGGCCAGCAGCGGTTTCTCCACGCCGGCGTAGACGTTCTCGGCCGCTTGCCGGTCACCGCCGAGCCGGTTCAACGAGAATTCCTCCGTCTGCACCAGGCCGGGAAGAATGTCGATCACGCGCACGTTGTGTTCCGCTTCTTCCAGGCGCAGGGTATTCGCCATCGAGTGCTGGGCGAACTTGGCTGCTACGTAACCTCCGCCGCCTTCGTAGGCCACCAGTCCGGCCGTTGACGTCAGCAGCACCACCGATCCTTCGCCGTTATCGCGCAAAGCCGGAAGAAAAGCCTGGATCATGCGCAGGGAGCCGAGGACGTTGACCTCGTACATCTTCTGCCAATCGGCAGGCTTTCCCTCGCCGATGGTGTCCACGCCGAAGGCTCCCCCGGCGATGTTGACCAGCGCGTCAATCCCGCCGTCGGACAAGACCGTAGCTGCGAGCCGGTCCACTGAAGCTTGGTCGGTGACGTCCGCGGGCATGGCGACGGCGCCGGTCTCCCGGGCGAGGGCGGCCAGCCGCTCGGCGCGGCGGGCAACTGCCACCACGTCCCAGCCGCTTCCCCGCAGCGCCCGAACGGTAGCTGCCCCGATACCCGAACTTGCTCCGGTGACTATTGCGCGCCTGGTCATGAATCACAGCGTAGCGGCCGACCAAGAAAGTGGTTCGGAGGTGACCTCCAACGCTCGACGACGGGCGACTTCACCGCCCGATGGTAAGCGGTTTCAGGGGGAGCGCGCAGGCCGCCCTTTCCAGTTGGTCGCCGGCAACCGTGGCGACCCTGTTGTTCCGGCCGGTGTCATCGCACCAGTCGATGTTGCGGGGCATGGCCGTAACAGCCGCCTCGCCGGCGGCCGCCCGTTCCGGGATGACGAACGCGTACCTGAAGCCGCCGCCGTCGTTCATAGGGGCGGTGGCGTTGACGATTTCCGCTCCCGCCGCGTCCACTACTGTCACTTCGATCTGCGCATTGCTGCCGTAGCGGGGATTGCAGTCGGCGTCCGCAGCCGCCACGGTGACGGTCTGTCCCGGCCGGGCTTCCGTCGGACTGACTGAGTATTCCGGCGGGAGACACGGTGGTGCCGCCCCAAGCCCCGTGTAGGCACCGCACCCCGACACCGAAACGGCCAGCCCCGCAGCAGCCGACAGCGCGAGCACGGCGAGGCCCCCGGTGCGGTGCCTTATGGCCGGAGGCGCCACGCCGTCGCCCCCGCGTTGGCCTCTTATGCCCCGGCTGTTCCTTGAGCCCTGGGTGTTCCGCGGAACGTCAGCCGGATGGCACACCGAGGTGCTCCAAAATCATCCCGCGCAGCACCACGGCCTGGTTGTGCTCCTTGTCCTTGGCCCCGTACAGCAGGCAGAGCTTAGGCTGCTCGCGCGCGAGCTCCACCAGCCGCTCCAGCGCCTTTGAACCGTTTAGTTCCTGCCGGTATGCCACGGCAAAGGCGTCGAATTTCTCCGGTCGGTGGCTGAACTCCTTGCGCAGCTCGGCCGAGGTTCCCGCCTCCTTCAGCCAGAGGTCCACCCCGGCGCCGTCCTTTTTGATGCCCCGCGGCCAGATCCGGTCCACCAGCACCCGGTAACCGTCGCCGTCGTCTGCGGGTTCGTAGACGCGCTTAATGTGAACGTTCACCATGGGCGCATCCTACGCATGACCCGCTGCGGCGGGTAGGTCTGGGCGCCGGCCCCCGCCTTCGCGGCGAGCCGGGGCAACCAGGCGCTGCGCCGCCGTCGTCCAGAATCTTCATTCCGTGCCCGGCATGAAAGAATGGCCAGCATGGCTGAACATACCCCGGGCACAGACACGCCCGTTACCGTTAACGTTCCCGACAAGCCCGCCCTCGAAGGCCTTGAGGATGCCCTGACCCGGCGCTGGCGCGAGGAGGGGACCTACAAGTTTAATCCCGAGACCACGCGGGAGCAGGTCTACTCGATCGACACTCCCCCGCCGACGGCGTCGGGCTCGCTGCATGTGGGACACATGTTCTCCTACACCCAGACCGACGTGCTGGCCCGCTACCAGCGGATGCGCGGCAAGAACGTGTTCTACCCGATGGGCTGGGACGACAATGGCCTGCCCACCGAGCGCCGGGTGCAAAATTACTACGGCGTCCGCTGCGACCCGTCGGTGGCGTACGACCCGGATTACCAGCCGCCGGCCACGCCGGCGAAGAACCAGCGCGATTTCGACGTCGTCTCGCGCCGGAACTTCATCGAGCTCTGCGAGACCCTGGCTGTGGAGGACGAGAAGGTCTTCGAGAACCTTTTCAGCACCCTGGGCCTGTCCGTGGACTGGGACCTGACCTACCGGACCATCGACGACGTGTCCCGCTCCGTTTCCCAGCGCGCCTTCCTGGCCAACCTGAACTCCGGCGACGCCTACATGGCCGAAGCCCCCACGCTCTGGGATGTCACGTTCCGCACCGCCGTGGCGCAGGCCGAGCTCGAGGACCGGGAGATGCCCGGCGCCTACTACCGCTACGCCTTCGAAACCGCCGACGGCGAAAAGGTCCACATCGAGACCACCCGCCCCGAGCTGCTGCCCGCCTGCGTGGCCTTGGTGGCCAACCCCGACGACGAGCGCTACCAGAAGCTGTTCGGCACCACCGTGAAGTCCCCGCTGTTCGGCGTGGAGGTGGAGGTCAAGGCGCACCCGCTGGCCAAGCCCGACAAGGGCGCCGGTATCGCCATGGTCTGTACTTTCGGCGACCTCACCGACGTGACGTGGTGGCGGGAGCTGCAGCTGCCCACCCGCTCCATCGTGGGCCGCGACGGGCGCATCATGGCCGACACCCCGGAGTGGATCACCACCGAGGAAGGCAAGGCGAACTACGCCGAGCTGGCCGGCAAGACCGTTTTCTCCGCCAAGGAGAAGATCGTGGATCTGCTGTCCGAGGCCGGCGAACTGGACGGCGAGCCCCAGAAGATGACCCACCCGGTCAACTTCTACGAAAAGGGCGACAAGCCGCTGGAAGTCGTCACCTCGCGGCAGTGGTACATCCGCAACGGCGGCCGGGACGCGGACCGGCGGGAACGGCTGATCAGCCGGGGCCGGGAGATCGAGTTCCATCCGGCGTTCATGCGCTCGCGCTACGAAAACTGGATCGAAGGCCTCAACGGCGACTGGCTCATTTCCCGCCAGCGCTTCTTCGGCGTGCCGATCCCGGTCTGGTACCCGCTGGACGCCTCCGGCAACCCCGACTACGACAACCCGCTGGTGCCCTCCGACGAGATGCTGCCGGTGGATCCGGCCGCTGACCCCGCTCCGGGCTACGAGGAGTCGCAGCGCAACCAGCCCGGCGGCTTCATCGGCGACGCCGACGTGCTCGACACCTGGGCCACGTCCTCGCTATCGCCGCAGATCGTGGGCAAATGGAGCCGGGACGAGTCGTTCTTTAACAACGTCTTCCCGTTCGACCTGCGCCCGCAGGGCCACGACATCATCCGCACCTGGCTGTTCTCCACCGTGGTGCGCGGCGACTCGCTGAACAGCTGCGCGCCGTGGAAGCACGCGGCGCTCTCGGGCTGGATCCTGGACCCGGACCGCAAGAAGATGTCCAAGTCCAAGGGCAACGTGGTGGTCCCCACCGACGTGCTGGATCAGTTCGGCGCGGACGCCGTGCGCTACTGGGCGGCTTCGGCGAAGCTGGGTGCGGACACCGCCTACGAGGTCGCGCAGATGAAGATCGGCCGCCGCCTGGCCATCAAGCTGCTGAACGCCTCCAAGTTCGTGCTGAACCTGGGCGCCACCGAGGCTTCGGTGCTTGCCGACGACGACTCCGTGGTCACCAACCCGTTGGACAAGTCGCTGCTGGGCCAACTGGCCGACGTGGTGGAGACCGCGACGGCCGCGTTCGAGAAGTACGACCATGCGCGCGCCCTGCAGGTCACCGAAAGCTTCTTCTGGTCGTTCACTGACGACTACGTCGAGCTGATCAAGGACCGCGCTTACGGTGCCGCCGGCGAGGCGGAACAGGCCTCGGTCCTGGCCACGCTGGCCACCACGCTCGACGCCCTGCTGCGTCTCTTCGCACCGTTCCTGCCCTTCGCCACTGAAGAGGTCTGGAGCTGGTGGCGCGCCGGTTCGGTGCACCGCGCCGAATGGCCGACGACGGCGGGGCTCGCCTCGATTGCCTCCGTCGCCGACACGGGGCTGCTCGGGACGGTCGGGCAGGCGCTGGGCGGCATCCGCAAGGCCAAGTCCGAGGCCAAGGTCAAGCAGCGCACCGAGGTCCTCACCGCGACCATCACCGGATCGGCCGCGCAGGTGGCCCAACTCGAGGCCGGGCTCGGCGACCTGAAGGCCGCCGGCAATGCGCGCGAGGTCCTGCTGAGCGAGGCGGAGGGCGAGCTGACGGTCGCGAAGGTCGAGCTGGCGGCCGCTGAGGCCCCGGCCGAGTAGCAGCGTCTGGGGCCGGCCTGGTAGCAGAGTCCGGGCCGGCCTACTAGCTGGCTCCAGCCCGTTCCGGCCCGTTAACGAGGGGAAGCCCCATCAGCGTTTCGCCGTTGGTGGGGCTTCGACTCTTGTGATCCAAAGGTGACGCTTTGGGTCTCGCGAACTCCGCCGATCTTCAGGTCTTCCGAGCCTCGTCACAGGCTGGCAGTTTGTGGAACTGGTCCACTACTTGTCACTGAATCTTTGGTGTTCGGTCCCGCATCTTTTGGAGGATGCGTATAGATATTTATACTCCTGCGCAAGCCGACACGCCATAGTTTCGCAAAACTATTTTCCGAAACCACGGCGTGCCGGCAGGCGGCCTCAGGGTCCCGCGGAGGACGCCCGCTTCAGGCGTGCGGCCGGGACCATGCCGGCTAGTCGAACTCGGGACTGGTCGTCCGGGAGCGCTTGATCTCGTAGAAGTACGGGAACTCGGCCAGCGCCACGGCGCCGTCGAAGATCTTTCCGGCGGTTTCGCCGCGCGGGATGCGGGTCAGCACCGGGCCGAAGAAGGCGGTGCCGTTAAAGGCCACGACGGGAGTACCGACCTCGTCGCCCACCTTGGAGATGCCCTCTTCATGGCTGGCGCGCAGCTGCTCGTCATATTCGTCGGAGGTGGCGAAACGGGCCAGGTCGGCGGGCAGGCCAACCTCTTCCAGCGCGGCGGCAGTCACGGACTCATAGTCCTTGTTGCCCTCGTTGTGGATGCGGGTGCCCATGGCGTCGTAGAGCTTCCCCACGTAGCCCTCGCCGTGCAGTTCGCGGGCGGCGATGATCACGCGGACCGGGCCCCACGCCTTCTTCAGGAATTCCTTGTACTCCTCCGGCAGCTCGTCGCGGCCGTCGTTGAGCACGGCCAGGCTCATCACGTGCCAGTCGACCTTGACGTCGCGGACCTTCTCCACCTCCAGCATCCAGCGGGACGTGATCCAGGCGAACGGACAGGCCGGATCGAACCAGAAGTCAACGGTGGACGGCGCAGCGCTTTCAGACATACGGCAAGAGCTCCTTCTTGAGGACTGGTGATACGTACTGTTGTGGGTAACTGCCCCGCCGGCGGTTTTGTTCCGCGGACCCGGCACGTGACCGTGCGACAGCGTCCGGATTAGGGCGATCAGGCCGAGTCGCGGCGGCGGATGGCTTCGACGTCGTGCGGGATGAGGGTGGGGTCCGCCCCGGCCAAGACCGTCTCCGCGGTAATCACGGCGGTGGCGATATCGTCGCGGCCGGGCAGGTCGAACATGATCGGCTGCAGCGTTTCTTCCATGATCGCCCGGAGGCCTCGCGCGCCGGTGCCGCGTTCCAGCGCCAGCTCGGCCACCGCTTCCAGGGCGTCCTGCTCGAAGGACAGCTCCACGCCATCCAGTTGGAACATCTTCTGGTACTGGCGGATCAGCGCGTTCTTCGGCTCGGTGAGGATCCGGATCAGCGCTGGCTTGTCGAGTTCGGCCACGGTGGTGATCACCGGCAGGCGGCCGATGAACTCCGGGATCAGCCCGAACTTGAGCAGGTCTTCGGGCATGACTTCCCCGTAGTTGTCCTGCTGGGCGACGGCGTCCTTGAGCGGGGCGCCGAAGCCGATGCCCCTGCTCCCGGCCCGTGAGCCGATGATTTCTTCCAGGCCGGCGAAGGCCCCGGCCACGATGAAGAGGATGTTGGTGGTGTCGATCTGGAGGAATTCCTGCTGCGGGTTCTTCCGCCCGCCCTGCGGCGGCACCGAGGCGACGGTTCCTTCCAGGATCTTCAGCAGTGCCTGCTGCACGCCTTCACCGGAGACGTCGCGGGTGATCGAGGGACCCTCGCTCTTGCGGGTGACCTTGTCGATCTCGTCGATGTAAATGATGCCCTGCTCGGCCTTCTTGATGTCGTTGCCGGCGGCCTGGATCAGCTTGAGCAGGATGTTCTCCACGTCCTCGCCCACATAGCCGGCTTCGGTCAGCGACGTCGCGTCGGCCACCGCGAACGGCACGTTCAGCTGGCGGGCCAGCGTCTGGGCCAGGTAGGTCTTGCCGCAACCGGTGGGGCCGATCAGCAGGACATTTGACTTGGCGACCTCCACGTCCTGGAGCCCGCCGGCCGCAGTGAGGCCGGCGGTGCTGGGGGCGGCGTGGCCGGAGCGGATGCGCTTGTAGTGGTTGTAAACGGCCACGGCCAGGGCACGCTTGGCCGGTTCCTGGCCGATCACGTACTCCTGCAGGAAGCCATAGATTTCGCGGGGCTTAGGCAGCTCCAGCAGTTCGGAGGCGGCACCGGCGCCGAATTCTTCCTCCAGCAGTTCGTTGCACAGCCCGACGCATTCGTCGCAAATGTACACGCCGCCGCCGGCGATGAGCTTCTTCACCTGCTTTTGGCTCTTTCCGCAAAACGAGCACGTGAGCAGCTCTGCGCTTCCGGCGGTCCGGGCCATAGTGTGTCCCCTTGTCTGGTCCTCGATCGATCGTCCGGCGGTCCGGAGCAGTGCAGTGTCAGGCCGACTTGTTCCGGCGCTTGGCGACCACGTCGTGGGAGATCAGCGTCGGTTCCGCCTTGTTCAGCACCACATCCGCGCTGATCACGACGGAGGCGATGTCCTCGCGGCTGGGCAGGTCGAACATGACCGGCTGCAGTGTCTCTTCGATGATCGCGCGCAGCCCGCGGGCGCCGGTGCCCCGTTCCAGTGCGAGGTCCGCCACCGCCTCCAGCGCCTCCTGCTCGAAGCTCAGTTCCACGCCGTCCAGCTGGAACATCTTCTGGTACTGGCGCAGCAGGGCGTTCTTGGGTTCGGTCAGGATCTTGATCAGGGCCGGGCGGTCCAGGTTGGACACCGTGGTGATCACCGGCAGGCGGCCGATGAACTCCGGGATCAGGCCGAACTTCAGCAGGTCTTCGGGCATGACCTCGCCGTAACTGTCCTTCTCCCCCGCCGCGTCCTTGAGCGGGGCGCCGAAGCCGATGCCCTTGCGGCCGGCCCGCGAGCCGATGATCTCCTCCAGCCCGGCGAAGGCACCGGCGACGATGAACAGCACGTTGGTGGTGTCGATCTGGATGAATTCCTGGTGCGGATGCTTCCGGCCGCCCTGCGGCGGCACGGAGGCGACGGTGCCCTCGAGGATCTTCAGCAGTGCCTGCTGGACGCCTTCCCCGGAGACGTCACGGGTGATGGACGGGTTCTCGCTCTTGCGCGAAATCTTGTCGATCTCGTCGATGTAGATGATGCCCTGCTCGGCCTTTTTCACGTCGTAATCGGCGGCCTGGATGAGCTTGAGCAGGATGTTCTCCACGTCTTCGCCCACGTAGCCGGCTTCGGTCAGCGCCGTGGCGTCCGCGACGGCGAACGGCACGTTCAGCCGCCGGGCCAGCGTCTGCGCCAGGTAGGTCTTGCCGCAGCCGGTGGGCCCGATCAGCAGGATGTTGGACTTGGAAACTTCCACGTCCTCCAGCGGGCTGGCATCGGAGAGGTTGGCGGTCCCCTTGGGCGCATGCCCGGACTGGATCCGCTTGTAGTGGTTGTAGACCGCCACCGCCAGCGCCCGCTTGGCGGGCTCCTGGCCGATCACGTACTCCTGCAGGAAGTCGAAGATCTCCCGCGGCTTGGGCAGTTCGAAGCTGCCCAGGTCCGACACCTCGGCCAGCTCCTCTTCGATGATCTCGTTGCAGAGCTCGATGCATTCGTCGCAGATGTACACGCCGGGGCCGGCGATCAGCTTGCGGACCTGTTTCTGGCTCTTGCCGCAGAAAGAGCACTTGAGCAGGTCAGCGCTCTCACCTATGCGAGCCATATCCGTCCCCTTACTTGGTCTACGTCGGCAACTTGCCGCGGCAGCTGCACCGCCCGATTATTGCCGGGCAGGCGCTGCGCCGCCGAGGCCAGCTGACAACAACTCTAATTCACTGCGCCGACAGTTTCAGTAACAACACTGCCCGCGGTGCGATATGACGCGCCACGGGCAGTGCAGGCATTGAGACTATTTTACGGTATCTACTTGGTGATCGCCGGCTTGTGGATCTTGCGGGAGTCGAGCACCTGGTCGATCAGCCCGTATTCCAAGGCGCCGGCGGCCGTGAGGATCTTGTCCCGCTCGATGTCCTTGTTGACCTGCGCGGCGTCCTTGCCCGAATGCATGGCCAGCGCGTCCTCCAGCCACTTGCGCATCCTCATGACCTCGTCGGCCTGGATCTGCAGGTCGGAGGCCTGGCCGTGTTCGCCGCCGCCCAGCGCCGGCTGGTGGATCAGCACGCGGGCGTTCGGCAGGGCCAGCCGCTTGCCCGGGGTACCCGCTGCCAGCAGCACGGCCGCGGCACTGGCCGCCTGGCCCAGGCAGACGGTCTGGATTTCCGGGCGGATGTACTGCATGGTGTCGTAGATCGCGGTCATCGCGGTGAACGACCCGCCCGGCGAGTTGATGTAGATGGTGATGTCGCGGTCCGGGTCCGTCGACTCGAGGACCAGCAGCTGGGCCATGACGTCGTCGGCAGAGGCGTCGTCGACCTGGACGCCCAGGAAGATGATCCGGTCCTCGAACAGCTTGGTGTAGGGGTCCTGGCGCTTGAAGCCGTAGGGCGTGCGCTCCTCGAACTGGGGCAGCACATAGCGGTTCTGCGGCATGTTGGCGGCGAAACCGCCGGCAGCGGCACCGAAGTTGTAGTCCATGAGATTCTCCTGCTTGTATTCGGGTCGGTGGCGCGTGGGCTCAGGAATCCTGGGAGGCGGAGCCGCTCTGGGTCCCGCCGCCGCCGGAGACGCCGCCGGCGTGGGCCGAAATCTTGTCGAAGAAGCCGTAGGCCAGGCCTTCCTCGGCCGTGAACCACTTGTCGCGGTCGTTGTCGATAAGGATCTGCTCCACCGACTGGCCGGTCTGCTCGGCGGTCAGTTCGGCCATGACCTGCTTCATGTGCAGGATCAGTTCGGCCTGGATCTTGATGTCGGAGGCCGTGCCGCCGATGCCGCCGGAGGGCTGGTGCATCAGGATGCGCGCGTGCGGGGTGGCGTAGCGCTTGCCCTTGGTGCCCGAGGAGAGCAGGAACTGGCCCATGGAGGCCGCAAGACCGGTGGCCACGGTCACCACGTCGTTCGGGATGAACTTCATGGTGTCGTAGATGGCCATGCCGGCGGTCACCGACCCGCCGGGCGAGTTGATGTAGAGGTAGATGTCCTTCTCCGGGTCCTCGGCCGAGAGCAGCAGCAGCTGCGAGCAGATGGCGTTGGCGTTCTCGTCGCGCACCTCGGAGCCCAGCCAGATGATGCGCTCTTTGAGCAGGCGGTTGTAGATGTAGTCTTCGCGGCTGGCCGCTTCGACCGAAGCCATTCTCGGAGTGGCGGATTCATTCGACATGCTGAAATACCTCTCGCTTCTTCCCCGGGCGGTACCGTCACCGGTGGCCCTAAGGTCGTTTACCTACTTGGACAGTAACGTGTTCCGCTGCCCGATTCCTCCCGCACGGCGCGCTGTTCGCTGACGGCGCATCAGGCCCGTGATGGCGCGGGAAAGCGCTCTGCCAGCAGCAGAAAATAACGACGGCGGAGCGACCTTTGGGGGGCACGGCCAGCCCGGACGGGGCCCGGTTCCACCGGCACGCGCTGCCGCCCCGGAAGGGAACCCGCGCACCGCAGCCGGGCACCGGCGTCGTTCCCGGGAGTTAAAGCGGCGGACCGCCGGTTCCCCGTGAAGGGAATCCGGCGGTCCGTCCAGCGGCAGCGCCGCTACTACTTCTTCGGTGCGTCCTCGGCGGCCTCTTCGGCAGCGTCGGTGTCTTCGATCGACTCGGTGTCGGCAGCGTCCGCTTCGGCTTCTCCGGCCTCGGCGTTGGCGGCCTCGGCCTCGGCGGCCTGGATCATGTCTTCGACGTTGGGCTCTTCTTCGCCGGCGGGGCGGACGAAGTCGCTCAGGTCCACCTCGTTGCCGTTGGAGTCGGTGACCTTGGCCAGCTCCAGCACCTTGGCCAGGGCCTTGCGGCGGCGGACCTCGCCCACCATCATGCCGACCTGGCCGGACTGGTCCAGCAGCTGCGCGAACTGGTTCGGGTCCATGCCGTACTGGCCGGCGGAGGACACGATGTAGTCGATCAGCTCGGCCTGGCTGACGCCCAGCTCTTCCTTGTCGGCCACGGCGTCGAGCACGATTTCGTTGCGGAAGGCCTTCTCGGTGTTCTCGCGGACCTCGGCGCGGTGCTCCTCGGTGTCGTGGTCTTCACCGTGGCTGTTCTCCGGGCGGAAGTGCTGTTCCATCTGCTCTTCGACGACGGAGTCCGGAACCGGAACCTCGACCAGTTCCATCAGCTTGTCCAGCACCTTGTCGCGGGCCTCGACGCCCTGCTCCATGATCTTGGCGTCGGCGGCCTGCTTGGCCAGGTCTTCCTTCAGCTCGGCAATGGTGTCGAACTCGCTGGCCAGCTGGGCGAAGTCGTCGTCGGCCTCGGGAAGCTCGCGCTCCTTGACGGCCTTAACCTTCACGGTGACCGTGGCGTCCTTACCGGCGTGCTCGCCGCCGGCCAGCTTGGTCTCGAACGTGGCGTCCTCGCCGGCGCTCAGCGCGGTAACGGCCTCGTCCAAGCCCTCCAGCATGGTGCCGGCGCCCACCTGGTAGGACAGGTCCGCGGCGGAATCCACCTCTTCGCCGTCCACCTTGGCGGACAGGTCCATGGTGATGAAGTCGTCGGCAACGGCCGGACGGTCAACGGCCTTCAGGGTGCCGAAGCGGCCGCGCAGGTCGTCCAGCGCCTTCTGGATGTCTTCCTCGGAGGCCTCGGTAGCCTCGACGGTGACCTCGAGGCCGGCGTACTCGGGCAGCTCGATTTCGGGGCGGACATCGACCTCGACGTGGAAGGCGAGCTGGCCCTCGGTGGCGGCCGGGTCGGGAACCTCGGTGATTTCAACCTCGGGGCGGCTCAGCGGGCGGATGCCGGTCTCTTCGACGGCGCCCTGGTAGAAGCCGTTCAGGCCCTCGTTGATAGCCGTCTCGATCACGTAGCCGCGGCCCACGCGCTGGTCGATCAGCTTCGCCGGAACCTTGCCCTTGCGGAAGCCCGGAACCTGGATCTGGCTCGCGATGGTCTTGTACGCCGCGTCGATGCTGGGCTTGAGTTCCTCAAAGGGGACCTCAACATTGAGCTTGACCCGGGTAGGGGTGAGGTTTTCGACAGCGCTCTTCACAGCGTTAGAACTCCTGATTGCTATTGGGGTTAAATCTGCACCAAGAATACAGAGTCGGGGCGACAGGACTCGAACCTGCGATCTCCTGCTCCCAAAGCAGGCGCGCTAGCCACTACGCTACGCCCCGTAGTGCACACGCAAGTCTACGGGCATTCCCGGCCTGCGGCACAATCACCGTGCAACCGGACGCCGCCAGCACATGTCGCATGACTGAATCGGCTGCGAACAGAAAAGGCGGCCCGTGCCGGACCGCCTCCCTGACGCGAGGGGATGACGGGAATCGAACCCGCGTAATCAGTTTGGAAGACTGAGGCTCTACCATTGAGCTACATCCCCGAGGACGATGAAACTTTAGCACGAGGGCGGGCCCGTTCGACAAATCGGAGGGCGCCGCGGACCGGCGGAGGCGGGCGCCGCGACGCGGCGGAAAACATGCGCTCCTTACCCCGACTCCCCCAATGCAGGGTTTATCTGCGAGGGCAGGGGCTATAGACCCTGCCCTCGCAGATAAACCCTGCCCTCGCCGAAAATGCGGGTGGGCAACGTGGACACACACCGGCGGCGTAGGCAGGCTGCGGCACAACGAACCAGGCGGGCAGCAACCCTGCGGCACAACGAACCAGGCGGGCAGCTACCCTGCGGCCCGAACATTCAGGCCCAATCAGGCCCGCTGGCAGGTTGGGCACCAGTACAGCTTGCGGGCGGCCATCTCCGTGACGGCGACCGGCGTCCCGCACAGCCGGCACGGCATCCCCTGCCGCTTGTACACGTAGTGGGCGTTGTCCGGCCAGACCGGCAGCGACCGGCCGGCGGCCTCGGCGTCGCGGTGTTCGGGGCGCGTGGTGATGATCTTGCCGTCGCGGACACCGTCGCTCATGATGTCCACGATGTCGGCCCACAACAGCGCCGCTTCCGCCGGCGAAACCCGTTGGCCGGACAGCCACGGGTTCAGGCCACGGCGGAAGAGGGTCTCCGCGCGGTAGACGTTCCCGACCCCGGCCACCACGTTCTGGTCCATCAGCAATTGCCCCACGGCGGTGCGCTTCGCGGTCAGCCGACGGACGAACTCGGCGCCCCGGTCGGCCGCGTCCTGCAGCGGGTCCGGCCCCAGCCTGCCGACGACGGCGGACGCCTCCGCGGGCGTGAGCACCTCGCAGGCGGTCGGGCCGCGCAGGTCGGCCCAGCCGTGGGCCGACACCAGCCGGACGCGCACCTGGCCCACCGGCTCCGGCGGACCGGAGTACGCGGCCGGCGCATCGTCGTCGTACGTTTCCTGCTCCCCCACCCGGCGCGGCGCCCCGATGCTGGAGGCGCCGCGAAAGCTCTCGTCCCCGCCGAAGCTCCACGCCCCGTAGAGACCCAAGTGCACGCGCAGGACGAGACCGTTGTCGAACTCCAGGAACAGCTGCTTGCCGTGTGCCCGGGCGGCCAGCAGCCGCGCCCCGTCGAGCCGGGCGGCGCCGGCGGCGAAGCGGCCCTGCGGGCTGGACACGGCGAGGCGCCGACCGGCGAAAACGTCCTGGAACTGGCGGGCCAGGCGGTGGACGGAATGGCCTTCTGGCATGACCGGCGGCCGTTAGGCCGGGATGTCGCCGGTGGTCTCGTAGGAGGCGATCTTGCCGATCCGGCGGACGTGGCGCTCGGCGTTGGAGAACGGCTCGGCCAGGAACGCCTCGATGATGGCGGTGGCTTCCTCGACGCTGTGCTGGCGGCCGCCGACAGCGACGACGTTGGCGTCGTTGTGCTCGCGGGCCAGCTTCGCGGTGTCCAGGTTCCAGGCCAGCGCGGCCCGGATGCCCTTGACCTTGTTGGCCGCGATCTGCTCGCCGTTGCCCGAGCCGCCGAGCACGATGCCCAGCGACTCCACGCCGGCGGCCTGGTCTTCGACGACGGCGAGCGCGGCGCGGATGCAGAACGAGGGGTAGTCGTCCTCCGGGTCGTACGCGGTGGGGCCGTGGTCGGTGACGTCGTGGCCCTGGCCGGTCAGATGCTTGATCAGATGGTGGCTCAGTTCCAGGCCGGCGTGGTCGGTGGCAATGTGAACGCGCATGGACGGTCCTTCTGTGGCGTGCGGGGGGCGAATAACGGCTTCCAGCCTACTGGAGCGGTGCGGCCGGAACGGATTCCGGCGCCGGGCCCCTGTCGGGCCCCGGCCGCCGTCGATAGTGTGCCCCTATGGAGCCAGTAATCAGTGACTACCTTGAGTCCGTCCTTGCCGGCCTCGCCGGCAACACCGAGGGGTCGCTGGCCGGCGACCCGGAAGAGCTCGGGGTCGAGGATCCGGATCTGCTCGCGCTGAGCATGACGATGGCCGACGGATGCACCTACGAGGCCGGCGATACGCGGTCCGAATTTTCCATCCAGTCGATCTCCAAGCCCTTCACCTATGCCATGGCGCTGGCCGGGCACGGCTTCGAGGACGTGCGCGAGAAGATCGATGTGGAGCCCTCCGGGGACGCGTACAACGAGATCAGCCTGGAAGCGGATACCGGGCGGCCGCGCAACGCGCTGATCAACGCCGGGGCCATCGCCGCCTCGTCCCTGGTGGCCGACCGCTACGGTGACGAAGCCTTCGAGCAGCTCCGCCTGATTTATTCGGCCTGCGCCGGACGCGACCTGGGCATGAACCAGACGGTGTACCGGTCCGCGCTCCGTACGGGCGACCGCAACCGGGCCCTCGCCTACCTGCTGAAGAGCCAGGGCGTGATCGAGCACGACACCGAGGCCGCCCTGGACCTGTACTTCCGGCAGAACTCCCTCAGCGTCACCTGCCGCGACCTGGGGATCATGGCAGCGACTCTGGCCAACCGCGGAGTCAACCCGATCACCCGTCAGGAGGTCCTGACACCCCGGATCGCCGAGCACGTGCTCAGCGTGATGACGACCTGCGGCATGTACAACGACGCCGGGGACTGGGTGGCGGGCATCGGCCTCCCGGCCAAGAGCGGGGTCAGCGGCGGCATCCTGGCGGTGCTGCCCGGGCAGCTGGGGCTCGCCGTCTTTTCGCCGCGGCTCGACCAGCACGGCAACAGCGTCCGCGGCACCGAGGCCTGCCGCAAGCTGTCGGCCGAGCTGGGACTGCACTTCATCCACGCGGCACGCAGCGCCCGGTCCACGATCCGCGCCGACTACACACTGGCCGGGAAACCCTCACCGCGCGTTCGCCCGACGCGGGAGCTGGCCGTGCTGGCCGAACACGGCCACACGGTGCGATTCCTCGAGGTCCACGGCGACATGCTCTTTCCCGAGGCTGAAACGGTCATCCGGATGGCCGCCGAACTGGCCGCCGCGCACGAGGTGTTGGTGATCGACATCAGCCGGCTGGACGAGCTCGGCAGCCGCACCAAGACCATGTTCCTCCGGCTGCAGGAAACCTCGGTTCCCTGCCTGCTGGTCTTCGTGGACCCGGCCGGATTGCTGTCCGCGGAAGAGGCCGGCACGGAGGACCGGCCCCTGGCGTTCCCGTCCCCGGACGCCGCCGCCCGGTGGTGCGAAGACCGCCTCATCGGCCGGCACGGAGGACTGCCGGCGACCGGCGGACGGCTGCAGTTGCAGGACCACCCGGTGGCGGCGACCCTGCCCGCCGGCGAGCGCGAGATGCTCGGGGCATACCTGGAGCGGCGCACGTACGACGACGGGGCGGCCGTCGTTACCGCGGGCGGACCACACCCGGGCCTGGTCCTGGTCATGGAGGGCCAGGCACGCACGGCCGCCGACGCCTCAGGGGACGATCAAACCGCCGAGGACGATCACGCCGTCCGGTATTTCACCGCCGGAACCAGCTTCGGGGGCCTCGGCGGCACTCCATCCCGCACCCAGCTGCGCGCCGAGGGGAAGGTCTGCGTGGAGGTCCTCACGCCCGACGGCTATGCGCGCCTGCGTCGGGACGCCCCGGGCGCGGCCCTGAGCCTGGCCGAACGGCTGCTGGAGATCGCCGCCGAGCAACGCGACCTCACCGTGGCGGCCGCGCAGGGCTGACCGACGGCACGGTTCGGCGCCCAAAGCTGACCGGGCGGTGCCGCGCCCAAGGGTGCGCCGCCCGCGTGGCCGGCGCGGCGGCCATCCGCCGTCGTCCGCCCCTTTACTAGCGCGCGGCGGGCCGGAACAATGGCGGCATCCCTGACGACAGGATGCCATCGTGCCGCTCACCGTCCACTTTCCCGTCAACACCCTGGCGCTCAAGCGCGGCGGCCTGGTCAAGGCGGTGCGCACCCGGGCCAGCACCTTGGCCGAGAACGGTGCGGCCGAACAGATCTGGATCGAGGTGTTGGGCCTGCAGCACCGGCTCGCCAGCGATATGGCCGGCCTCAAGGCGGACGGCCATCTGCATCCGGATGTCGGGGTCCGCAGCGTCCTGTACGGGCTGGATCCGAGCCCCGAGACGGATACCCGCCAACCGGTCCGGCCTCCGCCCGAGGACGACTACGACATCGTGCCGGTGGGCGACTCCGGCCTGGCCTTCGGGTACTTCCGCGACGGGGTTCAGGACTGCTACGTGCGGTTCCACCCCGAAGGCACAGTGGCCGCCGTCGAACAACTGGCCCCCAACCGCGCGCGGCTTCGCCGGGAGGAGATGGACGAACAGGGCCGCCTGGTGCTGGTCCAGCATTTCCAGGAGGCGTCCAAGACGCCCACCGCCCAGCGCCTGATCGGCCGCGACGGCCGCTGCTTCCTGACCATCACGCACCATCCCGGCTCGCCCAAGTGGGGGCGCAGCTACCTGTTCGACGGCGTGGCCCGCGACGACGGCGATGCCCTCACCTTTGCGGACCCGGGCGAGCTCTACCGGCACGCCTTCGAACACCTACTGGCCGGCGAAGACGCGCCGGTGCTGACCTCGGAATTCCGGGAGAACCTGAATAACCTGCCCGGCCGGAACCTGGACGATGTAGTCGGCAGCGTCAGGCATCCGAACCTGCGGCGCATCGCCGCCGTGCACAGCAACCACCTGGAGCCGCCGTACGTGGTTGGATCCGGTGTCAGCCGCAACTGGCGCCGGCTGTTGGACAACCTGGACGCCTGGGACGGGGTGGTGCTGCACACCGATGCGCAGCACGAAGACATCGCCGCTGAGTTCGGCCACGCCGACCGGCTCCACACCATCGGCCAGCTGGCGCCGCCGGAGCAGCCGGCCGCCGGCCACGCCACCGACCCGGACCGGCTGGTGATGGTGGCCCGGCTGCACCCGAAGAAACGGGTGGACGAGGCGCTCCGGGTCTTCGCAATGGTGCGCGAGGGCAACCCGCAGGCCCGGCTGGAGGTCTTCGGCTTCGGCTACGGCGACGAGGAGGAAGGAGCTGTCCGGGCGCTCATCGACGAACTGGGCGTCGGCGCCGCGGTCAGCTTCCCGTCGTTCACGAACAGCCCGTCGGACATCTACGCCACCGCCTGCGCCACGGTGCTGACGTCGGCGTCGGAGGGCTTCCCCCTGATCCTGCTGGAGAGCATGTCCTACGGCGTGCCGGTCGCCGCCTACGACGCCAACTACGGCCCCCGCGACGTCATCCGGCACGGCGAGAACGGCTTCCTGGTGCCCTTCGGCGACCGGCAGGCGCTGGCCGACGGCATCCTGGCGCTGATGCGCGACCCGGAACTGCGCTCGCGGTTCGCCCGATCCAGCCGCGAAACCCTGCAACGCTTCGACGAATCCGGTTATGTCTCGGCGTGGACCAAGGTCCTCGCGGGTGGCTAGCCGCTGTGGGCACCCGGCTCGGCGCCGGCGCCGCGACCGCCGGGACTCCGACGCCGGCCGGGTCGGCCGCGCCGGCGTCTCCGGCCGCAACTATTCGCCTTTCTCGCCGCAACTGCTGCGCGCTACCCCGCTGCGGTGAGACAATGGCCACATTGTGCAAGGGTTGTTTCATATCGCGCCCCGCCACGCACACCCGTCCGGTCCCGCGCAGCCGGGGCACTAAGTACTTCTGGAGGCGAACTTGCCAGGTTTGAATCTCACCCGTGACGAAGCGCGCGCCCGCGCCGAACTGCTCCGCGTGGAGTCGTACGACGTCACCCTGGACCTCACCCGCGGCGACAAGGTGTTCGGCTCGCGCACCGTGGTCACCTTCACCGCCACTCCGGGCGGCTCCACGTTCATCGACGCGGTCACGGACACCGTCCGCTCGGTCACGCTCAACGGCAAGTCGCTGGATCCGGCCGAGGTCTCCGACGGCGTGCGCATCCAGCTGCCGGACCTGGCCGAGCACAACGTGCTGGAGATCGACGCCGACGCGCTCTACATGAACACCGGCGAGGGCCTGCACCGCTTCGTGGACCCGGTGGACAACGAGGTCTACCTCTACAGCCAGTTCGAGGTGCCGGATTCGCGGCGCATGTTCGCCGTCTTCGAGCAGCCGGACCTGAAGGCGGCCTTCCGCTTCACCGTCACCGCGCCGTCGCACTGGGATGTCATCTCCAACTCCCCCACCCCGGCGCCCCGGCACGTCGGATCCACCGACGACGGCGGTGCGTCCGCCACCTGGGCGTTCGAGCCCACCCCGCGGATCTCCTCCTACATCACCGCGCTGATCGCCGGCCCGTACCAGTCCGTGCGCAGCGAGCTGACCAGTTCCGACGGCCGCACCATCCCGCTGGGCGTGTTCGCCCGCAAGTCGCTGATGCAGTACATGGACGCGGAAAACATCTTCACCCTCACCCGGCAGGGCTTCGAGTTCTACGAGCAGCAGTTCGGCACCCCGTACCCCTTCGAGAAGTACGACCAGCTGTTTGTGCCGGAGTTCAACGCCGGCGCCATGGAGAACGCCGGCGCGGTCACCTTCCTTGAAAACTACGTGTTCCGCTCCCGCCCCACCGACGCCATGGTGGAGCGCCGGGCCATCACCGTGCTGCACGAACTGGCGCACATGTGGTTCGGCGACCTGGTGACCATGCGCTGGTGGAACGACCTGTGGCTGAACGAGTCCTTCGCCGAATTCATGTCCACGTTGGCCGCCGCCGAGGCCACCGCGTACAAGAACGCCTGGACCACCTTCGCGTCAATGGAGAAGTCCTGGGCCTACCGGCAGGACCAGCTGCCCTCCACCCACCCGATCACCGCGGAGATCAAGGACCTGGAGGACGTGCAGGTCAACTTCGACGGCATCACCTACGCCAAGGGCGCCTCCGTGCTCCGCCAGCTGGTGGCCTGGGTGGGCCAGGAGGAGTTCATGGCCGGCGTCCGCGAGTACTTCGGCAAGCACGCCTGGGGCAACACCGAGCTGGCCGACCTGCTGGGCGAACTGGAAACCTCCAGCGGCCGGGACCTGAAGGACTGGTCCGCCAAGTGGCTGGAGACCGCCGGCGTGAACACCCTGCGCGCGGAGATCTCCACCGACGACGACGGCGCCATCACCGCGTTCGCCATCCTCCAGACCGCGCCGGACGGCTACCCGACCATCCGCCCGCACCGGCTCGCCGTCGGCTTCTACAACCTGGACGACGCCGGCAAGCTGGTGCGCACCCACTGCGAGGAACTCGATGTTGACGGCGAGCGCACCGAGGTGCCGCAGCTGGCCGGCCTGGCCCGTCCGGCGCTGGTGCTGCTCAACGACGACGACCTGGCCTACGCCAAGATCCGGCTGGACGACGTGTCCCTGGCCACCTCCAAACGCCACGTGAAGGACTTCACCGCGTCGCTGCCGCGCACCCTGGTGCTCGGCTCGGCCTGGGACGCCACCCGCGACGGCGAGACCCCGGCCCGCGAATACGTGGAGCTGGTGCTGAACAACATCGCCTACGAGACGGACTCTTCCGTCGTCCTGGTGCTGCTGCGGCAACTGGCCACCACGCTGACCTTCTACGTGAACCCGGACGACCGCCAGCGGCTGACCATCGCCGCCGCCGACCGGCTCTGGGAACTGGCCGGAGAGGCGGCCGCGGGTTCCGACTCGCAGCTGCAGTTCGCCAAGGCCTTCGCCGTGCATGCCCAGACCGGCGGGCAGCTGGACGCCGTGGCCGCGCTGCTCTCCGGCGAGCGCACGCTGGAGGGGCTGACCGTGGACGCCGACCTGCGCTGGGAACTGCTCACCTCGCTGGTGGCCGGCGGCCGGTTCGGCCAGGCCGAGATCGATGCCGAACTCGAGCGGGACCAGACCGCCACCGGGCAGCGCGCCGCCGCCCTGGCGCAGGCCGCCATCCCCACCGCCGAGGCGAAGGCGGCGGCCTGGGAGTCCGTCGTCGTCAAGGGCGAACTGCCCAACGCCACCCAGCAGTCGGTCATCGCCGGCTTCACCCGCGTGCATGACATTACGCTGCTAGAGCCCTACGCCGCGAAGTACTTCGACGCCATCGAAGACATCTGGAACACCCGCACGCACGAACTCTCGCAGCAGATCGTCGTCGGCCTGTATCCGTCGCAGCTGTCCACGCAGGCCACCGTGGACGCCACGGACGCCTGGTTGGAGTCCCTGGCGGACCGCTCCCCCGCCCTGCGCCGGCTGGTGCTGGAAAACAAGGACGGCGTCGTCCGCGCCCTGAAGGCCCAGGCCGCCGACCGGTAACCCGCGCCCTCAACGCATAGCTGCCCGCCGGAACACACTCGTTCCGGCGGGCAGCGCCGTTCAGGCGTTCCCCCGCCGTTCACCACCGCGACATCTGCCGCCCCTACGGTTCCATGAACACGCGGCGGGAGTACTGCACGGCCCGCCCCCGGATCTACAATTCCACAACGGTTGGTGGCGCAAGGGAGTCCTCATGGCAGTTGCCGGACAGCTGGCTGTCATGCTCGCTGTCTTCTACCTTCCCGGCTTCCTAGCCCTCCGGGCGCTGCGCCAGCCCGCCGTCCGCTCCCTCGTGTTGGCCCCGGCCGCCGGGACGGCGCTGGCGGCCGTCGGAACCATGGTTTGCCTGGCGGCCGGCGTGCGCTGGAACCTGCTCTCGGCCATCCTGCTGGCGGCGCTCGGCATCGGCGGGTGCTGGCTCCTCGGGCAGGCCATCGCTCCCCCACCCGCGGCGCGGCTCGCCGTCCCGCGCGCGACCGCCTGGCTGCTGGCGGCGTCGCTGGCCATCACGGCCCTGATTCTGGGCCGGGTCATGCTCGAGGCGATGGGCTCGATCCACCGCGTCTCTCAGGGCTGGGACCCGACCTACCACGTGAACGTCCTGCAATGGATCAAGGACAACGGCCAGGCCAGCCCATGGAGCATCTGGCCGATCTTCGGCGGGGCGCCGCCGTCGTTCTATCCCGCCGGCTGGCACGCGATGGTGTCGCTGGTCCCGGGCGACGTGGTGACGGCGGGGAACCTGGCCTGCCTGGTCATCGGCGCCCTGATGTGGCCGGCCGCCCTGGCCCTGCTGGCCCGCGCGCTGTTCCCAGCCCGGCCGCTCGTATGGGTCATCGCGCCGGTGATAGCTTCCTCCATGCTGGCCTTCCCGGTTGTCCAGATGTTCCGTGCCGGCCAGTGGCCCAACGGCTTCGCGGCCGCGCTGCTGCCGGCCATCCTCGCGCTCGGCATCGAACTGCAGTACCGGCTGCCCGCCGGGGCGGAGGCCGCGGACAGCGCCCCGGCCCGGGTTGGGCCCGGCACCGGGGCCGTGGCCCACGAAGGTTCCCCGTCCCGCAGCGCACGGCGAAGGACGACGGCGGATCTCACCGCACTCGCGGTGGTCGCGTTGGGCGCGACATGGATCCACCCCTCCGCCGTCGGCAGCCTGCTGGTGCTCGGCGGGTTCTACCTGGGCCGCTTCGTCGTGCTCCGCCTGGCCCGGCTCTGGCGGAGCCGCCGCGCGCTTTTCTACGCGGCGGCGGGCCTGCTGGCGGCCGCGGCGGCTGCCGCCGCGTTCGTCCTCGCCACCTCCACCCTCGTGGCCGCCGTCCTGTCCTATCCACGCGGGTCGACTGCGGGCTGGGCCGACGCCCTCGCGTGGCTGTTTTTCGACCTGCCGCGCCAACCGGACAGCGACGACGCCACCCCGGAGAGCTACGCCGTCGTCGTCGGGCTCCTCATGGCGGCCGGAACCGTGTGGGCCTGCTTCATCCCCCGCGCCCGGCCGGCCGTTGCGGGCATGGCGGCCGCCGTCGTGCTCTTCATCCTCGCGGCCGGCCCGGAAGAGCGCCCCTTCCGCTGGCTCAGCGGCTTCTGGTACACCGACCCGCCGCGGATCGCCCCGCTGGTCCACACTTTCGGCATCGTCTTCGCTGCCCTGGCCCTGGAGCGGCTGTGCACGCTGCCGGCCGGGCTAATCCGGAAAGGCAATCCGGCCGCTACGCGTCAAGCGGTGGCCGCGGCGCTGGCGTTTGCCGTGCTGGCCGCCGTCTTCGTGACCTCCGGCGGCTTCCGGCACGACGTCCGGGTGGAGGCGGCCTCCATCCGCTACGGCATCACCGAGCACCGCGACGGGCGCGCGCTGATGGGCGACGAGCAGGAGTTCATCAACTCCCTGGAACCGCTGCTGCCCGACGACGCGATCGTCATCGGCGATCCCTTCAACGGCCTGCCCTACATCTACTCCCTCACGGGCCACCGGACCGTCTATTTCCAGAACGTCAGCAGCGCCGGCAGCGCGGACAAGGACTACCTGCGGCACCATTTCCGCGACATCGGGTCCGATCCGCAGGTCTGCGGCGCGCTGCACAGCACCGGTGCCACCCACCTGTACGACGACCAGCCGATCCGCGGCTACCAACACAGCGAAAAACACCAATGGCCGGGATTCCAGGACATCGACTTCTCCCGCGGCTTCCGCCTGATCGCGTCCCACGGCACCGCGGCGCTCTACGAAATCACCGCCTGCCGCTGAGACGGCTGGGCCCGGCAGAGGCGATCTGCGGGTAGGTGCAACCGGCCGGTACCGCCGGTCTGCGGGAGCACGGGGTTTAATGGCGGCATGAACCTTTCCGAGCACCGTTACGCAGTTTCCCTCCACTGGACCGGCAACCGCGGCGAAGGCACCGCCAGCTACCGCGGCTACGGGCGGGACCACGTCGTGCGCGCGGCAGGGCTGCCGGAGCTGGCGGGCACCGCCGACCCCACCTTCCACGGCGACAAGGACCGCTGGAACCCGGAACAGCTGCTGCTCACGGCCCTGTCCCAGTGCCACATGCTCTCCTACCTGCACGTCGCGGTGAAGAACGGGCTGGTGGTGACGGCCTACGACGACGACGCCGAGGGCACCTTGCGCCTAAACCGTGACGGCAGCGGCGAATTCACGTCCGTGACGCTGCGGCCCAGGGTGGTGATCGGCGATCCGGGCCAGGCCGAACTCGCCCAGCGGCTCCATGCGGATGCCAACAAGGTCTGCTTCATTGCGCGCAGCGTGAACTTCCCCGTCCACCACGAACCCCGGGTCGTCGCGGGCTGAGACAATGGTGCAAGACAGCATCAGCGAACAGAGACCATCAATGAGCGAAACACCCCAAACCCCCGGACATCCCGCCGCGCGCCCCGGTGCGGCGCAGCCGGCCGACGCCGCGGCCCTTCCGTCCCGTTTCGGCCAGCCGCTGGCCACCCTGACCCCGGCTCCGGCCGCCGCGAACGCGTTCAAGCAGCCCTCGTACACGGACAACTTCTACGACGCCGTCGGCGGGCACGAGACGTTCGTGAAACTCGTGGATGTCTTCTACGACGGGATCGCAGAGGACGACGTGCTGCGCCAGATGTACCCCGAAGAGGACCTCGGGCCGGCCAAGGTCCGGATGCGGATGTTCCTGGAACAGTACTGGGGCGGCCCCGGAACCTACAGCGAACAGCGTGGCCACCCGCGGCTGCGGATGCGGCACCAGCCGTTCAAGGTGGACTTCGACGCCCGCGACCGTTGGCTCAAGCACATGCGCCGCGCCGTGGATGCCCTGGAACTGCCGCCGCTGCACGAGCAGACGCTCTGGGACTACTTCGAGCGCGCCGCCCACTCCATGGTCAACAGCGCCTGACCTGCTCCTGCGACGCGGCCGGCTCCCGCTACAGCGAGGCGCCGCTGCGCACCAGCACGTGGCCGCGCCCGGTGCTGAGCCGCAGCCAGCGGCCGTTCCGGTACACCTCCGCCGGGTTCCCGTCGAGGAAGCCCAGCGTTAGGGCGGCAAACGCCGCCCCGGCCGGGAGTTCCACCGATTCCGGCAGTCCGCCGGCCGCGGGCAGCGGCCGGCTCCAGACGGTGCTCCGCGCGTTGTTGACGATGAGCTGTCCGGGGCTGTCCGGCAACGCCTCGGAAATCTCCCGGATGCCGTCCCGGGCAGCCTCCTCCAACACCTCGGCCTGCAGGCTGCCGATGTGTTCCCACCCGGACCGCGGCGGCAGCACACCCGTCCAGGATTCCGTCACGGTCGTGGGCGGAAGGGCCAGGCCGGTTTCCTCATTCCCCATCCTGGCCAGCCGATCTCCGACCGAGGCCAGCGTGACGGTCTCCTCGACGGCGGCCGGCGCCGCCAGCGGCATGACCCGCAGCCCCAGGATCGTCGGCGTCGCCTCGCCCAGAATCCGCGGCCGCATCATGCACACGTAGGCGGCCAGCACGCTGCCGAAGGCCTGCAGGTGGATGGCGCCGTCACCGGCGGCACGGGACCGGCTGACGAAGGTCTTCAGGTCGGCCGCGACCTGGACATCGGCCAGCTGCAGGACGGGTGTTCCGGGGGACGTCATTCTGCGGCCTCTTCGTTCGTGCCGGCTGCGCCGGCACTGTTGCGGAACGGAACCGGCGGTCCGGCCCACAGCTGTAAGGCGGCGCGGTACGCGTCCGGCAGCGGCACCGGCCTTCCCGTCGCGGCAGCAACCAGCACCATGGTCGAGGCGCCCAGCGCATGCACGGTGCCCGACTCCCCGGCGTCGGCATCAACGACGGCGTAGCCCAGGTCGAAGCTCGAAGAACCGATCCTCGTCACCCAGACGCCGACGTGGACCGGTTCGGCCCGGTAGTCCAGCGGTACCCGGTACTCGATTTCCTGCCGTCCCACGAGCGTCTGGTTTCCGGCGCCGCCCAGTTCACGCAGCGTCGCACCCGCATTGTGGCCTGCGGCGGCAGGCAGCTCCGGCCGCAGCCGGTGCAGCAGCACCCGGGCCGTTTCCAGATAGCCCAGGAACGTCACATTGTTCACGTGGCCGTAGGAATCAATGTCGCTGAACCTCAGCTGGATCGGGAACCTCGGGGCATGGTGCGGAACGGTAGGCATGATGCCATCCTCTCAAAGCGCGGGAGCCGCAACTAACCCGCTGCCGGCTCACCGGCGTGCTCCGGCATGCGGGGGCGCCCCGGAGTTGAGCGGTTGAGCGGTGCCAACTACTGTCGGAGGTGTTCGTACCCGCGGGTAATCGGCAAGGAGACTACATGACCGCCATCGAGGAACACGTCGATCCGACGGCGGTGTTGCTGGAGCTGTTGGACCTCTCCGATGCCGACGGCGCGAATACGGACGAGGAGATCTTCGTCGGCGTTTCCGAAAAGCAGCCGCGCGGCCGGGTCTTTGGCGGCCAGGTGCTGGCACAGTCCGTCATCGCGGCCGTGCGGACGGTGGAACCGGACCGGCCCATCCATTCCATGCACGGGTACTTCCTGCGCGCCGGCGACGCCGACCTGCCGATTACCTTCGGCGTCGAACGGCTACGCGACGGCCGTTCGTTCTCCGCCCGCCGCACCCATGCCTATCAGAACGGCGTGCCGATCCTGTCCATGATCGCCTCGTTCCAGACCCCGGCCGAGGGGCTCGAACACCAGGAAGACTTCCCCGACGGAATCCCGGACCCGGAAACCTTGCCGAGCACCGCGGATCTGCTCGGCAAGGTGGACCACCCGGTGGCCCGGCACATGGCCTACCACCGCCCGTTCGACGTCCGCCATGTCCAGGACGCCCTCTATGTCCAGGCCAAGGGCGAACGGCAGGCGGTCAACGCCGTCTGGATGAAGACCAAAGGGCCGCTGCCCGACGACCAGGGCCTGCACCGGGCCGCGCTGGCCTTCGGCAGCGACTACACCCTGCTGGAACCCATCCTGCGCCAGCACGGCGTCAGCTGGGTCACGCCGGGCATGAGCGTCGCCAGCCTGGACCACGCCATGTGGTGGCACCGGCCGGTCCGGGTGGACGACTGGCTGCTCTACGTCCAGTCCTCCCCCAGTGCCTCCGGCGCGCGCGGCCTCGCGGTCGGCAAGATTTTCAACCGGGACGGCGAACTCGTCGCCACCGTCGCCCAGGAAGGCATGATCCGGATTCCGTGAGGCAAACGGGCAAGGCGCCGGTTGCTGACTCGCGCTTGGGCGCTGCTCAGGCGGCCGGATTGAGGACGAATTCGTTCCCGGCACGGCGGAGAATGAAAGAAGATACGGCTTTCTTCCTCAGCCGATCAGCTGCAATCATCTCTTCCAACTGTTGGATGCATGCTCTCGGGTTGCTGAAGTCCATCGTGCTCGAGACCGGTTTAAGGTCGTATTCCCACCAACGCAGGGCCAATAGCCGCTCCACGAGATCGTCCGGAAACCGCTTTCGAACCTGACGCGCCGGCACACCGGCCACAATGGCGTAGGGATCGACGTCGTGGGTGACAACCGCCCGTGCTGCAACGATCGCCCCATCACCGATGCGCGTGCCTCGGCGGACCACCGCTCCCTCACCTATCCATACGTCATTGCCAATGTGGCTTTGGCCTTTACCATCGTCGAATGACAGCGCGGCCGCGATCTCCTCATATGCTGACTGACCTGTGAACTGGCGGGTGCCTTTGTACTGAAAAGGATGGACGGACAGCCACCCAGTCGGATGTTCGGCTGCCCCTATCAACACGTTGGGTGCCAGGGCGCAGAAGCGGCCCAGGGAAACATTGTTTAGTTCGCTGCCCGGCCCGACGTAGGTCAACATGCCGATTGTCACGCTGCCACCGATGCGAGACCGGTTGAGCGACACGGGAATTTCTACCGTTAGTGTTCCGGCCAAGTCCTGGGGATGAATTCCCCGCAGCCCTTCAGCTGCCAGCTGCGACGGTAACGGATGCCGCCCGAGTTCCATTCCGAATACCTCGTGTTTCATATCTTGGCGCGGGCCGCGGAGTATTGCGCTGGATTAAGCGCATCACACCTGCACACATACGTTCATGCCGGAAGCCCTATGTCGAATACCTTCATCGCCATGTCTGATCCTCTTCCCAACCATCTATACCATTGTCAGACTCCCGCCCATATTTGGAGGATGCGGCGATGCTTCAAAAAATGAACTCTTCATTAACATTAATCGAATAAGGTGAGAACGCTTGCACACCCCATCTCCCAGGCGTTCGGGTCCTATGCGGTGATTCTCCTAACCCCTACTCGGCCATACCCAGAACTGACCCCACGTGCTTCGCTGATACGTGGCGCCATTCTGGAGTTACTTGTCCGCTGCCGGAACCTTGCAGCAAGGTGCGTTTATCTCTCAGTGCTACTATCACTGCGGATTTGCTGTCCACTAACATTCTTAAACGGAAGCAAATTGTTAGACCGCCTCAGTCAGACCAAAGGATCAGCCTTAATGAATGAATCCGTTCCCAAGAATCGGACCGTCGCCTTTTTTCTTGAAAATCGAAACGGTGTTCATTTGGCTGCCAGGATCTGGTCGAAACTGCCCGCTGGTACCCGGACAAAGGTCCTCGTCGCAGATCCAACCGACGTCACTGTCGACTGGGTCAGGGCAGGTCTTGCGGACGTTGCAGCGGTACACCCCCTTTACAACTTGTTCGAGGGACACGAAGCCACGTCGGCCTGGCGTGACGATCTGCCCCAACTACTCCGGAAGTGGACCAGAGCCCACGACGTTGATGTAGTTGTGTTGTTCAACGACCGCTCTGTACGAGGGTCGCGAGTGATGGAAGCCGTTCGTGACATAGCCGGCACGGTTTTGGTCCAAGATGGCCATCTGCATTTCCATTTCAGGCGCGCGTTTGTACACAAGCGAGACCAAAACTGGTCGTACGGTTCCACCTCCCCATCGGCCATCTGCGTATGGGGAAAAACAACTGAAGACTTCATACGCGGCCGCGATGAAAGCTTGGATACGCGCTTAGTTGTGGCCGGCGCACTAGGCGTCTCAGATGACAGTCGCTTCCAGTCCGGGGCAGAACTTCTGGAGCCCTTCCGACAGTCGTTCAGCCAGGTACCTCGTTTTGTACTAGCCGACCAAGCGTTGTCTGACCAAGGAAAATGTACTCAACAGCGTCACCGCTTCCTCCTGCGGCAAGTGGCCAAGACGCTCGAGGCCGTAGGCGAGCTGACCGTCAAGCCGCACCCTTCCAGCTCGCCAAGGCATTTGCAGTGGCTGGGCGAGACGTTCGGTGATCGTCTGGCCTCCACGGCCCGGGGCTGGGAGTCCGACGAGGACCAATCGGCGGCCGCAGCGATCGTTACGTTCTACTCGACCATTTACACGGACGCAGTACGGCAGCGAACGCCGGTAATCTTCGTCAGTTCCCCGGATCTTGAGCCGGTCGTCCCTCGCATTAAGCATCCTCTAATCCGCAACGTTGCAGGACTCAGTGAGCTCACGCGAATCATCAAACGCTACACCACAACCGGCGTGTTTCCGGCAAATTCTGGCGGAACTCCGATTGAAGAAGTCATCGCCACGACTGATGACCCCGCAAGCGTGATCGTTAGGGAGATTCTGCGGGCGTCGCCGAAGGCTCCAAGAAAAGCGGCACAGATTATCAGCTCCCCGGCTACCGGTTCAGCGGCTGAAGTGCTGCTCCGAGAACTCCCTTTCCCCCGCGGGCCTCTCGCAGTGGTGGCGGACGACTTTTCCTACCGCACAGGGATAGCCATACCGCTGCTAACCGGGTTCAAGACGCTTGCCCCGGAACAAGCGAGCTCGATCTGCTTGATCGACCTGCGCGCCTATCTCTCGTCCCGCGAACTCGCAACGGAACTCCTGAAGCACCCTGTACTGCTCGTCAACAGCCTCGCCCCGTTCTGGCGAAGCAGGATTTTTTCGGAAATTGTCGGCGACTTGGTGGCTAACGGCACACGCATCCTTGTGTACGTCCACGAAACCCAGTGGGTCCTCGATTACGAGAGCTCCCGTGTTCCGGAACGGCACCAGCAACTGCTTGAAATCTTGCCCCATCTCGAAATGCTGTGCGTGTCCGAAGGACAGGCCGCTATGTACCGCGCCATGGGCGCGACCAGGACACGAGTGGTGTTAAATACTACTCCCGGCCTCACCGGCTCGATCCCTCGGCGAGCTAACTGGAATCGAGAGGACACCGTCACGGTCATGATGGCCGGCACAGTCCAAGAACGAAAAGGCGTCGCCTTGTTCTCAGAAGTGGCCGACGCAGCTCATGAGCTTGGACTGCCCTACAGTTTTCAGTGGGCGGGCCGGCTCACACCAAGATTAAACGAAGGCACCCAACGCTCGGAGCGCGTCGAGTGGTTGGGGGAACTTTCTCGCCCTCAATTGGAAGCTAAGCTCGCCCAGGCCGATGTTTTCTTTCTCTCGAGCGCCGACGACCCCATGCCGTTGGCAGCGCTGGAAGCGGTCCGGGCCGGGACACGGATCGTGACGTCCTCGCGCGTTGGAACAGCCGAAATCCTTCGTGGTGTCGATGGATACGAGGAGTTCAGCGAGTACAACGTCGAGTCCGCTCTTACAGCAATCGGCAGGGTCTTAAAAGCAGACCTCGATTACGAGACGTTGGAGAATCGACTCGCCCAGTTCGACGCTGCTGCGTTCATCCGGCGCATGGCTCTCGCCTTTGCAGTGGAGGTTGATGCGGGAACTGCTCCTACCCCAAAAAAACCGGCGGGCAATATTCTCGCTGCCCGTGGACTCCCTGACCTGTTGGCCTCGACCGCACGGTTCATTTCCACGAAACCCGACTCGCATGAATTGAGTCAACTGCTGCGCTCCGCTAGAAGGAACTTGCCGAAACCCTTGTTTGCCCAGCTCATTCAGATACTTGGACTGACGGAGTGGAAGTCGGCCCGACCTTGGATTGCCCTCAGTGAGTCTGCACGGCACCTGCCGTGGAAGCACCGGAACCTGGGACGGCAATACGCGCTACGGGCCCTGAAAATCAATCCTTCATCCCGGCAGGCACGCAAGCTTCTAGTCCGGCACTCAACGCTCATCTCTGCCGCGGTGCGGGTGCGCCGCCGCACGGTCCGCACGATACGCGGGACAATCGCCGCACGCTAGTCCCGCCGCGGGTGACCGCTGCCATGGTGAACTTGCGCCCAGTGAAAGGCCCCGCCGGGGCAGATTGCAGGCGCTGAGCGCTAACGTGCTAGCAGCCTCAACAGGCCAGGAAGTGCTTGGCATACACCCGTAGAGCAGGCCCCATGCTGCGCCGTCTCTCCGCACAACTGGAGCGGCTGCGGCCTTCACCGACCCTTGGCGCTGGCTCCGACTGGCTTCGCCGCATGCTCCTGCAACGAGAGCCGCGTGTTTCTGGTCTCCGCTACCGCCAAGCGGGTTCGAGTGATAGTAGCCCAACCCGGGGCTCGTTACCTATCGCACGCCAAATAGGAACGGCCCCGAACGTGAACTGGGCCCCGAAAGTTGGACTGGCTAAATAAGAGACTAGGCCGCGAGGGCCTGAGCACGGTACTGCACCGGGCTTAGGCCCTCGAGCTTTGTC